>NZ_CP199832.1:687500-2682500 GCF_053571985.1 Clostridium sp. ETTB3
TCCTTTCTATGGAGAAATGAAACAACAAGATGTTTGTTTCGTAAATCTTAAAAGATACTGGTTTAACTAGTCTGTTCAATTTTGAGAAACCATGTTTCTCAAAATTAATTTACTGTTAGAAGTAAGCAGTACGAGGAAACGACGAATGAGCAATGGAGCGTATGATATACGTGAGTAGCAGAACGAGGAAGTTGACGTAGTAATGCTAAGTTTATAACTGTAAATTTTGTTCTTTGAAAATTGCACATGAATTATATATAACTTCAAAACATATTGAGAAGTAAGCCAAGAAATATTCTTAAGTGAGAATCCAAATTTTAATTTGGTAATTCGAACTTACAACTCTGAAGTAATGAAGAGTTGTTGCGAAAATATTAAATGCAAAACTTTGAAAATTTTTGACTGATAGGTTACGAAGTTTAATATAGCTTAGTACAAGGAAACAAGAAAGATATGAAATGAACAGTACTTGTGTACGTGAATGAATAGATTTCATAGTTGACGAAGTAATAAGATATAGTAAACGAGTAAAGGTCAAGCTACAAAGGGCGCATGGTGAATGCCTTGGCATCAGGAGCCGATGAAGGACGTGATAAGCTGCGATAAGCTTCGGGTAGGCGCACATAGCCAGTGATCCGGAGATTTCCGAATGTGGGAACACACATGGGAAACCCCATGTATCGTATAGTGAATACATAGCTATACGAGGGTAAACCTAGGGAACTGAAACATCTAAGTACCTAGAGGAAGAGAAAGAAAAATCGATTTCCTAAGTAGCGGCGAGCGAAAGGGAAAGAGCCCAAACCAAAGATTTATCTTTGGGGTTGCGGACAGAACATTAACGAGAAGTCGTGATTAACCGAACACAACTGGAAAGTTGGACCGTAGGAGGTAATAGTCCTGTAGGTGAAAGTCAAGATAATCAAGTTCTGATCCAGAGTACCACGAGACACGTGAAACCTTGTGGGAAGCAGGGAGGACCACCTCCCAAGGCTAAATACTACCTGATGACCGATAGTGAAGCAGTACCGTGAGGGAAAGGTGAAAAGAACCCCGGGAGGGGAGTGAAATAGAACCTGAAACCGTGTGCCTACAACCGGTCAAAGCCCCTTATGAGGGTGATGACGTGCTTTTTGTAGAACGAGCCAACGAGTTACGGTATGTAGCAAGGTTAAGTACTTAAGGTACGGAGCCGAAGGGAAACCGAGTCTTAATAGGGCGACTAGTTGCATGCCGTAGACCCGAAACCGGGTGACCTATCCATGGCCAGGTTGAAGCGAGGGTAAAACTTCGTGGAGGACCGAACCACGTTGCTGTTGAAAAAGCATGGGATGAGCTGTGGATAGCGGAGAAATTCCAATCGAACTCGGAGATAGCTGGTTCTCCCCGAAATAGCTTTAGGGCTAGCGTCGGATATGTGTAGTGGAGGTAGAGCACTGAATGGGCTAGGGGGCATATCGCTTACCGAACCTTATCAAACTCCGAATGCCATATACATTAAGTCCGGCAGTCAGACTACGAATGATAAGATCCGTGGTCAAAAGGGAAACAGCCCAGACCGTCAGCTAAGGTCCCAAAGTGTAAGTTAAGTGGAAAAGGATGTGGGATTTCTAAGACAACTAGGATGTTGGCTTAGAAGCAGCCACTCATTTAAAGAGTGCGTAATAGCTCACTAGTCGAGAGATCCTGCGCCGAAAATGTACCGGGGCTAAACTTACCACCGAAGCTACGGATTTGCAAGTAATTGCAAGTGGTAGGGGAGCGTCGTAATCGGGCTGAAGTCGTACCGGAAGGAGCGGTGGACTGATTACGAGTGAGAATGTTGGCATTAGTAGCGAGATGTAGGTGAGAATCCTACAGGCCGAATATCTAAGGTTTCCTCAGGAAGGCTCGTCCGCTGAGGGTTAGTCGGGACCTAAGCCGAGGCCGAAAGGCGTAGGCGATGGACAATCGGTTGATATTCCGATACCACTACCATCGTTATTATCGAGGGTGTGACGGAGAAGGATAGTGTGTGCTAGCGATTGGAAATGCTAGTCTAAGCGTTTAGGAAGTTACGGTAGGCAAATCCGCTGTAACAATTCTGAGGCGTGATGGGGAAGGTCATTAAGACCGAAGTACATGATTCCATGCTTCCAAGAAAAGCATCTAGAGAGAGAAGTAGTGCCCGTACCGCAAACCGACACAGGTAGATGAGGAGAGAATCCTAAGGCCGGCGGAAGAATTGCAGTTAAGGAACTAGGCAAATTGACCCCGTAAGTTCGCGAGAAGGGGTGCCTGCGAGAGCAGGCCGCAGAGAATAGGCCCAAGCAACTGTTTAGCAAAAACACAGGTCTCTGCTAAAGCGTAAGCTGATGTATAGGGGCTGACGCCTGCCCGGTGCTGGAAGGTTAAGGGGAACACTTAGCGCAAGCGAAGGTGTGAACTTAAGCCCCAGTAAACGGCGGCCGTAACTATAACGGTCCTAAGGTAGCGAAATTCCTTGTCAGGTAAGTTCTGACCCGCACGAATGGCGTAATGACTTGGGCACTGTCTCAACTGCAAATCCGGCGAAGTTGTAGTGCGAGTGAAGATGCTCGCTACCCGCGATTGGACGGAAAGACCCCGTAGAGCTTTACTGTAGCTTAGCATTGAATTCCGGTATTGTCTGTACAGGATAGGTGGGAGACTGGGAAACTAGGGCGTCAGCCTTAGTGGAGTCAACCTTGGGATACCACCCTGACAGTACTGGGGTTCTAACAGGACGCCATGAATCTGGTGACTGGACATTGTTAGGTGGGCAGTTTGACTGGGGCGGTCGCCTCCTAAAAAGTAACGGAGGCGCCCAAAGGTTCCCTCAGAACGGTCGGAAATCGTTCGTAGAGTGCAAAGGCAGAAGGGAGCCTGACTGCGAGACCTACAAGTCGAGCAGGGACGAAAGTCGGGCTTAGTGATCCGGTGGTACCTCGTGGGAGGGCCATCGCTCAACGGATAAAAGCTACCTCGGGGATAACAGGCTGATCTCCCCCAAGAGTCCACATCGACGGGGAGGTTTGGCACCTCGATGTCGGCTCGTCGCATCCTGGGGCTGTAGTAGGTCCCAAGGGTTGGGCTGTTCGCCCATTAAAGCGGCACGCGAGCTGGGTTCAGAACGTCGTGAGACAGTTCGGTCCCTATCCGTCGCGGGCGTAGGAAATTTGAGAGGAGCTGTCCTTAGTACGAGAGGACCGGGATGGACTGACCTCTGGTGCACCAGTTGTTCTGCCAAGAGCATGGCTGGGTAGCTAAGTCGGGAAGGGATAAACGCTGAAAGCATCTAAGCGTGAAGCCCCCCTCAAGATGAGATTTCCCATAGCATAAGCTAGTAAGACCCCTTGAAGAACACAAGGTTGATAGGTCAGAGGTGGAAGTGCGGTAACGTATTTAGCTGACTGATACTAATAGGTCGAGGGCTTGACCAATAACATAAGATAATTCATGTGCAATTTTGAGATAACAATCTCTAAAGGAAACTTACTCAACAAAGTTGAGGAGTACAAAGTTTTAACTAAATCAGAGGTTTAGAAAACTATAGCATCTGGTGATGATGGCGTAGAGGAAACACTCCTTCCCATTCCGAACAGGACAGTTAAGCTCTACAGCGTCAATGGTACTGCATGGGTGACCGTGTGGGAGAGTAGAACGTTGCCAGGTAAAGTATCTAGTTTAAGACTAGATACTTTTTTTATTTTCAGAAATATTTTGGATAGAGTAAAAGCATGTTATGCTTTTACTGGACAATTTAGTGTAAATTTATTGAAACGTAAAAAATTGTCCCGAAGAAAGCATGTTATGCTTTTACTAGACAATTTAGTGGAGATTTATTAGATTGTAAAAATTTGATTCTATTAATGTTATGAGGTAATGGGCTGTTGCACTAAAACTTTTATACACAATATATTGTTTTAAAAAATAAAAATTAATACAATATATTGTAGGATTTATTCTTAATGCGACATCCCATTTTTTATCCTAAAAATAATAATATTAGAATTTAAGTAATAAATTGTGTTTAAACAGTTAACCTATATATTGAAAATTTTTGTCTTTTATCATTTATACTTAAGTTAGGTAGTTCTATTTCTTTATATAATAAAAAGCCTGTATAATTTTCTAAATAATATATGTATTCATCAGATGGATAATATAATATTAAATCTATATCACGAGGAGATTTTTCTAGTGATATAAGTATGTTATTAATTACTTTCATGAATAACTGAACAGAAAAAGGATTAAAGAAATAAAATTTGTTATCAGTACTAGAAATTTTATATTTTTCTGCAAATATATTTAAAAATTCAATTTTATTCTTTTCTTTATTATAATTTTTTAAATAATTCTTTTTATTATTAATGCAAATATCAAAATAATTATTATTCATTTCAATTCCTGTTATTTTGCAATTATAGTAATAATTTATGTAAAAAGAAAGTCTTCCTTTTCCACAGCCAAAGTCAACTATACAATCATTAGAAGAAAGAGGATATTCTTTAAATAATGTTTCTAATGCAAAGTAAGAAGTAGCTTCGTATCTATTATAATGATGAGATTCATAAAAGCCTTGTTGTTCTCCAGTTGTTTTAATGTTAAATAATCTTTCGTAATGTGAGTATTCCATAATATATCCTTAATATATCCTTTCTTAAAAAGTTTTTAGTATTATAAACAATTAATTTAAACAAATATATAATAGGATATTTGTAAAATTTTAATATAGAAATACTAAATATAATAAATTATAATAAAAATAAGCAAAAAAGTCTAAAATAAAGAATAATTTAATATAACTATTTATTAATGTTCGTTATTAGTATATACTATTAATGATTAGAAGTTATAGATATTAAAGGAAAGATTATAAATTTATGTAAATATTAAATTTTAATATTTTAAATGATTTTTTGATTTATCATGGTGTATATTAAACATTTAATATATCATCAACCCATATTTAAGATAGGGGATTAAATAAAAAGGAAAAGGGGAAATTTTTTATGTCAGAATTAAAACATGAATTAGGATTAATTGCATTAGAAAGTTGCAAGGAGCTTGGAGAAGCTGTTGATAAGCTTATTCAACAAAAGAGAAATACAAATAAATCATTTTTAATACCAACTAATGAAATAAGATTTTCTAACGGAGAAGGTAAAGTTAAGATATCAGAGAGTGTTAGAGGTAAAGACATATATATTTTATGTGACATTGGTAATTATAGTTGTACATATAAAATGTTTGGGTTTATTAATCATAAGGGGCCTGATGAACATTTCCAAGACATAAAAAGAACAGTTTCTGCAATAAGAGGTAAGGCTGCAAAAATTACAGTAATAATGCCACTTTTATATGAATCAAGACAACATAGACGTAAAGGTAGAGAATCGTTAGATTGTGCATTAGCACTTCAAGAGTTAGAAAGATTAGGTGTACATGAAGTATTAACATTTGATGTGCATGATCCTAACGTACAAAATGCAATTCCACTTTTATCTTTTGAGAATTTTTATCCAACATATGATATAGTAAAGTCACTTATAAAAAATGAAAATACATTAGAATTAAATAAAGATAAGCTTATAGTTATTAGTCCAGATACTGGTGCAATGGATAGAGCAATTTATTATTCAAGTGTTTTAGGTGTTGATGTAGGTTTATTTTATAAGAGAAGAGACCATTCAAGAATAGTAAATGGAAAAAATCCAATTGTTCAACATGAGTATATGGGAAGAGATGTAGAAGGCAAAGATGTATTAATAGTAGATGATATGATAGCATCAGGAGAATCAGTTCTTGATATAGCCTTAGAGTTAAAAGAAAGAAATGTAAGAAATGTTTATGTGGCAACTACATTTGCATTCTTTACAGAAGGCTTAGAGAAATTTAATAAGTTCTATGAAGATGGAATAATAACAAGAGTATATTCAACTAATTTAACATATATTTCAAATGAATTACATGCAGCAAAATGGTATAAAGCCGTTGATATGTCTGAATTATTATCAAAGATAATTAATAAATTAAATTATGATAAATCAATTGCTTCTTATATGGATGCAACAAGAGTCATAAGAGACTTAATAGAAGAATAAAACTATAAAATATTATAGAAATGTATGAGTTAATATTAATTTATATATGCTATAATATTTTTTTAAAAGGGAGAATATATGACAAAAGAAATCAATAATAACTTAAATAAAGAAAAGTATGTTATAAAGAATACGAAAGATAATTTTTTGAAGAAAATAACAAATGAAAATAAAATAAATAATTCCTCAAAGACACAAGGTCTTGGGTCTGGAGCTGGAGGATATGGATTAAATCTTATATAAGTATTATTTAGGTAGGTTATTATGATAGAAGCATTTCATTCAAATTGGACAGCACCGTTTTTGAGAGCAAATCCTAATAAAAATTATTATATAGATGATTTTGAAATTTTGACTACAATAATATCAGCATTAAAATGGAGAGAAAATAATGGCAGTATAAAAATGATTACTGATGATATTGCTGCTGATTATTATAAAAAATTAGGTATTGATACTATATGGGATTTAGGAATTGATGTATCTTTAAATAAAATAAATAATGATATTGATAGTAATATATTTTGGGCTGCAGGAAAAATTTATGCATTAAAGGGACAAAAGTCACCTTGTGTAATGATAGATACAGATTTTATTGTATGGGATAATATTGAGAATGTTTTATTACAATCAGAAATTAGTGTAATTCATAAGGAAAAAATAATTAGTAGTGTTTATCCCAATAAAGATTATTTTAATATGAATAATAATTATTTATTTGATGAAAATTTTGACTGGTCAGTACTGCCAAGCAATACGGCATTTGCTTATATATCAAATAATGAGTTTAAGGATTATTATACCTCAGAATCAATAAAATTTATGAAAAATGTAATAAATAATAATGATAAAATTACAAATATGGTTTTTGCAGAGCAGAGATTATTATCTATGTGTGCTGAGAGAAAAAAAATTAAAATAAATGAAATAATGACATTAGAAGAATTGTTTAATGAAAATCAAAAGTTATTTACTCATACATGGGGATACAAACAAGAAATAAGAAATGATTTTAAAAAAAGAAAAGATTTTTGTATAAGATGTATAAAAAGAATATTTAAGGATTATCCAGAATATAAGGAAGTTATTATGGATATAAAAGAGTTAAAAGAGTATTTAAATGAGCTTTAAATATATTAATTTTATTAAAAAATCAATAAGAATATTATGATAGGATATATTTATAAATTTTAAATATATTCTTTTTTTTAAAAATATATAAAGTTTTCAGACAAAAAAGAATAATTAAATTTTTTAAGTATTTAATATTTTTAATGGTATTATACTTATATAAAGTATAATACCAACAGGAGCGTGAAAATAATGAAAACATTAGTAATTAACTGTGGAAGTTCATCTTTAAAATATCAATTAATTGACATGTCTACAGAAGAAAGTATGGTTCAAGGTTTAGTTGAAAGAATAGGAATTGAAGGATCAATATTAACTCAAAAGGTTGAAGGAAAAGATAAATATATAATAAACACAAATATAAAGGATCACAAAGGTGCAATTAAATTAGTTTTAGAAGCATTAGTAGATTCAATTCATGGTGTTATTAAATCTATGGATGAAATATCAGCAGTGGGTCATAGAGTTGTACATGGTGGAGAAAAATATTCTGATTCAGTATTAATTGATGATGAAGTGTTAAAATCAATTAAGGATTGTATAGTATTAGCACCACTTCATAATCCACCAAATGTAATAGGAATAGAAGCGTGTAAGGAGCTAATGCCTAATACACCAATGGTAGCAGTTTTTGATACTGCATTCCATCAAACAATGCCAAAGCATGCATATATTTGCCCAGTTCCATATGAATTATATGAAAAGTATGGAGTAAGAAAATATGGATTCCATGGAACATCACATAAATATGTTTCTTATAAAGTAGCAGAAACTATGGGAAAAGACATTAAGAATTTAAAGATAATTACTTGTCATTTAGGTAATGGATGTTCATTAGCAGCTGTTAAAAATGGAAAATCAGTTGATACATCAATGGGATTTACACCACTTGCAGGGGTAATGATGGGAACAAGATCAGGAAGTATTGATCCATCTGTAATTAGCTTTTTAATTGAACAACATGGATATACAATTGAGCAAATTGATGAATTATTAAATAAAAAGTCAGGAATTTTAGGGATTTCTGGAGTTTCTTCAGACTTTAGAGATGTTTTAGAAGCAGCTGAATCAGAAAATGAAAGAGCTAAATTAGCATTAGAAATATTTTATTATAAGGTTAGAACTCAAATTGCAGCTTATGCTGGGGCTATGGGGGGAGTTGATGTAATAGTATTTACAGCTGGTATTGGTGAAAATTCATCAATTACTAGAAGAGAAATTTTAAAAGGATTAGAATTCTTTGGATTTACAATTAATACTGAAAAAAATGAATTAAGAGGTAAGATTCAAGAAATATCTAATGAAGATTCAAGAGTTAAGGTGTATGTAGTACCAACTAATGAAGAATTAATGATTGCAAGAGATACAGCAAAATTAGTTAAATAGCATTAATAAGGCATGTTGAAATATTGTTATTTTAGCATGTCTTATTTAAAATATAGAAATTTTTAATATAAAATTGTAAATTTATTGAAAATGAAAGGTGTAATAAAATAAATTAGTTTTAAATAATAAGGTGGTAAATAAAGATATTGGATGAAATTAGAAGGGAATAATATTGATGTTGCTAAGAATATAAATATTTTAGGAAGATTTTGTGGGAAAAGGGATATTACCATTACTTGAGAAATATGGTATTGAACAAGCTGATGTAATGGTTTTATTTGGTGGAAGCATTATTGCTGGTGGTGATGTTATCAAATATGTTATAATAATTTTTATCATATAAAAAATAAAAAAGGAGATTGTTATGGCAAATAAGATAACATTAACATATGAAAATGGAAAATTTATTGTATCATTAAATGAAAATATTATTTATACAGATAAGGAAATGGAAGGTGCAATGCTTAAGTTTAATTCTGTTGTAAAAAATAATGCTATACAGCAAAATGATTCTTGGCAAGCAATTGAAAAATCTATTAAAAATTTTGATATGAGTGATATAGAGTTAAATTCACAATTTAAAACAGTATCATATGGAAAAATGAAATATTTTTATAATACAGATAAGGTATTTTATATTGATGAAGGTAGCATGATATCATTGGGTGGAGGATTTGCATTATTTAGTTTTATAATTGGTAAAATTAAAGATGGAGAGTTAAAAAGTGAAGAAAGTTTCTTAGAATTATGTAAGGTATCAATGATTAACAAAGGAATTTTCAGTACAAATGAAGATAAAGTTATGATAGCTAGCCCTAAATTTAATTATGGAAGTGTTGAATATAATTTTGCAACTAAGAAAATTAATAAAGGTACTAGCAATGAAAAAGGTAGCTTTGAAGAATTTAAAGATTATGTTTTAAGTATAATTAAATAACTATTATAATAAAGCAAAGGATAAATAAATTATGAAAGAATTAAGATTAGAAGCAGATAGATGTTTATTATGTAAAAATGCAAGATGTAAGGCCAATTGTCCTATAAGTACTGAAATTCCAGAGGTTATAAGGCTTTTTAAAGAAGGAAAATTAGATGAGGCAGGGGAAATATTATTTGAAAATAATCCTTTATCAGCAGTTTGTGCTATAGTTTGTCCACATGAGGATCAATGTAAAGGAAATTGCATAAGAGGTATAAAGGGGGAACCTATACCTTTCTGTGAAATGGAAGAATTTATATCATTAAAATACTTAAAAAATGTTAAGTTAGAAAAAGTAGGAAATAGAGATGAAAGAATAGCAATAATAGGTGCAGGACCAGCAGGTATAACTTTATCTATTATTTTAGCTAGAAAAGGATTTAAGGTTACTTTATTTGATGCTCATGAAAAAATAGGAGGAGTATTAAGATATGGTATTCCTGAATATAGATTACACAACTCTATTATAGACAGATATGAAGAAATTCTTATAGAATTAGGAGTTAAAATAAGACCTAACACATTAATTGGACCAGTTCTTACATTAGATAAATTATTTTTTGATGGATATAAGGCTGTTTTTATTGGAACTGGAGTATGGAACCCTAAGACTTTAAATATAAAGGGTGAATCTTTAGGAAATGTACATTATGCAATAGATTATTTAAAATCTCCTAATGTATATAATTTAGGAAAGAAGGTTGCTGTAATAGGAGCAGGAAATGTTGCTATGGATGCAGCTAGAGTTGCAAAGAGAAATGGTGCAGAAGAAGTTTATATTCTTTATAGAAAAGGATTTGAAAATATGCCTTGTACTAGAGCTGAATTAGAAGAAGCAAAAGAAGATGATGTTAATTTTGAATTATTTAAAGCACCAATTGAATTAACAGAACAAGGCGTAAAATACATAGAAACTAAAAATGAAGTTAGTGAAGATGGAAAAGTTTCAACTATTACAATAGAAGGAACAGAAGGAATGTTTGAATGTGATTCTGTAATAATTGCAGTAAGTCAATCACCAAGAAAAAATATAGTAGCAAATACTACAGGGCTTGATACTAATAAGTGGGGATTATTACTTACTGATGATAAAGGTCACACAACTAGAAATGGTGTGTTTGCATCAGGAGATGTTGTAACAGGTGCAAATACGGTTGTTCATGCTGTATCTTATGCTAAAATAGTTGCGGAATCAATTGAAGAATATTGCAATAACAATAAATAATTAAATGTAAAGGGTGTAGTAATGAGTATTGAATTAATAAATGATGAGTGTGGGAACACCCAAAATAAATACTTTTATTTTATAAATTGTTCAGATATGGAAAAAGAATTGTGTAATATGGAAATGAAAAGTATTTTTAAACAAATACCAAATAGAAAGTTTTTATTTTCTAATAGGGATTTTGATCCATCAAGGAGTCCATTTATAAAATTTAAAGTAAATATAATATACATAGAAGAATCATTAGAAATAATTATTAATAAAATTAAAAATGAAAAAATTTCATATGATGATTTTAAAGTTAACTATATGAAAAGTGAAGATGGGGATGTTTCCTATGAAAATCGTTTAAAGGCTGTTAGAGAAATTGGATTTGTTATTAATGGATTTCCTGATATTCATAATCCTAAAGTAGAACTTGCTATTATTAAAATTAAAGATAAATGGATATTTGGAGAACTTATAAAAAATGATTTTAAGTGGCAAAAGCATAATGATAAACCACATTCATATTCAAATGCAATTCCTTTAAGAATGGCAAGAGCTTTAGTTAATATTGCAACTTGTGATGATAAACGCTTAAGTATAATTGATCCATGCTGTGGAGTTGGAACTGTTGTTATAGAAGCATTAGATTTAGGTTTTAATATAAAGGGATATGAAATTAGTAAGCCTATTGCTTGTAATGCAAGGAATAATATAGAGTTTTTTGGGTATAATAGAGAAATAATAACTAGTGGAGATATGCATAATATACGTGAAAGATATGATGTTGCCATAGTTGATATTCCTTATGGATTATATTCACCTATAACTTCACAAGAGCAAAAGGATATAATTAATACCTCAAGAAGGATAGCTCGTAAACTAGTTATAATTACTTTTGAAGATATGGATAATATAATAACTTCAGCTGGTTTTAAGGTACTTGACAAGTGTTATATGATCAAGGGAAATATGAAAAGAGAAATTAGTATTTGTGAATAAATGGTTAAAATTTCTCGTAGAATAATGAGCAAAAAGTTTGACAATAAATAAGTAGAATGCTATAATAAATTTCGTCAAGAAGAAACAGCCGTTTCTCGCCTTACGGCCTAGCTTAGTAAGGTAATGAGTTTATTGGATTTTTATCTAGAAGTGAGTCTAGATTTTCTAAATAATACGAGGGCGGCATTATATGTCGCCCTTTTATTTATATATTTTTCTTGATAGATTTTATCGGAGGTGAATGTTATCAGTAAAAACTTTACTTGTAATGAAAGTATTAGAGAAAGAGAATTAAGAGTAATTGATTCAGATGGTAGTCAATTAGGAATAATCTCAAGAAATGAAGCTTTACAAATGGCTGAGGAGAGAGATTTAGATTTAGTAATGATATCTCCAACAGCAGTGCCACCAGTATGTAAAATAATGGATTTAGGCAAATACATTTACGAGCAATCTAAAAAGGAAAAAGAAGCTAAGAAAAAGCAAAAGGTAACTGTCATTAAAGAAATCAGATGTAGTTTAACTATTGAAGAAAATGACATAGCTATCAAAGCTAAAAATGCTAGAAAGTTCTTATTAGACGGGGATAAAGTAAAAGTCACTGTTAGATTCAAAGGTAGAGAAGCAACATTAGGTCATTTAGGATTAAAGATTCTAGAAAACTTTGTTTCAAAGCTTGAAGATGTTTGTGTTGTTGAAAAAGCAGCAAAACAAGAGGGAAGAAACATGACAATGGTATTAGCCCCTAAAAAAGCATAACCAGAGAGGAGAATATTATCATGCCAAAAATGAAAACGCACAGAGGTGCAGCTAAAAGATTTAAAAAGACTGGTACTGGAAAGTTAAAAAGAGCTAAAGCTTTCAAGAGCCATATCTTAACTAAGAAGAGTGCTAAGAGAAAGAGAAACTTAAGAAAAGCTGCTTACGTTTCAACTACTCAAGAAAAAGCAATGAAGAAATTATTACCATACCTATAATATAGAGGACTCAGGAGGAATACAAAATGGCAAGAGTTAAGAGAGCAGTAAATTCTCGTAAAAATCATAAAAAAGTATTAAAGCTTGCAAAAGGTTACTACGGTGGGAAGAGCAGATTATTCAAGACTGCTAACGAATCTGTAATCAGAGCTTTAAGAAACGCATACGTTGGAAGAAGATTAAAGAAGAGAGATTTCAGAAGATTATGGATAGCAAGAATCAACGCTGCTACAAGAATTAATGGTCTTTCATATTCTAAATTCATGAACGGAATTAAATTAGCTGGAATCGACATGAACAGAAAAATGTTATCTGAAATAGCTATCAATGATCCAAAGGCATTTGCAAACTTAGTAGAAACTGCAAAAGCTCAATTAAACAAATAGTTTGTTTACATAAGATAATCCTTAGGGATTGTCTTTTTTTTTGTATAGATACATACATAAAAAGTATGTATATAATAAAAGGTAAGTAGTTATTATAAATTATCAATAGAGAGATAGAAAAATATCTCTCTATTTTTTTATAGTTTATTGAGTAGTAGGAAAATTTAATCTTAAAGCTACAAATAAAAAGTATGAATATATAAGAATATTTTTACAAAAGATAAAACTATGACAAAAGCGAGGTGAAACTAATGAAAATTAAAATGACTGTTCAGGAATTTGATGAAACAGTAAATAGCATAAGGTATAAATATAAGTTAATTGCACCAGTATCTATACCATATGCAGGACAATATTCAGATACAGATGTAATTAGATACTAAGAAGTAAAAAGTATTAATGAAATTGAATTTGGACGTAAGTCACAATTTACAGCAAAAGAAGTAGTTATGCCTGTAACAGAAACCTTATTTTATTATACAGAAGATGATTTTAAAATTCCAAGTATAGATGAAAGAAAAATGTTAGTATTTATGCATTCTTGTGATGTTAATGGATTACATAGAATAGATAATGTTTATTTAAAAAATGGAAGCGAGCCAGATTTTTATTATAAGAGGCTTAGTTTTGGGATGTAAAGAAAGCTTTAGAAATTGCTTTTGTGTAAGTTTTGGAACTAATAAAACAGAAGATTATTCTTTAGGTGTTAAGGGGATAAAGGTTATGTTTATATGGATATAAAAGATGATGAATTTAAAGATATTTTTATTGGGGAACAAGCTGACTTTGATATTAAATTTGTTAGAGAATATATAAGCCCAGATGCACCTTATGGAAAAGAGCATATTGGATATATCGTTGATAGAGTTGGATATAAGGAATAATGTTAAGTTATCAGATATTGCTGAAGTAAGTAAAAATGTAAATTGGAGTGGAATGCATTATGTAAGAAAATAAAAATATTTAATTATATTTTTACAAAATAACCAAGAATTATAATAAAGTATTAAAAATAAAAGGAAGTGATTTTATTGAAGGTTGTAAGATCTACTTGTAATTATTGTTCAATTGCATGTAATTTAGATTTTAATATTGAAGATAATGGATTTATTAATAGAGTTGTACCAGCACTTAACTATCCAGTTAATAAGGGATTTTGTTGTGTAAAGGGATTAAATTTAGATAAACAAAATACACAACATGAAAATCCTGTATTACCATTACTAAGAGATAAAGATGGAAAGTTGAAACAAATTCAATGGAATGAGGCTTTTGATTTATTTGCAAAAAGGGTAACTGAAATACAGGACAAATATGGTAAAGAAAGTTTTGCATTTTTAAGTACAGGTCAATTAGCTACAGAAGAAATGGCATTAGCAGGACATATAGGAAGGACATTTTTAGGGGGAAATGGAGATGGAAATACAAGACTTTGCATGGCTACATCAGTAGTTGCTTATAAGCAAAGCTTTGGATTTGATGCACCACCATATACGTTTAATGATTTAGAACATTCAGATGTAATTATATTTATAGGTTGTAATCCTGTAGTTGCACATCCAATTCTTTGGGGCAAGACAAAAAATAATAAGGATTGTATAAAAATTGGCATAGACCCAAGAAGAACGGAAACAGTAACAAATTGCGATATGTGGATAGATATAAAGCCAAAGACAGATTTAGTGCTTTTATATACATTAGCAAATGTCCTTATTAAAAAGGGATGGGTTGATAATGAATATATTGAAAAGTATACAGAAGATTTTGAGGGATTTAAGGAACATGTAAAAAAATATATATTAGATGATGTAGAAGAAAAAACAGGTATATCTAAAGGAAGAGTTTTAGAGTTAGCACAAATAATACATAATGGAAAAAGGGTATCCTTGTGGTGGACCATGGGAGTAAATCAAGGATATCAAGCAGTAAGAACAGCACAAGCAATTATAAATATATGTTTAATGACTGGAAATATAGGAAGAGTTGGAACTGGACCAAACTCTATAACAGGTCAGTGTAATGCTATGGGATCTAGATTATTTAGTAATACTACAGGTCTTTATGGTGGAGGAGAATATGATAATGAAGAAAGAAGAAAAGCTGTGGCAAAAGCTTTAGATATAAATCCAGAAATGTTACCTAAAAAGCCTACATTACCATACAATGTTATAATAGATAAAATAAATTCAGGGGAAATAAAAGCTTTATGGGTAGTTGCAACTAATCCTATAGTTTCATGGATAAATAACTTGGAATTTAAAAAAGCTGCTGAAAACTTAGAATTTCTAGTTGTAGAGGATATTTATTCTGATACAGAAACAGTAAAATACTGTGATTTATTTTTACCTTCAGCTAATGGTTTGAAAAAAGAAGGTGTGTTGATTAATACAGAAAGAAGATTATCAAAAATTAATCCAGTGTTAGAAAAAAAAGAAAATGAATTAACAGATTATGATATTATGCTTGGAATAGGTAAGGCTTTGGGAATGGGAAAATTATTAGATAAATGGAAAACACCAAAGGATGCTTTTGAAACATTAAGGGAATGTACAAAAGGAATGCCATGTGATATTACAGGTGTAAGTTATGAATTATTAAGTGATTATCAAAAGGGAATACAATGGCCATTTAGAGAAGGAGAAAAATTAAAACAAGATGAAAGAAGGTTATTTGAGGATAATAAATATTATACGCCAAATTGTAAGGCTAAATTTATCTATGAGGATGTAGCTACATTTCCTTATGAGCAATCTAAGGAATATCCATATTTATTTAATACAGGAAGAGGTACTGTTGGACAATGGCATACACAAACAAGAACTAGGGAAATACCAGATGTTTTTTCTATAGTTCCACATCAAGCATATGTGAACATAAATACTGATTTAGCTCATGAATTAGGAATATTGGATAATGAAATAATTAAAATTACATCACCAAATGGTGTAAGTAATAATTTTCTTGTTAAATTAAGTAGAACTGTTAAAAAAGATCAGATATATGCTCCTATGCATTATATAGAAACAAATTCATTATTACCATCTATATTTGATACATATTCAAAAGAACCTAACTTTAAGTATGTACCTGTAAAAATAGAAAAGGTAGATTAGGAGATTGCTATGAAAAGAATAAAAATAGATAGAAAAAAGTGTATTGGTTGTTTAACATGTACTACTGCATGTAAAGTATCTCATGGCTCAAGAGATATAAGAGGAAGAATAGTTATCAATAGTAAAGGAAATTTTACTCAAATTTATTGTAGACATTGTACTAGACCAGAATGTGTATATGCTTGTCCAACTGGAGCTATGAGAAAATATGATGAAAGTAAATATGTAATTTATGATAAAAGCAGATGTGCAAGTTGTTTTATGTGTATAATGGCATGTCCATATGGGGTTTTAAAAATGGATTATCAAACTAATAGAGAAGTAATGAAATGTGATATGTGTATATCAACAGAACAAAACTTTCCTCAATGTGTAGATAAATGTCCAATGAATGCATTAACTTTAGAGGAGGTGGATGAATAATGGTATGTGTTGTAGTAGGAGTATCTGCAGCTGGAATTAATGCAGCAAAAACTTTACGTGAAATTGATAAAAATATAGAAATAATATTAGTATCTAAAGACGAATATGTTTATTCAAGATGTATACTTCATCATTTTTTAGATGGAAGAAGAGATATGAAATCTTTAGATTTTACTCCAGAAAATTTTTTTAAAACATATAAAATAAAGTGGGTAAAGGGAGTAGAAGTAATAGGGATAGATACTAATGAAAAGAAATTAAAATTATCAAATAATGAAGAGTTAAGTTATGACAAAGTTATATTAGCAACTGGTTCATCATCATTTTTACCACCAATAGAAAATTTAAGAAGTGCTAATAATGTAATTGGATTAAGAAACTTGGATGATGCTATTAAAATTAAAGAAGAGGTTAAAAAAGTAAAAAATGTTGCTATTTTAGGAGCTGGCTTAGTTGGAGTTGATGCTTTAGCAGGCCTTTTAGATTATGGTGTAAATATTACTTTAATTGAAATGGGAGATAGAATTTTACCACTTCAATTAGATAAATATGCAGCTGGAGTATATGAAGAAAGGTTAAGAGAAGAAGGAGTAGACTTTAGGTTTGGTGTAAGGGCAGAAAAAGTTATAGTTGATAATAATAATAATCCACTTTCCATAAAATTAAATACAGGAGAAGAGGTTCCTTGTGAATTAATAATTGCATGTACAGGTGTTAGATCAAATATTGGATTTTTAAAAGATAGTGGAATAGAATGTGATAAGTTTGGTCTTATAATTAATTCAAAAGGTGAAACAAATGTAAGAGATGTATATGGAGCAGGAGACATAACAGGAAGAAATCCAATATGGCCAACTGCTGTAAAGGAAGGTATTGTTGCAGCTAATAATGTATTAGGTAAAATGATTTATATGAATGACTTTTTTGGAAGTAAAAATACTATGAATTTTTGTGGAGTAGCTACAATGTCATTAGGAATGGTAAATACTCCAGATAATAGTTATATAGAAGAAAAACAAATTAAAGGAAAGGATTATAAAAAGATAATTCATAAGGATGGAGTAATATATGGTGCTATAATTCAAGGAGATTTATCTTATGTTGGAGTATTAACTCAACTTATAAAGGAAAATATAGATATAAGAAAAGTTACAAAGCCACTATTTAACATAGATTATTCAGACTTCTTTAATGAAAAAGAAAACTTAGAATTTGTATATTAAAAATATAATTTTACCTACTTATTTCTCCTTTTAGTAATTAAAATCATTATCATATGATATTAATGATAATAAATTAAAATAAGTACATATATACTTCATAATCATATAATAGGATTATCAAATGATAATTGGAGGAGATTAGGGTGAATAGATATGATGAATCTAATAAGGTAACAATAATATCAATTTTACTTAATATAGGGTTGACTGTAATAAAAGTAATAGCAGGTATTTTAGGCAATTCTACAGCTATAATAGCAGATGGATTACATTCAGCATCAGATATAATTACTTCCATTGGAATTCTTATAGGAAATAGGATTTCTAGAAAGCCTAGAGATGATGAGCATCAATATGGTCATGAAAAAGCAGAAAGTTTAGTTTCTTTTATTTTAGCATCAGTACTTATAATTGTAGCATTAAAATTAGGATATGATGGAGTTAAAAATTTAATTAATATAAATAAAATAATAAAGCCTACTATGCTTCCTTTAATAGTATCTTTGATTTCAATAGGAGTTAAGGAATATCAATATCAAATTACAATTAAGGTAGCTAAGAAGACTAATTCATCATCATTAAGAGCTGATGCATGGCATCATAGATCAGATGCATTTTCATCTATAGCAGCATTTATTGGAATTGGAGGGGCAATACTAGGATTTAAGAGATTAGATCCAATAGCATCAATTATAGTAGCATTAGTTGTTGTAAAAGTAGGTATTGATATTTTAAAGTCATCTTGTGATGAATTAATGGATAGTTCAATAAGTAAGGCTGATATTAATAAAATTAAATCCTTGGTTGAAAATGATGAAAAAATATGTGGAATAAAGGATTTTAAATCAAGAAAATATGGTTCTGTTGCTTATATTGATATGAGTATTTTTATTGATAATAATAAAACATTAGAGGAAGCACATAATATTGCAGATAACTTAGAAAATGATATAATATCAAAATTAAGTTATATTAAAGAAATTAATATTCACACTGAACCGTACAAAGGGTAAAAATATAAATAATTAAATTTTAAAATCAAATGAATTTTTATATTAATATAGAAGTTCATTTGATTTTTTTTGTTTAATTTTATATTAAAATTTAATTTCCATAAAATTCATTTTTATGATTGTTTTATAATTATTTTATAATAATATAAAAAATATAAAAATGTGGAAAAAGTCGATTTTTGTTTATAAAATCATTCAAAATAGTAAAAGAAAAATGTTATATGATGCAGAAAAAAAACGAATGAAAATGTTTGACTAGGAAATATAAAGAAAATATAATTATAATGTGAATTTTAGGAATATATTACAAATTGTTAAATGAAGTATTATTTTACTTTATATATTAATTTGTTTATTGTTTTTTAGCTTAAATTCTCTTTTAAATAATTATTAAAATATAAGGAAAGTTTAGAGTAATCATAATGAAAATTAAAGATGTTTTTAAAAAGTTATGTAACTTTTTATGTATATTATTTTTCATAGCGTTATTTATTGGACTTGCTGGAAATATATCAAGTAAGTTTGATAAGGTTTATGATTTAATAAAATTTAAAAGTTATGTAATTTTATCAGATAGTATGAAGCCAGCAATGGATCCAGGTGATGTTATCTTTATTAAGAAAATTAATGTTGATAATTTAAAAGCTGGTGATATTATAACTTTTCAAAAAGAAGAGTTTATAGCTACTCATAGAATTATTAAATTTGAAGATAAAAGTATAATAACTCAAGGTGATAATAACAATTTAGCTGATGATCCATTAACTAAGGAAAATGTTATTGGAAGGTATATGTTTAAGGTACCTAAGATTGGTTACTTTTACTCATTTGTGGGGTCTCCAATTGGAATTATAGTGATATCTATAATTATAGTAATTATTATAATTTATGAAATTTGCTTTGTAGATGATAAGAAGGAAAAGAAAAATAATAAAAAATTAAGGTAAATAAGTTTATTGATAAAGTAATTTATTACATAAAAATTTAAAATATTAAAGGGAGAGATAATAATGAATAAAAAAAGAATAGGAGCTTTATTAATTGGAGCAACATTATTAGTGGGATCGTTAGGATCATTTGCTTACTTTACAGGAACAACAAGTGAAATTAAAGGTAATGGTGAAAATAATAAACTACAAAAATTAAATATTACAAATGGTAAGGTAGAAGTATCATCAGAGGTTACTAATAATGGAACTGGTAATTTAGATTGGTCTTATGATGTTGTTAAATATAGTTTAGAAGAACTTGCTGTAAGAAATGAAGAATTTATAAATTCAAACAGAACGCCTGATATAGAAGGACCCCAAAAATCAAATGTAAATGGAATACAAAGAGTTGAGATTGGAGCAGAATTACCAACTAAAATTAATTATACTAGACCAGGAGATGCTATTGTTTTAGGTGTTCCTCAAGGAGATGGAACAACTGGATTAGTTGTAACTAATAAAAGTAATTTAACGGTTAAAATGCAATTAGTTGTAAAAACTGATGATAAAGCACAAGCAATGATACAAGCAATGAATGATGCTGGATGGGTAATGTATATAAATGGAGAAGAAGTTGCTCTTCAAGGTGGAAATGTAATAGGATTAGGAGTTGTACCAGGTAATACAATATTAGATAATGCTATTGATGTAAGATTTGAATTACCATTAATAACAGATAATAGCTATCAAAATGCAACAAATGTTAGCGGAACTATAGAAAATTTAGATTTATCACAAATTATTGAAATACAAGCAACTCAAGAAAATAATACTGGATGGAATGAAAATGGAACTGGAAATAGAATTGAAGATAGATTTAATGAGAAGTAATCTTTTATCTATTTAGTTTAATATCATTAAAATACAAATTTATAATATAGAACTATAAGTTTTCTTATGGTTCTATATTTATATAAGGAAGTGCTTATGTGTAAAAGAACAGCTAAGTTTACTACTTGCTTTTTCATAGTTTTTTTGTTGTTTTTTACAGTTAATAATTATGGTGTAAAGGCATATAAAAAATGTAATGAAATATATGATTTTGAAAAAGATGGATATTGGAAACCTACTGATGATATAGTACATGACTTTTATATAGAAAATATATGGAATGAAGGATGTTATTTAGAAGGAATAGGGTTTCAAAGGGTTTCTATAAGTGATATACAAAGCAATAAAATTTATGAAACCAATGAAGCAATATCATCAGGAATAATGGATGATAAATATTATGTAACTATAAGTAAAGGAGATAAGTTATTATATTCAGGTAAAATGTCTCAATTAATGAAGCAAGAATATATAACTTTAGATGAACCTATATTTTTAGAAGTAGATACAAAAATAAAGTTTTCAATGGAAATATATTTTGATGCATTGGCAGGTAATGAATATCAAAACAAAAAATATGAATATGTAGTATATCCAAAAGTATTTAAGATTAAAGAAGAATTTAAACCAGAAATTAATTTACCTCAAACAGGTTCAATTATAAGTAGTAATTTAATAATTGTACTAAGTATATTATTGATAGTATTTGGTACTAATATTAAAGTTTCTAAAGGGAGGAATATAAATGAGAAATAAAAAAATAGTTTTAATAATTTCAATGTTATTAATATCTATATTTATTGGATTATATTCTTCAGTTTCTTTAGCTTATTTTAATAATAAGGAAAGCAAATCAATTAATACTTTGACAGTTCAATATAATAATTAATAACTACTGTAAAAATGAAATAATGAGGTGAGAAAATGAAAAAGAAGATTTACTTAACATTACTTTCTATATTTATTATAGTAATTACGGCATCTTCAAGTTATGCATATTTTAATAATAAGCTAGATATAAAGGGGTCAAATGGAAATAATCTAAATGTATTGAATATACAAAATGGAAATGAAAAAATAACTATAGATACTAGTAGTAGTAAATGGGAATATAATAATGGTGAGGTAATAGATGATAAGATATCAAATCCAACTTCAGGAGCTATTGCTACTTATAGTGGAGTAAAAGTTTCGAATGAGTCTAACTTAACATCTAATGTAGAATTAGAGTTTG
The DNA here is from genome assembly GCF_053571985.1 of Clostridium sp. ETTB3. NCBI lineage: Bacteria > Bacillati > Bacillota > Clostridia > Eubacteriales > Clostridiaceae > Clostridium > Clostridium sp. ETTB3. The sequence goes on from NZ_CP199832.1 coordinate 709,505, forward strand.
CATTTAAATCATTAAAGGATGGAGGAACAAAAGAAGATAATAATATAGTTCCTCCAGAAGATAGTGAAAAAGATGATAAAAGAGAACCAGCTAAAAAATTTGAAGTATGGGTTGGAGACATAGATAACTTAAATGTTGAGGGTGGATATGGCCAAGGAAGTGTAAAGCTAGATAAAGAATATATATTTTTAGGAAAATTACCTAATACAAATACTTTAGATGTTTATCCTTATATTAGTGAAAATGGATCAGATAGGAATGCTCCAGAGAAATATGATGGTACTGATTCTAATGGAGTGAAGACAAGTGATGCTCCAGGTACTGATAGAAGGATGGTAACAAGTGGATTTTATAATTTTTATAAAAATTTATTAGGAGAAAGTAGCGAATTTAAAGAAAAGCAGATAAAGATATATTTTGAAACAGCTAATGGATATCCTAAGATTCATTATTGGAGTGATTCAGGGTTTACTACAACGTGGCCTGGAAATGAGATGAAGTATGAAAAAGATAATTTATATAGTTATATTATAACTGGTAAAGAAAAAATAAAAGTTTTATTGACTTTAAATGGAATCAAACAATCATCAGAAATGGAATTGATAGAAGGTGAATGGTTATATAAATGGGGTAAATTATATAAAATAAGTAATATTGTAAAAAATACTGATAATATCAATTTTTATAGCTTTAGAAGAACAAATAATTATCAAAATAATAATAATCCACTGCAAAGGGAAGTACTGGCATTTAATGCTGCCGATTTTTATAGTTTTACTTATAATAAATATGAAGTAAATGACGATGGGTATTCAAGTGATAAAAGTTTATTTAAAAATAATTTAATAGGACCACTTTTTACAGATAATGGTGAAGTGTTTTATGATGGTTATACAGATCGTGCAATAAGAAAAAAGATGCAAGATGGGGAACAAGATAATGAAAATAATTATATTCAAAATGGAGTTAATTGGTCTGAATTACAGCCAGCAGAACCTATAACTTTTATGTATCAAGGAAAGATAGGAGATTTTAATGGAACTTCTAAAAAGGTAAATAGTGCTACTATTCAAATAATGCTAAATGATATTCAGCCAGAACCATCAGAGCAAAAATGGAGTGAAAGATGGAATAATGGTGATTGGAACACAAGATTCCAAGAGTGGACTACAGGCAGTAAAAATATAGAATGGCAAACTTCATTTTCTGCAAAGTCAAATGTTAATTATCAAGTTACATTAAAGGTAAAAGGTAGTGATATGGAAGCAATAAGAGTTGCAGAATGGGAAAATATAATTAACAATTTAGACCAGCATGGGCCTAAAGCAAACTTAGTTACTCTTCAAGTTCCTCAAAGGTTATTATACTTAATTGAAGAAGGAGAAAAAGATGGTCTTGAACTATTGATTGATGATCCAAGAGATGGTTCTACAATTAATAAAGTGACAGGAAAGCCGGAGGTTGCTGGTGGAGATAGTTATTGTATAGATTTTGCTAGATTATTAGTTAATGATACAATACCAGATACAAAAACTATAAAAGGACAAGTTATAGATGCAACTACTAAAAATGGCATTCAAGGTGTTAAAGTAAATAGTGGAAATAATGAAAATATAGTAACAAATTCTAATGGTGAATTTACTATTAGTGTTATTCCAGGGCAAATAGTTTTAAACTTTTCGCATCCTAATTATGAAGAAAGAAATTATACTATTTATAATTTAGAAAAGGATGATAATAAAGATATAAATATAAAAGTATTTATGACATCTAAAAGTAATGCAGTAATAATTCCTAAGATTAAATTTGAAGGTACATTAGTTATAAGAAAATATAAAAAACATAGTCATACTAATCATTGTAATAAAGATTGCAATACAGAAGATACATTAATTAAAATAGATGGTGAAGATTATAAAGAATATAAATTTAATTTAGGAGAGGCTGGAGTACAAGATGAAAAAACTGAAGTATTTACAGAATTAAAAATAGATCCTGGGAATTATTATATTTTAGATTATAGTTTGAAATTATTTGATAGTGAACATATTGATGAATTAAATAGAAATTTTACATTAACATTTAAAAGTGATATTAAAGCTAAAATAACTCAAGAAAACAATCACGGGTGGGAAGAAAATTATAATTAAAAAATACAATAATAGAAGAATATATATAAGAATTAATAAAAGCTAAATTTACTAACTTTGATTGTTTATAAAAAGCGATTTTTTTATTAATTAAGAATATATAAAATGTATAACTGGAAGGTTTATTTCCAGTTATATTTTTTTGCTTATAAACAAGTTTTATTTAAAATTTTTTATAAATTAATAGGGTTGTTATTTATTTTTAGCATGATATTATTTTAGTATTAATGTAAAGAAGAGATAGGTCGTGTGGAGGAAAAAATAGTTATATGAGAATAAATAAACTTTTTAGCAATTATGGAATTTGCTCTAGAAAGGAAACTAACAAACTAATTGAAGATAAAAGAGTTATTGTTAATGGTGTTTTATGTAAGCCAGGACAATGGGTTGAAGAATATGATGAAATATTATTAGATGGAGAAAGAGTAAAACCTAGAGAAAAAATATATATTGCACTAAATAAGCCAGTAGGAATAACGTGTACTGCATCTGAAGAAGTAAAGGACAATATAATTGACTATATTAATTATGGACAATATATATTTCCAGTTGGAAGGCTTGATAAGGAATCACAAGGACTAATAATAATGACCAATGATGGTGTACTAGCAAATAAAATATTAGAATCAGATAATTTACATGAAAAGGAATATATAGTTACAGTTAATAAGGATTTTGATGATGAATTTATAAAAGGAATGGCTAGTGGAGTTGATATTGGAGATGCAGTTACAAGGCAATGTAAAGTAGAAAAAATAAATTCTAATACTTTTAAAATAATATTAACTCAAGGGTTAAATAAGCAAATAAGGAGAATGAGTAAATCATTTGGATATACAGTAATTAAGTTAGAAAGAGTTAGAATAATGAATATAAAACTAGATGATATTGGATATGGAAAGTGGAGAAATATAACTTTTGAAGAATTAAAGATATTAGAGAAACAGTCCAAAATAAATTAAATAAAATAAGGGATGTATTTAAAATAATAATGATACATCCCTTAAATATTATTGAAATTGAATTACTTCTCCATCATCAATTGGATAAGTAAATATATTTGTGGAACTTAATTTTCCACCACCACTAGTACGTTGAGTTACAACAATTGAAGATTCATTTTCTACTGTTATATTATTTGCCATAATAGTATTTTGATCTATAAAAGTAGTTTTAGTATATTGATTATTTATATAAATTTTGCTATATTTATTAAAGTTTTCACCTTTAACAATTAAATTGCCATCTTCTTCATAAACATTAGTTATAGTAATATCATAAGTTCCCATTTTTAAATCAGTAGCTATAAATGGATTTTCTCCACCATAAATATATTTTTGTCCATATAACATATCATATTGTAATAGTTTTAAATCATCTAAATAATCTTCAGAATCTTTAAATTGATTATGGAATTTATTTAAAACACCATTATCAATATTTAATCTATTTAATATGGATGATGTTAATTGGTAAGATGTTAAATCTTTATTATCTTTTTCAAGACTAAAGTTGTCCCAAATAACATATTCAGTTTGGAATATAGAACCATTATCTAAATCTTCATCTTTAAGTCCAAGAGTAGGTAAATGGTCACCAAATAAAACTAAGACTGTTTTTTCATCTCTTTCAGAAAGAGCCTGTACCAAATCTCCAATAAATTGATCTACTTCATATAATTGATTTATATAATAAGTGAAAGAATTAGTAGTCCCTTCATCAGATAGTCCATAAACAGATATTAATGGATTTTCTAATACCTTTTCTTTTGGATAATCACCATGAGATTGTACAGAAATTGTATAAATAAAATCACAATCATCTGTAGAATCTAATGATTTTAATATTTCATCAGTTAAATAATAATCTTTAGCCCAATCATTAGGATTAAATTCTTCAATATCCATGTATTCAAGTGAAGTAAAGGTATCAAATCCTAATTGAGAAAATACAAAGTTTCTATTATAGAAAGTTCCTTTATTATTATGAATTGCATGAGATGAATATCCTAATTCCTTTAAATTATAATTAACACTTTCAGCGGTGCTTTCTTTAAGGATAGTTTTATATGGATATTCTCCAGGGCCAAAGAATTTTAAGCTCATTCCACTTAAAACTTCAAATTCAGTATTTGCTGTACCAGCACCAACAGATGGTACAGTTAAATATCCAGAAGAGTAATTTTCCATAAGGTATCTAAAGTTAGGAACTGGATCTTGTGAAAAACTTAAGAAGTTTACTAATTCTGGATCGAAAAATGATTCTAATTGAACCATAATTATATTAGGTCTTTTTTCTTCTGTATTTTGATTTAAGCCATTGCCATTAGTGGCTAATAATATATTATTTTCTTCTATTTCATTATTAGCTGTTTCATTAGATGAAATTAAGCTTGATATAGATTTAATTTTTTCTAATGAATAATCACTTGGCTTATGAATTCCTGTATTTAATAATGTGTTTGAAAAGCAATATGGAAAACCATAATCTAAATAAGCAAAGGCAATATTACCAAAGTAAGATGATAAAATATTTGTATTTAAAGCTAGCTTAGTTGAACCAAATAAGGTTATCCATATAGAAGTTACAATTAAAATATTTCTTTTATAATTAATTTTTTCTTTTAGTTTTGGTCCTTTGAAAAATAAAAATACAAGTGATAATACCAAAATTATTAATAGACCACTTATTATGGTTGTTACAAATTTGGATAAGTATTTAGATATAATTCCTAGTCCAAATTCAGCAAGCGTTAAATCAGTAGCTGTAAAAGGAGTAACTCTATTGCTTAATATAATTCCATTAGTTACACCAAATCCTATCCAAATAGTTGTTATTAAAGTAAATAAAAATCTTCTTCTTTTAAATAATAATACTATAGATAAAGTTGATAAAATAATTAATGAATTATACAAAAATACTAATGGAGAGCCAAAGATATATCCTAATGTATTAATTAGGCTTCTTCTGCTAAAAAACTCAATTATAAAGTTAATAATTAATGGAGCAAATAAAAATTTCAAAAATGATCGATTCGATTGCTCTTTAAAAGAAAGTTTCATATACTAATCCTCCCGTGATTATTTTTTTAAAAATATGTTAAAATAGTTAAATATTATTAAATCATAGATTATTATACAACTAATGATATTATTTTCCAATAATGTGAAAACGGTAACAAGAAAATTTAAAAAATTTTTATATTTATAAAGGGTGATAGGAGGGAATAAGTATATATAAGTAGAAGTATACATATTATTAATAATCCACTTAAGAGAATTTTAATGTAAAGAAGGTGATTATGAATGAATATAAATGTAATATTGGAGTATTTTTCGAAATATGGATTGATATTTTTATTTATCGTTGTCTTTATAGAACATTTAAACTGTCCTGGAGTACCTGCAACAATAGTATTACCTACTATTGGAGCTTTTGTAAGTGAAACAAAAAATAGCTTACTTTTAGTTATTTTAATTTCTATAGTGGCAGCTGTATTTGGAAGTATAGTTCTTTACATAATAGGTTATTATATTGGAACTCCAATATTAGATTGCTTAAATAAAAAGATACCTAAAACAGAAAAATATACAGAAAAAATTTTGATGTATTCAAATAAATATGGAAATAAAGCTATTTTTATTTGTAGGTTATTACCTGTTATAAGAACACTAATATCGTTAGTTTCTGGAGTTGTAAGAGCTGAGTTTGGTGGATTTGTATTATATTCAACAATGGGGATAAGTATTTGGAATATTGTCTTGTTATCATTTGGATATTTTGGGGTGAAAGTAATAATACATTAAATTAAGATATGTATTATAAAACATTATAATTATCACTTAAATAAAACATTTTGTATTAGGTTAAATGAATAATTTAGCTTAATATAAGATGTTTTTAATTTTTTTGTTTAAGTGAATTTAAGGATAAAAAAATAAAAAAGTAAATAATCAGTGATAAAAGGGAATATATTTATTACTAGAAAACTTAAGTTATAAGGGAGTGTTGCAATTTGAAAATAAGAAAAATTAATTCTTTATTAGGATTAAATATTATCATTGTAATACTAAATATTGTTGTTTTTTCACCAGGATTAATTGGAATTAATATAGATTTTATTGATGATTTTAAGACAGCTATAGGTATAACAGTAATAATAATGAGTATTATTATTTTTATTATTGGCAATTATAAAATACTTATAAATAGTAAAGAAGAAGTTGATATCTTTAAATTAGAAGATGATGAAGATTATATAAATGCATTAAGAGAAAATAGTTATAAAAAGGTTTTTTCAAAGGATATTGATATTTTGTTAAATCAAATAGAAAGAATAAGTAAAAAGCAAGAAAGAATAGATGATATTTTATTACAAAAGTTTAATGAAAATGAGATAAGTTATAAAAATTTTAAAAATATAATTTCAGAAGTTGTTAATGTATTTTATATAAATTTAAAAAGTGTAATTAATAAGATAAATATTTTTGATGAAGAAGAATATAGAAAAGTAAAAAAAGAAAATATTAATAATAAAATATCACAGGAAAAAATAGAGATGTTTCAGAAATACATAACCTTTGTAAAAGAGTCTGTAGAGAATAATGAAGAAATTTTATTAAAGCTAGATAAGGTTTTATTAGAATTATCAAAATTTAATAGTTTAGAAGATGGGGAATTAGAAAATATGAATGCAGTTAAGGAAGTTGATGAATTAATAAATAAGATAAAGTTTTATAAATAATAAGTAATTTGTAAGTATGGGGGTGATAACATGAAAGAAAAAAAGAAAGGCAATATTATAGGAATTTTAATAGTCATGGCTATTATAATTTTTGGTGTGATTTATGGAGGAATTACTTTAACAAAAAATTGGGGAAAAAGTAAAGAAACAATAAGTAAGGAAAATGCAACAGGAAAATTAAAAAAGATTTGTAAAGACATTAACATAAATGAAGTAGAACCAAGAAAGGCACCTATAGATTTAGGGGTAAAAGATGTTAAGGATACAATACCTAATATAGATAAATATCCAGCAAAGGTTGAAAATACTACTGATAGTTATATTGAAATATTTTCTACTGGAGAAAAAGCAGGAAATGGTAAAGATGGATGGCTTATAGATGTAGCAAATAATTTTAATGAGTCTAAATTTGAGATAAATGGAAAGATAATTTCAGTTAAGGTTAGAGAAATTGCTTCAGGATTAGGAATGGATTATATAATATCAGAAAAATATCTTCCAGATGCATATAGTCCATCAAATGAATTGTGGGGAGAAATGATAAAGGCAAATGGCAAAACAATAGAATTATGTGATGATAGAATGGTTGGAAATGTAGCCGGAATTCTTATATCTAAAGAAAAGTATGATGAATTGATAAAAAAATATGGAGCAATTAATTTAAAAAATATTACTCAAGCAGTTGCTAATGGAGAAATAAATATGGGATACACAAATCCATTTGCAAGTGCAACAGGGTTAAATTTTTTGGTATCAACATTAGCTACATTTGATTCAAGTAATCCTTTAAGTGAAAAAGCAATTGATGGATTTAATGAATTTCAAAATAATATACCTTTAATAGCTTATACTACACTTCAATTAAGAAATTCTGCAGAATCAGGAATTTTAGATGGGTTTATTATGGAGTATCAAACTTATATAAACTCTCCAGAGCTAAAGACCGATTATATATTTACACCATTTGGATATAGGCATGATAGCCCATTATATTCTGTTGGTAATTTATCAAATGAAAAGAAGGAAATATTAAATAAGTTTATTGAATTTTATAAACAAGATAAATATCAAGAATTAGCAGTTAAGGATGGATTTAATGCATTAGAAGATTATAAATGCGAAATTGAAAATTTAGATGGAAATACTATATTACAAGCACAAAAATTATGGAAGGAAAATAAAAATGGAGATAAGCCTATAGTTGCTGTATTTGTAGCTGATGTATCAGGAAGTATGGAGGGAGAACCTTTAAATGAACTTAAAAAATCATTATTAAATGGTTCACGATATATAGGAGAAGAAAACTCAATAGGATTAGTTACTTATTCTAATGATGTTAATATTAATCTTCCAATAGAAAGGTTTGATTTAAACCAAAGATCATTATTTACAGGTGCTGTACAAGATATGGATGCAAGTGGGGGAACTGCAACATTTGATGCAATTGCTGTAGCAGTGCAAATGCTTTTAGATGAAAAAGAAAAAAATCCAGATGCTAAATTGATGCTTTTTGTATTAAGTGATGGAGAAACTAATATTGGACATTCACTAGATGATTTAAGAGAAATATTAGAATCAGTTAAAATACCAGTTCATACAATTGGATATAATGCAAATATTGAAGCATTAGAAAATATTTCAAGAATTAATGAAGCAACAAGTATTAATGCTGATTCTGATGATGTTATATATAAATTAGGTAGTTTGTTTAATGCAGAAATGTAAGTTATAAGGGGGATGGGTATGGGATTTTCAATGAATGTAAGTGATGCTGAAGAAATAAAAAAAGAAGTTGTTGAAGAAGTAAAACCATCAAGTGAAGAAGTTAATAAGTTAAAAAAATTAAGCAATAGTAATGTAGAAGCTATTATGAATATAAATATGGATTCTTTATATGAAAGAAAGGAAATTTTAAAATCAATCGATGAATTTGGGCTAGATACAATTCAAAGATCTTCACAAAAGAATGAATTATTAGAAGTTAGCATAAAAAATCTATCTAAAATGGGAGATGAAGGTGGAGAAGTTGCAGTTGGATTGACAGAATTACAACGAACAATGAAAGATTTAGATCCAAGTATGATAGATTTTACCAAGAAGGGGCTTTTTGGAAGGGTATCAAATCCTATAAGAGCATATTTTGATAAATATCAAAAAGCAGATACTGTTATTAATGATATTATGGAGTCATTAGAAAGGGGAAAAACAACATTAAAAAATGATAATACAACTTTAGAAATTGAAGAAATTGCTATGAGGGATTTAACAAAAAGATTGGCAAAGGAAATTGAAATGGGAATGTTAATGGATGATGAAATTTCTCATGCATTAGATAATGCAAAGGCTAATAATGAAGATTCAGATAAGATTAGTTTTGTTTCTGAAGAAATATTATTTCCATTGAGACAAAGAGTTATGGATATGCAGCAAATGATAGTTGTTAATCAACAAGGAATAATAGCTATTGAAGTTATAAGAAGAAATAATAAGGAATTAATAAGGGGTGTTGATAGGGCAAAAAATGTAACAATTTCAGCATTGAGGACAGCAACTATTGTAGCAAGTGCTCTTTATAATCAAAAAATAGTTTTAAAGAAAATAGATATTTTAAATAAGACAACTAATGATTTAATTAGTGGAACATCTAAAATGCTAAAGGAGCAGGGGGCTGAAATTCAAAAACAAGCTATTGAAAACAGTATTTCTGTTGATACTTTAAAAAATGCATTTTCAGATACATTAGAAGCATTAAATTCAATTAGTAGCTATAAGCAAGAAGCATTACCAAAACTAAAGGAAACAATAAATCAATTTAGAGAATTAGCAGATTTAGGTGAAAAGCAAATTTCAAAGATTGAAAAGCAAAGAGAATTAAATTAATAAATTAAGATGCTTATAATAAATGACAAGTTATAGATACTCATTTAGAGGTATTTATAGCTTGTCATTTTATTTAAAATTTTATATTAATTAATTTTATATGATTCATATTAGGATTTAAATTTAATTCTTTTTTAGCTTTTATCTTATCTACATATTTACTAAATTTTGAATGAACAGGAAGATTAATGCCCTTATCAATAAATTCCTGTGAGAAATGAAATAGTAATCTAAATTTGTTTCCTTTTTTTGGGAGTGCTTTTCCCAGCAAAGTTTAATGTATCTAGCTCAATAGTTTCAATATCAAGATTTCTAAGTTCATGACAAAGAGATTTTCCAGCAGAAACATGCCCTGCGCCAGTATTAGTATATAAAATAAGTGCTTTCATAATATACCACCTTTAAAATAAAATTTAATTATATTTATTTTACCATATATGGTAAAATATAAAAATGATAATTGTTCTATAAAGTAAATTATGGATATAATTACTAAGGAGGAGATGATGATGAATAATACGGAAGTTTCTTTGTTATTTTCAATAAATGAAATGATGTATTATGGGAAAATATACTTATTTTCCTATAATATATATTTTTAAGAAATAATTAAGAAATATTAAAAGGTTTATTAAGAAATACTTATTATAGTAGTATATGTACTTCAAGAAATAGTAGGAGGAATATAGATGAATGTTTTAGAGGTAAATAATTTAACAAAGTCATTAGGGAAAAGAGAAATTATAAAAGGTATAAGTTTTAATATAAAATCTGGAGAGATATTTGGATTTTTAGGTCCAAATGGTGCAGGAAAAACTACTACTATAAGAATGTTAGTTGGATTAATTAATCCTACATCAGGGGAAATAAAAATTTGTGGACATGATTTAAAAAATGATACAAAAAATGCATTAAGGGAAGTTGGAGCTGTAGTTGAAAATCCAGAGTTATATAAATACTTATCGGGAAGAGAAAATCTTATGCAAATTGCAAGAATAAGAAATGTCTCTAAAGAAGATGTAGAGGAAACTATAAAGCTTGTTGGTCTTGAGGGAAGAATTGATGATAAAGTAAAGAAATATTCCTTAGGAATGAAGCAAAGATTAGGGCTTGCAGCATCTTTATTATCAAAACCAAAGCTATTAATTTTAGATGAACCAACTAATGGTTTAGATCCATCAGGTATATTAGATTTTAGAGAAGTTGTACAAAAGGCAGCTAAAGAAAGAGGAATGGCTGTATTTGTATCATCACATATATTATCAGAAGTTCAAAATCTTTGTGATAAGGTGGCATTTATTAATGATGGAGTAATTAAGGCTGTAGAAAAAATAAATTCAGATACAAATTCTATGGAGACTGAAAAAGATATAATTTGTGTAGTTTCTAATGATGATAAGAAAATGATTGAAAATGAAGTTAAAAAATTAACTTATGTTTCATCATGTAAAATTAATGATAAAGGATTACAAATAATATTAGAATCTAACTCAACGTCTAGACTAGTTAAGCATTTAGCATGTAATAATTTTAATATTGAAGAAATCTATAAAGAAAGAAAAGGCTTAGAGCAAAGATATATGGAATTAGTTGAGGGAGGAATAAGATAATGTTATTTACTTTAATAAAAAATGAATTAATAAAGCTTATGAAAAAGTCTAAGACTTGGATAGTATTTTCGCTTTTTGCAGCATTTATATTAATAACTATATTTGCGCAATATAGGGATGATAAAAATATGAGGATATGGAATTCACCAGAAAGACAATTAAAAATGGCTCAAGATAATTTAAAGTATTATAATGAAGAACTTGAATCAAATAAAGACACTGATGTTAATCCAGAATATATAGCATATTTACAAGATGCTATAGAAAATTCAAGGGAGCAAATAAAAAACTATGAATATATAATAAAAAATGGATTAGATGAAGAGGCATGGAAGATTAAATTAGATCAAATGATTGAGTATAGTAAGCAAACTATAGAAGATTATAAAAATTATGATGATGAGTGGTCAAGAAGATATTTAATGCAAGAGCAAGATAATTTGGAAATTTATAATTATCTTAGGGATAATAATGTTGAGCCACTTTATGGATGGGAATATGAAGCTTATAATTATATGACTTCACTTATGCAATTTTTAGGGGCAGGGCTTTTAGTTTGTGGTATAGCTGTATTTATGAGTGATATAGTTTCAGGAGAATGTACTCCAGCAACATTAAAATTCTTACTTGTACAACCAGTAACAAGAGGAAAAGTACTTTTATCTAAGTTTATAGCAGTAACATTAACAGTTATTACTATGATTTTAGGGGCAGAACTTATAGGCTTTGTTTTTGTGAACTTAACTAGTAAGTTAGGTGGAGCTAGTTATCCAGTTAGTTTAGGAGCTAAGTATAATAAGATTATAAATTCTGAAGGTATAGCTGAATTAGTTAAAGTTGTAGGTTCAGGTCATATAGGAACTAACTTAGAGTTATTTGTTAAAGCTATGTTATTCCAAGGGTTATTTATTGTAGCAACTTGTTCAGTAGTTTTCTTAATTTCAACTTTAATTAAAAGTAGTATGGTAACTATGGCGTTATCAGTAGTAGTTACAGTTTTTTTAACTATAGCAAGCCAATTAATGGTTACAATTAAAGATTTTGCTCATTTAATATTTGTGAATTATGCAGATGGAATTAGTATATTAACTGGAAGTAGTGCATTAACATTTAATAATCCTAATATGACAGTTCAAAATGGAATAATTATTATGATTGCAACTAGTGTAATTTCATATATAATTGCGCATATTAATTTTACAAGAAAAGATATTTTAATTTAATAAAAATAATTATATTGTATAAGTTAATTAATAATAAATTGTATCAAGAGAAAATATGTATATTTTTAATCTTCAATAATTATAAAATACGCACACCAAAATGGTGTGCGATTTTTGTTATATAACTAAGGAAGAAGTTGAAGCAACAGAATTATGGGTAATGATTTCTTATTTAGCAATTTATATAGGAATTATATTTTTAATAACATTAGCAGCTATATTAGTACTTCAACAATTATGTGAATAAGCTGATAATATTTATAGATATGAGTTATTAAGAAAAATTGGAGTAGATGAAAATATAAGAAATAAATAATTATTAACTAACCATAGCCATTATTTTGAAATAAAATCTTAATAATATTTTTTTAAATTATAAAAATAATGAAATTATTTTTTAAAACACCATATTATTATAATAGATTATTTCTAAAACATAATGGAGGAATAGATGAAAAAGGCATTATCAATTTTTTTTAGTGCAGTTGTAGTAATAGCATTATTATTTCCAAGTACTTATTTTAATGCAGAGGAAAATAATGAGGCAAAAGAAGATAGAAATATAAGTGAAGAAAATATTAAAGAAGATGATGTACAAGTAAATGATAAAAAGGATGTAGGTAATATAAATGTTGAAGTAAATGATAATGATGAAAAACAAGTAAAAGATGATGAAGGAACTAATGAAGAGGAAAAAAATGAAGAAGAGGGAGATAAAAAGCAAGATGAGGAATTAGGGGAAAAGCCAGAGTCTAAAAGTGAACCTATAATAAGTGTTAGTGATAAAACAATAAAAGTAGGTGACAAATTTAATCCATTAGATGGAGTAAGTGCTAAATCAGGTGATGGCGAGGATTTAACAAATAAAATTGAAATAAGTGATAATGAAGTTAATGTAGATAAGGCTGGAACATATAAGGTATCTTATCATGTTAAAGATTCTAATGGTAAAGAAGCATCTAAGGCAATTACAGTAACTGTAGAAAAAGATGAAGAAAAAGATGAAGAAAAAGAAAATTCATTACCGATTATAAATGCATCAGACAAAACAATTGAGTTAGGAAGTAAATTTAATCCATTAGATGGAGTAAGTGCAAGTGATGAGGAAGATGGAGATTTAACTTCAAAAATAAAGGTTGTAGAAAATAAAGTTGATGTAAATTCAATTGGCAAATATTCAGTTAGTTTTGAGATAACTGATAGTGGCGGTAAAAGCATAACCAAAAGTATTAATGTAACTGTTGAAGCTAAATCAGAATCTAAAAGTAATAAATCACCAATAATATATGCTGAAGATATAACAGTTGCATTAGGTTCAAAATATGATCCATATGCAATGGTAAGTGCATCAGATCCAGAGGATGGAAATATAACAAATAAAATTAAAGTTGTTTATAATTATGTTAATGTAAATAAAGAAGGAACATATAAGGTTGGATATAAGGTTACTGATAGTTCAGGAAATTCAGCATCTTGTGTAATTAAGGTAAAAGTTAAGGATATGAATACTCAAAAGAAAAAAGAAAAAACCAATAATGTTCCTGTTATATATTGTAATGATATATTTATAGCATTAAATTCAAAGTTTAATCCATTAGGATGGGTAGCAGTAACAGATAAAGAAGATGGAGATATAACTAATAAGGTTATGGCAATATACAATAATGTTAATACAAGTATTGAAGGAAATTACCATGTAACTTATGAAGTTGTTGATAGTGATGGAAACAAGGTAAATAAAGCAATGATGGTTGTTGTTCAATCAGAAGATGAGTTAAATAAAGAAAATACCCCACCAATCATTAATGCTAATAATATTACAGTAAAAAAAGGCACTTATTTTAATCCATTAGATGGAGTTACAGCATTAGATAGGGAAGATGGAAATTTAACTAACAATATCATAATAAAGGAAGATAGTGTTAATATAAATAAAAGTGGAGTATACCAAATAACTTATGAAGTAACTGATAAGAAAGGGCTAAGTGCTACAAAAACTATTAATGTCACAATTGAGGGAACTGGAATTTTTAATAGTTTAGTAATAGTTGAAATTAGTATAGTAGTATTGCTTATAATAGGAATAAGTTCAATAACAGTAGCAATTATATCAAATAGAAAAAAGAAATAAATATAACTTTAGATTTATAAAGTAAAGAAATTAATGATAAAAATAGTGATAAGCTCTGCTTGTCACTATTTTTGAATTTATATATAATATGACATAGTTATACACAGTTAGAGGAAGGGCAAAAATGAAAAAGATTAACTATTTAAAGTATATATATAATTTAGCATTTAAAATGGCTATATCAGCTACTATAGCATTAATAATAGGAAAGATTTTAGGATTACAATATGCTACAGTAGGAGCTGTAATTGCAATTTTAAGTATACAAGATACTAGAAAAAAGGCATTGATAATAGGTTATAAAAGAATTACTGCATGTAGTATAGGAATTTTATTATCAGTAATTTTATATAGTATTTTAGGCAATAGTGCAATAAGCTTTGGTATATTTTTATTAATTTTAATACCAATAACATCAAGAATAAATGTTCAAGAAGGAATGGTTCCAGCTGTAGTATTATCAACACATTTTTTAACAGCAAGTAATATTACAGCTACTTTAATAATAAATGAATTATTGCTTATGATAATTGGAATAGGTGTTGCAGGTATAGCAAATACATTTATGCCTTCATTAGAGGATAAGTTTAAGGATGATAAAGAATGGATTGAAGAGCATTATAGAATTATAATTCATAAAATAGCAAAATCATTGATAACTTATTCAGTAGATATTGATGAACAAAAATTAATGGATGAAATTGAAAAAAGGTTATATGAAAGCAAAGAAACAGCATATAAAATTGTAAATAATAATTTTTTTAAGAGTTCTTCATATTATACAGATTATATAAATATGAGAATTAATCAATTTCATATAATAAAAAGAATGAGAGTTCATTTTGAAAGGTTTAACATACCTGTTGAACAAATGAAGCTTATGTCTGATTTTACATTATGTGTTTCAGAAAATATAAGAGAAATAAATGATTGTAAAGAGTTATTAAATGACTTAGAAATTTTGAGAAATGAATTTAAAAAAATGGAATTACCTAAGTCTAGGGAAGAATTTGAAAGTAGGGCACAATTATTACAATTCTTAAATGATATGGAGGAATTTTTGCTTATAAAGAGAAGTTTCTTTAAAAATAAATATAATAATTAAAACTAACAATATATATTATGTAAAATAAGGGAAAGTAAGAAGTGTTGCTTTATAGAACTTAAATTACTTTCCCTTCAAAATATTAAATTAGTCAAGTTTTAATACTTTTGTATAATCGACAGTTGTATAACCTGCTGTAGATGTACCGTCTATTCCAGTATATAAGTCATTTCCAAAGTAAACTGCAACTTTATTTACATTATAATTATAAGCATAAGTATCTATTATGGATGCCATAAATCCTTGAGAAGTAGTATCATCAAGTTTCATTTCATCTAAGAAATTATTATTAAATACAACTTTTAAAACATTTGTATCATAATCTAAAGTAGCAGATTTAACACCATAATCTTTAGAAAGGGTTAAAAAGTTGTTGTTATTATTTGGTGTTGTATATAATTTTTCTGTTAATGCAGTAACAAATGCATTATCAGTAACTGTAGAACTAGTATCTACACAGTAAGTTTTTGAATCAACTTTATTATAGTAGAAAATTCTACAACTTCTACTTACTGTTGAATTATCAGAAGTTGTAGTAAGCTTTGGTGAAGTAGAAGAGGAAGAAGTATTAGCAGAAGATGATGAATCATTGCTTTCTATAAAATTGTTATTAGCAACAGTAGATGAAGCATCTTTAGAATCTGAACCTTCATCAGTAGTCGTATCATTTGTTATGTTACCTTCAGTATTATTAACATTATCAGCATTATTAGTATTTTCTGATGCTGTCAAAGAATCATCAGTAGTATTTCCTGTAATAGCATTTTTTAAACTACATGATGAAAGTGATAAGCATAATATAGTAGTACAACATAAAATTAATAAGTTTCTTTTCATAATTTCACCTCTAAAAAAATTAATTCTAAATAGATATTACCATATATTGTAAAATATTTAAATAAATTTTATTAAATAATATACAAATTTTTCATAAAAATATATAATTTATATCATGGAGGCGTAAAATGGATATTATAAAAGAAACTAAACTTATAGGTAATTATTTAATTTCACTAAGAAAGGATTTTCACAAACATCCTGAGCTAGGAATGGAAGAGTATAGAACTTCAAAAAGAATTAAGGAAGAATTAGATAAAATTGGTGTAAAGTATGAAGATGGAATAAAAACAGAAGTAGTTGCAACTATAGGAAGTGGTGAGGAAAAAGTAATTGCATTACGTGCAGATATGGATGCATTAAGGATTCAAGAAAATACAGGGGTAAGATATGAATCACAAAATAAGGGATTAATGCATGCTTGTGGACATGATGCACATATGGCAGCATTACTTGGTTCAGCAATGATTTTAAAAAAATATGAAGAAAACCTTCAAGGAAAGGTAGTTTTAATATTTCAACCAGCAGAAGAATGTTCAAGTGGGGCAAAATTAATATCAGAGCATGGATATATAGATGATGTTGATGAAATATTTGGATTACATGTATTTGGTGATATTGAATGTGGTAAGATATCAATTGAAGAAGGGCCAAGAATGGCAGCATCAAATAAATTTACAATTAAAATTATAGGAAAATCAGGTCATGCTGGAAAGCCACATCAATGTATAGATGCAACAGTTGCTTGTGCTGCAATTGTAATGAATTTACAATCTATTGTGAGTAGAGAAATTGATCCCTTAAATTCAGCAGTAGTTACAATTGGACATATTAAATCAGGGGAAACACATAATATAATTTCAGGGGAAGCAATGATTCAAGGAACTATTAGAAGTTTTAATGCAACTACAACAAAGCATATACAAAATTCAATAAAAAGAATTGCATATGGCACTGCTGTAGCATATGGAGCAACTGCAACTGTAGAATATGACATTTCTCATCATCCAGCTGTAATTAATGATCCAGAAGTAACTAAAATAGCATTAGATGCAGCTAAAAAAATATTTAATCCTAATGATTTGATTAGTGTTCCCAGAATGATGTTAGGAGAAGATTTTTCTATATATCAAAAAAGAATTCCAGGGGTATTTGCATTTGTAGGTGCTGGAAATGAAGAAATAGGAAGGGATTATCCAAATCATAATGATAAATTTAATATAGATGAAAAGGCAATATTAATAAGTACTCAATTATATGTTGCTTTTGCATTAGAAGCATTAAAGAAGGAAAATAAGAAACATATTTTGATAAGTAAAATTAAGGAGGAAAAATGGAGTTAGAGATTCTAAGAAACATACAAAGTATTGCCAATCCATTTTTAGATATTTTATTTCAACTAATAACTATATGTGGAGAGCAAATGGTATTAGTTTTAATAATATCGATAATTTATTGGGTAAAAGATAAGAAGTTTGGAGAATATATTGCATATGCAGTATTAACAAGTGTATTAGTTAACTGTGTAGTTAAAGATATTTTTAAATTTAAAAGACCAATAGGTGAAGAGGGAATTAGAACCTTAAGAGAAAAAACTGCAACAGGATATTCATTCCCAAGTGGTCATACTCAAGGAGCAGGTTCATTTTATGGGGCAATGGCAATTTATATTAAAAAGAAAGTTATGTATATTATAGCTATAATAATGATAATATTAATAGGGTTTTCAAGATTATACTTAGGAGTTCATTATCCGAAAGATGTTATAGTAGGTGGGATTTTAGGAGTATTAATATCATATATTTGTTATAACATATATAATAAATATGAAAATAAAATCATGGTATATACAATTACATTTATAATATTTTTACCTGCATTAACTTTTGCACATTCTGAAGATTTTATTAAAGGATTAGGTGCTTATTTTGGTTTTTTAATTGGTATGTTTATTGAAAAAAGATATGTTAATTTTTCTGTCGAAGGAAAAGGAATAAATAAAGTAATTAGAGTAGTAATTGGAGTATTAATATTATTATGTTTACAAAAAGGATTAAAAATAGTACTACCAAGTGAAGCTATATTTTCATTTATTAGATATTCAATAATAAGTATTTTTGGAATTGGGATTTATCCAATGATATTTAAAAAGCTTAAAATTTAAAATAAGGGTGAATTTTCCACCCTTATTTTTATTTAATTGAATTTTTTAATGTTGTTAATCTAGATATGTATCCAGAAGTATTAGTTAAACTGTTTTTAGAAATTTTACTAACTAAGTCATTATTAGTACATATGCTATCTATATCAGCTATATCATGAGATGCTTGTAAAAGAATAAGTACTTCTTTAATATATGTTAAATCATTACTATCTTTAGATGAAATTTTAGAAAAATCAGTAGATAATTTATTAGCTATAGGATTAAATTCCTTATAATATGAATCATCAAATTTAGATGAATTATTTTTTTTAGAATTATCAATTAATTTAGCAAGTTCAATTCTCATTTCTTTTAATTCACCAGTATAATTTTCAATAATATCATCTGTAATATCAATTAATTCTGGATTAGAAGTATATCCTTGAATAATATGAGATGTAAATAAAATTGCTCTATGTAGCAATATTTCTTCACCAAGATAATCAATACAAGGATTACCTGAAGGTGGAAGAGATGATAGCTTATTAATTATGGTAGTTAAATAATCATTAGTAATATTATAATAAGAATCATCTATAAATGATGAATAAGGGTCTTCTGATACTTCAGTTATTTGTGTTAAATCATTTAAAGTAGATGTATCTATAGGGTCAGTGGTATAAGATGAAAATGCATATACTGATAAGTTGTTAAATAAAATTATTGTTAATATTAAAATAGATAAAAGTAAACTTAAATGTTTTTTCATTTGTTTCACTCCTTATAAATTATTTATTATAATATTTAGTATGGTTAAAATAATAGTTTTTATAAATTATTATAAAAAAAGTTATAAAAAATTGGCAGGTAAAGTTATAATTAATTTAAAGTATGAGAAAATATAAAAGGAGTTCTAAATATATTTTAGGCTCCTTAAAATCTTATTTACCACTATCACCATAGTTAGAAAGTACTCTAGCACTTGGGTCATTAACGTTACATCCAGGCCATTCTCTATTTGGCATCCAAAACCCCTTAATCCATTTTTCATTTCCAGCGTAGTATTTTTCAAAAATATCTCTATAAAGAAGTGCTTCCTTAGTAAAAGGGGTACAATGTTTATAGCGTTTTTTTGCTAAGGAAAGTTCAGAATCAGTATATTTTGATTCTGCATATTCCTTTAAATAATCAACAAGGGAATGTCCTACAGCATCACTAAAAGCAGCTTTTTCACGATATAATAATGAAGTTGGTAAATATTGTTGTCCATCAAAGGCTTTTCTTAATAAATATTTTCCTTTATTATAAGTGTTCATTTTTTTTGAAGGATTAATACTCATTACATAATTTACAAAATCTATATCAGCAAATGGAACACGACCTTCTAAGGCGTGAGCTGATATACAACGATCAGCTCTCAATACATCATACATGTATAATTCTTTAATTCTCTTTTGAGATTCTTTTTGAAATTCGCTTGCAGATGGAGCAAAGTCAGTATATTTATATCCAAATAACTCATCGCTAACTTCACCAGTTAATATAACTTTTAAGGTAGTATTTTCATGAATATATTTACATAATAAATACATTCCAATACTTGCTCTAATTGTTGTTATATCAAAGGTTTCTAAATGATAAATTACTTCATCTAATGTTTTAAGAACATCATTTTTATTTATTATGACTTCAGTATGATCAGTTCCTAAATAATCAGCGGCTTGTTTTGCATATTTTAAATCTATTGGATCAGTATCCATTCCAATAGCAAAAGTTTTAATAGGGTCTTTAATCATTCGTTGAGCAATAGAGCAAACTAATGAAGAATCTAAGCCTCCACTTAATAAATATCCAATTGGAGCATCTGCATGAAGTCTTTTTTCAACAGCAGAAATTAATTTAGTCCTTATATTTGTAAAAATAGTATTTAAATTATCGTTATTTATAAATTTTGTATTAGATAAATCATTATAACAAGTAAATTTTCCATCCTTATAATAATGGCCAGGAGGAAATGGCATAATATCATCACAATAATCTATTAATGCTTTTGCTTCACTTGCAAAAGAAATTTTATGATCTTTTTTTGTATATCCATAAAACATTGGTCTTATTCCCATAGGATCTCTTGCAGCCATTATAGAATTATCCTTAGAATCATATAAAACTAATGCAAATTCAGCATCAAGCATTTTACACATTATTTCAATTCCATACTTAAGGTATAATGGAATTAAAACTTCACAATCACTATTGGAGTGAAAAATATATTCTTGAGATAATAATTTTTTAAAAGAATTATAATTATAAATTTCACCATTACATACAAGTTCACAAGAATCATATTTAAATGGTTGATTTCCATTAGATGATAAATCCATTATTGATAAGCGGTTAAAGCCCCATAATAAACCATTTTCAATGGCAAGGTAATTATTATCTGGACCCCTATGATAAACCTTTTTTAAGGCTTTTGAAAGGTCAGATAAACTTAAATTATCAGAAGAAAATACAACAAAGCTACACATCTTTTTTTCCACCTTTTATAAAATAATAAAGGCTCGCTTTAAGCGAGCCTTATGAATAATTCTTATTTAGACAAAGGCCACGATAAAAATAAAGTATATTTTTATTTATCATCGCCTTTGATGATATTTCAAAAACTATTTGTTAAATTATACTATATTTCAAATGAAAATGCAATAAAAATATAATAATACTAAAACTAATACTATTTATCTAATTGCTATTCTTTTATAGATAAAGAATAATAAATGATGTAAAATAGTTATAAGATATAGAGTTCATTGAGATAAGAGTTTAAAAATAAATTTAAGATAGGGAGATTTTAAATGTTATTAAGTGAAATATTAAAAAAATCAAATTTGGAGTATAGTTCTACAAATGAAATAAATTATCAAAATATAGACGTTATAGATATTACAAGAGATACAAGACAAGTTAAAAAGGGAAGTCTTTTTATTGCTGTTATAGGAGTTAAGGTTGATGGACATGATTTAATAAATGAAGCAATAGAAAAAGGTGCTAGTGTAATTATTCATAGTAAGGATATAAAGGATATTAAAGATAATGTTGCCTATATAAAAGTAAAAGATACAAGAGAATGTATGGCTATTATTGCAAAGACATTTTTTAATATACAAGATAATGACTTAACATTTTTAGGTGTAACAGGAACTAATGGAAAAACTACATCAACATATATGATGAAACACATATTAGAGCATGCAGGAAATAAGGTTGGTCTTATAGGTACAATTGCAAATTATATTGGAGATAAAATGATTCCAACAAACATGACAACGCCTGAAGCAATAGAATTATTTAGACTTATTAAAGATATGAGAGAAGGTGGATGTAAGTATTGTTTAATGGAAGTATCATCTCATGCATCAGCAATGGGAAGAGTTGAGGGATTAAACTTTAGTAGAGGAATGTTTACAAATTTAACTCAAGACCATATGGATTATCATAAAACATTTGAAAATTATTATAATGCAAAATTTAAATTTATTAAAGGTTCTAAAAGTACTGTTATAAACTGTGATGATAAATATGGAAAGAAAATGTTAAATACATTACATGAAACAACTAATGATAACAAGATAGTTACTTCATATGGTGTTGAGGATGGATATGTTAGAGCTAAAAATTTAGATTTACAAGCTAATGGCTCTTCTTTTGATTTATATATTGGAGAAGACTTTAAGGGAAAAGTTAAGCTTCATATTCCAGGACTTTATAATATTTATAATGCATTAGGTGTAATTGGAGTGCTTGTAGTTGGAGGTTATGTTATTGTAGAAGATGTTATAGAAGGTTTTGATACAATGAAAGCAGTAGCAGGAAGATGTGAGAGAGTTTATCATGATAAAATGAATTGTACAGTAGTTGTTGATTATGCACACACTCCTGATGGGCTTGAAAATATATTAGAAACTATGAAGGAAGTTGTTAAAGGAAAATTAATAACTGTATTTGGATGTGGCGGAGATAGAGATAAAACAAAGAGACCACAAATGGGATCAATTGCTGAAAGGTATAGTGATGTTACAATAGTAACTTCAGATAATCCAAGAACAGAAGATCCACATAGTATAATAGAAGATATATTAGCAGGAATTAAGGATAGTCATACAGTAATTGAAGACAGAAAAGATGCAATAGAGTATGCATGTAGAATTGCTGGCGAAAATGATATAGTTGTAATTGCAGGAAAAGGCCATGAAGATTATCAAATAATAGGAACAGTAAAACATCATTTTAGTGATAAGGAAGTTGTATTAAATTATTTTGATTCAATATAAAAAATTAAGAAGTAGAGATAAAAGCTAAATTTATTTATTTAAAAATTTACTAATGGAATAGATAAAATTGGGCTTATATCTCTATTTTTTATAAAAGTCAATTATATCAATGGTAAAATTGTTTACTTTAGAAAATGATAAAAAGTTAAAAAAATTAGTTTTTTTTAAAATGGCATAAAAATATACAAATTTTAATAAAAATATACAAGGAGAAAATAAAAAAATTGTTATTATATAAGTATAAAATGATTAATCATAAAAACAAATTTTAAATTATATAATAAATAAAAATAATGAATTTAAGGTGGGATAATTTATTATGGTAAAAAGGAATTTGGAAGAAATATTAAGTTTAAGATTTGATACAACAATTAAGGAAGCTACAAATGAACAAGTATATGTAGCATTGTTAGAAATGACAAAGAATTGTATTAAGAATAAGGGAACTAATAAAGGAGAAAAGAAATTATATTATATTTCAGCAGAATTTTTAATTGGTAAGTTACTTTCAAATAATTTAATTAACTTAGGATTATATGATGAAGTTAAGGAAGTTTTAGCTGCTAATGGTAAAGAATTAATTGAAATTGAAGAAATTGAATTAGAACCTTCATTAGGAAATGGTGGACTTGGAAGACTAGCTGCTTGTTTCTTAGATTCAATAGCTACTTTAGGTTTAAATGGTGATGGTGTTGGATTAAATTATCACTATGGATTATTTAAGCAAGTATTTAAAAATAATAAGCAAACAACTGAAAAAAATCCTTGGATAACACCGGAAAGCTGGTTAAACAAATCAAATATTAAATTTGATGTATTATTTGGTGGATTTAAAGTAACTTCAACTTTATATGATATAGATGTAACAGGATATAATCAAGCTTCAAATAAGTTAAGATTATTTGATGTAGACACAGTTAATGAAACAATAGTTAAAGATGGAATTAACTTTGATAAAGAGGATATTAAGGAAAATTTAACTTTATTTTTATATCCAGATGATAGTGATGAAGCAGGTCATTTATTAAGAATTTATCAACAATACTTTATGGTAAGTAATGCTGCTCAATTAATTATTTTAGAGGCAGAAGAAAATGGATATGACTTACACAAGCTAGATGAACATGTAGTAGTACAAATTAATGACACACACCCTTCAATGGTAATACCAGAATTAATAAGATTATTAGGGGAAAAGGGTATAGAAATGCAAGAAGCTATTGGTATCGTTACCAAAATGTGTGCTTATACAAATCATACAATATTAGCAGAAGCATTAGAAAAGTGGCCAATTGCATACTTAGAAAAAGTAGTACCACAATTAATTCCAATAATTAGAGAATTAGATAACTTAGTTAAAGAAAAATATGATGATGAAAGAGTTTATATAATAGATAAAGATGACAGAGTACACATGGCTCATATGGATATACATTATGGATTTAGTGTAAATGGTGTTGCAGCTCTTCATACAAAAATATTAGAAGAAGAAGAGTTAAAGCCATTTTATGATATATATCCAGAAAAATTCAATAATAAGACTAATGGTATAACATTTAGGAGATGGTTAATTCACTGTAATAATGAGTTAACAAATTATATTACAAGCCTTATTGGAGAAGATTTTAAAACTGATGCAACTAAGTTGGAAGAATTAGGGAAATTCGTTGATGATAAAGATGTATTAGCTAGACTTGGAGAAATTAAAAAACATAATAAAATAGCATTAAAGAAATATTTAAAAGAACATCAAAACATTGATATAGATGAAAATTCTATATTTGATATTCAAGTAAAGAGACTTCATGAATATAAGAGACAACAAATGAATGTATTATACATTATTCATAAGTATTTAGATATAAAGGCAGGAAATATTCCAACAACTCCAATAACAGTAATATTTGGAGCTAAGGCAGCACCTGCATATGTAATTGCTCAAGATATAATTCATGCAATTCTTTGTTTACAAGAAATCATTGATAATGATCCAGAAGTAAATAAATATTTAAAAGTTGTTATGGTTGAAAACTATAATGTTACAATTGCTTCTAAGCTTATACCAGCTTGTGATATTTCAGAACAAATTTCATTAGCATCTAAGGAGGCTTCAGGAACAGGTAATATGAAATTTATGTTAAATGGTGCATTAACATTAGGAACAGAAGATGGTGCTAATGTTGAAATTCATCAATTAGTTGGAGATGACAATATTTATATTTTTGGTGAATCAAGTGAAGAAGTAATAAATCACTATAAGAAAGCAGATTATGTTTCAAAGAAATATTATGAAAAAGAAGATATTAAAAAATTAGTTGACTTTATTGTTAGTGATGAAATGTTAAAGGTTGGAGATGAAGTTAATTTAAATAGACTATATAATGAATTAATTAATAAAGATTGGTTTATGACATTACTAGATATTGAAGATTACATTAAAACTAGAAATAAAATGATTAAGTATTATGAAGATAGAGAAGGTTGGAATAAAAAGGTATTAATTAATATTAGTAAAGCTGGTTTCTTCTCTTCAGATAGAACAATTGAACAATACAATGATGATATTTGGAAATTAAAATAAGAAAATAATAAATTAGCAAAGCAGGGAAACTATAAAAAGGTATTGCTCTCTGCTTTGTTAATAAAAGGCTTAAAAGTAATTTAAATATTAGTACTTAAAAGCTCGTTTATTCTCTTTTTTGAAGATGGTATTATTCCACAATTTGGAGATGAAAAAGGTAAATAAGAGATATCTAAGCTTTCTCTATTTGAAAATAATGCTTTAAATTTATTAGATGGTAAATTAGATTTAACTGAAGAAATTACACCTTTTTCAATAAATCTTTTTTCAGATATGTTATATAATAAATAAAATATATCTCCATCTTTTGCATCACTAATTAATCTTTCGGCATTTAAATTATTAATTTTAAAATTGTATCCATTTGTATTTTTTAAATTTTCTTCTACTGAATTAGTTCTTAAGATATAATATTTCACGTAAAAATCCCTCCCATAAAATAAAAATTAATCAACTTATAATTATATATAATACCATATATGTAAAATAAAGTAAATTAGGTTTAGTGGATATTTATGAAACAATATATTACAATAGTAAACGTTTTATAACGTAAAAGTATAAGAAATAATAAGAAAAATAAAAATTATATATAATAATTGTAAATAATAAAATTATTATAAGAACTAATTGTAATTGAATATATTAATAAAGCTAAAGATTTTAGAACATAAAGAGTTTTAAAATTTTTAGCTTTATTTTTTATTTTATGTAGGCATTTTTTATTACACATAATAATAATCTATGTAACACTATAAGAATAAAAACATAATATATAGTAAGCACAGTTAATTTATTAACTTATATTATTTTACTACAGAAAAATAATATTTAAAGTAGAGGTTTACAAAAGAGAAATATGGACAAGTATTTTAATAGAAATGATATTGTTAATGGATATAAAATTGTCACTATGATAGGTCAAGGAAGATATGGAATAGCATATTTAGCTATAAATAAATTTGGACAAAAATGTGTAGTTAAGCAGTTGAGAAATGAAATGCTTAAAATAACAAGAGATTCAGTAATATATGAGGAGAGAATATTAAAAACACTTAATAGTTCAAGATTTCCTAAGTTTATATCTGAATTTAGGGATGAATTTAGACAAGGATATTTATTAGAGTATATAGATGGAATAGTTTTTCATGATTTAATTAATAAGGAAGGTCATGAATTTACAAGAGAAGAAATATATGAAGCTGCACTTCAGTTATTAGAATTGGCTGAGATACTTCATAGTCAAGGAATAGTTCATAGAGATATTAGAACTCCTAATGTTATTCTTATGAAAAATAACCAATTAGCATTAATTGATTTTGGCTTAGCAAGGTTTATAAAATCAGGATATTCTGTAAAGACTGATTATTGGTATATTGGTGATTTTTTACTTCAATTATATTATTCAACTTATAATAATATAATAAATAAATTTGAAAGACCTTGGTTTGAAGAATTAGATTTAACTATTCAAGAAAGGATTTTTTTAAGAAGATTAATGGGTTTGGATAGAAGATATAGAAGTATAAGTGAAATAAGAAACCAGTTATATAAAATTATAAGGTTAAATTCAAGAATTACTATGTATCAATGAACGGTATAGATAATTATAAGAGGGATGAATTATGGAAAAATCCATAAAAATATTAAAGATATATAAAAACACTTTTAGAGTCAATGTGTATACTGTCAAGCCGTTTAGAGCAATTGGATTAATAGATGCTGATATTCAATATAACTATGGAATTGAAAGAGTAAGATTAGCATTTTATAGGTCATCTGGAACAAATGGAGGGAAAATAAGGGGATTGTGGTATCCTCTAGTTGGAATTAAAGTTAATATGGGACAATTTACTGAATTTTCAAATATGGTTAATAAAATAATGGAAATAAGTACAAGAAGTAATAATATTATGGTAGGATGGTTAGCTAAATCAGTATTTTTTTCAAATAAAGTAAATCAAGAGTATCAACAAAGAGGATTTTCATATGGTACTCACTATAATGATTTACTAGAAATAGGTAAAAGGTTAAGTGTGTTATATAATAGGAATGAATATATTTATGATAATTCATTAACTTCAGTAATGTATAATCATTTGTTGTATTCAAGAGAAATATTCAAAGGAAATAAATACAATCAAGAAATTAATTTTAGCAATTTTATAGAAGATATATTTTTACAAAAGTAAATTAACAAAAGTAGCTGTATTATTTAATTATATTAATTACAGCTCTTTTGTATTTAAAATAATTTAGTAGAATTTTGATGTTTGAAGTATAATTCTAATTGTTGATACTAGAATTTGGGGATGTCGCATTAAGAATAAATACTACAATATATTGTGTTGATTTTCATTTTTCAAAACAATATATTGTGTATAAAAATTTTAGTGCGACAGCCCCTTAATAAAAGACAGGGGTTATTACTGGTTATGCAGGCTTTACCAAATTATTTATAATATTTTATAATAAATATTATTTTATTTGAGTATGGTCTTTTTTTATACTTTAAAATGCAAAAAAAGGGGGGGAGTAATAGTTGAAGATAGATAAAATTATAAATAATAATTTAATTAGAACATTTGATAATAATGGTAAAGAAATACTCCTTATGGGATGTGGATTGGGTTTTCAAAAGAAAATTGGAGATACAATAGACCGAAGCAAAATAGAAAAAATATATGCTATTGAAAATAAAAATGATTCTAATAAATTAATGAATTTACTATCAGAAATCCCTTTAGAATATATACAAGTTTCCAATGAAATTATCTCCTATGCAAAGTATTAATTAGGTAAAAGGTTAAATGATAATATTTATATTTCTTTAACAGACTATATTAGTTTTGCAATTGAAAGGTATAAACAAGGATTAAACTTTAAAAATGCATTGTTATGGGAAATAAAAAGATTTTATAATCATGAATTTTTAATTGGTAAGGAAGCATTGACTATTATAAAAAAACGTTTAGATATTATGCTATCAGAAGATGAAGCAGCATCAATAGCATTACATATAGTTAATGCACAACTAAATTCTAGAGATATGAATGATACTTTAGATATAACTAAAATGATTCAAAATATTTTAAATATAGTTAAATTTCATTTTAATATAGAGTTAGATGAATATTCACTACATTATGAAAGATTTATTACACATTTAAAGTTTTTTGCACAAAGAATTCTTAGTGGAAAAGTTGTAAAAAGTGATGATGCTAATTTCTGTGAAATGATAAAAGAACAATATAAAGATGCATATTTATGTGCAGAAAAGGTTAAAAAGTATATATTAAAAGAGTTTAATCATGAAATATCAGATGAAGAAATGATGTATTTAACAGTACATATAAAAAGAATAGTAAAAAAGGATTAAAACTCAGTTTTTATAGTTTAATAAATATAAAGAGTTAAAATATTACTTAGGATTGTTACTAGTAATGTAGGCTATACCTAAGAATTATAGATTTGAGCGCTCATCTATAATTCTTAGGTTTTTTTATAAATAAAAGCTTAGTTATGAAAGGTAGTTACTGTAAGCAGATATTTCTGTGTTATGGGCTTTACTTCATTAAAATTAATATATTTTAAATGGATGAATAATAAAATGGATTATGCAAATGTTGCAAAAAAATATTAGAGAAAATAGGTGAAGAATCTAATGTTAATAGTGTACAGCATTGTATGACAACACTTAGATTCACATTAAAATGTTATGTTTTTGCAACACCAGCACTTATATCTTTAGTACAATTTATTGATCCAAATGGAGGATCTAACTTTATTAATGCATTAATAGTTGTAGCTATTACTGTATCTGTTTCATTTACATTAACATGGATATTTGGATTTGAAGATCCAGCTAATAAAGAAGATGATGAAGAAACAACTGAAGAAGTAGCAGTTGAAAAAGAAGAAGTTACATCAAGTTCAGTTGTATTATCTCCAATTGAAGGTAAAGCTGTTTCTTTAAAGCAAGTTAATGATATTACTTTTTCAGAAGAAATAATGGGAAAAGGTGTAGCTATAATACCAACAGTAGGTAGAGCTGTTTCACCAGTTAATGGAATAGTTTCAGCATTATTTGAGACAAAGCATGCTATAGGATTAACTGCAGATAATGGAGCAGAAATATTAATTTCAACAGCTGAACTTAAGAAAATATATGGTTTCATATATGTTGATAGAAATGATGATGGAACTGGAACTTTAGAAAGATATAAGAAGAAAAGCTTTGACTGGTATAAAGAAGTTATAGAAACTAATGGTGGAAGTTTAAAAAATAAACTTTAATAAAAAATGTATTTTAAAATAAATTGGTGAGAAAGCGCTTGTGGGAACGCAAGCGCTTTTATGGTTATTTTAAGAAAACAAATTCATTAGGTTTTGAATGTTCCTTTGAGTAAGAAAAACCAAGTTCATTAAAGTTTTTCACTTTTTCTATATCTGTAATATTATTTTCAGCTAGGTAACGTACCATAAGGCCACGTGCCATTTTAGCTTCTGTTGCTTTTACTTTAATTTTAGAATCAATAAGAGTTCCAAAAACACATGTTATAAAAATATCGTCTTTAGTTAAATACTTTTCTATAGTTTTACTATATTCTTTTGAAGCAAGATTCAATATGGTATTAGTATCTTTAGTAAGCTCTTTATATAAAGAATTTTCCCAAAATGAGTATAAATTTTTCTTATCTGCTATTGCTAATTTAGTTTGCATTTCTAATCTATAAGGAACAATACCATCAAATGGCTTTAAAATGCCGTAAAAACCAGATAAAATTTTTAAATGATTAGATATATAGTCAAATTCTGAATTACTAAATGAATTTGGTGACATGTATTTATATTGAATCCCTTCATAAGAAAGAATTGCAGGTGATAAGTTTTTATATAAATTCATATCTTTATATCTAGAATAGTTAAGTTTTGCAATTTCATCATTACAAGCTAAAAGTTTTTTAAAGTCATTATAGCTATATTTTTTTAAAGTGTTACACAAATCCTCTGTTTTTTCCATAAAACATGGCATAGATTCGCTTATAATATCATCATTATTTATATTCATTTTTTTTGCCGGTGAAATAATTATATTAAATTTTTTAGTGTTCAAGCTAACCCCTCCTAAATGAAATCTTATAAGCAGTATACCATATGTTTAGTGGATATAAGAGTATAAAATTAAATTGATATTTTAATGTATTTATATTTAAAAAAATGGTAAAATATATAAATATAATTAAGGGGTATAAAAAGTATTTTATTATAAATTTTATATAAATAGTGATATTAGAAAGGGAAATTATGAAGATAGGATTAGTATTAGCTGGGGGCGGCGGTAAGGGAGCCTATGAGCTTGGAGTATGGAAAGCGTTAGATGAATTAAAATTAACAAAATATATAACAGTTTTTTCAGGAACATCAATTGGAGCATTTAATTCGGTATTATTTGCTATGAATGATATGAAAAAGGCAGATGAACTTTGGGAAGAAGTAACTATGGATAAGCTAGTTCCTATAAGTAAGAGTGAATTAATTAAAAGGGGTATTGGATTATATATTGGAGGAAAAAACCTTCAATTAGCAAAAAAGTTTTTAAATTATAAATTAGAGCATGGAGCAATAGCAAATGATGGTGCTATTGAAGTGGTAGAAAAGTATTTAGATTTTAATAAGATAAAGGAAAATAATAAAATTTGTTATGCAGCATGTACAAAATTATCAGATTTTAGTGCAAAGTATTTTAAAATTAATGATTTTGATGAGGAAACAGGTAAAAAAATAGTTTTAGCTTCTGCATCATTACCTTTAATTTATGATTGTACTGAAGTACTAGGGGAAAAATATATTGATGGAGGAATAGCTGATAATATACCTATACAACCTGTTTATGGAGAAAATTGCAATATTATAATTGTAGTTTTATTATCTAAGGAAGTACAAGTTGATAGAACTCTTTATCCAAATTCAAAACTAATAGTAATAAGTCCTGAAAATCTTGATGAAAATACAATAACAGGAACTTTAAATTTAAACACGGATGCAAAAAGGATAAGAATAATAGAAGGATATAATGATACAATTAATAAGCTTGAACCTATAAAAGAATTGTTTGAATATATAAGCAAGGAAGAGGAAGAAAGAAAAAATCCTATTTTATATAAGACATATAAATGGTTAAGAAAAGTTAAAAATAAGAAAAAATAATTTAAATAATAAGTAATATGTTCAATAAATGATTAAGAAGAAAATTAAAGATTTGGATAAATTTGATTTTGAGCATAAAACTGATATAATTTATTTTAGAAATAAAATTGATGAAAGTGAGGGTAGGTTAGTTATAATAACTAACTATAATAAATTATGTTAAAAGAAACATTAAAAAAAGACGAAATAGCAGCAATGAAAGCAAGAGATAAGGCTAGAGTAAGTGTTTTAAGATTAGTTAATTCTGAAATTAAATCATTTGAAGTTAATAATAGGGAAGATATTTCAGATGAAAATGTTATTAAAATAGTTGAAAAAAGCATAAAGCAAAATAAAGAAGCATTAGAATATGCAATAAAGGCTAATGATGAAGATAAAATAGCAGAAGGAAAATTTGCGATAGAAGTATTAACTCCATATTTACCAAAACAATTAACAGAAGAAGAAGTTAATGCAATGTTAAGAGAAATAATAACAAATGGAAATTATACTTCAAAAGATATGGGGAATATTATGAAAGAAATTATGCCAAAGGTTAATGGTAAATTTGATAGATCAAAAATTAATCCAATGGTAAAAGAAATTTTAGGATAAGATTATAATGGGCGTGTATCATAAGTATTTGATACTGCCTTTTTTATTAAAATAAATTAATAAAATAAAAAAATCTCTATTAAAGTTTAATATTTATAGCATAAGTTGAAATTATGTTATAAATATTAAAAATAAAATGAAACCTATAAGATAGGCATTTATAAAAGTAGGCTTATTTTATAGGTTTAAATTTTATGATAATAGTATATTTTTAAATTTAAAGTATCCATTTATTGATAGAAGAGGCATTACAATTATAACTAAGTGTGATTAAAAGAAAAGGAATAGTAAAGGCCAAATTAACCAATTATTACCCCAAGAGCAGTTGTTAAATCCATAACCGCCAAATCCAAAGTTATTAAAGTTATTATTGCATCTATTATTGTTATTAAAATTACGACAACTTCTATTAAAATTATGACCCCTATTACAATTATTTCTCATATTTATTCCCCCTATAATATGGTAACAAATGTTTTTATAATGAGTTTTATCTTTTGTTTTATACTATAATATATTCAAAAGTACATAATTTAGTGCACATAATAATTAGAATTGTAAATAATTTATATAGTAAAGTAATAAAATAGACAGAATAGGGGAGATAATTAAGAAATACAGTATATCACACTATATATATCAGCTTTAAATTTAAGATAAAAATATTTATAATAATATTAAAATAAATAATAATTATTATTAGTTAAAAATTATAATTAATAAGAGGGATTAAAATATGGAAGAATCAAAAGCAATTGAAATGATTAAAAGAAATCCAATTATAATAAAAAATATAGATAATCAAACTGAAGAAATGAAGAAGTTAGCAGTTAAGGCAAATGGATTGTTATTACGATATATTAAAAATCCTACCGAAGAAGTAGAAAAGTTAGCATTAGAAAATAATCCAAGAGCTATTGAATTTATAGAAAATCCAAGTGAAGAAATGATGGAAACTGCAATAGAAAATGGATGGAGCAATTTAAACCAAATAAAGAATCCTTCAGAAAGTATTATTAAAAAAGCAATAAAACAAAGAGGATGGGCAATAAGATATGTAAAAAATCCAAATGAAGAATTACAAGTATTAGCAGTTAAAAAAGATTATGATTCAATAAAGTATATAAAATCACCATGTGAAGAGGCTCAAAAGGAAGCTGTTAAAATAAGTTATGATGCCTTAAGGTATATTGAGTTTCCTTGTATTGAGGCAGAAGTACAAGCGATAAGGAATAATGAAAGTGCTATAAATTTTATAAGTAATTTAAATAAGGAAAAACTTTTAATTTTAATGAAAGAAAATATATTAGTAATTAAATATGTTTCAAAAAATTTATTAAATCAAATTTCACAAGAAGAAATAGAAAATTTACTTAAGGAAGTAATATCTAAAGAAGAGATATCAGAAAAATATATAAGAGATTTTATAAATTGTACTTTAATAGATAAAAATTCCGAATATTTTAATATGGATAAAATTATGTTTATTTATCAATATGGAAGTAAATTAGCAAAAAAAATTGCTGTAGATGAAAAGCTAAAGATAATATAGGGGGAAGAAAAGTGAATTTTAAAGATACATTAATAAGTGCTGAATTAGTATTGGAAACAGGGGAAGTACCTTTAATAATTGGAGAAAGTGGTATAGGAAAAACAGCATTAGCAAAAAAATTAGCTAATAAAAATAATTTTAAATTAGTTGTTATTGATGGAAATCTTCTTAAAGAAGGAGAAATAGGCGGATTACCAACTATAGAATCGTATAAATCTATTGATTCAAATGGGAATTTTCAAGAAAAAAAGGCAACTATATATGCAGTTCATACAAAGCTTAAAGAAATAGATGAAGAAATTTTAAATGGTAATAAAGTATTATTGTTTATTGATGAAATTAATAGATGTGAACATACAGTACAACAAGAACTTATGAATTTAATTTTAAATAGAGAAATAAATGGATATAAGCTTCATAATGATGTAAAAATATTAGCAGCAATGAATCCATCAAATAAGTATGGAGAAGACTTTGATTATCAAGTTGTGGATATGGATGCTGCACAAGAAAATAGATTTGTTTGGCTTAATATGGAAAATGATTATATTGATTGGATAAGCTGGGCAATCGAATTTGGAATTGAAACAGAAGTAATAGAATTTATTTCAACATTTCCAGAGTATCTTCAAAAAATAAATGAAGAAGATGTAAGAGCAACACCAAGAAGTTATGAAAGAATTTCAAAAACACTTAAGTTATATAAAGAAAAGAAAGAAATTATACCAAGAGCTGTATTTTTAAATGTTATTAAAGGAAATGTTGGAAGGGTTATTGCAGAAGAATTTATAAGTTTCATTGAAAGTAATCATGAAGCATTAATATCTTTTGAAAAAGTATTTTGTAGAAATTATATTGATGAAGAGGTAATAGAAATTATTAAAAAAGAAACTCATACAAGACTATATTTAACTGCTATAAATATTTTAAAGATATTAGAAAGTAATATTTTTAGCTTTGAAAAAGAATCAAGCTTTTATATTAATAGATTTGTTAAATTTTTAAAATTATATCCAATTGATTTAATGGTAGGAATAATGAAGGATATGAAAAATAATTATCCTGTAATTTATAAATTAGCATTAGAAGATCAAGAATTTGTAGATGCTTATTTTGAAGCTTATAGTGCAATAAGGGGATAACATATGGAAAGTTATTTTGAAAAGTTAAAAAAAGAACTTTATATAAAGGCTGATAAAATAGTAAATGGTTCAGCTATGTTTAAGGCATTACGTACTGGCGAAAAGTTTGATGTAGATATTCCCAAAGATTTTGAAGAGGAATTTTTTAAATTTATAGATAAAGTAAATTTAAGTCTTATAGATGAAAAGGATAATTTCTATGGTTATTTCTTATTTCAAATGGGAAAAGAAATACGCTTTGATATAAGTACTCCTACTGGTATAAATTTTAAAGGGGCTAAATATGTTATATATTTTAATCCAATAATATTCTTGCAGCTTAATATAAAACAAATGGAAAGTAGTATTAAGCATGAAATTCATCATGTATTATCTATGCACTTAATAAGAGCTAAAGAATTAAAAGGTAAGATTAGTACACTTGCCATTAACTTAGCTATGGATATAGTAGTAAATCAATATCTTAATAATTTACCACCATATGCAATTACTTTAAAGGGAATAAATTTAAAGTATGAGCTAAATCTTGAACCTTATAATACATTTGAGTATTATGCAGAAAATATTCAAAATGTATTAAATGTACTTGAAGAAAATGATGAAGGTGAAGAGGATGATAGTTGGGGAGAAGATACTGATAGTGGATTTGATCCAGAAAAAACTCATGATTTATGGAATGAATATGAACATATAGATGAAAAAATGCTTAAGGATTTTACTGAAAAGTTCATAAGTAATGCTGAAAAAGGTATAATTCCACTTCATGTAGAAGGAATGATATCTTCCTTAAGAAAAAGTAAGAGCGAGCTTCCTTGGAATTTATACCTTAAGAGATTAATGGGGACTGTAGAAAGTAACAAGAAAAAAACTATAACAAGAAGAAATAGAAGACAACCTAATAGATTAGAGTTACGAGGGGAGCTTAGAAACCATAAGGCAGAAATAGCAGTTGCTATTGATATAAGTGGAAGTATTAGTGATGAAGAGTTTAAGCAAGCTATTAAGGAAGTTCTAGATATAGTAAAAAATTATAATCATGAAATAACTATAATAGAATGTGATAAAGAAGTTAAGTGTACATATAAAGTAAAAACTATAAATGATATAAAAGATAGATGTTTTTCAGGAGGAGGAACTAGATTTACTCCTGTTTTTCAATATGCTAATAGTAAAAATATTAATTTGTTAGTTTATTTTACTGATGGCAAAGGTGAAGATAAATTACAAGTTAAACCTAAGGGATATAAAGTTTTATGGGTTATCTCTGGAAGGGGAGATAAACTTTCATTAAATGAGCCTTATGGTGCAGTTAAAAAGCTTAGCAAAGTTGAAGTTAAGGACATTAGTTTTGATATGAAGGATGTTAGAACTGATGGATATTCAATGAATAACCAAGAGCCAATTTTTTAAATAAGGAAATTGTTTAAGTTGATGGTTATGCTTTAATTTAATATAATATAAATTAGATTATAATGAAATAAATATAAAAATGGGGATGTCGCATTAAGAATAAATACTACAATATATTGTGTTGATTTTTATTTTTCAAAACAATATATTATGTATAAAAATTTTAGTGCGATAGCCCCATTTGATTTGGAGGAGAACTTTGGATAAGTCATACATGTTTGATAATTATATATCAATAGGTCGTAATTTTATGATTGAAAAAAACTATTTAAAAGCTTTAAAGTTTTTTAAAAAAGCATATAATTGCCCAGAGGGAAAAGAAGATATAGATTTAATTTTAGATTTAGCATTTTTATATGATAAAATTTCACATTTTGATTTAGCAGAAAAGATGTATAAAAGAGTATTAGAAATAGATGATAGCAATGCAATTGCTTATTATGGGGTAGGTATAATTCTTGATGATGATGGTTTATATGAAGAAGCAATTGAATATTATAAAAAGGCAATAGAAAATGATAATAAATATGAAAAAGCATATTTCTTTTTAGCTAATGCTTATGATGAGCTAGGCAATAAAGAAAAAGCAATAAAAAATTATGAAAAGGTATTAAGCTTAAATCCAAGAGATTTATGGGCCAATGCTAATTTGGGATGTATTTATGATGAATTAGGAGATACTAAATTAGCTTTAGAATATATGAAAAAAGCTAATGATATAGATAAAAATCATTTTAGAATATTATTTAATATGGGTGTGTTTAATAAAAATCTAGGGAATCTTGAATTAGCAGAAGAATATTATAAAAAATCAATAGAACAAAATCCATATTATCCGTATAGTTATTTAAATTATGCTGTAATGTATAGAGAAAAGGAAGATTTTAAAAGAGCTATTGAAATAATTAATGAAGGAATAGTAGAAAATGAAGATGAAGGATTTTTATATTATAATAGAGCTTGTTTTTATGTAGGAGTAAATAAATTAGATTTAGCATTAGAAGATGTTCTTAAGGCTATTGAATTAAATGATTTTTTTGAAGATTATATGAAGGAAGATGAAGAACTTAACGATATAAGAACTTTAGAAAAATACAAAAATATATTTGAATAATAGGTATAAGACAAGTTTGAGAAAATAAGAACAAAATATAATTTGTATGGATACAATTGCTATAGTATAGGGTTGTGGTATAAAATGGATTTAATGTTTAAATAGGGGGGATATTGATGAAGAATCAAATAAGATTTAAAAAAATAATTCAAACAGCATTGTTAGCAGCATTATGTTTTGTATCTTTTACTTACTTGCAAATTAAAATTCCAGTGCCAGGTGGAGATGCAACATCATTGCACATTGGAAATACTTTTTGTGTTTTAGCTGCTTTATTACTTGGAGGATGGTATGGAGGATTAGCAGGAGCAATAGGAATGACAATTGCAGATTTGTTAGATCCTGTATATATAGTTGTGGCGCCTAAAACATTTATTTTAAAGTTATTTATGGGTTTAATAACTGGATTAATTGCACATAAAGTTGCAAAAATTAGTGAAAGTAATGATAGTAAATATATATTTAAGTGGAGTTTAATTTCAGCTATAGGAGGACTTGCTTTTAATGTAATTGCAGATCCTATAGTAGGATTTTTCTATAAGCAATATATTCTTGGTCAACCTCAAGATGCAGCTATGATTTTAGCAAAGTTAAGTGCAGTAGCTACATTTGTAAATGCTGTAGTTTCTGTAATATTAGTAGTAATATTATATAATGCATTAAGACCAATATTAAAGAAATCAGGGTTATTGTTACCAGTATAATGTATTATTTTATTTTTAGGATATAAAATTAATTTGAAAAGTTAATAATACAGTTTAAATTTAAAAAAGAAAATGATATAAGTAATAAAAGAAATTTAATAATTAATATGGAAAAATTAATATAATAAAAAATGACATCAGTATTAGCCCTGATGTCATTTTTATTTATTCAATTATAGGATTTAAATTAATAGTTAATTCAACTACTAAAACATCTAGATGACCTTTTGACTTTAATATTTTTTGACATTCTTCTGCTGAATCACTGTTATCAAAAATATGAATTAATGATAAATTAAATTCTCCAAATTTAGGAGTTTTTGAATTTTCTTCAAATCCATAAAAATATTCATCAGATTTCTTTTTTAGTACATAATATTGTTCCATATAAAATCACCTCTATAAAAGTATATAACAATATTTAATGAATGTAAAATTTTAACAAAAGAAGTTGAAAATTCATTTTATTATATTATATACATATTGTTAAAAATTATAATTTGACAATAAATAAGTTTTACAATAAAATAAGTTTTAATATAGTTTACTTTATGAACTATATTAAAATTGTTTATAGGTGGTGAAAATATGCAAAATAATGATTGGATGAATATGATTGAAAATATGAATGGAATAAGATTATTTAGTAGAAGTCTTATTCCTAGGGCTACAAAAGAGCATGAAATATCAAGTCAGCATTTAGATTTGTTATGTCATCTTATAATTAATAATGATGGAATGACTCCATTAAAACTTAGTAAAGTAATGGGAGTAAGCAAAACAATAATAAGCAGATTAATAGATGGATTAAGTAAATCTGGTTATGTAATAAAAAAGCAAGATGATAATGATAAAAGAAGTTATGATGTTTTTATTACAGAATTGGGAGAAAAGAAAGTTGATGAAATATTAAAATTTTATTTAGGTCCAATATATGATTTAAGAAGAAAATTAGGAGAAAAAAATTTTTTGCAACTAATGGATTGTATAAAGATGGCTAATGAAAAAATAAGTGAAGGGGAGAATGGAAAGTAAATGGGATTTTATCAAGCAATGCAGTTAAGTGCAGCTAATTTAAAGCCATTAATAAAAAATGCAGAAAGCAAAGAAATCAAAAATAAATATATAGCAGCACTTATATTAAAATCAATATTATGTCTTTTATTTTGTACTATTGTTGTTATTAGTTTTGGAAAAGTTTTCGGAGAAGAAAATAATGTAGTTGGAGTAGTGACAGTTATTAGTTTATTAAATTTTAGATTTTCAAACTTAGACTTTAAAGTGAGACAAGCAGCATTAACTATAGTGGGTATATTTGGTGTTTTATCAATATCACCATATATAGCATCCATATCAAATCCATTTTTAGGGTTTATAATAAACTTTATTTCTATAATAGGTATATTAATTTTAACATGTCATAATATAAGGTTATGTAATCATAGTATATTAGTACTATCATATTTTCTTTTATATGGATATAAGGTTGAAAATACTGAAATTCTTATTAATCGTATTATAGGGTTAATTTTTGGTGGAATTTTAGTAGCTTCAATTTTTTATATTAAGCAAAGAAAAATAGAATTTAAAAATACATTTATTGATATTATAAATGATGTTGATTTTAATACAGAAAGAACTAAATGGCAATTAAAGTTTGCATTTGTAACAACTTCAGCAATAATGATTGGTGAGTTTTTACATATTCCAAGAGCAATGTGGATAGGAATTGCATGTATGTCTGTGTTTCATCCTGATAAAAGTCAATTACAAATACGTTATAAACAAAGAATGTTATATATGGTTTTAGGTTGTTTAATGTATATGAGTATATATTTTTTAATTCCACAACAATTTAGAGGTCTTATAGGCTTAATTGGTGGAGTTATGATTGGATTTTCAGGAACATATAAGTGGCAAACTGTATTTAATGCATTTGGAGCATTATCAGCAGCTACGCCTATTTTAGGAGTTGGAGGCGCAATAATATTCCGTATTTTAAACAATGTATTTGGAGCTTTATATAGTAAGGGCTTTGATTATATAATTAATTTTATAGATAATAAAGAATTTACAAATGTAAATGAAGCATAAAGTTTATAGATTTAGGGCGTAAAACCTCGTGGCTTCATGCCCGAGGCTGTAAGCCCATTACTTTAATTTTTGGTCTTGTATATATTTTTTAGTTATCTCCGAACTAACTGCCCCAGCAGTACCGATATAATAACCTTTGCTCCATAATCCACTACCCCAAAACTTATTTTTCTTTAAACTTGGAAATGCTTTAAACATTTCGTTAGCACTAGCACTTTTAAGGATTTTAACTAGTTCTGTTGGTGCAATAGTTGGTGGAGCAGATATAAAAAGATAAATGTGGTCAGGCATAATTTCTTGCTATAAAACTTAAAAACCATAATTATATGAGATAACTTTAAATAATTTCAAAATTTCATATTCTAATTCATCTTTAAATATATGATGTCTGTATTTTGGACAAAATACAATATGATAATTGATGTTATATACGCTATGTTTAGTTTTTCTTATCTTCTCTTTCAATTATAAGTTTCATTCCTTCTTCGATTAAATCATTAGCATTAACTTAAATATCAGACTACGCTAAAAGAATCCTCGTGGTCTTGTACCCGAGGTAGTTCAATAATAGAATAATATAGAGTAAAGGAAGTTCCGTATATAGAAATGATTAATGTTGATAAGAATAATAAAATTTAGATAGAAGTTAAAAATGAGGATAGCCACTTTACAAACAAAGGATAGGGTTATAGATAGTAAAATTCTTTATTTCATTATTACGTTTCTTTTTTTAGTTATATATGAATTGAATTTATATATAAAACAAATAATATTAAGGAAATGAGGTGTATAATATGAAAAAGAAATTATTATATATAAGTGTTAACTCAAAACCAGAAAACTTATCTTCATCTAAAATGGTAGCAAGAAAATTCATCAATAAATTCTTAGAGAGAAATGGCGATTTTAAGGTAGAAGAGGTAGATTTATATAAAGAACATATCCCAAGATTAGAATATCAATATTTTAAAGATAGAAATTGTGTAATAACTGAAGAGGATGCGAAAAAATTACCAGAAAAGGATCAAAAGGAAATAAGGAAAATAAGGGATTTATGTGATCAATTTATAAGCGCGCAAATGTATGTAATAGCAGCTCCAATGTGGAGTTTATCATTTCCAGCACCGTTAAAAGAATATATTGATTGTATAGTTCAAGAAGAAAAGACTATTTCATTTGAAAAAGGAAAAAAACCAAAGGGGTTATTAGATGATAAAGAGAGAGCGGTAGTGTATATTCAATCTTCAGGTGGAAATATACCTTGGATATTAGATCCTATAATGGATAAGGGAGAAAATTATGTAGCTCAAATAATGAAGGCTATGGGAATTAAGAATGTTCAAGAGCTTAAGGTAGATGCTACAGGAACAACTGAAGAAGAAAGAGAAAATGCTATAAGAGAGGCTGAGGAAAAAATTGATTCGATATTAGATAGAATAAATCTAGAATAATAAATTAATAATATTCTTACTACTAATAGATTTATAAAGGGTTACAATATTGTAAGGTAATTGTAATAAAGTTAAATATAAATTAAGATTAAAATGTATTATAATATGTAATGAAGCTTTGTTTAATAGAAAAAATATTAGCAAAGCTTTTTATTTTGATAAATTACAATATCAAGTGCAATATATCCAGACATAAAGCAAGTTTATACGGGAGAAATTAATGGAGAAAATAAGGAAGAAAAAGATATAAAATTACTTTTAATATATAGTGATAAGGATGATTTAAATCAAAGTATAAATAATATAGAAAATTGGTTTAAAGCTAGGTTAGATTTAGAAAATATAAAGGTTATAATACAAAAAAATTAAAGTTATATAAAAAGGGTGAAGAAATTTTGAAAATAGGAAATGCTCAATTAACAAGAAATATGGATTCTTACTGTATAAATGAATTAAGTATTCCTTCAATTATTTTAATGGAAAATGCAGCAATAAGTGTAGTTAAAAATATAAATTTTGATAATTTTAAATCATTTACTGTAGTATGTGGAAGTGGAAATAATGGGGGAGATGGACTTGCTATAGCACGTCAAATTTTAGCTATGAATATGAAGATAAATGTATTTATGGTGGGAAATAATTCTATGAGTAAAGATTGTAATATAAATTATGATATTTTAAAAAACATGGGAGTAAAAATTAATCATATTGTTGAAGAGCAAGACATAAAGGAGTTAAGCAAGGCTTTAAATGAAAATGATATGACCATTGATGCAATTTTGGGTATAGGATTAAGTAGAAATGTAGAGGGAATATATAAGAAAGTCATTAATTTAATAAATGAAAATAGTAAATATACACTTGCTGTAGATATACCATCAGGAATGATGTGTGATAAATTTGGAATTTTAGGAACAGCTATTAAAGCACAAACTACTATTTCTTTTGAAACTTATAAGAGGGGATTTTTAGCTAATAATGGTGAAGATTATACAGGGATTATAAAGGTAGAAAAGATAGGCATACCTGATTATGTAGTTAATATGTTTAATCAAAAGGAATATTTAACTGAAATAAATGATATAAAAAATATAATAAAAAAAAGAAATAAATATTCACATAAAGGTGATTTTGGAAGAGTAAGTATTATTGCTGGTTCAGAGAGATTTACAGGAGCAGCATATATTTCAATACAAGCAGCTGTAAGAAGTGGGGCAGGATTAGTTACCTTGTGTACTAAACAATCGATTGCAGATATTTTAAAAGGTAAGCTTGTAGAAGCAATGACTATGACATATGAGGATGAAAATTTTCAAGATTTAATAATGAATAGTGATAGTATTGCAATAGGGCCTGGAATGGGAAATAATGATTTTACATTAAATTTAGTAAGGAAAATTTTATCTAAGGAAGGATGTCCTGTTGTTT
The DNA here is from genome assembly GCF_053571985.1 of Clostridium sp. ETTB3. Classification (NCBI taxonomy): domain Bacteria; kingdom Bacillati; phylum Bacillota; class Clostridia; order Eubacteriales; family Clostridiaceae; genus Clostridium; species Clostridium sp. ETTB3. The sequence continues at coordinate 752,936 of NZ_CP199832.1, forward strand.
TAGATGCAGATGCATTAAATGTAATTAAGGATAATTTAAATATATTAAAAGACAGCAAAAGAAAAATTGTAATAACACCACATATGGGAGAAATGTCTAGACTTACTGGAGTTTCAATTAATGATATTAATGAAGATAAAGTAAATATTGCAGTTAATTTTGCAAATAAATATGGGATAATTGTGTTATTAAAGGGATATAATACAATAATAACAAATGGAATAGAGGTTTATGTAAATCCAACAGGAAATAGTAAGATGGCATCAGGAGGAATGGGAGATACCCTTACTGGAATAATTACTTCTTTTATAGCTCAAGGATATGATGTGTTTAAGGCAACTATTTTAGGAGCTTATATACATGGTTATGTTGGCGATAAGTTATCAAATAAAATGTTTTGTGTTAATGCATCTCATATTATTGAAGAACTTCCATATAGTATTGAAGAAATATTAAGATAAAGTTATGAAATTTAATTATTAATAATATAAATAAAATAATAAATAAAAACTGTAGGTAGAATGGATAAATCTTCTTGCAGTTTTTTGAGATTTTAATTAAACTTTATAAAAATATGAGAGTAATGGGTGGTGAGTAACTTCACTTAGGTATTATAATTATTAAAAAATTATAATATATGAAATGCAACATTAAATAATTAAGTTGTATTAGGAGGTATGAGACATGGAATTATGGGATGGATACAACGAAAATGAAGAAAAGATAGGAATTGATATAGTTAGAGGAAGTAAGATAAAAAATGGAGTTTTTCATGCTGTAGTTAATGTTATTGTATATCATGATGATGGAACTTATTTATTAATGCAAAGAGATTGGAGTAAGCCTAATAATCCAGGTCTTTGGGAAGCTGGTGCAAGTGGTAGTGTAATTAAGGGAGAGAAATTTTTAGATGCCGCCAAGAGAGAATTGTTTGAAGAAACAGGTATTAAAGCTGATAATTTAGAACTTATTTATACAGTAAAAAAGCCTTATAAAGGTACATTTTATAAAGTTCATATATGTAAATGTAATATAAAAAAGGATTCAATTATATTGCAAGAAGGTGAAACTATTGATTATAAATGGGTTACAAAAGATGAATTTATAAAAACAATTGAATTAGATAATTTTATTACACCAGATAAAGATAAACTTTCTAATTTTATTAAAACTTTATATTATTAATATTAAAAGTTAAAGAAGAAGTGAACAGTTTCTTGTATATTTTACAGGGGCTGTTCAAGGACTATTGAGTTTTTAGTATGTAAAGAATATACAATGTTTTAAAACTATATTAATATAATAATTGAAAATATAATAAAAGATTATATAGTTGTTTTTTCAAGAATTATAGATAATAATTCTGATGCTGTTATTGAATTTATTGAAGATCAATATGGTGATATATTATGTACAAGTGAATACTTACAAAAAATTTGTATGATTTAGTTTAAGATTAATAAGGGAATTTGTTTTTTATCAAAACAAATTCACTTATTAAATTTTTTTAGATATAAATTTAGAATCTTAAAAAATAAAATTACTTTATCATTTTTAATTTAGGCTATTAATACTACATAGAATATTTTAAAGTAATTTAATAATTTTTTCTAACTCTTCACATAAAGATTGAGCTAAAAGGAAGTTATTATCTCTTAAAGCTAATTCAATTTTAGTTTCAACTGATTTTTTCTTTTGTTCAATTTTTAAATAGTCTTTATTAAAGTGATTAGCATAAATTATATCTTTAAAATGATTTATATTAATTTTTCTAATTTTTTTATTTTCAATAAATAAAACATAATCCATGCAATTTGCTATAGTATAGTAATCATGAGATACCATTAAGATAGCACCTTTATAGTTTTTAATTGCCTTTTCTAATGCTATTTGTGAATAAGTATCTAAGTGGCTTGTAGGTTCGTCAAGAAGAAGTAAATCAGCTCCAACTTCTGAAATTTTAGCTAATTGTATTAAGTTCTTTTCACCACCAGATAATGTTCCTATTTTTTGATTAAGTAATTCTTCATCAAAGTTATAACCTTCAAGATATTCCTTAATATCATCATAAGTTTTAAAGCCAATATCAAAGAATTCATCAGCAATTGTATTAGAATAATTTAATGTTTGACCTTGAAGCTGAGATAAATAACCTATTTTGATATTTTCATTTATTTCAATAGAAGAATTATTATTGTTAAAAATAGTTTGGAAAAGCGTTGTTTTACCTGCACCATTTGCACCAACAATAGCTACTTTATCAGTTGATTTAATTTCAAAGTTTACATCTTTTAAAAGAACTTCATCAAATGATAATTCATAATCAGTAACTTTTAGCACTGTTTTTTCTTCCACTTCATCAGTTGTAATAAAAATAATATTAGGTTGTTTAATTTCAACAAATGGAGCTTTAATTCTACGTTTTTCTAATCTTTCTTGGAACTTAACTCTAGCTCTTAAAGTTTTACCTCTAAATTGTTCAGCATTTTCACTTGCAAGTTCTCTTAATCTATCTATTAATATTTCATTTCTTTCAATTTCTTCTGTGTCAGCAGCAGCTAATTCTTGAAGTTCTATTTTGGTTTGAAGTAATGAAAAATTATAATTTATGTAATTTCCATCAAACTCTTGAATTTCCATGTTTTCAAGATGAAGAATTTTATTAAAGCAATGATTTAATAAATATCTGTTGTGAGTAATAACTAAAAGTGTTCCCTTATGAGCATTAATTAAGTTTTTAAGGGCATTAAGATTTTTAAAATCTAAAAACACATCTGGTTCATCCATAATAAGTAAATCTGGATTAGTTAACATTGACTTTATTACTTGGATAAGCTTAAATTCTCCACCGCTAAGTTGAGATATGCTTAAATTTTTATATTTAATTAATTCTATAAGGTTTAATTTCTTATCAATGATATTTTCAAAATCATCTCCATTGATTGATTCAAATTCATCTAAGGCATCTTGATATTTTTCAAGTAAAGTTTCGATATTAGAAGATGTTTCCATTTCAGTACATATGGATGTTATTTCATTTTGAAGTTTAATGAAATTTTCAGCTAAGTATTCAAAAACAGTAATATCTTGTGTTTTATCTATTTCTTGAAATTGACATACATATCCAATTCTACAGCTTGGATCAATTTCTAATGAGCCATCAAATAAATATTTTTCAGGGTCCATAAATATATCTATAAGAGTACTTTTTCCACTACCGTTTGTTCCTATAAAAGCACAATGTTGACCATCTTCTAAGGTAAAAGAAATATCATTATATAAATTTTTTTGGGGAAATGAGTAAGATAATTTATCAACTTTTATCATATTAGTACCTCGCTTTACATAAAAAAAGGGCCTATTTTTATAAGCCTTTAATATTATTTTATCACTTGAAGTTTTATACTTAGTTTTAATACTGATAGAATAACACCTTTTTTATAGAAGTTCAACTAAGAGATATTTTCCTTTTAATAAGGAATTGTTAAGAATAGGAAATTATTACTTATATTTTTTGTGATTAATATTGACACAAAATATAGTATATGATAATATAAACGAAAAATCCCTTTAAATTGATTCGGGAAATCAATAAGGAAGTTATAATATACGTACAAATGACATTTATTATTATAAAAATATAATTAATAATAATTTATTGATTAAAATTATGTATTAATAAAAAGTTATTTATATTGAATTTATATTAGTCTTCCAGGTTTGGAAGACTTTTTTTACGCTTAGGAAAGTATAAAAATTTTTAAGTCGTAAAGCTAGGTATATCAATGGATTTCAAGATTTAAAACTGTAAGATTTATACCACGAACTTGGCGTGGCGATAGCCACTTTGTCCTAGCATTCAATAAAGGTATATTATCCTTATATAGTTATTTGAATTAGGGGAATAGCTAACAAGGAGAATAAGAAAATGATTAAAAAAATTAATAACAGTAATAAGCTGGCACTTAAGATGGCAATGGCACTTGCTTTAGGATTAGTATTTGGAATAGGATTTATAATTCTTAGAGAGAATTTGATAAAAAGTGGAAATGAACATGTTTGGACAAGTATTAATAATATTTTATTTCAAGACATATCACAAAAGGGAGCAACAAATGCAATTGGTATATTTTATATAATAGGGCAGTTGTTTGTAAATTCACTTCAATTGGTAATAGTACCAATGGTATTTACATCAATAGCATTAGCTATGTGTAAGATAAGTGATACTAGAAAACTAGGTCGTATTTCATATAAAACTATATTAGGGTTTTTATCAACTTCAGTTTTTGCATTAACATTAGCTGGAGCAATAGGATTTATAATAAAGAATTTAGGGTTATTTACAGCCAATGTTCAAAATGTAACAGCACAAGAAGGTGTTGTGAGTTCAAATAATCCATTGTTAATAATAATTCAAGCTATACCAAATAATATTTTATCTGCATTTTCAAGCAATAGCAGTATATTAGCAGTTGTTTTTATTGCAGTAGTATTAGGTCTTTGCATTAATTACTTAGGTGATAAAGTAACTGTATTAAAAACTTTATTAGAAGAAGTAAATTCAATAATAACAGTATTTTTAAGTTTTATAATAACTAAATTTGGAGCAATATCAATATTTGTTCTTATAACAAGAACATTTGCAATATATGGTATAGATAATTTAAAACCAGCATTTGTATATGTATTTACAACAATAATAGCATTGTTATTATTTTTAGTTTTTGGGTATTCAATATTTATAGCAATAGGGGCTAGACTTAACCCAATTAAATTTGTAAACAAAATAGGTAAAGTTGCATTATTTGGATTTTCAACTTCATCATCTGCAGCAACATTACCTTTAAATACTAAAACTACAGTTGAAGAATTAGGTGTTAGTGAAGATATAGCATCATTTATATTACCACTTGGAATGACTATAAATATGAATGGAACAGCAATAATGCAAGTTATAGCTGCAATATTTATAGCAACAAGTGCAGGGTATGATGTAACAATAGGAAATATAATAGTTATTGGATTACTTGCATTAATAGCATCAATTGGTACACCAGCTGCACCAGGTGCAGGAGCAATAATACTTTTCACAGTTTTAACTGGAATGGGATATAATAATGATGCGGCAATTCTTGCTTATTCATTAATTCTTGCAATAAATAGACCAATAGAAATGTTAGTAACTTCTTTAAATGTAGTTGGAGATGCAGCAACTAGTGTAGTAGTTGCAAAGTCTGAGGGAATGCTTGATGAAGAAGTTTATAATAGTGAAAATATAATGCAAGTTATAGAAAATTAAAATATATAATTCATATTTAAATAAAGTGTAAGGGAATAAAGATTTTAAAAAACGGCAATTTAGTGGAATAAATTCCAATAGTTGCCGTTTTTGTATTGAAAATAATTTTAGATATTAAAATACATTCTTAGTAATCCTAAGATTAATAGGTGAACTGGATAAAAACAATAATTTAATATTTTAGATTGTTTACCACGTTTTCCGTTATATGTAAGAATGAATCCGAAGCCAAGGGTTGCCCAAACTTCTTTGAATATAGAAAGATATCCGAATATAGATGATAAAATTGGCTTATTATAAAAAATATAAAAGAAATAAACTATTAAAATTGCATGATAATCATAATCCACAGAAAGAAACATAGATATAAAACACATTATGGTAACTATAAATAATGAAATTGTATACCATATAATTCTAGGTGATTTCTTTATTTTTGTTTTAATTATATCAATAATCCAAATAGTTATTAATGCTAGTGAAAGTGAAAAAAGAACATTATTAAATCTAGGATTAAAGAATGTCTTAGTTACAAATAGGTCAAACGGTACTTCTGAAATTATAGCAAATCCTAAAAGATATAATAAATAATTTTTTCTGTTTTTTGTATTAAAAAAACCTTCTACTAAAAGAAAAGCAAAAATAGGAAATGCTATTCTCCCTAGTACATCAAAAAGATTGCTTATTTTTAGTAATAACCCTTCACCATTTAAGTTTGGGTAAATTAATGCTTTATTTACATGGTCAATTAACATTGATACAAATGCAATGTATTTTAGCTGTGCACCAGATAATATTTTAATTTTATCTAAGGTGCATTTTTGGGGGGATGTTTGTATCAAATATCATCATCCTTTCTGTATTTTTATACTTAATAAGTTAATTGTTTTTATATATTCAAATAACTTAATTACTGTTGGAATATATAACATGTTGAAATTATTATATATAAATAGTATTATTTTATCAAGATAGTTATTTATTCTAATATATAAATCTAATATTAAATATTTAATGGTTACTTTTTAGGGATTAATATAATAATCAAAATAAGTTTTAAAAGTAGACAAACTTATTCTATAATCATATCAAAAATTAAAACTTACCGAAATCTAATATAAGAATTATATATTTACAGAAACTTAAAATTTAAGTATAATTAAAGATAATTTTTAAATTTATATTATTAAATTGTTAATAAAGTAAATTTAATTGGTAAAATGTTAATTATTTAAGGAGGAAATAATATGAGCACAAAAGAAAAAAAGTTAGCAATTGCTTTAGCTGGGGGATTAATAATTTCAAACTTAGGTGTAGTAACTGCTTCCGCTAATACAAATGTATTAAAGGAAGCTTTAGTAGAGCAAAATAAACAAAACAATTTTCCTACTATAACTCAACAGACTATAAAGTTTGATAATAATAACTCTAAAGATTTGGTTATAACTGGGGTTGATTACTTTAACCAAAAATTAACCAAATTTACTATTTCTTATGGTGAAAATAGATACGAACTTAATGTTGATAAGCTTGTATATAATGATAGTGAAAAAACATTAACTATACCATATAAAGAACTAAAAGCATTAAATTTAACTAACGGAATGTATCCTTGTGCATTAATGTTTTCAGATCAGACACTTTCTGTTGGAGCAATAACAATTAATGTAATTAATAGTAATACTTCAATAAATAAGCCAAATGTGCCAGAACTACCACCATCAAATGGAGGAGAAGAAGTTAAACCACCATCAAATGGAGGAGAAGAAGTTAAACCACCATCAAATGGTGGAGAAGAAGTTAAACCACCATCAAATGGAGGAGAAGAAGTTAAACCACCATCAAATGGAGGAGAAGAGGTTAAACCACCATCAAATGGAGGAGAAGAAGTTAAACCACCATCAAATGGAGGAGAAGAAGTTAAACCACCATCAAATGGAGGAGAAGAGGTTAAACCACCATCAAATGAAGGAGAAGAGGTTAAACCACCATCAAATGGAGGAGAAGAAGTTAAACCACCATCAAATGATACTCAATTTGAAGTTACAATTGATAAAAATAACCTTAAAGCAGTAGAAATTCCAAATTTTATTCCAAGTAACTCTAAAGTTGAATATGTTACTATAAATGGTAAAAAGTTACCGGTGATATATAAAAACTTAAGAAGTAAAGAGGATATATCTTCAGCTCCTGCTGTTTATATAATTGATGATAAATTAGTCCTTTCACCTGAGGTTTTAGAATATATAGGATTTGAATCTTCTAATTATGATATAAATCTTGTTTTAGAAGATGGAAGTATAGTTTCAAAAACAATAAAATTAGATATGAAAAACGATACTGAGAAACCAGTAGAGCAACAAAAGCCAGTAGCGCCATCAGAAGATAAAGAAAATGAAAAAAATCCTTCTTCTGATAATAAAAATGAATCCTTAGTAGGATCAAGTAATGATTCTTCAAAATTACCACAGACAGGATATGTTGTAACTAGTGGACTTATAGGAACAATAATTACAGGAATTGGTGCTATTTTAATTAATAAGAAAAAGTAAATTTTTTATAAAGTTTAGTTAAAGTAAGTAGCTTAGTGATAGGCTACTTACTTTCTTTTTTATGTATATGAAATTATAAAAATTTGAATTTGTAAAGCAAGTTATATCAATGGATTTCAATATTTAAAGCTATAAAATTGATACCACGAAGTGGGCATAGTGATAGCCCTTTTGTTCTTGAAAAATTTTTCATCTATAAAGGGAAGTTTCATTCAAGTAGGTGAATTCTAAGTAATAATAGAAAATATAGTAACTGACTTTTATAATAATTTTGTAAAGGTTTCAGGTTTTGGAAGTGTAAGCAAAGATAATATTAAGTAATGCACTAAATTGGCCATGGCTAGCACTTATTTTTATGATGCCATTGCTAGGTATATTAATTTGAATATTATCATTGTTTGGTCAAGAACCGGATAGTGTAATAAAAGCATTTACAGAAACAGCAGACTGGAATTTATCTATAAAGATACTAGCACAAAACCTAAATATGATTGACATTACTATATGAGAAGTGATTGTAATTTTAATTATAAAGAATTAGAATATAAATCATTAATATTTAACGCTGGAAACATGAATGATACTATATCTAAATATATATTGAATAGGATTTTTAGTAGTGAGGGAAAACTAAATATCAAATATAATGTAAAATGTAATATATATTAAAGTAAAAATTTGTATCATAGGTGAATAATATATGAAAAAGGTTATTAATGAAGAGTTAATTTATGAAATACTTTCTGTTGTAGAGGAAATTCCAAAGGGAAAAGTAGCTACATATGGACAAGTTGCTAGGCTTATTGGAAGGGATAAAAATGCACGTCTTGTTGGAAAGATTCTTAGTTATTCAGAGTTTTATGGGAAATATCCATGTCATCGTGTAGTTAATTATGCTGGTAGGCTAGCACCAGGATGGAAGGAACAAAAATTTTTACTATTAGATGAAGGTGTATTTTTTAAGAATGAAAATCATGTTGATATGAAGAAAAGCCAGTGGGATTATTATGAGATATAGATGGAAGAAGGATACAGTTAGTTTTGTACTAGCTGTTTTTTCTATATCTTTTCTTTCTACTTCATATAATTCACTTATTTTACCAATTAAAGAATTAGCTCTAATATCGTATAAACATATTTAGTATTTTTATTATTCCTTAATGAGAATTATTAGACATATGATAAAAAATAAATCATAAAATAATATTATTTAAGTAAAGAAAAAGGAAATATCAGTAAAAGTTATTTTTCAATATAGCATATGTTAGGGGGAATTTAAAATTAGTAAAAGCAATTTTGTTATTTGTATATTAATAACGATGTTTTTAGTTGGGATATTAGGATATAAAATAGGTGAAAAAATAAAATTAAATAAGGAATTTGTTGATAGTATTGAAAATTATAATAGTAATGAAGTTAGTGAAGAAAATAAAAATGAACAAACTAATGAAGTAGATGAAAATAAGGAAATTGCTGAAAGATATGATGACAATGAGGAACATGACAAACAAACTTATGAAGAAAGTTATGATATAGAAAATGATTATTTAGAGAAAGAGAAATCTATAGGAAAAGTATTAACAAAAGGACAAGGCTTTTTTAGGTATTATAGTGCCTTAATATCAACATTAAGATCATATGATATAAATAATATTGATAATGCAAGAGTTGTATATAGATTAAGTGATGAATTATTAAATAATATGTATAAAACTTTTAAGAATGATTGGAATAAGGAGGATTTTGATAAATTAACTGAAAGCCAATTAAAATGGATAGAAAAAAAGACAAAGATAGAAGAAGAGTATAAGAATGATGATTTAGTAAGATATCAAACTTTAATAGAGATGACATTGGATAAGTGTGAAGAATGGACAGAATATTATAGATAGTATTTATTTAAGATTAAAATAATGGAAGTAAAGATAGAGATATTTAGATTAAAATAAAGTTAATATATTAAAAATTTAAGGATAGATAAATATGGGGGAGGAAATAGTAAGTTTAGAAGAAATACATTATCAATTTTGGAATGAATTTGTTAATAAAGTGTTTAATGACTCAGAATTTAAAAATGACTTTAATTATAGGAAATCGTGGAATAAGTCATACTATGATTTATTTTGGGGAAATAAAGACCTTCATTTATGTGTAAGACATAATATAAAAGAGAGTTATGTTTCAGTAGAAATATATATAACAGAAAATGAAGAAGTATTTAATTATTTACAAACAAACAAATAAAAATGAAATAGAGAAATTATATGGCAAAAAACTTACATTTACTAAGGCTAAAGGTAAAGTAGGTAAAGCAAAAAAGATATATGATGTATATATGGACGGAGAAACTAGTGAGAAAAATAATTGGAGTAAGTATATAAAATGGATTAGATATACAGCATTAAAAATGAAAAAAATAGTTGAAATATTTTATAAGAATCTAGATAAAGATATAAATTTTAATGAAATTACATATGAGAGAGAAGTCATATCAATACCAGCAGCTGATACTATTAATTTAATATATAAGTATGGCATACATGCACATCCAAATGATTATAATAGATATCCTTATAAAAAATCATTATTTTATACTTTTAGAGAAAAGAATGGAGTTATGACTAAGTTATATGAGCTAAATACAACAATTATATTAAATCCAAATAAAATTTCAGAAATAGATAGTTTAGATGTTGATATTTTCATAAAGGAAAGATTAAAAAACTATATAAATGAGAGAGAAAATAAATTTTCTTTTGATGATAAAGAATCGGAATATAAATTTTATATTTTAAATAATCCTATAGAATTGGTTAATGAAATAGCACTGCCTAATCAAAATAATCAATCTTATTTTACAATTGAAGAAGTATTTAGTGGGAAAAGATATGTTGATAGATGTAATTATAAAACTAATAATACAAGAGAAGATTTAATTAATATAATAAAAGATAAATCTAAAGTAGATTATTTAGAAATTAATGTTGAAGATTTTGATTCAAATATAGAAATAGAAGAAGGAAAAACAATAACTAAATTGGTAGAGGTTAAGAAGAGAAATTCTTTAGCTAGAAAGTTGAAATTAGAAGAGTTTAAATCAATCAATGGAAAATTATATTGTGAAGTTTGTGGTATAGATGATGAAATTGTTTTGGATGTGCATCATGATAAAGTGAGTGTAGCCAATATGAAAGAGGGGTATATAACTAAACTTGAAGATTTAAGGTTGATTTGTGCAAATTGTCATAGAAAAGTTCATGGACTTAAGGTTACAGTTGATAGATTAATAGAAATAAATAAGGGTATTAATTTTAAGTAAGGAAAAGTACAAACAAGATATATTAGTTAAGGGGTATTTAGAAGAATGAAAATTTTAAAACCGCGAGAGTCTTTGAGAGGGACGAAGTCACTCGCTTGCTACTAATTAGTAGTTAGGAAGTTGGTATTATTATGTTTAGAAAAGTAATATTTATGCTACAATTATTAATATATGAAAAATTTATCTTTATAAAAAAGCGACAAATAAAAAAAGGAGATCTACATGGCAGTATATTTAAATACTAAATATTTTTCATACAATTGCACAAGAGCGAAGTGGATTTTATGATGTACTATTAGACATATATAATAAAAGAGTATATTAATTTGAGTGTAACAATAATATATATTGATAAAGTTAGATATTTAGAGTAACATATTAGAGTAAGAAAGTATGTTCATAAAAAAGTCATTTAAATTATGAGGAGAGAAAAATGTTAAGCAAAGTACCAAAGTATAAAGTAGTATCCCTGTTTTGTGGTATTGGTGGCTTTGAAGAAGGATTGAAATATTCTGATATGGAAGCCCAGGTTATATTTTCTTCTGAAATTGATAGATTTGCTCAAAAGTCATATTTAGCAAATTATCCTGAAAGTAATTTGGTTGGAGATATAACAAAAATTGAGGCCTCACAGATACCAGAACATGATATTTTAATGGGAGGATTTCCCTGCCAAACTTTCAGTATAGCAGGAAAAAGAAATGGGTTTGAGGATACTAGAGGAACTTTATTTTTTGATGTTGTACGTATCATTAAAGAGAAGAAACCTAAAATTATTTTATTAGAGAATGTTAAAAATTTAGTTAGCCATGATAACTCCAGTACAATAAAGGTTATTTTGAATACACTTAATAATTTGGGATATACTGTCGATTTCACTGTTATTAATTCGGCCGAGATGGGAGTTCCTCAAAATAGAGAGCGAACATATATATTAGGTATTAAAGATTTTAAGGAAGAAAAATTTAAAAATGATTATAGAAATAATAAGATAAATAGTCTTAAAAAAGAATTAAACAACAGCGAATTTAAAGGGTTTAACTTTTTTGAAAGCTTAAAAGCAAATAGAAAAAAGGTATTTATAAAAGATGTGATTGAAAAAGATGTTTCTAGAAAATATTATATCGACAATGAAAAAATACAAGAATTTTTAAAAAAAGTTGAATTAGAAGAATATAACCCAGAAACAAAAATTTTGAAAATATTAGATATTCCTAAGCATATTCATAATGATCAAGAGAGACAAAGACGGGTTTACTCTGTTAATGGAATATCACCGACTGTTTTAGCGAGGGCAGATTCAACTAAAATTCTAATTAAAGAAGATAAAGAGTTTAAGATAAGGAAATTTACTCCAATAGAAAATCTTAAAATACAAGGATTTGCTGATGAGTTTATTGGTAGGATATTAAAGGCAGGAATAAGTGATACTCAGTTATATAAACAGTCAGGAAATGCAGTATCACCACCAGTTATAGCAGAGATATTTAATCATTTAAATAAATATATAATTCAATATAAAGTATTTAATGAATATAAAGTATTTAATCAATATAAGTTTATTGATCTGTTTGCAGGGTTAGGTGGATTTAGAATAGCTCTTGAGAGTAATGGAGCAAAATGTGTTTTTTCTAGTGAGATAGATAAATATGCATGTGAAACATATAAAAGTAATTTTAATGAAGAGCCTCATGGAGATATATTTCAAATTGATTCTAAAGATATTCCAGAACATGATATTCTTTGTGCAGGTTTCCCATGTCAACCATTTTCTATTGCGGGAAAAAGATTAGGGTTTGAAGATGCTAGGGGGACATTATTTTTTGAAGTTGCAAGAATATTAAAGGATAAAAGACCAAAAGCTTTTATCTTAGAAAATGTTTCTGGGATTGTTAGTCATGATAATGGAAAGACTTTAGAAACTATTATTTCAATTTTAAAAGATTTAAACTATTCAGTAGTATGGAAAGTATTAAATGCTAAAGACTATGGAATTCCTCAGAATAGGAATAGATGGTATTGTGTTGGAATTGATAAGAAAATTTATGGAGAAATTAATGAAGAAATAATTTTTCCGGAGAAAGTTGAATTGAAAACTTTTTTATCAGATTACATAATAAAACAAGTTGATTCTAAATATGATGTTTCTAGTATAGCGAAAAATAATATGAATATGCATATTGAAAAATTTTTAGAGAAACAAGTACGGAAAGAAGGAGAACCAATTATTGCAAATAATATTAGACCATCAAAGGTTTCGTTTAGTGCTAATGGTATATCTCCATGTTTAACAGCGAAGATGGGGACTGGTGGAAATAATGTTCCTGTAATATATGATTTAGGAAGAAAGTTAACTGAGAGAGAGTGCTTAAGAGTAATGGGATTTCCGGAAACTTATAAGATAAAGGAAAATTATAGTCAGACATATAAGCAAATAGGAAATAGTGTTGTTGTAGCATTGATAGAAAAAATATCTAGCAATCTAATTCAATTCTTGGAAAGTAGATAATAATAGCCATATCTTGTTAGAGATATGGCTATTATTATATAATTTATTTAAAAGTATATATGGAGGCAAAAATAATGGATAATAGAATAAAGGGGTGTAATTCACACGGATTTACAAATGAATCATTAATGGTAGAAGCTTTAAATAATAAAATGCCCAAGGAGCTAAACTCTAATTTAAAGAGATTTATAAAAGATATTTGTACGGAAAACAAAATAAATTTTAGTAATGATATGTTGATTAGAGCAAGTTTGGAGAAAAATAATAGACTAAAACAAGATTTTTATATCAACATAGAAGGAAGAGATTTTGGTATAAGCACCAAAATGGGAACTGGTAATAGTGTGCATCAAGAAAAAATAGAGGAATTTATTGAGTGGCTAGATAGATGTTCTTTAATAGAAATAACAGATGAGATAAAAGATTGTTTGAGATTTTTTATTTGGGGAGATGGTTCCTTAAATGGACAAGCACCTATAGTTAAAGATAAGGATGGTAATATAATTGGAAGATTTGGCGCGAGTGAGTTTAGAAAATTATATCCAGATAAAAAAGAATTATTACAAGGTATTCTAGGAAAGAATTCAGCATTTATTTTAAATAGAGCAATTTTTGAAGGAAAAAATAATAGTAAGGTAAATTATATTTATCATGGAAATCCATTAAATGGAGTATGGATTTCTAAAAGTGAAGTTTTAGAGTTTAATATTAAAAATGCTAAATTTAAAGGTGAAAATTATACAGGATCTATTTATGTAGGAAGATTAACAGTTCAGCCCTGGAATGCTAGTTTAAAAGGAAATACTGAAGAAAAGAGAGGGCAAATACAATTTAAATATAGTTGTATGGTAAAAGATTTTGAAGTTCTTATGATGAAAAAGATTTCTAATATAGGTACTTTTGAAGGAGATAAAGAGGAATTTAATCTATCTCAAGTTATGAATAAAAATAAAAAACATAAATTTTGGAGTGTATTGTTTAAAGAGTTAAATATAAATGAAAATAATGAAAATTACTACATTGTTAAAGTTGATGGCAATAAAGAATCGACTTTAACAGGGAAAAAGGTAAAATGTAAAACAGATAACTATATGATAAAGGCAAATATCAATAAGGATATTCTATTACAATGGGAATATCAAATAACAGAAACACTTTTAAAAAAAATATCACATTATAAGATTATTGATAATTCTGGTATATCTGTAAAAAGGGCAGATTCGAAAAAATATACAATTGTAAAATTAACTCATAACACATTTAAAAAAGCTTTTAATGATTATTTAGATGATGTTGATTTTATAATGGCAGGATTACTTCTATATAGTGAGAAAGAAAAGCTATATATAAATCAAAAAATATTAAAAGATTTAGATCTTGATGAAAAAAGATTATTAGTATATTATGAGAAAACGTTTGGGATTATTGGAGATGGAATTTTAGATGAAGATTTTATAACTAATATAAGTAAAAAAGCTAAACTTATTGTACAAGCTGTTATAGAAAAAAATGAAAGACTAAAGGAAAAACTTTTTTCAGGAAAAGAATGGTTTAAACAGCCATATTGTATAAATTTTATTTTTAAAAATGGTGAATTAACAAATAATATTTATACAGATTATACTATTAGTAATGGTTCAGGCAGAAGTAAAGGGATTTATAGTATTATATTAAAGCCAACTGAAAAAAAGAAATAAAAGAAATTAAAAAGGCGAATAAAAGTATTTTAAAAAATGTAATTTTATTTGTCTTTAGTTCATATAGATGTTAAAACTATATACTAATTAGAGTGAATTTAAGGTGAAATTTAGTGATAAAAATAGATGAGGGATAATTGTTATGTATAAAGGTGAAGAATTTAAATATTGGATGCAAAATAAATGTAAATTATCAATTGCCTCAGTAGATAAATATTATAGAGCTATTTTAACAAATTCTAGGGATTTAGAAAAGTACTGTGAAAAATTAAAAGATATATATAATATAAATGATATAAGAGAGTTAGATGAAATGATAGATTTATATAAATCTATTCCAGCTTTAGTTGAAAAGAATAAAAGAGGAAACAATATGTATACGGCTGCATTATCTAAATATAGGGACTTTTTAATAGTTTGTGAGAATGGTAATAGTGAAGTTACTGTAAGTGATATGAATATAGAAATAGAGATAAAAGATATAATAGAAAATATAGAAGAATATATTAGAACTAATAGCTTTATTTATAAAAGGGAAGAATTAAGTAATTTCTATCTCTCTCTAAAAACCAAACCATTTGTTATTCTAGCAGGTATAAGTGGAACAGGTAAATCTAAATTAGTTAGATTATTTGCTGAAGCTATAAATGCCAAATTTAAAAGTATTCCAGTTAAACCAGATTGGAATGATAGTACAGAGCTTTTGGGTTATAAGAATATTAAAGATGAATTTGTTCAAGGGGAACTATATAAAGTTATTGATGAAGCAAAGGATAATTTAGATACTCCATATTTTGTATGTTTAGATGAAATGAACTTGGCTAGAGTTGAATATTACTTAAGTGAATACCTAAGTGTTATTGAATCTAGAAAGTTTGAAAAAGGCAAAATAGTAACAGATGAATTATTCAGTAAATCATATTTTGAAAATATTAAAGATAATAATATTAGTATTCCAGAAAATCTTTATATAATAGGTACAGTTAATATGGATGATACTACTTTTTCATTTAGTAGAAAAGTATTAGATAGAGCAAATACTATAGAGTTTTCAGAAGTAGATTTAGAAACACTAGATTTCTTAACTGATGAAGCAGAAACTTTAGTAGTAGATAATTCATTATTAAAAACTCAATTTTTAAATATAAAATATGCTTTAGAAATAGATAGAACATATGTAGAAGAAATAAATGAGAAAATAGTTGAAATAAATAATATACTAAAACCATATTCAAAACATTTTGGTTATAGAGTAAGAGATGAAATAGTATTTTATATGTTAGAAAATAAATTAGCTAATTTACTAGAAGAAGATATGGCTTTTGACTATCAAATAATGCAAAAGATATTACCAACAATAATAGGTAGTGATGTATATATAGAAGAAATACTTATAAAACTATTTAAAATATGTACAGGCTTTAATTTAGAAAATAAGCAAAATTATATTAAAGAAGCAGAAAGTGTAATTAAAAATGAAAGTGAAAAATGTAGATACCCAAAAAGTGCTACAAAAATATTACAAATGTTAAAGGGGTATAGAGATGGCTTTGTATCGTTCTGGCAATAGTAAGCTAATAGAAATAAAAAGTGATGAATTTACTTTAACCTTTGTTGGAAATGAAATAGATACAAAATCAGTAGCATTAGGATATAACAATGATATAAATTCAACAACTATAATACATGGTGATATTAAAGAAAATATAATTATAAAAATACTAAATGATAATAAAACACTAGGAATTAATGGTGTAATTAATAGTAAGCCTATATTCTTTGAAAATGGATCTTATCAAATCATATTAGAAAGTGATGATAAAGCTTATGATTTTATACATATAGAATCAGATATAAGTGATACTATACAAGATTATAGTAAGGTTTTAATTGGTAATATTCAATTTAAATCAGAAGTAGGAAATTCAACATTTGCAGTACGAAAAAATGGAAATATAATTTTAAAAATAACAATTGAAGTTTTTCCAACAAAGCTTGATTATAAAACTGATTACCAAAACATAATGAAAGAAGTTGATGAAGAGGTATCTGCAATAATATTTAAGCTTATAGGAAATACAGTTTTAAAGACACAATTAAAAGAAACAGATAATCAAACTAATATAGAATTTATAAATATTTTTAAAGCTGTATTTGATGATTTAGAAAAAGATATAAGAAGAATATGTGAAAACTTAAAACATAATGTAGAAACTATTGAGCAGATAAGGAAGGTAGAAAAAGCGAGAGTACCTTCAAGAAGAACTGTTGATTATTTAAGAAAACATCCTAATGCATTAACAGAAGATAAAAATGGATTTATTAGTGTGAATGATAAAAGATACTTACCTAACGCCATAGTTGATAAACGGAAAAAAACAACTGTTGATATATATGAAAATCAATTTGCTAAATATATGATTACAACTATTATCAAAAGGTTAAATATAATTGAACATAATATACTTTCTAGATATAAAGATGAAAAGATATATACTAACTATATTAAAGACAAGAAAACCATATTAAATAATTATGTAAGAAGGCATTTGAAAGATATAAGTGATTTAAAGGGTAAAAAGACAATGTCTTTAGTATTTCAAATGTCACCAGGATATAAAGATTTATATATTAAATATGAAATACTAAAGAAGGGATTAGCCATTGGAGAAGGATTATATGAAATAACTCCAAAGAAATTATATACTCTATATGAAATTTGGTGTTATGTAAAAATAAATAATATATTAAAAGAGTTAGGCTTTAAGGTTAAAGACAGAAGTTTAATTTCGTATGAAGATAATGGATTGTTTTTATCATTACTTCAAGAAGAGAAAGCAAAGATTACTTATTCTAATGGAGAAAAGAGTATAGAATTATGGTATCAAAAGAGATATGGAAAATTACCAACAACTATAGCAGAGCCAGATAATGTATTGTGTATTAAAAATTTAGATGATAAAGATAATGTAGTTTATATATTTGATGCTAAGTATAGAATAAATACTAGAAATGAAATTGGACCAGTTGAAGATGATATAAATGTAATGCATAGATATAGAGATTCTATTGTAGCTGAAATGTCTAAAGACAATCAGTTTAAGTATGAAGCATTTGGTGCTTATGTAATGTTTCCATACTCTAAAACAGAAGAGGAATATAAAGAAAATCCATTTTATAAGAGTATAGAAAAAGTTAATATAGGAGCATTTCCTATGTTGCCAGGAAAGACAAAATTAATAGAAGAACATATAAGGAAGATAGTTGGACAAAGTAAAGTACAAGCTAATAATTCACGAGTTTTTATAGATGAATTTGATTATTATAATAGATTTGAAAATAAAGATGTTATAGTAGGGATTGTACCAGACAAGACTCATTATGATGCATATAAAAATAATAGATTTTATCATATACCAAGCAGTCAAATTAGAAATCAAACAGTACTTGGTATTAAATATTTAGCATTATATAAACCAAAAGGAAAGTTTAATGATGTTGCTGGTATATATGAATATGCAAAGGTTAAAAGTATTAAATTTTATAAAAGAAAAGAGTGTATAGAGCTGTCTGATACTAGAGGTAAAGGTGAAGAGGAATATCTAAGATTTGAACTAGATGACTTTAAAAATATAAATAGTATAAAGCCTATGGAAATAGGAATAAGAACTCATTGGTACACAACTTTTTATTTATTAAATAATGCTACTAATATTCATGAACTTAAGTTTAAAAGTAACTTTGAGATGAAAGTTTATAGAAAATTAAAAAAGATAGCTATGGATATGAAAGTTGCTATTAAAATGAAAACAGATGGATATGAGATTAATGAAAATTTAGTTATTATTAACGATGATAATGTAAAAATAGGTAATGAAATTTATACGATTGAAGAGTTGAAAAGTGATATATTTTAATAAAGTTATAAATAGCGTAACTTACTTAGTAATAAAACTATGATGAAAGAAGTTTCTGATATATTAAGCTATAATTATAAACATATTGAATTTATAGATAAGAAAGTTGATTTAGGCTTTGATTGTCCTTTAGATTTACATTGTGATTATACAACAGATGTAATTATGGCTGCTTTTGGATACTTTAATGAAGAGAAAAAGCCAGCTTTTAGAGAAGGTGTTAAGTATTTTGAAGGTAAGAAAACTGATATATTCTTTATAACATTAAATAAGAGTGATAAAGACTTTTCACCATCTACACTCTATGAAGATTATGCAATTAATGAAAAGTTATTTCACTGGCAAACTCAAAGTAAAACATCAATACAAAGTACAACAGGACAAAGATATATCAATCATTTAAAAACTGGTAATAAGATAGCTCTTTTTGTTAGAGAATATAAAACTAGAGATGGACTTACATCACCATTTACTTATTTAGGTACATGTGAATACAGAAGTCATAGTGGTGATAAACCTATTAGCTTTGTATGGAAGCTTCATGAAGAAATTCCAGCAAGTATGATTAATAAAGCTAATAAAAGTATTATAATTTAAGGGTATTGGGGGAGAGGTTACTTGAGAAGAAATAGATTATTATATTTACTATTAACAATAATAGTTATGATATTAGGATTATTATCAAGAAAAATAAATGACTTACCTAAAATAATAGAATTATATTCAGGAGATATATTATGGGCACTTATGGTATTTTTAATTATTGCATTTATATTTAATAAAAAATCGACAATATTTATTATTTCCTGGGCAATAATTTTATCATATAGCATAGAAATAAGTCAGTTATATCATGCAGCTTGGATAGATGCTATAAGAAATACAACTTTAGGAGGGCTAATATTAGGTTTTGGATTCTTATGGAGTGATCTAGTATGTTATACAATTGGAATTATAGTAGGGGCAATAATAGATATTATGATAAATAAAATTAATATTAAAGTTATAAGTAATGTAGAAAGATAATAATAAATAAAAAAAATATAGGTAATTCTTTTAGATTAATAGACAATTTATAAGAAGAGATATAGAACTTTTGTATCTAATTATAGATAGAAAATGTTAAAAATGATATAAAACAATATTTTCCCAATATCCCTAATTTTACAGAATTATAATTAGTAATTATGTATAATAAAAGTGTACAGTATTGAAGAATTGTATTATAAGACGATAATACAGACTATGAAAATTATTAAATTGGAGGGGTTATATGGAGATATTAGTTCTTATACTATTAATATTATTAGTAGTATATATATGCTTTAGTAATCATAAAAGGAAACTTAATATATTGAATAGAATAAGTAATGAATTTGGTAAAAAACCTAAAGATTTTCATGAAGAATTTGATATGAATTTTGTTAGAACGTATTATAAAGCCCGTAAAGAAAACGAGAATGTTAATGAATCTATTGATGAATTAACTTGGAATGACCTGGATATGGATACTGTTTTCAAGAGAACAAATTATACTAGTACAACATTTGGGGAAACATATTTGTACTATAAATTTAGAGAAGTAGCATATGATAGCAAAAAATGGGCTATTACTGAAGAGTTGATAAATAGTTTGATGAAGAATGATTCTTTAAGAAATTCTATTAAATTGGAACTTTCAAAAGTAGGGAAAATTAATGATGAGAGATTTATTAATTTTGTTTATAACCCTGATTTTAATAAAATAAAAGGCTATTATAAATATCCATTATTGGCGGTAAGTTTAGTAATATCAGTATTGCTAATGTTTTTTGATAATAAGATAGGGATATTTGGAACAGTATTTTTTATGTGTATTAATATTTTGTTTTATCAAAGTGCTAAAATTTATTTAGAAGATAATTTTAGTGTGATGGCATATCTATTAAATAATATTAAGTTATGTCAGAAATTATCTAAAATAAAAGATAATGATTTTAGTAAGTTTAGGTTAGAGACAGAAAAGATATTAAGTAACTTTGCAAAATTAAGAAAAGTTAAAAGATATAGTTTTGCTTTAAGTAAGCGTGGAGCTAATTTGTTTTCGGATATAGACCTTGTTACTGAATATATAAAGATGTTTTTTATGATTGATATTATTGCATATCAAAATATAGCTAAGATATTAGAGGAAAATAAATAATATCTTTACTTAATATATGATTTAGTAGCTCAATTAGATTTTGCAGTAAGTCTTTCTTATTATAGGGAAAGTATAGATGGATATGTAACTCCAGAGTTTATTGATAAAAATGTCATGGAGCTAGAAAATATTTACCACCCTCTTATAGACAACCCAATAAAAAATTCAATAACTATAGATAGAAATATTATTTTTACAGGTTCAAATGCCTCTGGTAAATCTACGTTTATTAAAGCTGTTGCTTTGAATTGTATTCTGGCACAAAGTTTAAATATGGCATTGTGTTCCAAATATAGATGTCAGTTTTCCAAGGTTATAACATCAATGGCAATAAGAGATGATATTCTTGAAGGAGATAGTTATTTCATTGCAGAGGTAAAAAGTTTAAAAAGGTTATTGGATTCTTTAAATGGTAATATTCCTATTTTGGCATTTGTGGATGAAATATTAAAAGGAACTAATACAATTGAAAGAATATCAGCTTCAGCATCAGTACTAAAATATGTTGGAAGAACTAATGCTCGTATGTTAGTTGCAACTCATGATATTGAATTAACACAAATGATTACAACTGGATATGATAATTATCATTTTAGAGAAACTATTACAGATACTAATGTGCTTTTTGATTATAAACTCAAATATGGTCCATCAACAACAAGAAATGCAATAAAATTATTAAAAGTAATGGACTTTAAAACTAGTGTAGTAAATGATGCAAATAACATTTATGATTCATTTATAAAAAGCCAAAAATGGTCCAAGGTTTAATTTAAAACTAAAACTTATCTTTATAAATTTAGATGAACAATCTTAATATAATGGTACAAAATATGCTTGTATAAATATATTATCAAATTAATGAAAAACTATTATGTAAGTGTTATAATTAGTAGTGAATAATAAATGTAACAAAAAAAGAGGATGTTATATTAATATTGATTTGGAGGGAAGTTGACTTGAGTTTTAATAGAAATATATTCGGAAATAATTCTAAGGATGAGATTTTAACTTTAGTAAAAAGTAAAGAGTTTAAAGATATATTCTTAAAACATAATATAAGAAATGTAATTATTTTTGGAAGCTTAACTAAAGATGAATTTAACGAAGAGTCGGATATTGATATAGCAATTATAGGAGATAATAAAATATCATCTAATTTAGATTTGAATTTGACATTGGAACTTGAAGATTTTTTAGAAAGAAGTATAGATTTAATAGATATTAATGATGAAGATATAGAAAATCTAATTAAGATAGAAGCTTTAAATAGTGAAATGATAATAATAAAAGATGATAAATATAATGAAAAATTCAATTATTATGATCAATTATTTAAAGAAAATATTGAATTTTGGAGCAGATTAGATAAGGTGGTTTTAGATAGTGAATAAAGATAGATTAAAAAAGTTACTATATGATCTAGAATTAGAGTATAAGGATATTGAGGAATCTTTAAAGTTTATACAAGTATATTCTGATAATGAACTATTAAAAAAAGAACTTTCCAATAGTCTTAAATATAAATATTTGAGTATGTTTATTTTATATGAAGATTTTATATCAATGCTTTTAAAAGAATATAAT
This sequence comes from Clostridium sp. ETTB3, assembly GCF_053571985.1. Lineage (NCBI taxonomy): Bacteria > Bacillati > Bacillota > Clostridia > Eubacteriales > Clostridiaceae > Clostridium > Clostridium sp. ETTB3. Next base: position 776,001 of record NZ_CP199832.1, read on the forward strand.
ATTTATAAAATAGGAATCACTATAGATTCAGCTATAAAGTTATTAAAAGATAAAAATGTTCTTACTGATAAATTTGCTAATCATTTAAATTCAGCTAGATTATTAAGAAATAGAATTGGACATAGATATAAACAGCCTAAGATAGAAGTTTTAATTGAATTTTTAGAAGAAAATAATGACATAAAAAAAGAATTTTTATTATTTATAAAGGGTTTTATGAGCTAAATGAAGATATTTAAGGAAGGTAAAAAATATCTGAAATGGGTTAATATAGAATTTATACTAGTGAGGAATTAAAAGAATATAAAGAAAAGATAAATGAAAAATAAAGGCTTTGCATTACTGCAGAGCCTTTAATATATTTTTATAATAATATAAAAAATTAATATTATGGAGGGTAATGAGATGAATAAAAAAATAATAGATGCTATAAAAGGGGGGCTTTGGGGATTAATAGTTGGTGATGCATTAGGAGTGCCAGTTGAATTTCAAGATAGAGAAGAGTTAGAAAAAAATCCTGTAATAGATATGAGATCAGATGGTACACATAATCAACCAAAAGGAATATGGTCAGATGATACTTCAATGACATTATGTTTAGTAGATAATTTAATTAAGGGATATGACTTAAATGAAATAGCAAATAATTTTGTAAAATGGTATAGATATGGATTTATGACTCCATATGGAGTAGCTTTTGATGTTGGAAATACTACAAGAAAAGCTATTTATAACATAGAGGATGGAGTAAAGGTAACAGAAGCAGGTGGAGCATCAAAATACGATAATGGAAATGGTTCATTAATGAGAATACTACCATTAGCTTTTTATCTTAAATATGAGAAGGATTCAGATAAAAAGTTTAAAACAATTCATGATGTTTCATCTATAACACATAGACATAATATATCAAAGATAGCTTGTTCAATATATGTAGAGTTTGCAATTAATCTTATTAATGGTTATAGCAAAGAAGAAGCTTATGAAAAAATAAAAAAGGTAATATTAAATTATTATAAAGATGATCAGTATTTAGAAGCTTTAAAAACTTTAGAAAGAGTATTGCAAGGCAATATAGGAAATGAAAAGTTATGTAATATTAATTCATAAGGATATGTAGTTCATACTATTGAAGCAAGTTTATGGTGTTTTTTTAATAATGATAATTATAAAGACACAGTATTACAAGCAGTAAATTTAGGTAGTGATACAGATACTACAGCAGCTGTAGTTGGAGGATTAGCGGGAATATATTATGGTCTTAATGATATTTGTGAAGCATGGATAAATAATATTGTTAAAGGTGAAATGATTAAAAAACTAATTTGTGAATTTTGCAATAGTATTATATTTTTATTATAAAACAAAAAAGTTTGACTTAGAAAAGTTTGTATTATAAAATATTTGTAAACCAAAATATTTAAAATAGTTAACAATTTAAAGTTAAGGAGAATTGTTATGAAAAGAAAAACTTTAGATATTGTATATTGTGGTATATTTGCAACAATAACAGCAATACTTGCACAAATTTCAATACCTTTACCAGGGGGAGTACCATTAACATTACAAACATTTGCTGTTTCTTTAGCAGGAATACTTTTAGGTAGTAAAAAAGGATTTATATCAATATTGGTTTATGTATTAATGGGCGCAATTGGATTACCGGTATTTTCGGGATTTTCAGCAGGAATTGGTGCAATAGTAGGACCAACAGGAGGTTTTATTTTATCTTTTCCAATTATGAGTTTTATTATAGGGTTAATTTCTGAAAGAACAGACAACAAAATTTTGATTTTTTTAGCAATGATATTAGCTTCAATTCCTAACTACCTACTGGGAGCTATTCAATTTTCATTAGTAACAAGCTCAAATATGTATAATGCTTTTTTAGTATGCGTATTACCATTTATTTTAGTAGGTGTAATTAAAGCCGTATTAGCAACTATAATTGGTTCCATGTTAAGAAATCATAAATCAATAAGAGGAATCATTAGTTATGATAAAGCTTAGACCACATCATTTGTTATGTACTCAAGGATATAGCGGAAAAGGATATAGTAGAGAGTTTGTCGAAAATATGACTGAAATAGTTAAATCAATAAAAAATGAAAAAGTACAAGTACAGTTGATATTTTCAGAAGATGATATATGTAGTAAGTGCCCTAATTTATCTGAAAATAATATATGCAAATCAGATACTGTTAATATTATTGATAATAAAGTAATAAAATATTTTGAGTTAGAAGAAAAAATATATGAATATGAATCTTTAATAAGGTACATAAAGAGTCATATTACTAAGGAAATTATGGACGATATATGTGGAAATTGTGAATGGTATAGTATAAGTAAATGTAAGAAAAGAATGCTTGTAGAAATATAATTAGAGTGGAAGTTTTCTAAAAAATATATTTAGAAGATTTTAAAAGTAAAAACAGGTATAATATAAGTTGAAGATAAAGGAAGGAGAGTATGAAAATACTGAAATAGATTTCTTAGAGGATTTATCAAATGCTTTTGGTATTGATAGAGCAAGTAAATTTAGATATGCAAATTTCTATTATGATATTGATAAAATAAAAGACTTATCTGAAGAAGAATTAGATGAAAAATTAAAGAATATAGTAAGATAAAAAAAGACATGCAGGGTTAATACGAAATATGGATTAACCCCGCATGTTTTTTTACATAATAATAAATAAGGATTATATCTTTAGGTTTTTTATATTTACAATAAGAAAAAAATAAAAAGGCTAAAATTAATAATATGAAATTAGCTTATATGATATAATTATTATAGTTTTTATAATTTGAGAGTTTATCAGAAGGAGTACAAGTAATGGAGCCAATAAGAAATGTATTTATTACATTAGAGCAATTTGAAGAAATTCAAAGTAAGTATGATGGTGTATGTGAATATTTAAATGGAGAAATTTTATTTAGTTCAAGAACATCTAGACAACATAATAGAGTTGTTAGAAAAATATTAACGAAATTAGATATATATTTAGAGGGAAGTAAATGTGAGCCTTTTGCAGAACAAATAGAAGTTATATTTAAAAATGAAAGTGAACAGTATAATTTTTTACCAGATGTTTTTGTGATGTGTGAGGATGCTAAAACTTTAGGAAAAAGTTTCATATAAACTCCTAAGATTATTTTTGAAGTGGTATCTGAAAAGTATTCTGATAATGATTATTTTATAAAAGCTAGAATATATAAAAAATTTGGAGTGTTAGAATATAATATTGTTGAACCAAGCGGATCAATAACACAATATAGATTAATTAATGGACATTATGGAACACCTAAGGTGTTTGAAAATAATGAAGTTTATAATAGTGTTGTATTTGATGATTTAAAAATAAAACTTGAAGATATTTTTGGTCAATAAAACTCATCTTAAAGTTATGAGTAATATGGAAAGGTAAGAACAAATGAAGACAATAGAAGTAGTTGCAGCAATAATAAAAAAGGATGATAAAATATTTATCACTAAAAGAAGCTATGGGGAATTTATTGATATGTGGGAATTTCCAGGAGGAAAAGTAGAAGTAGGGGAAACTCAGGAAGAGGCATTAATAAGAGAAATAAAAGAAGAGTTAGAATTAGATATTACTAATCTAAACTATCTAACTACTGTAGAGTATGATTATCCTAGCTTTCATTTAATAATGCATTGCTTTATTTGTGAAATATGCGGAGGTACATTAAGCTTAAATGCTCATAATGATGCAAAGTGGGTTTCATTAGAACAGTTAGCATCACAAAAATGGATTCCAGCAGATATTGAAGTAGTTGAAAAGCTATTAGCTGTTACTAAGTAATATCATAATGATACAATCGTAATTTAGTGCTAATATAAAAGCACTAAAAAAGAGCCATAGATTTTCGAGGGCACTGAAAAACTTAATGTTTTTCAAGTGCGGTTATCTACAAAGTAAAAAATAGTTAATGAAGCTGAAGCTTTTAGTTTCATTAACTATTTTTATTTAGTTATTTATATAATAACTAGGATATTTCTATCCTAATATCTTCAATATTCTTTTAATATTTACTTTAAATATTGCTAATGCCCCTTGAATTTCCATGCCAATTAGACCAGAAGATGATGCTTTATCATATCCATGTCTATGTTTTAACTCACTATTTTTTGCTTCTATTTTATAACGCTCTTTAGACTTTTCTTTAAAATATTCGCTTTCTTGAAAAGCTATCTGCGATTTATGTATATCACTTTTTATAGTAACTGAATAAGTTTTACTTTTATCTCCGTCTTTATAACAACCTTCTTTTTGTGGATAAATTTTACATTTTTTTATATCAAAATAATAAGTATCTGTTTGGTTTGTAGATACATTCTTTTTGCCCTGTCGTGATTTACGAATCGCCATATGTCCCTCTTTACATACATACATTCCAGCAGCTTTATTGAATTGGAACTCATCTTCTTTTTTTCTAAATCCTTGCGTTACAGAAGGATTTAACTTTGATACAAGTTTTATATTATTTCTATTTGCAAACTCAATATTACCCTTTTCTGAATAAGCAGAATCACCAATTATTGTTTTAACTTTTATTCCGGCCTTCTGACTTTTAGTGATTAATGTTTCTAATTCTTTACCATCGTTTTTTTCTCCAGTAGTAATAGTTGCAGCAGTTATTATTCTTTCTTCTGTCATTGCAATATGTGTTTTATAACCAAAGAAAGATGTGTCAACAGACTTATGACCAATTCTTGCATCCGCATCAGCGCAAGCTTGAATATGGTGAATATCATCTTCTAATGTTTCATTTAACATATTTAATTTTTCCCTAACCTTTGGATAAGCTGCAATAACATCATTCTTTTCTATAGCTTTAACTAAGTCCTGACAATATTTAATTTCAGTATCTAAATTATCAATTGTATTTTTAGCTGGTAAAGTATTTTTAATATTCTCATCTTATAAGTTAAGTATAACATAAAAGACCTAAAAAATTGTCTTAAAAAAATTTTTTAGGTCTTTTATTCCGAAAGACACTTTTTCAGTGCCCTCAGATTTTTTATTGCTCTTTTTTATATATAATTTATAAAGTTTTAATTTTCCTATAATTTATAATAGTTGTACAAAAATTAAAATTTATGGTAAAAAATAAAAAGTTTCAAGCGGATGTATGGGAAAAATATAATATATACAATTAAATAAAAAGTATACACAAATATGAAAAAAATCAAAAAAAATATATAAAAATGTTGAATATTATGTTATAATACATAAGTGAAAAATAGGATAAAAAATTTAAGGATGGAGAGGACAAATGAAAAAATTTTTAGCATTACTTTCAGTTTTAGTACTAAGTATGTCAATGTTAGTTGGATGCGGTTCAAAATCAGCATCTAATGATGAATTAGTTGTATACTTTGTACCATCAAGAGACCCAGCAGAGATCTTAGAAGCAACTAAGCCATTATCAGAAATGTTAAAGGCGGAATTATCAAAATTAGGATATGATTTTGAAAAAGTAAAAATTGAGGTTGGTACAAGTTTTGAAGCAGTTGGTGAAGCATTATCTTCAGGAACAGCTCAAGTTGGATTTATTCCAGGAGGAACTTACGTATTATATGATGATGGTGTAGATGTTGCATTAACAGCAACTAGATTTGGATTAAATCATGATTCAGAAAATCCTGCTGATTGGAATACTTCTCCAACAGAAAATACAGATAAGAAAGTTAAATACTACAGATCATTAATAATTGCTGGTCCAAGTGAAAAAGGGCAAGAGTTAGCTGCAAAAATTAATAATGGTGAAAAGTTAACTTTAGAAGATATTCAAAATGCTACATGGGGAATTTCATCAAACACAACTTCACCAGCAGGATATATTTATCCAAGCCTTTGGTTAAAAGAAAACTTCGGAATATCAATAACAGACCTTAAGAACAAAGTTGCTTTAGATAACTATGCAACATCATTATCTCAATTAGCAAGTGGTCAAATCGATGTAATGGTAACTTATGCTGATGCTCGTTTAGACTATGCTGAACAATGGAATTCTAATTTTGGAAGAACAGCTTCTATATGGGATGAAACAAATGTTATTGGTGTAACAGACGGTGTTTATAATGATACAATATCTGTTACTAAAGATTCATCAATGACTCCTGAATTAAAGAAAGCTATACAACAAGCTTTCATTAACATAGGAAATACAGAAGAAGGACTAAAAATTATTTCAATATATAGTCATAAGGGATATGAAATTGGAAACAATTCTGATTATGATGCAGAAAGAAAAGCACAAGAATTAATTAAGTCTATGCAATAATTTTAAAATAAAATATTTTTTATTTTATTAGTTATAAAGATGAGTTCATGTTAGGCATGGACTCCTTTTGCATATAAAGGTCAAATATACAAAATATTCATAAAAAAGATAAAGTTAGAATGTGAGGGAAACTTGTGATTAAGTTTGATAATGTAAATAAGGTTTATTCAAATGGATTACATGCACTAAAAAATGTATCACTTGAAATAAAGCAAGGTGAGTTTGTAGCAATAATAGGTTTATCAGGAGCTGGTAAATCTACATTATTAAGAACTATTAATAGGATGCATGATATTAGTGAAGGATCATTAACTGTAAATGGACAAGAAGTAAATGATTTATCAGGAAAAGATTTAAGAAAGTTTAGGCGTAAGGTAGGAATGGTATTCCAATCTTTTAATCTAGTAACTAGAACTACAGTAATAAATAATGTATTAACTTCAAGAGTACCAGATATGCCATTATGGAAATCTATAATAGGATTATATTCTAAAGAAGATAAAGTTATAGCATTAGAAGCATTAGATAAGGTAGGAATATTGGATAAAGCTTATGTTAGAGCGGATCAACTTTCTGGAGGCCAACAACAAAGAGTTGCTTTAGCTAGAACATTAGCACAAAAACCAGAAATAATTCTTGCAGATGAACCTGTTGCAGCACTTGATCCAATAACAGCAAAGCAAGTTATGGATGATTTCAAAAAGATTAATAAAGAATTAAATATGTCAGTATTAATTAATATTCATCATGTAGATTTAGCATTAAAATATGCTGATAGAGTTATTGGAATAAAGGCAGGAGAAATAGTATATGATGGACCAGCTACAAAAGTAGATAGTGAAGTATTAAAGCAAATATATGGCCGTGAATTAGCTGCTGATGAAGTAATGGGGGCTTAATTATGTTAGGAACAATAAAAAATATATTTAAGCCTGAAAAGATAGTTTTAAATAATGGTAAAGAAATTCAACCTAAAACTTCAGTTACACCTTTTGTAATAATTGGATTGATATTAGCTTTAATAGTTGCAGGAAATATAACAGGATTTAATTTTGAAACAATAATGAAGAGGGGAAATCAGTTCTTTGTAATATTAAAGGATATGTTTCCACCTGATTTAAACTATATGAAAACAGTTGTTGCACCACTTATAGAAACTGTAAAAATATCTGTTTTAGGTTCTTTAATTGGAAGCTTTATAGCAATTCCTTTTGCTATGTTATGCTCTGTTAATATTAATAAATCTAAGGTTGTTTTAAATTTAGTTAGAGTTATAATGAGTATTACAAGAACATTACCAACATTAATTATTGCCTTAATATCAACTTATATTTTTGGATTAGGTACTTTTGCAGGAACTGTGGCAATATCAATATTTACTTTTGGTATAGTAGCTAAAATGTTATATGAAAAAATTGAAACTGTTGATATGGGGTCTTTTGAAGCTATGGAAGCTGTTGGAGCTACAAGAGTAAAGGCCTTTGTTGGAGCAATAATGCCACAAATAATGCCTTCATATTTATCAATTTGTCTTTATAGCTTAGAGATAAATGTAAGAGCAGCAGCAATACTTGGATATGTAGGAGCTGGTGGTATAGGTCTTATATTAAATGAAAAGATTGGTTGGAGAGAGTATGATAGAGTTGGTATGATTCTTGTTATGCTATTCATCACAGTCTTAATTATAGAAAATGGAAGTAAATATATAAGAGAAAGGTTAGGGTAGTATGGAAATATCAATAAAAAAACAATTAGAAAAACAACCAAATACATGGATAAGTAAATCCCTAACTGTATTATTTATATTACTTTTAATAGTATGGGCTTCAAAGGGAATTAATTTTAGTGGAATTAAATCAAATGGAGTTGATATTGCAAAGAATGTATTATCAGGAATTATACATCCTGATGTAAAAATGCTATTAACTGAAGTTCCGGCATTATTATTAGAAACTATTTGTATAGCTTTAATAGGTACTTTAATTGGAGCAGTATTAGCAGTTCCGTTAGCATTTTTATCTTCTACTAACATAATGCCTAAGTGGATAAGTGTTATAGGATTATTTATTATAGCAGCACTTAGAACATTCCCAGCATTCGTTTATGGATTAATGTTTATTCGTGTAACTGGACCTGGCGCTTTTGCAGGGGTTCTTACAGTATCAGTAATATCTATAGGTATGATATCTAAATTATTTATTGAATCAATAGAAGATTTAGATACTAAAATATTAGAATCTCTAGATGCTGCAGGATGTAGTACTTTTGAAAAAATAAGATATGGAATATTACCACAGTTATTTACAGATTTCGTTTCTACAGTTATATATAGATTTGAAATAAATATAAAGGATGCTTCTATATTAGGACTAGTTGGTGCAGGGGGAATAGGTGCTCCATTAATATTTGCAATGAATGCATTTAATTGGGATGAAGTTGGTGCTATTCTTTGTGGATTAATAATTTTAGTATTATTTGTAGAAATAATTTCAACTAAAATAAGAACTAAACTTGCTAGAGGTTAGGATAAATAAAATATATAGTATGAAAATCATTTTTAATACTAATATATAAGAAAAGGGGGATTAGAACTTAAATCCTCCTTTTTTTAAATTATGTTTTTAGGAGTATAAATGTAAAAATGCTATCAAATAAAGTTATTAGAGTGCTTATGTAGAATTATATGATATCTAAAAAGCAGTTATAAATATGAATTCATATAAGTTAGGGATAAAATATAATATTTAATAAAATAATCAGACTATTATCAAATTTGTATTAATAATTCTTTTATTTGATTTATATATTTATATTTATATTTAATATAATATGATTATAAACAACATTGTTAATAATCATGTATAAAAGGTGGCTTAATATGAAACTTTTAATGAAAAAGCACTAAATGAATTAACTAATTTACAAAGTGGTGAATTCTTACTTAAAGATCTTTTTAAAGGATATGAGTGGAATAGACTAGATAGAAATATTCGTTTAAAATTAGGTTTAAATAACTTTAAACCAAGTGTTCCAGCTAATGTATATAGTAGAATTATCTATACAAACACACGTCCAAAGTTAAATTTATTAAAAAACTATATCAAATCATAATTGTAGTACATATTTATATGATATATAGTAAAATATATATATCGAATAGCGGTGAATGTCTGCGGACTACACCTAAGGGAATCGGATGCGTCCGATTCTCTTTTTATTTATAAAAAGACTTAGCTTAACCAAAGTCATAATAAAAACCCCAACCAAACTTTTTTATATTGGTTGGAGTTTAAAGTTTTATATTAAAATATTAACTTTTTAAAATACTAAGAGTTAATACAGTATTTTGGTTAAGATATAGTTTTGTAGTATCTAGCTGTATCTACAACAACTTTAGGATTGTTTTTAAAATAATTAATAATTATTTCAGGCATTTCAATTAATATTTCCTTAACAACCTTACAATTTTCATAGCATTCATAACCACCAGCACCACTAGCTCTATAGTTATTCATAACTATAGTTAAGTTTTTATCTTCAGATAATTCTTCACCATTAAATTTAATAGAAGTAACTCTATTTCCAACTTCTTTAGTTAAGTCAAAAGTATAGTTTATATTTGAGAAGTAATCATAATTATAATGTTCAACTTTAGGTTTTAAGAATCTTTCAGATACTGTTACATTTCCATTATTATTTTCAAAGTAGCTAGCAGCTCTTTCTAATGCTAATTTTAATATATTTTTATTAACTTCAAGAACAGCTAATGTATTTGGATATGGATAAGTAGATAAAATATCTCTTACAGTAACATTTTTACTAAATCCTTTTATTACATTTGCAAAGGTAGTACAAGATATATCTGCATTGCTACTTTCAAGTTGAATTTGATTTATAAAGTTAGCTAAATTTGAACCATTTAAAGCCATATCTAAATGAGTTGTAGGCTGAAGTTTAGTATCTAAAACACCAACAGGAGTATCTAACCATTCTTGAATCTTATCTTCTAATGGTAAGAATTTATCATACATTTCTTTATTAGGATTTAATTCTAAATCCTTTAATGATGAATTTATTTCAACTTTGCAATCATCATTTATAGTAAGATTTAATTCTAAAAATTTACTTCCATTATGTGGAGTTTGAACTATGTGAGTTCCGTGAAGATTTTTATTAGCTATCGGAAGGTGTTGATGACCTGTAAGAAGTATATCAAAATCAAATTCCTTACATATTTTATAAGCAATATTTTCTTTTGTAGTGCTTAATTGTTTGTGAGATTCTAAATCATATTCAAATCCACCATGGTAAACACCTACAAGGATATCACATTGTTCTTTTACAGTTTCATAATATTTTTTTACTGAGTCAAAAGTATCAGTGATATCTATATCTTTTATATTTTCAGGACGCTCCCATCTATTTATAAAGTCAGTAGTAAATCCAATTATACCTACTTTTAATCCATTTTCCATTGTTTTTATCTTGTAAGGAAAAATAGGTAATTCATTAGTTTTATCTACAACATTAGCACAAAGACAAGTAGCATTTAAATTATTTAAGTACTTCTTTAAATATTCCTTTCCATAGTTAAAGTCATGATTACCAAGAGTTATAAAATCATATCCTCCAGCATTCATAATAGTTGCTAATGGATGCACATCAAATTCTGAATTGCTTAAATAATTTGTAAAAGGTGAACCTTGAATAGTGTCTCCACCATCGATTATTAATGTATTTCCATCTTTATTGAAATGATTAATTATATTAAGCAAACCAATATTTTTTTCATTTCTTTCTACATAATCAGTTGGATAAACATATCCATGAAGGTCTGATGTAAAATAAATTTTCAAATTTTTCATTAATAGTACCTCGTCGTTAGTTTAATTTATATAAATAATATCAATTATATCATATTTGATTTAAAATAAGGTAAATTTAATTTTATTTTATTTGTATTATAAATATTTATACTTTGAATAGAATTAAAAATATAAATAAAAATTTATGAGGAATAGATTGATTTATATGTTATTGTAATATTTATTAGAAATATCATATCCATCATTAGTATTATTTGAGGTTGTAAAGGAAGAAGTAATTTTTAAATCAACATTACCTATAGAAATGTTAACTAGTGATGAAGGAAAATTAGATGAAAATGAAATAGAAATATAAGTAATATTAGTAAATAATCATTAATGACAATATAATTGATTAAGGAAATGTCGTACTAAAACTTTTATACACAATATATTGTTTGTATTTAGTCTTAATGCGACATCCTTTTAATTATTATGTAAATAAATTTATTAAATAGATATATATGGTATAATATGATTGATATATTGATATTAAGAAAGTAGCAATAAATAAGTAGTAGTTCACTAGATAATAATGAGGTATTAAATATATGATTACAAAATATAGTGATTTAAAAAATAAGTTTAAAAGGTTAAAAAGTAATCAATCATATATTATTTCTAAGGGTATGGAAAATGAAGATATAAAACATAAATATTTGGAATCTATTCAATTAATAATTAAGGGAATAAAATTAGCAGAAGAGCTTAATGATTTAGAATTATTAATAATACTTAAAAAAAAGTTAGCAAGTATATATATATCTATTGAAAGGTATAAGGAAGCAATAGAAGTATTAGAACAAATTAAACAATTAAAAGTAAATTTAAATATTTTAGATGCTAATAAAAACTATAAGGTGTTATATGAGCAAAATAAGCTTATATATGAGATAGGACAAAAAATAATGTTAAACCTTAATGAAGATAATATTTTTAATGTTATTTCTAAAGAAATAATGAGAGTTATAAGGTGTGATTCTATAGAAATATTAACTTATAATGAAAAAAGAGAAGCATTTCAATATCAGGGTGCAATTAAAGAGGGTAAAATAATTGATTTGGATAATGTAAATCTATATGAAAATAAATTTGTTATTTATAGTATTAAGCATAAGAAAGATTTAATTATTAATGATATAAAGAAAGATGGATATAAATATATTAAAAATTATGATAAATATTTAGGGGAAATTAATTTAAAGAAAAATAAAGCTAATTCATTAATGGTTGTACCAATGATAATAAAGGATAAGGTTAAAGGTGCGTTATCGCTTCAATGTTATGAAAAAAATTCATATGATTTAAAAGATTTAACAACATTAAAAATGTTATCAACATATATTGCAATTGCTTTAGAAAATTATTTTTTATATAAAAAATTAAAATATAACTCAAATTATGATTCATTAACAGGGATTTTTAATAGAGGTAAGGTAATAGAAAATATAAATTTATTAAAACAAAATTTAGATTTTAATAAAGAAAAATATTATATTGCTATGATTGATATAGATAATTTTAAAAAAGTAAATGATATTTATGGTCATATTGCAGGTGATAAAGTATTAAAGGAAGTATCTAATGTCATAAGAAAATCAATTAGTAATGAAGATATACTTGGAAGATATGGCGGTGAAGAGTTTATTGCAATAATTAAAGATGAAATTAATAATTATAAAGATATAATTGAAAGAATAAGGCGCAATATTGAAGAGTTAAATATTAATGTAAATAATAAATTGATTAAAGTTACTAGTAGTATTGGAGTTAAAAATTTTAATCTTAACAAGATGACATTAGAGGAAAATATATCATTAGCAGATAAATCATTATATGAGGCTAAAAATTCGGGGAAAAATAGGGTAGTTTATTAAATTCTAATAAATCAAGGTAATTTTGAACTAATATTTTATATTGTATATATAAAGTAATTAAAATAAAATATATATTAAAAGGTGTATTTAAGGAGTAGAGAAATGATATATGAGAAATTAAAAATAAGAGATATTAGTAAAAGGTTAAAAAATAGTGATGCAGTTATAAGTGCATATATACCTGCAAATAGTAAAGAAATAAATTTAAATAAAAAAAGAGAAACAATTATAATTTGTCCAGGTGGTGGATATGAATTTACATCTGATAGGGAAGCAGAGCCAATAGCATTAAAATTTGTGGCACAAGGATTTAATGCTATAGTGATAAGATATAGTATAGCACCAGTAAGGTATCCAGCATCATTATTGGAGTTAGCTGAAACAGTTAGATATGTGCGTGAAAAAGAAGAGGAGTGGAATGTTGATACTAAAAGGGTTATAGTTTGTGGTTTTTCTGCTGGTGGTCACTTGGCAGGAAGTTTAGGTGTATTATGGGATAATGAAATAATTAAAGAATCACTAGAATTAAAAAATAATGAAATTAAGCCAAATGCAATGATATTATGTTATCCTGTTATATCAAGTAGAGAATTTGCACATAGAGGATCATTTGATAATTTATTAGGGGAAAAGGAAGGTGAAATAAGAAGGGAAGAGCTTTCTTTAGAAAAGTTAGTATCTAATAAAACGCCAAAGACATTCTTATGGCATACTTTTGATGATGGAACAGTTCCAGTTCAAAATTCATTGTTATTTTCAAATGCTTTAGCTGCAAATAAGATTGAGTTTGAATTGCACATTTATCCAAATGGTGTACATGGGTTAGGATTATGTGAAGAAGTTACAGCAAGGAAAGATGCAAGTGAACATATAAATACTCATGTAGCTAGTTGGTTTAAATTAGCATGTGAATGGATTAAAACTATATAAGTGATAAAAAATTAAAGCAGTACTTTTTAGTATTGCTTTAATTTTTAATAGTATTAGTTCATAAAAATAACTTAATTAACATTAATTGGTTAAATGAATATAATTAATTAAGGATAAATAGTAAATCCAGAATAGAGGTGAATAAAAATGAAAGTTATAGATGAATCAAATTTTATAAATGAAGTGAAAGATGGTTTAGTTTTAGTGGATTTTTATGCAGAATGGTGTGGACCATGTAAAATGCTTTCTCCATTATTAGAAGAAATTAATAATGAAGAGGGAAATATTAAAATTGTAAAAATTAATGTAGATAATTCTAAATTCTTAACAAGTTATTTTAATATTAAATCTATTCCAACATTAGTTTTATTAAAGGATGGACAATTTATACATCGTTTAACTGGATTTAAGCCAAAGAATATAATAAAAGATTTGATATCTAAAGGTAAAATATAAAATAAAGTAAAAATATCATCTGATTTAAAGGTCAGATGATATTTTTTGAAAATAAATCAAACAAAATTTAAGTAACATAAATAATATTAGTTGCATTTATTATTTAGTAGGGGATTGGGGAAAGGAGGGGATTAATAAAATGGAGATAACTGATTTTCTAACTACTGACTTTTTAGCTTCATTTACAGGAACATTAATAGCAGTAGAATTAATAGTATTTATAACTAAGGATTTTCCACTTATTAAAAAGATACCAACTAAAATATACACATTAATATTAGCAATAGCTCATTTATCAATAGAAAGAGTTGCAACAGGATGTGTGTGGAATAATGTTGAATGTTATTATAGATTATTCATTAATGCATTAGTAGTAGTTTTAATATTGTGTGGTGGATATGATACAGTAATGTTAAAGTTTAAAGGACTTAAGAATATTAATGAGAAAAAAGAAAGTAAATTTATTAATGAAGGAATAATAAGCAAAAGTATTTATAAAGAAGAAAATAATAGTGAAGATATAAAAGATAAGTAAATTATAAAATAATAAAAATAAATAAGGACATGCCTTTTAGAGTTATTCAACACTAAAAGGACTATACCCTATTTATTTTTATGAGGTTGTTTTTTTACCACTTTTTTATTAGTGTTTAAGTTTTTGTTTTTGCCTAAGATAGCTCCTATTCCTAATCCAACAAATAAAAGAATTAATGGAGATAGTGCAATCCAAAACATATTGTCTGTTAAAATAAATCCAATAAAGCCTAAGATAACTCCTAAAATTAAGCCAATTATAGTACCGTAGTATATATATTTTTCGGCTTTTTGTTCTGCTACAGAAAGTTTCTTTTTCTTTTTGTTACTCATTGTATATCACCTCAATTAAAGTTAATTTATAGTTTATATAGAAAAATTATACAATAAATAATTCCTTATTAATAGATGATTTTCGAATTAGTTTGTAAATTTAATTATAATTATTATAAATAGCTTTTGAAATTTGAGCTATTTTTTCATCTGGATAGGCTAGTCCATTTGTATAAATAACTAAAATATAAGGACTATCACTAAAAATTATTCCTACATCATGGATGTAAGATTCATTACTACCTATTTTATGAGCAACTATTTCTTGTGGAATATATTTATCAAGTCTATCATGAAATTCAGTTTTAGTTAAAACTTCTATTAGATGATTAAATTCAGGTAAATTTTTATTATCATAAATATACATTAAAATTCTATATTCAATATCAGCAGTTATAGTACTTTTAGAATATGGATAATTTATATTTAATAATGAATAGAGTTCTTTTTTTACTTCATCACGTCCACATAAATATCTTGTAAGCATATTTGATGCTATATTATCAGAATATATAATTGATAAATCAAGTAATTCTTGAATTGTATATGTTCCAATTGAAGACTTAGAACAAAGTAAACCAGTACCATCTTCATAATCACAATTTTCGAAAGTTATAGTATCATTAAGATTTAATTTACCATTTAAAGATAAATTATATATTAAGGCATTTAATCCAAGTTTATAAGTGCTTGCAGGTTTAAATTCTTTATTTTCATTAATACTAACTTTTTCTTTTGTTGATATATTATAATAAACTAAGCTGAAATTTTCTAAATCACTTCCTAAAAAAATATGAATTCGATCTTCTAAAGAATAGTTCGTATTGTTAAGAAGTGAAATTTTTTCATTATAACTTAGCATGGAATATGAAGATATTTCTTCATCACTTAGTTTAATAAAGTCATTTTTAGCTTTAATAGCTTTGTTATGAGAATTTATAAAGTTTAAGTGTGATTTATATTTATTAAGAGTATCATTAAGACGAGAAGATGAACTCTTAAATTTTAATTTATTATCTTTATTTAATTTAAAATGTGAAGAAATTGGAAAATATATATTGTTTAAATAATAAATAGAATCTTCAAAGCCAGTATTAAAAGGAATAATCTTAAGTAAAAATAAGAAAAGGAATAAAAGTGTAAATTTAAAAAATAAATTAGTATTTTTTCTGTTGAAAAACATAATTTTATATCTCCTATATTGATATGTTATAGTTATATTAAATTTTAAATATTAAAATAACTTATATAATAAATTTAATAATACTTTTACATTTGAAATTTAAATGAATTTAAGAAGAATTTAAAAATGTTATGCTAAAATTAAATATATAAAAAAGTTATGGAGGAAATATGAGTTATAAAATATTAGTTGTAGAAGATGATAATCAAATACAGGAATTAATAGTAGAATTTTTGTCCTCTCAGGGATATAAAGTTGATATGGCTAATGATGGAGTTGAAGGATATGAAAAATTTAAAAAGGATAAATATGATTTAGTAATTTTAGATGTAATGATGCCAAAATTAAATGGATATTCATTATGTAAGATGATAAAAAATTTAAATAAACAAGTATCAATTATATTTTTAACTGCATTAGATGATGAAGAAAGTGAAATAAAAGGGTTCGATTTAGATGCAGATGATTATATTAGCAAACCATTTTCTTTTAATATATTAGTAAAGAGGGTTGAAGCTGTTTTAAAAAGAAAAAATAAAGAAGAAAAAAATGAAGATATATTAGAATTTGAAGGATTAAAGTTAGATTTAGAAAAGTTTAAGTCTTATGTAGATGATGAGGAAATCGAGCTAACATTAAAGGAATTTAATATATTAAAGTTAATGCTTGCTAGTTATCCAAAGGTAGTTTCTAGAGAAAAATTAATAGAAAAGATATGGGGATATGAGTATTTTGGGGATACTAGGGTTATTGATGCTCATATGAAAAATATAAGAAAAAAAATTAAGAAGGATTATATAAAAACCATAAAAGGTGTAGGATATGTTCTTGAAAAATAAGTGGAAAAACTTAAGTATAAAGAAAAAGTTATTTTTATGGAGTAGCTTAACTATAATAATAGCTTTTAGTTTGTTATATATATCTATGTATCTTTTTATGCCAAAGGTTTATGAATTTTATAAGGTTAATAATATTAATGAAGAAATAAAAGAGTTGAAATATGAATTATTAAATAATGAAGAAATAGATATAGATGAAATATTAGATAAATTTTCTTATGAAAATAATTTAGATATTTTACTTGTAAAAAAGGATGGAAATAATTTAATTAATGAAGTTATTTATTCTTCATTTAGAGAAGGTGCAAACTCACCTAATAAGATTCCTTTTTTAGGCAACCATGTTTCTTATGTAGAATTTAATAGATTTCAACAATATAATATAAACATTAACAAAAATGAAGATATTGATACAAATAAGTTTGTATATAATCTTATTAATAAAAATAAGAGTTTAAATATAGATAAAGCTGTTTATATAAAAAAATTAAATGATGTATATAATATGATAGTTCACTTTCCTGTTAAACCACAAGAAGAAGCAACTGATAGTATTGAATTATTTTTACCTTTTGCAATATTATCAATAATAATTATATCATTTGCTATTTCAAGTCTTTATTCAATATTAATAAGTGGACCTTTGATAAAATTAAATAAGGTAGCTAAAAGGATGGCAAATTTGGATTTTAATAATACTATAGAAATTAATGGGAAAGATGAAATAGGGGAGCTTTCTAATAGCTTAAATTTAATGAATAAAAATTTAAAAGAAGCATTTGAACAATTGGAAAAGATTAATTTTAAGCTTACTAAGGAAATTGAAATGGAAAGAAAGCTTGAAAAAGAAAGAAGAGAATTTGTTGCAACTATTTCACATGAATTAAAATCACCAATTACTATAATAAGTGGACAATTAGAAGGAATGATTTATAATATTGGAAAGTATAAGGATAGAGATAAGTATTTAAAAGAATCCTATGATGTAACACAAAAGATGAAAGAATTAGTTCAAGAAATATTACATTTAAGTGAAAGAGAAAATGGAGAATTTAAATATAATTTTACATATGTAAGATTAAGTAATGTGATGAACAGTGTAATTAATGAGTTAAGATATTTTATTGATGAAAAAAATTTAAAATTACAAATAAATATTGATGAAAATGTTATAGTATTTTCTGATAGTAAGCTTATAAAAAAGGTAATTACTAATATTGTAAAGAATGCAATAACTTATTCTCCAGAAAATGAATTTATTAAAATTAATTTATCAAGGGAAGAGTTAGTGATTGAAAATACTGGGATATCAATACCTGAGGAACAATTAAAATATATATTTAATGCATTTTATAGAGTTGATAAATCTAGAAATAGAAAAACTGGTGGAACGGGTTTAGGGCTTTATATAGTAAAAACAATTTTAGATAAACATGAAAATATTGATTGCAATATAGAAAGTACCAAAAATTCAGTTATATTTAAAATGAAGTTTAAATATAACTAAATTAATTAAAAACCGAGCTATGTCAAATTTATTAAATAAAGTTATGATATAGTTCGGTTTTGTTTAAAAAATAATTTTACTTATTTTTATTAACAGCTTTATTGTTTGATTTCTTATTTACTTTACTATTTGATTTAGTTGTTTTTTTAGAATTTTCATTTGCAGAAATTAAATTACCACCATATAATTTCATTTCTTTAAATTTTATTTTAAATGCTTTCTGATAAGCTTTAATAGCTTCAAGATCACGTTTTGTACCAATACATATTGAAGAACCACTTAATGTTCCACGAGCAGTTCTTCCAGCTCTATGTAGGTATTCATCAGGATTTCCAGGAAAGTCCATATTAATTATGTGTGTAACTTCTGGAATATCAAGTCCACGAGCAGAAACATCAGATGAAACCAATATATTAAATTTACCAGATCTAAAAGCTTCAATTGAACGTTGTCTTTGTTCTTTAGACGCATTTCCAAAGATAGCTGTAGATTTAACTTTATGATAATCTAACTTTTCGTTTATGTTTTGAAGTTCAGTACTATTATTTACAAAAACAATAGCTCTTTCTGGAGATTCGGCAGCTAAAAATTTTCTAAGTGTTTCAAATCTATCTCTAAATTCACAAGTTATGTACATATGAGAAATATTAGGGTTAATAACGTAATTAGTTTCAGATTTAATTATTTCAACATCTTTTACTAAAGATTTAGCAATTTCTAAAGAAGTAGGATTTATACTTGCTGAAAAGAACATAAGTTGTCTATCTTTCATTGTAGATTTTATTATATCTTTTATTACTATAGATTTATTTTTAGCTAAAAGGCTATCTGCTTCATCCATAACAATAGTTTTAACAGTATGAGCAGTTATTTTTTTCTTTTTTATTAAGTCTAGAACTCTTCCGGATGAACCAACTATTATATGTGGTTTTCCTTCTTTAAGTTTTTTTATTTGTTTTTCAATATTAGCTTCACCCATTATTGTTAATGAAGTAATATCTATATTAGAGTTATTTGCAAGAAGTTTAATTTGTGCATCTATTTGCATAACTAACTCATGAGTTGGAGCTAATATTATAGCTTGCATTTCTTTTTTTTCTGTATTTATCTTTTGGAATATTGGACATAAATATGCTAATGTTTTACCACTTCCAGTATGAGATTCTGCTATTATATCTATATTTTCTAGAGCTTTAGGAATAGTTAATTCTTGCACTTCTGTAGGTGAAGTAATTCCTTGAAGCTTTAATCCTTCTACTATATTAGAGTTTAAATTAAGTTCATTAAATGATTTATTCATTTTATTCTCCTCAGTTATTAATTAATTATCTATTCTAGTATACACTAAAAATAATTTAAGTATAGAAATTTATTTAATTATTTATAAAAGTAAAATTATTTTTACAAATTGGAACATAATAATAAATGAAGTAGAAGAAAGTAAAAAAGGTGAAAAAGATGAATAAATTGTAACAGGATTGTTTAAATTTTATTAAATAATATTTTTATAAAGTATATAGAGAATATAAAGTATACGTATAATACTAATTATTTAGGCAGCTTAGGATAAAGAAAATATTAATTATATTAGAAAACTAAAACTTGAATTTTAGTACCGATGTGATAATATATAAATTAAGTTGTTAAAGCAATACAATATCGAAGGAGGAAAAATGATGAAAAATGCATTTAGGATTTTCAAAAATGATATTAAAAATATCTTTAAAAATTATGCAGCACTTATAGTTGTTATAGCATTATGTATACTACCATCCCTATATGCCTGGTTTAATATAAAAGCATCATGGGATCCATATGCTGAATCTGGTATTAGTAATATAAAAATTGGGGTTGTAAATAAAGATTTAGGAACAACCTTAAATAATAAGGAAATTAACTTAGGTGATAGGGTTGTAAAAGAATTAAAGGGAAATACTCAGATGGGATGGCAATTTGTAAGTGAAGAAGAATCCATTAAAAATGTAAAAGAAGGTAAATATTATGCTATGATTACAATCCCTGAAAACTTTTCAAAAAGTCTTACATCTGTACTTACCAAAGATGTTCAAAAGGGAGAAATAATATATACAGTAAATGAAAAAATAAATGCAATTGCGCCTAAAATTACTGTTAAGGGAGCAAATGCAATTCAAGAAAAAGTAAGTAAGGCAGTTGTGGAAACTGCAAGTGATGCAATATTGGGTATAGGAAAGGAATTAGGAACTGAATTAGAAAATCAACTTCCTAGATTAAATAATATTTATAATCAACTGTTAGAAGTTAAAAGTCAATTTGGAAATATAAATGATGTTGTGAATTTAGCAGGTGATGGAGCTTATAAATTAAAAACATTAATTTCAGATATACAAAAGAATATTCCATTAATAAATAAAACGTTAGAAAATTCACAAAACTTAGGTTCAAATTTAGAAAGTTTTTTAACTACTTCAAAAAATAATTTAAATAATATTGCACCTGTAATAAAAAATGATATAAAAATAATAAACGAAATTTCAAATGAAGTTTCAAAAAATGTAAATGCATTAATTAGTGCAATTAATTCAGGATCAGAATATGCACCACAAATAGTTGATAGTATTTTGGGAAAATTAAGCTCTCTTAATACAAGTACTGAGTCATTAATAAATATATTAAAAACTATGAATAAATTTAATCCTGGAAAGTTTGATGATATTTTAGAAACATTAGCAAATGTACAAGGAGCAATAAATAAAGCAATTAATGTATTAAATACAGTAAAAGATAGTTTAGCAAATGGAGGAACCCCAGATTTAAGTTTATTAAACAATGTTATAGCATTTACTAACGACGTAAGTAACATTACAAATAATTTATATAATAACTTTGATGAAAATATAACTAATAAAATTAATAGCATTTTTGATGATGCATATAATGTTGCAGGTAATGTAGTAACAGTATTAAAAGAAGCACAAAATAAATTACCTCAAGTTACTGATATAATGAACACTGTTTATGAAGGTGCAGATAAAGGTATTGAGGGTATTGATTTTGTAAAATCAAAACTTCCAGAAGCTGAAAATATGCTTAATGAATTAGTAAGCAAAATAGGAAGTATTAATGATAGTGAAGATATTAATAGGATTATAGATTTTTTAAAGACTGATGTAAGTGTTAGAAGTAATTTCTTAGCAAATCCAGTTAATATTATAGAAAATACATTATTCCCTATGGGTAACTATGGAACAGGAATGACACCTTTTTATACAGTATTATCATTATGGGTTGGATTATTATTACTATCATCTATGCTAAGTGTTGAAGCTAAAGGAGAATATTCTGCATCAGCACAATATTTTGGTAAAATGATGTTATTTATGAGCATAGCAATAATTCAAGCTATAATAGTAGCTTTAGGAGATTTATACTTATTAAAAATATATTGTGTAAATCCAGGATTATTTGTATTAGGAAGCGTATTTACTAGTGTTATATTTACAATAATTTTATATTCATTATGTTCAGTATTTGGAAATGTAGGTAAAGTATTAGGAATTGTTTTACTAGTTATACAAATAGGTGGTTCAGGTGGAACATTCCCAATTCAATTAACACCAAAATTCTTCCAAGCAATAAATCCATTCTTACCTTTCACTTATGCAATTTCATTTGCAAGAGAAGCAATTGGTGGAGTTGTTCAAAGTGTTTTAATTAAGGATATTGTTGTGTTATTAATATATGGAGCTATATTTATATTAATTTCTTTATTCTTAAAGAAGCCAATTAATAAGTTATTACATGGATTTACTGAAAGTATGGAAAAGAGTGGAATTGGTGAATAATTAATATTTATTAAAAACTTCAGATATATTTAAAATATGTCTGAAGTTTTTTGCATTATGATAATAAGAAAATAATAAAAATATTTTAATACTTTTGAGTTAAAATATATAATGAGGAAATATTAATAAATAGTAGTAATAAAACAAGTAGTAGTATGATTAAAATTTACTAAGCCTGAATTGACTTACATAATTAATGTGTATATAATTTTTTTAAAATAGTGAGGTGAAAGTCATGAGTATAAGAAATAATAAAAAAGTTATTTTTGGTGCAATATCAGGAATTGTAGCATCTGTAACAGCAGGAGTGCTAGTAAAAAACAGTATTGATAAAAAGTTAAAATCTGAAGATAATGACTTAAAAGAAAAAAAGCAAAAAAAAGAAAAGAAAAGTAAAAATGTATATTACACAGTTCATTTAAATGATATTTATAACTCATATGATGATAAAACTGTATCAGAAGATGATATGATAGAAGCTATTAAAAAAGAAACAACATTATAAAAATAAGTAAAGAATTAATGTATTTATTAAGTAGTAAATTTATCTTCAAATAAAATAAAAGTACTTAATAAATATTTTTATATTTATATACAAGATAAAAATGGAATATTTTAATTTATATATCCATATAATTTAATTAAGTTTATAGTGGTTTTTATTATATAAAAATAATAGCTTTATAACATTAGAAAATTATGCTATAATTACCACGTTATATTTTTATTATTGGAGGATTCGACATGAAACACATAAAAACAATTAACAAAACAAACATAAAAAATAGTCTTTGTAAGCCAGGATGCAAGGAATGTGCAAACTCATGCCAATCAGCATGTAAGACTTCTTGCACAGTTGCTAACTTAGAATGTGAAAACTAATTAAGGACAAGCAGTAACTAAAATTAGTTACTGCTTTACTCGTATGAAAATAATGAGTAATAATTTGTTAAAGAAATTTTAAAAAATATTATGTGGAAGTTGATTTACTAAATTGATATTAGGATTATATAAAATATTGTTTCAAAATAAATTGAATTTTAAATATTAATTGTATTAGGAGGAAATGACATGGCTTTAATACACAAATTTAAGCAAGGAGATAATTTCTTTGTTTTAGATGTTAATACAGGGGCTGTACATATTGTAGATGAATTAGTTTATGATTTAGTAGACGATAATGAATTAAGAAGCAAAGAAGAGCTTATAAAAGAATTTGGAGCTAAATATGGTGAAGAAACTATATCAGAAGCTTATGAAGAATTACAAGAACTTGTAGATCAAGAAATATTATATTCAAAAGATCAATATGAAGATATAGCACATTCATCAATGGATGATAGAGATTATATAAAGGCAGTATGTTTAAATATAATTCATGGATGTAATTTAAGATGTAAATATTGTTTTGCAGATGAAGGGGAATACAATGGACATAAGGGAGTAATGTCTGTTGAAACAGCTAAAAAAGCAATAGATTATGTTGTTAAGAGAAGTGGTCCAAGAAGAAATATTGAAATTGATTTATTTGGTGGAGAACCAACAATGATCATGGACACAATTAAAGAAATAATAGCTTATGCAAGAGAAAATGAAAAAGCTTGGAAAAAGAATGTTAGATTTACTATGACTACTAATGCAACTCTTTTAAATGAAGATATGATGGACTTCATGGATAAAGAAATGGGTAATATAATACTTTCATTAGATGGTAGAAAAGAAGTAAATGATAATGTAAGAATTAAAGTTGATGGAAGTGGTTCTTATGATGATATACTTCCAAATATTAAGAGAATGATAGAAAAAAGAGATAAATCTAAGCATTACTATGTAAGAGGAACATTTACTGGAGCTAATACTGATTTTTATGAAGATGTTAAGGCTATGGTTAATGAAGGATTTAGAGAAATTTCTATTGAACCAGTAGTTCTTGAAAAAGGACACTTCTTAGAACTTAAAGAAGAACATTTACCAGAAATATTTGAAAACTATGATAAATTATATAATGAAATGGTAAGAAGAAAGAAAGAAGGGGATGAATTCAACTTCTATCATTTCAACATTGATTTAAATGGTGGACCATGCGTTTATAAGAGAATTTCAGGATGCGGAGCAGGATTTGAATATGTTGCTATAACTCCACAAGGTGAAGTATATCCTTGTCATCAATTCGTAGGTAAGGAAGAATTTAAACTTGGAGATATTTATGACGATACTTATGATGCCGAATTAGGTAAGAAGTTCAAAAAGGCGCATATTTATAATAAGCCAAAATGTAGAGAGTGTTGGGCAAGATTCTATTGTTCAGGTGGATGTCAATCAAACAACTTTGCATTTAATGGAGATATGAATATTCCTTATGAAATAGGATGTAAAATGCAAAAGAAGAGAATTGAATGTGCAATAGCACTTAAAGCTGAATAAATTTTAAAATAACAAGGCTAAGTAGCAAGCTTAGTTCTTGTTATTTTTTTTATGATATAATGAGGAAAGAGGTGATATATATAATGAAAGATTATATTTTAGATAATGGATTAAAGTTAATTTATAAAAAAAGTAATAGTGAATTAAGTTCAATAGCTATATCATTAGATGCAGGGGCAGCACGTGATGGTAAGGTGCTTGGAGTAGCTCATGTAACTGAACATATGGTATATAAGGGTACTGAAATAAGAAGTGAGCAACAAATAAATGAAGAATTAAGTAAGGTATTTGGATTCCAAAATGCAATGACCAATTATCCATATGTAGTTTTTTATGGAACATTACTAAATGAGGAACTATATAAAGGTTTAGACTTATTTTCAGATATTCTTTTAGACCCTGTATTTACTGAAGAGGGATTTAAGGAAGAAATGGAAGTAATAAAACAAGAGCTTAAAGAATGGGATGAAGATTTAGAGCAATATACAGAAGATAAGTTGTATTATAATTCTATGGAAGGTAGAAGAATTAAATATCCTATTATAGGAACTAAGGAATCATTAGAAAATATGACAATAGATGATGCAATAGATTTCTTTAATACATATTACTGCGCTAATAATTCAACTATTACAATTATTTCAAGTTTAGATTTTGAAGAAGTTAAGGAGATGGTAGAAGAAAGTTTTAGTTATTGGAGAAGTGAAAAGCTTCCAGAAGATAAGGAAGAGCTTCAACTACCTAAGACAGGAATATTTATAGATAAGAAAGATGATATAAACAGTTCAAAAGTTCAAATTATTTTCCCTATAAATGACTTGAATCAATGGGAAATAAAAGCATTAAGAGTTTTTGACCAATACTTTGGAGACGGAGTAAATTCCGTTTTATTTGACACTTTAAGAACAAAGCATAGTTTAGTTTATGATGTATTAACAAGAGTATCTAATGAAGAATATATAAAGGTTTATGAAATAACTTATAGTACTGCACATGAAAATGTAGATAAATCAATAGAAATAATCAAGGAATTAATAAATGAAGTTTCATCTAATAATGAAAGTTTAAAAAATATTAATGAATTAATAAAAAGCTTTAAATTAAAGAGATTATTTGCAAATGAGCAAAGTGTAAGATTAGCTATGGGAATATCTACATATGATACTATGTTTGGAGATGGATATTTATATCTTGATGAATGTGAAAATTTAGATAAGATGCCTATAAGCTTTATTATTGATACTGCTGTTAAAGTTTTAAATAATATGACAGTGCAGGTAATAAGCAATTAGGAAAGAGGAAAAGATGAGTAAGAGAATACCATTACTTGAAGAAGTATTAAAATATCAAAAGGAAAAAAATCTTATTCTTTCAATGCCAGGCAACAAAAGTGGAATTGGATTTTTAAGGGATGATATAGGTAAAGAGTTT
This sequence comes from Clostridium sp. ETTB3, assembly GCF_053571985.1. Taxonomy (NCBI): domain Bacteria; kingdom Bacillati; phylum Bacillota; class Clostridia; order Eubacteriales; family Clostridiaceae; genus Clostridium; species Clostridium sp. ETTB3. Next base: position 802,516 of record NZ_CP199832.1, read on the forward strand.
GTAAATAATATGGGATTTTTGGATATTACAGAAGTTGATCCATTAGATAATTTACATTGCCCAGAAGGGATAATAAAGGAAGCACAAGATTTATTAGCAAAAACTTATGGTTCAAAGAAAGCGTATTTTGTTGTTAATGGAAGTACTGCTGGAAACTTAGCTTCAATATTTGATGCATTTAATGAAGGTTATGAAGTTTTAGTTGAACGAAATTGTCATAAATCAATTTATAATGGATTAATTTTAAGAAAGTTAAAGGTAAGATATATTGAACCTGTAATACATGAAGATAAGGGATTATTTTTACCACCAACAGAAAAGGAAATATATAAAGCATTGGAAGGGTGTAATAATCCTAAAGGAATAATTTTAACTTATCCTAATTATTTTGGAATAGGTTATAAGGTATTTGATATTTTAAGAAAATTAAAAGAAAAAGGATTAACTATAATTATTGATGGGGCACATGGAGCACATTATGGAATAAGTGGAAAATTACCAAAATCAATAGTTAAATATGCTGATTATATAGTTTTAAGTGCCCATAAAACATTACCAAGTTTAACTCAAGGTTCATATCTTTTAGTTAACAATGATAATAATATTGATTTTTATTTAAAATCATTTATGACAACATCACCTTCATATTTAATAATGTCATCATTAGATTATTCAAGATATTATTTAGACATTTATGGGGAAGAGGATTATGATAGATTAATTGATTTAGCCAATAAGTGGAGTGTAAAGATAAATAAATTAAATAAGGTAAGTGTTTTAAAGGAAGAAGATTTACCAATGGGATATAACTTAGATTTAAGCAGATATATATTTACACTACCTAAGGGATATAGTGGACATAAGTTATTAGATTATTTAAGAAGTATGAAAATACAATGTGAAATGAGTTTTGATGGTGGTGTGGTATTGATTTTATCTCCATTTAATAATGAAGAGGATTTTGAGAAAATATATAATTCAATAAATAAACTAAATTTAAGTTCATTAAGAGATAATAAATATCAAAATTATTATAATATAATTCCTAAAAAGGTGTTAGAGCCATATGAAGTATTTGATAAAAGTTTTGAATATGTTGATATTGATGAAAGTATAGGGAAAATTTCAAAAGAAGCATTAATTCCATATCCACCAGGAATTCCATTAATATGTGGGGGAGAAATAATCTCAATTGAAGTAATTGAGATTATAAAAGGATATATTAAAAATAATAAAAGTGTAATAGGATTATATAATAACTTAATTAAAGTTATAAAAGATAATTAAAAAGAACTATCAATGGATAATTATTATATTAAATCTTAATTTTTATAATAAAAAATCAATATACATCAAAAAAAGTTCAAATTACATACAAAAATACACTATAATAATTTATTTTATAATAAAATTATGTATAATATAGTGTATATGTTTTTTGATATTATAAGTTATTGTTGCTTAATATGAAAATATCTATAAGGAAGGTTAGGTGATTATTATTAATAAATTAAAGGTTTTAAGTTTATTAATATTATCTGGGATACTAATTACTCCAACTCAACTTACAAGAGCAGAGGAGATTTATAATGTATCTGAAGCAGATTTAATTAAGCTTTTGGAAAAGTATAAAAATGAAGAAGTTGTAATGGAAAATGGATTAGTATTAACAATTGGTGAGGCTATAAATTTACCAGTTACAGAAGGCTGGACAGTTTATAATAAAAATGTTGCAGAAATAGTTGATGGAGAACTTATTGCTAAGTCGATTGGTAGTACATTTGTATCTCAGCAAACTGATGATGTTGTATATATATTAGAAGTTTGTATAACAGAAGAGGGTATATCAACTGCTAGTTATGCGAGAAGTAATATTAAAGAGGTAAACAGAGATTATTATAAAGTGTTTATTGATCCAGGACATGGTGGATATGATAATGGAGCGGTTAAAAATGGTGTTTATGAAGATGAAATAAATCTTCAAATATCTAAAAAAATAGAAGCTAAGTTAAAGGCTAGAGGTGTGCAAGTTAAGATGAGTAGATATAATGATACATATTTATCATTAACAGAAAGAACTAGAATGGCTAATAACGAAGGTTCAGATGTTTTTGTTTCTATTCATCAAAATTCAGCTGAAAGTCCTAGTGCAAATGGGATTGAAACATTTTATTATTCTCCAAGAACAGATAGTAAAGAATTGGCAAATGATATACAAAATGATATAATAAATGCTACAGATGCTTATAATAGAGGAATTAAAACTGCAAATTTTGCAGTAATAAAAACAGCACAAATGTCTTCAAGTCTTGTAGAATGTGGATTTATTTCTAATCCAACAGAAGCTCAAAATTTAAGTTCAAGTAGTTACCAAGATAAGGTTGCAGAAGGTATTGTAAATGGAATAATGGATTATTTAAGTCAAAATATTATATTAAACAACAATTCAGGAAATCAAAATCCAGATAATTCGCTAGGTAAAACTACAGAAAAAGGAACAATAAAAGTAAGTGATTCATTAAATGTAAGAAGTGGAGCAGGTACAAGCTATTCAGTAATAGGCTCATTGAAAAATGGAACAAGTGTTGAAATAGTAGGAACAAGTGGAAACTGGTATAAGATAAAGTATGGTAATGGCTATGGATATGTAAGCAAGGATTATGTTACATTAAATTCAAGTAGCAATAGTAATACTGGAAATACAAGTAATAGTGGAAGTACAAATAATACACCAGCAACAAGTACAACAAAGGGAACTGTAAAGGTAAGTGATTCATTAAATGTAAGAAGTGGAGCAGGTACAAGCTATTCAGTAGTAGGTTCACTGAAAAATGGAACAAGTGTTGAAATAGTAGAAACAAGTGGAAACTGGTATAAGATAAAGTATGGTAATGGCTATGGATATGTAAGCAAGGATTATGTTACATTAAATTCAAGTAGCAATAGTAATACTGGAAATACAAGTAATAGTGGAAGTACAAATAATACACCAGCAACAAGTACAACAAAGGGAACTGTAAAGGTAAGTGATTCATTAAATGTAAGAAGTGGAGCAGGTACAAGCTATTCAGTAGTAGGTTCACTGAAAAATGGAACAAGTGTTGAAATAGTAGAAACAAGTGGAAACTGGTATAAGATAAAGTATGGTAATGGCTATGGATATGTAAGCAAGGATTATGTTACATTAAATTCAAGTAGCAATAGTAATACTGGAAATACAAGTAATAGTGGAAGTACAAATAATACACCAGCAACAAGTACAACAAAGGGAACTGTAAAGGTAAGTGATTCATTAAATGTAAGAAGTGGAGCGGGTACAAGCTATTCTGTAATAGGTTCACTGAAAAATGGAACAAGTGTTGAAATAGTAGAAACAAGTGGAAACTGGTATAAGATAAAGTATGGTAATGGCTATGGATATGTAAGCAAGGATTATATAACATTACAAAATAGAAGTATAGCAGAAAATACAATTACAAAAGAAGGTACTGTAGTTACTGTTGCATTAAAAGTAAGGGAAAGTAATAATTTTGATTCAAATGTAATTGGAACAATAGCTATGGGACAAAAGGTATCAGTTATAGAGGATGATAATGAATGGGGTAAAATAAGTTATAAAGGAATGGATGGATATATTTTAAATGAATATATAGATTTTAATATAGCATAATAAATAATATATTAGAGTTATGTAAGCGAAGTTTATGTATATAATAAATTTATAACATAAATAAAAATTTACATAACTCTTTTAATTTATCACTAGAAATAATTTTAAATATGTGTTAAATTGAAAAAATCAATAAAATATAACATTAAAAAAGGAGTATAGAATATGGAACTATTTGTTACAGACTTAGATGGTACATTAATAAATAAGGATAGACAAGTAACGAAAAAATCAGAAGAAATTATAAATGAACTTATTAAATCAGGAATGAATTTTACAGTTGCTACAGCAAGAACACCTGCAACTGCTGTGGAAATACTACAAAACTTGGATTTGAAGCTACCAGTCGCATTAATGAATGGTGTATTAATTTATGATACTAAGGAATTAAAATATATTGATATAAAGGATATAAATATTGAATCTACATATAAGATATTAGATATTTTTGAAAAGTATAATAAAAATCCATTAGTATATGGAATTGTAGATAATCATTTATGGGTATATCATAAAGAATTTGAACATGCTTATGAATATAATTTTTATAAGGAAAGAGCAGACAAAGAGTTAAAAACTTTTGTTAAAATATCAAATTATAAAGAATCGGTGCTTAAATCAAGTATTATTAATTTTGTTGCTTTTGATGAATATGAAAAAATAAAAAGCATTGCAGAAGAAATTGAAAAAATTGAAGGAATAAATGTTAATTATTATAAAGATGTATATGAGGATTGTTACTTTTTAGAAGCATATAGCAGTGAAGCATCTAAAGCAAATGGTATTAAATATTTATCAAAATATATAAATTATAAAAATGTAATATGCTTTGGGGATAATTTAAATGATATTCCAATGTTTGAATTAGCAAATGAAGCATATGCAACTGCAAATGCAACAGAAGAAGTTAAGAAAATTGCCACTGGAGTTATAGGAAGTTGTGAAGAAGAAGGTGTTGCAGAATTTCTTAAAGAAAGATTTCAAAATTAAAGTTAATAAAAGTTTAAAAAGGGAAAAATGATTACGAAAATATCAAAAAAATTGTAATTTAATTTATAAATTCATAAAAAATAATGAAAATATGCAAAAGATAGATGCTGGCAAACGTTTTCTAAAAATTAAATTAAGTTAACTTGTACAAAAATAATAATGATTTTTTTATATGAATTAAGAAATATCAATACTTAGAACACTATTATATAAAATGGTAAGCAATTCCCTACTTTAATTAACAATTTATTAATTGAAGTAGGAGAAAAATTAATAAATTTTTATAAAAGTGTTGAAAAAAATATTAAAAGGATATAATATAAATACAAGATTAATTTGATGAAATAAATAGTGAACGGGGGAGATAAAAATGGATAACAAAAGAGACCAGTGGGGCTCGAAATTAGGTTTCATTTTAGCAGCAATAGGATCGGCTGTTGGCTTAGGAAATATATGGAGATTTCCTTATTTAGTATATGAAAATGGAGGAGGTGCATTTTTAGTACCATACTTCTTTGCAATTTTTACAGCAGGAATTCCATTATTAATTTTAGAATATGGAATGGGACATAAATTTAGAGGGTCAACACCATTAGCATTAGCAAGAGCTAATAAAAAATGGGAATGGCTTGGATGGTGGCCAAGCATTACAGCTTTCTTTATCCTTGGATATTATTCAATGATATTAAGCTGGGCAATGAAATATTTTACATTAAGCTTTAACAAAGGTTGGGGAAATGATACAAATGCTTATTTCTACAATGATTTCTTAAGATTAACAGATTCACCATTCCAATTTGGATCAGTAATATGGCCAATATTAATTGGTATTTTATTAGTTTGGGGAATAAGTTGGTTTATATGTTATAGAGGTGTTAAAGGTGGTATAGAAAAATTAAATAAAATATTACTACCTACATTAGTTGCAATAATGGTAATAATAGCTATTAGAGGTGTTACATTAGAAGGTGCTACATTAGGATTAAACAAATTATTCACTCCTGATTGGAGCAAGGTAATGGAACCAAAAGTTTGGATTGCAGCTTATGGACAAGTATTTTATTCTTTAAGTTTAGCAATGGGTATAATGATGACTTATTCAAGTTACTTACCTAAGAAAACAGATATTAATAACAGTGCATTTATGACTGGATTTGCAAACTGTGGATTTGAGTTCTTATGTGCAATTGCAGTATTTGCAATTTTAGGAGTTATGGCAACAAGCCAAGGTGTTGGAATTGAAGAAGTAGTATCAAGTGGTATTGGACTAGCGTTCATTGTATTCCCTAAAGTATTTACAGTTATGGGAACTTGGGGAACAATATTAGGATGTTTATTCTTTGCTTGTTTAGTATTTGCAGGATTAACTTCATGTGTATCTTTAGTTGAAGCTGTATCATCAGCAATAATAGATAAAACTGGGTGGGAACGTAAAAAAGTAGTTTCATATATTTCAATAATAGGAGCTTTATTAAGTGCAACATTTGCAACAGGTGCAGGATTATATATATTAGATATAATGGATAACTTTATAAATTGTTATGGAATAGTAGTTGTTGGATTATTAGAAGTAATTGTAATTGGATGGATTGTTAAACCAGCTACTATAAGAAATCACACAAATAAAACTTCATATTTTAAAATAGGAAAATGGTGGGATTTTGTAGTTAAATTTATAACACCAACTATGTTATTAATAATGTTAATTAGTAATTTCGTAGCTGAATTAAAAGCACCATATGGTGATTATAATCTTCCAGAATTATTTGCATATGGATGGTCAGTTGTTGGATTAGGTATTATAGGAGCACTATTATTCTCAAAAGCACCATGGAAGAATAAAGAGATTGAAAACTTTAATGATGAAGAGGAGGTAGCTTAATTATGACAGCAACAGCAATAACGTATTTTGCAATAGGTGCGACAGTACTATGGGGTGGATTAATTACTACTTTAATAATCTCAACAAAAAACGAAAAATAATTGTTTATTAATTCCAATTTAATAATATACATTTAGCAAAAAGTGGAGTCATAAAATTATGATTCCACTTTTTTTATTTTAGTTTTAGTAAATGTTCACTATAAGACAGTTTTCGTCATAGTGTATACTATGAATTTAATGAGAAGGTGAATTTTTATGTGTGGAATAGTTGGTATGGTAGACTTTCATAAAAATATAAAAAATGAAGAAAAGACACTTACTAAAATGATTAAAACATTAGAGAGACGAGGTCCTGATAGTGAGGGAGAATATTATTCTGATAATGTTTTGCTAGGTCATAGAAGATTGATAGTTGTAGATCCAGCGGGTGGAAGACAACCTATGATTAAAGTAGTGGGTGGAAAGAAATACATTATTGTTTATAATGGAGAACTTTATAATACAGAAGATTTAAGAAAAGAACTATTAGAGGAAAACTACACATTTGAAGCATATTGCGATACTGAAGTGTTATTAACGGCATATATTGCTTGGGGAATAAATGTTGTTAATAAATTAAATGGAATATTTGCGTTTGCTATTTATGATGAAGATAAAAAACAAGTCTTTTTAGCAAGAGATCCTATGGGAGTTAAACCATTATTTTATTCTAAAAAGGGTAGCAAACTAATTTTTGGTTCAGAAATTAAGACAATACTTGCACATCCAGAGGTAAGAGCAGAAATTGATAGAGATGGATTAACAGAACTTTTCGCATTAGGGCCAGCAGTAGCTCCAGGAAGTGCTGTATATAAAGGGATAAATGAAATAGCTCCAGCAAACTGTATGTTACTAACAAAGGATAGTATGAAGATATGGGAGTATTGGAAAGTTGAAGCTAAGGAGTTAAATGAAACAATTGATGAATCAGTAAGTCATGTTAGAGAATTATTAATTGATGCTATTAAAAGGCAATTAGTAGGGGATGTTCCAGTATGTACATTTTTATCTGGAGGATTAGATTCATCAGCAATATCAGCAATAGCAGCAGCTGACTTTAAAGAAAAAGGAAAAAGGTTAACAACTTATTCAATAGATTATGAAGGTAATGATAAGTATTTTAAATCATCATTATTCCAACCCACTTCAGATCAATATTTTGCAGAAAAAATGGCTAAATTTATAGATAGTGATCATAGAACTGTTTTATTAAAACAAGAAGATTTAGCTTATTCATTAAGAGAAGCTACTTTAAGTAGAGATTTACCAGGTATGGCAGATGTAGATTCTTCATTATTACTATTTTGCAAGGAAATTAGAAAAGATTTTGTTGTTGGGCTATCAGGAGAGTGTGCAGATGAATTATTTGCAGGCTATCCATGGTTTACTCATGAAGAAATGATAAATGCTAATACTTTTCCATGGTCAAGATCTGTTGGTGAAAGAAAGACAATTTTAAATGATAATTTGAAAAATATAAAGATTGAAGAGCTTACTAATGAAGAATATTTGAAAACCTTAAAAGAAGTACCTCATTTAGATAATGAAGATAAAAAAACTTATAGAATGAGAGAATTATTTTATTTAAATTTAAAGTGGTTCATGGTTAATTTGTTAAATAGAAAAGATAGGTCAAGTATGTATAATAGCTTGGAAGTTAGAGTGCCTTTTGCAGATTATAGAATTGTTGATTATGCTTTTAATTTGCCTGTAGATGTAAAACTTTTAGAAGGAAGAGAAAAAGGATTATTGAGGAAAGCTTTGGTGGGTATACTTCCAGAGGAGATAGTATATAGAAAAAAGAGTCCATATCCTAAGACTCACAATCCTATATATACTAATATTGTTTGTAGTATGATGAATGGAATATTAGATGATAAAACTTCACCTATACTTCAAATAATAAATAAAGATAAGATTAAGGAAATAGTAGATACAAAAGGAGTAGCATATAAGACTCCTTGGTTTGGACAACTTATGACTGGGCCACAAATGATAGCATATTTAATTCAAGTTGATACTTGGTTAAGAGAATATAATGTTAATATATTAATTTAATAAAATAAAAGATTAAATCTTCTTTACCAAATTATATCTTGTGATTTAAAGGGGCTTTTTTAAAGCTTCTTTTATTTTTAAAAGAATTTTAAAAAATATTATATGGAAAATTTAAGAAGTGTATTATAATTAATAATATAATATTTTTTGGTTTTAATACATAAAATTGGGGATGGAAAGAAAAAGGGGGATTATATTTAATGAAAAAGGTAAAAATAGCCTTGTTAGGATTGGGGAATGTAGGAAGAGGAGTATTTATAATTCTACAAAAAAATAAAGAAGAAATAATGAAAAGATCAGGTTATGAAATTGAAATAGCAAAAGTATTAGTTAGAGATATTAATAAAAGTAGAGGAGTAGATATTTCAGACGATAAATTAACTACAAATTTTGAAGATATATTAAATGATGATTCTATTAAAATTGTAGTAGAAGTAATGGGGGGAGTAGAGCCAGCTAAAGAATATATGATAAAGGCAATGGAAGCTAAAAAACATATAGTAACAGCTAATAAAATGCTTTTAGCAACAGCTGGGGACGAAGTATTTGAAAAGGCAGAAGAAATGGGAGTTATGTTTCAATATGAGGCAAGTGTTGCAGGTGGAATTCCAATTATAAATGGAATTAATGAAAATCTTACTGCTAATAAAATTAATGAGTTATATGGTATAGTTAATGGTACAACTAATTATATTTTAAGCAAAATGGAATTAGAAAATTTAGAATTTAATGATGTTTTAGAAGAAGCCAAGGAAAAAGGATATGCAGAAGCAGATCCAACTTCAGATATTGAAGGATTTGATGCTCAATATAAACTTGCAATATTAGCATCTTTAGCATTTGGAACAAAAGTAAGTATTAATGATGTATATAGAGAAGGAATAACAAAAATAAAGCCAATAGATATGAAGTATGCTAGTGATTTTGGAATGGCTATAAAATTATTAGCAATAGCTAAAGATGATAATGAAAGTTTAGAATTAAGAGTTCATCCTACAATGATTCCAGAAACACATCCATTAGCTAATGTATATGATTCATTTAATGCAATTTTTATTAATGGTAATGCAGTAGGGGATTTAATGTTTTATGGAAGAGGAGCAGGAGATTTACCTACAGGAAGTGCAGTAGTAAGTGATATAATTGCAATCTTAAGAGGCAATATAGATCAAGATAATGAAGTTCCTATTATAAGAAATAATTTATGGGAAAAGAAAATTAAAAATATTAATGAAGTGGAAAGTAGATATTATATTAGAATTAGTGTTGATGATAAACCAGGGGTGCTAGGGCAAATAACAACTATATTTGGGGCAAATAGAGTTAGCTTAAAATCTGTTATTCAAAAGGGAAGAAAAAGAAATGAAAATGTAGAAGTTACATTAGTATTAATTACACATAAAACAAAGGAGTATTTAATAAAGGATTCAATAGATAAGCTATATGATTTAAGAACTGTAAAAGTTGTAGAAAACTTAATTAGAATTGAAGGTTTTAATTAAAATAAAATAACTCCTTATTTATAACAGTTAAAATAGAAAATTGTTAAAATAAGGAGTTGTTTTTTTATATAAATTACGTATAATATGATAAATTATTGTATTGCATACTTTTTATAAAGATCTAAAAATAATTGAATATGAATTTCTTCATCTAAAATTATTCTCTTTAATATATCATTAATATTTTCATCACTTATTTTTGATATGGTTTCCTTATATTGTTTTATTGCTTCTTTTTCAGAGTTAATATCAATTTCTAAGATATGTTTTAGCGATGATAGGTCATAATCTAAAAGCTTACTAGACCAATAATTTTTCTTTTTATTATCAATCCAATATCCAGGTTCAGCTCCAAGCTGTATTAATATTTCACCAAGCAATTTTAAATGATACATTTCTACAATTGATATTCCATTTAATATTTTTGAAACTTCTGGGTTTTTATAAATATAAGATATTTCATGATAAGTATATTGAGTTATAGCACTAAATTCAGAAATAGAACTTGAAAAATTAAGTAAGATTAAATCAATGTATTTTGAGTTTTTATCTTTTACATTAACTTTAGGATATGGAAGATTTACTGAATACATTTTATAAGCCTCCTTATTAATAGGATAATTGTTATATAATATGAGGGTAAATGTAAATTTGTTAATAATTCAACATATTAATTATATTGATTCATAAAAAAATAAGCATGAATTATAAAAAATAATTATGCTTATTTTTATACGAGTTATGTATATTAAAAATTATCGTATTAATTTTGAAATTACTTTATTTAATCTTGGTGAATTAAAAACTGAGAAGTTGTTGTCAATATAATTTTGATAATTTTCTTCATCTATAATTCCTTCATATACAAGAGTTTTATTTTTTATTTCTAGTAAATCCATAGGTTTAATTATTTCAGGAGGCTTGTCCGTTTTATATATTCCACTATTTATAAGTAGTTCAGCTATAAATTGTGAGCAAAAATAATAATATTCTCTTTTAACAGGAATATTAAAGTATGCAGTTACAGTACCTAAAACACTGTATTTATAATTATCCTTATTTTCAAAGAAAGTATTTATTGAACTGTTTAAATATTCATATTGTTCTTTTGTTACATTAACTTTATAAATTAAGCATTTGCTTTTAGGATATAAAGTAAAAACACCATCATAAAGATTTTCTTCAACTAAACCTGCTGGTAAAACCTTTGAGGGTATTTTACGTCCAAATGAAAACATCTTAGTAAATGAAGGATCTAATGAAATAGAAACATGAGAGTATTCTTTTTGAGTAAAAAGTGCTATTACATTTGAAAATGTTGTACCAGTTCTAGACAGTACTATATATATGTGTTTATTGTTCAAAATACCACCCATCCTTATGGTAAACAATGAATAATTATTTAGAATCAAATTCATCATTTACTTAATTTTTAAAAATCTTAGTTTATATTGTACACTATAATCAAATAACTGTTAATAATTATTTTACAAAATTCATGTTATTTCTAAATAGATTGCTTTATTAATTAAATTTGGTATGTTATTATTTAGTTTAAATAAGTAATATAAAATTTGAAGGGATGATAATTAAATGGAATTTACATTTAAATATTATGAAAAAGAATACATATTAAATAATGATAATTTAGAGTATTTTGAAAATGATGAAGTTAACCCATTGGATGATATTAATGAAGAAAAAGTAATTGAGATATTAAACAATGCTGAAAACGTGGAGTTTTCAAAAGCTTATTTTGATTTACCATGTTCAAAATGTAAATCAGGAGTAGAAGAAAAAAAGAAATTTTTTGATTTTTTAGAGCTTAATTTTTATATATATGCAAAGGATGGAAAATTTGTTATTAGTACTTTAGATAAAAAATATGAAGGATTAAGTTATAATAAGTTACAAAAGAGTGGTAAAGTTAATCAAAGTTATATTGTAATAATTGATGTTTGTAAGAACTGTGGAAATTATTCTATAGAAATAGAAGAGTTTGAAATATAATTTTAATTATAAACATAATTTATTATTCATAATTATAAATAATGTATTATATGCAACCTTTTGTGAAAAAATAATTTCGAAGGGAGTGCATTTTTATGAATGATAATATAAAAGGTAAAAAATGTAAAAAGGGGAGAAGGAAGACAAAAGCTTCATCAAAATCAAAATAATATAGGCAATGATAAAAATCATAGTGAATATAAAAGTTTTGAAGGAGAAAATCTTTAACTAGCTTTGATAATAATACATTGTATATGAAAACTTAGCTTGATAGCTGAGTTTTTTTTTGATATTATTTGATATTATGAAAACATGAAAAAAGGGAGAGTTAGTTAAAATGAATAAAATTTTAAAATGTGGAGTTGCATTAATAGGAGCAAGTGCAGCTGTAATTGCTCTTATAGGATGCTCATCAATAAATAATTCTAAAAATAATGTTACAAGTGATTCTTGGAATAAGAAAGTTGAAGCACCAGCAGAATTACCAATAGCAACAATAAAGATTAAAGATTATGGTGTAATTACAGCAAAATTATATCCTGATAAAGCACCAAATACCGTAAATAATTTTATATCTTTAGCAAATTCAAGATTTTATGATGGATTAACTTTTCATAGAGTAATTAAAGGGTTTATGATTCAAGGTGGATGTCCAAATGGTAATGGTACAGGTGGACCAGGATATTCAATTAAAGGGGAGTTTTCTGAAAATGGATATAAGTTTAATGATTTAAAACATACAGAAGGTATATTATCTATGGCAAGAACTAATAATCCAGATTCAGCTGGAAGTCAATTCTTTATTATGGCAGATGAAGCTCCACATTTAAATGATAAATATGCAGCATTTGGGCAAGTAATAGATGGTTTAAACATTGTAAAAGAAATAAATTCAGTGGAAACTAATTCTAATGATAAGCCATTAAATGATGTTGTTATTGAAGAAATAAGAGTAGATACAAAAGGAATAAATTATTCAGAACCAGAAAAGATAAATGAATAATTATTAAAAATAACTTAAAAAGCACTATAGTAGTATTTATTTTACTATATGGTGCTTTTTTTAGCAAAGAAGTATTTTGGTGTATATCATATAATATATTAAGATATATATATTGTACTTCCAGATGGAACATTATAATAAATCCATTTGGAATCTTTAGTTGCAAGACGAACACAACCATCTGTTAATTGCAGTCCAAGTCTCGGGTCTCTTATACTTCCATCTAAGTTATAAGGAATAGAGTGAAATAAATAATTATCTTTTATTTGAGTGTAATATAAACAACGAAATCCTCTTGCTTCACCAAATGAATAGCCTTTAGGACCAGCATAAAAGATTCCCTTTATAGTAGGAGAAGTAGGTTTTCCTATTGTACAAATATAAGAATTAATTAATATCCAATTATGTTGTTGTCCTTTAAATATATTTGTTTTAAAGTTAATAGTATCAACCCATATAAGATATTTTGTTTTACTAGAAAGTGAGCTATTGTTTATAAATTTAGTAATGTTAGTTTCATATGATTGTGTACTTCTTAAGGAATAAGATAGAATACTTGATTCATATTTAAATAGACGATAAATATTTTTAAGTTTATTTAATAGGATCATAAAAATAATACTCCTAAAAATATTTATAATATATTTTACGAATGTATTAAATAAATGTTAAATATAACTGAATTTATATATAATATAGTGAAGATAAATTATTCAAAACATTTTAGAAAACGTTTAATGATTTTATTATAGTATGTAATTTTAATACGGGGGTGTATTTATAGTGAAGGTAATAAAAAAAGATGGGCGAATTCAAAGTTTTGATATTATTAAGGTTAGAAGTAGTATATTAAGTGCATCTATTGATAGTAACACTATTATAAATGAATCAGATTTAAAAAATATAAGCGCTAGGGTATTGAAGGAATTAAAAGGATTAAGAGGAGAAGATGGTCTTTCATCAACATATGAAATTTTTGCAATTATTATAGAATGTCTTAATAAAGATGGATTTGAGGATATAGCAAATTCTTATTTAGGATATAAGAGTAAAAGAATGAGAAGAAAATGTAAATAATTATAGATAGAAAAGGGCTGTGGTTTATAAAGTAAAATTTTTATAAATTACAGCCTTTTTGATAAAATGATTGTATTATGTTTTAAAAGTTAGTGAAATTATAAAATATGTACAAAAACTTTTTTTATGATATAATAAAACGGAATTTTGTATTAAGGAATGGTGAAGGAATTTATGTATAAGTTAATAGCAATAGATATGGATGGAACGCTTCTTAAAAATGATAAAACTGTTTCAGATAGAACTAAGAAAACATTAAAGGAAGCAAGAGAAAAAGGTGTTAATGTTGTAATTGCTACTGGGAGACCAATTGATGGTGTTAGTAGATATTTAGAAGAACTAGACATGCTTGGTGAAAATGACTACGTTTTAAGTTATAATGGTGGATTAGTTTTAAAAACAAAATCTAGAGAAATTATTTCTAAAATAGCATTAACTGGTGCAGACTTACATTATTTACATAAATTAAGTAAAGAGTTAGGTGTTAATATTCATGCTTTTTCAGAAGTATATGGGTTAATAACTCCTAAAAATAGTAAATATACAGAAGTTGAAGCTAATATAAATAATATAAAGATAGGAATTAATGATTATTATAAAATAGAAGATGATCATAGCATAATAAAGGTAATGATGATTGATGAGCCAGAAGTTTTACAAAAGGCTGTAGATAATTTACCAAAAGAAGTATATGAAAAGTATACAGTTGTAAGAAGTACACCATATTTCTTAGAATTTTTAAATAAGGAAGTAAATAAGGGAACAGGAGTTAAACTTTTAGCTGATCATTTAGGAGTTAAGCAAGAAGAAGTAATGACTTTTGGAGATGCTGAAAATGACCTTGATATGATTGTTTATGCTGGAATGGGTGTAGCAATGGCTAATGGTTTTGAAGAAGTTAAAGAAGCTGCAAATTATATTACAGATTCAAATGAAGAAGATGGTGTTGCAAAAGCAATAGAAAAATTTGTTTTAAGTTAATTATAAAAGACTTGTCTTTGAATAAAATGTCTTGATTAAGAGTACATTTTAAAGCGGACAAGTCTTTTATGTTATATTTTTATTCACAAATAGGAATAAATTTAAAGTTTGTTACATCAAATAATCATTTATCAGTTATTTTTATTTCAGGAATAACAGGTAATGATAAAAATGATAATGTTAAAAAAGGATTAAAGTCAATTTTAGATGAAATTGCTTTTAGTGAAGAATGTAAATTATTTAAATCAGAAATTACTTCTTTTGATGAACGAGAGATAATAATTCCACCTATTTCTAGAGAAATAGAAGCTAAGGTTTTACCTTCCTTAACAACAATTATGCCACCATTTATTTTTAGAACTTATTTTAAAACTATCTTTATTAAGATTAGGTAAGTTTATTTTTTTAGATAAATCGTTTTGTAAATTTAAATTATTAGTTTTAAGTAAAAGTTTATTATTTTGCATAACTAACTTACCATTTTTATAAACTGAATTGATTAATATTTTAATATTGATAATAAATGTTCTAAAAATGTAAAAAATATGATTTAATAGGTATATAAGGAGGAGGGGGCTATGCCAATAAAAATTCCAAGAGATTTACCTGCATTTAAGGTTTTATCTGATGAAAATATATTTGTAATGAATAATGAAAGAGCAGGAAAACAAGATATAAGGCCATTAAAAATAGCAATATTAAACTTAATGCCTAAAAAAATTCAAACTGAAAATCAATTACTTAGATATTTATCTAATACACCACTTCAAGTTGAAATTACGTTATTACAAACGGAAAGTTATAAATCAACTCATACATCATTTAAACATATGGATAAGTTTTATAGTTTTTTTAATGATGTAAGGGATGAAAAGTTTGATGCGTTAGTAATAACAGGGGCACCAGTTGAACAGTTAGAATTTGAAGAGGTAATGTATTGGGAAGAATTAAAGGAAATAATGGAATGGAGTAAAAGTAATGTATTTTCAACATTACATATTTGTTGGGGAGCACAGGCAGGGTTAAGTTACCATTATGGAATTCCAAAATATCAATTAAAAGAAAAAATGTTTGGAGTTTTTCAACATTATATTAATGATAAAAATGCTGAATTAACGAGAGGATTGGATGATAAATTTTATGCACCGCATTCTAGACATACTGAAGTAAAGAGAAAAGATATTGAAAAAGTACCAGAACTAGAAATTTTATCGGAATCTGATGAAGCAGGAATATTTATAGTTGCCAATAAAAATAGAAGACAAATATTTATTACAGGTCATTTAGAATATGAAAGAAATACATTAAGTGATGAGTATTTTAGGGATGTTAATAAGGGGTTAGAAATTAATAAGCCTAAAAATTATTTTCCAAAAGATAATCCTAATCTTATGCCAATTGTTACGTGGAGAGGTACTGCAAATATAGTTTTTAGTAATTGGCTTAATTACTGTGTTTATCAAAATACACCATATGATTTAAACAATTTATAATATTTATAATTTATTAAAAAGGCATTGATATGCCTTTTTATTTCTTATAAAAAAATTTTTTTATAAATCAAGCAATAATCACATTTGAGGAAAGTCTCGTATAAAAAAGCATAGAATGAGATAAATTTCAAGTACTGTTTTATAAAAATTTATGTAGTATAATGAAAAATATTGTTAAGTTAATTAGAAAAAAAAGTAAATAAGTTTATCTAAAAAAATATATAAGTTATAGATATAAAGAGAAAAGTGAAGTGCTTATAAGTAAAAATACTTAAAATTCAAAAATACACTAACTACTATATATTGTATTAAAAAAGAAATAATAGTACAATATGTTGTGTATTTAAGATGGCGGTATAAAAATAAGCACTATTTTTATGTGATTTTATACGTTACATAATTTGAATATACTTAATTTAAGGAGTGGTATTATTGAAAGTTATTAAAAGAGATGGAAGTACAGTAGAATTTAATAAAAGCAAAATAAGAGAAGCTATTACTAAATCAATGAAAAATGGTAGTGGAATATTATTACCTGACATTGCAAGATTAATAGCAAATGACGCAGAAAAGTATTTTGCAAAGGAAGAGGATGTTGCAACAATCTATAAAATAGAGAAATATGTATATGATAGATTAGTTCATTATGGTCAAGCTGAAACTGCAAGAGCTTATGAGGGTTATAGAGCTGTACAAGAATTTAAAAGAAACACTAATACTACAGATGATAGTATATTAGAGCTATTAAGTAAAAAAAATGAAGATGTAATGAAGGAAAATTCAAATAAGAATCCAGTAGTTTCTGCTACTCAAAGAGATTTAATTGCAGGAGAAGTATCTAAGGATATTGCAAGAAGAAAACTTATTCCTGCTCATATAGTGCAAGCTCATGATGAAGGAGCAATCCATTGGCATGACATGGATTATACAATATCACCTATGTTTAATTGTTGTTTAATTAATTTAGAAGATATGTTTACTAATGGAACAGTAATTAATGAAAAATTAGTTGAAGAACCAAAGAGTTTTGGTACAGCATGTACAGTAGCAACACAAATAATTGCTCAAGTTTCATCAAATCAATATGGTGGACAAAGTATAACAATTAAACATTTATCTAAATATTTAAAAGTGACTGAAGAAAAAGCATTTAATCATTATATGGAAATGTTTAATGATGAATCTATTGCTACTAAATTAGCTAAAGATATTAAGATGAAAGAGCTTAAAGATGGGGTTCAAACTATAAGATATCAATTATCTACATTACAAACTACAAATGGTCAAGCTCCATTTAGTACAATTTACCTAGAGATAGAAGACGGTAATCCATATGAAGAAGAAATGGCAATGATTTGTGAGGAAATGATAAGACAAAGACTTGAAGGAATGAAAAATTATAAAGGGCAAGAAATTGGAGAAGCATTCCCTAAGTTAGTTTATTTACTTGATGAGCATAATTGTCTTGAAGGTGGTAAATATGATTATATAACTAAGCTTGCAGCTAAATGTACAGCTAAGAGATTAGTGCCAGATTATCAAAGTGCTAAGATAATGAGAGAAAATTATGAAGGGAATACTTTCCCACCAATGGGGTGCAGATCACACTTAAGTCCTTGGAAGGATGAAAAAGGAAATTATAAATTTTATGGTAGATTTAATCAAGGAGTTGTATCTTTAAATTTACCACAAATAGCTATAATGGCTGATAAAGATATGGAAATGTTTTGGGAAATGCTAGATAGAAGATTAGAACTTTGTAAAGATGCATTAATGACAAGACATAAAATGTTATTAGGAGTAACATCTGATTCAAGTCCAATACATTGGCAACATGGAGCTATAGCAAGGCTTAAAAAAGGTGAAAAAATTGATAAGCTATTAAAAGGTGGATATTCAACTATTTCTCTTGGATATGTTGGTATAGCAGAAATGGTTCAAGCAATGCTTGGAGTAACTCACACTTCTAAAGAAGGAGAAAAATTTGCATTAGAAGTAATGAATTATATGAAAGAGAAATGTGATAAATGGAAAGCAGAAACTGGTTTAGGTTTTGGCCTTTATGGAACACCAGCAGAAAGCTTAATATATAGATTCTGTAGAATCGATAAAGCAAGATTTGGAGAAATACAAAATGTAACTGATAAATTATATTATACAAATTCATATCATGTTCATGTTTGTGAAGAAATTGATGCATTTAGTAAGCTAAAATTTGAATCTCAATTCCATAGTATTAGTAATGGTGGTTGTATTTCTTATATTGGTGCGACACGTTGCAACGTGAAAAGCGTTGCCTAATTAAACGCATGAGTTTAATTAAGAACTCATAATTTGAAAAGTCAAATGAAGGGGTAACGCCCTGAAGGGCTTTCTATAATCTCCGAATGGCAAAAGTTTAGGTAAATAAACAATTGTCATAAGCTCGGTAAAGTCGGCTGAGAGCTACCGTAATTAAGGTAAAACTTAAACGAAATGCGAACCAGAGGTGGTCGAGTGGTGATAGGTCGGTAGTCTATAAAATATCTATGGTTAGAATGTTAGTAAACAAAACTAACTGGCGAATCCCTGAATGTACGGGTCTACAAGGAGTAGTTGCAGAAATGCTTCAGTCACAGAAGTGACGTTAGTGAGGTAAAGTAAGATTCGATGTTATGAAATACCTTATAGTGTTAAAGGCACTATCAAGCTAACAGGCTTATAGGAGAAACCTAAGGATATATGTAAAGATAGAATTATGGGAACGTGGAAAGCTAAGAATGTGGAGGTTTTACCACCGTCGAAACAGTGTATGGTAACATACTTAATCTTAGTGAGAGCGAGGTCACAGTACCTAAGAAGCTATGATAATAAGTAGTGGAGGGATAGACCTTAGTCGTTGAATAATAGTAAAAATTTAATTTCGAAATAACATTAGGTTCTTGTAAGACTAATAGAGGTGAAATTCAACAAAAGGAAAATTAACCGACTAATGACAACTAAGAAACAAAAGATAAGAAACAATGAATATTATAATATTCAAGAAATGTTTGATGACTTATATGATAAATCGAAGAATAAAAAGTTGAAGTTTAAAAACTTAATGCAATATGTTTTAGACGAAAGAAATATTGAATTAGCCTATAGAAATATAAAGAAAAATAAGGGTAGTAAAACCAAAGGTACTAATTCAAAAACCATAGTAGATATATCTACTATGGAGACAGAGGAAGTAGTTAATTATGTTCGTAAAAGATTAATAAACTATCAACCTCAAAAAGTTAGAAGGGTTGAAATACCCAAAGCCAATGGTTCAAAAAGACCTTTAGGAATCCCAACTATAGAAGATAGATTGATTCAACAATGTATACTACAAGTTTTAGAACCAATATGTGAAGCTAAATTTTATAACCATAATTATGGATTTAGACCAAACAGAAGTGCTCATAATGCAGTTGGTAGAGCTATGTATTTAGCGAATAAAGCTAAACTAGAGTATGTAGTAGATATAGACATTAAAGGTTTCTTTGATAATGTTAATCATAGTAAACTGCTGAAACAAATGTGGAGTATGAGAATTCAAGATAAAAATTTAATATGTATTATAGGTAAAATGTTAAAGGCTCCTATAGAAGGTATAGGTGTACCTAATAAAGGTACTCCGCAAGGAGGAATTCTTTCTCCTTTATTATCTAATATAGTACTAAACGAATTAGATTGGTGGATAGCAGACCAGTGGGAAAGTTTTGAAACTAATCATAATTACGATAGAATTGATAGTAGAAATAATACAATAATTAAAAGTCATAAATATAGGGCATTAAGAAAAAGTAAAATGAAAGAAATCTATATCGTTAGATATGCAGATGATTTCAAAATATTTTGCAAAAATTATGAAATGGCTAAGAAAATATATATAGCTACAAAAAACTGGCTAAGTGAAAGGCTACAACTGGAAATTAGCACAGAGAAAAGCAAAATAGTAAACTTAAACAAAAACTACTCTGAGTTTCTAGGTTTCAGAATGAAATTAATGAAGAAAAATAAGGGGAAAGTTATTAAAAGTAGAATGTCAGAAAAGTCAATTAAAAAGGTTAAAGAGAAAATTAAAGAGAAGATTGATGGATTGAATGAAAATACATCTATAAGTGCTAACAAGTATAATGCTACTATTTTAGGAGTTCATAACTACTATAAAGTGGCAACACATGTTAATAGAGATTTCAGAAAAATTAATCACCAAGTCTCGAAGAACCTATTTAACCAAACTAAAAACATTAAAACGAAGATAAGTAAGTATTCACAAAGCTTTATGAAATTTTATGGAAACTATAATGGTAAATTTATAGGAATACAAGGAATAGCCTTGTATCCTATATACGGCGTAACAACGAAGACTATTTATAACTTTAAACAAGAAACTTGTAACTATACAGAAAAAGGTAGAGAATTGATTCATCAAAATTTGAAAAAGATTAGTTGGAGAGATTTACAATACCTAATGGAAAATCCAAAAGTGAATGAAAGTATAGAATACAATGACAATAGAATATCGTTATATGTTGGTCAAAATGGATTATGTGCAATAACTAAAGAGCCTTTAGATATTGAAAATATGGACTGTCATCATAAAATTCCTAAATATCTAGGAGGAACGGATGAATACCAAAATTTAATTTTGGTAACAAGAGAAGTTCATATTTTAATCCATGCAACACGTGAAGAAACCATTAATAAAATTCTGCAAAATTTAAAAATAGGGCAAACAGGAATAAAGAAAATCAATAAATTAAGAAAATTAGTTGGTAATAACGAAATTAAATAAAATAGATTATAAAACGATGGAAAGCCGTATGACACTGAAAGGGTCACGTACGGTTTGGAGTGGGGGAAAAGACGGAGATAATATCAAAATCTTACCTATCACTATAAGTACCTGATATGAATAAAAATGTTGAAGCTGTTGAAGATATAATTAACTTTATATATCATAATATTCAATATGCTGAAATTAATACAAAATCTGATGTTTGTTATAAATGTGGATTTAATGGTGAAATGGAATTAGATAGAGAAAGCTTAACTTGGCATTGTCCATCATGTGGAAATGACGATGAAAGTGAATTACAAGTTATGAGAAGAACTTGTGGATATATAGGAAGTTCATACTGGAACAAAGGAAGAACAGCTGAAATTGGGGATAGAGTTCTTCACTTATAAAAAAATGAGAGGATTACCTCTCATTTTTTTATAATAATATATATAAGGCAATACTTTATATGATGATTATATAATTTAACCTTAATGTGCGAAATTCTCCCATCTTCTATAAATGGGAGATGGATAGCACTTGACGATAGTCAACAAGAGTAGTATGTTGTAATCAATAGTAATTAACTACTGGTGGAGCACCTATTGAAGTGGGAGAAAATACATTGAGAATCAAGGGGTAAAATAATGCTTAAAGCTTATAAAAACTTTTTCAGAGATAAGTCTATAGGATTTCCTAAATTCAAATCCAAGAAAACTAATTACTATAGTTATACTAATAAATTATCAAAAGTGATTAGCGAAGTAGCATGGGGTGAATTTAGATCAATGTTAGAACACAAAGCTGGTTGGTATGGAAGAAATATTGTAGTTGCTCTAACTAATTATGCAAGTAGTCAATTATGTTCAGAATGTGGATATAAGAATATTGATGTAAAAAATTTAGCGTTGAGAAACTGGATTTGTCCGAACTGTGGTGCAAATCATGATAGAGATGTAAATGCAAGTAAAAACTTAGAAAAATTGATAGCATAGGCTATTAGTAATAATGAGGTTGGAATGACCTTGTAAGCTTGGGTAAACTCGTTCTACTAGGAATATTGACCAAGAAGCTCCCACTTCCATAAGTGGAGAGTAGTTCACTGTATTGTATTAATTATTGGGGAGGAAGTTTAGATGAAATATGCTAAGATTAGAAAGTTAGATGTAACAAATGGTCCTGGAGTACGTACAACACTTTTTGTAAGTGGATGTACACATAACTGTGAAGGGTGTTTTAATAAAGAGCAACAAGATTTTAATTATGGAAATGAATTTACTAAAGAAATAGAAGATGAATTTATAGAATTAACTAAAAGTAGGCAGATAAAAGGTGTAAATATATTAGGTGGAGAGCCAATGCAACAAATTATGGATGATTCTTTACTAAATCTTTTAAAAAGAATAAAAGCAGAGACAAATAAACCAATATGGTTATGGTCAGGATATAAGTTTGAAGAAATAATAACAAATCCTAAAAGATTAGAATTGTTAAAAGAAGTTGATATATTAATAGATGGAAAATTTGAATTAGATAAAAGAGATATAATGCTTAAATATAGGGGATCAGCCAATCAAAGGGTTATAGATGTAAAAAAGTCATTAGAAGAAGGAAAGATAATTGAAATACTTTAAAAGTAATGTATAAAAATTAATTATACTAATGAGTAGTAAAAAATATGAAGAAAGGAGTTATAATAAATGAAAAAAATAAAAAGATATATAGGGGTAATAGCTTTAATTATTACTATATCCTTAATGTTAATTGGTTGTGGTCAAGTAAAAATAAATAGTGAAGTTTCTATTAGTATTGATGGAACTAGTAGTACTAGGTTGAAAATATATTATGATGATACTATAAATAAATTAGTAGATAATGATTTATTATCAAAGGTTATTAGTAAAATTAATAATAGTATCCCAAGTGAAGTTCATTTTGGAGATATAGTTAAATCAAAAGAAGAAAACTTAAATGTAGAAGAAGTTGAAATAAAAACTGATAAAGTTAAAATAGATGAACTAGACAATTTAAGTAATGATTATTTTACTGTAAAAGAAGTAAAAAATAAAGGCTTTATTACCAATAAATATATTATAACAATTAAATTAAAACATAGTGTAACTGATATTATTAGCAATTATATAAATAGCAGTATAAATAATAATATTGGTTTAAATTTAGGAAATTTAATAAATAAAAATATGGCTAACTTAATAGGGAATATTCCAGTAAATTTATCAATATCTATGCCAGTTAAAATAACAGATACAAATTCCAATGAAATAGTTAATGGTAAGATAATAAAATATTCATATACAATAAATGATTTAAACGAAAATAATAGCATAGTTATGGGATTTAATGTTCCTAATATACAAAATATTATTTTTATAATAGTGATAATTGTTATAGCAATTTTTGGATTATTAATTTATAGTAAGAAAAGAAAAAGAAAAAAGTAACTATATATTGATTTAAGTAAATTTGCAATGTTGGTATAATTATTAATATTAATGATTAAAAGAAGATTTAGTATTATAATAAAAGGGTTAAGGAGTATTACTTCCTTAACTTTTTTATTAAAAGTATGTCGTAGTATATAAAGTCATAGCAAAGAAATGTGGTGA
This sequence comes from Clostridium sp. ETTB3, assembly GCF_053571985.1. NCBI lineage: Bacteria > Bacillati > Bacillota > Clostridia > Eubacteriales > Clostridiaceae > Clostridium > Clostridium sp. ETTB3. The sequence continues at coordinate 826,639 of NZ_CP199832.1, forward strand.
TTATGTGTTAGCTCTTATAGGGATAAGGAAAAATGTAAATATTGAAATTAGGGAAATGTTTTCTTTAGGATTTAATAAACAAAAAAAGACTTTAGAAAGCTTAAAAGATATATATGAAGAAGTAGTAATTATAAGTACCTGCAATAGAACTGAAATTTATATATCAGGATCTTTAGGTGAAAAAGAGGATGTATTAAGAATATTTGAAATTTTAGAATGGGATTTATCACTTGCTGAACATATATTTTATTTGAAAGATTCAGAAGTAGCAAAACATTTAATGGAAGTAGTATGTGGGTTTCATTCAAAGATTTTAGGTGAGGATCAAATTTTAGGGCAGGTAAAGGATGCCTATGAGTTAAGTTTAGAGCATAAGGCTTTAAAGCAAAAGCTTTTAAAATTATTTGAAGAGGCAATAGCATGTGGTAAAAGATTTAGGTCAGAAAGTGAGCTATATAAAATACCAGTATCATCATCATCTATTGCTGTTAGCAAAGTAATTAGTTTTGGTTCAAAAAGTTTAATGGTATTAGGATATGGAACTATAGGAAACTTAGTGGTTAAATATGCATTGTCATCTAAGTTAGAAAAATTATATATAGTTGTTAGAAATAAAGAAAAGGTTAATGATATAAAGGATAGTAGGGTTACAGTATTGGATTTTAATGAATATAAAAATTTTATAAATGAGGTAGATTCAATTATTAGTTGTACTTCATCACCACATATTGTAATTAAAAAAAATTATATTAATGATTATGGAAATGATATATTGTTAATTGACTTAGCACTTCCAAGGGATATTGATGAACAGACAAGTAAAATTTCAAGAGTAACACTGCTAGATATTGATGAAATAAGTAAATTAGATTTAGGTAATAAAAATTTAAGAAAATTAGAAATGAATAAAAATAAATACATAGTTAATGAATATTTAAATGATTTTATAAATTGGATGAAACTTAGAGAAATTACATATTATATAAAAAAAATTAGAAATACAGAAGAAGTTATTATTAAAGAACGAAGTAAATCATTTGAACATAAGTGTAAAAATAAAGAAGATATAATGTTAGCAAATAAATTAATAAAAAGTACAGCTGATTATTATGTAAATAAGGCAATTTCAGTATTAAAAGAAGAAAAGTTAAAAGGGCGTGAGGAAGAATGTCTAGAGATATTACAAAAGATATTTATGGAGACTTAAACTATGCCCCTATAACACTATTTGGAAATAAGCTTAATGTTGGTATTATAGGTGCTGGAAGAGGTGCATTAATAAAAACAAGAAATTTTTATAATAAGGGAAGTAATATTGAAGTATTAGCATTAGAATTTTTAGATGATTTTTATGAACTTGATACAAATCGCGTAAAGCTTATAAAAGGGTGTTATAAAACGCAATTTATAAAAAATAAACATATTATAATAATTGCTGTTAGTGAAAGTGAATTAATAAATAAGATAAAATTAGATTGTGAAAATCACCATAAAATTTATATTAATTCTGCCAAATTCAATGAAGGAATGGGGGTAATACCTGTAAGTAGGGAAAGTAAATATATTTCAGCTGCAATAAATACAAAGGTAGGAAACCCAAGGGGAGCTGTGTTAGTAGCAAATTTAATAACAGAGTATATTTTTGAATTAGATGAATTTATTAAATTAAGTGGTGAAATACGAAATAATTTAAAGTTTGAAGAAAAAACAAAAGATAGCTTATTAAAATTTATTAATAGTAAAGATTTTAAGTTCTTTTATGATAAAAATAAGATAATAAATGTGCTTAAATTATTTTATGATGATAATATAGTTAATAAAATAAGCTCCTTAAGAAAGGAAGAGTAATAAATATGGAATTAATTTTAGCTACAAGAAAAAGTGCTTTAGCTCAAACTCAAACTCAAAGGGTAATGAAGTTATTAAAAGAAAAAAGTGGTGTTGATAGCAAAAAGTTTTTAGTAGTAACTGAAGGAGATAAGAGGCTTGATGTATCATTAAATAAAATAGGTGGAAAGGGATTATTTACAAAGGAGATAGAAATTGCTTTATTAGAAAATAAAGCACATGCAGCAATTCATTCAATGAAGGATGTTCCATATGAAATGGGAAAACATTTTGAATTAATAGCAATGCCTGAAAGAGAAGATGTTAGAGATGTCTTAGTTTGTAGAAATGGATTAAGGCTTGAAGAGTTAAAAAAAGGAGCTATTATTGGTACAAGTAGCATAAGAAGAGCTGCACAGATAAAAAATATAAGAAATGATTTAAATATAGTTCCTATAAGAGGAAATGTTGGAACAAGATTAGAAAAAATGAAAAATGAAAATATGGATGGAATTATCTTAGCTGCCGCTGGATTAAAAAGATTAGGAATGGAAGATATAATCACAGAGTATTTAAATCCAGAAATATTTGTTCCAGCTGTTTCACAAGGAGCACTTGGAATTGAGTGCTTAAAAAATGGAGAATATAACGACTATTTTAAATCTTTAGACAATAAAGATGTAAGGGTTACAGTTGAAGCTGAAAGAAGCTTTATGAGGGAATTAAATGGAGGATGTCATAGTTTAATAGGTGCATATGCAACTCTTGAAGGAAATGATTTATACATTATTGGAACATATGAAGTTAATGGTGTAATAGTTAAAAAAGATATTTTAGGAAATAAGGAAGATAATATTGAATTAGGAAAAAAATTAGCTCAAAAAATATTAATGGGATAATAAAAACAAAAGAAGGTAGGAATTAAATATGAATGGAAAAGCATATATTATAGGAACTGGACCAGGAGATGAAGAATTATTAACAGTAAAAGCTATAAAAGTATTAAATAGATGTACAGCAGTACTTTATGATAGATTAGTTTCTAATAATATTTTAAATTACTTAAATGATGATTGTTTAATATATTATTGTGGAAAAGAACCAGGTGCTCATTACAAAACACAAGAAGAAATAAATGAAATGATAGTTAAACTTGTTAAAGAAGGACATATAGTTGGTAGAGTTAAGGGAGGAGACCCTTATGTTTTTGGAAGAGGGGGAGAGGAAGTTATTGCCCTTGAAAAGGAAAAACTAAAGTTTGAGGTTATTCCAGGGATTACATCACCAATAGCAGTATTAAATTATGCTGGTATACCAGTAACTCATAGAGGAATTGCACAAAGCTTTCATATTGTAACTGGAATGACTGGGACAAATGAAAAAATTAATTGGAAGGCTTTAGCTCAAGAAAAAGGAACATTAGTATTTATGATGGGCCTTGAAAATATAGAAAGAATAGTAGCAAATTTAATTGATAATAAAAAGCATGTAAAAACTCCTGCTGCTGTAGTAATGAGAGGAACATCTTCTAAGCAAAGAAAGGTAATAGGGAATTTGGAAAATATTATCCAAAAAGTAAGAGAAGCTAATTTAAAATCACCATGTATAATTGTTATAGGTGATGTTGTAAATTTAAATAAAGAATTATCATGGTATGAGGAAAAACCTTTGTTTGGTACTAATATTTGCATAACAAGGTCAAGAGAACAAAGTTCTGAATTGAAAAGTTCATTAAGAGATTTAGGGGCTGAAGTAACAGAAATTAATTCTATTAAAATTAAATCAACAAAGGAAAATTTAAAAGAATATTTAAATAAAATACCAGAATATGATCATATAATTTTAACATCAGTAAACGGTGTAAATAATTTCTTTGATTTTTTAATTGAAACAGGATATGATGTTAGAAATATAAAAGCTAAATTTTCAGTTGTAGGAAAGGCAACTAAAAATGCATTAATAAGCAAGGGAATTCAACCATTTATTATGGCAAGAGAATTTGTAGGCGAAGGATTATTTAAAGCATTATCACCATATTTATCATCAGGGGAAAAGGTACTTTTACCTTGTTCATCAAGTAGCAGAACTTATTTATATGATGAAATAAGCTCATTAGGATTACATGTAGATAGAGTTCATACTTATGATACTGTTTGTGGAAGTGTAAAAAATAAGAAAGTGTTTGACGAAGTAGATTATGTATTATTTACAAGTCCTAGTACTGTAAATAATATGATTGATATGTTAGGGATTGAAGCTATAAGAAAAAAGAAACTTATTGCAATAGGACCGCAAACAGCAAAAGCGATTAAGGATAGAAATATGGAGTGTTTTATATGTAAAAAGCATTCTCAACAAGGATTCCTTAGTGAAATAGTGGAGTTTAAGGAGAGATTAGAAAATGTTTAGAAGAGGAAGAAGATTAAGAACAAATTCTGTAATAAGAAGTTTAGTAAGAGAAAATTCTTTAAGTACAGAGGACTTTATTTACCCTGTATTTATAGTTGAAGGTAATAATATAAAAAGAGAAATAAGGTCTTTAAAAGGGAATTATCATTGGTCTGTTGATAAATTAGAAGAATTGGTTAAGGAATTAAATGAAGCTAAAGTTAAGTCAGTAATTTTATTTGGAATTCCAGAACATAAGGATTGTGTTGGAAGTGAAGCTTATAATGAGGATGGAATAGTTCAAAAAGCAATTAGAAAATTAAAGGAACTAGATAGCAATTTATACATTATAACTGATGTTTGTATGTGTGAATATACTAATCATGGCCATTGTGGAATATTAAGTAATAACAATGTTGATAATGATAAAACATTAGTATATTTAGGTGAAATTGCTTTATCACATGTAAAAGCAGGAGCAGATATGGTGGCTCCTTCAGATATGATGGATGGAAGAATAGGATATATAAGAGAAGTCTTAGATAAAAATGGATTTGAAAATATACCTATAATGAGTTATGCAGCTAAATATTCATCAGCATTTTATGGGCCTTTTAGAGAAGCTGCAGGTTCTGCACCGAGTTTTGGAAATAGAAAGGGATATCAAATGGATCCAGCAAATTCTAGAGAAGCAATAGCTGAAATAGAGGCAGATTTAAATGAAGGTGCAGATATAATAATGGTTAAACCAGCAATGTCATACTTGGATATAGTAAAGGAAGCTAGAGAAAAAATTAATGCACCTATATGTGTTTATAATGTTAGTGGTGAATATGCAATGGTTAAAAATGCAGGAGAAGTAGGATTAATTAATGAAAAGTTAGTTGCATTAGAAATGCTTTTATCAATGAAGAGAGCTGGTGCAAAGATGATAATCACTTATTATGCTTTAGAGGCAGCTAAATGGCTTAAGGAGGATGAAATATAATGTCTAATAGAGAAATATTTGAAGAATCAAAAAAATATATGCCAGGGGGAGTTAATTCTCCAGTAAGAGCATATAGAGATATGGGAATAGATCCTCCAGTAATGAAGTCAGGAAAAGGTGTAATATTAACAGATGAAGATGGAAAAGAATATATAGATTTTGTTCTTGCGTGGGGACCTATGATTTTAGGTCATTCTAATGAAGAGGTAGTAACTGCAATTAAAGAAATATCTGAAAGTGCAATTGCTTTTGGTACACCAACAGATTTAGAACTTAAAATGAGTAAATTTATATGTGAAGAAATGGATAATGTTGATATGGTTAGGTTTGTAAACTCTGGTACAGAAGCTACTATGAGTGCTATAAAGCTAGCTAGGGGATATACAGGGAAAAATAAAATAATTAAATTTGCTGGATGTTATCATGGTCATTTTGATGGCTTTTTAGTTGAGGCTGGTTCAGGAGTATTAACAGAAGGAATAGCTGGATGTTTAGGTATACCAAATGATAGTATTAAAAATACATTAGTTGGTGTATATAATGATATGGAACAAGTTAGATCTTTATTTGAAGCATATGGAGATGATGTTGCAGCTGTAATTATTGAGCCTGTTGCAGGAAATATGGGAGTTGTTAAAGCTGAAAATGAGTTTATGGAAACATTAAGAGTATTATGTGATGAATATGGTTCATTATTAATATTTGATGAGGTTATGAGTGGATTTAGAGTTGCATATAAAGGAGCTCAAAGTTTATTTAACGTTAAACCAGATTTAATTACTTATGCAAAAATAATAGGGGGAGGACTTCCTTGTGGTCTTTATGGTGGAAGACGTGACATAATGGAAAAACTATCTCCTGTTGGTGGAGTATATCAAGCAGGAACAATGTCAGGTAATCCAGTAGTTATGGCAGCTGGAATGGCAACTTTAAATATATTAAAAGCAAATCAAGATATTTATGAGCATATAAATAAATTAGGTGGAAAACTTCAAAATGGAATTGAAGAAATTGCAAGAGAAAAAAATGTTAAATTAACAGTTAATAGAGTTGGAGGAATGATGACAGTATTCTTTACTGACAGAAATCCAGTAAGAAGTTATGATGATGCAAAAAGCTGTGATTTAGAAATGTTTAAAAAATATTTCTTACACATGAACAAAAATGGGTTTAATATTCCACAATCACAATTTGAATCAATGTTCCTAAGTGCAGTTCATACTGAAGAACATATAGATAAATTCTTAGAAATATTTAAAAGATTTCAACCATAATGTAAGTAAATAGTTAGTAGTCTTTAGATAGTTAAGAGTTAATAGTTGAGGAGGAAACTCCTTATGGAGTTTCAAAAAAATATTATAAATTCAGACTAAGCAGAATTTATTCATTAACTATAACTATTAAACTAAAAAAAGGTGGGGGATTTTATGAGTAAAGCAATAGTTTTAGTTGCATTTGGAAGTGCGAATTTAGATGGAATTAAACAAAGTATAGGATTATTAGAGCAGGATTTAAATGAATATTTTGCTGGAGAGTATACAGTACTTAAGGCATTTACATCAAATAAAATAATTGAGCTTTTAAAAGAAAGACATGATTATGTTATTCCTCATTTAAGTAAGGCATTATTTAACTTAGTTAACCAAGGGTATGAGGAAGTTATAATACAGCCATTACACATAATGAGTACTAGTGATATAAAACGTATCGAAGAAGTAGTTGATGAATATAAATATTCTATGAAGAGAATAGTGATTTGTAATACTTTATTTTCTGATGAAGAAGAAGTTCTAATAAAAGAAAGTAATGAAATAGCAAATATAATTTGGGATGATTCAGAGAAAAATGATATATTGTTAGTTGGACATGGATCTAAGAAAAACTCAAATAAAATATATGATGTTATTACAGAAGCTGTGAGAAATAAGTCTAATAAAAAAGTTTATTTAGCAACTTTAGAGGGTGAAAAAACTTTAGATTTGGCAATTGAAGAAATATTAAAAGATGACACTAAAAAATTAACTTTAAAGTCTTTATTTATAATTCCAGGAAAGCATGTAATTGATGACATATTAAATAGTAATGATTCGTGGAGCGAAAAAATAAAATCTAAGGGTATAGAAATAACTATTGGTAAAAGGTCATTGTTACAATATGAAAAAATAAGAGAAATGTATATTACAAAAATAAATAACGTTATTAGAAATATTAAATAAAAATAATGAGCTCTAGATAAAGTATGTTAATTTATCTAGAGCTTTTCTTATAAATAAAGTTAAAAATGTTGACAAATATAATGGGAATTTAGTAATATAACTAAAGAAAAAATTGAAAAAAAATATCAATTGAAATAAAAAATCAATTAAACCAAAAGAAGAGGAGCATACAAAATGAAGAAAAGTAAAATTATAAAAAAGCTAATTGTTATGGGACTTTTAGTTGGAACAATAGCATCTATTGGATGTGGGAATGTTACCACAAAAACAGAAGAGAATAATGGAAATGATGAAATTGTAATAAATCATGAATTAGGAACTACTATTTTAGAAGAAACACCAGAAAATATAGCAGTATTAGAATTGTCATTTTTAGATTCATTATATAACTTAGATATAGATCCAATAGCAATTGCGGATGATAATGATCCAAAAAAAGTAAGTGATGTTACTGAAGGTGAATTAGTAGATTATACTTCAGTAGGAAAGCGTATGGAACCTAGTTTAGAAGAACTAAGTATGATGGATTTAGATTTAATAATTGCAGATGTAAGCAGACATAGTGAAATATATGAAGATTTAAATAAAATAGCACCAACCATAGTATTAAAAAGTATAGACTCAAGTTATGAAGAGTATAAAGAAAATTTTAAAACTATAGCAAAGGCTGTTGGTAAAGAAAATGAGGCGACTGAAAAAGTAGAAGAAATAAAAGAGTTTTTATCAGAAGTAAGTAAATTGTCACAAGAAGTTGTTGAAGGAAAAACAGTATTAACAGTGTCACCTAAAAATGATGCCTATACAGCACATACTTCTAGTTCGTTTGTTGGTCAAGTTTTAGAAAAAGCAGGATTTGTAAATGCAGTACAATCAGAAGAATTTGAACAATCACTTTCATTAGAGCAATTAGTAGAAATTAATCCAGATATTATTATATATATGAGAGATGATAAAGATAAGACAATATATAGCCAATGGAAAGATACAGAATTATATAATTCATTAGATGCGGTTAAAAATGATCAAGTATTTACTACTGTGGCAAGAGGTCCTTGGACTCAATATAGAGGATTTATATCAGTTAAGACAATAGTAAATGAAGTTGAGGGTTGGTTATTAAACAAATAGATAATAGATAGTTAAGGAAGTGAGGCATGTGGAAAGACTAGAAAAAAATAAGCTTTCGATATTTATTGGAGTAGGTGTAACTTTATTAATAACCCTCCTGTTAATAGATATGTTGGTTGGAATGAGTGATGTGGGACTAAAAGATATACTGAAAACTTTTATAAGTTTTGATGGAAGTAAGGAAGCTTTAATAATTAAAACAATAAGATTTCCACGTGGATTACTTTGTATTTTAGTTGGTGCATCAATGGCTCTAGCAGGACTTTTTATACAAAATATAACAAGGAATCCAATTGCATCTCCTAAGGTATTGGGAGTAAATGCTGGAGCAACATTAGCAGTAGTAATTATTATGGTATTTTTCCCAGAGGATAAATATAATATAAGGATTTTAGTGGCATTTTTAGGGGCTGGAGTAATTAGTATAGCAGTACAGTTAATAGGTAGAGTAAGAAATTTATCGCCTCTTAAAATAACACTTGTTGGGATAACAATTCAAATGTTTTTAGCTTCAGTAACTAAAGCAATAATGTTGTTTAATGATAGTAAAACATCAGAGTTAGTATTTTGGATGGTAGGGGCAGTACATCAGGCTCAATTTACACATGTTATTGCCATATTACCTTGGTTTGTGATAGCAATAATTTTAGGGCTAATAATAGCAAAGTCTATGGATGTATTAAAAATGGGGGATAGAATAGCAATTAGCCTGGGAGAGAATATTAAGAGAACTAAGTTTATAGGTTTATTGGTTGTGATTATTTTAGCAGGATCATCTGTGGCTGTAGCAGGACCAATATCCTTTTTAGGATTAATTACACCACATATAGTAAGTAAAATGAAGGTAAATAATTTTAGAGGTAGTTTTATTTTATGTGGAATATATGGAGCAAATTTATTACTATTATCAGATATAGTTTCTAAGTTAATAAAATATCCGTATGAATCACCGGTTGGCATAGTTACTTCATTTTTAGGGGCTGTATTTTATATATTTATTGCAAGTAGAGAAATTAAGAGGGGTGGAGCTGTTGAAAAATAAAAATAATATTATAATGATAACAGCAACAACTTTGATTATTGCTATATCTATTATAAGTTTAGCGTTTGGAAGTAAAATATTAAATATTATTGAATTAAAAGAAGCATTATTTAATAGTGAAACTTCAAAATATGGATTTATAGTTTATGAGTATAGAATTCCAAGAATACTAATTTCAGTAATGGCAGGAGTAGCTTTATCAATTGCAGGGGCTATATTTCAAGGAGTACTTAGAAATCCTTTGGCATCCACAGATATACTTGGTATTGGAAAAGGAGCTGGATTTTTTGCTTGCATTGTATTAACAATACCAATAGGTAAATATATATCGTTGCCTTTTGCTGCTATATTAGGTGGATTATTAGTAGGGGTAATATTGTATTTATTAACTAAAAGGGTTGCTTTTAAAGGTACAAATATAATAATAATGGGTGTTGCAATTAGTGCATTATTTGATGCTGGAATACAATACTTAAATATAAATAGTAAAGGCAATATTCAAACAGTTCTTTTATGGCTTACAGGAAGTGTATGGGGAAGAGGCTGGGATGAAGTTAAAATACTAATGCCATTTATAATAATATTTATACCATTAGCTATTTTTATGTCAGATAAAATAGATATTTTATCATTAGGAGATAATGTTGCAACTAATTTAGGAGAAAAAGTTAATGAGTTGAAATTATTTTTGTTATTTATAGCAATAGTACTTACTGCTAGCACTGTAAGCGTAGTAGGAACTATAGGTTTTGTAGGATTAATTTCTCCACATATTGCAAAGAATTTAGTTGGATATAAGCATAAGTTAGTAATACCTTTAAGTGGAATTATAGGTGGAATAATATTAGTTACTGCTGATTTAATAGGAAGAACAATGTTTGCACCTGTAGAAGTTCCTATAGGAATAGTTACATCAATAGTTGGAGCACCTTATTTTTTATATTTATTGATAAGAAGAAAAGCAATTAAGTAATTATATAAGACCTAGATAAAAGAAAGAATATATAAGTTGAAAGTTATTAATGATAATAAAAAGGAAGTGTAATCTTACTATGAGTTTAGATATTAAGAATCTAAAATTAGGATATGAAGAAAAGATAATTATAAATGATATTACTATATCTATACCAAAAGGTAAAATCACTATGCTTATTGGAGCTAATGGATGTGGTAAATCAACTTTATTACATGGAATGAGTAGGCTACTTAAGCCTATAAGTGGAGAGGTTAGTTTAAATGGTGTATCGGTACATGAATATAAACCTAAAGAATTTGCTAAAAAGTTAGCAATATTAGCACAAGGGCCTATTGCACCAGAAGGAATAACTGTAAGAGAGCTTTGTTATTTTGGAAGAAATCCCTATAAAACAATCTTTGGAAGTAGAACAGTTGAAGATGATGATATGGTGGATTGGGCAATAGAGGCTACTGGGATGAAGGAATTTGAAGGAAGAATGTTGGATTCTTTATCTGGAGGACAAAGACAACGTGCTTGGATTGCTATGGCACTTACACAAGGGACAGATATACTTTTGCTAGATGAACCAACTACTTATTTAGATTTATCACATCAAATTGAAGTTTTAGAATTGCTTAAAGAATTAAATAGAAAGTTTGGTAAAACTATAGTAATTGTACATCATGAATTAAATCAAGCAGCTAAGTATGGCGATAATTTAATATGTATGAAAAGTGGTCAGGTGTACTCTACTGGAACTGTAGATAATGTGTTTAATGAAAAAATGTTAAAAGAGGTTTTTGGAGTAAATGCAATAATTATTGATGATCCAATAAGTAATAGACCTATGTGCATACCAATGTAGTATTTAAAATTATATAAGAGTTACTAATAGGTTTTTAGTGTTGCATTAAAGAAATAGATTACTATTGCTTTTAAAGTAAAAGTGAGTATTAACGAAATTTTTTCGATAATACTCACTTTTTATTCATATATTTTAAAAATGGAACACTTATTATTTATACAATATATAATAAATTAGTCTAACCTATTAACAATTTTAATAAGGGTTTCAAGTTTTTCTGTTGAAGTTATTCTTTCATTACATTCATCACTATTTAAACATATATAAAATCCTAAAGACTTATAATCATCTTGATTTTTAGGTTTACAAATTGGAGAAACAAAACCTACTTCAGCACTAGTTCCAATATGATTACAAAGAGTACATATGTTGCTACTATTAGGCTTTGATTCAGTAAGTCTGCAAGACATTCCTAATAGATTTCCATTCAAATTATAAGTAATAAGAAGTTTTTTTGTTGCTTCATCAATCCAACCTAAATATACAAGCTTTTTATCTTTAATATCTAAGTTAGGAATTTTAAGTTTCTTTTCCTTTTTGAATATTTTAACAAGTTGATTTTTTGTTATGTTTTCCATGCCAAAAACATATATGTTTAAATCATTTAAATATATATCTATATGGAGAGGAGTTGTTATTTTTGAAATATTAAGTATTTCTTTTTCGCCTTCAGATAATTTATCAAAGCAAGATAAGATTTTATCTTGAGCAATTAATTTACTAACATTTATTATATTAGGATCTGAGCAATTTATAAAAGCATTATTTAAATCAAATAGGCATCTTTTTATATAATTAAATTGTTGTTTTTTTATAAAGGATTTCATTAATATTCACCTCATTTATAAGTATTATAATATTTTAAGTATTTACAAATAAAAATGTGAATATTAATAAATTGAATTAATATTCACATAAATTTTAACGTAACCATCATGTTAATAATTGTAATTAACAATAAGTAGAATATCATATTTGAACTAAAGTATTCAAACTAATAAATATATCTGTAATGATTATGAGCATATTTGTTTTTGATTAAAAATTATTCTTCGAATGCTTTTTTCTGATAAAAAATATTTCTTAGATAATTCACTTATAGATAAGCCTTTGATATATTTTTCATATATTTCAATATTTCTTTCCTTAAGTATATTTTTTATACCACTTTTTTCACCCCAAGATTTTTTATTATCATTTTTTCTAGGGATATAAAGGTATTCTCCATCTACATAATTTTGAATTATTTCAATAATTTCTTGTGGTAACACATCTATAGCTTTAACATATTTCATATCTTTACTCCTTATTTTAAAAAATAAAATTAAAGGCAAAGAATATTAAAAAATTCATGTGTTACAGAACCTAAGATTATTCAGCTAAATTATTAACTGATTAGGCTCCAAACAAAGCTTAGCTGAATTTTTATATAGTCTTTGCAAGGAGCAAGTTGATTTAAAAATGAATTTAAAATCCATTAAGATCACCTCCTAAATATATTTTAATCTATGTTTAATTTTTTTTCAAAAATAATTTATATTATAATTTATCAAAGTAAGTTTATTTATTAATAAAATAATTATAAAAGTAAATTAGAATTAATTTTAATTTACTATAATTTTAGTTAAGTGTTAATTTTAATATTAAAATGAATTGATTATAACAAAAAGTAAAATTTTTGTTGTTAATTTGCGATAAAGTGATATTTTCAATTGAAAAAGAGTTTAAAAAGTTGTATCATATATAATTGTGATAAAATTTAAGGAGAATGAGGTGAGGAAATGTATAGAAAAGAAATTGATAATTTAGTGCATTCAGCAGAAGTTAAAATTGGCTTATTTAATAAGAGTGTACCTAAATATTTAACATCTGCATTCCTAGGAAGCTTTTTTGTAAGTTTAGGAATAATGTTAATTTATTCAATTGGTGGAATAATGCATCATGCAGGAGCTGAAACTTATAAAATACTAATGGGAGCATGCTTTGGAGTTGCTTTAAGTTTAGTATTTATGTGTGGTGGAGATTTATTTACAAGTAATGCAATGATAATGACTATTGGTGCATTAGAAAAGAAAGTATCATGGTTAGATGCACTTAAAATTTGGGTTGCAGTTTGGATTGGTAACTTATTAGGTGGTGTTGTAGGAGCATTACTATATGTTAATGCTGGAGTTGCAAGTGGTAAGAGTGAATACATTGGAGAATTTATAGTAAATAATGTAGCAACTAAAATGAATACACCAGGAATGGAATTATTTTTAAGAGGATTATTATGTAACGTTTTAGTTTGTCTTGCAACATGGATGTGCTATAAGCTTAAAGAAGAAACTTCAAAGTTAATAATGATTTGGTGGTGTTTATTTGCATTTATAACTGCTGGATTTGAACATAGTGTAGCTAATATGAGTTTTTTAACTATGGGATTATTATTACCTCATGGTGCTGATGTTAGTATTATGGGAATGGCTCATAACTTACTTTGGGTTTCATTAGGTAACTTTGTAGGTGGAGTATTATTTGTAGGTTTACCTTATTACTTTATAACAAAAGAAAAATAAAAATTTATTTGTATAAAAATGACAGGTATTAAAGTAGCTGTCATTTTTATATTGAAAATAAGTTTAGATAATTCAAAATTAATATATGGTATTGACAAACAATAATTATTAAATAATAATAAAGATGAAGATAAATTATTATAATTAACGGAGGATGAAAAAATGAAAGCATTTGTTGATGAAAATGTATGTATTAGTTGTGGATTATGTGAAGGAGTATGTTCAGATGTATTTTCACTAGACACAGGTGTTGCAGTTGCAACTGAAGAAGTTTCAGCTGAAAATGAAGATTTAGTAAGAGAAGCTTGCGATGGATGTCCAGTAGAAGCTATTTCAATAGAAGAATAATATATAATTAAAATGCAAGGAGAAATAAGGCTATGTCAAAAGTATGTCTATGTAGAGGAATAACTGAAGAGCAAATTGTTGAAGCTATAAAAAATGGAGCATCTTCTTTTGAAGAAGTTAAGGAAGAAACTGGTGCTGGAGCCGGTGGATGTCGTGGCGGAAGATGCAAATGTAATATAGAATTATTAATTGAAAATAATAAATAATTAAGAGATGGACAAATTCTATTAGAAGGTGTCCATCTTTTATATAAATTATTCAACTGTATAAATCCATCCTTCAGGTGCTTCAAGATCACCAAATTGAATTCCACATAATATTCTATAAAGTTCTTTAGTTATAGGTCCTACCTCTGTTTCACTATAAAATACATGAAGTTTACCTTTATATTCTATTCCACCAATTGGAGTGATAACAGCAGCTGTTCCACAAGCAGCAGCTTCTTTAAATTGATCAAGATAATCTATAGGAATTTCCCTTTCATATATAGGCATATGAAGGTACTTTTCTGAAATTTCCATTAATGAATATTTTGTGATACTAGGTAGCACAGAAGGTGATAGTGGTGTAACAAATTCATTATTTTTAGTTATACCAAAGAAATTAGCAGCACCAACTTCTTCTATATTAGTTCTAGTTGCAGGATCAAGGTAAATACAATCAGCAAAGCCTCTATCAGCAGCTATTTTATGTGGTTGCATTGAAGCAGCATAGTTACCTCCAACCTTTTGACCGCCAGTACCATGAGGTGCAGCTCTATCATAATCAGCAACTGTAAAATTACAAGGAGTAAGTCCATCTTTAAAATAAGCACCTACAGGTACGCAAAATATACTAAATATATACTCAGGTGCAGGTTTAACACCAATATTATCTCCAACACCAATTACAAATGGTCTTATATATAATGTACCACCAGTTCCATATGGAGGAACATAAGCTTCATTAGCTTTAACTACTTGAATACAAGCATCTATAAATTTTTCTTCAGAAATTTCAGGCATTAATAATTTTCTAAGGCTTGAATTAAGTCTTTGAGCATTTTTATTAGGTCTAAAAAGTTGAATTTTACCGTCCTTTGTTTTATAAGCTTTTAATCCTTCAAAGCATGCTTGACCATAATGAAGAGCACATGATGCTTCACTTATTTTAAGCATATTATCTTCAGTTAAGTGTCCATCATCCCATTTTCCGTCTTTCCAGTTAGAAATATAACGGAAGTCAGTTTTAATGTATTCAAACCCCAAGTTATTCCAATCGATATTTACTTTTTTAGTCATGTAAATCGCCCCTTTTTATTTAGTAATATTAAATAAATTAAATTGAAATAATTAATATATATCTTAATTATTAATTTTACCACTAATACAAAAAATCTTAAATAGATTATAGTGAAATTATGGGGAAATTATTAGTTTGTATAAAAAGTATAAATTTTGTGGTATAATATTTGTTGAAATAGTAAATAATAGTACTTTAAATTAACAGTATATAGGAGGTTGGGTATGACAAAAGAAGTAATAAATACTAATAATGCACCAGAAGCAATAGGTCCATATTCACAAGGAGTTATAGTTGGAGATTTTGTTTATACATCTGGTCAAATCCCTTTAAATCCAGTAACAGGAGAATTGGTTACAGATATTAAATTAGCAACTAAGCAATCTATGGAAAATATAAAGGCAATTTTAGAAGAAGCAGGAACTTCATTAAACAACGTAGTAAAAACAAGTATATTTTTAAAGGATTTAAATGATTTTGAGGCTGTTAATGAGGTTTATGGAACTTATTTTATAGAAAATAAGCCAGCAAGAAGTTGTGTGCAAGTAGCTAAGCTACCTAAAGATGCAGTAATAGAAATAGAAGCAATAGCTGTGAAATAAAATATATAAAATAAATATAAATATTAAAAAAAGGTATTAAAAGCCTTTTTTATTTTTATTAATTATAGTAAATTATATAATTGAAGAATAGTATTATTGTATAAAATAATACTATTAATACAAAAGAGAAAATTCATTAAAGAAAGGAGTTTTTTATGAAAAAGAATAAGATAAAAGTTTTATCATTAGCTATTATTTCTTTATTTATTATGAGTTCATTTGTGGGATGTAATAATAAGAATAAATATGATACAACTATTAACTTTTTAAATTGGGGAGAAAATATTGCTGATGGATTAATTGAGGAGTTCCAAGAAAAGTATAATATTGGAGTTAATCAAATATTTGTTGATGACAATGAAGAAATGTATCAAGAACTTATATCAGGAAAAACTCAATATGATGTAGTTGTTCCAGGTGATTATTTAGTTGAAAGACTTATTGCAGAGGGTAGATTAGAAAAATTAGATAAGGATAATATACCAAATGCTTCTCAGCTTTCTGAAGATAATTTAAATAAACCATTTGATCCAGGCAATGTTTATTCATTACCTTATATGAATGGAACAATTGGAATAGTTTATAATACAGATATAATCAAAGAACCAGTTGATAGTTGGAAGGATATGTGGAACCCTGAATATAGAGATGAAATATTTGTGCTAGATTCACAAAGAGATGCTATTGGAATGGCATTAAAAATGTTGGGTTATCCTTTAAATAGTACAGATCCCGAACAATTAGAAAAAGCAAAAGAGGCATTAATTGAACAAAAAGAACTAGGAACAATTTATGGTGCTGATAATGTTAAGGATTTAATGATTTCTGGAGAAAGAGCTATAGCAATGATATGGTCAGGTGAAGGATTAAATTTAGCTGATGAATATGATTATTTAAAATATATCGTTCCTAAGGAAGGAGCAAACTTCTGGATAGATTCTTTAGCAATACCAAAGGGAACAAAAAATAAAGAAGCAGCTGAAGTTTTTATTAATTATTTATGTGACAAAGATAGTGCATATAGAATAGCTGATGAAATAGGTTATACAACTCCAAATAAAGAAGCTAAAGAAGAACAAGATGATAGTGTTAAAAATAATCCAGGTGCATATATGCCAGCAGAGGTAATGGATAAATGTGAAGGATATAAGTATTTAACTCAAGACGAACTTGAATTATATGATAATATATGGATGCAAGTAAAAGGTTAAAAATAAAATAATAAACTTTAAAAGTTAGTGTTTCCTTGTTTAAGACACTAACTTTTTTTTATGAATTTAAGATATAATATAGATAAAGTAAGAATATAAATTATGTTATAAAATGTATATTAAGATTTAATAATGAAAATATACTAGTAAGGAGAGATTAAATGGTAACAATTAAAGCTGTTGCAAAGGAAGCAGGAGTATCAGTAGGAACAGTTTCTAATGTAATAAACAATATACAGGTTAAAGCAAGTACAAAAGAAAAAGTAGAAGCAGCAATTAAAAAATTAAATTATGAACCTAATGTATATGCAAGAGGATTTAAAATAAATAAAACTAACACTATAGCACTTATTTTACCTACAATATGGAACCCATTTTTTAGTGAACTAGCTTACAATATAGAAAAGAATATTAAAAAGTTAGGAATGAAAATGATACTTTGTAATTCAGATAAAGATAGTAAATCTGAAATAGAATATATATCTATGGCAAAACAAAATAAAATGGATGGAATAATAGCAATAACATATAGCGATATAGATAAGTATGTTTCTGAAAAAATTCCATTTGTAAGTATTGATAGATATTTTTCTAAAAATATAACATATGTATCAAGCAACAACTTTGAAGGGGGAAGGCTTGCAGCAGAAAAACTTAGTGAATTAGGTTGTGAAAAAATTGCATATATAGGAAGAGGTTCAAAAATAAATAATGCAACACGAAAAAGAAAAGATGGATTTATAAGTTATTGTGAAAAAAATGGTATAAATTATGAAATTTGTGAACTTTTAGGTTCTGCTGAGGAATTTAATAAGATATTAGATAAATTTATAATTGATAATTTTAAAGATGATATAAAGATACAAGGTATTTTTGCTGTAACTGATGAACAAGCAATAGATTTTATAAATAAATTAGATAAATATAATATAAAGGTTCCACAAGAAGTCCAAGTGATAGGATTTGATGGAAGTAAATCATCAGTAAATGATACAATAAAAATATCAACTATTAGACAGCCTATTGAACTTATAGCAGAAAAAGCGGTTAATTCTTTAATAGATATTATAAATAATAAAAATACAGAAAAAGAAATAATTCTGCCTATTACATATATAAATGGAAGTACAACTAAAAGATAATTAATATTTAATTATATGGTTTTACATAAAATAAATTATAAAACTTATTTTATGTAAAATCATAATTTTTTTTATAAAAACATATTGACGTAATTATGAAAACGTATTAAGATTATAAACATAAAAATGAAACGTTTCAAAAATCAAAAAACTATCCCAGGGGGGAATATTAAGATGAGTAAGAATTATAAAGAAATTAGTGAAAGCATTTTACAAGGCATAGGCGGAAAAGAAAATGTAGTTAGTGCGGCACATTGTGCAACTCGTTTAAGATTAGTTCTTAAAGATGATAAAAAAGCAGATGTTAAAGTAATTGAAGAAATTCCAGCAGTTAAAGGAAGTTTTAATACATCAGGACAATTCCAAATTATTTTAGGGTCTGGTGTTGTTGATGAAGTTTATAAAGAATTTATAAAAATGGCTAATATTAAAGAAGGGAGTAAAGATGAGCTTAAAAAAGAGGCTGATAAAAAGTTAAATCCTGCACAAAGATTATTAAAATCGTTAGCAGATGTTTTTGTTCCAATATTACCTATATTAGTAGCAGCAGGTTTATTAATGGGAATAAATAATATCCTTACATCACAAGGATTATTTATTGAAGGAAAATCATTAGTTGAAGCATATCCACAATTTAAAGACTTAGCAGAATTAATAAATACTTTTGCTAATACTGGGTTTGCATTTTTACCAATATTCTTAGGGTTCTCAGCAGCTAAAGCTTTTGGTGGAAACCCATATTTAGGTGCTTGTATAGGTGCACTTATGATTCATTCAGATTTATTAAATGGATATAGTTATGGTGCAGCAGTTTTAGAAGGAACTGTACCAGTATGGAATATATTTGGTTTTACAATAGCCAAGGTTGGATACCAAGGAACTGTACTTCCAGTTTTAGCAGCAGCATTTGTACTAGCTAAAGTAGAAAAAACTTTACACAAAATAATACCTTCAGTATTAAATAATTTATTAACACCATTATTTACAGTATTTATAACTGGTATATTAACATTTGTTGTTATAGGACCTGTAATGAGAGTTTTTGGAGATGGAATAACATCAGGTTTATTATGGTTAATTAATACACTAGGGCCAATAGGTGGAGCAATATTTGGATTCTTATATGCACCAATAGTTATTACTGGTATGCATCATAGTTTTGTTGCTATAGAAACTCAATTATTAGCAGATATAGCAACTACAGGAGGGTCATTTATATTCCCAGTAGCAGCAATGTCAAATGTAGCACAAGGTGCAGCTGCACTATCAGTACTTTTAATATTAAGAAAAGATAATAAGATGAAGGGAATAGCTTCAGCATCTGGTATTTCAGCTTTATTAGGAATAACTGAACCAGCAATATTTGGTGTAAACTTAAAGTTACGTTATCCTTTCTTTGGAGCAATGATAGGTTCTGCAGTTGGATCAGGGTATGTAATGCTTACAAAAGTACTTGCAATATCTCCAGGGGCAGCAGGTTTACCAGGAATTATATC
Source organism: Clostridium sp. ETTB3 (assembly GCF_053571985.1). Classification (NCBI taxonomy): domain Bacteria; kingdom Bacillati; phylum Bacillota; class Clostridia; order Eubacteriales; family Clostridiaceae; genus Clostridium; species Clostridium sp. ETTB3. The sequence goes on from NZ_CP199832.1 coordinate 846,689, forward strand.
AATAAGACCTACATCTATAGTTAACTATATAATTGCTATGATACTTTCAATGGCAGTAGCAGTTATTTCAACTATTGTTATAGCTAAGGTTATGAATAAAAAACAAGCTGTTGAAAATCAAGAGCTTGCAGCATAAAATATTTTAGAAAAATAGGAGGAATTAGCATATGCTAATGCCTTCTATTTTCTGATAAGTAAATAATTTTAAAATGGAAGATTAGGAGAAATTAATATGAAAGAATGGACAAGAGAAGAAAGATATAGAACAATATTAGAAGCATCAAATGAAGAACTAACTGAATTAAGAGATATAGTAAACAGGTGTCCATATAGACAAAAGTTTCATATTCAGCCTACAACAGGATTATTAAATGACCCAAATGGATTTTCTTATTATAATAATGAATATCATTTGTTTTATCAATGGTTTCCTTTAGGTCCTGTACATGGAGTAAAGCATTGGTATCATGTTTCTTCAAAAGACTTAGTTAATTGGAAAGATTGTGGTGTTGGTATAATTCCAACAGAACATTTTGAAAGTCATGGAGCATTTTCTGGTAGTGGTATAGCTGAAGATGATAAGTTATATTTATTTTATACAGGAAATACAAGAAATAAGGAATGGGTTAGAAATCCGTATCAATGTTTAGCCATAATGGATAAGGAGGGAAAAATAACTAAGAACAATGAAGCGATAATTAAGGACGTGCCAAAAGAGTATACAGATAATTTTAGAGATCCTAAAGTATTTAAAGATAATAATAAATATTATTGCTTAATTGGAGCAGAAAGAAAAGAAAATTTAGGCACTATAGTATATTATGAATCAGATAATTTAAAAGATTGGACATTTAAAGGAGAAATAAAAACAAGTTTCTTTGGCAATGGATTTATGTGGGAGTGTCCAGATTACCTAAAGTTTGATGATAAAGGAGTTCTTATATTTTCACCACAAGGATTAAAAGCAGAGGGAGATAAATATAAAAATATATTTCAATCTGGATATTTAATAGGAGAAAATATTGATTTTTCTAATGGAGAATTTAAACATGGAGAATTTACTGAATTAGATAGAGGATTTGATTTTTATGCACCTCAAACTATGACAGATGATAAAAATAGAAGAATATTAATTGGATGGATGGGATTACCTGAAATTGATTACCCTAGTGACAAAAATCAATGGGCTCATTGTTTAACTTTACCTAGAGAATTACAATTAGTTAATGGAAGATTAATTCAAAAACCGGTAAAAGAATTAGAGCAGCTTAGAGGAGAAAAATTAGAATTTTCATATGAGCTAAATAATGAAGAAAAAGCAATAGAGGGATTTAATGAAAAATTTTATGAATTAATATGTAATTTCAATAATTTTAATGGTAAATATATAGGACTAAAATTAAGAAAAAGCATAAATGAAGAAACTGTATTTTATTATGATATAGAAAATAAAAAGCTTGTATTAGATAGAAGTAAGTCAAAAGAAAAATTTGCATTAGAATATGGAACACAAAGAAAGTGTAAATATGATAAGGATGAATTAAAGCTTCAAATATTTGTGGATATTTCATCTATAGAGGTATTTGTTAATGATGGAGAAGAAGTATTTACCTCAAGAATATTTACAGGTGATGAAAGTAATGAATTAAGCATTTTTGCTGATGGAAGTGCAAAAGCTGAAATGAAGGTATGGAAAATTAAATAAGATAAATATTTATAAAAGCCAAACTTTATGGAAAAATATAAGGTTTGGCTTTATTTTACTTTAAAAGAATTTATTAATGAAGCTTTATTTTGTAGAAAAAGCAATCCATATGGTATATAATATTTGTAAAGGAACAATGAGCTTGGGAGGAGATAACATGGATAAAATAATTGACTTTAATGAGCTTAAAAATAGAGTTAATGATAAAGATGTAGATCAATTTGAATCATATATTTATAGTTTATATTATAAAGTGGCTGAAGGAAAACTATCAATGGCTGAATTTTCAAGTCAATTAACGGAATATATGATGAAAAATAATATTTCACAAGATAAGTTTTTAAAGATGCAAACTAAACTTATGGAGAGATATGGTATAGACACTACTGGGTTTGAAGAGCAATTAAAAAGATTAGGTTTAGATAATATTTCAACTGATCCTCAAGATTATGAAAAATATAGAAGAACAGTGGGATTTCAAGAAAAGTATAAAGATAGACTTAAAGTAAAAGGTGCAACTGAATATAGTATAAAAAATGATAAAAATAATCTTACTATTCTTTTAGATCAAAATAATGTTATTTTAAAGAGTTCAGAAAAGATTGATTTAAGTGATAATGAATTAAATGAGTTTTTATGTTCATATAAAAAGACAGTAGAAGAAGAATTACTTAAGATTTCAATTTGTGAAGATACAAGAGAATATGATTACTAAAAATAGAAACAAATTTCTATTTATTTTGAACAAAAATTATGTATAATTAATAAGGGAATAGCCAGTTAAGAACAATAAGTTATTAATTAAGATTAAGGCAAAATTAAGTTAATAATTTATTGTTAGAAAATTTTAAATCACAAACTGGATATGCCCTTATTTTATTGTATATAAATAAATTTGTACATAAATATTACAATGATGGAGGACAAAAATGAGCGTTTTAACAGTTAAGAATATTAGCCATGGATTTGGTGATAGAGCAATATTTGAAGATGTATCATTTAGATTACTTAAGGGAGAGCATGTAGGTCTTATTGGAGCAAATGGTGAAGGTAAGTCTACATTTATGAATATAATAACAAGTAAGTTAATGCCAGATGAAGGTAAGGTAATTTGGAGCAACAGAGTTAGAGTTGGATATATGGATCAGCATGCTGAATTAGAAAAAGGTCTAACTATTAGAGATGTATTAAGAAGTGCATTCAAATATTTATTTGACATGGAAGCTGAAATGAATGATCTTTATAATAGAATGGGCGAAATGAATGAAGATGAAATGAATAAGGCTTTAGAAAGAACATCTGTTATTCAAGACATGTTAGATAATAATGGTTTTTATGTTATAGATGCTAAGGCAGAAGAAGTTGCTAAGGGGTTAGGTCTTTTAGATGTAGGACTTGATAGAGATGTAACTGAGCTTAGTGGTGGGCAAAGAACAAAAGTATTGTTAGGAAAACTTTTACTTGAAAATCCTGACATATTATTATTAGACGAGCCTACTAACTATTTAGATGAAGCTCATATTGAATGGTTAAAGAGATTCTTACAAGCTTATGAAAATGCATTTATATTAATATCACATGATATTCCATTTTTAAATTCAGTTATTAATTTAATTTATCATGTTGAAAATAAAAAGCTTACTAGATATGTTGGAGATTATTATGAATTCCAAAGAATTTATGAAGCAAACAAGGCACAATTAGAAGCAGCATATGAAAGACAACAAGCAGAAGTTGCTCAACTTAAGGATTTCGTTGCTAGAAATAAAGCAAGAGTTGCAACTAGTGGGATGGCAAAGGCTAGACAAAAGAAGCTAGATAAGATGGAAATGATTGAGCTTGCAGCAGAAAAACCAAAGCCAGAATTTAATTTCTTAAAAGGAAGAACTTCAGGTAAGGTTATATTTGAAACTAAGGATTTAGTAATTGGATATAATGAGCCATTAACTAAGCCTCTTAATCTTTATATGGAAAGAGGACAAAAGATTGCTTTAGTTGGAGCAAATGGTCTTGGTAAGACTACTCTTTTAAAGAGTTTAATGGGATTAATTCCTTCATTAAGTGGAGAAGCTAATTTAGGTGAATATCAACAAATTGGTTACTTTGAACAGGAAATTAAGGAAGCTAATTATAATACTTGTATTGAAGAGGTATGGGAAAAGTTCCCTTCTAAAACTCAATATGAAGTAAGATCAGCTCTTGCTAAATGTGGTTTAACTACTAAGCATATTGAAAGTAAGGTATGTGTATTAAGTGGAGGAGAACAAGCTAAGGTTAGATTATGTAAGCTTATTAATGAAGAAACAAATATCTTAATCCTAGACGAGCCTACTAACCATTTAGATGTTGAAGCTAAAGATGAGCTTAAGAGAGCTTTAAAGGAATATAAGGGAAGTATATTACTAGTATGCCATGAACCAGAGTTCTATAAGGATGTTGTAACAGATATTTGGAGCTGTGAAGAATGGACAACAAAAGTAGTATAGTAAATAATCAAAGTTTATTAAGTAATTATTAGAAGATTAATTATTTTATATAGACAAAGAAGAACTAGATTTTATTTATTGTGAGTAGAAGCTAGTTCTTATTTATTATCAAAATTTTATTTAATTTTTTTACGGTGAATAGAAAATATTATATTAATACTAAGCCTCTTCCAGTAAGCTATGGTGATATTGTTAATATTAGATTTGGAAATATTCAAATGCATCATCATCCAATTCATTTGCATGGACATGAATTTAAAATCGTAGGAGCAGATGGATTTCCAATAAGAAAAAAGAATCAAATTTATAAGAATACAATCTTAGTATCTTCGGAAGAAACTTGGGATATAGAATTTGAAGCAAGAAATCCAGGAATATGGCCAGTGCATTGTCATATGCTACATCATGTAACAAATAATAGAATAATAGGTATTGGATGAATGTTTACTACAGTAAATTATATATAAATAAATATTAAAAATAAGATTAGTATACTTAAAATGTTAAAATTAAATTTATATAATAAATAATTTAAAAATGAGGAGCTACGCATAGAGGAAATTTATTAATTCAACTTTATGGAGCTCTTTGATTTATTTATAAGATAAATATGTAAAGGTAGACATAAGTAAAATATCTATATATAATTATATTAAAACATAGTAATGCAAATATAAATTTTATTTGCTACTTAAAAGGAGAAAAGATTTGATAAAAAGAATTTGTAAGCAATGTGGAAAAGAATTTACACTTAATGATTCAGAAATAAAATTTTATAAAGAAAAAAATTTAGATTTACCTAAAAGATGTAGTGAGTGTAGAAAAGAAAATAAAAATAATAAAGATGATTTAAATAATACATATAATAAAAATTTAAAATCTAATAACAGTAATATTGATAATAATAGTAAAGATATATATAATTCATTAAAAAATAATGAAAACAAGAATAATAAAAATAAAACAACATTAGGAAGTATTGTTGCAGCTGGATTAATAGTTTTATTTTTAATTATAAGTAAATTTTTCAATATAGACCTTGATTGGAATACTATATTTAACAATCAGCAAAGTACGCAACAACAAAATACTAAATCACTTGAATTTAGAAATGATAAGCTATGGGAAGAGCATTTCTTAAAGCATGGAAATGAATTTGGATATTCTACTAAGGAGGAATATTTAAAGGGTGCAAATGAAGTTATTAATTCTCAATATTCTTTACATAAGTTAGAAGCAGAAGATAATGATGAAATATATTATGATGAAGATAAAAATGAAATAGTTTTTGTATCATCTGATGGATATATAAGAACTTATTTTAAGCCTAGTGAGGGAATTAATTATTATAATAGACAATAAAAAAATCTACAGTATATTTTAAGTACTTTTAAATATACTGTAGATTTTTTTATAATAAATTATATGATTGACATTTTTATATTTGTTAATTATTGGGCTTGGAAAATTGCAATATAATTTGATTACCATAAGTATATTGCAATAAATTATTTAATTTAAAGTTACTAATTAAATTATTGGTAAATAGTAATAGCTTTTTATAATATTCACTATCATGATTTATATACAAATCTTTAATAATATAAACAATGAGATTATTAGTAGTTTCTAATGCTTTATAAGTTATATTTTGGGCATTAATATCATTTGAAAACTTTTCATAATAATCAATAATAACATAATCAAAATTTATTGGACTATTGTAAGGAATATAGGATTTATGAAGTTTAGATGCTATTTTAAAAGAAGGAGAAGCATTTTCAGCCATATAAAAATTTAAGTTTTTTCTATTTGATTTAAGCATGAAACCATTACTTCCAGAATGACAGTATATATCTAAAATATTTAAGTTTTCTAGAGAAGGAATTATAGAAAGATAGCTAAAATTAAAATATAATTCACTTATGCTTAGAAAAGAGTAAAATTTTTATAAGTTTATCTGATGAAGAGGGATTTGGCTTATAAATAGCTGAGGCAATGGCAATGGGATGTATTTGTATTGTTATAGAATATCATGAGCAAGGAGGATTAGAATATTTTAAAAATGAGTTTTCTTATACTATAAATCAAGGTAATATAATTGAGCTATGTAAAAATGTAGAATTAGTTATTGATTTAATAGAAAATAAAGAGGAAGAATATTTGTTTAAAGCTAAAACATCAAGAAAATTTATTTTAGAGAACTATTCAATTGAAGAGCAAGAAAGAACAATAGTTGATGCTTGGAATGATATATTAACAAGAGCTTAATTAGCAATACTATAGTTTAGCTAGTCTAAACTATAGTACAATTTATATTATGTGATAAAACTTTAATTAATAAATTTATTTGTGAAAATGTTAATTCTATTATTTCCATAAGAAATTTCATTATTTAAGATAAAATTAAACTTAGTTTTTAAATAATAAATTAAAAGTGATAGGTTTTTAGAATTTTCAGAAGTATAATTAGTATATAATGAGGGATTAATAAATAAAGCAATATTTTTAGAAGATTTTAAAGCCTTAAATAATAAACTTTTAGCTAAAATATCTTTTAAAAATTTAGCATCATTATTTATTAAAATATAATCAAAATTAATATCACTACTATCCATAGAAAATGTTTTAAGTAATTTACTAGCTATTTTATAAGAACCAGTATTATTATTTCCAATATAAAAATCTATATTTTTTCTATGAAATTTAAGCATTAATCCATTAACACCACAATTACCATATATGTCTAATACTTTTAAATCATTTATTTCAGGAATTATTGCTAAATAAGCTAAGTTAAAATAAACATCTGAAATATCTATATTCCATTTTTCTTCAAATTTTCTTTTATTTTTTTGAAGTATTTCGTTATAGGAACTATCTGTGCTAAAAGAAGCACTGCCATAGTGATGAACAAATGTATCATGGCATAATAAAAGTTTATATTCAGCATTAATTATTCTAAAGCAATAATCATCATCTTCAAAGTTTCCAGGAAAATAAATTTCATCAAGCAATCCAACTTTATCAAGAACTTCTTTTTTTATAAGCATGCTGTAGCCAACTAACATAATTCTTTCTTCCCATTTAGTTTTATCACTTATATTTATTTTATAAGCAAATTCCTGCATTTCATTTAGTGTTTTATAAGTAGTAGGAATGCTTTGCCAATAAGAAGATGAGTTTGTTACCGGGCTAACAGCACCTATATTGTCATTACTATATAAAGCAATTTTTAAATTTGTAAGCCAATTATAAGTAACAACAATATCATTGTTTAAAAGTAAAATATCATTAAGGGGATTGGCTAGTTTTATACCATCATTACATCCACCGGGAAAACCCCTATTATAAGTGTTTAATTGAAGTTTTATATCATATTGAGTTTTTAACCAATTTTTTGTTTCTTCATTAGAATTATTATCTATAACAATGATTTCGTAATTTTCATTATGAGTATATTTTCTAATACTTTCTAGGCATTGTTTAGTATAATTTAAATTATTATAACTTAAAATTATTATACTTGTTCCATGATTTTTTATTAAATTATCAGTCATATATAAACTTCCTTATAAAATAGAAATAATAATTATAATATGAAAATACACATATATGATGAATAATATATGTTTATAATAGCAATTTTAAATTGGGGATATATTACAAAAATAAAATCTCTATGTATAAATAACTTAGAGATTTTATTTTTTATAAAGTTTTTAAAACTAAATTTGAAATCCCAAGAATATTTCACAAATTGCCATTACAACAAAATAAGTTCCAAGGATATAAGGTGTTGCAGCTATTGCAATAACAGGATTAGCAAGAATTATTAATCCTAAAAGTACTAAGAGAATACTATAAATCGTGTTAAAGTTAAAACCTAAACTTTTATATTTTAAGGAAATTATAAAAAGATAAACTCCTCTAATAAGAGCCCATATACCACATAAAATAGCTACTGTATCAACTGTATCTATAGGAGAAATGCACAAAATTATTCCAAATAAGATTGAAATTATACCATTAATAATTAAAAATATTTTAGTTGAAGATGAAAATGATCTAAGTAATGTAAATATTCCTGTAACAATAATTAAAACACCACATACATTAACTAAATTTACAAGAGTGCTAAAAGGTCTTAAAAAAAATAAAATACCTATTATTCCAAATAAAATCCCTTCAACTATAAAGAATTTTTCAAAAAAATCTTTCATAACTCATCACATCCTTAAGAAATAACCTATTATTAACATTAGTATATGTTAATTTTTTTATAATATAATAAAATTTAAAAAATATTAATTTATTGAATTATTGTATAAATTTAAGAGAAATTATATAGTTTAATTAAAAAAGTGGGGATATTAATGAAGTTAAAATATGAAGCACTTCCATCAATCGGGATGCGAATTATTAAATCAGCAATAGGGTACTGTTAGGATTTATTAAGAAGAAGTTCCAGAAAGATATGGAGCAACTTATTTAATGTGTATAGAATAAAGTGAAAAAATAAATAAAGTATACATAGAAATGATTTAAATAGGTTATGTGGAAAATTTTAAAGTTTTAAAATATGAATCAGAAGATTTTCCAGGATATTCATACATAAAAGTATATAATAAAAATGCTAATAAGGAAAATATGATAAATGAAATAAAGTCAATTATTAATGTTGATAAAATAATTAGATTTGAAATTGTTAAAGAAGAAAATAGCATAGTGATTAGTGGAAATGATTCTAATGAAATTGTAAAAAGCTTAAAAAAATATATGAACCTTATTTTTGGAAAAGTAAATTAAGAAGTTGTATAGGTTATATAATTTATAAATAACCTATACAAATACTTCACCAGTTTGACTAGTTTTTTCAATTTCAGATAAAGCATGTACTCTAATTATATTAATTAAAATTGAAAAAAGATATGCATGATATAAATTTTCATAAGGTGATAAATCTATATCTTGAGATAAAACTTCTTTTTGAAATCGTCTTTCCTCTAATCTATTGGTAGATTCAATAAATAAAAATATATATCCAACCAATATAAATTCAGCACCAAGCAAAGTAACTGAAGTTGAAGTTTCACCAGTATTATTAATGTCTAAAATTTCTAAAATATCTAAGTTAGATCCATGGATAAAGAAAAAATAACCTATAACTAATAAAGAGGAACCGAGTTTTTCAATATTTGCAAGTTGAATATCTAATTGTTTAAAGTACTCTTCAAATTCATCATTATTAATTTTATTGTTTTCATAGTGCAATTTAATAAACTCCATACAATTGATTTTATGAAGGGGATTATATTATAATATTATATGAAATTTAATATAATGTTGCACAAATTTGAATTGAATCTAAATAATTAAACTTTTTAAGTTTTTTTGCTATATGAAGAGACATTTCTAAATAATGAATAGCATCACTATAATTATCAAACATAAAATATACTTCAGAAATTTTTTAATAGCAAGACATTATAATTATTATATTACCTTCAGCAACATATAAGTCTAATTCTTTTTTTATTGAATAATATGCTTTTATTGTATTATTTTCAATTCTATATGCATAAGACAACTCAAAATAGCAATGACCTGTTTCTTTATACGACAATGCTTCTTGAATAAGTTTTTTTCCAAAAAGATTATCTTTAGATAGTATTAGTATATCTATACCAACATAAAAATTATATATAAATTTTGATTATTAGTTAATAAATCAAAAGAAGATAAAATTAAGTTTTTAGAGTATTTAAATTTATCTCTATTTGGAGTTGATGAATATATAGATAATTTTGCTAATAAATAATCAATAACTATTGGAGCAGTCATATATTTATCTTCATCCTTTTCTAAGGTATAAAATAGTTCATTTATATAAATAGATTCATCTCCTTAAAATAAGAAAGTAAATTTTTAATTATAATACTAAATAATAATTAAATAGCACAATTAACTTAATAATAATTGGAAAAATAAGTATTGGAAATGGATTAAAGTGAAATTTTATTTGATGATTTTATACAAAATTTAAATTGATTATGAGAAATGATATAAAAATAAATAACTTAAATGTATAAAATTAGAGATGAATTTAACACAATATATTTTTTGAAACTCATTGACTACTATTAATGAATTAGATATAATGTAAACATAAACAAAGGAAAAAATATTAAAAATTGAAAAAAGTTACAAAAGGGTGGGTTTTAATTTTTGATACATTTTGGAAACGATACCTAATATGAAAGTTATTAACTTTAGATAAATATTTATAATGTTAATTATAAATAAACTTTATTATTTTTTTTAGTGGAACCGTTTCTAAAAAGGTTAAATAATATTTATTATGTATTTTAAGTTGTTATCAACTTTAAAAATAAATTGATTTTGTGTAAAAGTGGAGGAGAATTATTATGAAAAAATTATTAGTAACATTACTTGTAGCAGCAACATCTGTAAACTTTGTAGCTTGTGGATCAAGTAATAAGGGAAATGATGATAAAACTACTACTTCATCAGGAAATAGTGATAAGAAGGTAACTTTAAAGGTTCAAGCAGAAAAAGAATGGGTAAGTTATTATGAAAAGGTTAAGGATACAATAGTAGAAAAATATCCAAATGCAACAATTGAAATTCTTGAAACAGGATCATTTGACCACTTAGATGTATTAGATAAAACAGATGCAACAAACTCAGATATTGCTGATGTATTTGCTTTACCAGCAGATAGATTATATAGCTTAGCTAAGAATCAAGTTTTAGCTGCAATGCCCGCTGATGAAATGGCAAAAGAAGTTGGTGGATTTAATGATTTTGAAAATGGATTAGGTGGAAACTTTAAAATTGATGGTGAATATTTAGCATTCCCTTACAATATAGAAACTTTAATTGGATATGTTAATGTTGAAAATGCTAAGGCAGCAAATATTGATACAAGCAAAGAAATTGAATTTACAAGCTTAGAATACAATCAAATTTTAACAACTGTTCATGATGCATGGTATGGAGTTGCATTTACTAATTCAGCTGATTTTGATTTACTATCAAAAGATTTAAAAAGTGATGCTACAAAAGAATGGTCAGAATTAACAGAACAACAAAAAAAATTATTTGAAGGATTATATAATTACTGGAAAGCTCATAAGGAAAACAATACATCTTTATGGGATAAAGAGGCTGCTGGAGGATATATTGATGAACAATTTAAAACAGGTGAAAGCGATGCTGTAAAGATTGATGGTCCTTGGGCTACTTCTTCAGTTAGTGAGTTAGTTGGAAGTGATGACAACCTACAAATAATTCCATTAAGTCAAATCACATTTAATGGACAACCATTAAAACACTGGAAAGGTGGATGGGGTCTTGGAATAAATGCAAGATGTGAAGATAATGAAGAACAAATGGAAATTGCAGAGGCATTTATTAAAGAGCTTATAAATCCTGAAAATGCAAAAGAATTATTTTATGCAACAGGTAAGATATTAGAAAATGCTACAATTGATAATTATCAAGGAATAGATAAATTACAATTAAAAGTTATTGAAGCTACTTACGATAGTTATAAAGTTGCTGAAAATAGACCTTTGTTTAGTGAATATGGACAAGTTTGGGATACATGGCAAAATGCTTTATTATCATGGTCTGCTAAAAAACCTGCAAATGCAGAAGAAGCATATAAGGAAGTTAAAGCATCATTTGACGGTATGATGGCAAATCTTAATCAATAAAAGTTTTACAGATATTAAATGAGTTAAAAAGTTAAATACGCTAATTTAAGTTAATAGTGTATTATATATTAATCAGAAACACTTTATTAAGTGTTTCTGAAATATTTAAATCACTATATTTCCCTGAAAATTATTAGTATATTCAAATTTATAATATAATAAAAGCTATTAACTTAAATTGGCTTTTAATTAATGGGAGGAATTCCACATGAGAGAAAGTATAGAAATGCCAAAAGGTATATTTTATACAATAGTAACAATATGTTCATTAATTATAATGCTAACATCACTTGAAATATTGATTAAAGCAAAAGATGCAGAATTATTTAATATGTGGTTATTTAGCAGTAATTTAGGAGAAGATTTATTAACTAAGACAACAGATGAGTTATATTCTACATATTTAAATATATGTATGGCAACATTTTTTATTAGAGCAATAACACCAATGGCTGTGGCAATTCACAGTTATTTTACTTTTACAAAACTTAGAGTTAATAAGATGTTTGTAATAATATGGTCTGTAATTATAGTAGGGGCATTTGTATTAACATTTTTAGGAGAACAGTTTTATTCAATATTCTTTATCGGATGTATAATAGGTTATTTAGCTTTAATTTTTATAATGGGTTACTTAGGGAAGTGTATCAAAAATGTTAATAGTATTTAAGCATAGAGTTATTCAGAAGGTATAAAAGGAGGTAAAAGGGTTGAGAAAATTCAATAAGCGCTTATATGATAATATTAATCGAGAATATGATAGAAAAAATTTATACCTATATGAAGTTTCGGTTTTACAGGAAAAAATTGAAGCTGCAACTGGTAAGGAAAAACAAGATTTAGAAAATAAATTAAATCAGCTAGTTAAAAATAAGAAAGATCACCCTTATAATAAGCAATTAGCGGAGTATAAAAATAAGGAAAAGGCATTTCTTTCAGAAGTAAATAAAAATATATCTAATTATAAATCAAAGGTAGATAAAAATTTATCACCTAAAGTTCAAAAACTAGAAATAAGATTATTTAAAGCTAAGGAATTAGTTAAATTTTATAAAAATTATACTAAACTTACTTATGATGCAGAATTGATATATGAACAAAGCAAAATTGAAATTGCACAAATACCACCAGTAATTGAATTTGCAAAATCTGCATCAAGCGAATTAGTAAAGGCACAAGATAAGTTAACTAAGATAAATCAAAAAGAAAATGAAAAATTTGAAGTTGAATTTAAATCATTTAAAGAAGAGGAAAATAAAAAGTTACAAGATAGAATTAAAGAGGTTAAATCTAAGTGTAAAGAAGGATTAATTTCAAGACAAGCAAAAGATAATACAATTAAAGAGTTAAAAAGAAGATATAAAGAAGCAATATTAGTTAAATCATTTGAAAATGAAAAAATTTATAATGAAGAAATTATAAAAAATAAGAAGTATGAACTTTCAAAAGCTATTAAACAAAAAATTAATACTGTAAATATTAATGTTGCAGATTTAAGAAGAGTTTATCCAGTTGAAAGTGAAAAAACTTTACCATGGGTATCTTGGGTTACATTCTTAATTCCAGGTTTAGCCCAATGTATAAATAAACAATATGTAAAAGCGATTATAATGTTCTTTGCAACAATATATATATATGCCGTGGCTATTCCATATGCCTTAGGATATGGAAACTATAAAGGGGAAGGTATTGCAGGGCTTGTATCATTAGCAGCTGGTAAAGGAAGACTTGACAGATCAATTATCTTTATGATTGAAGGTATACTTGCAATATTCTTAGTATTAATAGGAATATTTTTAATCTATTTATGTTTCAAGGATGCAAATAAAGTTGAAAAAGATACAATTAAGGGGACTAGATACAGAAGTTGGACAGAAACTAAGCAAATTTTATTTGAAGATGGATTCCCTTATTTAGTTTTATCGCCAGCAGCTATAATTACTATTTTTATAGTTTGTATCCCTGTTGTTACAACGATTCTTTTAGCATTTACAGGAATGGGACCAGACACTCAAGCTAAGTTTGGATGGGAAGGATTAAAGAACTATAAGATGATTTTCTTAGGACAAGGAATGGTTGGTTCAATATTCTGGAGAATATTAGGATGGACAATAATTTGGACTATAGGAGCTACAACTTTAGCAATTGCATTAGGATTTATTTTAGCAATAGTTCTTAACAATGACAGAGTTAAAGGAAAAGTTTTATTTAGATCAATATATCTTTTACCATGGGCAGTACCTGCATTTATTTCAATACTATTCTTTAGTATTTTAGCAGCTGATGGTGGAACAGTAGTAAATGCACTAAAGGGTATTTTTGGAGCAAAATTCTCAATAAAAAATGATCCATTTGTTATAAGAGTTACGTTAATATGTATACAAGCATGGTTAGGTAGTGCATATATATTCTTACTATCAACAGGAGTACTTCAATCTATTAATGCTGAATTATATGAAGCTGCTGATATTGATGGAGCTACAAACTTTAATAAATTAACTAAAATAACAGTACCTCTTGTTTTATTCCAAACAGCACCACTTTTAGTTGGGCAATATACATTTAACTTTAATAACTATAGTATTATAGCATTATTTAATAATGGGGGACCATTTGATCCAACTAAATATGGTAACCTTGCAGGTTCATCAGACCTATTAATATCTTATATATTTAAGTTAACTATGAATAATCAATATCAAGCTATTGGAGCAACTATAACAGTTATTATATCTATAGCACTTATGATTATTGCATATATAGGGTATAGAAATACAGATGCATTTAAGAGGGGGTAAGAATGATGAGTATATTTAAAAATAAGAAAAATGATTTATATCTTTCTGATAAGCAACCTCTTACTGTAGGAGGAAAAATAGCACTTGCTATATCATATATATTTTTAATACTATGGGCAGTAATAATAATAGTTCCAATATCACAAATAGTGATATCATCATTTAATGGAGCACAATCAAGCAGACTTATAATTGGTGGGGAATTTAAATTTTCATTCAAACATTTTGAAATATTATTTAAGGAAACTGATTATTTAAAATGGATGGGAAATACTTTATTTGTAAGTATTACAACAGCAATTTTAGTTATAATAATAGTTTCATTTACTGGATATGCATATTCAAGATATAGATTTAAAGGGAAAAAAGCATCTCTTATGACAGTTATGCTTATCCAAACAATCCCAACATTTGTTGGTATTACAGCATATTTTACAATGTATTCTATTGCATCAGATATTATGCCAGGCTTTACAAGACAAATGATGCTTATTCTTATATATGCAGGTGGCGGTATAGCAGGTAATACAATAATTTTAAAGGGGTATTTAGATTCAATATCTACAGAGCTAGATGATGCAGCTAAAATAGATGGTTGCTCTAGCATGAAAATATATAGACTTATTATAATGCCTATTGCAAGACCAATGCTTGCAATAATAGGGTTATGGTCATTTATAGGACCATTTGGTGATTACTTATTACCAAAAGTATTGTTAAATTCATCAGCTGACTATACATTAGCTGCTGGTTTACAAACTCTTATAACAGATGAACGTACAATAAATCAGCCAGCATTTACAGCAGGTGCACTTTTAACAGCAATACCTATAGTAATTTTATTCATTGTATTACAAAAACAATTAGTATCAGGTCTTTCAAATGGGGCTACAAAAGGATAGGATAGGAGATAGTAGATATGAAAGTAACATTAAATAATATAGGAAAGAAATATGAAAGTAGAGAAGACTTTACTTTAAGACATATAAATTTAGAAATTGAAGATAAGGACTTTTGTGTAATTTTAGGGCCATCTGGATGTGGTAAAACTACTTTATTACGTATGATTGCTGGACTTAATTCAATTACTGAAGGGGATTTAATATTTGGAGAAAAGAGAGTAAACAAGCTAGCTTCAAAGGATAGAGATATAGCAATGGTTTTCCAAAGTTATGCTTTATATCCACATATGACCGTTTATGATAATATGGCATTTTCATTATCAATGAGAAAAGAAAGAAAAAATATTATTAATGAACGTGTTAATGAAGCAGCAAAATTACTTCAAATTGAAAAATATTTATATTCTAAACCATCAGATATTTCTGGGGGACAAAGACAAAGAGTTGCTTTAGGAAGAGCAATCGTTAGAAAGCCAAGTGTTTTCTTAATGGATGAACCTCTTTCTAACTTAGATGCAAAGTTAAGAGAGCATATGAGAGTTGAATTAGTTAGAATTCATAAAGCACTTGGAACAACTTCTATTTATGTAACACATGACCAAGTAGAAGCTATGACAATGGCAACAAAAATTGTCTTAATGAATGATGGGAAAATTCAACAAGTTGGTAAACCATATGAGTTTTACGATAAGCCACAAAATATGTTTGTTGCTAGATTTATTGGATCTCCAACAATCAATATGATTAAGGGTAAAATAGAAGGAAAGAAATTTGTTTCTGAAGATGGATTAATTTCTATTACACCATCAGATGAAGATTTAAAGTCATTAGCTTCATATAATGGAAAAGGTGTATATTTAGGAATTCGTTCTGAAAGGTTTGTTGGAGATGCTAAAAATGATACATTTGAAGCTACAATAGATGTTATAGAAGTTTTAGGTAAAGAAAAGACTCTTTATGTTAAACTTAAGAGTGGTAAAGATCTTGTAATAACTGTACCTGGATATCATCAATATGAAGTTGGTGAAAAGCATAACTTTGGATTTGATTTAGGTGCATTACATTTCTTTGATTCTGAAACTGAATTAAGAATAAATTAATAAAAGAATATTAATATAATTATTTAAAATGATATTTTTTAAAGCTGGAACTATATTATAATGAGTTCCAGCTTTTTTGTATAGAAATTTATGTTAAGTTATAAAATTTTTAAGGACTTATTTAAGAAAAAATAGAATATAGTTAAAGAGAGATTATGAAATCATAAAATATTTACATTATTTTAATTAAAGATGAGAGGTATTATAAGGTATATGAATAGCTTTGAAATTTTTACAGGTATTTTTGGGGGCTTAGGCTTATTTTTGTATGGAATGAAACAAATGAGTGATGGACTTGAAAATGTTTCGGGAGAGAAATTAAAAGGTATTTTGGAGAAAATTACTAGTAATAAAGTTATGGGGGTATTAGTTGGAACTGCAGTTACAGCCATAATACAAAGTTCTAGTGCAACCACAGTAATGGTAGTTAGTTTTGTTAATGCTGGATTAATGGATTTAAGTCAAGCTATAGGTGTTATATTGGGTTCTAATATTGGAACGACAATAACGGCACAAATGGTAAGTTTTAGATTAGAAGTAGTTGCACCTATATTTATTGGAGTTGGAGAAATATGTGCATTAACGGCTAAGAAAAAAAAGATTAAGGATATTTCTGTGATTTTAATTGGATTTGGAATATTATTTATGGGGATGGGATTAATGTCTTCATCAATGAAGCCAGTAGCAGAGTTAGAAGTGTTTAAAAAGGCAGTAATAGTTTTAGGAAGATATTCTGTATTAAGCGTTTTAGTTGGGGTTATAATAACAGCAATAGTACAAAGTTCATCAGCAACTACAGCTATATTAGTTGCATTAGCATCAGCTGGAACAATTGACATGAAAATTGCATTTCCAATAGTATTAGGATGTAATATAGGTACATGTGTTACAGCGATAATAGCTTCATTAGGAGCAAATAGAACAGCAAAGAAAGCAGCATTATTACATCTTTCATTTAATATATTTGGAACTATTATATTTTTGCCATTAGCTTCATATATTATAAAATTTGTTGCCTTTTTAAATCCAGATAATTTAGGAAGACAAGTTGCAAATTCGCATACTATTTTTAACATATTAATAACATTGGCAGTATTACCAATATCAAATTACTTTATTAAATTTATAAATAAAATATTACCTGAAAACGATGAAAAAGAACCTTATGGAGCAATATATTTAGATAAGAAGCTTTTAGAAACACCAATGGTTGCAAGTACACAAGCTGTTAAGGAAACTATTAGAATGGCAAACATATCAAAAAATAACTTTAAATTAGCAATGGAAGCATTTTTTTTAGGGGATGAAAATCGTATTAATAAGGTATATGAAAATGAAAAAGTTATAAATAGGTTGGAAAGAGAAATAACAGAATATTTAATTGAATTATCACAACATAATCTACCAGAAGAAAATGCTCAATTAGTAAGTATACTTTATCATACTATAAATGATGTAGAAAGAATAGGAGACCATGCAGAAAATATTGTAGAGCTTGCAATGAGTAAAATTAATAATAAAATAGAAATGTCAGATGAGGCATTAAGTGAAATGAATGAAATTTTTCAAATAACATTAAAATCATTAGATATTTCAATAAAATCATTTGAAAATAATAAAAATAATAATGATATTAATGAAGAAATAGAAGATAAAATTGATACTCTTGAGAAGAAATTTAGAAATAATAATATAGCAAGATTAAATGCTAAACAATGTTATGCTAATGCAGGAGTAATGTTTTTTGACCTTTTATCAAATCTTGAAAGAATAGGAGATCATGCTAATAATATTTCAAATATTAAAGAAGAGTATACTCATAAAATTTATATTTAAAAATTTATGTAATTTGTAATAAGTAATTTAAAATTTTCATATTGTTTATTGTAAAAATATTTTAAAAGGAAAGGGTTAATGTATAAATTAAATTATTGTTTGGATTGTCAAAGGGTATTTACTATAGATGATAAATGTAAATATTGTAACTCAAAGAATGTAAGGGAGTTAAAACGAGGAAAAGCTGTCAATATAATTGGTGGTAAAAATAAGGCAAGATTTTTAAGATATAAAGATGGAAAAGTAAGTGTAATTTTATATACTGAAGATAAGCAAAAATTTATTAAAGATTTTGAAATAGAAAAAATTAAAAAAATATTATGAATTATAAAAAATAGTGTATACAGTTTTGTATTGCACTATTTTTTATATAAATTTATTAATGTTAATCAAATAGTTTTTTGATTTCAGAAAGATGATTTATTGTTAAATTGTATCCATGCTCATAAGACGATTTAAGTTTATTAATATCCTTTTCAAAGCTATCTAAATTATATTCTGGTCTTAATATTAATACTTTTCCTTCACTTTCTAATTGTTCACAAAATTTAACAGTTTCATTATAGTGATTATGTCTATTTAAAAGGGGAGTTTTTAAATTAGGATATTTTTTATTTAATAATTTAGCAACTAATATATTTTTTTTACTTAATTCTTTTTTATATCCTTTTGGCTGAGTAAGAACTATTAAATGTTTAGTATTACCATCAGCAATTGCTTTCTTTATTGGAATTGGATCACAAAGTCCACCATCATAATATTCCTTTCCATTGATTTTTATAACTGGGAAAAGTAGCGGAATAGCACAAGTAGCTCTTAACATAGTAGCTTTATCATCTAAATCTTTACCATTTAAGTATTCAGTTTTACCAGTATGTGCATTTGTAACACCTACTAATACTTTTCCAGGATATTTTCTGTACGTATCCATATCAAATGGTATAAGATTATTTGGAATTTCATCAAAAACAAAATCAAGTCCAAATATACTTTTACATCTTAAAAAATTTCTATAGCTTAAATAACGGTTATCATTTCTATATTTAGTTACAACTTCAAGATTACGTCCTTTTTGTTTTGAAATGTAAGAAACCCCATTAGTGATACCCGCAGAAACTCCTATACAATATGGAAAAGTAATGTTATTGTCAAGTAAAGCATCCATTACTCCAGCACTAAAAATTGGTCTAAGTGTTCCACCTTCTAAAATTAAACTAGGCATAAAATGGCTCCTTTCGTAAAAGTATTATTAACTAATTATAAAACAAAATAAATTTTAATACAAATATTTACACTTGGGGGATGATATTGTTAATATATAAATAAGGAAGGTGTGAAAATGTTTTTTATAGGTGTATTTGGAATAGATAATAAAGAAAAAGAAATTAAAATTTTAAATAATTTTTGCTGTAAAAATTGTAATGAATCTAGTGAAGCAAAATTAATAAAGACTTATTCATTTTTTCATTTCTTTTTTTTACCATTATTTAAGTGGAATGAAAAATATTATGTAATTTGTAATGGGTGTAATTCTATATTTAATATAGATAAGGAAAAAGGAAAAGCAATTGAGAGAGGAGAAAAATCAGAAATTTCATATTGGGATTTAAAAGAAGTAAATAATAGTTATGAAAATTATTATATTAGAAAATGTCCAAAGTGTAATAGGGAATTAGAAAATGATTTTGAATATTGTCCATATTGTGGAGAAAAGCTTAAATAGTAATTTTTATTTAAATTATTAATATTTTATAATATTTTTAATAACTGAAGGGTATGGTTTTTATTAAAGTATATTAATTTATTTTTTACAAATAGGTTAATATACCTTGATGAAACCATTTTTTTATTATTAATGTGGGCATTAATAAATAAAATGTATTATAATAGTTTTCATAATGATAATTAAAGATATTTATAATTAATTGGAGAAAACAATGAAAAAGAAATTAATAAGAAATATTGTGATTGCAGTATTTATAGGAAGTATATTTTATGGATTTATGGGAAATAAGTCTAAAAACATAATAATAGAAGTTGATGGTATGGTTATTGAAAGAAAAACTACTGAAAAAAGAGTTGGACAAGCAATAAAGGAAGCTAACATAAACTTAAATGATAATGATAAGTTAAATTGTAAAATTGAAGATAAGATTAAAAATAATCAAAAAATAGTAATAAATAGAGTATTAACAAAATCAGAGGAAGTAATTGAGCCAATAGAATTCAATGAAGTAATTGTAAAGGACTATAAAACACCTGTAGGGGAAAGTAGAGTTGTTTCAGAAGGCGTTCAAGGACAAAATAAAAGATTTTATACAGTAACATATGAAGATGGAAATGAAGTAAATAAAGTTTTAAATGATGAAGAAGTATTAAGTGAGCCTGTTGATAGAGTAATAGCAGAAGGAACATTTGAAGCTGATAGTTTAACTGTTTGTGTAAATAAAAGTAGGCAATTACCATCTACTTATCAGCCAAGTGATTTAGTTTTACCAAATGTGAGAAGTGCTAATAGCAATAATAGATTATATATGAGAAAGGAAGCGGCAGGAGCATTAGAAGAGTTATTTAAAGCAGCAGAAAAAGAAAATTACTATTTATATGCTATATCTGGATATAGATCTTATAGTTATCAAAAGAGTATATATAATCCATATAGCGGATATTCAGCTCCACCAGGTGCTAGTGAACATCAGCTTGGATTAGCAATGGATATTACATTAGCTAAATATAATGGAACTTTATCTGTAAATTTTGGAAACACTAAAGAAGGTGCATGGATTAGAGAAAATGCCCACAAATACGGATTTATAGTCAGGTATTTACAAGGTAAAGAAGAGGTAACGGGATATAAATATGAGCCTTGGCATATTAGATATTTAGGTGTTGATTTAGCTACTGAATTATATGAAAAGGGGATTACATTAGAAGAATATTATGGAGAATATTAAAATTAATATTTATTAATTAATGTTTTATATAGAATAATTATCCTATAAATTGTTATATATTTTAATATAAAAATTTATAGGAGTGAGTTTTTGTATTGTAGAGATTGTGGACAACTTATAAGTAATACAAGTAATAAATGTACTAATTGTGGAACTAAAAGGGGGGTAGGAGAAAACTATTGTTATAAGTGTGGTTCTAGAATTAAAGATAAGAATCAAGAGTTTTGTGATTTTTGTGGAGCAAATTTAAATGAAAATAAATATATAGTTAATGAAAAGTCAAAAAGTAAATTACTTGCTATATTTTTATCGTTATTTTTAGGCACAATGGGAATTCATAGATTTTATTTAGGTTATATTAAAATTGGAATTGTTCAATTTATATTATGGGTATTAGGTTTTTTTACAGGGGGAATAACGTGGATTATTACTGAAGTATGGTCATTTATTGAATTTATTTTGATTTTTATTAATAAGATAAAGGATTCTAATGGTAATGAATTAGAATAAAAGTGAGATTGTAATATTTTGAAATAAAAGGGGTATACTAGTTTTTTGGTATAGCGTAAGGACAATAGAAATTTGTTTTTATGTAATTTTAAAATAACTTAGTATAGTCCTTTTTTATTTTTATCAATTATTATTTTATAAAAGTAAAGTTTTAAATAAGAAAGAGTTATATTTTATTAAAGTAATGTATTTCTAGGAAGTTAATTAAATTAGAATTTAAATAAGAAGTTAATAAATATTTATTACAATAATAATTTAAAAGATTGTCATCAAAAATTTTTTTCATTTGTACTCCTATATAGATAATAATATAAATTTATATAAAAAAGATTATACTATTAATTGCTAAATAGGACAAATGTCCTATTTTTATATTATAACTATATGATAGTATTGTTTCTATAATTTTAACTGGAGGAATTTAAATGTATAATATTTTAGCATTGGCAATTGGTGCACTTATTTCTGTTATGGTATCTTTAAATAGCGGATTAGAAAGTTATGTTGGAAGTACATATTCTGTGGTGATTATTCATGCAGTTGGACTTATTTCTATACTTATAGTTGCAGCAATAAAGAAGGAAAAAGTAGTTATAAAGGAAGCAATACCTTTTTATTTATTTTTAGGTGGAATTTTTGGTGTTATGCTTACATTAGTTAATGTAATAACTATAGGAAGCCTAGGAGTTGCATTAACAACAGCACTTGCAGTATTTGGGCAATTAGTTTTTTCATCACTAGTAGACAATTTTGGGTTATTTGGTTTAACTAAATATGAATTTAACCCTAAAAAGCTTATAGGATTTCTTATAGTATTTATAGGAATAGTTATTATGACAATAGCATAGGGGAGGTAAAAATATGTTAGTGATTTTATTAGCAGTATTAGGTGGAGTATTAACAACATTATCTATGGTAGTTAGTTCAAGTCTTGGAAAGAAAATTGGATTAATTCAAAGTACAATAATTCACTATATTGGTGGACTTATAGGTGGTATATTTATTTTAATAGGTATGGGAAGTGTTTCAGTACCATCTATAATTGATATGAGTAGAATGCCGCTTTATATTTTCCTTGGTGGTATTATGGGAGTTATGGTAGTTTATGCTTCTAATGTTGTAATTCCTAAAATACCAGTAGTATATAGTACATTATTAATGTTTTCAGGGCAAATGTTATGTGCAATTGTAATTGATGCAATTGTAATGGGAGACTTTTCATGGAAAAAGCTTTTAGGAGCTATAATTGTTATATTAGGAATATTTTATAATTCTAAAATTGATGAAAAAGAAGAAAATAAAGTTATAGAAGCATAATAATTAAATATAATAAAAAAAGAAATAACTTTTTAATAATATTTTTTAGTTATTTCTTTTTTTTATCTTTTTTAATTAAATTTATATAGAGATATTTTTAAATATATTTTGTGTGATAATTTGAAAAAATAACTTTTGTTTTGAAGTGAAATAATTTTGTTTAATAAAATAAAACTATTTAGTAATTATTGAAATTTTAATTGAAAAGAGATAAAATGATAATAAATGATAAAAAATAAAACTAAATGAGAGTGATAGAGAAGGTTATTTATATGTTTAAGGAAGAAAGATTAGAAAAAATATTAGAAATAATTGAAAAAAAACAAAAAGTATTAGT
Source organism: Clostridium sp. ETTB3 (assembly GCF_053571985.1). Lineage (NCBI taxonomy): Bacteria > Bacillati > Bacillota > Clostridia > Eubacteriales > Clostridiaceae > Clostridium > Clostridium sp. ETTB3. The sequence goes on from NZ_CP199832.1 coordinate 870,376, forward strand.
AAAAGATTTAAGTGAACGATTTGATGTTTCAGAAAGTATGATTCGAAAAGATTTAAAAACACTTGAAAATGAAGGGAAATTAAAAAGAACTTATGGTGGAGCAATAATTGAAAGAGCAAAGGCATTTGATGAAAATACCGTATCACGTGTTTTTGTAAATATGGAGGGAAAAAATCACATAGCTCATAAAGTTACAGAAATTATTGAAGAGGATGACGTTATTTTTTTAGATATTTCAAGTACCGCTTTATCTATTGCAGGGATATTAAAAAATACAAATAAGAATATAACAGTTATAACAAATATGAATAGAGTTGTAATGGAGTTTGATAATTCTCCTAATATTGAAACTATATTTATTGGGGGAATATATAATAAAAAGTTAGGGGGAACTATAGGAGCTTGTGCAATAGAGCAAATAAATAATTTTAATATAGACAAGGCTTTTATAGGAGCAGGTGGAGTAAATATAGAAGAAAATTTTTTAAGCAATTTTAATTATGATGAATCAATTTTAAAAGCAACTATTTTAAGAAATAGCAAGAAAAATTATATTTTAGCAGATGAAGAAAAGTTTTTTAAAGATGGAGCATATAAGTTTGGATTATTTAGTGATGTAGATTATTTAATTACGGATAGGGAGCCAAATGACGAGATAAAAGCAGCTTTAGAAAAGGAAGATGTTATAGTAATATTTTAAGAATAGGAGATTAATATGATTAAATTAATAGCAACAGATATGGATGGAACTTTATTAAATTCAAATAATGAAATTCAACATGGATTTTATGATGTATTTGAAAAAATTCAAGAAAAGGGAATAATATTTGCGGCAGCAAGTGGAAGACAATATTATAATCTTTTAGAAAGATTTAAAGGAATTGAAGATAAAATGATGTTTATTGCTGAAAATGGTACATTTGTTGTTTATGAAGGAAAGGAACTTGTAGTAAATTCTTTAGATATAAATCTTGCAAGAGAACTTATTAAGGTAGGAAGACAAATAGAAAACTCATATGTAATTCTTTGTGGAAAAAATTCTGCATATATAGAAAGTTGTGATAAAAGGTTAATTGAACAAACTAAAAAGTATTATGCAAGATATGAAATAGTTTCAGATTTAACTAAAATAGAAGATGATATATTAAAAGTTACAATTTGTGATTTTTTAGGCTCAGAAAATAACAGTAAAAAATATTATGATGATTATAGAGAAAAGGCGCAAATTGCTGTATCAGGTGAAATTTGGCTTGATATAACAGCAAAGGGAATAAATAAGGGTGTTGCAATAGAAGAAGTTCAAGAATTATTAAATATTAAGAAAGAGGAAACTATGGTTTTTGGTGATTATTTAAATGACTTAGAAATGATGAAAAGTGCATATCATAGTTATGCTATGGAAAATGCCCATGAAGATTTAAAAAGGGTAGCTAGATTTATAACAAAAAGTAATGATGAAAGTGGAGTTGTACATGCTATAAATTCTATATTAGGATAAATCATTATTTTAATAATGGGTTGTATTAAAAATTATATATGTATAAATATTTAAAAGGATGTAGTAGATTTATTAAAAAATCTTACTCCATCCTTTTTATGATATTATAGGTTCTAAAAATGAATCTATATTAAAAATTATTAAAAAATTAACGAGGGACAATTTAGGAGAGATGTGTTATATTGAAGTTGGAATCTTAATGAAAAGAAATGCTTTAAGTAGTAATAAATTAAATATAATAAAATAAATTAATAATAATTTCTATTAGAGAAAGGTATAGTATAAATAATAAAAGTATGAAAAAAATAAAAGGTTTAACACAAAAAGAAGTAGAAGAAAAAATAAAACAGGGAAAAATAAACAAGATTAAAATAAAAACAAATGAAAGCTTTTCTAAAATAATATGTAAGAATATATTTACATATTTTAACTTTATTTTTTTTATTTTAGCAGTTTTACTTATTGTAGCAAAGTCATATAGAAATTTATCATTTTTGATTGTTATTATAATTAATATTTGTATTGGAATTTTCCAACAAATCAAAGCAAAGATTACATTAGATAAATTATCATTATTAGATAAAAATGAATATATAGCAATTAGAAATGAAAAAGAAGAAAAAGTAGACTCTGATAACCTTGTTGAAGGAGATTATGTAATTTTAGAATCAGGAAATCAAATTCCAGCTGATGCAATAGTGGTTTCTGGAAGTATGTATGTAAATGAATCTTTATTAACTGGAGAACAAGATGAAATTGAAAAAAATATAAATTCTAATCTTATGTCTGGAAGTTTTGTTGTATCTGGAAAAGCTATAGTAAAGCTTACTAATGTAGGAGATGAATCTTATTCTGCTAAGATAATGAAGGATTCTAAAAAAATAAAGGAAACAAAATCTGAAATGATTTTAGCAATTAATAATATTGTTAAGACTGCAGGTGTAGTAATAATTCCAATTGGTGTTTTATTATTTTGGCAATCATATGTTGTAAATGGTAGTAGCTATAAAGATAGCGTTCATTCAGTGGTTTCAGCTTTAATAGGTATGATACCAGAAGGATTATATTTATTAACAACAGTTGTTTTAGCTTTAAGTGCAATGAAGCTTGCTAAAAGGAAGGTTCTTCTTCATGATATGAAAAGTATTGAAAGTTTAGCAAGAGTAGATGTTTTATGTGTTGATAAAACTGGAACAATTACAAACAACAAAATGAAAGTCATAGATATATTTAATGATAAAGAAAAAAGTTTTGTAAATAATACAAAAGATGCAAATATAGAAATTCTAGCTAAATATGTTAATACAATAGAAGATAGCAATATAACCATAGATGCAATAAAAAATCACTTAAATAAAATTTCTACAGAAAAATTATCTTATATACAAAAAGAAAACTTTAATTCAAAAAATAAATTTTCTTTTATTAAAATAGATGAAAATATAATATACAAATTAGGAGCTCCTGAAATTTTATTAAATAAAAAATATGAACAATCAATAAATAAAAGAGCTAAAAATGGTGAAAGAGTAATTGTTTTAGTTAAAGAAGAAAAAAATGAAATTACTCCTATTTTATTTATAAGCTTGAAAAATGAAATAAGAAAAAATACAAAAGAAATTTTTGAGTATTTTAATGATAAAAAAGTTGAAATCAGAGTTATTTCAGGAGATAATCCAGTTACGGTATCATCAATTGCAAAGCAAGTAGGAATAAAAGAATATGAAAAATATATTGATTGTAGAGAGTTGAAAAGCTATGAAGATATACAAAGGGCAGTAGAAAAATATAAAATTTTTGGTAGAGTTAGTCCTGAACAAAAAAGGCAAATAATTAAAGCTTTAAAAGAATTAGGATTAAAAGTGGCAATGACAGGTGATGGTGTAAATGATATTTTAGCAATGAAAGAAGCAGATTGTTCAATTTCAGTTGGTTCTGGGTCAGATGCAGCTAGAAAAGCCTCACAAGTTGTATTACTTGATTCTGATTTTGGTACTATGCGCAATATTGTTTATGAAGGAAGAAAAAATATTAACAATATAACAAGATCAGCTTCATTATTTACTTATAAAAATATATTTTCATTATTACTTTCTGTATACTCAATAATTTTTGTAATGCAATATCCATTACAGCCAAATCAAGTATCTTTAGGAAGTGCCTTTACAATAGGTATTCCAGGATTTTTATTAACTTTTGAAGAAAATCAAAAGAAGCAACAAAATGGAAATTTTATAAAGAGAGTGTTTATGAACTCACTTCCAGCAGCAATTACTTCATTTATAGCAATTGTATTTCTAGTTAAATTGTCAGTTTTATTTAATGTTAATAGAGAAGAAATTGCTACAGCTTGCAGTTATTTATTTTTTACTGGAGGATTTTTAATTTTATATAAAATTATTAAACCTATAAATAAATACAGAATAGGTGTTATTTCTTTATGTATTTTAGGAATTATTTTAACAATTAATATAATTCCAGGATTTTTTGCTATAAGGGAAATATCAACACGAGCAACTATACTTGTTATATTATGTGCAATAGCAGAATTCTTTGTGATTAGGTGGATTTCATTAATATTGAACAAAATTGAAAAAAACATAAAATTTAAATAATAGTTGATTGAAATCCTATGAATATAAAAAGGATGTAGTAAAATTTATGAAAAATAAATTTATTACATCCTTTTTATAATATTATAGGTTATCTACAATTTAAATTACCAGACTTTACATTATCTTGAACATTCATTAGCGCTTCACCAAAGCGTTGATAATGAACAACTTCCCTTTCTCTTAAAAATCCTAATATTTTTCTTATTTCATAGTCATCTGTTAAATTTAGTAACCATTCATAAGTTGCTCTAGCTTTTTGTTCAGCTGCCATATTTTCATGTAAATCAGCAATTACATCACCTTTTGCTTGAATATAAGTTGCAGTCCAAGGATTGCCTGTTGCATCTGTATAGAAAAGAGCCTTTCCATGATCGGCATAGTGACCATCTAAACCAGCAGCTTTAATATCAGCTATTGACGCGTTATCCATTAGTTGATATACCATGGTTCCTAGTATTTCTACATGAGCCATTTCTTCAGTTCCTATGTCAGTTAATAGACCTTTTGCTTTGTTTGTTGGCATTGAATATCTTTGATTTAAATATCTAAGAGCAGCACTTAATTCACCATCAGGACCACCATATTGGCTTATTAAAAGCTTTGCCATTTTTAAATCAGAAGATTTCAAATTAACAGGATACTCTAATGTTTTAACATAATACCACATAAACTATTCCTCCCTATTATTTTCTTTTTCCCAAGGCCAAGCGCCATCAATCCATTTATCAGGATTTTGAATATAAGATGAGCCAAAGTTAGTTAAAGGACCATAGTTTTGTTCATAATCCCAAACTAATTTGCTTAATTTAGAAGAAATTAGTTTATAATCATCAATTGCATCTTTGCAATTTGGAAAATTATCTAAATATAAATTTAAATCTACAGCAAAAAATTGTAATTTTCTAATTGCATTTAAATGTTCATTCTTAGTCATATTTTTCCTCCTTAGAATACTTAATTGCGCAATAAGGAGTATATAAATCCTTAAATATTGTTCCTGCATAAAAAGCAGAATTCATATCAAATAAATTTTGATATGGTTGTAAAACAATGCATGATTTAGCATAAGTTTTAGGAGCAAAAACCTTATATGATTCATAACAGTTCTTTTTTGTATCAGAACAAGCAATATTGCAAGAAACATCAGAAGTATCATCTATACAATCATTGCAGTTTATACATTTATCCATTCTTTCATAGTACATAAAAGTATATCCTTTCGTAAATTTATCTACAATACACTTTATGTATAAAATTAAATAATGTGATAAAAGAATGTCGAATTAAATAATTTTACTTTCTTTATGCCCACAACAATCACATTTGAAATAAATTTTTCCATGAACATGATTATCATATCCATATTTAAATTCATGCATAACTTCTCCACAAATAGGACAATTAAGAGTTAGTTCTTTAGTTTTAATTTTTTTGTTCATAAATAGTCTCCTTTTAATTAAATTTTTAAAGTAATTATTATATAGTATATTTAAAATTTCAAGTATGAAGAAAAATAAATATATAAATAATTAAATAACAATAAACGACTTTATTTGCAAAAGAGTGAAAAAAGTGTAAAATATAAGTTAAAAAATAAATTAAATAAGGACTGAGATATGAAGATGCAAATAACATTAAATATTTTTGAAACTATGGCATTAGTAACAGCAATATATTATTTAGGAAAGTTTTTAAGAACAAAAGTAAATTTTTTATCAAAGTATTGTATACCAGCCCCTGTTGTTGGAGGGCTTGTTTTTGCAATAATTACATTAATATTAAAATTAACTAATTTAGCAACCATAACTTTAGACACAACATTACAAAATTTATTTATGACAATGTTTTTTGCTAGTGTTGGATTTACAGCTAGTTTTAAGATTTTAAAAAATGGTGGAATTAAGGTTATAATGTTCTTAGGGTTAGCGATACTTCTAATAGTTTTTCAAGATATAGTAGGAGCTAGTCTTGCAAAGTTATTTGATTTAAATCCACTTTTAGGATTGTGTACAGGGTCAATATCAATGATTGGAGGACATGGAACAGCAGGTTCATTTGGGCCATTACTAGAAGATATGGGTATAAGTGGAGCTACAACTGTTTCTTTTGCAGCAGCTACATTTGGATTAGTTATGGGAAGTTTTATTGGAGGATTTGTAGCAAAAACCTTAATAGATAATAAAAAATTAAAAACTCCTAAGGAATCAAATGATAATTCTATTCCATTAAGTGATTTTCATGAAGATAATCAAGTTGTTCTTTGTCAAAATAGATTGATGAAGGGGTCAAGTTTTCTTTTTTTTATCAATGGGAATAGGGTCAATAATTTCAGGATTAATTCAAGGAACAGGATTAACTTTTCCATCTTATATAGGAGCAATGATTGCAGCTGCAATTATAAGAAATTTTTGTGATATAAGAAAAATTGAAATAAAAGAAAAGGAAATTGAAGTAATAGGTAACATAAGTTTAGGATATTTCTTATGTATAGCATTAATGGGATTAAAATTATGGGAATTATTTGATTTAGCATTGCCATTAATAGTAATGCTTTTAGCGCAATCTATACTTATGGCTATATTTGCATATTTTATTATTTTTAGTTTTATGGGAAAAGATTATGATGCTGCAGTATTTGCATCAGCAAGCTGTGGGTTTGGAATGGGAGCAACTCCTAATGCAGTAGCTAATATGGATGCTCTTAGTAATAAATATGGTTTTGCACCAACTCCTTATTTGGTAGTGCCTATAGTAGGAGCTTTATTTGTAGACTTTGTTAATTCAGCAGTGATAACTTTATTTGTAAACATACTTACTTAATGATAAATTAAAATAGGAAATAATTAAAACTTATAAAAAAATATTTATATAAAAGGAGATAAGAGTTATGAAAGCATATGAAAGATTAATTAAATACGCAAAAGTATATACAACATCTGATCCAACATCAGAAACAGTACCATCAACTAAAAGACAATTTGATTTAGCACATATTTTAGTTGACGAAATGAAAGAAATAGGAATTCAAGATGTTAGAGTAGATGAAAATTGTTATGTTTATGGAGTTATTCCAGCAACTAAAGGATATGAAGATAAATATAGCATTGGATTTATTGCGCATATGGATACTGCACCTGCAGCACCAGGAGAAAATGTTAATCCTCAATTAGTTGAAAATTATGATGGGAAGGATATAACACTTTTAAATGGAACTATTTTATCTGTAGAAAAATTCCCACATTTAAAAAATTTAAAGGGAAGAACATTAATTACTACAGATGGAACAACTCTTTTAGGAGCTGATGATAAAGCAGGTATAGCTGAAATATTAACAGCTTGTGAAAGAATAATAAATGAAAATATACCTCATGGAAAGATATGCATAGGATTTACTCCTGATGAGGAAATTGGAAGAGGGGCCAATAAGTTTGATGTTAAAAACTTTGGAGCACAATTTGCTTATACAATGGATGGAGGAGTTGAAGGTGAAATTTCTTATGAAAATTTCAATGCATCTGCTGCAACTGTTGAAATAAATGGAGTATCTGTTCATCCAGGTTCAGCTAAAAATACTATGATAAATGCTACAAATGTAGGAATTGAATTTGATAAAATGCTACCTCAAGGTGAGAAGCCAGAACATACAGAGGGATATGAAGGATTTTATTATTTAGAAAGTTTTAAGGGAAATACTGATCATGCTGTATTAGGATATATATTAAGAGATCATGATGAAAATAAGCTTGAATCTAAGAAAGCAACTTTAAAATTAATTGAAAAATTATTAAATGAAAAGTATGGAGAAGGAACAGTAAAATTAACTATTACAGACCAATATAAAAATATGGCGGAACATGTTAAACCTTGTATACATTTAATTGATAATGCAATAGATTCAATGAAAAGCTTAAATGTTATTCCTGTAATTGAGCCAATAAGAGGAGGAACTGATGGAGCAACACTTAGTTATATGGGATTACCTTGCCCTAACTTAGGAACTGGTGGATTTGCATTTCATGGTGAATATGAACATATTACTGTTGAAGGCATGGAAATTGCAACCAATATAATAATTGAAATATTAAAAAGATATGCAATGTAACTTTATGCAATTATAACTGTTTTTTAAGTAGAGTAATTTTTAGTTTTGCTCTACTTATTTTTATATTAAGTTATAGATATATTAAATATAGTTAATAAGTAAATTAAGGAAAAATAAGAACGTGCTTTCACATAATATAAAAATATAGTAAAATTAATAATAGAACATAGTATATTTTTGCAAAGGATGAAGGGATAGTTAAATGAGTGGAAAAGAGCATATGATAGTAGGAACTACAGCTACAGCAACTATGGGAATTGGATTTTTAGTTACTAAAACTTTTGATAGTTTTATTTATTTAATTCCATTAATTATTGGGGGATTTATAGGTTCGTATATGCCGGATATTGATTCTCATAATTCAAAGGCTAGACAAGTCTTTAATAAGATATTAACATTTTTAATAATAGCAATAGTTATTGGTTATGTTTTAGGCGTTGCGCTAAATGTAACAGATATTATTAGGTTTTTAGAAAATAATTTTAAAAATTATTTTGCTGCTATTATATTTTGTGTTTTAACTATATTAGGTAAGTTATCACCACATAGAATGTTTACTCATAAATGGCTTGGGACACTTGCTTTTTGTAGTTGTGTATATTTTATAGGTGATACTTATTTAGCATTAGGATTTTCAATGGGATATATATTACATATAGTATGTGATAGGTTTTCACCTAGAGGCAAAAACTTAAGATTTTTTGAATTTAAGCTTCCGTGTAAAAATTCAAAAAATAAAACAACAATAGCATGGTAATTTTTTTGATGAACAATAATGAGGTGAAATAATGATTAACTATGATTATAGAGAATTAACTGGTGAAGTTATTACAAGAGAAGATTTTGAATATGAAGAGGAAAGAAAAGCTTGGAATAGGGCTATAGAAAAGTATCCATTAGTCATTGTATATTGTGAATGTGAAGAAGATATTAGAAATGCAATTATATTTGCAAAAACAAATTCACTTTCAGTAAGAATAAGAAGTGGACGTCATCATTATGAAGGATATTCTACAGGAAATGATATAGTAGTAATTGATGTAAGCAAGATGAACAAGATATATATTGATGAGGAAAATTCAAAAATAAAGATTCAAGGTGGAGTTAAAAATAGAGAATTATATGAAGTTACAGGAAAAAGAAGATATCCATTTCCAGGTGGAGGATGCCCAACAGTAGGTGTAGTTGGATTTACATTAGGAGGCGGATGGGGATATTCATCTAGGTTATTAGGTCTTGGTTGTGATAGACTTGTTGAAGTTGAGCTAATAAACTGTAATGGAGAACTTGTAATTTGTAATAAGGAGGAAAATGAAGATTTATTTTGGGCGCTAAGAGGTTGTGGCGGTGGAAATTTTGGTATAGTTACTTCTATGACATTTAATTTGCCATCTAAAGTAGAAAATGTTACATTAGTAAATATTGATTTTACTAATATAGATATTGAAGAAAATATTGATTTAATAGAAAAGTGGCAAGAATTATATAAAACATTAGATAAAAGAGCTAATTTTAAGTTAGTATCTTATAACTGTTTAGAAAGAGGAAGAGGAGCTAAAATAGTAGGGCTAATTTATGGAGATAAAAAATTAGCTAATGATATATTAAGACCCATAAAGGATATTGTATCAGAGGGGATTTATAAATTAGAATATATAAGTATATTAGAAGCAAATAGAATAATACAAGATAGTCATCCAGAATTCGAAAAATATAAAAGCGCTGGTAGATTTGTTTATAAAGATTATAATAGGGAAGAAATTGCAGAATTATTAGAAATAATTGAAGAAAGAGCAGAAGGCTCAAAATACGCAGCAATTACACTTTATGGTTTAGGAGGAGTAATAAAAGAAGTTAAAAATGATAATACTGCATTTTATCATAGAAATGCTAATTTTATATTAGGTTTCCAATCAGTTTGGGAAGATGCCAGATTTACTTTAGTTAATAGAAGATGGTTAGTAGAAAAATTAAAATACATAAAAACAATAACAGAAGGAGCTTTTATTAATTTTCCTTGCTTTGAAATAAATGATAAATCACAAACTTATGAACAAGAATATTATGGTGGAAATACAAATGTTCTTAAATTAATAAAGGAAAAATATGATAAAGATGATTTCTTTAATTTTGAACAAGACATTAGAATAGAAAGAAAATTATTTTATGATTTTCTTGTAGAATAACATTTAAAATAAATATATTTGAAAAATAAATCAGTAGAATTAATAGTGAGCTGCACCCTGTCAAGTAGACAGGGTGCGGTTTACAGAAAAATTCTGCTGATTTTGTTATTTATAGGATTATTGATAATGTTTATATAATTTTTTAATATTTTTATATTAGAAAAATGATATAATATAATTTAAATGATTAAAAGACACAAAGGAAAAAGTGTTTAGTTTGAATTAAGGAATGATAAAGATGTCGATAATAGATTATAGAACGTTGGATTTTAAGGCAGCAAGCGAAGTTTTGGAGGGTAAAAATATAGTATTTACAGGAAGAGGGTTTTTAGTAAGAAGTGAACTTATGAGGCTTGCAAGACAAGCTGGAGCTAATGTGGAAAGTGTAGTAACTAAAAAATGTGATATTTTAATTGTTGGTGAAAAGCCAGGTAGCAAATTAAGAAAAGCTAAAATTTTAGGGTGTGAAATAATTACAACAAATGATTTTAAAGAAATATTAGAATGTAAGAGAAAAAATAAAGAGAATTTTATAGATGAAGATATATTAAATATAAATGTAAGTAAAAATAGTAGTGAATCAATAAATATTTTTAAAAAAAATATAGTATTACTTATACATAATGATGTAATTAAGGAAAGAGTAATTAGAAAGATAAAACTTAATGGTGGAAATATTTTAAATAACATTGAAGAAGAAAGTGTTGATTTAATAGTATATCAACCACATTCTAAAATTAATGAAATTTTAGAAAAAGCTAAAAAAGAAAACATAAAAGTAATGAGTTTAGGAATTTTTAATAAAATGATTATGAGTTAAATAAATTTAAATAGATAGCGGGGAAAATAAAAATGAATGTAAAAAGGGATGGTCATATACACAGCCATTATTGTCCTCATGGAAGTAATGACAGTTTTGAGAGTTATATAAAAAAGGCAATAGAAGAAGAAATAGAAGAAATTACATTTACTGAACATATGCCTATGCCAAAGGGAATAGTATTAGAAGGTGCAAGTTCAGATTTTTTAGAAACATCATCTCCAGGAATAGAAGAAATAGATGAATATTTTAAAGAAGCAAATTATTATAAAGAAAAATATAAAAATAAAATTAAAATAAATGTAGGGTTAGAAGTAGATTATTTAGATGGTAGAGAAGAATTTACTACTAATATGCTTAATGAGTATGGCCAATATTTAGATGATGCAATTTTATCTGTTCATATTGGAAGGTATAATGGAAAGTATTATGCTTTTGATTGTCTTGAATCATTTGAAGCTTTATTAAGTGATATTGGAAGTGTAGAAAAAATATATAATTTGTATTATAATACCTTATTAAAGGGAATAAAAACTAATTTAGGAAAATATAAACCTAAGAGAATAGGCCATCCTACTTTAATTAGAATATTTAATAAAATATATCCTATAGATTATAAAAATTATGAAATATTTAAAGAAATAATAAGAAATGTTAAGAATAAAGGTTATGAATTTGATTATAATACTGCAGGATTAAGAAAAAAGTTTTGTGGAGAAATTTACCCAAGCGGATTATTATATGAATTAGCAATTAAAAATAATATAAATATGGTTTATGGCTCTGATTCCCATGAAGCTAAGGATGTAGGTTTTAACTTCAAATAAAACAATATAGTTGGAGGAAAAGATATGAGAAATTTAAAATTAAAAAATATAATAGCTATGGCTATGATATGCATTATGAGTACAGCTATTTATGGATGTGAAAAATCAAACATATCTAATAATAAAAATAATACTGAAGTTGAAGAAACAAATAAGAGTAATGAAGTAAAAGATGAATCAAAAAGTGAATTAAAAGATGATAAAAAAGATGATAAAAAAGATGATAAAAAAGATGATATAGAAAATAGTAGTGAAGAAGTTAATAAAAAAGATACTAACAATAAAGAGGAAGAAACAAATACACAAGTTAAAACAGAAGTATTTAAATTATATTCTAAAGATGCAAATGAAGGGCAAGAAATTTATCTTGGAGAAGTTGAAATAAATAAAAATGATTCATTAAAGAATAAATTAACAATATTAGCAAATACATTAAGTGAAAAAGCATTTAGTGGCTTGCCAATAACACTTACTGAAATTAAAGAGGTAAATGGAAAGAAAATAGCTGTTTTTGACTTAAATGAAATTGGAAATAATGCAGGAGATACACCAATAGCAAATTATAAAGGAGTAAATTGGTATAATAATTATTTTGCTGGCTCTACTGGAGGAGATATAACTCAATATACATTAATAAATAATTTACTTCAAAAAAATTATTCTGGTGATTGGATTGATGGAGTAAAATTTACTTACAAAGGGAAAAAAATAGAATTTGATCATGTTCCAGCGTTAGGAGAAACTAATTTTTAGGGTGTATTATTTTTTAATACAATCTTTTTTAGACTAAAATCAAAGTAGTTCACATTATTGCTTTTATTAGATAATTTAAGTACAATAAGTTTTGTTATTAAAAATACGAGGTGATAGATATGAGTAGTATAGCAGGTAGTGGATGTGAGAGAATAATTCCAGAAGAAGCTAAAAAAACTCTTGAAGAAATAGAAAGAAGTATTGTTAAAAGATATAGAAAGCCAATATGGTCTAAATTTATAAAGGCTGTTAAGGATTATCAATTAATAGAAGAAGGAGATAAAATAGCTGTTGCAATATCAGGTGGAAAAGATTCATTATTAATGGCTAAGTTATTTCAAGAATTAAAGAAGCATGGTCAAGTAAATTTTGATGTTGAATTCATTGCTATGGATCCTGGATATCATCCACAAATAAAAGATTTATTAATAGAAAATTGTGAGCATTTAAACATTCCAGTACATATTTATGAATCTAAGATATTTGAAATAATTGATGAAAAAGCTAAAGATTATCCTTGTTATCTTTGTGCAAGAATGAGAAGAGGTTCACTTTACAATAAGGCTAGGGAGTTAGGGTGCAATAAATTAGCATTAGGTCATCATTATAATGATGTTATAGAAACAACAATGTTAAATGTACTTTATGCTGGAAACTTTAAAACAATGTTGCCAAAGCTAAAAGCAGATAATTTTGAAGGAATAGAATTAATAAGACCACTTTATTATGTAGAAGAAGAAGCTATAAAGAGATTTATAAAATATACAGGATTATGGCCTCTTAACTGTGCATGTATGGTTGCTGCTGAAAAAATAGGAAACAAGAGACATGAAATAAAACATATGATAGCTGAATTAAAGAAAAACTTTAATGATGTTGATAAGTCAATCTTTAAGGCTGCAGCAAATGTTAATATGAATTCAATTTTAGGATGGGAAAAGGACGGAGAAAAATATTCATTTTTAGATCCAGAAACTCCAAAAAGTAAGAAATAGAATAAAATAGTATATGCTGTTAATACTAAATATATAAATATTTAGTGGAGGTGTTATTATGGCTAAGAAAGGTCAAAAAGCTACTTGGGAAAATGATAATTTTCAAAATGCAAAAAAAACAAAGGTAGCAAAAGTTACAGAAATGAATCCAGTTGGAAATGGAAAGTAAAAAATATATTTAATATATAAATAAAATAAACTAAAGTACTAAAAAAGTATGTACTTTAGTTTATTTTTATATACAATATAATTATGAGGAAAATATGGAAAATGTATTTAAAATACAAATAAGGAGGAAGAAATGGATAGAGAAGCATTATTAAAAATGGATCCTAATATATTAGTTAGTATGATTAATATGAAATTAAGGGATTTTTATAGTAATATAGATTTACTTTGTGATGATTTTGATATAACTAAAGAAGAAATTATAGGAAGATTAGAATCAGCAGGATATAAATATAATAGCAATATTAATCAATTTAAGTAAATTAATAAAATTATTGTTTATAAAAAGGGGAAGTTTTATGAATTTAAAAAAATTAAGCAAATTAGTTATTTTATTAGCAGCTTCTACTGCGTTAACAGCAACTTTAATAAAAGATAAAAAGGAAAATAAAGAAAGCAATGAATAAAATATTGCTTTTACATATTAAAATAAAGTTAATTATTAATTAATAAAATAGAAGTGATAAGTTTTTATTGCTTCTATTTTATTGCTAAAATTGAGGGTGGGGCAATTACAAATGAAAAAAAGAGTTGATTTAGTATCAGGAAACATTATAGGAACATTAATAACATTATCGTTACCTATATTAGGAACTTCATTTATTCAAATGGCATATAATCTTGTTGATATGATATGGATAGGAAAAGCTGGAAGTGCAGCAGTTGCAGCAATAGGAACAGCAGGATTTTTCTCATGGTTCGGTAATTCATTAGTATTAATTACTAAAACAGGCGCAGAAGTTGGAGTATCTCAATCTATAGGAAAAAATGATGAATGTGAAAGGAATTCATATATATATAGTAGTATAACATTAGCTTTAATAATGGCTATAGTATATACAGTTATATTAATTTTATTTAAGAAAGAGCTTATTGGATTTTTTAATTTAGGTGATGTAGAAATAATAAAAATGTCATTAGATTATTTAATTATTATTGCATTAGGTATGATATGTGCATTTTTAAATCCACAGTTTACTGGAATATTTACAGCATCAGGCAATAGTAAAACTCCATTTATAGTAAATACAATAGGATTAATAGTTAATATAGTTCTAGATCCAATTTTAATATTTGGAATAGGTAAGGTTAGTCCACTAGGGGTAAAAGGAGCAGCATTAGCTACAGTATTATCACAATTGTTGGTTACTATTATATTTATATATGTATTTATAAAAAATGGGTATAATTTTAATTTGTATAATAAGAAATTTATTAATTTAAAATATATTAAAAATATATGTAAATATGGTGGACCAACAGCAATTCAAAATTGTTTATTTACATTCTTTGCTATGCTAATAGGCAGAATAGTAGCTGTTGCAGGACCAGTAGCAATTGCAGTTCAAAAAGTTGGATCACAAATAGAGTCTATTTCATGGATGACAGCAGGTGGATTTGCAAGTGCATTAACAGCATTTGTTGGACAAAATTATGGAGCTAAAAGAATGGATAGGGTTTTAAAGGGATATAAGAGCACTCTTTTAATTTCTTGTATACTAGGTTTATTCACAACAATAGTTTTAATAGTTTTTGGAGAAAAGCTTTTTTCAATATTTATAAATGAGACTGAAGCTATTAAGCAAGGAGCAGATTATTTAAGAATTTTAGGGTATTCACAATTATTTATGTGTATTGAAATAACAACTAATGGAGCTTTTTATGGAATGGGAAAAACAATTACTCCGTCAATAATAGGTATTATTTTTACTGGATTAAGAGTACCTTTAGCAATGCTTTTATTTAATATAGAATTATTAGGTATAAACGGAATATGGTGGAGCATTAGTAGTTCAAGCATAATAAAAGGAATTTTACTTATAACATTATTTACAATTATGGTAGTAAGACCATTAAGAAAAGAAATAGCTTTAGAATTTTAATATTTAAATAAATATATTGCAGATTAATTTTTAATGTAGTCTGCAATATATTTTTATTATCTTTTTATTACATGATAAATTTCAGGTGTATCCATAGTTATTTTTTTGAAGGTATATCCCTGACTTTTATAATATTTAATTATACCTCTAATAGCTTGAGCGGTAGTTTTATTTGCTGGAGCATTATGCATTAATACAACAACATTGTCATTTGTAGAAATAGCTCTCTTTAAAATTGTATCTGGAGATGAAGTTGGATTTGCACCATCTAATGTATCTTGGGTCCAATCATATATTTTAAAACCATGGGAATGAACGGTATTAGCCATTTCAGTACTTATTTTATAAGTACTATTATTAGTTCCAAAAGGAAATCTTAAAATATAGTAATTTTCACCAGTAACATCATAAAGAGCTTTTTGAACTTGAGTCATTTCATTAATAAAGCCTTCACAACTTCCATAAAGCTTATTTCTTTCATGAGTAAAACTATGTAAGCCTATACTATGGCCTTCATCTTTCATACGTATTATTATATCTTCTTGTCCTTTTATTTGATTTCCTATTATAAAAAATGTTGCTGGGACATTTTCATCTTTTAGTATATCTAATGTTTTTCGTGTAACATCTCCACCAGGAGCATCATCAAATGTTAAATAAACAACTTTTTTATTAGAGTTATCCTTATTATCATCTTTACAATAAGCATTTACATTTTGAAAAGTTAATAAAAATAATAATATAAATGATATTAAATAAAAAAAATTTTTTGACATATATAAATCACCCTTTCCTATAGATATTTCTTATAATTAATTTTTTATTAAATCATTTTTAGTATGTACAAATTACAAAAATATATTTCTTGATATTTTTATTAAAAGGGTATATAATAATAAAAAGGCTTTAAGTCGAAACAGAGAGTTCGGTAAGTTTCAAAAGTTTGTAGTATTAATTTTTATAGGATAACTATAACTTCTTACTGAATGTAAGAAGTATTTTTTTTACCTTTAATAACAGTCCAGAGAGGCTGCAAGGGGGAATTTTTATTCTCCTTAAAAAGAAATAGGGAGGGTGTTATAATGGCACAATATACAGGTGAATTATTACAGGAAAAGAAAAGTATTAAGGATGGAGTAATGAAAATTATTCTTGCAATGCAACATTTAATTGCAATGTTTGGTGCAACGGTTTTAGTACCAATTTTAACTGGCCTTGATCCATCAGTAGCTTTATTTTCAGCAGGTGTCGGAACACTAATGTTTCATTTATGTACTAAGGGGAAAGTTCCAGTATTTTTAGGATCATCATTTGCATTTATACCAGTAATAGTAGCAGTTTCAGAAAAATATAATGGTGATTTAAGATATGCGCAAGGTGGAGTTATAGTAGTAGGATTGATTTACATAGCAATATCTTTTTTAATAAAAAAAATTGGATTAGATAAAATTAAAAAGATATTACCAGCTCAAGTAGTAGGACCTATGATAATAGTAATAGGATTAAACTTAATTCCAACAGCATTAGATATGACAGGAGTAACACAAATTGCTTCTGGTGATAAAAATACTATAGTAAGTGTAATAATAGCAACTATAACATTAGCAATAGTTTTAGCAATAAAAAAGTTTAATAAAGGTTTTTTATCTCAAGTAGCTATTTTAATAGCAGTAGTAATTGGATATGTAATTAGTTTGGCTTTAGGACAGGTATCTACAACTGAAATTCAAAATGCAAGTTTAATAGCTATACCAAGTTTCACATTACCTAAATTTGATATGGGAGCAATTGCTATAATAGCACCAGTAATTTTAGCAGTTTTTATGGAACATGTAGGTGATATAACAACAAATGGAGAAGTTGTTGGAAAGAATTTTATTGAAGATCCAGGATTAAATAGAACATTATTAGGTGATGGAGTTGCTACACTAGTGGCAGGATTAATAGGTGGGCCAGCAAATACAACATATGGTGAAAATACAGGAGTATTAGCTATGACTAAAAACTACAATCCTGCAATATTAAGATTAACTGCAGTATTTGCAATATTATTAAGTTTTATAGCTAAGTTTGGAGCTGTAATAAGAACAATTCCACAACCTGTAATGGGAGGAATAAGCTTAATATTATTTTCTATGATTGCAATTGTTGGATTTAAAACAATAAAAAGAGAAAAAGTTGAGTTTAATATATTTAATATCATAGTAATGGCATCAATATTAATAGTAGGTTTATCAAGTAATTTTTTACCTAATGCAATTAGTATTCAAATTACTGAAACAGTTAGTATATCTGGATTAAGTCTTGCTGCAATAGTAGGTGTAGTTTTAAATATTATATTAACGAAATTAAGTAAGGTTAAAAATAAATAATTCTTTTTAGGCACTAAGCTTATATTGCTTAGTGTCTTTTTTTAGAGGCAAAGGTAAAATTATATTAAAAAATTATAAATTTCATTCACAAAATAACATTCTAATGCGTATTATGTAAATATATGCTTTAAGGAGGTTTTTATGCGTATCAAGATAGAGGATGATTTTGATAATGAATTAGAATCAGAATATAAATCAATAGATGATGATTCTATAATAGGAAATGGAGCATTATCAAATTCAAACAAAACAATAATTGAAGTAAATGCTACTAAAGTTGATGAAAGCAATATGGATGAAAACAATATAAATGATAACTTTGAATATACTAATGAAGAAGCTAATGTTTCAGAAAATAAAGATAAAAAGGAAAGTAAAACTTATAATTTAGATAATGGATTTAGCTTAGAGCTTCAAGGAGCAAGAATTGTAGGTGATACTTATGATGCAAATGAAAATGAATCAAGTGAAAATAAATTAAGTGAAAGTAAGCTAGTCAAAAATAAATCAAATGAGGAAGATAAAAATAATCTAAAAGAATATTTAAATGAAAATATATCATATAATAAAAGTTACTATATGAAGAAAAAAAGAAATGTGGAAATAAAAGGAAAAATTAGAGTTGTGTCAAAGTTAGGTGATAGAAATGGAAGCAACATTTCCGATGCAAAAATAAATTTATATGCTTTAAATGGATTATCACCTAAGTTTATTAGTTCTAAAGTTACAGATAAAAATGGAGTTGTTATTTTTGATAATTTATCTGAAGGTAGCTATAGAGTAATAGAAATAGTTAATAGAAAATATTTTGAAAAGCCAACATATATTCAATGGAATGAAGTAACTATTAATGATGAGTTGCAAGAAGAGAATATAATAGTTGTTAATAGAGTAAAGCGCCATTCAAGATAAAAGAAAAGGATTATGTAAAGGTAAAATGATAAATAAGTCTATTTTACTTTTATTATAATCCTTTTATATGATAAAATTACTTATAATATTTGAAAGGATGATATAAACTATGAAAATAAGGATAAAATATTTTGAAGGTGCAACTAAGCTTAAAAAAATAAGTAAAGGAAACTGGATAGATGTTTATGCATGTAAAGATATTTTTGTACCTTTAAATGAGAGATCAATGGTACCTTTAGGATTTGCATTAGAATTACCAACAGGATGGGAAGGGCATTTAGCACCTAGAAGTTCAACATTTAAAACATGGGGAATAATTCAAACAAATTCAGTTGGAGTTGTAGATGATACATATATAGGAGATAATGATCAATGGCATATGCCAGTTTATTGTTTAGAAGCAAAAAATGAAAATGGAAGTTGGATAAAGTCTGGAGATAAAATAGGGCAATTTAGAATAATGGAAGTAATGCCTGAAATTGAATTTGAAGAGGTTGAAGTCTTTGGAAATGATGATCGTGGAGGATTTGGTACTACAGGTGTAAATTAATATAAAGAGCCAGTATAAAACTGGCTTTTTTTGTTTAAAATACTAATTAGAAAAGGGTTGAGAAAAGTGTGATTGTAATTAAATGTAAAATATGTTAATATAAGTCATGAGAAGTTAGTTAAAGGGAGCAAGTGGGAAAATATGAAATACATTGATTTATCACATGAAATTAAAAACAATATGCCTGTTTATCCAGGAGATATAGATGTTAATTTAACAAAAGAAAAAGATTTCAATAAAGATGGATATAATATGTATTCTTTATATACAGAAATGCATGCAGGAACACATATAGATGCACCATTACATATGAAAGATAATAAGAAGTTTATTTCAGAATATCCTATTGAAAAGTTTATAGGTAATGTTGCATTATTAGATGTTCGTGGAGAAAAAATTATAGAGCTTAAGGATGAATATTATAAAAATATAAAGGAAAATGATATAGTTATATTATTTACTGGATGGGATAATTTTTATGGAAAAGAAGAATATTATACCAAACATCCAATAGTTAGTATGGAACTAGCAGAACTTTTAATTAAGAAAAAGGTTAAAATGGTTGGCATGGATATGCCATCTCCTGATAGAAATAATTATGAAATTCATAATGCATTATTTGAAAATGATATATTTTTATTAGAAAATTTAACTAATTTAAATAAGTTATTATATAATGAAAAAATTAAATTATTTGCTCAACCATTAAAAATAGAAAGTGAATCTAGTTTAGTAAGAGCAATAGCAAGTTACGAAGGCTATTAATGTAAATAAAATAACAGATTAGCATATGTTAATCTGTTATTTTTTATGAAAGATTACTTTGTATTACAACTATTTATAAATTTTATAAATAGGTTAAGCATAGTATCATCTTTCAAAGCTAACATTTCAGGATGCCATTGAACTCCAACAACAAAATTTTTATTTTGCATTTCAATTGATTCAATTATTCCATCAGGTGAAATTGAAGAAATTATAAAGTTATTTCCTAAATTCTTAACAGCTTGATGATGAGCACTATTAACAATATATTTTTTACCTAATATGTTATAAATGATAGTATTTAATGTTATTTTTATTGGATGACAAGTATCTGATAAATGGCTATTTTGATTGTGTAAAATAGGTGATTGTATTGAGTAAGATATATCTTGATAAAGGGTACCTCCTGCAGCTACATTTAAAATTTGAATACCCCTACAAATACCTAATATAGGCATATTTAATATCAATGCCTTTTTAGTTATAGAAAGTTGATACCAATCTATTAAATCATTACATTTTCCAAGAAGTTTTTTTGGATATTCATTATATAATAATGGATTAATATCTGAACCACCAGGTAATAATAATCCATTACAAATTGATAATTGTTTTTCAATTATATCCTCATTTTTTATTATAGGAAGATAGATAGGAATTCCATTAGCTTTAGCTATACATTGTGAATAGTTATTATTGTTAAAATCAAAGTAATTTCCCAAAAATGATTCTCTAGATTCTTTATATAATGAGCCAACGATTCCAATAATAGGTTTAGTCATTTTATTCTCCATAAAATTGATATTATTTATTATATTTTAATAGGTAAAAAAGTGGAACAATTAAAAATTTTAAAGTATATAAAAGTTATTATTAAATTGATTTATATTAAGATATATAAGGTTTATAAAGAATGAAAGTTGTAATTATCATTATGGGATGTTAAAATTATTAAATAATTTTAAAGAATAATATATGAAGAGTATTAAAAATAAAAAACTATTAAATAATTAAATATAGGAGGAATATATAGTCAATTAAAATATTGATTAATGTGTTTAAAGGTGTTAATATGTGCCAAAGGAGTGATATTAATGAACAGTAAACACATAACAAATTACAAACCAAAAGATTTTGCTGAATTACTTGGAGTGAGTGTAAAAACCTTGTAACGTTGGGATAGAGAAAACATATTAAAGGCAAAAAGAACACCAACAGACAGAAGATATTATACTTACGAACAGTATTTAGAGTTTAAAGGCATCAATGGTTCTGATAATGATAGAAAGACGATTATTTATACTAGAGTTTCTACTAATGGGCAAAAAGATGATTTAAAAAATCAGATAGAATTTCTTTTAAACTTTACATCTTCCAAAGGAATAATAGTAGATGAAATAATTGAAGATATAGGTAGTGGATTGAATTACAATCGTAGAAAATGGAATAAACTTATTGAAGAATGCATGGAAAATAAAGTTGATTCTATTATAGTAACTCATAAAGATAGATTTATTCGCTTTGGATATGATTGGTTTGAACGATTTTTGAGTAAATATAATGTGAAAATAATAGTTGTAAATAACGAATTGCTTTCACCGCAAGAAGAATTAGTTCAAGATATAATTTCAATATTACATGTTTTTAGTTGTAGAATATACGGATTAAGAAAATATAAAAAAAAGATAAAAAGGGATGAAGAAATTGCTAAAAGCCTACAAAGTAGAGATAAAACCAACAACAAAACAAATACAGAAAATCAATCAAAGTATTGGAGTTTGTAGATGGCTATATAATGAATATTTATCAACGAACAATCAACTATATACTAAATACAAAAATGAATTCATTGATAAGAAACAGGTGTTTATGAGTGCCAATGATTTTGATAAGTATATAAATAATGAAATCAAAGTTTTAGATGAATACTCTTGGATAAATAATTGCGGTTCTAAAGCTAGAAAAAAAGCTATACAAAATGCCGAAATCGCTTATAAAAGGTTTTTTAAAGGTCAAGCTAAGTTTCCTAAGTTTAAAAAGAAAAATAAATGTGATGTTAAATTATACTTTCCTAAGAGTAATAAAGGCGATTGGAAAGTGGATAGACATAAAATAATGATACCTACATTAAAAAACGTAAGGTTAAAGGAGTATGGCTACATTCCAATAGGCTCAAAAATTATTAGCGGAACTGTATCAAAGAAAGCAAATAGATATTATGTGTCTGTAATAATAGATGTAGAAAATATCTCACAGAAAAATACAAATCAAGGTATAGGAATTGATTTAGGCATAAAAGATTTTGCTATTTGCAGCGATAAAATCATTTATAAAAACATAAATAAAACTCAAAGAGTTAAGAAGTTAGAAAAGAAATTATCAAGACAGCAAAAAAGACTTTCAAGGAAATATGAAAGTTTAAAATTAAGAAATAAAAAAGAGAAGGGAGAAGCTACTAGACAAAATATCCAAAAACAAATAGCTAAGGTACAAATACTTCATCAAAGACTTAACAATATAAGAACTGATTATATAAATAAAGTTGTAAGTAATGTGGTGAGAAACAAACCATCTTATATTACGATAGAAGATTTAAATGTTAAAGGAATGATGAGGAATAAGCATTTATCTAAAGCAGTAGCACAACAGAAATTTAATGAATTTAGAAATAAATTAGCAACTAAATGCAATGCTTTTGGTATAGAATTAAGAATTGTTGATAGATTTTATCCTTCAAGTAAACTATGTCATAAATGTGGTTCTATAAAAAAAGATTTAAAGCTTAAAGATAGAATTTTCAATTGTGATTGTGGGTATGTTGAAGATAGAGATTATAATGCAAGTCTTAATTTAAGAGATGCAAAAATCTATAAAATAGCATAAACAAATTTTATAGATATGTACCGATGGCTAAGTCGGGAATTTACGCCTTTGGAGTGATATATCAAACTAAAGTAGTCTATGTTTATCAAGACAAAATAGGTCACGTTGAAAAAGGAAAAATCTCAATATGGATACGTTTGTCCATATTTCGAGTAGCAGATTAACTAATGAGGAAATTTAAAAAAGTATATATAGAAATAACTAATATATGCAATTTAAGTTGTAATTTTTGTCCAAAGACAAAAAGAAAATATAAATTTATGAATAGGGAAGAATTTAATTATATACTTAAAGAAGTAAAGCCATTTACTAATCATATATATTTTCATTTAATGGGAGAACCTTTATTAAATGAAAATATTGAAGCATTTTTAGAAGATAGTTATGAAAATGAACTAATGGTAAATTTAACGACAAATGGAACATTGCTTAATAAAGTTGGAGAAAAGCTTATTAAAGCAAAAGCTTTGAGGCAAATAAATATTTCATTACATAGCTTTGAAGCTAATGAAAGTAAAATTGAGCTTCATGAATACATAAATAATGTAACTGATTTTATAAATAATGCAACACAAAAAAGTAACATTATATGTGCAATAAGATTATGGAATATGGATAATAAAGAATTAAAAGGGGAAAATAACTTAAATATAGAAATATTAAGGATGCTAGAAAAAAATCTTAATTTGGATTTTTCATTAAGTGAAAAGCTGCAGGAAACACATAGAATTAAACTTAAAGATAAAGTTTATTTAAATATGGCAGAAAAATTTGAATGGCCTAATATTAATTTAGATTCTTCACAAGAAAAAGTATTTTGTTATGGATTAAGAAATCAAGTAGGGATTTTAGTAGATGGTACTGTTGTTCCTTGTTGCTTAGATAGTGAAGGAACAATAGAATTAGGAAATATTTTTAATACATCATTTACAAATATTATAGAAGGAAAAAGAGCATCAGATATATATAATGGTTTTTCAAAAAGAATGGCAGTAGAAGAGCTTTGTAAAAAATGTGGTTATGCAACAAGATTTAAGAAATAATTTTTTTATTTTAAATGCATTAAATAGAGGGATTAATTAAATTTGCATAGTGTACTAAGGAGGAATATATAGTCAATTAAAATATTGACGAATGTGTTTAAAAGTGTCAATATGTGCCTAAAGAGTGATATTAATGAACAGTAAACACATAACAAATTACAAACCAAAAGATTTTGCTGAATTACTTGGAGTGAGTGTAAAAACCTTGCAACGTTGGGATAGGGAAAAGATATTAAAGGCAAAAAGAACACCAACAGACAGAAGATATTATACTTACTAACAGTATTTAGAGTTTAAAGGCATCAATGGTTCTGATAATGATAGAAAGACAGTTATTTATATTAGAGTTTCTACTAATGGGCAAAAAGATGTAGAAAATATCCCACAGAAAAATACAAATCAAGGTATAGGAATTGATTTGGGCATAAAAGATTTTGCTATTTGCAGCGATAAAATCATTTATAAAAACATAAATAAAACTCAAAGAGTTAGAAAGTTAGAAAAGAAATTATCAAGACAGCAAAAAAGACTTTCAAGGAAATATGAAAGTTTAAAAATAAGAAATAAAAAAGAGAAGGGAGAAGCTACTCGACAAAATATCCAAAAACAAATAGCTAAAGTACAAATACTTTATCAAAGACTTAACAATATAAGAACTGATTATATAAATAAAGTTGTAAGTAATGTGGTGAGAAACAAACCATCTTATATTACGATAGAAGATTTAAATGTTAAAGGAATGATGAGGAATAAGCATTTATCTAAAGCAGTAGCACAACAGAAATTTAATGAATTTAGAAATAAATTAGCAACTAAATGCAATGCTTTGGGTATAGAATTAAGAATTGTTGATAGATCTTATCCTTCAAGTAAACTATGTCATAAATGTGCTTCTATAAAAAAAGATTTAAAGCTTAAAGATAGAATTTTCAATTGTGATTGTGGGTATGTTGAAGATAGAGATTATAATGCAAGTCTTAATTTAAGAGATGCAAAAATCTATAAAATAGCATAAACAAATTTTATAGATATGTACCGATGGCTAAGTCGGGAATTTACGCCTTTGGAGTGATATATCAAACTAAAGTAGTCTATGTTTATCAAGACAAAATAGGTCACGTTGAAAAAGGAAAAATCTCAATATGGATACGTTTGCCCATATTTCGAGTAGCAGGAGAAATGGAAGATAAACATCTAAAAAAAGAAATCAGCCTTTTTATGGCTACAATGCTTGTTTGTGGTAATATGATAGGTTCAGGAGTATTTATGCTTCCTTCAACATTAGCACAGGTGTCAGGTCCGGGAGCAACAATAATTGCCTGGATTATAACAACAATTGGGTCAATATTAATAGCAATATCATTTGCAAATTTAGGAACTAAATATCCATCTACAGGTGGAGCCTATCAATATACAAAGGAAGCTTTTGGTGACTTTGCTGGATTCTTGAGTGCTTGGTTATATTGGAATGGATCATGGATAGGAAATGCAGCAATTATAGTTGCAATAACAAGTTATGCATCAGCAGTGTTTCCAAGTTTAAATAATTCATTAGTTTCAATAATATTTTCTAGTGCTATTTTGTGGATATTTACAAGTATTAATATTTTAAGTGTAAAAGTAGCAGGAAAGTTACAAGCTTTTGTTACTGTGTTTAAAATAGGATTTTTTACATTATTTATAATAGTAGCATTTTTAAATTTTGATAGTCAAAATATTATACCTTTATTTCCAGAAGGAAATGGATTAAGTACAGTTCCATTGGCAGCTACATCAACATTATGGGCATTTATAGGATTAGAAAGTGCTACAATAGCTGCTGGAGAAATGAAAGAGCCTGAAAAAAATGTAAGAAAGAGTACAATTTATGGATTACTAATTGCAGCTATTATATATTTAGCAATTAGTATTGCTAGTATGGGTGCTATGAGTAATGAAGAATTAGCGAATAGTGCAGCACCATTAACAGATATATTAACAAATGCATTAGGAAGTGGGCTTGGAAGAATATTAACTATTTCCGTTGTTATTTGCATATTAGGAACTATTATAGGATGGCTATTATCAACAGCAAGGGTTTCTTATGCAGCAGGAGTTGATGGAGTATTCCCTAAATTTTTGGGTAAAATAAATAGTAAAACTGGAACACCAGTAAATTCACTTATAGTTGGTTCTATTTTAGTTAATATATTATTAATTATGAATTTTCAAAAAGGCATGGTTGATGCATTTACATTTATAACTATACTTGCAACACTTTCATATTTACCTGTGTATATATTGAGTATTTCGGCTGAAATGATGTTAATTTTTAGAGAAGAAAAAGAATTTAATTTTAAAATATTTATGAAAAAGTCTTTAATGACATTATTAGCATTTATATATGTAATATGGACGATTTATGGATCAGGAGCAGAAACTGTAATGTGGGGATTTATACTTATGCTTTTAGGAATTCCTATTTATGTATATAACCATTATAAAAATAAATTAAATTAATAAAAGAAATATTTAGTCAGTAGAATTTTGATTAATTCTACTGTTTTTTATATAATATATGCAAAAGTAACAATTTATTTAATAACTAATACTAAAATATTTTAATAAAGTATGATAGAATACTATTAAGATTTGGACAGGGAGGATGAATAATGAAAATTAATTGGAATAACAAATATGCAACTATTGCAATTTATGCTTTTTTGGTCATTTGTGGAAGTATTCTTTTATATTTGGGTATAGCACGATTTACTGAAATAAAAAGTGGAATAAATGATTTTATTGGAACATTGCAACCATTTATTATAGGGACTGCACTAGCATACTTACTAAATTTTATTTTGAAATTTTATGAAAAAAATATATTATCATATAAATGGTTTAATAATTTAAATAAAACAGCAAAAAGAGCAGTAGGAATAGTATTTACTTATATAACAGCAATATTAATAACATACTTATTTATTCAATTTGTACTTCCACAACTTATTGATAGTATAGTTGGGCTTGTTAATAATATACCTCAATATGTTAATGATGTTTCTAAATATACAAATGAATTAATAGGAAATGTAAATTTACAGCCAAAATATATAACTTTAATTAATGAAAAGTTAGGTGAAGCTATTAATTATATTATAACTACAATAAGTAATTTATTACCGGTAATTGCTAACTTTGTTATTAGTACAACTTCAAGTGTTTTAAATATTATAATAGGTATAATAGTATCAATTTACATATTAATTGATAAAGAAAAGTTTATAGCATTAAGTAAAAAAGTTACTTATGCATTATGTTCAAAAGAAAGAGCAAAATTTGTATTAAATTTAGCAAATAAAAGTAATATGACATTTAGTAAGTTTATTGGTGGGAAAATATTAGACTCAGCTATTATAGGAATATTAACTTTTATTATATTAACTATTTTTAAAATGCCATATGTATTATTAATTTCAGTTATAATTGGAGTAACTAATATAATACCTTTCTTTGGACCATTTATTGGTGGAATTCCATCAGCAATAATAATTCTTTTTGCTTCTCCAATACAAGCCTTATGGTTTATTATTATAATTATAGTTATTCAACAAATTGATGGTAATATAATAGGACCAAAAATATTAGGAGACTCTATAGGAATATCAGCATTTTGGATATTATTTTCTTTATTAGTAGCAGCTAAATTTATGGGTGTTGTTGGAATGATAATAGGTGTACCTTTATTTGCAATAATTTACTCAATAATAAAAGAAGTAGTAGAAGATAAATTGAGAAAAAAAGGGTTGCCAGTAGAAACAGAGGAATATAAATAAAAAAATGTATAAAAACTTAAAAAATGTTTATACTACTATAATGTAAAGAAAAGGAAGGTATATAAACATTAACTAATAATTTATTATTTTGTTGTTATTTTTGTTTAAACCTTTCATATATGGAGGAATTTTAAATGGCAGACAAAACTTTAACATGCAGAGATTGTGGAAATGAATTTGTTTTCACAGAAGGAGAACAAGAATTTTACAAGGAAAAAGGATTCGAAAATGAACCAACAAGATGTCCTGCTTGTAGAAAAGCAA
The DNA here is from genome assembly GCF_053571985.1 of Clostridium sp. ETTB3. Classification (NCBI taxonomy): domain Bacteria; kingdom Bacillati; phylum Bacillota; class Clostridia; order Eubacteriales; family Clostridiaceae; genus Clostridium; species Clostridium sp. ETTB3. The sequence continues at coordinate 898,887 of NZ_CP199832.1, forward strand.
AGAAACAACAAAATAATAGAAGATAATTATATAGTATGTTTCTTAAGGAGTTGTATTAGATTGAATTTTTTAATTCAATCTGGATACAGCTCCTTTTAATATATAGATTATATTATAATTTGTAATATAAAATTTAATTCATATTTAAAGATTTTATCAATACTGAATTAAGAGCTTGCTCAATATCTTTATGAGTGATTAAACTTACAAGAGATTCATTAAAGCTTTCTGCTATTCTTAAAAGTTCAAATGCTTTATCGCAATTACCCTTTTTTCTTTCTAATAAAGCTGAATAATAATAAGGTTCTATGAATTTAACATTTTCATTAATTAAGTAATCAAAAGTTTTTTCTGCTTCATCAAATTGTTCAAATTTAAAACAAAGTTCAGCATAATTTGATTTTATTATGTTATTATCAGAATTAAATTCCATTGCTTCAGAAATATATTTCTTTGCTTCATTAAATTTACCAGATGCTAAAAGTAATGAGGTTAAAGTTTCATAAATATATGTGTTTTTATTATTTTCAATTAAATGTTTTAATAAATTAATAGCTTCCTCTTGAGAGTTAGTTTTCCATAAAACAATTGCTTTAGTAACTTCTAAATTTAATTTTTCATTGGATTTTATATTTTTAGAAATTAAATTTTCATCAATATATTCTCTTGCTATAGAAGGCTTTCCATATTTTAATTCACATATTAAATAATTACTTATTATAGGACCGCTACAATATTTAGACAAAGCTGCATCTCTATAATTTTCTAATGCATTAGAATAGTTTTCAATTTTATAAGCTTTCATCCCCTTATATACTTTTATAAAATAATGTTTTGTTATTATTAAATAAATTAAAAATAATAATAAGCATAATAAAATAGCTAATTTCATTCCTAAAAATGTAGATGAAATTAATGATAATAAAATTATACTTATTAAAATAATATTTGTTTTGTTTAAAGTTGTTTTCATATACCCCTCCATTACATTGTAAAAATGAATTTTAAAGTAATATCTTTAATAAAAATTTATACAATGATACCTCTATTATTATTATACAATATGTAAATATTTCCACAAGATGTTAATAAAAACTTAATAATTTGAAGAATTAACTATAAGAGGTATAATGATATTAATAAAAATAAAGGCGGGTTAGGAAATAATGAAAGTAATGTCTTTTAATTTAAGAAGTGATTTTATTTTAGATTTTAAAAACAGATGGGATAAGAGAAAACATATAGTATATGAAATTATAGATAAATATGATTGTGATATTATAGGCGTACAAGAAGTAACAAATAAAATGTTTAATGATATAAAAGAAAATTTTGATGATTATACAATTGTAGGAAAGCCTAGAAGTAAAAAATATTTTTCTGAAAGAAATAATTTATTTATTAAAAATAGAAATAAAATAATAGATCACAACACATTTTGGTTATCTAAAAACCCTGAAAAGGTAGGAAGTCAATTATGGTATTCCTTGTATCCAAGAATATGCACAACTGCTATAGTAGAACTTGAAAATGGAGATAAAGTAAGAGTTTATAATACCCATTTAGATTGCTTTTTACCACAAGCAAGAGATTTTGGGTTAAAAAAATTAGCTCAATTTATTGATAAAAATCGTAAGAAAGAAAAATTGCCTGTAATAGTAATGGGGGATTTTAATGCTAATCCTAATAGCAAAGTTATTAAAAAATTTGCAGCAGGAGAATATAATACAGATAGATTTGTTGCAGTCCAAGAAGTAAAAAAAGAATTGTATAAAAAATCAACAATGAGTGGATTTAAAGGTATAGAGAAAGGGTTACATATAGATTATATATTTGTAAGTGAAGATTTAGAAATTGTTGATGTTGATATTATTAAAGATAATGAAAATGGAAAATATCCATCAGATCATTATCCATTAATTGCAGATATTATATTGAAAAAATAAAAGATAGTAATATAATAAAATTTAAAATTTAAAGAATAAAATTATATTAAAAATAATACTAATGTTAGTAACTGTAAGTTAATAATTAGTATTATTTTTTTTTGATTAAATTTTAAATAAAATATTAAATTTTAATTAATAAAATTTAAAGTGAAAATTTAATGCTAGAAGAATAAGGAAATGGAGGTAATAAAAAATAAGAGATAAAGAAAAACGAAACAATTTAAGGGGAAAATGGTATGAATACGTTATAAAATAAAATAAACAAACTTAAATGGATAAAAATAGAAATAAAACTGAAATTGAAAAAATAGTTCAAAAAGTATAAAGTTTAAAGCAAGAGGATGATAGGGGGAGAAGCTATGAAAAAAATATCACAGTTAATAGCCAAAAACAGAGTTTTAATTTTAATAATAGCAATTATTTTATTAATACCATCTGCAATAGGTTATTTTAATACTAAAGTTAATTATGATATTTTAAGTTATTTACCAAATGATTTAGAAACAAGAGAAGCTCAAAAGATATTAAAAGATGAATTTGATTGTGGATCATTAGCTATGCTTATAGTAGAAGGTATGGATAATAAAGATGTAGCTAAGCTAAAAGAAAAAGTAGAAGTTGTTGATGGTGTATCAGAAGTTATATGGATTAATGATGCATTAGATATTTCAGTTCCAAAAGAAATATTACCTGATTTAGTTAAAAACATATTTTTTTCTGATAACTCAACAATGATGATTGTTAAGTTAAGAGATACTGATGCAAGTGAAAGTACAGAAAAGGCAATAGAAGAAATAAGGAAAATAACAGGAAAACAGGCCTTTTTAAGTGGGGTTGCAGGAGTTATAAAAGATACTAAAGATTTAGCTGATAAGGAAACTCCAATTTATGTTTTAATAGCTGTAATATTATCAATTATTGTTTTAAGTTTAACTATGGAATCATTTATTATCCCAATTATTTTTATGTTAAGTATTGGAGTTGCAATTATTTATAATATGGGGACAAATATTGTATTTGGAAATATTTCTTATATAACAAAAGCATTATCAGCTGTATTACAACTTGGGGTAACAATGGATTATTCAATATTCCTTTTACATCGATATGATGAAGAAAGAAAAAATCAGCTTAATAAAATTGATGCAATGTCAGTTGCAATTGAAAAGACAATATCATCTATTACTGGTAGTTCATTAACTACAATAGCAGGATTTTTAGCATTATGTATTATGGATTTAGCATTAGGTAAGGATATTGGATTAGTAATGGCAAAAGGTGTTTTATTTGGAGTTATATGTACAGTAACAGTATTGCCATCAATGATATTAGTATTTGATAAGCTTATTCATAAATATCAACATAAGGTTTTATTACCTAAGTTTGAAAAGAGCTCAGAATTTATAATAAAACATCATAAAGTTTTAGTTGCAATTGGTGCAATTATATTAATACCAGCTATTATTGGAAATAACAACACTAAAGTTTATTATAATTTAGATGAATCTCTTCCTAAGGATTTACTATCTATAGTAGCTAATGATAAGTTAAAAACAGAATATAATATGATGTCTACTAACATAATTTTAGTAAAAGATGATCTTGAAGGTTACAAGATTAATCAAATGATAGAAGAATTAAAAAATATAGATGGAGTAACTTCAGTAGTTGGACTTGAAGATATATTAGGAGCAAGAATACCAGAAAGTTTTATTCCAAAGGAATTATTGAAAAAGATTAAAAATGGTGGATATGAAGAAATTATGCTTAATTCTGAATATAAATCAGCATCTGATGAAGTAGCAGTTCAATTAAAAGAAATAAATAAAGTAGTAAAAAAATATGATAAAGAAGGATTAGTTGGAGGAGAAGCTCCTTTAACTGAAGATTTAATTACAATAGCTGATAATGACTTTAAAAAGGTTAATACAGCATCAATTTTAGCTATTTTCATAATAATATTATTTGTATTTAAATCAATATCAGTGCCAATATTATTAGTTTTAGCAATTGAATTGGCAATATTTATAAACTTAGGAATTCCATATTATACAGGAAGTGTAATACCATTTGTATCTTCAATAGTAATAGGAACAATTCAATTAGGAGCAACAGTTGATTATGCAATTTTATTAACATCTAGATTTCAAGAAGAGTTAGCTTTAACAAATGACAAAGTAAAAGCAATGACAATTGCACTTAAAACATCTTCTAGATCTATTGTAACTAGTGCATTAACTTTTTTTGCAGCAACTGCAGGGGTAGGAATTATATCGGATATAGAAATGATAAGTTCATTATGTATTTTAATGTCTAGAGGGGCAATTATAAGTATGTTTGTAATTTTATTTGTATTGCCAGGAATACTATTACTTTGTGAAAAACTAATAATTAAGACAAGTAAATCATTTGTTAAATCTACTGAGGGGGTAAAATAGATATGAAAAAGGGATTATCAAAAAAATTAGCGTGTTTAGTAACATTAATAACAGTAACTAGCAATACAGTAGCTTTTGCTCAAGATATAAATAAAGATGAAACAGTTTATGTAATATTAGATGAAAATGGAAATCCAACAGAACAAATTGTAAGCGATTGGATTAAAGGAAGTGAAAACTTAGGAAAATTTTCAGATAAATCAACATTAAGTGATATTAAAAATGTAAAGGGAGAAGAGGAACCAGTAAAAAATGGTGATGAATTAACATGGGAAGTTAATTCAAAGGAATTATATTATCAAGGGAAAAGCAACAATAAGTTACCAATAACAGTATGGGTTGATTATGAATTTAATGGGAAAAAAGTTAACCCAAATGAGGTATTAGGGCAAAAGGGGAATTTTAAAATTTCACTTAATATTACTAATAATGAAAGTAAGACAAGTTTTATAAAAGGAGAAAAAAGAACATTATACTTACCAATTTTAACAGCAGCAGAAATTACATTATCAAATACTAAGTTTAGTAATTTAAAAGTAACTTCAGGTAAAGTTATGGATGATGGAAATAATTCTTTAGTAACTTTTGTAACAATACCGGGACTTAAGGAATCTCTTAAAATAGGTGATTTATTAGATGATTTACTTGATGGAAGTACTGTTGATTTAAGTAGTTCATTTGAAATTACAGGAGATACTGATAATTTTGAAATACCTGCAATAATGTTATTTGCATCTACAACAAGTGGAGAAATAGATGATATAGAAGGCATAGATAGTTTTGATGATTTAAGAAATTCATTAAATGACTTACAAAAAGGTGGAGAAGATTTATTAAGTGGTTCAAAAGAATTATTAAATGGACAAACTGAATTATCAAATAATTATTCAATTTTTAATAATGGTGTAAGCACTTTAAATAGTGGAGCCATTGAACTTAAAAATGGTATAAATGCATTAAGTAGTAAGGTTCCAACATTAATAAATGGAGTAAATACATTAAATAGTGGTGCAGGAGAATTAAAGAGTAGTTATTCAAAATTTGATGAAGGTGTATCAAGGTTAGCAAGAGGAGCAAATAGCTTAAATGAAGGAGCTAATACATTAAGTGAAAAAGTACCAACATTAATAGATGGAGTAAATACATTAAATGATGGTGCAGGAGAATTAAAGAGTAACTATTTAAAATTTGATGAAGGTGTATCAACATTATCAACAGGAGCAAATAGCCTAAATGAAGGTGTTAATAATTTAAATGAAAAAGTTCCTCAATTAAATAATGGAGCAGAGAAATTAAATTCAGGAGTAAATCAATTACAAGGAAATTATACAGAGTTTGACAAGGGAATATCAAATTTGGCTTTAGGTGCAAATTCTTTAAATTCAGGAGTTAATAGTTTAAAAGATGGTTCAAGTCAATTAAATAATGGTACAGTAGAATTAAATCAAGGACTTAGCAATTTAAATGATAAATATCAAAATGAGTTTTTGCCAGGAATTAATCAACTTTTAGATGGATCAAATAACTTAAATAATAATTATAAAACTATAAACAATGGAATAGAATCTAGCTTAGAAGGAGCTACTAATTTAAACAATGGATTAAAGGAAATTGGTGGTGGAATTAAAAATATTCAAGGAACAACATCACAATTAAGTGATATTGCTAATCAAATTTCTCAAATTGCAGATAAACTTAATGAAGTAGATCCAGAGCAAGCAACAGCTCTTAAAAATTATAGTCAAGAAATATTAAAAATATCTCAAGGACAAAGTGGAGGTTTAAATGAAATAGCACAAGCTATTGAAACTTCTAATACCGGAGCTAGTAAATTACAAGCTGGATTAAAAGATTTGTCTGGTGGTTCTGAACAATTTGCAGATGGATTATCACAATTATCATCAAATGGTAATAAATTAAGTAATGCTGCAACTGAAATAGGAAATGGAATAACTTCAGCAAAGGATGGAAGTAAATCTATATTAAGTGGAACAAAAAATTTACAGGATGGAGTTGGAAGTTTACAAGAAGGAAGTAGTACCTTATTAAATGGAGCAAATTCTTTAAATGAGAATTCAAAATTAATAAATAATGCAATGGGAGAACTTTCAAAGGGAAGCAAGGAATTGGCTGATGGAACAGGAACATTAGCAAATGGTACTAAATCTTTATTAGAAGGAAGTAATCAATTAGCAAGTGGAGCAAGTGGATTAAGTACTAATTCAAAATTAATAAACAATGGAATAGGATCAATATATAATGGAACAAGTCAATTAGCAGCAGGAGGTAAGACATTAAGTGATGGTGTTAGTGCATTATCAACAGGAAGTAATCAATTAGCAAGTGGAGCAAGTGAATTAAGTACTAATTCAAAATTAATAAACAATGGAATAGGATCAATATATAATGGAACAAGTCAATTAGCAGCAGGAGGTAAAACATTAAGTGATGGTGTTAGTGTATTATCAACAGGTGCTAATACATTAGCTGAAGGTACAGGAACATTAAAATATAATTCAGAAAAGATATTAAATGGAACAAAGGAACTTAAGGATGGAACTTCACAATTATATGATGGTGTTGAAAAGTTAAAAAGCGAAGGATTAGATAAGATTAATGATAAAGGTGGAGAATTACTAGATAGTATTGATGGATTTAGTGAAGTTAAGGATGAATTAGTCCAAATGACAAAGGATTATGGAGTTTATTCAGGATTATCTAGTAATATGACAGGATCAGTTAAATTTATTATGAGAAGTGATTCTGTTGAAGCAAGTAAAACTACAAATGAAATAGATACTGAAAATAATTCAAAATTAAGTAAAACTGATAAATCATTAATTCAAAAAATAAAAAATTTATTTAAATAATAGGAACTGTTTTAAAATATAGTTTTAGCATATAATTTAAGGTTCTATATAAAGGTACAATCAATTAATATGTCATCCTTTATCATGCTAGATAGAACTATACCGTAAAGAATTATGCCACAAATTGAGCCGAGTATTAGTCCAATAAAAATTTTTATTGTTAAACCTAATTTTGTTTTCATATTAGCCCCATTTTTTTCGTTTAGAAAAAAATGAGTAATTTTATTTAAAAATTGTATTTTTAATAAATTTTACTGTATAAAATAAAATCATACAATATGCTTTTATAAGTGAAATAGGAAATTTTTAAGATAATATTAAAAGGATATTTAATGAATAATGAATAAGGTTAATCCTTCATTTTACTGAATATAAAATGAAAGTATAAATGGAGTATAATTCTAAATACAAAAAATGGAAGAAAATAAGAGGTATTTTTATTAGAAAAAAATTAATAATATATCAAAGAGGTTTTGGGGGATTTTAGGTTGCAATAGTTATGTGCGAGTTGATATGATAATAATAGTGAAGTACCTTATTTACTAAAGGTAAATACTCTTCTAGGAATAACAACACAAATTTTTATTCCTAAGAGTTTAAAGGTACGGGGATTAGAATTTAGTGAACTATTAGATAATATAATAGAGTATTCACTATTTTAGGAGTTGAAGGTTAATGATATTTTCTAAAATAGAATTTAATGATGAAGAGCCATTATATCTACAAATAGAAAACTATATAAAAAGCATGATTACTAGTAATCTTCTTGTTTCAGATGGAAAGCTCCCTGCTACAAGGGAGCTTTCTAAGTTACTTGGTGTAAGTAGAAATTCTGTAATAACAGCATATGAAAATTTAGAGGAAGAAGGAATATTATATACAGTAAAGGGAAAGGGAACTTTTGTATCAGAAGTTAAATCCATAAATGAAGGGGGATGGAAGGTTATATGGAATGATAAGGTTAATAATTATGGAAAGCTTGCTAATGAATTAGATATAGTAAAAAATGAGATACCTTGGGAAAAAAATTTAATTTCTTTTAAAAGTATATCTCCAGATGGTAAATTATTTGATATGGATGAGTTTAAAAAGGCATTTTTAAATAGAATTTCAATTGAGGGTCATAAGATTTTAAATTATGGATATGCAAAAGGATATAAGCCTCTTATGGAATATTTATTTAATTATATGAAAACAAAAGGAGTAGATATAAAGGGAAAAGACATTATAATTACAAATGGTTTTACAGAAGGATTAGAAATGATTTTTACTGCATATACCAATACAGGTGATAAAATTATATGTGAAAATCCAACTCATAATACCGCTATTAAAATTATGAAAGTTCATGGATTAGATGTTGTAGGAGTTTCTATGACAGAAGATGGAATAGATGTTGATGAATTAGAAAAAAAATTAAAAAATAATTATATAAAGTTTGGGTACTTAATTCCTTCATATCATAATCCAACTGGAATTGTAATGAAGGGAGAAAAAAGATATAAAGTTTATAATTTGTTTAAAAAATATAATGTTCCTATTATTGAAGATGGATTTAATGAAGAATTATTATATAACAGTGTTCATGTATCACCTATGGCGGCTCTTGACAATGGTGGCAGTGGAGTTATTTATATAGGAAGTTTTTCTAAAATATTATTTCCTGGAATAAGAATAGGATGGATACTTGCTGATAAGGATGTTATAGATGTTTTAGAAAGTGTAAAGAGATGTAAAAATATTCATACTTCTTTTTTAGATCAGGGAATATTATATGAATATTTAAATTCTGGGGCATTTGAAAAGCAGATAAAAAAAGTTAGAAAAGTATATAAAGAAAAGTATGAGTTTGCATTAAATTGTATTAATAAATATATTAAATCAACATTTATATGGGGAGAAGGTGGGCTTCATATTTATCTTGGAATAGAAGGTATAAATGCTAGGGAATTATTAGAAAAATGTTATGAAAAAGGGGTTATATTTACACCAGGAGATATATTTTCAATAGATGATAGGTGTAAAAGTACGTTAAGGTTAGGATTATCAAGATTAAATTTAAATCAAATAGAAGAAGGTATTAAAATAATAGGAGAAGTAAAGAAAAAATTAGAAAAGTAACTTATTTTTATTTAGTTATAGGGGGTAGTAAAATTTATTCTTACTTTTTAAAAATTTGTTTTGCAAAATTACAGTAAAGATGATATTGTATTTAATTGTGAAATAAGATATTAGGGGGAGATGAGGAGATGAAAAACAATATGACAAATGATATGACTAATGGTAATCCAGTAAAGTTAATTTTATTATTTTCAATACCATTACTCATAGGGAATATATTCCAGCAATTTTATAATATGGTTGATACTATAATAGTTGGTAGATTTGTTGGAGTAGATGCATTAGCAGCTGTTGGAGCAACTAGTTCTATGGTATTTTTAGTTAATGGATTTGCAACAGGATTATCTAGTGGGTTTGCAGTATTAGTTTCACAAAGATTTGGGGCAAAAGATGAAAAAGGGTTACGTAAGGCAGTTGCAAGTGCAATTACATTAACGATAATTTCAGTAGTTATAATTACAATAGTTAGTTTATTAGGGGCCATGCCTTTATTAAAGTTAATGAATACACCTGAAAATATTATAAATGATGCATATTTATATATAAAAATAATTTATGCTGGTGTTATAGCAACAGTTGCATATAATTTAATTGCAAGTATATTAAGAGCTTTAGGTGATAGTAAAACACCTTTATATTTCTTAATAATTTCTTCTGTATTAAATGTAATTTTAGATTTAGTATTTATAATTAACTTCAATATGGGAGTTGCAGGAGCAGCTTATGCAACTATTATTTCTCAAGCTGTTTCAGCAATACTTTGCTTAATATACACATATAAGAAATTTACTATTTTAAGATTAAAAAGAGAAGATTTTAATGTCAAAAAAAGATATTATCATAAGCATTTAAAAATAGGAATTCCAATGGCACTTCAATTTTCAATAACAGCAATTGGAATAATGACAGTACAAGGTGCATTAAACGTATTTGGTTCTACTATTATTGCGGCTTATACAGCAGCTTCAAAAGCATTACAACTTGTTATGCAACCAGCAATTACTTTTGGTGTAACTATGGCTACGTATTGTGGACAGAATCTGGGGGCTAAAGAATATAATCGTATAAAAGAAGGGGTAAAAGCTTGTACTAAAATATCTATTATTACTAGTATTATTGCTGGAGCAGTATTAATATTCCTTGGTAAATATTTTGTTATGATGTTTATAAGTAATCCAGATGTGGAAATATTAAAATATGCTCAACAAGTACTTGATATATCAGCAATATTCTTTATACCTCTTGGATTAATATTTATTTATAGAAATGCACTTCAAGGAATTGGTGATTCATTTGTTCCAATGATGGCTGGAGCATATGAACTTATTGCAAGAGCAATAGTTGCATTTACATTACCACAATATATAGGCTTTTTTGGAATATGTTTAGCAGATCCAGTAGCTTGGCTTGCAGCATCAATTCCATTAGGAATTACTTATTTCAAAAGAATAAAACACTTATTAAAGCATGGAACTATAAAAGTTTAAAATACAAAAATGAGATGATATAAAATGATTTTAAGTTGTTTTATATCATTTTTTATATAAAGATGTATCAATGTTTATATTTTCACCATAAAATAAAGTGTTAGATAACTTTTGAGAGGATAAGAGAATTGAGTACATGTACTTCAACAGCTAATTTAAATGATATTTTAAATAATTTGAATTTAAGTGATGTAAATTTAGATGATTTACAAGATTTTTGTGAAAATTACAGTAATAGCAATACTGAAGCGGCAAATGAATTTCTAGCTTGTCAATTATTAAATTTACTACAATGTTATGGAATGCAATTTATGAAATTAGTATTATTCTTAATATTTTTATATGCTTGGAATAACCAAATGACAAATTGCTATTTTATGAATTCAAACTGTCAATTAACTAATGCTATAAGTGATTTATTAAATCAATGCTTAGAAAATAATTGTAGTGGTAAGAATAAATAATTATAAAAAATGTTTTTTGAAATTTTCTGAAAAGCTCACTGGTTTTAAACGGTGGGTTTTTTATTTATATTTAAGAATATATAAAGTTAGTGATATCAATAGATTTTAAGATTTAAAAGTAATACTGCAAATTGGTTGCAACATTAGAAGCTTTTTTCATTATAATTGAAATAAATTTAAATATATTTGATAAGTTTAAAATATTAGTGTAATTTAAATTTGAATTTTTGATTATATATAATAAAAAAGATAATTTTAAAATAGTTAGATAATAAAAGATAAAAAACTAAATTATATGGGGTGAGAATTTTATGAAGCACAATTTTGGAGTAATTGAAAAATTTGAAGAAGATAAATGGTATAGTGATTATGAACCTAAAAAATATAACTGTATTTCAGTTAGTGATGATTTAATAGAAGGTATAGTGAAGGAACATTTAGAAGAATTAGGAAAGTTAAAAACATATTTTCAAATGAAAAAGCATCCAGGATTAGGTTTAGATTATTGTGGAATTACAATTATTCCTCCAAGATCATTAAAAGAATTTAAAAAAATTATTGCTAGGGCAAACAAGCAATTTAAATCAAGTGAACTTGAAAATTTAATTAATAAAATTAATATTGCTATTAGGGACAATAAACACTTGATTCACTATGGTATATAGATTTTAAAATATATGTTTTCAAATAAGATTAATTTTGAATATGACATAATTTTTAAAGTTGCATTAAAATAAGAGAGTTAAATTATTAACCCCCTTATTTTAAAAATTTCTTATGGAATCATTCTTAAGTAAATCCTTAAAAATCATTTTAGCTCCAGATAAATAATCATAATTTATATTAAGATCTGTAGATTTTAATAATGACCAAGAAGCATTATAAAATTTAACTATAAAAATAAAATCTAATAATTTTTCATAATCTTTTGGGTTATATTCACCAAAGTAAAATTTTAATAAATCTTTTCTAGATTTTTCAGAAAAGAACCAAGAAATAGTGGCTAAGTCAAAAAAAATATCACCCATTGAAGAATATTCATAATCTACAAAGTATAATTTATTAGAAGTTAAAATAATATTAGATGCATTTAAATCATTATGGCAAAGTCCAATTAAAGGGCTTTTATTAAGCTTATATTCAATGTAAGTTAAAAATTCCAATAGTATGTTTATAGATTTAGGCAAGGGTAAATTTAAATCTTTACATATTTCTATTCTTTTTCGTATATCATTAAATGGATTAAATTGTTTTTCACATTTTAAATTATGAAGACTCTTTAATGAATTTGAAAGCATATTTAAAAAGTTAGATGAATTAAAATCATCTAGTGATGGCATACTTCCATCAATCCAAGAAGTAATCATATTACCACTTTTATTAGAAAAATAATATATATTAGGGGCTAAGTTTATTTTAGATACCTTATTTAATATTGATAATTCATTTATTCTATCAGTATGTAAGTAATCAGCTATGCAAATTTTAACAAAATAATCATTGTTATTGTAAGAAACCTTATAATTTTCACTACTAAGACCTCCTAATTTTTCAATAAATGATATATTTATAGGATTCCAATTCATTTCAGTTTGTAAAAATTTAATTAAAGTGGTTTTCATAGCAATCTCCTAATGTAAAAGTATATAATATATGTTTATTGACATTTAAACAAATAATAAAGTATTATAACAAAAAAAGAAGGTGTTTTAAATAAATAATTGGTGGCATAGTATGGAAAATGAAAAAGATAATTTATATAGTGTTATTAGTGGAATAACTGAACTTGATAAAAATATAATAAATGAAGCTAAGAAAAGAGTAGATTCTCTTGCAAAACCATTAGGAAGTTTAGGAAAATTAGAAGATATAGCATTAAAATTAGCTGGAATTACTGGGAAAGTTAAAAATAAAATAAAGAAGAAATGTATAATAATTATGGCTGCAGATAATGGGGTAGTAGAAGAAGGAGTGGCATCAGCACCACAAAGTGTTACATTAGCTCAAACTATAAATTTTTCAAGAGGAATTACAGGAGTAGCAGCATTATCAAAAGAAAATAATACTGATTTAATGGTAGTTGATATTGGAGTTAATACAAATAAAAAAATATTAGGAGCAATTGATAGAAAAATTAGAAGAGGGACTTCTAATATAATAAATGGACCAGCAATGAGTTATGATGAAGCTATAAGAGCTATTAATATAGGTATAGAAATGGCTAAGAAAGCTTATGAAGATGGATATGATATATTAGGGATTGGGGAAATGGGTATAGGAAATACAACAACTAGTAGTTCTGTTCTTGTAAGCTTAACTGGATGTGAAATTGAAGAAGCTGTTGGAAAAGGAGCAGGAATAACTAAGGAAGCTTTTGAAAAGAAAAAGTGGGTAGTATCAAAAGCTATAAAAATTAATAGTCCTAATAAAAATGATATTATTGATGTACTTTCTAATGTCGGAGGTTTTGATATAGCTGGTATGACAGGAGTGTTTTTGGGAGCTGCATATTATAAAATTCCTGTAGTTATAGATGGATTTATATCTGCAGTTGCAGCGTTATCAGCAATAAAATTAAATCCATTAGTTAAAGAATATTTAATAGCCTCTCATTATTCTAAGGAAATTGGATATAAGATTGCAATGAAAGAAATTGGACTAGAGCCAATGCTAAATTTAGATATGAGATTAGGAGAAGGTAGTGGATGTCCTATAGCATTTTCAATAGTTGAATTTAGTTGTGCTATGATGAATAACATGGCAACCTTTGATGAAGCAGGGATAAATGATGATTACTTAGATGATGTCAGGGAAGAGGAAAATTATATAGTTTAGGAGAAAGTATGATTGTATTAGTTATAGGTGGGGCTAAGAGTGGAAAATCTATGTTTGCTCAAAATTTAGCAAAATCTTTAGAAAATAAAAGTGGAAAATTATATTATATTGCAACTATGAAGCCATATGATTTGGAAGATTTAAAAAGAATAGAAAACCATTTAAATGAAAGAGTAGGATATGGATTTAATACAATTGAAGAACATACTAATATGAGCAAAGTTGTAAAACTTATAGAGAAAAATGATACTGTTTTAATAGATAGTATAACTTCTATTGTTACAAATTCTATGTTTAAAGGAAAAGAATTTTATAGATATGTTAGCAATGATATTTTAAATGGAATATTAGAAATTATTAATTCAGTTGAAAATGTAGTTATGGTATCAGATTACTTATTTAGCGATAGTATTAAGTATGATTGCTATACTGAAAATTTTAGAAAAGAATTAGGAATTATAAATAGAAGATTAGCTAAAATTTCAGATACAGTAGTTGAATGTGCCTATGGAAATATAATTTATCATAAAGATAAAACTATATAATGGAAGAGCCTCTGGGGTAAATCTAAATTTTAGATTAACACTGGAGGCACATCTATTTATTGTAAGGAGGAAAAATGAATAAGTATTTTAAAAGTTTTTTGATGGCAATAAGTATGTTTACTATTATTCCATTGCCTAGGTATGAATGGGATGATGAAGGTGGAAAAAATATATTGAAATTTTATCCTTTAATAGGATTAATTATTGGATTGATTTGGTATGGAGTATTTAAATTATTTAATTTATTAAATGCAAGTATAATGGTAACATCTGCAATTACTTTAATTACCCCTTTTATATTAACGGGCATGCTTCATTTAGATGGATATATGGATGTTTGTGATGCACTTCTTTCTAGAAGGGATAAACAGGAAAAGTTAAGAATATTAAAGGATCCTCATACAGGAGCATTTGCAGTTATTTCAGTAGTAATGTTATTTATAGTAAATTTTTCTGCAATTAATACAATAATAAGCAATACTATTATATTAAATTATAATAGTGCATTGGGATTAATATTAATACCTATAATATCAAGAAGCTTAATGGGATATTTATTAATATCAAAGGAATCTATGAAGGGAAGTTCATTAGGAGCATTTTTTAAAAGGGGTACAGGAGATGTAGATAAGGTTATATTGTTAACAAGCTTGTTAATATCAAGTTTGATTTTAATATTTATTTTTGGAATATATGGATTAATAATAAGCTTAGGAATGAATTTAATAAGTTTATATTTTGTTAACAATGCAATTAAAGAATTTGATGGAATGTCTGGAGATAGTGCTGGATATGGACTTGTTATTGCAGAAACAGTTGGTATTTTAATTTTAAGCTTTATATAGTATATGGCAATGTGAGTAGAGGAGAAAATTATGATTTTAGTTTTGGGTGGAGCATTTAATGGAAAATTGGACTTTGTTAAAGAAGAATTTGAAGTTAGTGAAGAAGATATATTTTATTGTAATGAAGATAAAATTAATTTTTCTAAAAAGGTTATATGTGGATTACATAAGTTTACATATTTTAATGTAACAAAGGAAAAAAGTTCAATTGAATTTATAAAAAATAATATAAAATTATTTAAAAATAAAATAATAATTTGTGATGATATATCAAGTGGAATAGTTCCGTTAAAAAAAGAAGATAGGATTTGGAGAGAGGAAACAGGAAAGTGCCTTCAATATTTATCAAAGGAATCCTCTAAAGTATATAGGGTGTTTTGTGGAATACCATCAGTTATCAAAGAATAATAAATTAAAAGAAAAGAATAGAAAAGAATAGAAAAGAATAGAATAGGTAAGTTAATGTATGAAACAACTTGTAGTATATTTAATAAGGCATGGAAAAACAAAAGCAAATGAAAATCATCTTTATTGTGGAAAAAGTGATATAGAATTAAGTAAAAAGGGAATAGAAGAATTAGAGGAATTTAAAAAGAAAATAAAATATCCTAAGTGTGAAATATTATTTAGTAGTGGAGCTAAAAGGGCAAATGAAACATTAGAAATATTATATCCAGGAAAAAAGTATGAAAAAATTAATGAATTTTGGGAATATGATTTTGGTGATTTTGAAATGAAAAGTTATGATATGCTTAAGGAAAATGAAGAATATATTAAATGGATTACTGATAATGAAGGAAAAGTATCATGTCCTAATGGAGAAAGTAAAATTGAATATAGAAAAAGAATAAAAAATACATTTAATATGTTTATTAAAAAATGTTTTACTGAAAATAGAAATGAAGCAATTTTAGTTTGTCATGGAGGAACAATAGGAACAATATTGGAAATATTTTATGATGATAGCAAGAATTTTTATGAACATCAACCAAATTGTGGAAGAGGATATAAAATTAATTTAGAACAAATAAATAATAAATTAGAAATTATAAATATAGATAATATTTAATTAGAGGAAGGATAAAATGATACAAATAATATTAGGATTTTTATTAGATTTAATAATAGGTGATCCACAAAATCCAATTCATCCAATTAGGATAATAGGCTCATTATGTAAATTTGTAGAAAATTTATTTAGAAAAATATTAAAGCAACATTTAAAAGTTGTAGGATTAGTAACTTGGATAATAGTAGTTTCTATAGTTTTTACATTTAATTATTTATTAATTAAAATTACATATTTAATTAATCCAATTATATCAATTATATTAGGTGCAGTGATGATTTATTTTTGTATATCAGCAAAAGCTCTTAAAATTGAAGGGTTAAAAGTAATTAAGTATCTTATTAAAGATGATATTAAAGGCGCAAGAAAACAATTATCATATATAGTTGGAAGAGATACTGAAAATTTAGATAAGGAAGCAATATTAAAAGCAGTTATAGAAACTGTAGCTGAAAATATGTCTGATGGAGTCATTGCTCCATTTTTTTATGCGGGGCTTGGAGGAGCACCATTAGCATTTTTATATAAGGCTGTAAATACAATGGATTCAATGTTTGGATATAAAAATGAAAAATATATTGAGTTTGGATATTTTCCAGCAAAATTAGATGATGTATTTAATTATATTCCAGCAAGATTAAGTGGTTATTTAATTACAATAGCTTCTTTTATTTTAGGGTTAGATTATAAAAATAGTTTAAAAATATATAAGAGAGATAAAAATAATCATAGTAGTCCTAATAGTGCACATCCAGAAGCCGCAGTTGCAGGTGCATTAAATATTCAGTTAGGAGGAGCAAATTATTATTTTGGAAAGCTTGTGGAAAAGCCAACTATAGGTGATTGTAAAGAGAAAGTAAGCATTGATAAAGTTAATGATGTAAATAATATATTATATTGTAGTGCTATTTTAGGATGTATAATGTCACTTATAATTAAATTTATAGTTAGTTAGATAATGTTGATAAAATATAAGTTTTTAATAAGGAGGATGGAAAATTGAGTGTTCATGGTGGGAATATAGAAGAAGTTGCAAGGCTGTATAAATTTAATCCAGAAGAAATAGTAGATTTTTCAGCCAATATTAATCCAATGGGGTTAAGTGAAAATGTTAAAAAAGCAATGATAAAATCAATTGATAAAGTTATTAAGTATCCAGATATAACTTATTTTGATTTGAAAAATTCTATTGCTAACTTTGAGGATATAAATTCCCAAAATATTATTTTAGGTAATGGTGCTGCTGAAGCAATATTCAATATAGTACGAGCTTTAAAGCCTAAAAAAGCATTATTACCAGCACCAACATTTTCAGAATATGAAGAAGCTATTTTAAGTGTTAATGGTGAAATAAAATATTACAAGTTAAAAGAAAAAAATAATTTTGAAATAGATAATGAATTTATTGACAATATAAAAGATGATATAGATGTAGTTTTTATTTGTAATCCTAATAATCCTACAGGGGTTTTAACAACAAATCAATTTATAATAAAAGTGCTAAAAAAGGCGTTAATTACAAATACTATAATCGTTATAGATGAATCATTTTTAGATTTTATGGAAACAAATAATGAGTATTCAAGTAAGGGTTTATTAAATTATTATGATAATCTTATAGTTGTTAAATCACTAACTAAGTTTTTTGCAATTCCAGGGGCTAGAATTGGATATGGATTATGTAAGAACAATGTATTAATAAATGAAATTAATAAAGTTACGGTGCCTTGGAGCATAAACATAATAGCAGCTGATGCTATAATTCAAGGATTAAAGGAAAAAGATTATATTAATAATAGTATAAAATATGTAAAAGATGAGAAAGAATATTTATATGGAGCACTAAAAGAAATACAAGTGTTAAAGGTATTAAAACCAAGTGTTAATTTTATAATGTTTAAATTATTAATTGATTTAGATTTAAAAGGTGAATTAATTAAAAGAAAAATATTAATTAGAAGTTGTAGTAACTATATAGGATTAAATGAAAATTTTTATAGAATAGCAGTAAGAACTTCAGAAGAAAATAAAATTATTATTAATGAAATAAGGAATATTTTATTTGACAAATAAATTATTCAAATATATAATCAATATGAATTTAAAACCATATTAGGTGATTATAAACTTAAAAGGGAATTAGGTTAAAATCCTAAGCTACCCCAGTAACCGTAAAACTGACGAAATTCATTTTTATACCACTGTAAAATTTATGGGAAGGTTTGAATAGTAGAATGAAGTTAAGCCGGGAGACCTGCCTATTATGATGAAAATATTATCTTCTGAGGGTGAGATAATAGATACAAATAAAAGATAGTGTAATTAATGTACTTTATTTATATAGCTTTTAAATAGTTATTATAATGAGTTTAAAATAATTATTTAAATACTTAAAATAAGGTGTATTAATAATATTGTCTAAAGTTATTATGTATTTTAGAGTGCTCTTAATATGATAGCACTCTTTTTTAGTTAAATTTTTTAAATTAACTAAGTAACCACTCTAAGATGTAAATTTAGGAGGAATAATAATGAAAAAGACAAACAAAGTTTTATCATTAATGCTTACTTTTATAGTAGCAATGATGATGTTTGTAGGATGCTCAAGCAAACCTACAACAATGAAGGATAGGGAAGGAAATGAATTTAATGTTCCTAAACAAGTAAATACTATAATATCTACTGCACCATCTAATACAGAAGTTTTAGTTGCTTTAGGGCTAGCAGATAAGTTAGTTGCTGTAGATAAATATTCGGTTGATGTTGAAGGAGTAAGTTCAGATATAACTAAAATAGATTTTAGAAATCCAGATGCAGAAAAAATAATATCTTTAAAGCCTGATATAGTAATAGCATCTGGCCATAATAAAGTTGGGGATGAAGATCCTTTTGCATTAATAAAGGAAGCTGGAATTCCAGTTGCATATATACCAAGTAGCTATAGCATTGATGAAATATATGGAGATATTGAATTTATAGCTAGTTTAACTAATACAGAGAAAAAAGGTAAAGAATTAGTAGATTCAATGAAAAAAGAAGTAGAAAAAGTAAAGGCTATAGGCGATAAAATTGCAGATAAGAAAAATGTTTATTTTGAAATTGGAGCTGGTTCAGGATTATATACATTTGGGAATGGAACATTTTTAAATGAACTTATTGAAACAGTTGGAGCAAAAAATATATTTGGAAATGAAAGTTCATGGATAACAGTAACACCAGAAGCTGTTATAGATGCTAATCCAGATGTTATTTTAGTAAATACACCAGGAACTAATGAAGCTGGTTTAACTGCAATTGAAGATGTAGAAAGTAGAGATGGATGGGACACAATAACTGCAGTACAAAATGGAGCTGTTTATTCGATAGATAATAATGCTTCTTCAAGACCTTCACAAAATGTAATAAAAGCATTAAAGGAAATAGCAAAAGCTATTTATCCAGATGAATACAAAGAACTATAAAAATAAAATATTATTAATATTATCAATTCCATTGATATTGTTAGTTATAGGTATTGGAACTTCCCTTGGAAGTTCCAATATTAGCATATTAGATACTTTTTCTATATTAGGCAATAAATTTTTTAACGTCCCATTAACAAATGGAATTGATCCAAAGCAAGTAGCTATCATTTGGAATTTAAGATTACCAAGGGTTTTACTTGCATTTATGGTAGGAGGATCCCTTGCAGCAAGTGGAGCTATAGTTCAATCTGTTTTAAAAAATCAATTGGCATCACCATATACATTAGGAATATCTTCAGGTGCCTCATTAGGGGTAGGAATATTAATTATAACAGGAGCATCAATATCTGTATTAGGAAGACTAACTATGCCTGTAGTAGGTTTTTTATGTAGTTTAATTACTATGGTAATAGTATTAAAGTTTTCTGAAAAAGTTGATAGAGGAATGTCTAATACAACTATAATATTAGCTGGTATGGTAATATCATTATTTTTTAGCGCGGCATTAACTACTATTTCAGCATTAGCAAGCGATAAGATACAAAGTATAACAATGTGGTCTATGGGATCATTTTCAATGAAGGGTTGGAGTTATGTAAAGGCAGGTATACCATTTTTCATTATTGGAATTTTAGGTGTATCTTTTTATTTTAAAGAAATGGATGTATTAACTTTTGGAGAAGATCAAGCTAAAACAATTGGAGTTGATACTAATAAAGTTAAAAGAAGATTATTTTTATATGTAGCAATTCTTACTGGAAGTGCTATTGCATTAAGTGGAACTATTGGATTTGTAGATTTAATTGCTCCACATGTTGTTAGAAAAATATTTGGTTCAAAACATTCTTATGTTGTACCTATGTCAGCAGTATTTGGTGGATGTATGATGATACTTACTGATTTAGTTGCAAGAACTATAGTAGCACCATCAGAATTACCAGTTGGTGCAATAACTGCATTAATTGGAGCTCCTTTTTTTGCCTATATATATTTTAAAAAGTCAAAGTAGGTGGTGGTTTAATGTTAGAAGTTAAAAATGTTAGGTGTGGATATGACAATAATGAAATAATAAAGGGTGTAAGCTTTAATGTTGAACCAGGAAGTAACTTATGTATAGTTGGCCCAAATGGTTGTGGGAAAAGCACATTATTAAAATCTATAGCTAATCTTTTGAATTATAAGGGAAGTATATTATTAAATGGAAAAGAGATAAGTAAATTTAATAGAAAAGACTTAGCTAAAAGTATAGCTTTAATGAGTCAAGCAAGTTCTATATATTTTCCTTATACAGTTTATGAAACAGTATCATTAGGAAGATATGCACATTTAAAAGGTGTGTTTTCAAGAATGAGCAAAAGTGATGAAGAAATAATAATTAAAAGTATAGAAAATGTAGGATTATTAGATTTAAAGGATAAATTAATAAGTGAATTATCGGGTGGACAATTACAAAGGGTATATTTAGCAAGAGCATTTGCACAAGACCCAAATGTAATTCTTTTAGATGAACCAACAAATCATTTGGATTTAAAATATCAAATAGAAATGTTAGAGTATTTAAATAAGTGGAGTAAAGAAAATAATAAAATAGTAATAGCTGTATTACATGATTTAAATTTAGTACAAACATTTGGAGAAAAGGTAGTAATGATGAAATATGGGAAAATAGCTACTGCTGGAAATGCAAGGGAAGTATTAAATGGAGATAAGCTTAAAGAAGTTTATGGAATTGATGTAAAAACATTTATGATAGAAGCTTTAGAAAAATGGAATTAAAGTTTAAGATTACTTTAAATAAAATTTTACAATATTAGAAAGGAGTTAAACAAATGAATAAATTTATAATGTCATATAGTTGTGGTAAGGATAGTACTTTAGCATTATATAGAATGATAAACAAGGGAAATATTCCAGTGGCTTTAATTACAACAATTAATAAATATAAAAAAAAGTCTTGCTTTCATGGAGTTTCAGTAAACTTAATATATGAAATTTCAAAGTCATTAGATATTCCTGTAGTATTAATAGAAGTTGTAGGAAATGATTATACAGAAAAGTTTACACAAGCATTAATTTATATAAAGGAAAAGTTTGGTGCAGATTCTTGTGCTTTTGGAGATATAGATTTAAAAGAACATAGAAAATGGTGTACAAGTAGATGTGATGAAGCTAATATAGAGTCTATATTTCCTTTGTGGGAAGAAGATAGAGAAGAGCTTGTTTATGAATTTATTGATAGTGGATTTAAGACAATTATAAAAAATGTAAAGCTGCAGCGTATGGGAGAAGAGTTTCTAGGAAAAGTTTTAACTAAAGATGTAGTTAAAGATATAAAAGAAACAGGCTCAGATGCATGTGGAGAAAATGGAGAATATCATACTTTTGTTTATGATGGACCGCTATTTAAATATCCTATTAATTTTAAAATTTTAAATGTTATAAAAAATGAAACACATGGATTTTTAGAGATAGAGGAAATTGTCCATGAATAAAATAATGGTTCTAGGAACAGCCTCAGGAGTAGGAAAAAGCACCATAGCAACGGCTTTATGTAGGTATTATAAAAATAGAGGATTTAAAGTAGCACCATTTAAAGCAATGAATATATCATTAAATTCATATGTTACAGAAGATGGATTAGAAATGGGAAGAGCACAAGTTGTTCAATCAGAAGCTTGTGAATTAAAGCCAATGGCATACATGAATCCTATTTTATTAAAGCCTAGTGGAAATAATAAAACGCAAGTTATTGTTAATGGTAAGGTTCATTGTATGATGGATTCATACAAATATAAAGAATTAAATAAAGAATTAAAAAAAATAGTAAAAGAAACATTTGATAATTTTTCAAAAAATTTTGAAGTAATTATATTAGAGGGATCGGGAAGTTGTGCAGAAATTAATTTAAAAGAAACTGATATAGCTAATATGTCAATGGCAAAAGCAGCAGATGCAGATGTAATTTTAGTAGCAGATATAGATAGGGGAGGGGTATTTGCATCTGTAGTTGGAACATTAATGTTACTTGAAGAGGAAGAAAGAAGTAGAGTAAAGGGAGTTATTATTAATAAGTTTAGAGGAAATGTTGATTATTTTAAAGAGGCGATGAAGCAGTTAGAAGAAATAATAAATATACCAGTATTAGGGGTTTTACCATATTTTAAATTAGATATTGAAGATGAAGATAGTGTTACTGAAAGGATTAAAAATAATAGTGTTAGTAATTTAGATATAGCAGTAATAAGACTTCCTCATATGTCTAATTTTACTGATTTTAGTAGCTTAGAAAGAATTGATGAGGTTAGTGTTAGATATATTGAAAATGTGGATGAGGTTAATAATCCAGATTTAATAATAATACCAGGAACTAAAAATACAATAAATGATTTAAGAGTTATTAAACAAAATGGAATTTTTGATAAGATTAATGAGCTGAAAAATAAGGGGAAAATAATATTAGGCATTTGTGGTGGATATCAAATGTTAGGAGATGATATTATTGATTCAGAGGGTATAGAAGGCGAAATCACAAGTGAAAAGGGATTTGGATTTTTAAGTATTGATACTAGATTTTCTAAAGAAAAGATTACAAGACAAACAAAGGGTTATATTAAGAATATTAGTGATTCATTAAATGAGTGTATTGGAATAAAAGTATTTGGATATGAAATACATAATGGAACAACAACAATAAAAAATAAAGAGCAAATATTTATTGAAAATGAAAATGGGGATATATTGGGGACATTTAATAAAAATGTTATTGGAACGTATTTACATGGGATTTTTGATGATAATAATTTTCTAAATAGCTTTATTAATAAGTTAATGATTAATAAGGGAATTAATATTTTAGATAAAGAATTAATGAATTATAAAAAATATAAATTAACTCAATATGATGAGTTAACAAAACTTTTTGAAGAAAATATAGATTTAAATAGAATATTTAATAAGTAAAAAAATTAGCAGTTTATAAAATAATGAAATAAACTGCTAATTTTTTTTAAAATATTTTATTAATAAAAATATTTTAAGTATAAGCAAATATTAATTTGATAAATTTTTAATAAAAGTTAAAATATGGTTGAAAGTGTAAAGTTATTAATATAAAATAATAATTATAAAGATAATAAATTTAAGAAATAAAAATTTATTTTAAATGGGAATCGTTTCCGAGTAGTGAAATGATTTTAGTAAAAAAATATATTTTTTTATTGGATATGTAAATATTTACAGAAAACTGTAAGTAAATTTATATATATTAATATTTAGGGGAGTGAGATTTTATGAGGATTAAAAAATTATTATCTATTGCAGTAGCAACAAGTTTAGTTGCAAGTGCTTTTGTAGGATGTGGAAGTAGCAATTCAACTAATGGAGAAGCAAATAGTGATTCTACATCTAAATCAACACAGGAAATTTATTTCTTAAATTTCAAGCCAGAAATTGCTGATGTATATAAAAAGATTGCTAAAGATTATGAAGCCGAAACTGGAGTTAAGGTTAAGGTTGAAACTGCAGCAAGTGGTACTTATGAGCAAACATTAAAATCAGAAATTGCCAAAAAAGATGCTCCAACAATATTCCAAATTAATGGTCCAGTTGGATATCAATCATGGAAAGATTATTGTTTAGATTTAAAGGATACTGAACTTTATAATCATTTACTTGATAAGAGTTTAGCTGTTACAAGTGGTGAAGGAGTATATGGAATTCCATATGCTGTTGAAGGATATGGAATAATATATAATGATGAAATAATGCAAAAATATTTTGCTTTATCTAATAAAAAGACAGATGTAAACTCTGCAGATGAAATTAATAATTTTGAAAAATTAAAAGCTGTTGTAGAAGATATGGAGGCAAATAAGGATGCTTTAGGAATTCAAGGTGTATTTGCTTCAACTTCAATGGCATCAGGTAATGCGTGGAGATGGGAAACTCACTTAGCTAATTTACCATTATATTATGAATTTAAAGATGATGCAGGTGAAAATGGAGATGTTATTCAAACAGGAATAGATGCTAAGGAAATTGATTTTAAATATAATGAAAACTATAAAAATATATATGACTTATATACTGACAACTCTGTTTCAGAAAAAGGTATATTAGGAAATAAGAGTGTAGATGATTCAATGGCTGAATTTGCATTAGGTGATTGTGCTATGGTTCAAAATGGTAATTGGGCTTGGTCACAAATTAATGATATTAATGGTAATACTGTTAAAGCAGAAAATATTAAATTTATGTCAATATATACAGGTATTAAAGGTGAAGAAAACCAAGGTATTTGTATTGGTACTGAAAATTATTTAGCTATCAATAGTCAAGTATCTGAAGAAAAACAACAAGCATCAATTGATTTTATAAATTGGTTATTTACAAGTGATACAGGAAAAGCTTATGTTTCTGGTGATTTAGGATTTATTGCTCCATTTGATACATTTAATGATGATGAAAAACCAGAAGATCCATTATCTAAAGAAGTTATTAATTGGATGAGTAAAGATAATATTAATACTGTTCCATGGGTATTCCAAGCATTCCCAAGTCAAAACTTTAAAGATACTTTTGCAAGTGCTTTACTTGAATATGTACAAGGAACTCAAGATTGGAATTATGTTGTGAATACAGTAAAGGATTCTTGGAAGGCTGAAAAGGCTCAATGATAATTTAAACTAATAGCAGCATGTATAATATGTGCTGCTTTTAGTTTAAAATTACTATAATTATAAAAGTTAGGGGTGAAATACTATGCAAAAAGGATTAAAAAAATATTTTTGGTTATTTGCATTACCAACATTAATAGCTTTTGCTATAGCATTTTTAGTACCATTTGTAATGGGTATTTATTTATCTTTTACTAAGTTTACTACAGTTACTAATGCAACTTTTGTTGGATTAGATAATTATAAAAAGGTATTTGTAACTCCAGAGTTTACAAATGCGTTAATATTTACAACAAAATTTGTTATTGTATCTGTTATTACAGTAAATATTTGTGCTTTTGCTTTAGCATATCTTTTAACAAGAAAATTAAAAGGAACTAATATATTTAGAACTGTATTTTTTATGCCAAATCTTATAGGTGGTATTGTTTTAGGATATATTTGGCTAATAATTATTAATGGGGTATTAAATTATTTTGGAGTAAATTTAACTATGGACCCTAAGTATGGATTTTGGGGATTAGTTATATTACTTAATTGGCAACAAATTGGATATATGATGATAATATATATTGCAGGTATACAAAATATACCTGGAGAGCTTATTGAAAGTGCTAAAATAGATGGAGCATCAAAGTGGATGACATTAAAAAAGGTTATAATTCCATTAGTTATGCCATCAATAACAATTTGTCTTTTCTTAACAATGTCAAATGCATTTAAATTATTCGATCAAAACTTAGCATTAACTGATGGTGCACCAGGAAATAAAACAGCAATGCTTGCATTAGATATTTATAAGACATTTTATGGAAGAGTAGGTTGGGAAGGTGTAGGTCAAGCTAAGGCGGTAATTTTCTTCATAATTGTAGCAGCTATAATGTTACTTCAATTAAATATGACTAGGAAAAAGGAGGTTGAAAATTAATGGAAGCTAAATTAGATAATAAAGTAGAAGTTGAATTAAAATATAAACCAAAGAAAAAGAATAACGAACTTATATACATTATATTAACTATTTTAAGCATAGCGTTTTTAGCTCCTATTTTTATAGTTTTATATAATTCCTTTAAAGGAAAGTTATATATAAGTAGAGCACCATTTGCTTTACCAAATAAAGTTACATTTTCAGGATTACAAAATTATATAGGAGGAGTTGAAAAAACAGGATTTTTAGCAGCCTTTGGATATTCTGTCTTTATAACAGTTTGCTCAACTGCAGTTATAGTATTATTTACATCAATGACTGCATGGTATATTACAAGGATTAAATCCAAATTTACAAGTGCATTATATTATTTATTTGTATTATCAATGATAGTACCATTTCAAATGGTTATGTTTCCAATGAGTAAAGTTGCAAATATATTAAGTTTAGATAATCCAATAGGAATAATAGTAATATATCTTGGATTTGGTTCTGGATTGTCTGTTTTTATGTTTAGTGGTTTTGTTAAATCTATTCCAATTGATATAGAAGAAGCAGCAATGATAGATGGATGTACACCAGTAAAAACATTCTTTTTGATTGTTTTACCATTGCTAAAGCCAATAGCAATTACAGTTTCCATATTAAATGTAATGTGGATATGGAATGACTATTTATTACCATATTTACTTTTAGGAACAAATTATAAAACTATTCCAATTGCAGTACAATATTTACGTGGTGGCTATGGTGCTGTAGATATGGGAGCAATGATGGCTGTTTTAGTTCTTGCTATTATACCAATTATAATTTTCTATTTAACATGTCAAAAACATATAATCGAAGGTGTTGCAGCAGGAGCTGTTAAAGGATAAAGTTAATATGAATTAAGGACCAGTGATTTAGATATCACTGGTCATTTAAATTAATTAAATATTATTAATATTATTAATATTATTTAAAATAGATCCTTTTAGTAAAAAGAAAATTTTAATGAAACTAATATTACTATGATTATAGTAGTTAATATTGGAATTACAACAGAAGTCATAAATATGTCTTTATAACTTTCCTTATGAGTTAAACCACAAATTGCAAGAGTGGTTATAACAGCACCATTATGGGGTAAGGTATCTAAACCACCAGATGATAATGCTGCAATTCTATGTAATATTTCTGGAGAAATTGAGAAGTTCTGACTCATTTCTATAAAAGTTGGTGCAAGAGCAGATAAACTTATACCTAATCCACCTGAAGCAGAAGCAGTAAGCCCACAAATAATATTAACAGATATTGCTTCAGAAATAATTGGATTAGCAGAAATATTCATTATACTTGTTTGGATAGCTGTAAAAATTGGCAATGCTTTAATTATACTACCATATCCAACTATTGCACTTGAGTTAAGCAAAGGTAAAAAGGCATTTTTTACTCCTTCATTAAGAGAGGAATTTAAATTTTTAAAGTTTTTAAAATTAAGTAATATTATATATATAATTGCTAAAACAATGGAAATTATTACACTCCATGTACCAGATACTTTATCTAAAGTGACACCATATTTATCTAGGTAACTTCCATCAATATTAGGAAAATAAAATTTAGATAATGTAAAATTAGTTATAAATATAATTAATATAGGCATTATTGACAAAATAATATTAGGTAAATTTTCATTTGAATTTATTTTATGGGTATTTTTATAATTTCCATATCCCTCACCATTAATATTTGCTTTTTTAGCTCTGTTTGTAAGCCATAGCATACCTAAAGTAAACATTATTATACTAGCTATAATGCCAAGTATAGGTGATGCAAATGTATCTGTTCCAAAGTAACTCATAGGAATTACATTTTGAATTTCAGGAGAGCCAGGCATAGCAGTCATTGTAAAGGTGAAGGCACCTAGTGCTATAGTTCCAGGTATAAGTCTTTTGGGAATATCAGCTTCTTTAAATAAAATATTTGCAAGTGGATATAAAATAAATGCAACAACAAAAAGTGATACGCCTCCATAAGTTAAAAAGGCACCAGATAAAACTATTGCAAGTATTGCTTTATCTTTACCTAATTTGTTTGTGATAAATGAAGCAATAGATTTACCATATCCAGCTTCATCCATTAATTTTGCAAAAATTGCACCAGTTAAAAATAAAGGGAAATAACTTTTTACAAATCCAGAAAATCCATTCATATAAACTTCAGTATAGTTAGCCATTAAATGAGCATTAAGTCCATTAGAAATTAAAATAGTTAATAACCCTATAATAGGTGCAGTTATTATTGTTGAATATCCCTTATATGCTAAATACATAATTAGAGATAATGAAATTATTAAACTAATTAAGCTTATCATTTGTTTTCTCCTTACTTTTTTACTAATTTTATTATATGTACTAATTAAGAAAAGTATTATATAATGAATATAAATAGATAATAATTATTATATAATAAAAATATAATTAGTAAATAAATATTTTTATAAAGGAAACTTACTACTTACATTCGTTTGTAGAAGTAAGTTCAATTATCTAAATTAAAATTTACAATTTTACTTATAATGGAAAGGGATAAAAGAAATGAATAAAAAAGAATTAAAAGAAAAAAAGCAAATTGAAATAGAAGCACCTAAAAAAATAAAATATCAATGTTTACATACTGAAGAGGCGCGAGAATGTACATGTATCAGAAGTAAAGGCTTAGTATTAAAAAAATAATTTTAAAAGCAACATTAATTATTTTTATAACTTAATTAATGTTGCTTTTTTTTATTTAGAAGCTAAGAATATGTTATATATGGGGGGGCCATTGTTAGAGTAAGTGTTATAACAGCTAGTCATCAGATAAATTTTTAAATTTAATATTGTTTATTTGTATAGTTTGTATTACAATTAATAATACAAACTATACAAAGGGGATAAATTATGATTATTAAATTAGATATGACTAGCAATATTCCTATTTATGTACAATTAAGAAATGAAATTGTAATGGGAATTGGAAGAGGAGAATTAAAAAAGGGGGAAGGTTTGCCAACAGTTAGACAAATGGCAGAAGATATAGGGGTTAATAATATGACTGTTAATAAGGCATATACAATACTAAAAAATCAAGGATATATAGAAATAGATAGACGTCATGGAGCTAAGGTTAGTCCATCATTAGATACAAGCAAAGAATTTAAGGAAAAATTAGAAGGTGAACTAGAGCTTATAATTGCTGAATCTGGTATAAAGGGAATTGAATATAAAGAATTCATGAAAATGTGTGAAGATATTTATAAAAATATGAATGGCTTAAATATAGCATGGAATGAGGGGTAAATATGGGGGTTTTTAATATTATTTGGGGGAGTATACCTGTAGTTGTTTTGTTATCAATGTATTTTAATTGTAGATATATGATTAAGGGAGATAAAAATATTTTAATTGGAGTAACTATTCCATTTTTAGAACTTAAAAATGAAAAAGTATTAGACATAGTAAAAGAGTTTAAGAAAGAAAATATAAAAGGTTTTATTATTGCAGCTATTTTATTTATTCCATCTTTTTTCTTTAAATTAAATTCAAATCAAATATTATACTTTTTTTTATGGTTAATTGGAGTATATATTTTTACTAGAAGTTTATTTATTAAATATAATAAAAGGTTAATGGATTTAAAACGAGAAAATAATTGGTTATTACCAAGCAAAAGATTAGTAACTATAGATACTGAAGTTACTCGTTTAAAAGATGAAATGCCAGTATCTGTTCTTTGGTTTATTCCAAGTTTTATAATCTCATTATTTCCAATAATAATTGTATTTAATAATATAAAAGAGTATGGAGTTTCACTTGGAATTGCAGCAAGTAATGCATTAATAGGTAATATAATTTTCTTAGTTATGTATAAGGTATATTCTAAGGGGAAAACGGAAGTTATAAGTGAAGATACAAATGCTAATATAGCATATAATACAGTATTTAAAAGAACATGGACAATGGGAACTATAATAGCGGCTACAATCCAAAGTATTGGTATGTCATTTATGTTTTCACTTTTCTTAAATAATAATAATAGTAAAATATTATTTATTTTATCTGTAATAATACCTTCAAGTATTATTCTTTTTGGCATATTTTATATAAATAATAAAATAAAAGAAGAACAAGGAAAAATATTAAATACTTGTACAAATCCTATTTATACTGATAATGATGAGTTTTGGAGCAAAGGTGTATATAACAATCCTAATGATAGAAGTGTAACTGTTGAAGATAGGGCAGGCTATGGAATAACTTATAATTTAGGAACTAAAAAGGGAAGAAGAATTTATTATGGTAGTTTAATATTTGCTGGAATACTTGTAATAGGGATAACAGGAAGCTTGATAAGAATTGATCATTCTAGTTTTACTTTAAATATTGAGAATAATTTTGTAAAAATAAATGCTCCAACTTATGGAACTGAGTTTAATATTGATGATATTGAAGAAGTAACAATGCTAGATAGGCTACCTTCAGGAATAAGAACTAATGGGGTTGGTGCTTCAACATATGATCTTGGTAATTTTAGTATAGATGGTTATGGAAAGTGTAAATTATATCTTTACTTTGAAAATCCAAATTGTATTAGCATTAAGTTAAAAGATGGTAGATATATTTTCTTTAATAGTAAGAGTAATGATGAAACATTAAGATATTATGCTGAATTACAAAAATTATTAGAAAAATAGAGGAGAGCTTTTATATAATATATAAGAAAATAATATAAAGTTTGTCCTAAAAATAAAAAATAGTAGCTAATCCATTAAATTGGATGCTACTATTTTTTGAATGCTATATGTCGAAATAACTAAAGTTGTATGGTGTAAGATATATTGTAGTATGTTTTACATCATACACTATTATTAACACTTTTTTTTAGTTTATACCTAAAATTATACAATAAAAGTGCTTTGATCTATCCATGTATATTCAGGTTTTAATTCTTTAATATCATCTGCTAATTTAAATAATGCTAAATCCTTTTCTTTACATTCAAGCATTATATCTATATCAGTATTAAAATGTTTAATATTTTCTAAAAAGTTTACAAAGTCTTGTGCGTTAATAAAATCAGAATGTTTTCGATCATTTTCACTATCTCTAGGAGAAGAAAAATGAAGTTTTGGTGGAAGTTTTTCATTTTTCCAAGTAGCAAATATATATGGAATTAAATCATATATGTTAGTATTTGCATTATTGCAATTATGATGATGAATATCTAAAACCATAGGTCTTTTTAATTCATTACATAGAAACAGTGTTTCTTTAGCTGTATAAGTTTTATCATCATTTTCAATAATTATTTTAGATGTAACCTCTTCAGGAAAGGTTTTAAAATTAGTAATAAATCTTTCTATACCAGATTCTTTACCATTTGTAGCTCCACCAATATGAATTACCATTTTTCCTAAATCATATTTAAAGTCTTCAAACCATTGAGCTTGCCTTAATAAATTTATTTTAGTATTTTCAACAACTTTAGGATTAATACTATTAATTACATTAAACTCATCAGGATGAGTATCAACACGCATATTAGATTCATTTATAAGTTTTCCTATATATTCAAAATCTTTTTTTAAAAATTCTCTATGTCCCCAATAACCTACTTCAGGATGAGTTACTAAAGGGATTAAAGCAGAGGTAATTCTGTAAAAGTGAATATTATTTTCTATATTATAATTTAATATTTTTCCTAAATTTTTTAAATTTGAAGCTGATACAGCTTTTAGTTTTTCTAATTTTTTTTCTGAAGTTGAAATTTTATTATAATTAGTAAAAGTTACAGTGCTAGAAGAGGTAATCTTTTTGCCTAATTTTTTTGATATAGCAACATATCCAAGTCTGATTTTCATTTTATTCCTCCACATTTTTTAAATTATTTTAAGTTTACTGTAAAATATTCTATATTATGAATTTAAACTTTATTGTTTATTATGTGCAATAAATTATAGTCATATGTTAAAATGAAAATCATAAATATTTAAGTATGAAATATATTTATATGTTTAAGGTTAATTTAATTTTGAAAAATATTACACTAAATCCAGAATAAATTTTAAAAAATTACAATCAAAAAATTTATTAATGATGTATAATAATATTGTTGGAGTTAAGTTTAATATTATATCCTAATAGGGGGAGAACTCTTATGTTAATAAACACACACTTAGCAATTGGGTCATACTGTTATAAATTATGCAATGAAAGATATAATTTAAATTTAAATAAAAAAAGATTTTTGCATGGTTGTATAGAGCCAGATTTACACAAAAGGAAAAATAAGATTAAACACACATATAGTGTTTCAAAAGATAAGATGCTAGAATATAAACAATACATTGAAAATAATGACTTAGATATTAATGAAATATCTTTTGTAGTAGGTAAAATTGCACATTATATAGCAGATTGTTTTTGCAAATATCATTTAGAAGAATATTATGGAAAAGATATGAAAGATCATTTTATATATGAAATTGCTTTGCATAGAGTATTGAAAAAAGCTTTAATAAAATATGATAAAGTTTTTAATAAGTTATTAGATGATATGAATGAATCTAAAGATTATTTAGAAGAACTAAAACTAAATAGAGAAGAATATCTTGATTTAGAAGAAGATTGTTTAAATGATATATACTTTACAATAAAAACAACTTGTCAGTTATTATATTTAACACAAAAGTATCTTGTAAAAATAGAAGAATCATATATTTAAAATATAATATAAAAATGGGGTTGTCGCACTAAAAATTTTATACACAATATATTGTTTTAAAAAATAAAAATCAACACAATATATTGTAGTGTTTATTCTTAATGCGACATCCCCATTTTTATAATTTAAAATGGTAAATAATTCTTATGATGTTATAATAAAAATAAGGATTTTTCAGTAAGTTAACAAAAGGAGATTATATGAAAAAAACAATAGGAATACTTGCACATGTAGATGCTGGAAAGACTACATTTTCAGAGCAGGTTTTATATCATACAGGAAGTATAAAAAATAGAGGGCGAGTTGATCATAAGAATTCGTTTTTAGATAGTCATGAGATAGAGAAAAAGAGAGGGATTACAGTATTTTCAGATCAAGCTGTATTTAAATTAAATGATTCCATGTATTATTTAATAGATACTCCAGGACATGTAGATTTTTCTTGTGAAATGGAAAGGGCTATAAGTGTAATGGATTATGCAATTATAATAGTAAGTGCAGTTGAAGGAGTTCAAGGTCATACTGAAACTGTTTGGAATTTACTTAGAAAGTATAAAGTTCCTACATTTTTCTTTATAAATAAGTTAGATAGAGTAGGAGCAAATTTAGAAGGTGTTATTTGTGAAATCAGACAGAGCCTTTCTAAAGAAAGTTTTTATATAAATGATTTAAATGAACTAAATGAATCTTTAATTGAATTTATAGCAGAAATGGATGAAGAATTATTAGAAAAATATTTAAATAATGAATATGAAAGCTATATATGGAAAGATAAATTAAGAAAATTAATAAAAGAAAATAAGGTATATCCATGTTTTGCAGGCTCGGCACTTCAAGATGGGGGTATAAAAGAATTTTTAAATGCATTTGATGAGCTTACTTTTACAAAATATGATGTAAATGATAAATTTTCAGGAATTGTTAATAAAATTCGTTATGATAGTAATGGAACTAGAATTACATTTATTAAAGCATTAAGTGGTAAACTAAAAGTAAGAGATGAAATAGAAATTTATAAAGGAGAACAAAAAATTAAGGAAAAAATAAGCAGTATAAGAATTTATAATGGAAACAAGTTTATTAGCTTAGATGAAGCTCAAGCAGGTGATATTTTTGCAGTAACAGGTTTATCATTATTAAATGCTGGTGATGTGGTAGGTAACTTAAATGAAAAAATGAAATTAAATATGATTCCTACATTGATGTCTAGTGTTATATATGATAAATCATATAATGAAAAAGAAGTCTTAAAATATTTTAAAATACTAGAAGCAGAAGATCCAGCGTTAAATGTATTATGGAATGGCAGTAATAAGGAAATTCAAGTACATATTATGGGTAAAATACAACTAGAAGTTTTAAAAGAAGTTGTACTTGATAGATTTAATTTAAAAATTGACTTTGGACCATGTAAAATAATGTATAAGGAGACTATAAAAAATTCAGTAAAGGGATATGGGCATTTTGAACCGTTAAAGCATTATGCAGAAGTGCATTTAAAAATAGAAGAAAATCCAAGAGGATATGGAATTACTTTTGAAAATAAATGTCATGCTGATGATTTGACAACTGGACAGCAGAATTTAATTAAGACACATATTTTTGAAAGAAATCATCATGGTTTATTAACTGGTTCAGATATAACAGATGTTAAAATAACTCTTTTAACTGGTAGGGCACATAATAAACATACTGAAGGTGGCGATTTTAGAGAAGCAACATTTAGGGCATTAAGACAAGGGTTGGAAAAGGCAGAAAATATATTATTAGAGCCGTTTTATAAATTTATAATAGATGTAGAACTAGAATATTTAGGGAAGGTTTTAGCTGATATACAAAGGCTAAGTGGTGAATTTAATCCACCTGAAACTAACCTAAATAAGGTTAGAATAACAGGAAGAGGGCCAGTATCAACGTTTATGGATTATAGTATGGATGTTATAGCCTTTACTAAAGGAAAAGGCAATATTAGTTTAATGTTTGATGGATATGATGTATGTCATAATTCTGATGAAGTTATAGAAAAAATAAAATATAATAAAAATGCAGATATAGAGTATTCTTCAAATTCAGTATTTTGTTCTAAGGGGCAAGGAATTATTGTACCTTGGAATGAAGTAGAAAAATATATGCATTGTGAAATATTTGAGGAATAGGATTGGAGGAAATATGATTACTACTGATGATTATATAAAATTTGTATCAAACCCAATTTTACCAGCAGAAAATAAGGATGAAGATTTATGGTTTTTATTTAAGGATAAAATGATTTTAATTAAATCAGATAAGGAAAAGATTCAAATTCCAAGATTTAATGATGTAAAAGAAATAATAGATGGATTAGAAATAAAATATAATCTTGGAAAGTTAATGAATATACAATGTTTTTGTGGAGAAATTAATTCTGCAGTTGAGGTATCTGGAAAGTTTAAATTTATTGCATTAAGAGAAGTTACTGCAATTATTGATAAAGAATATGCAGCAGTAGCTGGAAAAGCAGCACAGATAATTCATTTTCATAAGGTAAGTAAATATTGTGGCATATGTGGTGGAAAAAATGAATTTGTTAAAAGTGAATTTGCTATGAAGTGTAAGGAATGTGGATATATAGTATATCCTAAAGTTTGTCCTGCTATAATAGTAGGAATTACTAAAGGAGATAAGATATTATTAGCAAATAACAAGAATTTTCCAAAGGGGCTACATAGTGTTATTGCAGGATTTGTGGATGTAAATGAAACTTTAGAGGAATGTGTAAAACGTGAAATATTAGAAGAGGTTAATATTAAAGTAAAAAATATAAAATATTTTGATAGTCAACCTTGGCCATATCCAAATTCACTGATGATTGGATTTACTGCTGAATATGAAAGTGGAGAAATTAAAGTTGATGGAGAAGAAATAATTCATGCAGACTGGTATAACAAAGATGAGTTACCTATGTTACCAGAAAAAACAACAATAGCAAGAAGAATAATTGATTCAATATTATATAAATAAATCTTTAAATATAACATATGGTTTTAGAAAAATAGGAATTATATATAGGAAAATGGTAGAAGATGTAGCCTAATTGAAGGTGATATTTCTAATTCTGATTTTTGTACTTCAGCAATAGAAAAGGTAATCAATGAATATGGTAAAATAGATATATTAGTAAATAACTCAGCTGTTCAATACGAATGTAAAGATTTTAAACAAATTACTGATTTTCAATTTGATAAAACTATAAAGACTAATATTTATGGAACTTTTTATATGAGTAGAGAAGCTTTGAAATATATGAAATCAGGAGAATGCATTATTAATAAGTCATCAGTTACTGATATGCAGGTAATGAAAAGTTAATTGATTATTCTATGACAAAAGGAGCAATTACAACTTTAACAAGGTCGTTAGAATTATCATTAGCTAAAAATAAAAGTGGAATAAGAGTTAATGCAGTAGCACCAGGACCAATTTGGACTCCACTTATTCCCTCTAGTTTTGAAAAGTCAGAAATTCCACATTTTGGTTCTACTACAGCATTAGGAAGAGCTGGTCAGATGGTAGAGTGTACAGGTTCATATGTATTTTTAGCATCAGAAGTAGCATTATATATTACAGGGCAAACAATACATATAAATGGTGGAGAAATGGTAACAAGTAAATTAAAAATAAGTCATTTGGTTGTAAAAAAATTTAATGACTTATTTTTTTATAAAGGTTTGTTAAAAAAATAACAATAAAAAGAATTATTTGTGATTATAATCACAGTTATAAGATAGTATTAATGATAAAATGATTTTGAAATAATGCTAATTATAGAATTTATTAAATCATGAATTGGAGATGGGAGTAATATGAAGAAAATTCAATCAACATGTAATTTATGTGCATTAGCATGTAATTTAGATTTTTATGTAGAAAATGGCAAAATAGATAGAGTTTCACCTACTGTTGATTATCCAGTAAATAAGGGGTTTTGTTGTATAAAGGGTTTAAATTTAGACAAGCAACAAACTAAAATAAAAGCAAGAAAAAACCCTTTATTAAGAGATGAAAATGGTGAAATGAAAGAAGTTTCATGGAAAGAAGCATTTGAAACATTTGCTAAAAAAATGACAAGTATTCAAGAGAAATATGGAAAAGAAAGCGTTGCTTTTATTAGTACAGGACAAATGCCAACAGAAGATATGGCATTACTAGGGCATGTAGGAAGAAACTATATGGGTATTAATGGAGATGGAAACACAAGATTATGTATGGCTACATCAGTAGTTGCTCATAAACAAAGCTTTGGATTTGATGCGCCTCCATATACTTTAAATTATGCAGAGCTTTCAGATACTATAATTTTAATTGGAGCAAATCCAGTTATAGCTCACCCAGTATTTTGGGGAAGAATAAGACAAAATAAAGAAGCTAAAATAATAACAATTGATCCAAGAAAATCAGAAACAGCTATGAATTCAGATATATGGATAGACATTAAACCAAAGGCAGATTTAGTGTTAATGTATACATTAGCTAATGTTTTAATTGAAAAAGGATACATAGATAAAAATTACATTGAAAATTATACAGAAGGCTATGAAGAGTTTAAAAAACATGTAGCTAAGTTCACATTAGAAAATGTTGAAGAAGAAACAGGAATTTCAGCTGAAAGAGTATTAGAGCTTGCAGAAATAATTCATGCAGGTAAAAGAGTTTCATTCTGGTGGACAATGGGAGTAAACCAAGGATATCAAGCGGTTAGAACAGCTCAATCTATAATTAATTTAGCATTAATGACAGGTAATATTGGTAGACCAGGAACTGGTGCAAACTCTTTAACTGGACAATGTAATGCTATGGGTTCAAGAGTATTTAGTAATACAACAGGTTTATATGGTGGTGGAGATTTTGATAATCCAGTACGTAGAAAAGCTGTAGCTGAAGCTTTAGGAGTAGATGAAAGTGTACTTGCTACAAAGCCAACAATTCCTTACAATGCAATAATTGAAAAAGCAATTTCAGGTGAAATTAAAGGATTATGGGTAATTTGTACAAACCCTAGACATTCATGGGCTAATAATGAAGAGTTTGAAAAGTGTGTTAAGAACTTAGATTTCTTTGTTGTACAAGATATATATGAAGATACTCATAGTGCTAAACTTTGCGATTTATATTTACCTTCAGTTCCAGCAATTAAAAAAGAAGGTGTAATAATAAATACTGAAAGAAGGGCATCAAAAGTTAATCCTGTAATTCCAAAGGAAGAAGGAGAATTATCAGATTTTGAAATATTCTATAATATAGGTAAAGAACTTGGAATGGGTGATTTATTAAATGGATGGGAAACTCCAAGATCTACATTTGAATTATTAAAGAAATGTTCAAAGGGAATGCCTTGTGATATTACAGGTATAACTTATGAAATGTTAGAAGGTCCAAACATGGAAGGATCAAGAGGGGTTCAATGGCCATTTAGAGAAGGTGAAACTTTAATTGAAGATGAAAGAAGATTATATGAAGATGGAAATTATTATACTCCATCAAAGAAAGCTAAATTCCATTTTGAAGATATAGCTGAAAATCCAATACAAACAAGTAAGGAATTCCCATATATATTTAACTCAGGAAGAGGAACTGTTGGACAATGGCATACTGGAGTTAGATCAAGAGAAATTGAAGCATCAGAAAGAATTTATTCTAAGGAATCTTATGTATTTATGCATCCAGAATTAGCTTTAGAATTAAATATAGTTGAAAATGAAAGAGTAAGTATTGCTTCTCAAAATGGAGTTACTAGAGATTTTACTATAAAGATATCAGATCATGTTAAAAAAGAACATTTATATGCTCCAATGCATTATATAGAAACAAATGCTCTTACTCCTTCAGTTTATGATCCATATTCAAAGGAGCCATCATTTAAAACAGTTGCAGTAAATATAATTAAGAAATAAGGGGGTGACTAAAGATGAAAAGAATAAAAATAGATAGAGATAAATGTGTAGGATGTTTAACTTGTACAACAGCATGTATAGTATCTCATGATGCAGAGGATACAAG
This sequence comes from Clostridium sp. ETTB3, assembly GCF_053571985.1. Classification (NCBI taxonomy): domain Bacteria; kingdom Bacillati; phylum Bacillota; class Clostridia; order Eubacteriales; family Clostridiaceae; genus Clostridium; species Clostridium sp. ETTB3. Next base: position 938,360 of record NZ_CP199832.1, read on the forward strand.
AAGTAGAATAACAATAGATAGTAATGGGAAATATGCACCTATTTTTTGTAGACATTGTGATAGACCAGAATGTGTTTACACTTGTATGACTGGTGCTATGAGTAAAAATAAAGAAACTGGATTAGTAGAATATGATAAAAATCGTTGTGCTAGCTGTTATATGTGTATAATGGCATGTCCATATGGAGTTTTAAAAGCTGATAAGAGAAGACAAAAAGAAATAATGAAATGTGACGCATGTAAGGATAAGGGAAGCCCACAATGTGTAGCTAAATGTCCAATGGCAGCAATCACATTAGAGGAGGTAACAGAATAATGAGATATGTTGTTATAGGAGCCTCTGCAGCAGGAATTAGTGGAGCTAAAACTTTAAGAGAATTAGATAAAGAGGCTGAAATAATACTAGTATCTAAAGATGAAAATGTATATTCAAGATGTATACTTCATCATTATATTTCAAATCACAGAGATGTTGATGCATTAAACTTTACAAGTAAGGATTTCTTTGAAGAAAACAATATTACTTGGATGAAAGGTTTAGAAGTTAAAGCATTAAATGATGCAGAACAAACATTAGAATTATCAAATGGAGAATCTTTAAGATATGATAAATTATTAGTCTGTAGCGGAGCATCTGCATTTGTTCCTCCAGTTCCAGGACTTAGAGAAGGGAAAAATGTAGTTGGTTTAAGAAACTTAGAAGATGCAGTTTTAATAAAAGAACAAGCTAAAAAAGTTAAAAATGTAGTTGTTTTAGGTGCAGGGCTTGTTGGAATAGATGCAGTTAGTGGATTATTAGGACAAGGATTAAATATATCATTAGTTGAAATGAGCAATAAGATACTTCCATTACAATTAGATAAGCATGCTTCTGATGTATATGAAAAAGAATTCAATAAACAAGGTGTTTCTTTAAAATTAGATGTTAAAGCTGAAAAATTACTTTTAGATGAAGAAAATAATCCAAAGGCATTAGTATTAAATACAGGAGAAGAAATTCATTGTGAATTAGTTGTAGTTGCTACAGGTGTTAGATCTAATATTGCATTTATGGAAAATAGCAATGTTGAATGTGATAGATTTGGATTAATAATAGATGCAAAAGGTCAAACTAATGTTGAAAATGTATATGGTGCTGGAGACGTTACAGGAAGAAATCCAATATGGCCTACAGCTGTAAAGGAAGGTATAATTGCAGCACACAATATGCTAGGAAAAGAAATGGAAATGACTGATTTCTTTGGAAGTAAAAATACTATGAATTTCGTTGGTATAGCTACAATGTCACTTGGTATGGTAGAGCCAGCAGATGAAACATACATAGTAGAAACTAAAGCTGATGAAAAGAATTATAAGAAGATAATTCATAAGGATGGTAAGATTTATGGAGCAATAATTCAAGGAGATCTTTCTTATACAGGAGTTTTAACTCAGCTTATAAAAGCAAATATTGATGTATCAAAAGTAACAAAGAGCTTATTTGATATAGATTATTCAGATTTCTTTAATATAGAAAAAAACTTTGAATTTAGTTATAAATAATAAGTTTAATATTTAAGCAAAAAGCTAAAAATATATTTTATAATATTTAATTATTAAAAGTTATATAATAAAATATTATAAAAATAAAAAGATTAGAGGAATAAGGAGAAGAAGTTAATGTTTAAGAGCCTTTTTCCTCTAATATTATTAAATTAAATAAGGAATATTTTATAAATAAGCTTAGAAAATTTAAAATATATAAATAAAGGTAAATTAAGGGATGAACTAAATGTCAAAAGTAATAAATATTGTGGGCTATAGCTCAAATGTTGGTAAAACACTTTTAATTGAAAATTTAATAAAAGAACTGAAAAGCAGGGGATATAGTATAGCAACTATTAAACATGATGTTCATGGATTTGACATAGATAAAAAAGGAAAAGATACATATAAGCATAGAGAAGCAGGTGCAGAAACAGTTGTAATTTCATCAAAAAATAGATTTGCAATGATAAAAGAATTAAATGAAGAAATTGAATTTAATGATATAATTAAATTATTATTAGATAAGGATATTATTTTAGTAGAAGGATATAAAAATAGTAACTTAAGAAAAATTGAAGTTTATAGAAGTGGAGTAAGTGATAAAATTATAACTCCAAAAGAAAAGATAATAGCTGTTGCAAGTGATATTAATTTGAATTTAGAAAATATAAAAGTAATAGATAAAAATTCAATAAAAGAACTTGCAGATTTGATTGAAAAAGAAAATGAATTTAAATTTGAAATTTATCAATAATAAGTTTTCTTGAGCTAAGTATCCTAAGGAGAATTCTAGGGAGCTTAAGCCGGAATTTTAAATAAAATTCAAGGGTAATATTTGAAAAGGTATTATCTCCACGTTTTGGGAAGGAAAATAAGTTTGATTTAAATATATTTTATACTTTTAGTTAATTTATAACTGAAAAAAATTAAATTGTTATATTTAAGACTTATTACTCATCTACAAAATTATGAAGTAATAAGTCTTATATTTTAAGGAGGATATTACATGAAGTCATTTATATCATTGGAAGAAGCAATAGATATATTAGATGCAAATGTTAAAGCTATAGGAACAGAAGAAGTTGAATTAATAAAAGCAACTGGAAGAATAATATCGGAGGATATATATTCTAAAATTGATAATCCTCCATTTAATAAATCAGCCATGGATGGTTATGCAATAATAGCAGAAGATAGTAATGGTTGTAATGAAATAAAGGTTATTGATAAAGTTTTTGCAGGAGAAGTAAGTAAAGCAGAAGTTATTAATAAAACAGCCGTCAGAATAATGACAGGTGCGCCTATTCCAAAAGGGGCAAATGCAGTAATAAAGCAAGAAGATACTATTAAAGGTGATAATGAATTTATTACTCTTAAAAAAGTAATAAAAGAAAATGAAAATATATGCTTTAAAGGTGAAGATATAAAAAAAGGTACTTTATTAGTAGAAAAAAATAAAAAATTAAACTTTGCAGATATAGGAATAATAGCAAGTACAGGAATTTCAAAAATCAATGTCTTTAAACAGCCTAAAATTGCTCTTATATCTACTGGAGATGAAGTTATAGATGTAGGAAATATATTAACAGAAGGAAAAATCTACAATAGTAACAAATATTCTATAATTTCAAGAATTTTTGAATTAGGGTATAGTATTTGTGAAATACAACATGCAGGAGATGCTGAAGGAGAAATTGTAAGTTATATAGAAAAACTTTCTAAAAAATTTGATTTAATAATTACAACTGGTGGAGTATCTGTTGGAGAAAAAGATTTATTAAATGAAGCCATGGATAAAATTAATGGTAAAAGATTATTTTGGAAAGTAAAAATTAAACCAGGATCAGCAGTGCTTTGTAGTATTGTTAATAATTCAATTATAATTAGTTTATCAGGTAATCCAACAGCAGCTTTAACTGCATTTGAATTGTTTGTTAAAACATCATTAGAAAAGTTATCTGGAAAAGAAAAGATAGAAATAAAAAGAGAAAAAGCAATACTTTGTGATTCATTTAATAAAAAGAGTCCACAAAGAAGATTTATACGAGGAAGAGTTGAAATAAGAGAAGAAAAACAAAATGTATATATTACACAAGTTAAGAATGGTAATGGTATATTAAGTTCTAATTTAAATTCTAATTGTATGATTGAAGTAGAAGCAGGCAATAAAGGACTTCAAAGTGGATGTATTGTAAATATTATCAAATTTTAGGAGAAGATGATTATGATTAATAAAACCTTGGCAATTTTAGTTGGTGGTCAAAGCAGTAGAATGAATTATAATAATAAAGCATTATTAAAATATAAAGATCACAAATTTATAGAGCATATAATTGCTGCAGGAAGGGATTATAAAGAAATAATAATTATCTCAAATAAAAAAGAAGAATATAAAGGATTTAATCTTAGGATAGTTGAAGATATATATAAGGGAAATGGACCACTAAGTGGAATTCATTCAGCGCTTATGAATTCTACTACAAATGAAGTTTTGTGCATAGCATGTGACATGCCATTAATAACTAAAGAAACTTTAAATGTACTAGGCAATTATGATGAAAATTATGATGTATTAATACCTAAGGTCTTAGGAAGATTACAGCCTTTATGTGCAGTATATTCAAAAAAAATTATTCCTAATATTGAAGAAGCAATTAGAGAAAATAATAATAAACTTCAACTATTAATAAAAACATTAAATTATAAGGTTATTGAAGGAAATGAAGATAATAAATTTATTGAAAAAGAATTTTTAAATATAAATACTGAAAAGGAATATCATGAATTGGAGGAGTTATAATGTATACAGTTGGTATAATTACTAGTAGTGATAAAGGTTATGCAGGTGAAAGAGAAGATAAAAGTGGTGCTGTAATAAAAGAAATAGTAGAAGGTGCTGGATTTACTGTTGTTAAACAAGTAGTACTTCCAGATGAAAAAGAAATGCTTAAAAATGAATTTAAAGTTATGAGTGATGAATTAAAAGTTAATTTAATATTAAGTACTGGGGGAACTGGATTTTCTAAAAGAGATATAACTCCAGAAGCTACAAAGGAAATATTAGATAGGGAAGCACCAGGAATATGCGAAGCTATAAGGATGTATAGTATGCAAATAACTAAAAGAGCAATGCTTTCAAGAGCAGTATCCGGCATAAGAAAGGATACTTTAATAGTTAATTTACCTGGAAGTCCTAAGGCTTGTAAAGAAGCATTGGATTTTGTATTAGACGATGTTAAACATGGAATTGATATATTATTAGGTTCGGCAAGGGAATGTGCTAGAAAGTAAGGGAGGTAATAGTTATGAAAATGATAAGAGTTGAGGAGGCAGTAGGAACTATACTTTCTCATGATGTAACTCAAATAATTCCAGGAGAATTTAAAGGGAGATTGTTCAAGAAAGGGCATATAATCAAGGAAGAAGATATAGAAAAATTACTATCTATTGGTAAAGAGCATGTATATGTATGGGAGCCAACAGAAGGACAACTTCATGAAAATGATGCAGCAACAAGAATTTCTAATTTAGTTGTGGGGGAAGGAATTAAGCTTTCTGATGAAATTAAGGAAGGTAAAGTTGACTTCTTTGCAGATAGAGATGGAGTATTAAAGATTGATAAGACAAATTTATTTAAGTTAAATTCATTAGGTGAAATAATAGTTTCTACAATACACAATAATACACCAATTAAAAAGGGTGAAAAGGTTGGAGCAACTAGGGTTATTCCATTAATAATAGATGAAAAAAAAATCATAACTGCAGAAGAATTAATTAAAGAAAAAATAATAAGTGTTGCAGAAATAAAACCTAAAAAGTGTTTATTAATTACTACAGGAAATGAAGTATATAAAGGAAGAATAAAGGATGCATTTTTACCTGTTATAAAACAAAAATTAGGTTATTATGGAAGTGAAGTAATTCGTCAAGTTATATTACCAGATGAAAAGTCAAGAATTATTGAAGAAATTCAAAAGGGATTAAATGAAAATGTTGATATGATTATTTGTACTGGTGGTATGTCAGTAGATCCAGATGATGTTACACCAACTGCAATTAAAGAATGTGGAGGAGAACTTGTAACATATGGTTCACCGATATTACCAGGAGCAATGTTTTTATTAGCTTATTATGGAGATACACCAATATTAGGTGTACCAAGTTGTGCAATGTATTCTAAGAGAACAGTTCTTGATTTAGTTTTACCAAGGGTTTTAAGTGATGAAAAATTAACATTTGAAGATATAGTTGAATATGGACATGGTGGATTATGCTTAGACTGTAAAGTTTGTACTTTCCCACATTGTTCATTTGGAAAATAATTTTAGAAAGCAGGCTTATAATATGGAAAATAAATTAACACACTTTGATAATAGTGGAAATGCTAGAATGGTTGATGTATCAGAAAAGAAAGGAACAGTAAGAGTTGCAATTGCTGTTTCTAAAATAAAGATGAGTAAAGAAACATTAGAGCTTATAAAACAAGGCAAAATAGGTAAAGGAGATGTTTTAGGTGTTGCTAGAGTTGCAGGAATAATGGCAAGCAAACAAACATCAAATTTGATTCCAATGTGTCACCCATTAATGATTACAAGTTGTAATGTAGACTTTGAAATAAATAAAGAAGAAAATTCTATAGAAATTACTGCTACTGTAAAAATCGTAGATAAAACAGGTGTTGAAATGGAAGCTTTAACAGCAGCTACAGTAAGTGCATTAACAATTTATGATATGTGTAAGGCTGTTGATAAAAGAATGGTTATTGAAAGCACTCACTTGCTTAAAAAAACAGGAGGAAAGAGTGGGGAGTTTAACTTTTAACTTACCCTTTAAAGAAATATGAAAGATAAGTTTGGAAGAGAAATAGATTATTTAAGGGTATCAGTAACTGATAATTGCAACTTAAGATGTATATATTGCATGAGTGAAAAAGAAAATAACTTTTTAAAGAAAGATGAAAAGTTAACAGATGATGAAATATATAGAGTTGTAAAAGAAAGTGCAAACCTTGGAATAAAAAAGATTAGAATAACAGGTGGAGAACCTTTAGTTAGAGCAGGAATAGTGAAGCTTATTGGAAAAATAAATGAAATACCAGGGATTGAAGAAATTTATTTAACAACTAATGGAATATTGTTAGGTGATAAGCTTGAGGAATTAAAGTTAAATGGATTAAAGGGAGTAAATATAAGTTTAGATTCTCTTGAAGAAGATAAGTTTAATAAATTAACTAGATTAGGTAATTTAAATAATGTTTTAGAAGCTATAGATAAAGCAATAGAATTAGGAGTAAAGGTTAAAGTAAATACAGTTATAGTTAATGATATAAATAAAGATGAAATAATTGATTTTGTAAATATAACTAGAGAAAAGCCAATAGATATAAGATTTATTGAATTAATGCCAATAGGAGAAGCTGTTAATTATAAAGGTATAACTAATAAAGAAGTTTTAAATATAATTGAAAAAAATTATTCAAATTATGAAAAAGTAGTAAGAAGTAAAAGTGGTGGACCAGCTACATATATTAAGCTTAAGGGTGCTAAAGGTAAGGTTGGATTCATAAGTGCTTTAAGCAATTGTTTTTGTGAAGATTGTAACAGAATAAGATTAACACCAGATGGATTTTTAAAGCAATGTTTACATTTTGATTATGGTGTAGACTTAAAATCTAAATTAAGAGAAAACATTACTGATGAAGAATTAAGAAAAATTATTAAAGATAATATATATGATAAGCCAGAAAAACATTTATTTTTAGAGAAAAGTACTCATAAAGAAATAAAATTTATGAATCAAATTGGAGGATAATAAAATGGGAAGAGTAATATCAATTTGCACAAGCAAGCATAAAGGAACTTTAAAAAATGAGATTAATGAAGCTAATTTTATAGAGGAATTTGGAATAGAAGGAGATGCACATGCTGGAAAATGGCATAGACAAGTAAGTCTTTTAGCATTAGAAAAAATAGAAGACTTTAGAAGTAAGGGTGGAAATGTTGATTTTGGAGCATTTGGTGAAAATTTAGTTATAGAAGGATTTGAATTAAATAAGCTACCAGTTGGGCAAAGATTAACAGTAGGAGATGAAGTTCTTTTAGAAGTAACTCAAATTGGGAAAGAGTGTCATGATAAGTGTGCTATATATTACCAAGTTGGAGAATGTATTATGCCTAAGAATGGAATATTTACAAGAGTTTTAAAAGGTGGAAAAGTTAAGGTTGGAGATGAATGTAAATTAGTTAATCAAGGTAAAATATTAAGTTTATAATATTATTAAATAAAATTAAAAATGTAAAAGTAATTTTTTAAATTACTGATAAAAAATTAACTCCTTTTTAATAATAATTGATATAAAAATTATTGTGAAAAGGAGTTAATTTTATTTACAAAGCAAAATCAAGTTATTTTTATAGTTGTAATAAGAGCAATTACTTAATATTAACAATGAAATAATTAAAAAAATAACAATATTGTGATAAAAATCACATACATTTTTAAAAATGTAGAATATAATCATAATTGTTAGAAAAGAGATAATAAAATTGTTATGTGTAAAGTGAAAAAATTAACAAATGAATTTAAATTAAATGTATTACACAAAATATATAGAACCTATTTATTATCTTAGGAGGAATTATGAACAATAAGTCGTTAATAAAAAAGGTTAAAAACCTACCAGTACCAATTTTACCTACAATGGTTGGTGCATTTACTTTATCTAATGTTTACTCTGGGATGGGGTATACATGGATAAGACATATTACAGCATGGGCAGCTATTGCTGTTATATTATCTTATATTCTTAAGATATGTTTTCATTTTGATACTGTAAAGAAGGAATATTCTAATACAATTCCAGCATCTCTTTATGCAGGATTTACAATGTTAACTATGATTTTAGGAAGCTATTTCTATAATGCTAGTCCTGTATTTGGTAAAACATTATGGTTTGTAGGTTTAATATTACATGCAATTCAAATTTTAGTATTTACTTATAATAATGTAATTAAGAATTTTAATATGCAAACATTTGTACCAAGTTGGTTTGTTACATATAATGGAATAATGGTTTCAACAGTTGTTGGTGGAGTTATGAATGAACCTTTAATAGGTAAAATAGTTGTTTATTACGGGATTGCAGTATTTACAGTAATAATACCATTTATGATTTATAGATTAGCAAAGCATGAAATAAAGGATCCAGTATATCATACTCAAGCAATATTACTTGCACCATCAAGTCTTTGTTTAGTAAGTTATCTTAACTTTATTTCAACACCTAATAAATTTATAATATATTATTTATATTGTGCAGTTATTTGCGCATTAATATTTATATTAATTAAGTTACCAAAGTTTTTCTCATATGCATTCCATCCAGGATTTGCAGGACTTACATTCCCTATGGCAATTGGAATAGTTGCTTCAAATAAGATGGCAGTTTATTTAACAGCACAAGGATATGAAGCATTTGGTAATGTTATAACTCAAATAGCAGGTATACAAATTTATGTTACAACAGCACTAGTATCATTTGTATTATTTAAGTTCTTTATGATGTTAGTAGATAGTTATAAAAATAATAAATAAAACTCTTAGAATTTAAAATATGATTCTTATGTATAAATAGTTAAATTGAAAATTACTTACATAAGAATCATGTTAATTTTATTCTAGGAGTTTTTTATTTATTGAAATTAAATATAAAATTTAATCTGTTTTTTTATAGTTTAAAGTAATAATATAATGAAAATTTTAGATTAATTTAAAATATAACTAAAAAGATAATGGTAAAGCATAAAAGTTTGAATATTTTTTTATAAATGAAAAAATATATTAGTATATTGACATTAATAAAAAAAGAATTATAATTAAAATACACCCCCCTGGGGGGTTGGAACAAAGGAATATATGGAGGAATTTTTATGGAAGAAAGAAAAAAAGCAATTCAAAATTTAAAAATAGCAAAAGGTCAAATAGAAGGAATAATAAAGATGATTGAAGATGAAAGATATTGTGTTGATATATCAAATCAAATAATTGCAGTACAATCATTATTAAAAAAGGCTAATATGCAAATTTTAAGAAGGCATTTAGATCATTGTGTAAAAGATGCAATCTTACATAACAATGGAGATGAAAAAATAAATGAAATAATCAACTTGTTTGAGAAAGTATCAAAATAAATTAAGGAGATGATTAAAATAAATAAAAAGTATAAAGTAGGTGGAATGACATGTTCAGCTTGTGCAAATAGGGTTGAACGTGGAGTAAAAAAGATGGAAGGAATAAATAATGCTAATGTTAATTTAACTACAGAAATCTTAACTGTTGATTTTGATGAAAATAAGATTAGTAGTGATGAAATAGAAAAAAAAGTAGAAGCATTAGGATATAGCATAGTTAAAAAGATTAAAACTCATACTTATAAAGTAGAAGGAATGACATGTGCAGTATGCGCAGGAAGAGTTGAAAAAGTAACTAAAAAAATTGAAGGAGTTCAAGAGTCTATTGTTAATTTAGCAACAGAAAAGTTAATTATTACTATAGATGAAGATGTTGTAAGTTATAGTGATATAAAAAGTGCTGTAGAAAAGGCTGGATATAAACTTATAAGAGAGGAAGAACAAGGAAGTAAAGTAAAAAAGTTAAGTGATAAGGATAAGTTATTAAGAAGATTAATTTTTTCATGTGTATTTACAATACCTCTTTTAATAGTAACAATGGGTCATATGATTGGAATGCCATTACCTAAAATAATAAATCCAATGGTTAATCCTTTAAATTTTGCATTATTTCAAATAATATTAACAGTTCCTGTTATGGCAATAGGATATAAGTTTTATTTAATAGGATTTAAAAATATTATTAAATTAAGTCCTAATATGGATTCATTAATAGCTGTAGGAACAAGTGCTGCATTTATTTATAGTTTATTTGGAATGTATAAAATAATAGCTGGAGATATAAGTTATGTAATGCATTTATATTTTGAAGCAGCAGTTACAATATTAACACTTATAACTTTAGGTAAATATTTAGAAGCAGTATCTAAGGGCAAAACTTCAGAAGCAATAAAAAAATTAATGGGATTAGCTCCAAAAACAGCTACTGTTATTAGAGATAATAAGGAGATTATAGTTTCTGTAGATGAAGTTGTGGTTGGGGATATAGTGTTGGTTAAACCTGGTAAAAGACTTCCTGTTGATGGAGAAGTTATTGAGGGAAGTACTGCAATAGATGAATCTATGCTTACAGGAGAAAGTATTCCTGTAGAAAAGAGTGTTGGTAGCAATGTTATAGGGGCAAGTATTAATAAAACAGGATTTATTAAATATAAAGCTACTAAAGTTGGTAAAGATACAGCATTAGCTCAAATAATAAGATTAGTTGAAGATGCACAAGGTTCTAAGGCTCCAATTGCAAAGATGGCAGATGTTATTTCATCATATTTTGTTCCAATAGTAATAGGATTAGCAATTTTATCAGCAATTGTATGGTTAATTTCAGGAGAAACACCTATTTTTGCATTAACTATATTTATATCAGTATTAGTAATTGCTTGTCCATGTGCTTTAGGATTAGCAACACCAACAGCAATAATGGTTGGAACAGGAAAAGGTGCTGAAAATGGAGTATTAATAAAGGGGGGAGAAGCATTAGAAATTACTCATAAAATTGATACTATTGTTTTTGATAAAACAGGAACTATTACAGAAGGAAAGCCTGTTGTTACAGATATATTAACAAAAAATAAAGAAAAGGATGTTTTATTATCATTAGCTGCAAGTGCAGAAAAGGGTTCAGAACATCCATTAGGAGAAGCAATAGTAAGAGCTGCATTAGAAAAAAAATTAGAATTAAAAATATTAAATAATTTTAATGCAATACCAGGTCATGGAATAGAAGTTACTATTGATAAAGATAATATTTTATTAGGTAACTTAAAGTTAATGAAAGAAAAAAATATTGATGTAGAAGAATTTAAATTGGATTCTGATAAATTAGCTAATGAAGGAAAAACTCCAATGTATATTGCAATAAATAATAAATTAGAAGGAATTATAGCTGTTGCAGATGTAGTTAAACCAAGTAGTTTTGAAGCAATTAAGGAACTTCACAATATGGGTATAAAGGTTGCAATGATTACTGGAGACAATAAAAAAACAGCAGAAGCTATTGCAAAACAAGTTGGAATAGATATAGTTTTATCAGAAGTTCTTCCAGAAGATAAGGCAAATGAAGTTAAAAAACTTCAAGGACAAAATAATAAGGTAGCTATGGTTGGTGATGGAATTAATGATGCTCCAGCTTTAGCACAAGCAGATATAGGAATAGCAATTGGTTCAGGAACAGATGTAGCAATTGAATCTGCAGATATAGTTCTTATGAGAAGTGACTTAATGGATGTTATAGTTGCTATAAAATTAAGTAAAGCAACTATAAGAAATATAAAGCAAAATCTTTTCTGGGCATTTGGATATAATGTTTTAGGAATTCCTGTAGCAATGGGAGTATTACACATATTTGGAGGGCCACTACTTAATCCAATGATTGCAGCAGCAGCTATGAGTTTAAGTTCTGTTTCTGTATTAGCTAATGCATTAAGATTAAAAAAGTTTAGAGCATAAAGGGAAATAATTTTATTAAATAAAATTAACAATATAAATATAAAACTTAAGGAGTGAATAGAAATGTTAAAAAAGATAATTATTAAAGGAATGAGTTGTAGTCATTGTGTAAATCATGTAAGACAAGCATTATCAGAGCTTAAAGATTCTCAAAAAGTTGAAGTAAACTTAGAACAAAAATATGCAATTGTTGAAACATCTTCTAATGATGAAGAAATAAAAGAAAAAATTGAAGATCAAGGATATGATGTAATTTCAATAGAAAATATTTAATGGATAGTTTATCTAAAATATAAAATTTAATTGTAAGAAGTAGTGATATTACTTAATAATATAATTTACTAAGTGATATCACTATTTTTTATATATTATAATTTAAAGTAAAAAACATATTTAATAATTATTAATAATAAAATTATTAGTTTTTTTCGAAGGCATTTTTTTAAATAACACAATAAGTTTAATTATCATCATAAGAAAAATTATAAAAACAATTCTTGTTATTAGATAAATATGGTATAATTTTAATAAAAATGAAGAAAAATGGTGAAAAAGGAATTGGGATATGGAAAATATTATTAGATTTAAAAAATATGAAATGAAAAGTAAAACATATATAAAATATATGTTAAGCATAACTTTAGTAATTTTATTTTTATCATTAAATATTATTAATTTTTTAGACACTAAGAAAATAAATAATTTGCCAATAGTACAAGATATTAATTCTATTAATGTAATACTAGGGTTGATATCTATTCCAACTTGTTTGTTGTATTATTATATGTATAAAAACAATGAGTTTTTTATTTTGAAATTATCATATATAAGTATATTTATTGAATATATTTTTGTAAATTATATAATTAAAGATATAGGTTTAAGTGAATATTTAATAACATTTCCTTTTGTGATAAGAATTGTTTTACTTACAATTGCAATATTTAATGAAAGTAAATATGCAAATAAAATTGTTAAAAATAAAAAGATTTCAATAATAATTATAATAATAATTAATATCATTGGAACTTATTTAGAAATTAAATTAAACTTAATTAATATTTTGGTAAAAAGAAATACTATTATCTGGTATATATTACAAGGTAGTTTGTTACTTTATTATACATTATTATTATTAAAATTAACAAAAAGGTGTATTATAAAAAATGAATTTATTTATACTATTTTTATTGGAACAATAAGTATATTTACAATAAGAAGATTATTTTATTTTAATATATCCAATAATGTATTTAATAATGTTTTAGTATATAATTCAATTTTAACTTTTATAGCATATATAATCTTAATAGCTGGATTATATATAGAAATGATTAGAAGAATAGAGCTAAATAATATATTAAATAATAAAGTTAATAACTTAATGGGATTTGAAAAAAAATATAATGAAATAAAGGAAATAGAAAAAGCAAAAACACAATTTTTTGCAAATTTATCACATGAAATTAAAACTCCAATAAATATAATTTATTCATGCTTTCAATTACTTGATATTAACAAGGAAAAGGGTGAAACTGAATTATGGAATTCATATAATAAATATTATGGAACTATAAAACAAAATTGTTATAGATTATTAAGATTAGTTAATAATCTTGTTGATATTACTAAAATAGATTCTGGGTTTATGAAATTAAATTTTATAAATTATGAAATTGTAAGTTTAGTAGAAGATATTACTTTATCAATTGTTCCATATGTAGAATCAAAAAATATTACTGTTTTATTTGATACATATGTTGAAGAGTTAGTTATTAAATGTGATCCAGAAAGTTTAGAGAGGGTTATACTAAATTTACTATCTAATGCTGTAAAATTTTCCAATGAAAATGGAAATATAACTGTATTGTTAGATGCTAATAAGGATTTTGTTATTATTAAAGTAAAAGATGATGGTATAGGAATAGCACCAGAGGTTAGTGATTATGTTTTTGAAAGGTTTGCACAAGAGGATAAGTCTTTTAATAGAAAGAAGGAAGGTAGTGGAATAGGTTTATCTTTAGTTAAATCTCTTGTTGAACTTCATGGAGGAGTAGTATATTTAGAAAAGAGTGTTGAACAAGGTTGTGAATTTGTGATAAAGCTTCCTAATAAAATCTTAGATGAAAGCAAAAATGAAGAAATTAAATCTATTGATATAGATAATAAACCGTTAATACAAAAGGTTAATATAGAATTTTCAGATATATATGAATTATATTAAGAAAGGCTGAGTTGTTTTAACTCAGCCTTTCTTATGTAAATATTATTTAATAATATAGAAATAAGCTAGTACTAAAATACCAAGTATTATTCTATACCATCCAAATACTTTAAAATCATTACTCTTTATATAAGACATAAGGAATTTTATTGCTATAATTGATACTATAAAAGCAACAAAAGTTCCAACTGATAATATAGCAACTTCATTTCCAGTCATAACAAATCCAGTTTTTAATGCAAATTTAACAAGCTTTAAAGCACTTGCTCCTAACATAACAGGAATAGCAAGGAAGAATGTAAATTCAGCAGCTATTGTTCTAGATACACCTATTAATAAAGCACCAACTATTGTTGCACCTGAACGAGATGTTCCAGGAAAAACAGCGGCAATTAGTTGGAAAATACCAATCATAATAGCAACAGTATATGTTATTTTTGATAAACTATTAATTTTAGGGCTTTTACCTTTATTATAGTTTTCAATAATAATAAATAATATACCAAATAAAATTAACATAATAGCAACCGTCGTTGGATTATAGAATAATTCATTTAATTTATCATCAAATAAAACTCCAACAATTGCAGCAGGAACACAGGCAATTAATATTTTAACCCACATTATAATTGTATCTTTTTCAATTTTAAGACCATTTTCAACTTTAAAAGGCCATATTTTTTTCCAGTATAATAGGATAACTGCCAAAATAGCACCTAACTGAATTACAACTAAAAACATTTCCATAAATTCAGGAGACATATTAAGTTTTAAAACTTCATCAACTAAAATCATATGTCCTGTACTACTAATAGGAAGCCATTCAGTTATACCTTCAACTATTCCTAAAATTATGGCTTTAATAATTTCTAAAAATTCCATTAAATTACCTCCACAATTTAACTATAATTAATTTATACTTTATTATTATATAAAAAAATGGTTATTTATTAAAGATAAAAAAATAAATAACATAAATTTTATCTTATTTATTAATAAAGGAATAAAAAGTGTATATACATTAGTAACATTTATAATAAGATTATGATAAAATATATTTAAATAATTAATATTTGGAGGGATAATATGGAAAAAGTATTAGTTGTTATTGATTATCAAAATGATTTTGTTAATGGTTCTTTAGGATTTAAAAGAGCAGAGGAATTAGAAAATGGAATTTATGAAAAGGTAATAAGCTACTTAAAGGATGGGCATAAGGTTATATTTACATATGACACTCATTCAGAAAATTATTTAGAAACAAGGGAGGGGAAGAATTTACCTATTTTACATTGTAGAATGAATACTGAAGGTCATAGGCTTTATGGAAAAGTGAATGAATTTGTTAATGATGAAAATACAATTCATTTAAATAAATATTCTTTTGGAATTTCACCACAAGAAATTATTAGATTAAGTGAAAAGCTTGGTGATAATATAGAACAAATAGAATTTGTTGGTGTAGTAACTAATATATGTGTAATTAGTAATATAGTAATGTTTCAATCTAAATATATTAATTCAGAAATAATTGTTGATGCAAGTTTATGTGCAAGCTTTGATAAAAAACTTCATGAAAAAGCTTTAGATGTAATGGAAGGTTTACAAGTGAAGGTTATAAATAGAAAATAAATTTATAAGGGCTATTAATTATTATAAAAGTAAAAAGGTATGTCTTATGACATACCTTTTTTTGGTTGCGGGAGAAGGATTTGAACCTACGACCTTTGGGTTATGAGCCCAACGAGCTACCTACTGCTCCATCCCGCGTTGATATTCTATTTATATTATTAGTATAAACCTAAAAAAATATACAGTCAATATAAATGTTAAAAAAAGGCAAAAAATTTTAATAAAAAATACATATTATTTCTTAAATTTTTAATACTAATAAAGAATGCAAAATATAAAATTAAATATTAAAAAAAGAGAGGTAAGACTATGAGAAAAATGAAGACTATGGATGGTAATACTGCAGCTGCATATGTATCTTATGCATACACAGAAGTAAGTTCAATATATCCTATAACACCATCATCACCTATGGCTGAGCATATAGATGAGTGGGTTGCACAAGGAAAGAAAAATATATTTGGAGAAAAGGTAAAAGTTATTGAAATGCAATCAGAAGCAGGGGCAGCAGGTGCACTTCATGGAATACTTCAAAGTGGAGCATTAGGAACTACATATACAGCATCACAAGGATTATTACTTATGATACCTAATATATATAAGATGGTTGGTGAAAGGTTGCCAGCAGTTTTTCACGTAGCTGCAAGAGCTTTAGCAACTTCATCATTAAGCATATTTGGAGATCATCAAGATGTTATGGCTGCAAGAGCTACAGGATGTGCAATGCTAGCAGAAGGATCTGTTCAAGAAGTAATGGATTTATCTCCTGTAGCTCATTTATCAGCACTTAAGGCAAAAATACCTTTTATGAATTTTTTTGATGGATTTAGAGTTTCTCATGAAATACAAAAAATAGAGGTTTTAGAATATGAAGAATTAGCTAATCTTTTGGATTATAAAGCATTAGAGGAGTTTAGAAAAAATGCTTTAAATCCAAGTCATCCTGTAACAAGAGGAACAGCACAAAATCCAGATGTTTATTTTCAATTATGTGAATCATTAAATAAATATTATGATGATATACCTTCTATAGTAGAAGAATATATGGGGAAAATTACTGAATTAACAGGAAGAGAGTATCATTGCTTTGATTATTATGGAGCAGAGGATGCTGATAGAATAATAATTTCTATGGGTGCTATAAATGAAGTTATTGAAGAAACAATTGATTATTTAAGAAATAAGGGAGAAAAGGTTGGACTAATAAAAGTAAGGCTATATAGACCTTTTAGTATTGAAAGATTATTAAATTGTATACCAAGTACTGTTAAAAAGATAGCAGTATTAGATAGAACAAAGGAACCAGGTTCAATAGGAGAGCCACTTTATTTAGATATTTTAAGAGCTGTAAATGAAATAGAAAATCCACCAAAGGTAATAGGTGGAAGATTTGGATTAGGTTCTAAAGACCCTTATCCTTCTGATATAGCTGCAGTATATGAAAATTTAGCAAGTGAAACACCAAAAAATAGATTTACTATTGGAATAATAGATGATATTACCAATAATTCATTAGAACCTATTAAGGAAGTTGATGTAACAACTGAAGGAACTACAGCATGTAAGTTTTGGGGATTAGGTTCAGATGGAACAGTTGGAGCAAATAAAAGTGCAATTAAAATTATTGGAGATCATACTAATATGTATGCTCAAGGATATTTTTCATATGATTCAAGAAAATCTGGAGGAATAACAATTTCACATTTAAGATTTGGAAAAAATTCAATAAAATCACATTATGATATAGATAAGGCTGATTTTGTTGCATGTCATAATCAATCATATGTATATTCATATGATTTACTTAATGGATTAAGGAAAAATGGAGTTTTTGTTTTAAATACAATTTGGAGTATAGATGAATTAGATAAAAAGTTACCAGCAACGATAAAAAAATATATAGCTGAAAATAATATTAATTTTTATATAATCAATGCAATTAAAATTGCCCAAGAAATTGGTTTAGGTGGAAGAATTAATATGATAATGCAATCAGCATTTTTTAAAGTTGCTAATATAATTCCTGTTGATGAAGCTATAAAATATTTAAAGCAAGCAGTAGTAACTTCATATGGAAAAAAGGGTGAAGAAGTTGTTAATATGAATCATACTGCTATTGATAAAGGGGTTGAAGCATTAGTAAAAGTAGATGTACCAGATTCATGGAAAAATGTTGTAGATGAAAAAAAAGAAAATATATCAGTTCCTGATTTTGTAAGAAATATATGTATGCCTATGAATGATTTAAAAGGAGATAACTTACCAGTATCAGCTTTTATAGATAATAAAATGGAAGATGGAACATTTATGCATGGAACTACTAAATATGAAAAAAGGGGAATAGCTGTAAATGTTCCAGAATGGATTCAAGAAAGATGTATACAATGTAATCAATGTTCATATGTATGTCCTCATGCATGTATTAGACCATTTTTATCAACAGAAGATGAATTGCAAAATGCACCAGAATCATTTAAAAAAATAGATGCTAAGGGAGTTAAAGTAGAAGTACCTTATTTTTATACTATAGGAGTTACACCTCTTGATTGTACTGGATGTGCTAATTGTGCAGAGGTTTGTCCAGCACCAGGAAAAGCTCTTATTATGAAACCTATTGCTTCACAAGCAAATCAAATTGAGGCTTGGAATTTTGCTGTAAATGAAATAAAAAATAAGAAAAATCCTATGAAAAAGACTACTGTTAAGGGAAGTCAATTTGAGCAACCATTATTAGAATTTTCAGGAGCATGTGCAGGATGTGGAGAAACACCTTATGCTAAATTAGTAACTCAATTATTTGGGGATAGGATGATAATTGCAAATGCTACAGGATGTTCTTCTATTTGGGCATCATCTGGAGCTGCAACAGCATATACAAAGAATCAACAAGGATATGGACCTGCATGGGCAAATTCATTATTTGAAGATAATGCAGAATATGGACTTGGAATGTTTTTAGGAACAAAGACAATAAGAGAAAGAATTGCATCAAATATTGAAAAAGCACTAAAAGAAGGTGCTTGTAATAGTGCAAGGGAATCTATGGAGGAATGGTTAAATAATAAAGATATTGGTGAGGGTACAAGAGAAAGAGCAGAAAAGCTTGAAGTTGCATTACAAGGATGTAATGATGAAATTGCAAAGGAAATATTAAAAGATAAAGAATATTTTATAAAAACATCACAATGGATATTTGGTGGAGATGGATGGGCATATGATATTGGCTATGGTGGATTAGATCATGTGCTTGCAAGTAATGAAGATGTAAATGTACTTGTTTTTGATACAGAAATATATTCTAATACTGGTGGTCAATCATCAAAATCTACACCAACATCAGCAATTGCTAAATTTGCAGCAGCAGGTAAGAGAACTAAAAAGAAGGATTTAGGCATGATGGCAATGAGCTATGGATATGTTTATGTAGCTCAAATAGCTATTGGAGCAGATAAAAATCAAGCAATTAAAGCTATAAGTGAAGCTGAAAGCTATAATGGACCATCTTTAATAATTGCATATTCACCATGTATTAATCATGGAATAAAGGGTGGTATGACTAATAGTCCTTATGAACAAAAGAAAGCTGTTGATTGTGGCTATTGGAATCTTTATAGATATAATCCATCACTTAAAGGAGAAAAAAATCCATTTACTTTAGATTCTAAAGAGCCAAAAGCCGACTTTAAAGATTTCTTAATGGGAGAAATAAGATATGCATCTTTAGCTAAGGTATTCCCAGAATTAGCAGAACAGTTATTTGAAAAGACAGAAAAGGATGCTAAAGAAAGATTAGAAAGTTATAAGAGATTAGCACAAGATTAAAAAATTAAGGAGCTAAAAGTTATAAATTTAGCTCCTTAATTTTTTTATTAAATTTTGAATATACAGTTTTTACTATATGGTCTTCAGTACAATGAATATGCAATTCATCAATAGGAATCCATTTAACTCCATTAGTTTCCTCTTCATTTATAATAAGTTCATCTTCTTCATTTGCTTCTAGAAGATAAGCTATAGATAAATGTAAGTGAGAAGAAATATATTTACCTTTTTTTACATGACCATTTACATTAAGTACATCTAATCCCAAGATATTTTCAGTTATTGGAGTTACATTTTTAAGTCCAGTTTCTTCTTTAGCTTCTTTAATTGCAACATGAAGTAAATTTGAATCACCATCAGCATGACCACCAGTCCATGCCCAACTTTTATAAATTTTATGATAAATCATTAATACCTTTGTTCTTGATTTATTAACTATGTAACCAGAGCTAGTTATATGAGCAATTGTATTTTCACGTGTTAAAATATCATCATGAAGCTTGATACATTTTAATATTAAATCCTTATCTTTAATTTCTTGCTCGTTATAAGGTTCATAGTTTTCAATATCTTTTATCCAATCCATGATTTTTTTACCTCTCCAAAATTAAATATTATAACTTATAATAACATAAAAATTTATAAAATCAATTATAATTATTGGAATTAATGAGATCTTAGTTTAAAATTAAAGTAGTAATATATAAAGTTTTATGTAGGATTAAAGTTATTATGGATAATAATTTAAAATTGCTAAAAAAACAAGAATAAATAATACAATAAATGTTGATTAACAGTTATTAAATTATTAGATCCTGAAGAAATTAATCAAAAAATATATATTTAAGGGGCTGTCGCACTAAAACTTTTATACACAATATATTGTTTTAAAAAATAAAAATTAATACAATATATTGTAGGATTTATTCTTAATGCGACATCCCCATACATAACTACAAACTATTTTTAGCTTATTCTAAAATTTGTACAGTAACTTGTCTTCTTCCCCATGAATAACATTCTTCATAGCTATTAAGGAATACATCAATAATATTTCCTTTAATAGCACCACCAGTATCAGCTGCTATTGCAAGACCATAACCAGATACATAAACCTTAGTACCTAATGGAATTACATTAGGATCAACAGCGATTGTACTAAGTCCATTAGGATTTCTAACTGGTTTTAATCCTAAAGCTGTAGTACCATGACCATAATATGCAGTTGACTCCATAGTCAATGTTTTTACAACATTGCCAATGGTTCCAGTTGCTATGTCAGCACTATTATCTACAATAGGTTTATTAAGTTCATTGATTCTTGATTCAGCATTACTTATTCCATCCCGTGCCATATTAATAATTTTAGAACTATTTAGTAGTGGAATATAAGATTTTAATGAATCAATAGCATTTTGTAATTCTGAAGTAGATGCAGATGAAGAGTTAGCAATAGCTAATGAATCAGATATCAATATTTTTTCATTTTCTTCAATAATTGCAAAAGCAGATTCTTTTTCAGAATTTAATTGTTCAAGATATTTTTCTTGTTCAGATTTTTTATTTTCAATAGTTTTTAAATCTTCTTCAATAATATTTTTTAATGTAGCTAATTCAGAATTTTTAGTATTTAAATTTTTAATAGTTAAATCTAATTCATTTTTTTTATTATTTATATCAGACAAAATTTCTTTATCTGTAGATAATATCTTAGAAATAGCTTGTACCCTAGAAAATAAATCAGTTATATTTTTAGAAGTAATAACACTAACTAATATATTTGAAGACATATTAGTTTTATACATAGTTCTAACTCTATTATCTAATACTATTTGAGCTTTTTCGATTTCTTCTTTTGTTTGTTTTAATTTAGATTCGTTAATTTCTATCTGATTTTTAATATCAGAAATCGCTTGATTATTTTCCTTTAATTTAAGTGTAGTTTTATCTATTTCAATATCTAAACTTTCAATTTTAGAATTAAGTTCTAGAATTTCAGAATCGAGAGTTTGATATTTTTTTAAGCTTTCATTAATTTTATCTTGTGGAGTAGCATATGCAAAATTTGTATTAATAAATGATATAAACAATACTACAATTAAAGAAAAAAGTGTTAATTTTTTAAACAAAAAATTTACCTCCTATAAGAATATTATTCTTGACGTTACCTTACTATAGAAATTTATATATGTCAAATTTACTGTATTTAGATGTAAATTATTTAATATTAAGGAATATAAAATTCAATAAAAAGTAAAACAAGTAATATTATAACATAAATTAAAAGGTAAAAATAGGAGAAAAGGTTAAAAATGAAAATAAGTTGAATTGTAACTTTAACTAATATAAAATTTATAAAAATAGTAATTTAAGAATATAATGGAGGTATTACTATGGAAAAACTATACTATAAAGATCAATATTTGAAAGAAATTACAGCAGAAATAACAAATATTATAGAAAACAATGGACAATATCATATAGCTTTAGATAAAACTATATTTTTCCCCGGGGGAGGGGGACAACACTGCGATTTAGGATATATAGATAATCATAAATTAATTGATGTTTATGAAAAAGATGGTGAAATATATCATGTAACAGAAACAAAAGCAATAAAAATACATAAAGTAAAATGCAAAATAGATTGGGATAGAAGATTAGATGGAATGCAACAACATTTAGGACAGCATATACTTTCAGGATGCTTCTTTACTTTATTTAATGCTAATACTGTAAGTGTCCATGTAGGAAAAGAAATAAGCACAGTAGATATCCAAGGAATAATTAGTGAAGAAGCTATAAGAAAAGTAGAGGAAATGGCAAATGAAGTTATTAAAGAAAATATTAATGTTGAATTTTTAACACCCTCTAAAAGAGAATTAAAAAAAATAAAAATAAGACGTGATTTACCAAATACAAATGAGCAAATTAGAATAGTAAAAATAGGTGATTTAGATATAAATGCATGTTGTGGTGTTCATCCTAGTAAAACATTAGATGTACAATTAATAAAAATAAGAAAATGGGAAAAACATAAAGGAGCAACGAGAATAGAATATTTAGCTGGAAATAGAGCTATTAAGGATTATTTTAGAAAAGATGAATTTAGAAATAAAATTTGCAAACTTTTAAATTGTAATGAAACTGATGCAATAAATTCAATAGATAAGTTAGTAAGAGAAGTAAGAGATATACAAGATGAAAATAGAAAAATAAAGATGGAAATTTCAGATTATCAAATAAAAGATATGATAGAAGATTCAATTACTATAGGTGATTTAAAGGTTGTTAAAAAGATTTATGAAAATGGAGATGTAAAATATATAAGCAAAATAGCAGAAAAAATAACTGTTAGAGATAATATGATAGTATTATTTGCAATAAAGTTAGAAGATAAAGCAAATTTAATTTTTGCATGTTCTAAAAATATTAAAAATATTTCAATGAATAATTTATTAAAAGATAGTATTACATTAATAGATGGAAGAGGTGGAGGAAGCAATTTTCTTGCACAAGGTGGAGGAAAAAATAGTAGTAATCTTGAAGGAACAATGGAATATGCACTTCGTAAAATAAACACCTTATAAAAGCTTGTTCATATAATAGAGTATAAAAATATTCTAAGGAGATATAATTATGGACATAGAAACTTCAAAAAATGATAATAATTTAGATGAATCATATGAAGAAGATAATTTTGAAATGAATAGTGAAATAATAGAAGAAAAAACTACACCCGAAAATTATTCTACAGATGAATATAATAATATTATAATGTATGATTCAGATATAGATGATTGTTATAGAAGTTTTGAAGAAGATTTAAATGAAGAATCTAGATGTGATAAAAATAATTATGAGAATTTTAATGAATGTGATGAAGATATAGATATCCAAAAAGAAGATTATGATGAGGGTTTTAAAGATGGATATGAAAAAGGAGCAAGAGATGCATTTAGGGCTATGTTTAAATTAGGGTTTATTCCTAGAATGAGAATAAGTAGAAATAGAAGATAATATATATTATTAAGTGCAAACTATTAAGAATTATTTAAAATTTTTTTTAAAGTTTGCACTTTTGTTATTTTTATATGAATAAATAATATATAATTTGTTAATAATAAAAAAATGAAATGTAATTATTTTTGCTTATTAAAAGTTAATAATATAAATAAAAGATATAATTATAAAAAGTAATACTTTTATCATAGAAGAAAATATAAATAATAATGCAAAATAAGGTTAGCAACTAAATGCTAACTTTTATTTTTAACATATTTTTTATAAAAGAGTACATAAATATATTAATAAAGAAATAAAGGAGGAATATAAAATGATGGATGAAATAAAAAAGGTTTTATTATTTGGAGTAGGAGCTGTAGCAAGTACTTATGAAAAGTCAGTTGAGGTTATAGATGAACTAGTTAAAAAAGGAAAGATAACAGTGGAAGAAGGTAAAGAACTTGGAGAGGAATTAAAGAGAACATTTAATGATAAATGTAAAACTGAAGAAAAAAATAAACATTATGAAACAAATGGTAGTAATATAGAAGCATATAATTATGTAACAAGAGATGAGTTTGAAATATTAAAAGCAAGAGTTTATAAGCTTGAAAGTAAGTTAAATAATGAGGAATAAAAATAAGAGTAAGAGTAAGGTATAAGGAGAGTAGGAGATTAATATGGAGGGGAGTTCAGTTGCTAGATTTAAAGAAATATTAAAAGTATTCACAAGTTATGGATTAGGATATTTGCTTGGTAAAAAAGAGGAAAAAGAGAAAAAATCCCCTTCTAATCTTAGAAAAGCATTTGAAGAATTAGGACCAACTTTTATAAAAATAGGTCAAATATTGAGTACAAGGCAAGAACTTATACCAGAGGAATATATAATTGAACTATCAAAATTACAAGATAATGTTGCAAGTGATAAATTTGAAGATATGGCAAAGGTATTTTATGATGAATTTAATAAAAATATTGAAGATGAATTTTTATATATAAACAAAGAAGCAATAGCAGCTGCATCTGTAGCACAAGTTTATAGAGGAATACTTAAAAATGGTCAAGATGTTGTTATAAAGATACAAAGACCTAATATAAAAGAAACTATGATGATGGATTTTGATATATTACTTATTTTAAGTGAAAAATTTGATAGGGTATTTAAAGAAAGTGTAGTAGATCCTAAAGAAATATTATTAGAAATAAAATCATCAACTGAAAAAGAATTAAACTTTATTTATGAAGCAAATAATGTAAAGAAATTTAGAGAATTTAATAAAGATATTCCATGTATATATGCACCATTTATTATTGATGAATATACAAGTGAAAAAGTTATAACTCAAGAAAATATAGAAGGATTTAAAATAAATGATAAAGTTATACTTAATGAATTAGGATATGATAAAGATGATATAGCAAAGAAGTTAACTCTTTCATATTTCAAGCAAGTTTTAAAAGATGGATTTTTTCATGGAGATCCTCATCCAGGGAATTTATTAATTTATGGTGAGAAAATATGCTTTATTGATTTTGGGATTGTTGGTGTATTATCAAAGGAAAGACAACAAGAGTTAAATAATGCTATTGTGGCTATTGCAAATGAAGATATTGATAAATTAACTGATTTTGTAATGAATATTGGGATTAAAATTGGAAAGATTGATAGAGAACAGCTTTATAAAGATATAGATTATATGTTTAGAAATTATTATACCACTTCATTAAAAAATATTAAAATTTCTTTATTATTTCAAGAAATATTTGAAGTAGCAAAAAGAAATAATTTACGATTACCTAGTGATTTTACTATGTTAGTAAGAACAATGGTTATGGTTGAAGGATTAGTAGCAGAACTTTCTCCAGAATTAAATATTATTAATTTAGTAATACCATATGTTAAAGAGTATTATAAAAATTATTTTTTTAAACAATTTGATATTAATGATTATTTATTAAAAATATATAAATTAACAAGAGATAGTTTAAATATACCTTCAAAAACTGCTTCTTTAGCAGATACTTTAATAAAAGGAAGAACAAAAGTTAACATAGTAATTGAAGATAAAGAAGAATATATTAATGTATTAAATAAAATGATTAATAGATTATCATTTGCTTTAATAATAGCAGGTATGGTAGTTGGTTCATCATTAATACTTAATAGAAATCCAGAACCTCAAATATATGGAATATCTATTATTGGAATGGGAGGGTATTTTGTTTCTGCAATTTTAGGTTTATGGTTATTGATATCAATAATTAGATCTGGAAGCTTAAAATAATAATAGGCAGATTATATGTTATATAAATCTACCTATTGTTTATTTTTTTATTTATTTTAAAACTTTTTTTGCAAAATCTAAACCAAAATTATAAGCATCTTTTAAGTTGTTTTCACTAGGTTTAAAGATTATTCCTAATGGTTCAGAAACAACATTTAGTTTTAATTGCTTATATCTTTCATTAATATTTTTAAGAGCTTCTCCACTCCAACCATATGATCCAAAGCAACTTGCTGATAATCCTTTATGAATAACAGGATTTAATGAAGTTAAAATAGTCCAAATTTGAGGTAATGTATCTGATAATAATGTAGGAGAACCTAATAATAAACCACTACATTGATTTATTTCAGATAAAACTTCATTCATATCAGCAGTAACTAAATTATACATTAAAATGTCTACATCAAAATTTGAAGATTCAATTCCTTTTTTTATTTCTTGTGCAATTTCCTCAGTGTATCCATATGCACTAACGTAAGGTATTACTATACTTTGTTTTTTTCTTTTTACTGATTGGCACCATTCTTTATATAAGTTCATATATTTTTCTATATTATTATTATCTAGTACTAAGCCGTGACCAGGGCAAATAAATTTTAAATCTAAATCTTTTATTTTATCTAATGCCTTTAAAACAAATGGTTTAAATGGACCCATTATCATTCTAAAGTAATAATTATAAGCTTCTATATAGTCATCTTCTTTGCTATCTTCAATTGCACTTTTTAAAACACGTTCATCACAATAATGAGCACCAAAAGAATCACAAGTAATTAATGTTTCATCTTCAATTACATATGTGTACATTGTATCAGGCCAATGTAATTGAGGAGCACTAATAAATTTTAAAGTTTTATTACCTAAAGATAATGTTTCTCCGTCTTTTACTACTTTGTTTTTAAATGGTTTATTAATAATTTCAGTTAAGTATTTAATTGCTAAATTGCTTCCAACAACTGTTGCATTAGGAGCATATTCTAAAATTTTCTCAACCGATCCAGCATGATCAGGTTCAGTATGATTTACAACAACATAATTTATATCTTCTAAATTTATAACAGAACGAATTTTTTCTAAATGTTCATCAAAAAATTTTTCTTTTACAGTTTCAAATAATGCAATACCTTCAGAACCTCTTAATAAGTAAGAGTTATAAGATGTACCAAATTTAGTTTCCATTATAATGTCAAAAATTTTTAAGTTTGGATCAAGTGCTCCAACCCAAAATAAATCTTCAGTTATTTTGAATGTATTAGACATGTAAATATCTCCTTTTTATTAATTTTCTTAAATGCTTTTTACGCTTATAGTAATAATTATAATCTAACAGTAATTGTTGTCAATAAATAAATGGAATAATTAAATTATGCTTTTTAAGTGATTTTGTATTTATTATAAAAAAATAAGATGCTTACATTAGGTTGTAAACATCTTATTTTTATTTTAAATTTTTTCATTTAAATATTCAACTCCAAATGAATACATTGATTCAAGAAGAGGTATTAGATTTTTTCCCATATCAGTAAGTCCATATTCAACTTTAGGGGGAACAACAGGATATACTTTTCTAAATATAAGGTTATCCTCTTCTAAACTTCTTAATTGATTAGTAAGCATTTTTTGTGTTGTATCAGGAAGTTTCTTTTTTAATTCGCTAAATCTTAATGTTTCATTACTTAAATACCAAAGAATTAATATTTTCCATTTGCCTGATAATAATTTATGTACAAGAATAATAGGGCAAGTTTTATATTTTGCACATCGATTGTTTAAACGACAATCATTATGAAATATAAGTGTTTTTTCATTCATTAAGGGTATCCCTCCTATATATATTAAGTATAAAAATAATATCATAAATATAGATATAAAACTATATACTTAGTATCTTTTTTGATACTATATATAAAAAAAGTGCCTACTTGTAGAAAAAAACTGAAAATAGTAATATTATGAATGAAAGAATAAGTAAAAAGTTATTAAATAATATAAATTTAATGTTTATTTTAAAAATTTTAAAGGAAATATTAAAATAGTATTTTAGATTATTAATTATTGTTATTAATAAGAATGCTTAGAAATATTTTAAATACATTATGATAAATATTAAGTTGCAATTATTGCAAATTTCTATTAGAAAAATGAAAGAAGGTATATTATCATGGCAAAGAAAATGATGACTATTGATGGTAATACAGCTGCTGCTCATGTAGCATATGCTTTTACAGATGTAGCTGCAATATTCCCAATAACACCATCTACTACAATGGCAGAAGTTGTTGATGAATGGTCTGCTCAAGGGAAGAAAAATATTTTCGGACAAACAGTTAATGTTGTAGAAATGCAATCAGAGGCAGGCGCTGCTGGTACATTCCATGGTTCACTACAAGCTGGTGCATTAACAACCACTTTTACAGCATCTCAAGGTTTATTATTAATGTTACCAAATATGTACAAGGTAGCAGGAGAATTATTACCAGGTGTATTTCATGTAAGTGCTAGAGCAATAGCATCTCAAGCATTATCAATATTTGGAGATCATCAAGATGTTATGGCAGCAAGAATGACTGGTTGTGTAATGCTTGCTGCAGGTTCAGTACAAGAAGTTGCTGACTTAGCTCCAGTATCTCATCTTGCAGCTATAAAAGGAAGATTACCTTTTGTAAACTTCTTTGATGGATTTAGAACATCACATGAAATACAAAAGGTAGAAGTTTTAGATTACGAAGATTA
The DNA here is from genome assembly GCF_053571985.1 of Clostridium sp. ETTB3. NCBI lineage: Bacteria > Bacillati > Bacillota > Clostridia > Eubacteriales > Clostridiaceae > Clostridium > Clostridium sp. ETTB3. The sequence continues at coordinate 967,225 of NZ_CP199832.1, forward strand.
TGCAGAAATGATAGATAGAGAAGCGTTAAAGGAATTTAGAAGTAGAGCATTAACTCCAAATAATCCAGTTACAAGAGGAACTGCTCAAAACTCAGATATTTACTTCCAAACTAGAGAAGCTTCAAATATATTCTACAATAATATAATTCCAATAGTTGAAGAATATATGGCTAAGATAGAAGAAAAAACAGGAAGAAGCTATGGATTATTTAATTATTATGGAGCAGAAGATGCAAAAGAAATAATTGTTGCTATGGGTTCAGTTACTGAAGCTATAGAAGAAACTATAGATGAATTAAATGCTAGAGGAGAAAAGTATGGATTAGTTAAAGTTCATTTATTCAGACCATTCTCAGTAGAGCATTTATTAAAGGTTATACCACAATCAGTAGAAAAGATTTGTGTAATTGATAGAACTAAAGAACCAGGATGTAATGGTGAACCATTATACTTAGATGTATGTTCTGCATTCTATGGAAAAGAAAATGCACCTAAGATTGTTGGTGGACGTTATGGATTAGCTTCTAAGGATGTTACTCCTTCAGATATTAAAGCTATATTTGATAACTTAAAGAAAGATGATTCTAAGAACTTCTTTACAGTTGGTATAGAAGATGATGTTACTTTCACTTCAATTCCAGTAGAAGATGAATTAAGAATAGTTACACCAGGAACAGTTAGATGTAAGTTCTGGGGATTAGGCTCAGATGGTACAGTTGGTGCTAATAAGCAAGCAATTAAAATTATAGGTGAAAATACAGATAAATATGTACAAGCTTACTTTGCATATGATTCAAAGAAATCTGGTGGAGTTACTATGTCTCACTTAAGATTTGGAGATACACCAATAAGATCAACTTACCTTATTGATGAAGCTGATTATATAGCGTGTCACGTACAAGCTTACGTAAATCAATATGATTTATTAAAAGGGCTTAAAAAAGGTGGAAACTTCGTATTAAATACTATTTGGAACGAAGAAGAAATTGAAAGAAAATTACCAGCTAAAATGAAGAGATATATAGCTGAAAATGAAATAAACTTCTATACTGTTAATGCAACTAAGATAGCATCTGAAATTGGATTAGGTAGAAGAATTAACATGATAATGCAATCTGCATTCTTTAAATTAGCAGAAATTATACCACAAGAAGAAGCAACTGAATACTTAAAGGCTTCAATTAAGAAGGCTTATGGTAAAAAAGGTGACAAAGTTGTTAATATGAATTACGAAGCTGTTGAAGCAGGTATGAATTCATTAGTTAAAATAAATGTACCAGAAAGTTGGAAAACTGCAACTGAAGAAGCAAAAGTAGAAACTAAAAAGGTAACAGATTTCGTTAAAAATATAATGAATCCAATGAATTCTTTAGAAGGTGATAAGTTACCTGTAAGTGCATTTAATGGATTAGAAGATGGTACATTCCCAGCAGGAACTGCAGCATATGAAAAAAGAGGTGTTGCAACAGATGTTCCAGAATGGAATATGGCAAAATGTATTCAATGTAACCAATGTGCATTTGTTTGTCCACATGCATGTATTAGACCAGTTTTAGTAACTGATGAAGAATTAGCAAAGGCACCAGTTGGATTTGAAACTAAGAAAGCTACTGGTAAAACATTAGCTGGATTAAACTATAGAATTCAAGTTAGTACATTAGATTGTACTGGATGTAATAACTGTGTTGATATTTGTCCAGCACCAGGTAAGGCATTAGAAATGAAGCCACTTGGAACACAAGTAGAAACAGAAGTAGCAAATTGGGATTTCTCAGTATCAAAAGAAGTATCAAATAAAGAACATTTAACTGCAGGCAAGACAGTTAAGGATAGCCAATTTAAACAACCACTTATGGAATTCTCAGGAGCATGTGCAGGTTGTGGAGAAACTCCATATATTAAATTAGCAACTCAATTATTTGGTGATAGAATGATGATTGCTAATGCAACTGGATGTTCATCAATATGGGGAGGTTCAGCACCTTCAACACCATATACTAAGAACCATGAAGGTAAAGGGCCAGCTTGGGCTAACTCATTATTTGAAGATAATGCTGAATTTGGATATGGTATGTTCTTAGCAGCTGATCAAATGAGAAAGAAAATAGCTGCAAATATGGAAATCTTAATATCTATGGATATTGCTGAAGAATATAAAGAAGTATTCAAAAATTGGTTAGAAAATAAAGATAATGGAGAACTTTCAAAGGTTTCTTCAAGAGAAGTTGAAGCAATACTTGCAGAAAACAATATTGAAAATGAAGAAGTTAAAGTTCTAATTGAAGAAATTAGAGAAAGAGCTGACTTCTTAGTTAAGAGATCTCAATGGATTCTTGGAGGAGATGGATGGGCTTATGACATCGGATATGGTGGATTAGATCATGTATTAGCATCTGGACAAGACGTAAATGTATTAGTATTTGATACAGAAATTTATTCTAATACTGGAGGTCAATCTTCTAAATCAACTCCTGCAGCAGCAATGGCTAAATTAGCAGCATCAGGTAAGAAAACAAATAAGAAGGATTTAGGAAGAATGATGATGTCTTATGGTAATGTTTATGTTGCGCAAGTAGCTATTGGGGCAGATAAGAACCAAGTAGTTAAGGCAATGCTTGAAGCAGAAGCACATAATGGACCATCAATTATTATTGCATATTCAACTTGTATTAGCCATGGATTAAAGAAAGGAATGGGATTCTCTATAAGAAACATGGATGAAGCAGTTAAAGCTGGATATTGGCATTTATATAGATTCAATCCACAATTAAAAGAGCAAGGTAAAAATCCATTTAATTTAGATTCTAAAGAACCACAAGGAAGTTTTAGAGACTTTATTATGGATCAAGTAAGATATTCAGCAATTGCTAAGCAATATCCTGAACAAGCGGAAGAATTATTCCAAATGACAGAAGAGCATGCTAGAAGAAAATATGCTGAATTAAAGAAATTAGCAGAACAAGAATAATATTATAAATTTAAAAAGAGAGTGAAATATCAGTAGTTTCACTCTCTTTTTAGTTATTTACATTTTATTAATACAATAGTTTTATAAGATGATGTATAATATTTATATTTAATTATGGTAAGGAGGAAAGACATGGAAGTAATAATAATATTAATATTTCTTATAATAATGTTTTGTTATTATGAAAATAATGTTTTTGATATAACAAAATTTAAGATAAGTGCTAATGTAAATAATAAAATAAGGATTGTACATCTTTCTGATTTACATAGTAAAGAATTTGGTAAAGATAATAAGAGATTAAAAAATATTATATTAAAACAAAAACCTAATATAGTTGTTACAACTGGTGATATGATAGATTCAAATTTAAGAAAAATGGATGAAATAATAAATTTTTTAGCAGAGTTAAATAAAGAGGTTTATTTAGTATATATTCCTGGAAATAACGAGATGAGAACTGAGAAGATAAATGAGATATTATATAAAATTAATTTAAATGAAGTAATTGTATTAGATAATAAAATTAAAGAAATAAATATAAATAATAATAAGATATTTATATTAGGCCTTGTTGAAAATAGGATAGATGAAGGTGAATCATTTTATGAGAAGGCAAATAGTAGATATTTTTATAATAAATCTAACTTATTATTTAATGAGTTAGAGAGTAAAAATGGAATAAAAATTATTTTATCCCATTATCCGGGAAATTTTGCGGCAATAGGAGAAGAATCTTACAATAAATATAATTTTAATATTATGTTTTCAGGGCATGCTCATGGAGGACAGTTTATATTACCTTTTATAGGTGGTTTATTTGCACCAGGACAAGGAATTTTACCTAAGTATTATAGGGGTATTCATGGAGAAAAAAATAAGCTTATAATAAGTAGAGGATTAGGGAATAGTGGATTTCCATTAAGATTATTTAATAGACCAGAGGTTATAGTTGTAGATATATATAATGAAAAGATAATATAATAGAAAAAGAGGATTCAAATGAATCCTCTTTTTTATTACATTGATTTATGGAATGTTCTGTTTATAACATCTAATTGTTGTTCTCTTGTTAATTTGATGAAGTTAACAGCATATCCAGAAACTCTGATAGTTAATTGTGGGTATTCTTCTGGGTGATCCATAGCATCTAATAAAGTTTCTCTATTAAATACATTTACGTTTAAGTGTTGAGCACCTTGAGAGAAGTATCCATCCATCATAGTACCTAAGTTATGAATTCTGTTTTCTGGTGTTTTTCCTAATGCATCTGGAACAATTGAGAATGTGTTAGAAACACCATCTTGTGAATGTTCATAAGGAATCTTAGCAACTGAGTTTAATGATGCTAATGATCCGCTAGAATCTCTTCCGTGCATTGGATTAGCTCCTGGTGCAAATGGTTCTCCAGCTTTTCTTCCACATGGAGTAGTACCAGTCTTCTTACCGTAAACAACATTTGAAGTTATTGTTAATACTGATTGAGTGTGGTAAGCATTTCTGTAAGTCTTGTTTTGTCTTATCTTATTCATCATGCTTTCAACTAACCAAGCAGCAATTTCGTCAACTCTGTCATCGTCATTTCCGTATTTAGGGAAGTCACCTTCAATTTCGAAGTCGATAGCAACACCATCTTCATTTCTTATTGGCTTAACTTTTGCATATTTAATTGCAGAAATAGAGTCAGCACAAACTGATAACCCAGCTATACCACAAGCCATAGTTCTAAATACATCTCTATCATGTAAAGCCATTTGTAATTTTTCATAAGAATATTTATCGTGCATGTAGTGGATAACATTTAATGTATTAACATAAAGGTTAGCTAACCAATCAGTCATAATATCAAATCTTTCCATTACTTCGTTGTAATCTAAGTATTCACCAGTTAATGGAGCAGTCTTAGGTCCAACTTGCATTCCGTACTTTTCATCTTTACCACCGTTTATAGCGTAAAGTAAAGTCTTAGCTAAGTTAACTCTAGCACCGAAGAATTGCATTTGCTTACCAACTCTCATTGCTGATACACAACAAGCGATAGCATAATCATCTCCCCAGTATGGAGCCATTAAATCATCATTTTCGTATTGAACTGAAGATGTATCAATAGAAACCTTAGAACAGAAATCTTTAAATCCTTGAGGTAATCTAGTTGACCATAAAACAGTTAAGTTTGGTTCTGGTGATGGCCCTAAAGTATATAATGTGTTAAGTACTCTGAATGAGTTCTTAGTAACTAAAGTTCTTCCATCTAATCCCATACCAGCGATTGATTCAGTAACCCAAGTAGGATCTCCAGAGAATAAATCATTGTATTCTGGAGTTCTTAAGAATTTAACTAATCTTAACTTCATTACGAAGTGGTCCATTAATTCTTGAGCTTCTTCTTCAGTTATAACACCATTTCTTAAATCTCTTTCAATATAGATATCTAAGAATGTAGAAGTTCTACCTAAAGACATAGCAGCACCATTTTGATCTTTTATAGCGCCTAAGAATCCAAAGTATAACCATTGAATAGCTTCTTTAGCATTTGTAGCTGGCTTAGATATATCAAATCCATAACTAGCAGCTAAACCTTTTAATTCATTTAAAGCTAAGATTTGATCAGAAATTTCTTCTCTTAATCTGATTACATCTTCATCTATAGTTTTAACTTCTAAGCTTAATTTTTGAGAATTTTTATCTTCTATTAATCTATCAACTCCGTATAGAGCAACTCTTCTGTAGTCACCTATAATTCTTCCTCTACCGTATGCATCTGGAAGACCAGTGATAACACCTGATTTTCTAGCTAATCTCATTTCTGTAGTATAAGCATCGAAAACACCTTGGTTGTGAGTTTTTCTATATTTAGTGAATATTTCAGAAATTTTAGGGCTTACTTCATATCCATAAGCTTTTGCAGCATTTTCAGCCATTCTAATTCCACCATAAGGCATTACAGCTCTTTTTAAAGGAGCATCAGTTTGTACACCTACGATTTTTTCAAAAGCTTGATCAATATAACCAGGGTTATATTCATTAATTCCAGATATAGTTTCTGTATCTACATCTAAAACCCCACCGTTTTCTCTTTCTTTTTTGAATAAATCACTAACTTCAGCCCAAAGTTTGTTTGTTGCTTCAGTAGCTCCTGCTAAGAAGCTAGAATCACCTTCATATGGAGTGTAGTTAGTTTGGATAAAGTTTCTTACATCAATACTTTTTGTCCATGAACCTGTTTTGAAATCATTCCATTCTTCTCTCATCATAGCGCCTCTTTTCTTATTTTCTTAAAACATCTAATAATAATCATTTGATAATAATTATTATTTAATAATACCATATTTAAACTATATCATTAAATTTTTTATATTTCAATATATAAATTAAAAAACAATATAAAATTAAAAAACAATATAAAATTAAATATAATACTATGTAATTTATAATATCACAGTATTAAGTTATAATCAAAGGGAATAAGTAGGGGAAAATAATATATATTGAAGAAATTTAAATGAATAATTAAAAAAATGTAAAAAAAGAGCAATATATAAGGGGTATAGTTAAAAAATTAACAATTTAAAGTAGGAAAAATATATAATTTAATAAAAATAATAAAAAAAAAATATAGACATAAGGTTAAAATAATAGTATTATAACAATGAAAATGATAATAGGTATCAATTGAAAGAGAGAAGTATTATCATTGATATATATACATAGGGGGAAAGCAAATGAAAAAAAGATATTTATTTATTATATTGATAATACTAAGTATTATTTCTTTATTTGTAGGTGTAACTAATATTAGTGTTAATGATATATTATCTTTTAATATTGATAAAATACAAATACTGTTAATAAGTAGGTTGCCAAGATTAATAGCAATAATAGTTGCTGGAGTGGGACTTAGTATTAGCGGATTAATAATGCAACAAATAAGTAAAAATAAGTTTGTATCACCAACTACAGCTGCAACAGCAGATTTTGCAAAGTTGGGTATATTGTTTTGTATAATGATAATTCCTGGTGCTACTATTATGCAAAAAATGATTATATCATTTATTTTTGCAGGGTTAGGAACTATTTTATTTATGAAAATGATAAAAGCAATAAAAATTAAAAATATTATTTTTGTTCCATTAATAGGAATGATGTTAGGTAAAATAATCGGGTCTATAACAACATTTTTTGCTTATAAATATGATTTAGTTCAAAATATATCTTCATGGATGGAAGGAGATATGTCTTTAATTATGAAGGGAAGTTATGAACTTCTATATTTAAGTATACCAATGGTTATAATAGCATTTTTATATGCAAATAAATTTACCATTGTTGGAATGGGGGAAGATTTTGCAATTAATTTAGGTGTAAATTATAACTTTGTAGTTAATGTAGGATTAGCAATAGTTTCATTAATTTGTGCTGTTACAATAATAACTGTTGGAAATATACCATTTTTAGGGCTTATTATTCCTAATATAATTAGTTTATATAGTGGAGATAACTTAAAAAAAACTTTATATCACACAGCCTTATTAGGACCAATATTTTTATTAGCTTGTGATATTTTAGGAAGATTCATAATTTTCCCATTTGAAATGTCAATAAGTTTAACTGTTGGAGTTATAGGAAGCATAATTTTCCTTTATATGATAATAAGGGGGAGTAAAAATGAAGGCTAGAGATAAAAGAAATATAATAATTTTAGCTATAGTAGCTTTAATATTAATAAGTGGATTTTTGTTTATTGGAGTAAATAGTGTTAATTTTAGATATGCTTTATATAGAAGGATTCCTAAAATATATGCAATGATATTAACAGGAACGGCAATAGGATTTTCATCACTAATATTTCAAACAGTTACTAATAATAGAATTTTAACTCCAAGTATTTTGGGAATTGATTCTTTATATGTATTATTACAAACTACGGTTGTATTTTTACTTGGATCATCTTCAGCAATAATAAGTAATGGAAATATAAATTTTATTATTACAATAATATCAATGCTTTTATTTTCAAGTATTCTTTATAAGTTTATATTTAAAAATGGAAGTAAAAATATTTTTACATTGTTATTAGTTGGTGTTGTATGTGGAACATTATTTGAAAGTTTAACTACATTTATGCAAGTTCTTATAGATCCAGTTGAGTTTCAAATGGTTCAAGATAAAATGCAAGCTAGCTTTAATAATATAAATACTGATTTATTATTTATATCAAGTATAGTAATAATACTTTGTATTGGATATGCTTATGATTATTTAAAGATATTAGATGTAATGTCATTAGGTAGAGATGCTGCAATCAATCTTGGAATAGATTATGACAAAATAGTTAAAAAAATGCTTATAATAGTAGTAATATTAACATCAGTAGCAACAGCATTAGTTGGACCAATAACTTTTTTAGGGCTACTTGTAGTAAATATAGCAAGACAAGTAATATCTAGTTATAAACATAGCATATTAGGAGTAGCTACAATATTAATTAGTATTGTTTCATTAATAGGAGGTCAATTAGTTGTTGAGCAATTAATGAATTTTGGTGTTTCAGTAAGTATAATAATTAATTTTGTTGGAGGAATTTATTTTATTTATTTAGTAATGAAGGAGAGAAGCAGATGATAGAAGTAAAAAATATAACTAAATCATATGGAAATAAAAAGGTAGTAGATAATGTATCTTTAAATATTCAAGAAGGTAAAATAACTTCTTTCATTGGACCAAATGGAGCTGGTAAAAGTACTCTTCTTTCTATAATGAGTAGACTTTTAAAAAGAGATTCTGGAGAAGTCTTACTAGATGGAAAAGATATATTAGATTGGGATAATAAAGAGTTAGCAAAAAAGATAGCAATATTAAGGCAATCAAATAATATTAATATAAGGCTAACGATTAGAGAGCTTGTTAGCTTTGGTAGATTTCCACATTCACAAGGAAATTTAAAAGAAGAAGATTATAAGTATATAGATGAAGCTATTGATTATATGCAGCTTAAGGAATTTGAAGATAGATATTTAGATGAATTAAGTGGAGGGCAAAGACAAAGAGCATATATTGCAATGGTAATAGCTCAAAATAGTGATTATATATTTTTAGATGAACCCTTAAATAATTTAGATATGAAACATTCAGTAGAAATTATGAAGACTTTAAGAAAACTTTGTGATGAATTAAATAAAACAGTTGTAATAGTAATACATGATATTAACTTTGCTTCTTGTTATTCGGATTATATAGTTGCTTTAAAAGATGGTAAACTTGTGAAAAATGGTGTAACTGAAGAAACTATACAAAAGGAAGAATTAGAAAGTATATATGAAATAGATTTCCATATAGAAAATATAAATAATAGAAATATTTGTGTATATTTTTAAAGAAAGATTTTAAATAACAAAATAGTGATAATGAATATCAATATAAATAAAATAAGATAGGAGTGTATTTAAATGAAAAAAAAGACTATTTTATCAATAGTAGCTTTATTAATAGTAGTTTTGGCTATATTTGGTATAACTAAATTTGTAGGTGCAGAAGGAAAAGGTGGAGGAGAAACAGTTGTTGTTACTCATGATTCAGGAGAAACAACAGTAAATAAAAATTCTAAAAGAATTGTAGTATTTGATTTTGGTATTTTAGATTCACTAGATAAGTTAAATGTTCAAGGTATAGTTGGGGTAGTACAAAATGGATTACCTGAACACTTAAGTAAATTTGCTGGAGAAGAATATTCAAGTATTGGTTCATTAAAAGAACCAAATATGGAAAAAATATTTGAATTAAATCCAGATTTAATAATAATATCAGGTAGACAAGCTGATTATTATGAAGAGTTAAGTAAGATTGCTCCAACTATTAATTTAAGCATAGATAATAAAAATTATTTAGAATCATTTGAAAAAAATATGAATGTTTTAGGAAAAATATTTGATAAAGAAAATGAAGTAAAAGAAGAGCTTACTACAATTAAGGACGCTATTTCAAAATTAAATTCAAAAGCAACAGAAAAGAATATTACAGGGCTTATTGCATTAGCAAATGATGGTTCATTTAGTGTATATGGAGCAGAATCAAGATTTGGAATTATTCACAATAACTTTGGTATTATTCCTGTTGATAAAAATATAGAAGCTTCTACTCATGGGCAAAAGGCTTCATTTGAATATGTATTAGAAAAAAATCCAGATTATTTATTTGTTGTTGATAGAGCTGCTATAGCAGGTGGAACAATATCAGCAAAAGAATTATTTGATAATGAATTAATGAAAAAAACTGATGCTTATAAAAATGGAAATATTATATATTTAAATCCAAGCATTTGGTATACAGCTACTGGTGGATTTACATCTACAATGAAAATGGTTGAAGAAATTGATAGTGCTATAAAATAAATTTATAAAGCTAGTTACTTAATTGTAACTAGCTTATTTTTATTCAAATATTTATAAAATAAATAAAAGTGTTAGAAAATTATTAATAAAAATGAAATTCTACTAAAAAGTAAAAGAGAAATATAGTGAAAAATAATTGACAAATAAATCCAAAAGTAGTATTATCAATAATAACTTTAGCACTTTAATACAGTAAAGGGGTGATTGGTATAAAAAATATAATACCAGAAGGAATGAGAGACTTTACTATAGATGAATGTAAAAGAAGAAATAATATTATAAGTACTATAAAAAATTGTTTTGAAAATTGGGGATATAATGAAATTTCTACTCCAACAGTTGAATATTATGAAACATTTAATCATAAAACTCAAAGCCTTAAAGAGGAAGAAATGTATAAATTCTTTGATAATAGAGGAAGAATATTAACTTTAAGACCAGATATGACAGTTCCTGTAGCAAGATTAGTTAATAGTAAGTTAAAAGAGATGGAATTACCATTGAAGTTATTTTATAGTGCAAATGTATTTAGAGTTCATGATAGTTTTGAAGGCAAGAGAAATGAATACTTAGATTGTGGAATAGAGTTAATTGGAGCATATGGTAGAGAAATAGACTTAGAGGTGTTAGTAACTGCTTTAGAAGTATTAAAAGCATTAGATACAAAAAAAGAGTTTAAATTAGAAATAGGAAATGTGAATATACTTAAATCTGCATTAAATAATATGAATTTATACAATTATCAAAAGGATAAACTAATTGAGCTTATTAATAAAAAGAGTTTAACAAGTTTGAAAAATTATTTAAATTGTTTAGATATAAAAAATGAATATAAATATTTTTTGAATGACTTTCCATGGTTATTTGGTGGATATGAAATGATTAATAAAGCTAAGAAAATAGCATTTAATAAGGAAATGAAAGAAAACATAAAATGTTTAGAACAGTTATATTTAGATTTAAGTAAATTAGGATATGAAAAATATATTTCTGTTGATATGAGCATGGTTCCAAGAGTTAATTATTATTCAGGAATTATATTTAAGGGCTATGTTAATGAAATAGGCTCTACTGTTCTTAGAGGTGGAAGATATGACAATTTATTGGATGAATTTAGTAAAAGTATGCCAGCTATAGGATTTTCAGTAGATACGAATTTACTTTTAGATTCTTGTGATTATAAGGAAAAAAGTAATGTTGAAAAAATACATTTAAATAAGGAGGATTACTTAAATGTATTAAAAGAAGCTATAGATAAAACTAGAAATGGGCAAAAAATAGAAATAATTTATAAATAAGGGGGTTGGGGATTGATTAGTATAGCTTTAACAAAAGGTAGAATAGAAAAGGAATTAGTAAAAGTATTAGAAAAATCAAATTTTTCTGTTGATGAATTAAAAGATAAGGGAAGAAAATTAGTTTTTAATGATAATTTAAATGATATAAGATATTTTTTAGTAAAAGCAAATGATACGGTTACTTATGTAGAACATGGAGTAGCTGATATTGCAGTAGTTGGAAAAGATACTTTATTAGAAAGAGAAGGAGATTATTATGAATTATTAGATTTGAAAATTGGTAAATGCAAATTCATAGTAGCAACACTTCCTAATATTGATATTTTTAAGAAAATAGGACATATAAAAATAGGTACAAAATATCCAAAGGTTGCAAAAAGATATTTTGAAAGAAAGGGAATGGATGTTGAAATTATAAAAATTGAGGGGTCAGTAGAACTTTCACCTATATTAGGAATATCAGAAGGTATAGTAGATATAATGGAAACAGGTATAACATTAAAAGAAAATGGATTAATTGTTGTAGATGAAATTTGTGATATTAGCACTAGAGTTATAGTAAATAAATCTAGTTTTAAATTGAAAAAAAAAGAAATAAATAATTTTATAGATAAAATAAGGAGTGTAAGTAGTAAATAGTGTTTATTATATAACATTAAAGGGGGCAAGTTAATATGATAAGCATAATAAATGTAAACAATAATAATATAAATGAAATTATAAAAAATTTAAAGAAAAGAAGTAATACAATAAATATAAGAAAAAGTGTTGAAGAAATTATAGAAAATATTAAATTACATGGAAATAAAGCACTAAGAGAATATACATTAAAATTTGATAATGTAGAATTAAAAGATTTTTTAATTTCAAATGAAGAAATTGAAGAAGCTTACAAGCAATGTGATAAAACAATGATAAGGATATTAGAAGAATGTAAAAATAATATTACTAAATATCATGAAAAACAAAAAGAGACGGGATATATTTATCAAAAGGAATTAGGAATTTATATGGGGCAAAGAATAATTCCAGTTGATAGTGTAGGAGTATATGTTCCTGGTGGAAAGGCAGCTTATCCCTCTTCAGTATTAATGAATATTATTCCAGCGCAGGTGGCAGGGGTACAAGATATTATAATATCAACTCCTCCTAATTATAATAATAAAGTAAATAGTAATATATTAGTGGCAGCAAGGGTTTGTGGGATAAATAAAATTTATAAAATTGGAGGAGCACAAGCGATTGCTGCTTTAGCTTATGGAACTGAAAGTATTGATCCAGTTTCAATGATTGTAGGACCAGGAAACTCCTATGTTGCAGAAGCAAAGAGACAAGTTTATGGAGTTGTTGGGATAGATATGGTTGCGGGTCCTAGTGAGATTTTAATAATAGCTAAAGAAGGTGCAAATCCAAGATATATTGCAGCAGATATGATGTCACAAGCTGAACATGATGAAGCTGCTTCATCAATGTTATTAACAACATCTAAAAGGTTAGCATTAGAAGTTGAAAAAGAAATTAATATTCAATTAAAATCCCTTTCAAGAAAAGAAATAATTGAAAAATCGTTAAATGATTATGGAAAAATAATAATATGTAATAATCTCGATGAATGTATAAAACTATCTAATTTAATATCACCTGAGCATTTAGAACTTTTAATAGAAAATCCAATGGAATATCTAGGGGAGATAAAAAATGCTGGTTCTGTTTTTTTAGGAGAATATACTCCAGAGCCAATTGGAGATTATTTTGGAGGAACAAATCATGTATTGCCAACTGGAGGAACAGCAAAATTTTCATCATCATTATCTGTTGATACCTTTTTAAAGAAGTCATCATTTTTATTTTATTCTAAAAAAGCTTTATATGAAGATGGGAAAAAAGTAATTAGGTTTGCAAATGAGGAAGGTCTAACAGCTCATGCAAATTCTATAAGAGTGAGGTTAGAAAATGAAAAAAATTAAAGAGTATAAAAGTGTAATGAATGATAAAGTAGGTATAAGAATAAATGGAAATGAAAGTTATAAAAATATTGAAAAAAATGAATTGGATGAAATTATCAAAGAAATAAAAAAAATAAATTTTAATAGATATCCAGATGATGAAAGTTTGAATTTAAGGAAGGCTTATGCAGAGGTAGTTGGTATAGGTGAAGAAAATGTTATTGCAGGAAATGGTTCAGATGAAATGATTTCATTAATAATAAATTATCAAATTACTAAGAAAAAAGTAGTTTTAACTATTAATCCAGATTTTTCAATGTATGATTTTTATACATCTTTAAATGAGGGAGTTGTAAAAAAATATAATACAGAAAATGATGGAAGTTTTTCGGTTGATAGGTTTATTGAATATGGTAGACGGGTAAATCCAAATCTTATAATTTTTTCTAATCCTAATAATCCAACAGGACATGTAATTAGTAATGATGAAATTATATTTATTTTAGAAGCATTTAAGGATATTTTAATAGTTGTTGATGAGGCTTATTATGAATTTTATGGACAAGGTATGATTGGATATATAGAAAAATACAAAAATTTAATTGTTACTAGAACATTATCTAAAGCATGGGGATTAGCAGCATTAAGAATTGGATTTTTAATTGCAAATAAACATTTGATAAATAAATTAAGAATTAATAAGACTCCTTATAATTTAAATACTTTTTCTCAAATGGTAGGATGTGTAGCTTTAAAGCATCCAGAAAGAATATTAAAAAATGTTGAAGAAATTGTATATGAAAGAGAACGGTTATATAAGAATTTAAAAGAAATAGAAATGAAAAGCAATAAAAAAATTGAATTTTATAAGTCAAAAGCTAACTTTATATTTGGTAGATCAAGAATTAAGGATATATTAAAAGAGGTTTTTGAGCAAAAGGGAGTATTAGCAAGATATTTTAATGATGATAGTTTCAGATTGACTGTAGGATCACCAATGGAAAATGATTTAATAGTAAATATTATAGAAAATATAATTTACAGTTTGGGGGAGAGTTATGAAGAGATTGTCACAGATTAGTAGAAAAACTAATGAAACAAATATTAACTTAAAAATAAATTTAGATGGAAATGGTACAAGTGTTGTAAAAACTGAGGTAGGTTTTTTAAATCATATGATAAGTTTATTAGCATTTCATAGCAATATAGATATTGAATTAGATTCAAAAGGAGATATTGAGGTTTGTGATCATCATTTAATTGAAGATATAGGTATTGCTTTAGGAAGAAGTATAAATGAAGCATTAGGTGATAAGAAGGGAATAAAAAGATATGGAACGTTTTTTTTGCCCATGGATGAATCTTTAGTTATGGTATCTTTAGATATTAGTGGACGAAGTTATTTACATTTTGAGGCAGGGTTTAATAGGGAAAGTATAGGAAACTTTTCCACAGAAATGGTTAAAGAATTTTTTAGAGCTGTTGCATTTAATGCTGGTATTACATTACACATAAAAGTTTTATATGGTGAAAATGACCATCACAAAATAGAGGGAATTTTCAAGTGTGTTGGACGAGCATTAAAAGAAGCTATTAATATTGAAGGAAATATAATTCCTTCTTCAAAAGGAATTATTTAAATTGTAATAAAAATTTGGAGGAAATATGATTACAATTATTGATTATGGTATGGGAAATTTAAAAAGTGTGTATAATGCATTGAAAAAAGTTAATTTTGATTGTCAAATTTCTAGTGAAGTAACAGATATAGAAATGGCAGATAAATTGATTTTGCCAGGGGTGGGTGCCTTTAAGGATGCAATGGATAATTTGCAAAATCTTGATTTAATTTTACCAATAAGAAAAAAAGTTAATGATGGATGCCCGTTGCTTGGAATTTGTTTAGGTATGCAAATGCTTTTTGATGAAGGATATGAATGTGAACTAAGAAAAGGACTTGGATTTATAGAAGGAAAGATTAAACTTATGAATTCTAAAGAAAATCTTAAAATTCCTCATATAGGATGGAATAGACTAGAGTTTAATAGAGAAAATAAAATACTTAATAATATTAATAAAGAAAGTTTTGTTTATTATGTTCATAGTTTTATGGCAACAGAAATGATAGATGAAAATTTAATTGCATATTCAAAATATGGAGATATTAATATACCTGGAATAGTTAATAAAGGAAATGTATATGGTATGCAATTTCATCCTGAAAAAAGTGGTGAGGTTGGATTAAAAATACTTAAAAATTTTGGGGTGTTGAGTAAATGATTATAATTCCAGCAATAGATATTATAGATGGAAAACCAGTTCGACTTTATCAAGGTGATTATAATAAGAAGGAAGTAGTTGGGCAAGATGTTTTAAAAATAGCTAAAAATTTTGAAATAGCAGGAGCTGAATATATTCATTTAGTAGATTTAGAGGGTGCTAAAAAGGGGGAGCTAATAAATAATAAAATAATTATTGAAGTTGCTAAATCTGTTAATTTACCAATTGAAGTTGGTGGTGGAATAAGAACATATGAAAATATTAAATATTTAATAGACAATGGAATAAGTAGAGTAATATTAGGTACTGTAGCAATTGAAAACTTAGATTTTGTTAAGAGGGCTTTAGATAAATTTGGTGATAAAATTTCAATTGGAGTTGATTGTAAAAATGGCTATTTATGTGGAAGAGGATGGCTAAAGGAAAGTAAATTTAATTATATTGATTTTTCTAAAGAAATGGAAAAAATGGGTGTAGATAATATTATATTAACTGATATTAGTAGGGATGGAACATTACAAGGTGTAAATATAGGTATGCTAAAGAAATTAAATGAAAATATATGTATGAATATAACTTCATCTGGAGGAATATCTAAAATTGATGATATTAGAGAATTGAAAAATTTGAATATATATGGAGTAATTATTGGAAAAGCATTGTATTCAAAACATATAAATTTAAAAGAAGCAATTGATTTATGTAAGGAAAATTCATAATTAAATTTGGGGGGAGATTAATGCATACAAAGAGAATAATCCCTTGTTTAGATGTAAGAAACGGTAAGGTTGTTAAAGGAATAAATTTTGTAGGAATAAAAGAAGTTGGAAATCCAGTAGAACTTGGAGAATATTATTATAAGCAAGGTGCAGATGAGATTGTTTTTTTAGATATTACGGCTACTCATGAAGGAAGAGGAATAATGGAAAGCGTTGTTCAACAAGTTGCTGAAAGAATTTTTATACCTTTTACTGTAGGTGGAGGATTAAAAGATATAGATGATATAAAAAGAATATTAAGAGCTGGAGCTGATAAGGTAAGTTTAAATTCTTCAGCAGTAAAAAATAAGAAATTAATAAAAGAAGGGGCTTATTACTTTGGAAAACAATGCATAGTATTAGCTGTAGATGCAAAAAAGAAATTTGATAATAGTGGGTGGAATGTATTTATTAATGGAGGAAGAATTGATACAGGAATAGATGTTATTAAGTGGATAGAGGAAGCAACTAAATTAGGTGCTGGAGAAATATTATTAACTTCAATGGATAGTGATGGAACTAAAAATGGGTTTGATTTAGAACTTACAAGAAAAGTTAGTGAGGTAACTAACGTACCAGTAATTGCATCTGGTGGAGGAGGCTCTTTAAAAGATTTCGAAAATGTATTTATAGAAGGAAAAGCTCATGCTGCATTGGCAGCTTCATTGTTTCATTATGGAGAGTTAAGTATTAAAGAAGTAAAACTTTATTTAAGGGAAATGGGAATAGCAGTAAGAATTTAAAGTCTTAACAAAATATGATTATAGGAGATATTATATGGAAAAAATAAGTTTAGACTTTGAAAAAGGTAATGGTCTAATACCTGTAGTTATCCAAGATTATGAAAGTAATGAAGTGTTAATGCTTGCATATATGTCACAAGAGAGTTTTAATCTTACTTTAAAAAATAATAAAACATGGTTTTATAGTAGAAGTAGAAATGAATTGTGGAATAAAGGTGCTACCTCAGGTAATTTTCAAGAAGTAAAGGAAATATGGGCAGATTGTGATAATGATACATTATTAATTAAAGTTATTCAAAGGAGAGGAGCTTGTCATACTGGAAATAAAAGCTGTTTTTTTAGGAGGATAAAATAAAATTGGTATTAGATGATTTATATGAGATTATTAAAGAAAGAAAAGTAAATGCTGAAGAGGGTTCGTATACTAAATACTTATTTAATAAAGGTATTGATAAAATATTAAAAAAAGTTGGAGAAGAGTGTACTGAACTTATAATTGCTGCTAAGGGAAATGATAAAGATGAAATTATAAGTGAAATTTGTGATTTAACTTATCATATTCTTGTACTCATGGCAGAAAAGGAAATTAATTTAGGAGAATTAAATAATGAATTATCAAAAAGAAGAAATAAAATAAATAATTTTAAAGGTGAAAGAAAAAGTATTGAAGAATTTTAATGAAAAGTATAATAAGAAATGATAATAGGCTTAATATTTTTATACAAAAATTGTATAAGAGTATTAGGCTTTTATCTTTAAATGCAAAAACATAATATTTAATTATGATATAATAAATGTATTGTATTTTGATTTTTATTTTAATTATTTGTAAAGAGGAGAAAAGATGATTAAGGCAGTAATTTTTGATTTAGATGGAACGTTACTAAATACATTAGAAGATTTAGCAAATGCAAGTAATTTTGCATTAAGAAGCTGTGGATATAATGAGCATCCAATTAAAGATTATATAAGATTTGTTGGAAGTGGAAGATATATTTTAATGAAGCGTATATTACCAGAAGAAGATAAAAATAATGAAGAAGCTATAGAAAAAGTTTTAAAATTATTTGATGAATATTATGGTGAGCATATGCATGATACAACAAAGCCATATGATGGTATATATGAACTAATTAAGGAGTTAAAATTTAAGAATATTAAATTAGCAGTTGTATCAAATAAGCCAGATGAATTTGCAGGAGAAACTGTAAATAGATATTTTGGAAATGATTTTGAAATTACATATGGACAAAGACCTAATCATGCTGTTAAACCAGATCCAAAAACAGTATATGAAGTTATGGAATATTTAAATGTGACTAAAGAAGAATGTATATATGTTGGAGATTCAGATGTTGATATGAAAACCGCACAAAATGCAGGGGTAAAGTCTATAGGAGTAGCATGGGGATTTAGAGGAGAAGAGGAGTTGAAAAGTGCAGGAGCAGATTATATAATTAGAACTCCACAAGAATTAGTAAATTTATTATAATAATTTAAAGACAGGTAGATAACAAGTAGTTACCTGTCTTTATTTTTGATAAGGTGAACATATTGACAAAAAATTGAAGATGATATATTATTAATATATTACCGATAGGATAAGTAGGAAAAGAGATATAAATTATATAAATAAATTTTAGAAAATAAATTTATTAAAGTTCCTAAATATACATGAGAAAAAAAGAAAAAAATGTAGAAATTTTTACTAGAATAATATAAATTTTTAATGTAATATATAGTTACTAAATTTTAAAATTTAAATATTAAATATATAGGAGGAAAAAATGAATAGTACTTTTTTATCAGATTTTATAATGATTACAAGTTTTAAAACAGTAGCGTTTATTATTGTTCTTTTAGCTGTATTATTTGGTGTAAATGTTATGGCTAAGAAAAAAGTTAAATTTTCAACAAGAATGATAGTTTCAACTATTGTTGGGTTAATATTAGGAGTAATAATTCAGGTAGTTGCAGGATTTCCAAATAATCCAGGAGAAGTTCAATGGATTACTGAAGTAAACAAGTGGTATGGACTTGTTGGTTATGGGTTTATGGATTTATTAAAGATGCTTGTAGTTCCTTTAATATTTGTATCTATTATTAGAGTTATTATAAATATGAAGGCTGAGGAAAATCTAGGAAAGTTAACAACAAGATCAATTTTAACATTATTAGGAACTACTACTATAGCAGCAATAGTAGGAATTGTGGTAGGTAACCTGTTTAAACTTGGAGTTTCTTCAACTATAATTGAAGGTACAAATGAAATTAGAGAAATAACTCCAGTTGTAGATACATTAAGAGGATTACTTCCATCTAATCCAGTTGCAGCAATGGCAGAAGGTAATGTAGTTGCTGTTGTAATATTTGCAGCTTTTATTGGTAACTCAATGAAAATATTAAATAAAAAATATAGTGATGTAATTCAACCAGTAACTGATTTAGTTAATGCATCATATAAGATTATCACTAGTCTTGCTATGACTGTAATTAAATTTATGCCTTATGCTGTAGTTGCTTTACTTGCAAATACAATTGCAGGAAGAGGAATATCAGCAATAAAAGAAGTTGTTGGATTTATACTTGCACTTTATGTAAGTATTATTATAGTATTTATAATTCATTTAATAATAATAGCTATATTAGGATTAAATCCTATTATTTATATAAAAAATGCGATGGAACCATTAATATTAGCATTTACTTCTCGTTCTAGCCTTGGTACTTTACCAGTTACTATAGAAGCATTAACTGATAAAATGGGTGTTGATAATGGAATAGCTTCATTTGTTGGAAGTTTAGGGTCTAATATGGGGATGAATGGATGTGCTGCAATTTATCCAGCATTAATGGCAGTTACATTAGCTAATATGTCAGGAACTGAAATGGATGTTAGCTTCTATGGAATGCTTATTGTAATAATTGTAATTGGATCATTAGGTATTGCTGGACTGCCAGGAAGTGCAACAATGGCTGTTTCTGTTGCAATATCAGGTATGGGAATGGGTGCATATTTCCCATTAGCTGGAGGAATAATTGCAATTGATCCAATATTAGATATGGGTCGTACTATGTTAAACGTAAATGGAACAATGGTTACTGCAGTTGCTGTAGGTAAAAGTTTCAATAAAGTAGACAAAGAAATATATAATAAAGACAAATAAATATAATTTTATAGAAAAAGCACTATAACTTTTGGTTATGGGCTTTTTGTATTTTTAGAGTAAAATTTATATAAAATTTACTCTAAAAATAGAGAATATTAATGTTAGTATCTTTTGATATATAGGAAAATGTAGTAGAATAATAATTATGTATTATATATGTTTAATCTATGATGGGAGATAAATGGATGGTAAGCAAAAAGAAAATCAAAAATAATAATAAAAAAACATTAAACTATAAGCAAAGAGTAAGTTTAGTTTACCTTATAGTGTTTTGCTTAGTAGGTTTATTAGTTGCCAGATTGGGATGGCTAACTTTAGTAAAGGGAAGATATTTAGAAGCTAAGGCAAATACAGAGTGGCAGAAGGAAATAAGTGTAACTGCAACTAGGGGTGATATCTTAGATAGAAATGAATCTATATTAGTATCTTCAGCAAATGTTTATCGATTAGATTTTGATTTAGATGCCATTAAAACTCATATGAAAAAGAATGAAGTAACTAAAGAAGAAATAGCAAAGCAAATTGCTGGTGTTGTTTCAGAAGTAAGTTATGATGATATTTTAAAGGCATTAAATAGAAAAAATAGTGATGGAAGTGATGCAACATATGCACCATTAGTAAGAGGAATTACTAAGGATATTGCAGATAGTGCAGATGATTTAGATATATATGGTTTAATAGTATCTAGGGATGTTAAGAGATATTATCCTAATGGAAATTTTTTAGCAAGTGCATTAGGGGGAATTAATTCAGAAGGAGTAGGCTTAACAGGTATAGAATTACAATATGATGAATATTTGGCTGGTATATCAGGAATGAAAATTGGTGGTTATGATAGTTGGGGAAATAGACTTCCTTTTGAAACATATAAATTTACACCACCTATAGATGGTAATGATATAGTATTAACGGTAGATGAAAATTTACAATATGTAGCTGAAAAGATAGCACAAAAGGGATTAGAAGAACATAATGCAAAAGGTGTTCATGTTCTTATAATGGATCCTAATAATGGAGAAATTCTTGCAATGGTAAATAAGCCAGATTATGATCCAAACACTCCATACACTGGATATGAGTCCTTTGATGGAGAAACTGAAAATGATCAAATACAAAATATGTGGAGAAATTGGCTTGTAAGTGATACGTTTGAGCCAGGGTCTACATTTAAAACAGTTACTATGGTAGCAGCACTTCAAGAAGGGGTAGTTAGTGATAGTGATACATTTGTATGTAATGGTGGAGTTAAATTTGGAAATACAACAGTTAAATGCTGGAAACGTGAAGGCCATGGAACTCAAACTTTAGCTGAAGTATTAAAAAATTCTTGTAATGTTGGAATGATGGAAATTGGAGAAAGACTTGGAATTGAAAAGCTAAATGAATATATTTATAAATTAGGTTTTGGTAAAACAACGGGAATTGATTTACCTGGAGAAGCATCAGGTATAGTTAAATCAAGTGATACAGTTTCTGCTATAGATTTAGCAACAATATCATTTGGACAAACTAACACAGTAACATCATTACAACTTATGGCGGCTTTTAATGCAATTGCAAATGGTGGAGATTTAATACAACCACATATAGTAAAGGAAATTTCTCATGAAGATGAAAGTGGAAATAGAGTAATAGATGAAGAAGTAAAGGTTAGTGTAAAAAAAGATTTATTAACAGATTCAAGTACTGCATTACTTAGAAGTTATTTAGAAAGAACTGTAACTAAAGATGGGCCATATGGTGCATTTGTACAAGGATATAATGTTGGAGGAAAAACTGGTACAGCACAAAAAGTTGATCCTAATACAGGAACTTATTCAAAGGATAAATATATTTCATCTATGATAGCGCTTGCACCAATAGAAAATCCACAAATAACAGTATTTATAGCTGTAGATGAACCAAGTAATGGAGCTTATTATGGAGGGGAAGTTGCAGCACCATTAATGAAAGAGTTATTTGAGGAAGTGTTTAAATATATGGATTCTCCTTTGGCAAAAGAAAGATTTTCAATTTATAAAAATGTAATAATTCCAGATGTAAGAGGAAAATCTATTGATGAAGCAAAACAAATATTAAAAGCCAATAATCTTGAAGCAGAAATTAAAGGAAATGGTAAAACTATAGTTTCAATGGAAACTTATCCAGGATCAACTGTTAAAGAAGGCACAACTATTACTATAACAGCAAAAGATAGTAATCAAATTAATAAAGAAGTCATAATGCCAGACTTAAAAGGAAGCACAAAGGAATTTGCTAGTGAAATTTTAAATAATTTAGGGATTATATGTGAATTTGAAGGAGAAGGAAATGTTCATTCTCAAAGTATAGCAAGTGGGAATAAGGTGGTTAAAGGAACTAAAGTTACTATAACACTAAATAAAGAATTTGAGTATTAATTATATTCTGAGGAAGGTAATATGAAAAATAATGGGAAAAATATAAAAAAGGGAAATGTAAGGAAAAAGAAAAAAATTAGAAAGAAAAATAAATATAAAGGGATAGACTTATATATATTTTGTTCTGTCTTAGTATTAGTTGCTATTGGAATAATAATGGTTTTTTCAGCAAGTTATTATGATGCATTATATAAGCATAAAAATGTTTTTTATTTTTTAAGTAAAGAGTTAACATGGGCTCCAGTGGGATTAATAGCTATGCTTATATTTACATTTGTTGATTATCATTTTTGGAAAAAGGTAACACTTCCAGGGTATGTAATAACGCTTATAACTTTAATTGCAGTTTTATTTATAGGTAGTAATATTAATGGGGCAACTCGTTGGATTAAAATTATGGGAGTGTCATTTCAACCATCAGAACTTGCGAAATATATGATTGTATTCTTTCTAGCAATGGTTATTGAACAATATGGACAAATTAAAGAAAAGTGGTTTGCTTCAATAATATACTTATTATTTGCATTAGTATTTTCAGGATTGGTTTTGGCGGAAAATAACTTAAGTATTTCAGCTATTATAATGTTTGTAGCATTTATTATAGTTTTTTCAGAAGGAATGAGTGGAAAAATCACTGGTATATTAATGGGTTTAGGTGGAATAGGAGTTTTAATAGCTATTTTTACTTCTGGTTATAGAATGAAGAGATTTATAAGCTTTATAAATCCTTGGAAATATGCAACTGATGAGGGGTATCAATTAGTTCATTCACTTTATGCAATAGGGACAGGTGGCTTATTTGGTGTTGGATTAGGAAATTCTAAGCAAAAGGCATTATATATGCCTGAACCACATAATGATTTTATTTTTGCAATTATATGTGAAGAATTAGGGCTTATTGGAGCTATAATAATAATTTCTGTATTTTTAGTATTAATAATAGCAGGAATTAATGTTGCAATGAGGGCTAAAGATAAATATGGTAGACTTTTAGCTACTGGTATTATTTCTGTAATAGCTGTGCAAGTTGTAATTAATATAGCTGTTGTTACTGGAAGTATGCCAGTTACAGGAGTACCTTTACCATTTATAAGCTATGGTGGAACATCACTTGTGTTTAATTTAGCTGCAATTGGAGTATTGCTTAATATATCAAGTCAAACAAAAACACATAAGGATGAAATTCAAGAGAAAATAGAAAGAAAGAGAATAAAAAGCAAAATGAATATTTAATAATTAAATGAAATAATGGAGTAAAGGGATTATGGATATTTTTAGTTTATTAAATAATGATATATCAGGATTAACTGAAGAAGAAAGAAGAATTGCTGAAAAGTTTAATGAAAGTTTAAGGAAAAAAATAATAGATGATTTAGCAAAATGTGAAATTAATGAAATTATAAATGAATTAAAATCAGATGAAGAAAATTTTAAAGCTAAATTAGAAGATATCTTAATAAATGGGAAAAAGGGATATATAAATATGCCTACCAAAGCTTTAATAGATATATATCTTGATAAAAGTAATGAGGTAGATTTTATAAAATTAATTGAAAGCATAAGATAGAAGCTCTCATGCTTGGATTGTTATAGAAAATAATAAAATAAAAAGTGTATTAACTTAAAATAATTAAAAAGAATAAGATAGTAAACATCTCTTATATAAATTTTATTTTAGATTTTGTGGAAGACAATACTGATGCAGAAGTTATAAAAATAGAAGAGGAAGTAACTGAATTTTAAATCTTTGAATAAGGTGAAAAATTTTATAAATAATTTATTGACAAAAAAGAAGAACTATTATATATTATTATTAACAAAACAAGTTAATATTTGAATCTTATCCAGAGTGGTGGAGGGACTGGCCCTATGAAACCCGGCAACCTGTCAATAGTGACAAGTGATAAGTGACAAGTGACAAATTTAAATTAATGATTTGCCACTTGTCACTTGTCACTTGCAACTGGTAGACGTGGTGCTAATTCCTGCAGTTTTATAACTGAATGATGAGAGAGTAAATTAGTAGTGAATTTTATAGCGCGCTTGAGTTTATTCTCTAGCGTGTTTTTTTGTTTATTTAAATTGACTACTTAGTAAAATATGGAGGTGGACATCTATGATTAAAATGCAAAATGTAAAGAAAAGTTTTGAAAATACAGAAGTGTTAAAAGATATTTCCTTAAATATAAGCGAAGGTGAAATTTATGGACTTATAGGTCATAGTGGAGCTGGAAAATCTACTCTTTTAAGATGTATAAATGCATTAGAAGATTATAATGAAGGTTCAGTTAAAGTTATGGACAAAGAAGTAAGGCTTTTAAGTGAAAAGGGTAAAAGAGAATTAAGAAAAGAATTAGGTATGATATTTCAAGGATTTAATCTTCTAACTAGAAAAAATGTATTTCAAAATGTAGCTTTACCATTAGAGGTATGGGGATATGATAAATCATTTATAAATAAAAGGGTTAATGAGTTACTTGAAGTTGTAGGTCTTTCAGAAAAGGCAAAGAGTAAGCCATCAGAATTAAGCGGTGGTCAAAAGCAAAGAGTAGCAATTGCAAGAGCATTAGCATTAGAGCCTAAAATACTTTTATGTGATGAAGCAACATCAGCATTAGATCCTAAAACAACTAAGGATATTCTTGCATTATTAGAAGATATTAATAAAAAATTAGGAATTACTATAGTTATTGTTACACATCAAATGGAGGTTGTAAAACAAATATGCCAAAAGGTTGCTTTGCTTCAAGGGGGAGTACTTGTAGCAGAAGGGAAAGCAGAAGAAGTATTCCTTAAACCAGAAGTGTCATTAAAGAAATTCTTGGGAGAAGAAGATGATGGTGATGCATTACCTAAAAATGGGGTAAATATTAAGTTATTCTTCCCTAGTGATTCTTCAGAAAATGCTCTTATAACAAAGATGGCAAGAGAACTTAATATTGATTTTTCAATAGTTGGAGGAAAGTTAGAGAAGTTTAGAAATAATGTTTTAGGAACATTAACTATAAATATAAATGAAAAAGATAGAGAAGAAGTAATGAAATATTTATCATCAAAAGATATTATATTGGAGGTGTTATAAGATGGATAGTAAAATTATTGATGTTATGATTCAAGCTGTTGGACAAACAGTTTATATGGTGTTTTTCTCAACATTATTTGCAAGTATATTAGGGTTTATACTAGGGATAGTTGTAACTGTTACATCTCCAAAAGGATTAAAGCCAAATAAGATAATATATAATGCATTAGATTTAATAATAAATGTATTAAGAAGTTTTCCATTTATAATTTTAATAGTATTTATTATTCCATTAACTAGAGCTATTGTAGGTACACCAATAGGTGAAGCAGCAGCAATAGTGCCATTAACAATAGCAGCAGCTCCGTTTGTTGCAAGAATAATTGAATCATCTCTAAAGGAAGTTGATTCAGGCGTAATAGAAGCTGCAAAATCATTTGGTGCATCAAATACTCAAATAATATTTAAAGTAATGTTAAAAGAAGCAGTACCATCAATTATATCAGGATTAACTTTAACTATTATAAATATAATAGGATATTCAGCAATGGCAGGAAGTGTTGGAGCTGGAGGATTAGGAAAAGTAGCAATAAGTTATGGGTATCAAAGATATCAAACGGATGTAATGATAGTTACAGTAATTATTTTAATAATAATGGTTCAAGGGCTTCAAAGCTTAGGTAATTATTTATATAAAAAATTAAGTTAATTAAAATATTTATGATAAATTTAGGGGGAATTTAAAAATGAAAAAGAGAAGTATTTTAACTGCTATAGTAGCAGGAATATTATCAATTGGATTAATTGGATGTGGAGGTAGTAATTCTTCAAATGGGGATGATAAAGTAATAAAAGTTGGGGTATCACCAGTTCCTCATGAAGAAATAATGGAAGTTGCAAAGCCACTTTTAGAAGCAAAAGGATATAAAGTAGAAATAGTTGAATTTACTGATTATGTATTACCAAATACATCATTAGAAAATGGGGAATTAGATGCAAATTACTTTCAACATATTGCATACTTGAATTCATTTAATGCAGATAATGGAACACATTTAACATATACAGCAGAAATTCACTTAGAGCCAATGGGAGCTTTTTCAAAAAAATATAAAAGTGTAGATGAGGTTGAAGAGGGAGCAGTAGTAGCAGTACCAGATGATCCATCGAATGAAGCAAGAGCTTTAAGAGTATTAGCAGCAGCTGGATTAATTGAAGTTAAGGATGGAGAATTAATAACTATAGCTGATATTACTTCAAATCCTAAAAACTTAGAATTTAAGGAATTAGAAGCAGCTACTTTACCAAGAGTTTTAGAAGATGTTGATATAGCAGTTATTAATGGTAATTATGCTTTAGAAGCTGGTCTTGATGTTAATAAAAATGCATTTTATGCAGAAGATAAAAATATAGAAAGCTTAAAAGAAAGAAGAAATATTTTAGCTGTTAAAGAGGGAAATGAAAATACTCAAAAAATTAAAGATTTAACAGAAGCTCTTACTTCAAAAGAAGTTAGAGATTTTATAAATGAAAAATATAAAGGCGCAGTTGTACCAGTATTTTAATTTAAAAGCAATAAATATTATAATAATTAATAGGGGAGTTAATTATTACAAAGGGGCTTAAGATAGGTAAGGGATTTACATTGAAGTTTGTAAATCCCTTTTAGTATTTTAAAATTAAAGTATGTAAATACAAGCTTTTAAATTTAATATAAATAAAGTATACTGTATATTATGTATAAATATAGATGTATTAATGAGCAAGCAAGATAAATTTAAACTTTTTTGAAAGAAAGGGGACAAGTTATGAATATAAATAGTATAAATGTAGGATTAACAGGAGAAAATTTATTAAGTATATATAATGACTTTGTATCAATTAAAGAGATAGATATTAAAAAAGTTGAAATTAATGATGATATTAAAATAATAGGTTCATTTTCAAAAGGAGTTATTATTAAATTTGAAGTTAAAGTTAAATTTAATTCCATGGAAAATGGATTAACTAAAGGGGAAGTAACGGGGGTTAAGATTTTAAATGTTGGAATACCTTCATTTGTAAGGAAAGTGGCATTGAAATTTATATTAAAGTCATTAAAAGATAAAGGAATATATTATGAAAAGGGAAAGGTAATTATACAGTATAAATATTTATTAAAAGACATACCTTATGTAGATTTTGATATATATAGTATTTATTGTACTTATGGAGTACTTAATTTAGAGTTAAGAAATGCTAAAATTTCATTAAGTGGAGAATTAAAAAAAGAAGTAGAGTTATTAAGTTTTGAAAATGAACAAGAGCAAGAATATAATGAAGAAGAATTAATAAAAATAAATGATTTTTATGCTAAAGGAAGAGAAAAAATTAAGGGTAAAATGCCAATAGGAGTTAAAAAATATAGTGATTACATATTTGTATTACCTGATATAGCAACATTAATATATAGACTTCTTAAAGATAAGAGAGTAAGTATGAAAACCAAGATTATAATATCAGGTGCAGTTGCTTATATTACAGTACCTTGTGATATTATACCGGATAAGATACCTTTTATAGGAAAAGTAGATGATATTGCAATAGGAATTTTTGCATTAAATATTATAATGACAGAAGTTCCATTAAATGTTATTTTAGAAAATTGGCAAGGAAAAAATGATATTTTAATAGTTTTAAAAAATGTTGTTGAATATGCTACTAACTTTACTGGGGCAAAGAATATTAATAGTATTTGCAAGGTTTTAGAAGAATTATTATCTGTGTAATTTAGTAGTAAATAATTATGAAAAAGGAGAAAATATATTTTGAAATATTATGCTGTTTATAAGGGGAAATCAGTAATACCTAAAATTTATACTTCATGGGATGAATGTAAAAAGGATGTAATAGGATTTAAGGGGGCTATATATAAAAGCTTTACTACTGAAAAAGAAGCTAAAGAGTTTATTTCACTAAATTCACAAGGAAAGAAACTAGAAAATATTCAAGATGAAGAAAGTGAAAGTGGATTGTTTATATATGTAGATGGAAGTTTTACTGTTGATAAAGGGAATTTTTCTTATGGATTAGTTGCTGTTAATGATGGAAAGATAATTTATGAAGATAAAGGAATTGGATTTGATAAAGAAGCAATTGCTTTAAGAAATGTATCTGGTGAGGTATTAGGAGCAAAAATGGCTGTGGAATTTGCTATTAATAATAATTATAAAGAGGTTACAATAGCATATGATTATCAAGGGATTGAATCATGGGCATTAGGAACTTGGAAAAGAAATAATAAAATAACTTCTGAATATAATGAATATATGCAAAATAAAATGAAGGAAATAAATATAAGATTTAAAAAAATAAAAGGTCACTCAGGACATAAATATAATGATTTAGCAGATAAACTTGCTAAAGAGGCATTAGGGATAAAATGATGATTATTTTGAAAAAAAATACACATACTATTTTTAGAAAAATAAAAAAGAGGTGTTATTTTTGGGAAAAGTAATTAAAAGTTTAGCAATAGGAACTATTTTTGGTGTTGCAATAGGAATAATGGTTTTACCAGAGTTAGATAGAAAGACTCAAAGAAATATAAGAAAAACAAGGAGGAAAATTAAAGGAGTAGCTGAGGACGCATATGATAATATTTTAGATTATATTAATTAAAATAATTAAAACTGTTATGGTATTCTATAACAGTTTTTTTAATTGTTTTAAATATAATTGAATATAAAAGTCAAAAAAAATATTTTTTTGTTTTTTTTATGGTATAATAAGTAATATAAATAAAATTTGCAATTAATATAAATGTTGGTAAAGGAAGATTATGCCATGGAGATACTTACTTTAGGTGAAAAGATAAAAAGAAGAAGAAAAGAACAGAAAATGACACTAAAGGACTTAGCAGGGGATAGAATTACACCAGGACAAATTAGTTTAGTTGAGTCAGGGAGATCAAATCCATCTATGGATTTATTAGAGTATTTGGCAAATGCTCTACAGACATCAGTAGAATATTTAATGGAATCAGAAGAAACTCAGGCTGAAAAAATATGCATATATTATGAACAAAGTGCAGAAACATATATTTTAAATGAAGATTATATTAGTGCTGAGGAACATATAGAAAATGCATTATTTTATGCAGAAAAATATAAGTTAGAATATAGAAAAGCAAAAAATTTATTTTTAAGAGCAAATATATGCAATGCAAAAAATGAATTAGTATTAGCTCAACAATTATATTTATCTGCAAATGTTATATTTATAAAAAGAAATAATTTTGAACAAATTATAAAGACGTTTCTTAACTTAGGAAAAATAGCATTAAGCTTAAAAGCATATCATTCTGCAATAAGTTATTTAAAACAAGCAGAAAAGGTATATTTATATAATGATATTGGAAATGATTCTTTATTAGGAGAAATATATTATGAAATGGCTGAAAGTTATTTTAAAATAGATGATACAAATAAGTCCTTAGAGTATACTTTTTTAGCAAAGCAAAAGTTTGAACAAGTTCAAGATAGAAGAGAATATGGTAAGTCATTAATATCATTATCTAAGGAATATAACAAAAAGGGAGACATTGCAAATGCAATAAAATATTCTAAAAAGTCATTAGAGGTATATAAGGAATTAGAAACAGAAAAGAATGTTTCAAGTATTGAAAATAATTTAGGTAAATTATTTTTTGAGTTTGATAATATAGAGGAAGCATTTAAGCATTATAATACTGCAAAGCAAATAAGGATGAGAAGTAACGATAAAGATGTAGTAGAAACAATGCTTAATATTTGTGAAGGATATATTAAAATTAAGGAAATAGAAAAGTGTGAAAAAGTATTAGAAGAAATAAGAAGTTTAATTGATGAAACAAATATTGAACAGGTAATAGAACAAAATTTATTTTGGTATAGAGCATATATTATTAAAGAAATGCAAGATGAAGCAGAAAATATATTGTTAGAAACATTTAATTTAGCTAAAGCAAATGGTCTTTATAAGAAAATGGCGGAATTATCAATACTTTTAGGTAGATATTACATAGGGATTAAAAAAGATTATGAAGCAGCTAAATATCTAAATGAAGGTATTAAGATATTTAGAAATTTAGGTATACTAAATAACTAAATTAGGGGGAGCTATGGAAATATTATCAACAGGAGAAAAAATAAAAAGAGCAAGAATCTATAAGAGAATTACATTAAAAGAATTATGTGGTGAAGAAATTTCGATTTCTAAGATGAGTTGTATTGAAAATGGAAAGATAAAAGCTGATGATGAATGTTTAAAATATATTTCTGATAAATTACAAATTGATTATAGTTATTTAGTTCAAGATGTTTATGAGCAAATAAAAGATAATATAAAAAGTGTAAAAAAATCTAAACATTCCTTAGAAAAAATAGAAAGTATTATTAAATATAATTTAGATTATTCTTTTAGATATAACTTTAATGATTTAGCTTTAGAATTAATACATATTTTATTTAAATTATATATTAAAGATAACAAAATTGAAAAATTACAATTGCTAATATCAAAATATTTTGATTTGTATCAACATGCTACTAATAATGAGCAAATTATTATTTATTATAGTGATATGGCAGAGTTTTTTGTTAAGACCAAGGAATATCATGAGGCTATTAGCTATTATTCAAGAATAATACAAATTTATGAAAAAGATCAAATTAAATTTGATGATAAATATATATATGCATGTTTTTA
Organism: Clostridium sp. ETTB3; assembly: GCF_053571985.1. Lineage (NCBI taxonomy): Bacteria > Bacillati > Bacillota > Clostridia > Eubacteriales > Clostridiaceae > Clostridium > Clostridium sp. ETTB3. The sequence continues at coordinate 998,924 of NZ_CP199832.1, forward strand.
TGAAGGTATTTGTTATAAAAATATAAATTTAATAGAAGAATCATATAAATGTTTAAAAAAGATAATAGATAAAGAAGCTTTATTTAAAAATGATAATGACAAAGGTGATTATTATCATGAATTTGCAATAGTTAATATTTTATTATATATAGGAGAAGCAGATAAATATTTAAATATTGCATTAAATTATAAAAAGGATGATATGAAGGTATTAGCAAAATTTAAAGCAGAAAATGGAGATATATACTTTAAGGTTCATAAAGATGATAAAGCTTTAATAGAATTAGAAGATGCTGCTAAAATATATCCTAGAGAAGATGTAAGAGGATGTGGAGAGTTTTTAATTAAGTGTATAGATATTTTATATAAAAATAATAAATATGATGAAGCATTTAGTTATATAAGCGAAGCATTAAATTTAGCTATTGATATTGATGATGAAAGATTAATAGAAAAAGCATATTATTTTAAAGGAATGATACATCAAAAGCTTAATGATTACATTCAAGCAGAAATGTATATGAATTTAGCAACAGATTTTTTATTAAGATTTGCTAACAACGAAGAAAAGTATAAGAGATATAATGAAATGGCAGAGTTATATTATAATTTAAATGAATTAAAAGAATCAATAAAGTATTTTACATTAGCAATACAAATAGAAAAGAAGCTATAATAAAATGGATAGAGAGTAAATAAAAATCTCTATCCATTTTATTATATAATATTTTAAATTGCTTCATAATAATTATTTAGTTTGTGTGATGTAATAAATTAGACATCCAAATCCAAAATGCCCACTTTGATTTAGTGTGATTTAATAAGGATGGATTAAAAAATAGTCCTCTCATGAAAATACCTCTTTTCTTATAATTTATATTTATATTTTTAGTATATAATAAGAAGAAAAATATTATATTCACGTAAATGCTTAAGATTTTGTACAATAAGTATAAAAAAAATATATATAAATTAGAAAAGAAAACATAAAAACACCTAAAAAAGGTGTTTTCAGTACATTATTTAATATTTTTAAGTACAATTAACTTGGCACCATATCCTTTTAGCTCTGTTATTATATTTAAAACAGAACTTTTTTTAGCATATTTAAATTCTATTTTTGGATAAGATGCCTTATGAAGTATTTCTTTTTCTTCTTTGCTTAATCTATCTGGAGACCCCATGGAAAGCCAGTAGTTAAATGAAGAACCAATTATTTCATTTACTTCATAAGTGATTATTCTCGATGAGTTTTTTATATTTACTATATTAAGAGAATATTTTCTTTCAAAGGATTTTTTTACGCCACCTTTTTGATAAACATCTTCATAACAGGCTAAAGAAGATACATTATCATTATGAGAATATAAAAGTATTGCATAATAATCTTCAGCCTTAGTAACTATGTAACCATCATCTAAAGAAACTATATTGTTTCCAAGTTTATTTAAAAGATAATAGGCATAATAAGAAGGTTTTCTAATTCCCATATCATTTACTATTCCTGGAGCACCGATAAATACTTCATTAGTTATATTAATTTCTTTTTCTAAAACGTCAAATGCTTTTAAAAAAGTTAATGAATTTTTCTTAAAAATAGTGTTATGAATTATATATGGCAACATATAAGCTGTATCATAAATAGAGTTTAAATGAGAAGTAACTAAAAAATCGTCATTTGATACAGTTAAGTTATAGTTAGTTGTTATAAATTCACGTAACTTATTTTTTATTGGCAATGATAATCTAGAATCAAATTGAAATTTAAATTCAGTTATATCAACTATATCTAATTCTTCAAAATAATCAATAAAACTAGTTAATATATTTATATATTTTTCTAAGGAATAATCTAGATTATCTAATAAAATTAAAGGTTTAATGTAAATAGTAGATAAAAATTCTAAAACTCCTTTAGCTTTATTCCAATTATAAAAATCAGAATCTAAAAATATACCCATATCACTATGAAACATTTTTTCAAGTCTACCATACTCAAAGTGTATTTCTTCTTGTATTTCTTCCAATATATCTTTATTATCTTCAATTAAAAGGTCAAAAGATTCTCCTAAGTTAATACATTCTTTAAAAATTTTTTCAAAAGGTTTAATTATTTTATCCATATCAACATGAACATTCCAAAGTTTATTTTCAAAATTAAATCTACTGTAATTATCTAAACTATATGATAATGAATCTAAGGCATCTTTTAATGAAAGTTCAGTAAGTTGTTTAGAGTTTTCATATAATTTTTCTGTAGTTACATTTTTCTTTCTATATTGAAGAGGGGTACAACCATAATAGACTTTAAAGTTTTTATTATAATATCTAACATGAGAAAAGCCTATTTCTTCTGAGATTTCAGAAATACTCATATCGCTATCTAAAAGTAATTTTATTGATTCCTCTACTCTTGTTAAATTAATTAAATCTGTGAAGCTATATCCAGTAGCATATTTTATTTCATGAGATAGATAGTGTGGACTTAAAAACTCTTTTTTAGCAATTTCTTGTAAAGTTATATTGTTGTTATAATTATTAAATATATATTTTGCAATTCTATGATACCTATCTAGTTGTTCAGTTTTTTCTTTTAATTCCTCTTTTTCATGAGTTAGATAATGAAAGTTATTAATAAGGTGGTAAAGTAAGGTTCTTAATAATTCTTCAATTTCCTCATCATAATCTTCAAGTTTTTGAACATATTCACAAAGTATTTCTGAAAGTAATATTTTTAATTCATCATATTCAATACCATTTTGATTTTCAATATTACTAGAATTAGTATAAAAAAATACATTATTTATATCCTTATAATATTTGCTGAAGAAATAAGGGTCTATATTGAAAATTAAAACTTTATTATCACCATTTCCTTGAATTTCATGAGCTTCGTCTGAATTTATTATTTCAACTTCTTTTTCATTTAACATAAAGGAATCAGTATCAATTTTTATATGCAATGAACCTTTTAATATATATATAATTTCCATTGAATTATGCCAATGAATAGGATAATTTTTTATATTTAAATACGAAATTTTTATTGGTAAATCAAAGGGGTATTTTATATATTCTTTTCTCAAAATTTCACCTCAATTCTATATTAAATTATTTTGTAAATATTATAACAATAAATCCAAATAAAAACAAAAAATAAATTTTAAATTTGTTATAATAAAATATAGAAAAAATTATTATAATTAATAGAAAAATATGGGAAAAATAGCGTATAATAAAAATGTAAAATTTTTAATAAAATTTACTTTGACTTTCTTTGACTTTTGTATTAAAATCAAATTAAAGTTAAAAATACTAATAAGAGGTGAGAATGAATGAATGTTGAGAGAATGACATTAAGAGTGCAACAAGCATTAAATGATGCAAATTTAATTGCAGTAAAATATAATCACCAACAAATTGATGTGATTCATTTATTTGCTGCATTAGTAGAAGCTGATGATGGGTTAATACCAAATATATTCACTAAAATGGGCATAAATGTTAAGTTGCTAAAAGTAGATATAAAAAATGCATTAGATAAAATGCCAAAGGTTATGGGTGAAGGTGCAAATAGTTCAGGTGTATATATTACAAGACAAGTTGATGAAGTTCTTATAAAAGCTGATGATTTAGCTAAAAAGTTTGGAGATTCTTATATTAGTGTAGAGCATTTGCTATTAGCAATAATTGATGTTGATAAAAATGGACCTTCTAAACAAATCTTAAACAAATACAACATAACAAAAGATAGTTTTATGAAGGTATTATCAGAAGTAAGAGGAAATCAAAGAGTGGATACACAAGACCCAGAAGGAACTTATGATGCTCTTGCTAAATATGGTACTAATTTAGTTGAACTTGCTAAAAAGCATAAATTAGATCCAGTAATAGGAAGAGAGGAGGAAATTAGAAGAACTATTAGAATACTTTCAAGAAGAACTAAGAATAATCCCGTATTAATTGGTGAACCTGGTGTTGGTAAAACAGCTATTGTTGAAGGTTTAGCAGAAAGAATAGTAAGAGGAGATGTTCCTGAAGGGTTAAAAGATAAGATTATATTTTCTTTAGATATGGGTTCATTGATAGCTGGTGCTAAATATAGAGGTGAATTTGAAGAAAGATTAAAAGCTGTTTTAAAGGAAGTTCAAAACAGTGAAGGTAAAATTATATTATTTATAGATGAAATTCATACTATAGTTGGAGCTGGTAAAACTGATGGTGCTATGGATGCAGGTAATTTAATTAAGCCATTACTTGCAAGAGGTGAGTTGCATTGTATAGGTGCAACAACTTTTGATGAATATAGACAATATATTGAAAAGGATAAAGCACTTGAAAGAAGATTTCAACCTGTTATTGTTGATGAACCATCAGTAGAAGATGCAATTTCAATATTAAGAGGGTTAAAAGAAAGGTTTGAAATTCATCATGGAGTTAGAATTCATGATTCTGCTATAGTTGCAGCAGTAAAACTTTCTGATAGATATATTCAAGATAGATATTTACCAGATAAAGCTATTGACCTTATTGATGAAGCTGGAGCTATGATAAGAACAGAAATAGATTCATTACCAGCAGAATTAGATGCAATTAGAAGAAGAATTGTACAGCTTGAAATAGAGAAAGAAGCTTTAACAAGAGAAAAAGATGAAGGTTCTAAGAAGAAATTAGAAGCTTTGGAAAAGGAATATTCAGAATTAAAAGCTAAAAATGATGAAATGACAGCTAAATTTGATAGAGAAAAGGGAGCTATTTTAAAATTAAAAGAATTAAAGGAGAAGCTTGATGAAGCTAGAGGAAATCTTGAAGTAGCTCAAAGACAATATGACTATAATAAAGCAGCTGAAATTCAATATGGTGAAATTCCTAGTTTAGAATCAGCTATTGAACAAATGGAAGTTGAAGTTAAAGAGAATTATGAAGGCGCTTTATTAAAAGAAGAAGTTACTGAAGAAGAAGTTTCACAAGTTTTATCTAAATGGACTGGAATTCCAGTATATAACTTGCTTGAAGGAGAAAGAGAAAAATTATTAAGACTTGAATCTGAAATGGAAAAGAGAGTAATTGGTCAAGAAGAAGCTATTAAATCAGTTACTTCATCAATTTTAAGAGCAAGGGCAGGTCTTAAAGATATAAATAGACCAATTGGTTCATTTATTTTCTTAGGTCCTACAGGGGTTGGTAAGACAGAACTTGCGAAAACTTTAGCAAGAAATCTTTTTGACTCAGAGGAAAATATTATAAGAATTGATATGTCTGAATATATGGAAAAGCATGCTGTATCAAGATTAGTTGGAGCGCCTCCAGGATATGTAGGATATGAAGAAGGTGGGCAACTAACAGAAGCTGTTAGAAGAAAGCCTTATAGTGTAATATTATTTGATGAAATTGAAAAGGCACATGAAGATGTATTTAACATGTTCTTACAAATACTAGATGATGGTAGACTTACAGATAATAAAGGTAAAACAGTTGATTTCAAAAATACAATTATTATTATGACTTCTAATATAGGAAGTAGCTATCTTTTAGAAAATAAGTGTGAAGATGGTATAGATCCACAAATAAGAGAAGAAGTAATGAATGAAATGAAAATGAGATTTAAACCAGAGTTCTTAAACAGAGTTGATGATATTATAATGTTTAAGCCATTATCTGAAACAGGAATAACTAAGATTATTGATATATTTGTAGGTGAAGTAGCTAATAGATTAAAGGATAGAAATATTACACTTGATATTACTCCAGAAGCTAAGCATATTTTAGCTGTTGAGGGATATGATCCAGTTTATGGTGCAAGACCACTTAAGAGATATATTCAAAATACTTTAGAAAATAAATTAGCAAGAATGATAATTACTGGAGATGTTAATTATGGCTCTCATGTTGTAATTGATGGCAAAGATAATGAAATAATCATTAAATCTGAATAATAAAGTTAAAGGGTAAAACTTAAATATGTAAGTTTTACCCTTTTCAAATTATATTTTAAACAATATTACTTTCAGTTACATTTGAGTTCATAGGTAGCATTATAATAAATGCAATTAATATTATTAAAGCGGAAATAAGGAATGGAAGTTTATTTCCTAAATCAAATATGAATCCTGCTAATAGTGAACCAGTAACTTGTCCTATTGCTTTAGATGAATTAAGTACTCCCATTAAGGAACCATAATTTCCTTTTGATAATTTAGTAATTATACTTTGTTGTAAAGGTATATGTATACTAGCAAAAGTAGTGAATATTATAGCAAAAGTTAAAAATAAAGTAGTATTTTTAAAGAGTACCATTAAACTTAAGGATATACTAAGACAAAGAGTAATAACCTTACAAACATTAACTTCTTTAAAGTGTTTAGCAAGTAAAGGGGTAAAAGTTAAATTTGCTATGAATCCTAATATTCCTACAACTGCTAAAAACCCACCTATAAATGTTGGAGGAAGGTTAAGTACATCTTCAATATAGTAATTTATACTTGAATTGTAACTTGTTGAAGCAAAATAAAAAGCAGTAACTAATAAAAGCATAATTATAAGGTTTTTTGTTAAAATTGTAGAAAAATTTATTTTTTTATTATTATAATTAGTAGTTTTATTTAAATTATTTTCGTTAACTGGTTCTTCTAATAAAAAGTAAACTAATGTAGCTAATATAATGCAAAATATAAATTGTGATAAAAATGTATATTTAAAATTATTATTTCCTATTATTCCACCAAGTAAAGAGCCAAATGCACAACCAATAGTATTTGCAGCAGAATAATAAGTGATAAACTTAACTCTGTTTTCTTTATTTGTAATGTCAGTTAAGTATGCCATTGATACAGTAAGATAACTAACTACAAAAAATCCACCTGTAAATCTAAAAATTAATATTATAATTGGGTTTGTATTAAAACCAAATCCAAGTTGGCTAATTCCATATCCTAAAGCACCATAAATTAAAAATTTAATTCTTCCTTTTTTATCAGATAAAGATCCCCAAAATGGTGAACCAATAAAATTTCCTATTGACATAGCTGCAAAGAACAATCCAAACATAAATGTAGGTAACTTAAGATTAGTTATAAACATTGGTGTGACAGGATGAGCCATATTAAATGTAAGTGAGCTAAATATAGTTAAAAGTATAATAAATATTAATGATTTATTTTTAGTTTTCATTATTCCTCCATATTTAATTGTTTAATATTATATTTTCCCTTAAGGATGAAGACATGGTAAGTGCTTCACTAAAAATTTATTCTGATTTTCATTTTCCATAAATATCAGCATGATCAAAAAAATTAATACCACATTTTAAAGCTGTATTAATTAGTTTGTTAACTGAAGTTTTATTCATAGTTGAAAGTCTCATGCAGCCAAGACCTATTTCGGATGCTTTAATATTACCATTCGACATTATTATTTCTTTCATAAATATAATCCTCTCCATGATATGAATTGTTAATTAATCATTTATATTATATCATTCAGGGATATTATAAGTCTATGTTAATAAACTGCTAAAAAAAATAAATAAAAAAATGAAAAAAATAGTGTTGACAAATATCGACAAGCATAATATACTAAACAACGTAGTAGATGTGCGGGTATCGTATATCGGTAATACTCCAGCCTTCCAAGCTGGAAAGGTGGGTTCGATTCCCACTACCCGCTCCATATGGTGAACGTAGTTCAGTTGGTAGAGCGCCAGTTTGTGGCACTGGTTGTCGTGGGTTCGAGTCCCATCGTTCACCCCATATAGGGATATCGCCAAGCGGTAAGGCACCACACTTTGACTGTGGTATTCGTAGGTTCGAATCCTGCTATCCCTGCCATTTTTAGTTTACTAGCTCAGTCGGTAGATCACTTGAATTTTAATCAAGGTGCCCGGGATTAAATTCCTGGGTAAGCAACCAAAAGCAACTAAGAAAATTCTTAGTTGCTTTTTTATATTTCAAATGGATTAATATATAAGTATTACAATTAATGTTAATAATGAAAATATAAATTTTTATAGCTGTCATACAGGATGGTGGAATGATGAAATAGAACCTTTTAAATATCAAGCAGATAAGCTATTAAATAATCAAAGACTTTCTTTTATAATGGGTGATTTTAATAATAATGCATATGCAAAAGATGAAGGATATGATTATTTAATAAAAAATGGGTTAATAGATACTTATACTTTAGTTCAGGTCAAAGATAACGGGGTTACTGTTAAAGGTTAAATTGCAAGCTTGGAATCACAAAGTGAAGATAAAAGATTAGATTTAATTCTTGTAAATAAGAAAATAGATGTTTTAAAGTCGAATGTTATTTTAAATGGGGAAAATGAAGAGGTTATTTCAGAGCATTATGGAGTAGAAGTTATAATATAATTAAAAAAATAAAAATGGGCAGAGAGTGAAACAAGAGCTTCACTCTCTATTTTTTATTAACTTATTTGGTTTTTTAGTTAGTTATTTCATTCCTTGTTCGTATTGTTCAACCATTCTTTTAACCATTTCTCCACCAACGCTTCCGCATTGTTTTGAAGTTAAGTTACCGTTGTAGTCTGTGAAAGGAACACCCATTTCGCTTGCTACTTCATTTTTAAATTTTGATAATCCGTTTTTTGCTTCTGGTACTAACTTTTGAGCCATAAAAGACCCTCCTTTAAATAAATTAATATTTATTTTTATTTGTAAGTAATTAATTTTTACTTACACTAGTATTATGTGTAATATGAATTTATATAATCTATTAAAGTAAAGGAAATAAAGGAAAAAAGGAATATATTAAGTAAGATGTGGAAGAAAGTTTTTATAAAAATAATTAAATATGTTTAAAATAAAAAATACACACCTCTAATTAGTGTGTATTAAATAAGATTGTTTATTTTCTTTTAAATTTTAACATAGTAACAACTATTGGAACTGTTATAAGAGCTGATACTATAGCTTCAGGAACTCCATTTGTTAATCCAACAGTAAGTAATGTTCCTGCAACAGCTTCTCTTGAAATTTCTCTTGCTTGTGCATATCTATCAAGATAAAGAATATAAGTTAAACCTAAAACTCCAACTGTATTAGTTAAAGTACCTAAAATTGCTGAAATTCCAACGCATATTCCAGTATTTTTGATTTTATGTTTTAATAATTTAAATGAATAATAACTGATAACTCCAATTAATATTCGAGGAATTAATGCAATTATAGGATTCCAAAAGATAAATGAAGTTAAACCAGGTGCTGTGATATTTTGATACATTGAAAATAAACCAAAAATTAATCCAACAGCAATACCAACAATAGGACCCTCTAATAATGCACCTATAATAACAGGAATATGCATTATTGTAAGACTAAAAATTGGTAAGCGAATTAATCCTAAGCCACTTATACCAAGGAAAATAGAAATTCCACCTAATGCACCAATAAGAACAAGCCTTCTAGTTTTATTACTAGAATTAGTATTTCTTTTCATTTGTTTCTCTCCTCATAAAAATAATGTTCAATTTTAAATTTAATATAAATATGGAAAATATTCAAGTATTATTAAAATGATGAAGAAATAATATTAAAAATCATAAAAGAAAATATTGAATATGATGATATTAATATTATATTATGAAAGTGTAAATTAATTATATAAGGAGAGGATAAAATGAATTTATTTACTATCGATGGATTAAGTTTTAATAAAGAGGATTTTCTAGACAATATAAATGAATATGAGGATATAATTGCAATAATTGAGGAATTACAAGAAAATTTAAAATATGATGAAATTGAGTGCGTTGGGGAAAACGAATGTTGTAATAAAACTAAAAAAAATTACATAGTTGAAATTCAAGGATTTATAAATCAAAATGATGAATTTATAACTATGGAAGAGGCAAAAGAAAATAATCAATTAAATAGTGGAGTTATGGACTTATTTGTAATTAGGTTATATAAATGTGTAGATTGTGGGAAATGGATAATAGATATATTGGAGTAATTATTAATGATATCAAAAAATAATAGCTTTAAAGATATAACAGAAAAAATAAAGTTTTATATAAGTAATTTTACAGTAAATATAAAGAAAATAATTAAAAAAAATAAGCTTATAGTTGTTTCTTTATTTTCATTTATTATATTTATGTTGGTTAGTATGTTTTTTTTAATTAATTTAAATCAAGATAAGATTATAGATAAATTAAATGAAGCGCTATTAAATGAAAATAAAGTAAGAATTTCTAAATTTGTAATGGTTAATGAAAAAAAAGTTTCTGAGCAGGAATTAGAACCATTAATTAACTATTATAATGAAAATCAAGAAAAAATAACAAATTTAATAAATGGATTAAGAACAGAGGGAAGATATGGTGCTTTTAAAGTTATAGTTAAGAAAAATATTTTTTATAAAAGATACTATATAAATATAAATACTGTAGAAATTGAATTTACATCAAATTTAAATAATATTGAAGTTGAATTTGGAAATAAAAAATTTAAGTTAATGAATGAAGCAAAATTTGATGTTATACCAGGAATTTATGAATTAAAATATACTTATAAAACGGAATACGGTGATATTACTGAAAAAGTTAATTTAAGTATAGTTGAAAATAAAAAAATAAATCTTGATGTCAATGGAAACTATATTACTTTATATTCTAATTTTAATGATGCTGAAGTTTTTATAAATGATAAATATACTGGATTATCAGCAAAAGATATTGTTAATTTTGGGCCTATACCAAGGGATAAAGAAATTTTAATTAAATTAAAAAAAGAGTTTCCTTGGGGCAAAATAGAAAGTGAAGAAGTTGATATAAGTAATAAAGAATATTTAAAGCTTGATATTAATATGGCAAATGATAATTTAATTAATATGATAAATCAAGATATAAGTAAATTTTATAATTCAGTATTTGAAGCATTAAATAAAAAAAATAAAGATGAAATACTAAACTGTACTGAAGAAGTAAAAGATACAATTTATAGTTACATAAATGAAAAGAGTATTTTGTTTTCTAATAATTATGAAATTAATAATATAAATGTTGAAATTGAAAAAAGTGATTTTAGATATGAGGATTACATATATAAAGCAAGTATATTAACTAAAGCAAGTTATAACATTTCTAAAAATCTACTTCCGTTTTTAGAAACAAAATATGAAAATTATTTTTTATTAAATTTGGAATATGTAGAAAATGGATTTAAAGTAATAAGAATACAAAAGATAAATATAGATTAGTAGATATAACAACAGATAATGGGGGAAAATATGAATTTTAAAGATAAAATTATTTATTCTGTTATAATTGCATTAACAATTAATACAAGCTATGTTTTTGCAGAAAAAAGTAATTCTATAAAAAATGAGATAAATGAAAATAAAGATAAAATTCAAAGTTTAGAGGAAGAAAAGTCGAATATAAATAATCAAATTGAGAAAAATCAAAATGAAATTGATAATTTACAAAGTAGTATTACTGAAAAGGAAAATGAGTTATATAATATTCAAAAAAAAATAAGTAGTTATCAAAAAGAAATAGATAATATTCAAGTAGAAATAACAAAATTAAATTTATCTATAAAAGAAAGTAAATTAGAAGTAGAAAATAAAGAAAATTATATTTTAGAATTGAAAAAAGAAGAAAAACGACTTAAAGAATTATTAGATTCTAGAATAAGAAGTGTTTATAAGGTTGATTTATCAAGGCAATGTGTTTATATGATATTAAAGAGTCAAAATATATTTGAGGTATTTCAAAATTTAACTAATATAAATAAAATAGTAAGTTTTGATAAAGAAATAATAAAAACTTATAAAGAAAATCAACAAATAATTTCAAATGAAGTTGCAGAAATAAAAATAAAAATAAAAGAACAAGAAGAAGATCAACTTGTTATAGAGGAAAAACAAAGTGAAATTATTAATGCTAAAAATGAAGTAGTTGCTATTCAAAAGGAAGAGGAAAATAAAAGAAATGAACTTTTAGCATTACAAAGAGAAAAGAAAAATACGGTTATAGCATTAGAAGAAAATAGTGAAAAAATAAATGGAAAAATTGCTGAAATAGAAGAACATAATAAGGAGTTAGAAGCTGAACTTGATAGAATAATTAACAATGTTAGTGGAAGCAACGGAAGTGGAGGAAATTTAGTAACGGAAAGTGGATTTTTGAGGCCTATTTCAGGAAGGATTACAAGCAATTATGGTTATAGAGTAAATCCTGTTACTGGAGAGTACAAGTTGCATAAAGGAATAGACTATGCAGGTAATTATGGTGACCCTATTAAAGCGTCTAAAAGTGGTGTTGTTGAGTATTCAGGATGGATTAGTGGATATGGAAATACAATTATTTTAGGTCATGGAAATGGAGTTCAAACATTATATCCTCATGCTCAAACACTAAATGTTAGTGTTGGAGAAAAGGTATCACAAGGTGATGTTATTGCAACTGTAGGTTCAACTGGAAATAGTACAGGTCCTCATTTACACTTTGAGATAAGAATAAATGGACAACCTGTAGATCCTTTACAATATATACCTTATTAACAAAAGAGGGGATGTCGCATTAAGAATAAATACTACAATATATTGTGTATAAAAGTTTTAGGGCGACATCCCCTTTTGAATAAGCAATACATATAATGAAAATACTATTTAAATATGTTAATATTATTAAAGTTTATGGTAGTAAAAAATAAAAAAAACACCTGTGCAAAACTTGCACAGGTTAAGGGATTACAATCGCTTAAGAAAGGGAATAAGCGATTGTGTGGGGTTTTATTAAAACTCTATAATCTTGTAAAATTATAGAGTGGTATGGGCTATTAATTATAGTATCTTATAAATACTATAACTTTATTATACAATATAATTTAATAAAATCAAATAATATTTACAAAAAAAGATGAAAAAAATTTTTTTATGTATAAAAATAGAAAAAATGAAGGAAGAGTTAAAGATGAAAAGTGACTTTTATAAGGAAATGAAAACAAAAAAAAGAGAAAATGTTTTAAAAGATACTCCTGAATATGAAGCGTATTCAGAAAATGAAGTTAAATTGACAATTGAGGAAATGAGGGGGTTAGGGCTTGTTTCTTGTGGTGGATGCTGTAGCAAAAATAAAGGAGGTTGTAGCAAGAAGAAAGGATGTAATACTGGATGTTGTATAAAAAGTTAATAAGATAAAATTAAAAAAATAAAATGTCGAATTATGGCGTAGAAGAGTTTGGGAAAATGTATTTTTAGAATGATTAAAAAATTGTTATACCAAATTATAGAAATAATCTAAAGTATAAACTATTAAATGTTGATGAAGATTACTATATTATATATAGTGTAATATATGAGTTAACTATATATTGATTTTTAATTTTTATGAACAAACATTTGAAAAAATTAGCTTTAATATGTTATAATAAGCTAGTTGTATTAATCAAACAAGAGATACTTTTTTAGGAGGAATATACAATGGAAGCTAAAATGGAAAAAATCGATGTAAATGTCGTTAAATTTGAAGTAAAGGTTGAAGCAGCTAAGTTTAGCGAAGCTTTAACAAAAGCTTATAAGAAAAATGTTAAAAAATTCAACGTACCAGGATTTAGAAAAGGTAAAGTTCCTATGAACGTTGTTAAACAATATTATGGATTAGGAGTTCTTTTAGAAGATGCTGTTAACTTTGCAATAGAAGAATCTTATAGCGAAGTATTAAAAGAAAATAACATAATCCCAGTTGACTATCCAAAAGTTGATGTTGTTCAAGTTGAAGAAGGAAAAGACTTTATCTATACAGCTGAAGTAACTGTTTATCCAGAAGTTGAATTAGGAGAATATAAAGGATTATCAGTAGAAAAGAAAACTTATGAAGTAACTGAAGAAGAAGTTTCTAAGAAGCTTAAAGAAATGCAAGAAAAGAATGCTAGAGTTGAAACTAAAGAAGAAGGAACTGTTGAAAATGGAAACATAGCAGTTATCGACTTTAAAGGATTCGTTGATGGAGAAGCATTCCAAGGTGGAGAAGGTCACGATTATTCTCTAGAAATTGGTTCAAAGACTTTCATTGATAATTTTGAAGAGCAATTAGTTGGAGCAAAGGTTAATGATACAGTAGAAGTAAATGTTACTTTCCCGGAAAATTATGGTAAAGAAGAATTAAATGGTAAGCCAGCTAAATTCGAAGTTACTATTAAAGAAATAAAGGTAAAGGAATTACCAGAATTAGATGATGAATTTGCTAAAGAAGCTTCAGAATTTGAAACAATAGCAGATTTAAAAGCTGATGTTACTAAAAAGTTAGAAAAAGCTAACACTGAAAGAGCAGAAAGAGAATATGAAGAAGCTGTAATAAATGCTGTTGCAGAAAATGCAAAAGTTGAAATTCCAGCTGTTATGGTGGAAAAAGAAGTAGATAAAATGGTTCAAAATTTAGAACAAAGATTACAATATCAAGGTTTAACTTTAGACCAATACTTCCAATTCACTGGAACTGATGAAGCAAAAATGAGAGAATATATGAGAGAAAATGCAGGAACTAAGGTTAAAGTTGATTTAGTTTTAGAAGCAATAGAAAAAGCTGAAAACATAGATGCAACTGAAGAAGAAATAAAAGAAAAAGCTATAGAAGTTGCTAAAATGTATTCTGCAACTGAAAATGATAAAATGGTAGACTTATTAATGCAAAGTCAACAAGCTGCATTAAGAGCTGATGTAATGAGAAATAAAACATTAAACTTAATACTAGGAAAATAATAAATAGACCTAATTTAATTGCCAGAAGAAATTCTGGCAATTATTCAAATATTTCTTTAACAAAATAAAGTAAATTTTATATAATTTTAATATAATTACTTTTGAATAGTTGGATATATTATTAAATAAGAAAGGGTTTAAAGAGAAAAGGAGGTAATTAAGTATGAGCAATTATATTCCATACGTTGTAGAACAAACAGGCAGAGGAGAAAGGTCTTACGATATATTCTCAAGACTTTTAAAGGACAGAATAATAATGCTTAGTGGTGAAGTAAATGATGTAACTGCTAATCTTGTGGTGGCTCAGTTATTATTCTTAGAAAGTGAGGATCCGGATAAAGATATATATCTTTACATAAATAGTCCAGGAGGATCAATTACTTCAGGAATGGCTATTTATGATACTATGCAATATATAAATTGTGATGTAAGTACAATTTGTATAGGAATGGCAGCTTCAATGGGAGCATTTTTATTAAGTAGTGGAGCAAAAGGTAAGAGATTTGCTCTTCCAAATAGTGAAATCATGATACATCAACCTTTAGGTGGATTCCAAGGTCAAGCAACTGATATAGATATTCATGCAAAAAGAATATTAAAAATAAAGGAAACTTTAACAAGAACAATGGCCGAATCTACTAATGGTAAAGTGGATTATGAAACTATGGTTCAAATGTGCGAAAGAGATAATTTCATGAGCGCTGATGAAGCATTAAATATTGGATTAATTGATGAAGTTATAGTAAAGAATAAAAAATAATTTTGGCAATGTTTATGCCAAAGTGAGGTGAGGTTATGGCTAAATACGAAGATAAGAAGCAGTTAAAATGTTCATTTTGTGGCAAAAATCAAGATCAAGTTAAAAGATTAATTGCTGGTCCAGGTGTATATATTTGTGATGAATGTATAGATTTATGTTCAGATATAATTCAAGATGAATTTGAAGATAATGTAGAATTAGACACTACGGTTCTTCCAAAACCTAATGAAATTAAAGAGTACTTAGATCAATATGTAATTGGTCAAGAAAGAGCTAAGAGAGCATTATCTGTTGCTGTGTATAATCACTATAAAAGAGTAAAAGCAAATATGGTAGATGATGATATAGAACTTCAAAAGAGTAATATATTATTATTAGGTCCTACAGGTTCTGGTAAGACACTTTTAGCACAAACATTAGCTAAATTCTTAAATGTTCCATTTGCTATAGCAGATGCAACTACATTGACTGAAGCGGGATATGTAGGGGAAGATGTAGAAAATATATTATTAAAATTAATACAAAATGCTGACTATGATGTAGAAAAAGCTGAAAAAGGTATAGTATATATTGATGAAATCGATAAGATTGCTAGAAAATCTGAAAATCCATCAATAACAAGAGATGTATCTGGTGAAGGTGTTCAACAAGCTTTATTAAAAATATTAGAAGGTACAACAGCTTCTGTTCCACCACAAGGTGGAAGAAAACATCCACATCAAGAGTTTATTCAAATTAATACTTCAAATATTTTATTTATTTGTGGTGGAGCTTTTGATGGAATTGATAAAATTATTCAAAAGAGAACAAGAGTTAGCACAATGGGATTTGGTGCAGAAATTCAATCTAAAGAAACAAAAGATGTAGGAGAATTATTAAAAAATGTTCTTCCAGAAGATTTATTAAAGTTTGGATTAATTCCAGAGTTTGTTGGAAGATTGCCAATGGTAGTTTCTTTAGAATCATTAGATCAAAAAGCATTAATTAATATTTTAAGTCAACCTAAAAATGCATTAGTAAAACAATATAGTAAATTATTTGAAATTGACAATGTTGAATTAGAGTTTACTGATGATGCACTTAAAGCAATTGCTGATGAAGCTATAGCAAGAAAAACAGGAGCTAGAGGTTTAAGAGCAATTGTAGAAGATTTAATGATAGATGTTATGTTTGATGTACCTTCTGATGAAAATATAAGTAAAGTTATTATAACAGAAGAGTCAATTAAGTTTAAAAAATTACCTGAATTAGTAAGATTAGGTGAAAATGAAGTTAGACCTGTTTTAAAATCAAAAAAAACTAAAAAAAGAAAGGGCATGGAAACTGCCTAAATGAATACCTCTAGTTATCTAGGGGTATTTTTTTATTAATAAAATAGAAAATATTATTTGATATCACAATAATTGGAATAATAGATTTGCTAAAAGTTAATAATAAAAATAAAACTTATAAAAAGGTAGGGTAAATATTTATGAGTGAAGTAATGATTATTTTGCAAATGATAATGTTAATTTTATTTATTATCTATTTGTTTAATAATAATAGAGCAATGAATTCTAAGAGTGTGGTTATTGATAAAGAAAATAAAAAGGAAATGGAAAAACTCTTAAAAATGAAAAGAATAAAGCTTACAGAGCCATTAACAGAAAAAAGTAGACCTACTTGCTTTGAGGAAATAATAGGTCAAGAAGATGGAATTAAAGCATTAAAAGCGGCTATTTGTGGACCAAATCCACAACATGTTATAATTTATGGGCCGCCGGGGATTGGAAAAACTGCAGCAGCAAGATTAGTATTAGAAGAGGCTAAAAAAAGGGAAAGGTCACCTTTTGGAAAAGATGCTAAATTTGTAGAAATAGATGCAACAACGATTAGGTTTGATGAAAGAGGTATTGCAGATCCATTAATTGGTTCAGTTCATGATCCAATTTATCAGGGGGCAGGTTCTTTAGGTATAGCTGGAATACCACAACCTAAGGCTGGAGCAGTTACAAAAGCTCATGGAGGTATTTTATTTATTGATGAAATAGGAGAATTACAACCAATAGAAATGAATAAATTACTTAAAGTGCTAGAGGATAGAAAGGTTTTTTTAGATAGTTCATATTATAGTTCTGAAGATCCTAATATGCCTACTTATATTAAAGAAATATTTGATAACGGATTACCTGCTGATTTTAGACTTATTGGAGCAACAACTAGAAATCCAGATGAAATAATTCCAGCAATTAGATCACGATGTGTAGAAGTATTTTTTAGAGGGTTAAAACCAAATGAAATAAAGGAAATTGCTAAGGAGGCTATTAACAAGGTTGGACTAAAAGTAAGTGATAATGGATTAAATATTATAAGTAGGTTTTGCAGTAATGGAAGAGAGGTAGTTAATTTAATTCAATTATGTTCTGGAATAGCAATTAATGAAGAAAGGAACTACATTACAGAAGAAGATATTAAATGGGTAATAGAAAATGGGCAATATACAGAAGTAGAAGAAAAGAAAGTATCAAAAAAACCTATGGTAGGAGTTGTAAATGGGTTAGCTGTGTATGGTGCCAATTTAGGCATTCTTATGGAAATTGAAGTAACTGCAAGAAAAATAAAAGGAAGAAAAGGTGAACTTAAGGTTTCTGGAATAGTAGAAGAAGAAGAATTTTCAATGAATAATAAAAAAATAAAAAGAAAAAGTACAGCTTTTTCATCAATACAAAATGTATTAACAGCATTAAATAATATATATAATTTAAAATGTGATGAATATGATATACATATAAATATACCTGGTGGAATACCAGTAGATGGTCCATCAGCTGGTATTGCAATTGCAACTGCAATATATAGTGCTATATTGAATAAACCAGTAAATAATAAAATTGCAATGACAGGTGAAATTAGTCTTTTAGGTATGGTTGGAGTTATTGGAGGAGTCAATGCAAAAATATTAGCAGCTAAAAGTGCTGGAGCAAATAAGGTAATAATTCCAAGTGGAAATTGGAATGAAAATTTTTTAAATTATAAGGGGATAAAAGTGATTCCTGTAAGTAATATTAAAGAAGTATTCAATTTAAGTATTTTAAATATAGAAAAAAGTGACATAAATATACTTTCAGCTAAAACTAATAAAAAATAAATTAAAGCGACAAATACTTTTTAGTAAGTATTTGTCGTTTATTATATGTAGAAAATTTTGCTGGAAAGTGATAAGCTTATATTATATACATCATAAAGTTGAAATAAATCGATTTTATGTGTATAATCTAAAAAGTTAGTTAGAATAATTTAAGGTGATTAGAATGGAGGGGGAAAATGAATAGTGAATCAATTTTATTACCAGTAATACCGTTAAGAGGGATTACTATTTTTCCCAATATGATTATACATTTTGATATTGGAAGAGAAAAATCAGTTGCATCTCTTGAACAAGCTATGTTGAAAGATGGAAATATATTTTTAGTAACTCAAAAAGATCCAAATCTTGAACTTCCTGAAGATAAAAATGATATATATAGTATAGGTACTATATGTAAAATAAAACAAATACTTAAGCTTCCAAAAGGAGGAGCTACAAGAGTATTAGTAGAAGGAATAGAAAGAGCTGAAGTTATAGACTTTATAGTTAATGAAACTTTTCTTGAATGTAATGTTAAAAAGATATTAGATAAGGAATCTGATGTTGAAGATAAGGAAGATACAGCTTTTAAAAATCAATTAATAAAGGCATTTGATGAATATATATATGCTACAGAATGTGATGAAAGTAAAGTATCAAGCTTAATTGATCAAGAAAATAATTTAAGTAAGATATCAGATTTAGTAGCTGCTTACATGCAATTAAGTGATGAAAAAAAGCAAATTATATTAGAAACTATAGATGTTCATGAAAGAATAGAAAAATTATTAATATTTATAGAAGAAGAAATTCAAATAGTTCAAATAGAAAAAGAAATAAGTAATAAGGTTAAAACAAAAATAGATAAAAGTAATAAAGAGTATTTTTTAAGAGAACAAATTAAAGCTATTCAACAAGAACTTGGCGAAGATGAACAAGCTAGAGAAGTCAGTAAATATGTAAGTTATCTTAGAAAATCTAAATTATCTAAACAAGTAAAAGAAAAAGCACAGTATGAAATAGATAGATTATTAAAGGCTAATTCTGGAGATGCTAATTATATTAGAAATTACCTTGATTGGTTAATAGCTTTACCATGGGGAAAAGCTACAAAAGATTCTTTTGATATAGATAAGGTTTCAAAGGTATTAGATGATGAACATTATGGATTACAAGAAGTAAAGGAAAGAATTTTAGAGTATTTAGCTGTTAAGCAATATACAAAATCACTAAAGGGACCAATCCTTTGTTTAGTAGGGCCTCCAGGTGTAGGTAAGAGTTCTATAGCTGAATCAATTGCAGATTCATTAAATAGAAAGTTTGTTAGAATTTCATTAGGTGGAATTAAGGATGAAGCTGAAATAAGAGGTCATAGAAGAACTTATATTGGTGCTATGCCAGGAAGAATAATTTATGCATTAAAGGAAGCTAAAGTAAATAATCCATTAATCTTATTAGATGAAATTGATAAATTAAGCAATGATTATAAAGGAAATCCAGCAGATGCGTTACTAGAAGTTTTAGATCCAAATCAAAATAAAACATTTAGGGATAGCTTTATGGAAGTTGATATTGATTTATCAAATATTTTATTTGTTACTACAGCAAATTCTCTAGAAACTATTCCAAGAGCACTTTTAGACAGAATGGAAATAATAGAGGTTTCAGGATATACTTATGAAGAAAAGTTTAATATTGCAAAGAAGCATTTATTAAAAAGAGTAATGAAAGAATGCAATGTTGATGAAAGTAAGATTAAAATATCTGATAATGCAATTAAAGAAATTATTAATGGTTATACTAGAGAATCTGGAGTAAGATCATTAGAAAGAGAAATTAACAAAGTTATTAGAAAAAGTATAATTGAGTTAATTAAGTCTAAAAAGGAAAGTATTAAAATTTCTTCAAATAATTTAGAAAAATATCTAGGACCTATAATTTATGAATTTGAAAATAAAGAAAAAGAAGATAAAGTTGGAGTTGTTACAGGATTAGCATGGACAGCATATGGTGGAGATACTTTACCAGTAGAAGTTGCAGTTATGAAGGGAAATGGGAAACTTGAATTAACAGGTCAATTAGGAGATGTTATGCAAGAATCCGCTAAAACAGCTTATAGCTATGTAAGAGCAAATAGTGATAAATATAATATATCAGAAGAGTTTTATAAGAAATATGATATTCATATTCATGTTCCAGAAGGTGCTGTTCCTAAAGATGGTCCATCTGCTGGAGTTACTATGGTTACAGCATTAGTATCTGCATTATCTAATAAAAAGGTAAAGGGTAATGTTGCAATGACTGGTGAGGTAACATTAACAGGAAGAGTATTACCTATAGGTGGTGTTAAAGAAAAATGTTTGGCAGCACATAGAATAGGAATAGATACAATAATTTTACCAAAAGAAAATAAAAAAAATGTAAATGAAATACCAACTTCAATTAAGAGCAAATTAAATTTAATATTTGCAGATAAAGTAGAAGAGGTATTACAAAATGCATTAATCGGAGTTGATATTAGTGATAATTAAAAATTCAGAGTTTATTATATCTGCTGTCAAAAGACATCAATATCCTATAGATGGTAGAAATGAAATTGCCTTTGTTGGAAGATCTAATGTAGGTAAAAGTTCTATAATAAATGCTTTAACAAACAGAAGAAAGCTTGCTAAGGTTTCTCAAACACCTGGTAAGACTAGATTAATTAACTTTTTCTTAATAAATAATGATTTTTACTTAGTTGATTTACCTGGATATGGATATGCAAAGGTATCTAAGAAGGAAAAAGAAAGCTGGGGAAAAACAATTGAAACTTATTTAACAGATAGGGATGAATTGAAAAGAGTAATTTTACTTGTTGATTCAAGACATAAGCCTACAGCAGATGACATTATGATGTATGAATGGATAAAACACTTTGATTATGATTGTATAGTTATAGCAACAAAAAGTGATAAATTATCTAATAATGAATTAGGAAAAAGCAGAAAATTAATTAAAGAAACACTTGGTCTTGGAAGTACAGATAAGTTTTATTTCTTTTCATCTTTAAATAAAAAAGGAAAAGATGAGTTAATAGATAATATATTTGAAGATTTATCAGAAGAAGCTAAGTAGAATTAAAAAAATGGGGCTGTCGCACTAAAAATTTTATACACAATATATTGTTTTAAAAAATAAAAATCAACATAATATATTGTAGTATTTATTCTTAATGCGACATCCCCATTTTTTTATCATAAAATAATAAAAAATTTTTTAGCCTTAAAATGAAAATAGTGTCAAATGAAAATAAAGGGAATAGTATATAGTATAAAAATAAAAAATAAATCCTTAGGAGGAATGTGAAGATGCCTAGTATGCATGATATGATTGACGAATTAAATGACATGGATTGTCCTAGCTATTCAGGGTCAGAAAGTATAAGCAATTGCAATTATGGATCTAATAATTATGGAACTAATAATTATGGTTTCGGTTGTGGATTTGGTAGTTGGATTTGGATATTATTAATTTTATTCTATGCAGGTCAAGGTGGAAGTGCTAATACAGGATGTTGTTATGGAAATAAAGGATCAAATAATTGTTGCTGTGGATATAATAACAATTCAAATAATGGATCATTTTACGGTGGAGGATATTTATTCTTACTAGTAATACTATTCTTATGTAATGGTACTTTTGGTTGTGGTAATAATGGATGTAATGCAAACTACAATGGAGCTCTACTATAATTTAGTAGGAAGGAGGAAGAGTTATGTCAAAGAAGAGAAATAAAAATTGTTGTCAAGAATGTTGTTGTGAGCCTTGTTGCTGTAATAATGCTGTAAGCAACATGAATAATACAGGATGTTGTGGAAATGTTTTTGGTGGATTAAATAATTGTGTAGCACCAATAATATTTTTATTAATAGCTTGTGGTTCAGGACTTCTTAATAATAATTGCTCATATCTAATAATTTTATTATTCTTACTATGTGGTGGATCTTATGGAAATCTATTTGGAGGAAATACCGTAGGAAGCAATTGCTGCTGTGAAAGTAACTGCTGCTGCTAGTTAAGAGGATGGAGGGTTCTAAAAGACCCTCCAAAAAAATGTCTTTTTTATAAACATATATTAGTTAATTACATATAATAGAGTAAAGAAATAAAATGGAGGTACTTATATGTCCAAGCGTAAGCATAAGGATGGAAGAGATACTAATTGTATGAATACAACAAATAATAGAAATAATGCTAACGTAAATAATATGAATAATAATAGAGCAACATATAATAATGGACCATTTGGTATAAATCCTAATCAATTATTGAGTAGTATGTTTGGAAATATTGATATGAATCAGATAAATAGTTTACTGCAATCAATGAGTACACAAGGATTTGATTTTAATAATTTAAATTTAGGAAATTTAATGGGCAATATGGGCAATCCAATGAGTTCAGATGGAAATATCAATAATAATTCAAATAATCAAACCAATCAACGTTCAAAAGAAAAAGGTAAGATTAATAGTAATGATGAAAATTTAAATAAGAACATGAATTTAGATATAAATGGTGAAAGAAATGATGAAAACATACAGATGTTAAGGGCAATTAGAACAATAGTTAACGGTGAAAGAGGAAAATTCATAGATAAGATAATTACTATGTATAATGATGGTATATTTGATGATTAAAATATTTAAAAATGTATAAAATTTAAGTATCAGTTAATACTATAACTGTACCGGAGAGTATTCTCCTATAGCAAATGAAGAGAAATCTTCATTAAAGCTAAACCCCCCATCCCCCTTTTGGGCCGCTTTTATAGCGGCCTTTTAAATTATTTTTTTAAAATTGATGAAATTTTGAATTGATTAGAATCTGTATATTCTACAGTTATATATAATATAAGTTCTTTAGGGTTAGAATTATCATTTGTAAAATTATTTTTTTGAAATGAAAGTGTCCAATAAAGGGTTGTAGGATTCCCAAATTCATCCCAAGTGCTATCATAGCAATAAGCTTTTTGAAAGCTATAGTTATAGTTATTTTTATTTAAGTTCCATAATAGTCCTAATTCTTCACTTTTTATATTATCAGTGAAGATATCAGGAACATCATCTAACTCATAATCAGCTTCAATGCAGTCAATAAATAATTGCATAGTAGCTAAAGAAGGTATTTTAGGGGCACTAAATGTTATATCTTTTAATGTTGAAGAATTTAAAATATAACCAGTAGTAGCTTCATCAGCTTTAAAGGAAGAAGTTGTATAAATTTTTGGAGTTCTTGAATTATTATAGTCAATAATAGCAAGAATATTATTTTGTGTAAAAAATACTTCTTGGAAACTATTATTTTTCCATTGAAAAATATAAAATGTAGATTGATTATTTTTTAATCCACTTATTATTATTTCTGGTATCTTATTTCTGTTTAAATCTATGTAAGAAATATTTATGGCACAATAGGGGGAAATATCAAGTAATGAGTAGTCAAATTCATTGCTTTTTAATAAGGTATCTCCAAAAGAATTTTTTATTTTTATTGAATAGATTGAATTTGTTGAAATTATAGAAAGTTCATCATTTTCTCCATCTCCATCGAAGTCATATTCATGATTATTTTGAATGTTATAACCAAAAGAAGGAATAGTCTTTACATTTTTTTTATATGTATTATGGTAAAAACTTAAAATGATAATTAAAGAAATTAATAGAGATAATTTTAAAATATTTTTTTTTACTTTATTAATAATATACATCATATCACCTCAGTAAATTATATGTAAAGATATGATTATTAATAACTTTAAGAAAATAAAAAAGTCAGTAGAACTTCTACTGACAATCTTTGCAAAATCCATAAAAGAAAAGCTTATTCCATTTTACCTTATAATTACTATTTTCTTCAACCATTTTATTTAATGGAGAAAAATCTACATTGCATAAGTCATTAACTTTACCACATTTAATACATTGTATATGTCCGTGTTCTTTACAGTTACCATCGTATCTAAAGTTTCCTTCACCGACATTTAATTCTTGAACTAATCCAATTTCAACTAAAGTCTTAAGAGTTTTATAAACTGTAGCAAGACTCATAGTTGGGTAATTAGGTTGTAGTGCTTTATAAATTGTTTCGGCTGAAGGATGTTCAGTTGTGCTTTTTAAGTATTGATAAACAGCTAATCTTTGAGGAGTTAATTTTAATTTTTTTTCTTTAAAAGTTAAAATTATATCTTCCATTAATGACACCTTCCTATATTTAGTTATTATAATTATATTAGAAAATATAATTATTTGTCAATAATATTTATTAATTAATAAATATAAATGTAAAAAATTGCATTGTAAAAATATTCATTATATGATATTGTGAATATAATAGTTGATGTATTGTGTGCGATATTTAAGCTTTAGTTGTGTATATTAAAGTTAGAAACTGCATAACATATAATTTGTTATTATATTTAAAATAAAGGAGGAGAATTTTTATGGCAAAATATAAAGTAGGCGATGAATTATTAATAATTAATGATCCAACTGAAGAAAATGAAAAATTAAAATCTTTAACTAAATTAACTCTTGATGGAGATTATGCCCAAATATCTTGGGGTTTAAAAATAGTAGATGTAGAATATGAAAAACCATATGTAACATTAACTTATACAAACGTTGAAGGTGAATTAAATAAAGTATTTGCAGAATGTAGAGATATTGAAAATTTTAATCAGCAAAAGGTATTAGAAAAAGCATTATTAAAAGCATTCCAAAATGAAATAATAAAAATTTCTGTAGTTAAGAATTCAGGTATTAAATAAAATATGATTTAAAGCACTAATTTTTTATTATAAAATGTACCCTATAGAGTAGACACGATAAAAAAAAGTCTACCCTATAGGGTTTTTCTATTTATAATAGAGTTATAAGATTAGGAGTGAGTATAAATGAGTAAAAAGTTATTTTCAAGTAAAGATATAGAAATACTATATAAAAATAAATATGTTAAAAAGGTTAGTGAAAAGGAATTACATATACTGATGAATTTAAAAGATTATTTATTGCCGAGAATGAAAAAGGTAAATCTTATCTATTTTTCAAACATGAACAGAAGGCGTATTTGTCAACTATTTTAGATGCGTCTACTAATGAGATTTTAGATTATAATATTTCAAAAAGTCTTAAAATTGATATAGTAACGGATACAATTGATAAATTAATTAAAAATAATAGTAGTCTTCTTAGAAATGACTCATTTATACATTCAGACCAAGGAGCTCATTATACAAGTCCGATATTTCAAAAGAAAGTTAAAACTTATAATTTAGGGCAATCTATGTCTAGGTGTGGTAACTATTGGGATAACGCCTCGCAGGAATCTTTCTTTGGACATTTAAAAGATGAAACCTCTATTAAAGAATGTGAAACGTTTGAAGAATTAGTTAAATAAATAACTGAATATATAGATTATTATAATAATTTTAGAGATCAATGGAATTTAAAAAAGATGACTCCTGTTCAATACAGAAATCATCTCTTAAATTAGTCTACTCTTTTTTAAACTGTCCTTGACAAAGTGGATAGTTTATTGAAATTAGTGCTTTTTTATTTTAAATAATATTAAAGTGTTGATTTGCTGATAAAATATGTTATATTATATATAAATAGTAAAAATGGTAGTATTTATAATAAGTTAAAATTTATGGATGCGCAAAGATGTTACATAAGTGATTATTTCAATAAAATTTGAAATGTAAAGTTATAGTTTTGTTTATAAACAATGGGGGTATGGGTTATGAGTAAGTGTCCATTTTGGTCAAATAAAAGGAAAAGAGTTAGTTGCAATGATGAATGTCCAATGAGTCCAACAAACAATAATAATGAAACTTGTCCTTTTGTTGAGCACTTAACAGGCGAAAGAGTTACTTTTAAGGGAATAGTTGATGAGAATTTTGTATATTCTCAAGAAGAATCTAATTTAGAATATATTATACCATCATATATTGAATATAAAGATCAATAAAGAAATCGCTGAGTTTTAATTCAGCGATTTCTTTATTAATTTGATTTTTCTAATAATAATTCTTGTTTTAAGTTCCATAACTTAGAAGAAAGATCTACATAATAAGTATGAGGATTTTCAAATCTTAATATTTCAGGCCATAATTTTGATACTTCTTGTTTAGAAAAATCTTTAATTTCTAAAACTGAAGGTGAAGAGTATACTTGATTACCTTTATCAAATATCTTAACAAGCAAATCTTTAGCGTAGAAGTTAGTTACTTTTTTTCTTTTCCAAGTATGAACTGGATCAAAAATTTCTAATTCAGAATTTTCATCTATTGATTCATCATTTAGTGAAATAATATCAGCTATAGCTACATCTGTTGTTTTATCAAATAATCTGTATATTTTCTTAAAACCAGGATTAGTAATTTTTTCGCTATTTTCACTAATTTTAATTTTGGGAATTATTTTAGAATCTTTTTCTACAGCAACAAGTTTGTAAACACCACCAAATACAGGTTCAGACTTAGCTGTAATTAATCTTTCACCAACACCAAAAGCATCTATACATGCCCCTTGAGCTAAAACATCTCTTATAATATGTTCATCAAGTGAATTAGAAACTATTATTTTACAATCAGAATAACCAGCAGCATCAAGAGCTTTTCTGCATTTTTTTGTTAAATAAGTTATATCGCCAGAATCTATTCTTATTCCTGTTGGTCTTTTACCAAGAGGAGATAATATTTTATCAAATACTTTTATAGCGTTTGGTAATCCAGACTTTAAAACATTATAAGTATCGATTAATAGAGAGCAGTTATCAGGATATGTCTCAGCCCAAGACTTAAATGCTTCATATTCAGTATCAAATAATTGAACCCAACTATGTGCCATTGTTCCAACAGCAGGAATATCAAAATATTTATCAGCAATTGTACAAGCGGTAGAATCACAACCACCTATAATAGAAGCTCTTGCACCGTAAATAGCACCATCATATCCTTGTGCACGTCTAGAACCAAATTCCATTACAGTTCTTTCTTCAGCAGCTCTACATATTCTATTAGCTTTAGTTGCAATTAAGGTTTGATGATTAATCGTTAAAAGAATCATAGTTTCAATAAATTGCGCTTGGACAACAGGGCCTCTAACTGTTACTAAAGGCTGATTTGGAAATACAGGATTACCTTCAGGGACAGCCCATACATCGCAAGTAAACTTAAAGTTTCTTAAGTAATTTAAAAATTCTTCTGAAAAAATATTTTTACTTTCTAAATATTTTATATCGCTTTCAGTAAATTTAAGGCTATTTAAATATTGAATTAATTGGTCTACACCAGCCATAATACAATATCCTCCACCATCAGGCACTCTTCTAAAGTACATGTCAAAATAAGCTATTCTATCTTCAACACCTTTATTAAAATAACCGTTAGCCATTGTTAATTCGTAAAAATCAACTAACATTGTAAGATTTCTTTCATTAGTAACGTCAAATCTCATTAAATTTTCCATATTTATCTCCTTTATTGAAAAATACCTAAAGATATTGTACAACTATATATAAATTATTACAATATGGTTATTTATATAAACATATTGTCAATAATTAAAATAAATAGTTTAAAGGAGAATATATAGTCAATTAAAATATTGACGAATGTGTTTAAAAGTATTAATGTGTGCTCAAGAAGTGATATTAATGAACAGTAAACACATAACAAATTACAAACCAAAAGATTTTGCTGAATTACTTGGAGTGAGTGTAAAAACCTTGCAACGTTGGGATAGAGAAAACATATTAAAGGCAAAAAGAACACCAACAGATAGAAGATATTATACTTACGAACAGTATTTAGAGTTTAAAGGTATCAATAGTGCTAACAATAATAGAAAGACGATTATTTATAGTAGAGTTTCTACTAATGGGCAAAAAGATGATTTAAAAAATCAGATAGAATTTCTTTTAAACTTTACATCTTCCAAAGGAATAATAGTAGATGAAATAATTGAAGATATAGGTAGTGGATTGAATTACAATCGTAGAAAATGGAATAAACTTATTGAAGAATGCATGGAAAATAAAGTTGATTCTATTATAGTAACTCATAAAGATAGGTTTATTCGCTTTGGATATGATTGGTTTGAACGATTTTTGAGTAAATATAATGTGAAAATAATAGTTGTAAATAACGAATTGCTTTCACCGAAAGAAGAATTAGTTCAAGATATAATTTCAATATTACATGTTTTTAGTTGTAGAATATACGGATTAAGAAAATATAAAATAAAGATAGAAAAGGATGAAGAAATTGCTAAAAGCCTACAAAGTAGAGATAAAACCAACAACAAAACAAATACAGAAAATCAATCAAAGTATTGGAGTTTGTAGATGGCTATATAATGAATATTTATCAAGGAAATATGAAAGTTTAAAATTAAGAAATAAAAAAGAGAAGGGAGAAGCTACTAGACAAAATATCCAAAAACAAATAGCTAAAGTACAAATACTTTATCAAAGACTTAACAATATAAGAACTGATTATATAAATAAAGTTGTAAGTAATGTGGTGAGAAACAAACCATCTTATATTACGATAGAAGATTTAAATGTTAAAGGAATGATGAGGAATAAGCATTTATCTAAAGCAGTAGCACAACAGAAATTTAATGAATTTAGAAATAAATTAGCAACTAAATGCAATGCTTTGGGTATAGAATTAAGAATTGTTGATAGATTTTATCCTTCAAGTAAACTATGTCATAAATGTGGTTCTATAAAAAAAGATTTAAAGCTTAAAGATAGAATTTTCAATTGTGATTGTGGGTATGTTGAAGATAGAGATTATAATGCGAGTCTTAATTTAAGAGATGCAAAAATCTATAAAATAGCTTAAACAAATTTTATAGATATGTACCGATGGCTAAGTCGGGAATTTACGCCTTTGGAGTGACATATCAAACTAAAGTAGTCTATGTTTATCAAGACAAAATAGGTCACGTTGAAAAAGGAAAAATCTCAATATTGATACGTTTGTCCATATTTCGAGTAGCAGAATATATGAAAGTATTATTAGATAATTATCAGGTTAATGCTATTAAAATAAAAGAAAAAAATGTTTTAGTAGTAGCAGCGCCTGGTTCAGGAAAAACTACAGTTATAATAAATAGGGTTAATTATTTAATAGAAGAAAGAAAAGCAAGGACAAGAGATATAATAGTTATAACATTTACTAAGGCAGCAGCAGAAAATATGAAAAATAGATATAAAAATACTTTTAATAAAACTGTTTCACCTTTTTTTGGGACTTTTCATGGGTTATTTTATAAGATTTTATTAAGAGAAGGATACAAAATAAATATTATAGAAAGTGGGAAATGTCATAGTATCATAAGAGTAATATTAAGTAAATACTTTGATGATGTTAATGATGATAAGATACGTGAAGTTTTAAATAATATTTCTCTTTTCAAAACTTCATTAGGAAATATAGAAAATTTTAAACCTACAATTTCTAATGAGATATTTAAGGAGTGTTATGAACAGTATGAAGAGTATAAAGCAAAGGAACAATTATGGGATTTTGACGATTGTGCGACACGTTCTTAACTGAAAAGGTTAAGCGTTGTAGAAGTAAATTTACAATAGAACTTGTAATTTGATAGTCGGAATGATAGGGTAACGCCTTGAAACGACTCCTTAATACTCCGAACTGCGTCTTGTAAGGTAATTTACAAGGGGTGGTAAGCTCGGTGAAGATGGCTGAGAAACACCGTAAGTAATAAGAAATTTAATATGAGTAGTATTGGAGAGTAAGATTACACGAAATGCGAACCAGAGGTGGTCGAGTGCTGATAGGTCTGAGGTCTATAAAATACCTATGGTTAGAATGTCCTAAGTAGGGACTGACGAATCTGCGAATGTACGGGTCTATACGAAGAATTCATAGAAATGTGAATGGCACATGAGTGCAACTTGTGAGGTAAAGTAAAATTGGTCGTTATGAAATTCCTTATAGTGTTATAGGCACTATCAAGCAAGTAGGTCTAAAGTGGAAACCTAAGGGTATATGTACAGATAAAATTACAGGAACGTGGAAAGCTAGCAACGAGGAGAAAATTACCGTCTATGATACGTTACTTAGGAAGACATAACTAAGTTTTATGCTAGTGAGAGTGAAGGCATAGTAGCAATGAGGTAGGGATAATAAACTACGGAGCGATAGCCTTTAGTCAATTCTTATTTAGAATATATTATTTACTATATTATAAGGTTCTAATATGACTAAAAGAAATCCAATCTCAAAGATTATGTATAAATAATAAAAGAGAGGAAGATTGACTTATAACGAGTTTTAAAACGCAAAAGAGAAATAGTTTACGATTTAATGAATATTATGATACACAAGACTTATTTGACGAACTATATGAAAGAAGTCAAAAAGGGGAAGTGTTTAAAGACTTAATGAGTTTGATAACTTCAGAGAGCAATATAATGTTAGCATATAGAAGTATCAAGAATAATAATGGTGGAAACACTAAGGGAGTTAACGGTCATACGATTAGACATATTCAAAATATGAGTTCAGAAGAAGTAATTAGATATGTTAGAAATAGGTTAACAAGATATAAACCACATAAAGTTCGCAGGGTTGAGATACCAAAAGAAAATGGGAAAACTAGACCATTAGGTATACCCTCGATAGAAGATAGACTAATTCAACAATGCATTAAGCAAATCATGGAGCCTATATGCGAAGCTAAATTTCATAAGCATAGCTATGGATTTAGACCAAATAGGAGAACAGAGCATGCGGTAGGAAGATTTTTAGCGTTAGCTAACATGTTTAACTTACACTACTGTGTGGATATAGACATTAAAGGGTTCTTTGATAATGTTAATCATAGCAAACTATTGAAGCAAATTTGGTCTTTGGGCATAAGAGATAAGAACTTATTATGTGTAATTAAAAAGATATTAAAAGCAGAGATAGAAGGAATTGGGGTTCCGACGAAAGGAACACCACAAGGGGGTATATTAAGCCCTTTACTAGCGAATATAGTTTTAAACGAATTAGATTGGTGGATTAGTAATCAATGGGAGACTATAAACTTCAAAAGGGATACGGTGAGATATAAGTCAGCAGACGTAAACAAACCGTATGGACAAAGGACTGCTAATGCTATAAAAGTAAAAAGTAATCTGAAAAAAATGTTTATAGTGAGATATGCTGACGACTTTAAAATAATGTGTAGTAACTATGATGATGCAAGGAGAGTGTTCATAGCAACCAAAAGTTGGTTAAATGAAAGATTGGGTCTAGAAGTAAGTGAAGAGAAGAGTAAAATTACAAACTTGCGAAAGAATAATAGTGAATTTTTGGGGTTTAAATTCAAGTTAAAGAAGAAAAACGGTAGACTCGTAATTAAGTCAAATGTTAGCTAAAAAGCTAAAAAGAAGATAAGAAAAACTTTAAAATCAAAAATAAAAGATATAGCAGAGAATACTAAGAGCGAGACTGTGGTAAAATACAACGCAGCGGTTTTAGGTATACACAATTATTATAGTGTAGCCAACAATGTTAGTTATGATTTTAGAGAGATTGGATATTCCATAAATCGAACCTTATACAACCGGTTAAAGAAAGTTTTTAGTAAAAAGGGTGTTACTAGTAAAGCATTTGATAAATACTACTCTAACTACAAAAATGGCGTAGTTAATGTGGCAAATGTAAAAATATTTCCTATAACAGGTGTGAAGATGAGAAATCCTATGTGCTTTAGTCAAGAAATATGTGATTACACAGAAAAGGGTAGGAATTTGATACATAAAAAGGTAGGAAAAATAAGTAGTAATACGATTAAGTGGGTTATGGAAAGCACAAATAAAAATAACCCTACTGAATTTAATGACAACAGAATATCATTGTTCGTGGCTCAAAGCGGAAAATGTGCTGTGTCAGGACTAAATATTAATCCTCTTAACATGGAGGTGCACCATATTGATATGAATAGAAAGAATAATGAGTATAAAAACTTGGTAATAATTCAAAAAAGTGTACACAAATTAGTCCATGTTGTAAGAGAAGATGTGATTGCAAAATATTTAAATGAGTTAAATTTAGACGACAAAGGTTTAAAGAAACTAAATAAATTGCGTAACAAAATCGGAAATAGTAAAGTGATTATCGCTAAATAAGAATGATGGAACGCCGTATGAGGTGAAAGTCTCACGTACGGTGTGAAGCAGGGGAAAAGTGGTCGAAGACATTAAATGGAGATAACCTCAAAAGCTTACCTATTGCTATTATCAATAAGAGTTTTATATTTATTAAAAAATAATGAAAGAATTTTAAATGGTTATAGAGGATTATTTAAATATGTGCTAGTAGATGAATTTCAAGATTGTGATGAATTACAAATTGAGTTTATTAAGCTTATAAATCAAGGAAATGAATTATTTGCAGTTGGAGATGAAGATCAATGTATCTATTCTTTTAGAGGTTCTAAACCAAAGTATATGGTTGATTTTCATAGTTCATTTAAAAATGGTAAAAAGGTATACTTAACAACTAATTATAGAAGTAAGAAAAATATAGTTGATATATCTAAAAAATTAATTTGCAATAATATAGGAAGAAATAAAAAAGAAATAATATCCTATGAAAATGAAAAAGGAATTATAAAATTTTTAAAGCCATATAACGAATATGTTCAAGGTGAGGAAATAGCAAATATTATTAAAAAAATTGTTGGGGAATCTTATAGTAACAATGCAATTCTTTATAGAACAAATATAGAAGCAAGAAGTTTAATTGATAGTTTTACAAGAAGAAAAATTCCATTTATTTTATTAGATAAAGGATATAATTTTTTTGAGCATTTTATATGTAAAGATATAATTAATTACTTAACTTTATCTATAGACCCATTTAATAAAGTAGCTTTTAATTCAATTATAAATAAACCTTTTAGATATATAAGTAAAAGTAATTTAAGTTATGTGTCTAAATATGAAGAGCATAAAAATGTATTTGATATTTTAATAGATAAAAATGATACAGCTCCATTTCAAGCAAAAAAGTTAAATGAATTAAAAAATGATATTAGTTATCTTAATAAAATTTCATTAGGAAGTGCAATTCAATATATAATATCTTCGCTGGGGTATATAGATTATTTAAGAGAATATGCAAATAAGTTTAATCAAAATTTTAGTGACTTAGAAGAGGTCTTAGAAGAATTAAAAGGTGCTGCAGAGGGGTTTAAAACTATTATTGAATTTTTAACTCATGTTGAAAATGTTAAAGAGGAAATTGAAAAGAATAAAATTATTAAAGATGGTGTTATTTTAAGTACTATTCATGGTGTAAAAGGTATGGAATTTAAAAATGTATTTATTATTAATTGTGTAGAAGAAACAATTCCACATAAATCATCAATAGAAGATAATTTAGAAGAGGAAAGAAGACTTTTCTATGGTGCGAAACGTTGGTTAGAAATCGCATAAGCGAAGGATTAACCGCGTTACAACTAAGTTGTAATGACAACTGAAATCACGAGACCACGGCGGATTACCCTATAAAATCCGTGACTAGATGGCTATTAATACTCCCACATGCAATTTGAGTAATTGAATTGTGTGAAGCTGGGTGAAGTCGCATTGAGTAGCCCTAACAGGTTAAGCTGAGGAAAGGTTAAACATACTGCGAAAGTAATGCGGATAGGGAATTGTATATGGCTAGTATTTACTAAAGTAATGACGAACTACTGAATGTACATCTCGTAGAGCGCCTAGTAGAAATGTTAGGTAATTATCAACTCTCCAAATAAGTTTTCGTACGGACTTAGATGGATAGAACTAATGGGTTGTTCTAATTAATTTGGGTTGTCGGGATAAAGGTAGGGCCTAAGTATAATTATATACCTAGTGATTTCGGAACGTTTGAAGTCCCTAACGATTTAGTAATAACTTGGGGAAGCTAAGCGAAAGAGTTATGAATAGGGATGTCAGTAGGGGCATAGTACCTAGGAAACTGTGATAATAAACAGTGGAGGGAAGGCCCTAAGTCTAATTTATTAATTATAAATTATCGCTATCCTATAAGGAAATAAGGCGATAGATTGAATGTAAAAGAAAAAGATTTAAGTAGATATTGCTTAAATTAATTAGAAGAAAGATTGTTTAATAAATTATTAGAAAATAAAAGACATAATATTAATCAGTAAAGGTAAATATGATATATATGATGCAATAATGCTATTTGAAGATTGGTGTAAAGAAAATAAACTTGAAATTAATAATGATAAAACAAAATTAATAAGGCTGACACAAGATGTTAGATTAAATTTTGTCGGATATAAATTTTATAAAAGTAGCAAGAAAAGGCATACATTCGTTATAGCTCCCAAAAACCAAAAGAAGATTTGGAGTGAAACTAAGAAAAGGCTAAAATGGAGTATGTATAATAAAAATTATGATTATGTATTAGTTTATCTTAGGGATATTTTTCAGTATTATGATATTTGTACTAATATGACATGGTTGATTAGTAGTGTTTATATTTACTTAATAATATTAGCTATCATAAAATCCCATTGAGCATGGGAGGGACAGATGAGAATTCAAACTTAATTTTATTAAGAGAGGATTGTCACAAATTGGTGCATAAAGTAAATCTAACAAGAGAAGAAGTTCCTAACTATATGAAAATCAAAGTCCTAAACAAATATAGCGTTATGTGTGGGTTGAATAAAGTGTGATAAATAAACAATCAATTTGATAATTATATAATTAATAAAATAGATGGAGCGCCGTGTGCGATGAAAGTCGCACGCACGGTGTGGAGTGGGGGAAAATTCGGAGATAAAATCAAAGGATTACCTATCACTATTTGCAATTACTAGAGCTATTAAAAATTTATATGTTTTTTCACCTAAGACTATTAGAGGTAAGTTTAGTGATGTATCTAGATTTATATTAGAAAGTGGTTTAGAAGAAGAAAGTAATAACGTAGATTATGGAATTAAAAAAGGCGAAATTGTTTATCATAGACAATATGGTGATGCTAAGGTTAAAAACATAAAGGCAGATAAAATAACATTAGATTTTAAAGATGGAATTTCAAGAAGTTTTTCTTTAAGAGTTTTAATGGAAAATAATTTGATAATTTTAATAAAATAAAGTTACTTAATTAATATTTTTCTGGAAATAATATTAAATGAAATAAAAAGCTTTTATTGAAAGGCAGGATTAAATATGAAAAAAAGTAAAGATATTATTAAAATTATTGTTTTGGTTAGTATAATAGTTTTTAAGATTAATTTTGAGGTATATGCATCATTAGCTTATTCACCAGAAGAAGGTAGTAAAATAGAAAGATTTATAGAAAAAAATAATGATTTATTAAGTAGCGAAGAAAAGTCTAATTTAAATGATATAGTAATTAAATTAAATAAATATAATACATTATCTCAAGAGGAAAGAGAATATATTAGAGAATGTCAATTAAGTATAATAAGAAAAAAATTAGGTGATGCACAATTTGAGGAATATAAAAAATTAATTGAAAAAAGGTCATCAGGTTCAGAATTTCAACAAGAAGAAAGATTTAGATTATATGAATTAGAAAAGTTATTAAGGTAGGTATTTTAATAAAGTGTTAAATTTTTAAACGGATTGAATAAAGAAAATACATAATATATAATTAATTTTATAGGCCTATATTAAAATGTAAGCCTATAAAATTTTGGGGGAGAAAATTTATTAATGAAAAATTTTAAATTAGAAGCAGATAATATTAAAGACGAATTAAAACAAATAAGAAGAACTCTTCATCAATATCCTGAACTTGGATTTGAAGAAACTAATACTTCAAAATATATAAAAGAATTTTTAACTAAAGAAGGAATTGAATATACAGAGTTTGCCAAAACTGGAGTATGTGGAATTATCAATGGAACAAAGGAGGGTAATAATAAGGTTATAGCATTAAGAGCTGATATTGATGGTCTTCCAATACAAGATAAAAAAACATGTGAATATTCATCTAAAGTAAAGGGAAAGATGCATGCATGTGGTCATGATGGACATACAACAATTTTACTTGGTACTGCTAAAATTTTAAATAAGCATAAAGATGAATTTAGTGGAACTGTAAAACTTATTTTTGAACCAGCAGAAGAAACTACTGGTGGAGCAAAAGTAATGATTAAAGAAGGTGTACTTGAAAATCCTAAAGTAGATGTAATGTGTGGTTTACATGTTGAAGAAACTATAGACTGTGGAAGTATCATGGTAAGAAAAGGAACAGTAAATGCAGCTTCCAATCCTTTTAATATTACAATTAAAGGAGCTGGTGGTCATGGGGCATATCCTGATACGGCAATTGACCCTATAGTAATTGCTGGGCATGTAATAACTTCACTTCAAAGTATTGTTAGTAGAGAAATAAAGCCAGTTAATCCTTCTGTAGTTACAATTGGAAGTATTCATGGAGGAACAGCTCAAAATATTATTCCAAGTGAAGTTAAAATGTCTGGAATAATTAGAACAATGACAAATGAAGATAGAGAATTTGCAAAGCAAAGATTAAAGGAGATAGTAAATGGAATTTGTACTACCTTTAGAGGAAGTGCAGAAATTGAAATTGAAGAATCATATCCTTGCTTATATAATGATGATGATATGGTTGATCTTTTAGAAAAAAGTGCAATAGAAATATTAGGAGCAGAAAATGTTAAATTACAAAAAAATCCTAAGTTAGGTGTTGAAAGTTTTGCATATTTTGCAAATGAAGTTCCATCTGTATTTTATTTCTTAGGTATAAGAAATGAGAAAAAGGGCATAATTCATTCAGCACATAATAATTTATTTGATATAGATGAAGATGCATTGCCAATAGGAGTTGCAATTCAATGTGAAATTGCATTAAATTATTTGACAAGATAAGAAAATAATATTAATCTATTAAAATGGGTAAGATTACAAAAAACTAGCAGTTTATAAATGTTATTAAATATTTATAAACTGCAGTGTAATATAGGAGTTGATTTTTTGAAAATTGAAATAGGAACAAATGAAGCGGGGCAAAGATTAGATAAGTTTTTGAGAAAGTATTTAAAGGATGTTCCTTTAAGTGCAATTTTTAAAGCTTTAAGAAAAGGGGATATTAGAGTTAATGGAGCAAAGAAGAAAGAAAATTACCCATTAGAATTAGGAGACATAATTGAAATAAGATATTTACAAAGTAAGCAAGAGAAAAAAGCTGATACATTTATGAAAGTAAATTCAAGTGGACTTATGATTACATATGAAGATGAAAATATTTTAGTTGTTGAAAAGTGGCCGGGTGTATTAGTTCATCCAGATCAAAGAGGAGTAGAGCCATCACTTACAGATTATGTATTATCATATTTAAATGGAAAAGGTGATTATTTACCAGAAAAAGAAAAGACATTTACACCAGCACCATGTAATAGATTAGATAGAAATACTTCTGGTGTTGTGATTTTTGGTAAGAATTTTGAATCCTTAAGAACTATGAATGAAATGATTAGAGAAGGTTATGTTAAGAAATATTATAATGCATTAGTAAAAGGTAAAATAAAAGATGGAATATATAAAGGGTATATTTCAAAAGATGAAAATGAAAACATATCAAAGGTATTTGATGAAAAAAGACCAAACACTAAGGAAATTTCAATGGAAGTTAAAACCGTTCAAACTAATGGAGCATATTCTTTACTTGAAATTGATCTTATTACAGGTAGAAGTCATCAAATAAGAGCACATTTAAGTCATTTAGGAAATCCAATTATAGGTGATTTTAAATATGGAGATAAAAAGTTAAATTCATTTTTTGATAATAAATTTGGATTAAATTATCAATTCCTTTATGCATATAAACTTATATTTAAGAAGGCTAATGGAAAGCTTGAGTATTTAAATAATAAAACAGTAGCTGAAGCTCTTCCACCAATGTTTAAGAAAATAAAAAGGGATGTATTTAAATTTAATATATAAAATTATAAAAGGGGATAGTTATGGAAGAGAAGTCAGTGGGGCGTAGTTTTCTTATCTTATCTTTAGCAGGAATACTTGTTAAAATATTATCTGCAGCATATGTACCATTATTAAATGCAATTATAGGTCAAGATGGAATAGGAATATATAATGCTAGTTATTCATATTTTGTTTTTATATTAGCCATAACAAGTTTAGGAGCACAACCAGCAGTTGCAAAGGTTGTATCAGAATTACGAGCTCAAGGGCATCATGAAGATGCTCTAAGAGCAATGAAAATTGCGAGAAATTATTTAGCAATTATAGGAGCTATTATTACAATTATATTTATATCTCTAGCAGAAGTTATTGCTTCAGGAACAAAATGGTCAGAGGCTGCTTTATCATTAAGATTTTTAGCACCAACAGTATTTTTTAGTTGTATTTTAGCAACATATAGAGGATATATGCAAGGAACAGAAGATATGAAAACATTGGCTATATCTCAAGTTCTTGAGCAAGTTGTTAATATAGTATTAAGTTTAATATTTGCATATGTATTTATGCAAATTAGTGTTGAATGGGGAAGTGCTGGAGGAACTGTAGGCACTACAATAGGCGCAATTGCAGCACTAATATTTATATTAATAATGTATGATAAGCTTGATTATGAAGGAAAAGCTGAAATAGAGAATGAATTTGAAAAAAATATAAGTAAGAAAAAGATATTAAGAAAGCTTCTTTTTTACGGGGTACCGATAATAATGGTAGCAGGTTTACAAAATGCTGGCGGACTTGTTGATACTATAAATGTTAAATCAAGATTATTAGCAGCTGGATTTTCCAAAGAAGAATCTACAAGGTTATTTGGAGTGTTAGGATTTTATAA
Organism: Clostridium sp. ETTB3; assembly: GCF_053571985.1. NCBI lineage: Bacteria > Bacillati > Bacillota > Clostridia > Eubacteriales > Clostridiaceae > Clostridium > Clostridium sp. ETTB3. The sequence goes on from NZ_CP199832.1 coordinate 1,038,413, forward strand.
TACATTGTTAAATGTTCCTTTTGCTTTAGTTACAGCTTTAAGTGCTGCCATATTTCCTAAGATAATACAAGCATATACACAAAAAAATAGAAAAGAATTAAAGGCCCAAATGTCATATAGCTTTAAAATAACTTATTTAATAACTATACCAGCAGCTGTAGGCTTATCTATGTTAAGTAAAGATGTATATTTAATGTTGTTTAATACTACATCTGGTTATGAATTATTAAAGTATGGATCTGTAGTACTAGTATTTATGTCTATATCTGCTATTCAAAATATTATATTACAAGGTATTAATAAAGTATATTTAGTATTAAGTACAGCTTTTTTAAGTATAATGCTTAAATTTATCATTAATTATTTTTTAGTAGCTATTAAGGATATAAATATATTAGGAGCAATTTTTGCAAGCTTCTTTGCATTTTTAGTTCCTGTAATTATAAATCATAAAAGATTAAAAAGAATTTTTAAAATGAAAATTCGCATATTTAAATTAGCAGTTATACCTTCACTTTCAGCTGCATTTATGGCTTTAGGTATTTTTATTTTTAGAATTCCAATTGATAGAATTGTAAATATAATTGGAGGAGGAAGACTTATAACTTGCTTTATTGTATTAATTCTTGTAGCTATTGGAGGATTAATATATTTAATTGCTTTAATTTTACTTGGTGGCATAAAGAAAAGAGATTTAGATATGATTTCACCTAAGTTGTTTACTTTATTACCAAGGTTTTTAAGAAAAAACTTATAATATAATTTAAAACAAGATGTTACAAATTTATTAAATAATAATTTTGTAACATCTTGTTTTTTAATATTCATCTATTCCAAATTTACTTAAATAAGCAAATATTCCAAAGGTTAATAATAATATTATTATATTTTTACTAAAATAAAGGTTATTAAATAAATACTTGTTCATTAAATTTAAAAGTAAAAATATTAAAATACCCATTAATGTAAAAATTATTATATTAAATATTGATAAATTTAGCTCAATATGTTTCTTTATTTCATATAAATTAATTAGTAAGCCTAATGTAGAAGTAATAAAAATTGTAATTACGTAAGAAAAAATATTTATACTAGGTATTGCTGTAAAGAAATATAAACTTAATATTTCAGTAACGGATACAATTATAGAGTTTCTGAGAATAATACTTTGCCTATTTAATCCATTTAATATACCTACCATAGTGTTTGAAACAAAAAATATAGGAGCAGAAATTGATGAAAGTCTTATATATAAACCTAAATCATCTCTATGATAAAACATTTCTCCAAGTGAACTAGGAATAAGCTGACATATAATTGTAGTTGCCATTCCAAGAAGAAAAGCAATTTTTAATACAGTTCTTATTCTAACAGAAGCATTGTAATAGTCTCCTTTATTTATTGTTTGAGATAAATCAGGAACAAGAAGCATATTTATTGAGTTTATAACAATTAAAGGAAAAGTGACTATTGTTAAAGCCATTCCATTAAATCTACCTATTAAATTTAGTGCAGAATTATAATTTAATCCAGAAGCTACAAGTTGACGTGGAACAACTAGTGTAGAAATAGTAGAAAAGGCATTTCCTAAAAATCCATTTATACATAAAGGTAATGAAACTATAAGTACATTAAATAATAATTGAGCTTTTCTTTCAGGAATATCATGACCAAGAGGCATGTGCCTTTTAGTATATTTAAAATAAGCATAGAGAAGCAATAAGCTTTGTAGCTCACCAATTGCTAATGAAACAAAGGCTAAAGTAACAATTGAAGATAAAGTTTGTGCTTTAAAAATAAATATTAGTAGTGTTATAGTTATAATTCTCATTGCTTTTTCAGATATATCAATTATTGCAGGAACAGTAATTCTAGAAGTACCATAAAAAAATCCCTTTAATATATTTGATAATGCAATAAAAACCATAGCAGGACATGTTACTCTTATAGCATTTAATGTTCTAGGGTCTTTTATACCATATTTACTTATGTAAGGTGCAAGGAAAAATACTAAAATTCCTATTATTATTGACCATATTATGTTAAAAAAAGCAACAGTGTTTATAGTTTTAAATAAGTTATTATATTCTCCGGTTGATTCATAAATTGCAGAACGTTGAGAAATAGCTGCTATTATTCCAGCAGTCATTAAACAAATAAATAAATTATATACGGGCATTACTAAACCATAAACGGCAAGTCCTTCTGGACCAGCTATATTTCCAAGGTACATTGAAAAAATAAACCCAAGTATTCCAGTTGTAATATTAGATGCTGTTAAAAAAAATGAGTTTTTAAAAAAAGTATCTTTTCTCAATAGATTTGGCCTCCTTATTTAAGATTAATATAAAAAATTAGTTGTGAAGTATACTTAGTAAAATTAGCTTTATTTTTGAAACTTTAAATTACATTAATACTTATTCAGTTAAATAAAACAATATGATATTATAAGTTATTATTTAGGTAATAAGTAATATTTTGTTATGTAAAAAAATAAAGTTATTATAAAGGGGGGACGGAAAGATGAAGAGATTTTTGCAATGTATAATATTATCAATGGTAATTGTAAGTATATCTTTTGGAATTTATAAATTTAGCAAAGGATATGACTTAGATTTAATTTATGAAAATATTGATTGGTCAATTGTTAATAAATCAGTAAATGGAGCAGTATCATTTGATTTTGATAGAGAAGATAACTTATACATAGCTTTTAAAGATGCAATAAAAGTTATAACAAAGGATAATAATGAAGAAATAGTAATTAGTGATAAATCACTAAATATATATGACATAGTATGTAATAGTAATTCTTTAATAATAGCTACAGAAAATAAAGTAGTATCATATGATTTAGCAAGTAAAAAATATAGTGAAATAGTAACTTCTTTACCTAATAAAGGATTAAATAATAAAACTAAAATTCTTTTAAATGGTGAAAATTTATATATAACAATTGGTTCTAATACTAATGCAGGTATTGTAAATGAGGGAAATAAGAATGAAGATATACCATCTTTTGAATGGATATCAACGGGAATAGGATATAAAGGAATTTACGGATTTGCTAAGTTTGGACAAGAAATAAGGAAGGGTGAAAAGATAAAAGAAAGTGATTTTAGTAATGCATCTATACTAAAATATAATTTAAATACAGGGAAATGTATAACTTATGCAACTGGAATAAGAAATGTAGAAGGATTAGACACGAATAGTAGAGGGGAAATAACAGCTATTGTAGGTGGCATGGAAGAGGAAGGATTAAGAAGCGTAAAGGATGATGTTGATTATATATATGATATAAAAGAGAAAGCATGGTATGGATGGCCAGATTTTAGTGGTGGTGATCAAATAACATCACCTAGATTTTCAGATGGAACTAATAAATTATCATATATTATAGAAAATCATCCAACAGAAGTACCACTTCCACCAAGATACCAACATGATAAATTAAAGGCATTAAATGGATTAGCAATTGATAGTGAAGGAAAATGTTTTCCTAAAGATACTGTAATATTTGCGGATAATAAGGATCATTACATTTATGTTTTAACTGAAATTGGAACTTCCAAACAAATAGTAAGTTTAAATGAAAATAGCTTTATAGAAAAAATAAGATATAATGATTCTAGTATATATTTTTTAGATAATAAGGATGGATGTATTTATAAGATACAAGGACAAATAAAAGATGGAAGATTTAATTTGCCTAATGTAATTTGGATTTTTATAGTTATTTTTATTATGACAATAATAATGATAATAATATATAAAATTTATAATAAGAAATAAAACATAAAAATATCTTATGAATATTTCGTAAGATATTTTTTGCATTATTATATATAAATAAGGTAATATACATTTATAAGATAAAGGCTTAAATGCCAAAAGAAAAAATAATTGTTTAAATAATTTACATAATTAGAAAAAATAAATAGTAAAATTTATAAAAAGAAAGAAAATTTATAAAAAGGAGAAGGTATAATGGGTAAAACAATTATATTAAATTTAAGTGGTGTTAAGCTATCGGGAGATGTATTAGATGTTGGAGAAAGTTATGGAGTAATTTATAATATTTCTAAGGATGCTATTGATGAAGTTTCAATTGATTTGTTAGAAGGTGATATAGATGAAAAAAAGGTTACTCAAAAGTATGATACATGTACTATATTTTTCTATTTAAGTAATTTATGGATGGAATCATCTCGTGCTGATTTAATAAAAGAAGTAAATAAATTGATTAAAGTTGGTGGAGAAATATATATATGGGATATTAATAAGGAAATGGGAGAAATATCAAATAATAAAGTTATGACAGTATTACCATCAGGAAAAATAAAAGAGTTTGAATTTAAAAACTTAAATCCTATTTCAAAATCCAATATAGATGATACAAAAAAATTATTAAGTGATACGTATAGTATTAAGGAAGAAAAGCTTTGGGAGGATATATTTTTTATAAAAGGAGAAAAAATAAAGTAACGAAAGGAAGAAGAAAGTGAAAATTTTATTAACAGCTATCAATTCAAAATTTATCCATAGTAATTTGGCAGTAAGGTATTTAAAAGCCTTTACGGAGGATATGGATTATATAAGTAAAATAAGAGAATTTTCCATCAATGATAGGGATGAGAAAGTATTAGAAGAAATAATAAAGGAGAAACCAGACATAGTTGCTTTTTCAACTTATATTTGGAATATAGAAATGGTAAAAAGATTATCAAATCTTATTAAAATAGTAAATAGTGATATAAAGATATTATATGGTGGTCCAGAAGTATCTTATGATAGTTCAAATATTTTAAATGAATTAAATGGTGATTATTTAATTGAAGGTGAAGGTGAAAAAACTTACAGGGAATTTGTAGAATATACTCTTGGAGAAAGAGATATTAAAAGTATAAGAGGTTTATATTACAAGGAAGGAAATAAAGTAATAGGAAATGGAAATAGACCATTAATGAATATGAATGAAATAGTTTTTCCATATAAGATGGATGAAAACTTAGATAATAAAATAGTGTATTATGAGGCTTCAAGAGGATGTCCTTTTAACTGTAAGTATTGTCTTTCATCAACTATACATGGAGTAAGGTTTTTAGATATTGAAAGAGTTAAAAAGGAATTACAGTTTTTTATAGATAAGAAAGTAAAACTTGTTAAATTTGTAGATAGAACTTTTAATTGTAATTTTAAATTTTCAACTGCAATTTGGGAATTTTTAATTAATGCTGAAACAAACACACAATTCCATTTTGAAATATCAGCAGATATTTTAAAACCACAAGAGTTAGAGCTTCTTAGAAGAGCACCAAAAGATAGATTCCAATTTGAAGTTGGGGTACAAACAACTAATGATGAAGTATTAAATAGAATTAATAGATTTGTTAATTTTAGTGATATTAAAGAAAAGGTAGTAGAACTATTAGAAATAAAAAATATAAAACAACATTTAGATTTAATAGCAGGGTTACCAGGTGAAGATATAGTTTCTTTTAAAAAGTCTTTTAATGATGTATATAGTATAGAACCAGAAGAAATTCAATTAGGATTCTTAAAGCTTCTTAGAGGCTCTTCAATGAGAGAAGAAGCAGAAGAATATGGAATGAGATATTCACCTTATCCTCCATATGAAATAATTGCAACAAATGATATTTCATATGATGAGCTTTTAACATTAAAAAAAGTTGAATCTATGGTAGATAAATATTATAATTCACAAAAATTTAAAAATATAATAAAAATGCTAGTTAAGTGTTTTGATACTCCATATGATTTTTATTTAGCATTAGGAAATTATTTTGATAGTAGAGGATATTTTGATAGAAATATAGGAAATAGTGAATATTACAAGGTGTTTTTAGATTTTAATAATGAAGTAACAAAGCTTGATAATGAAATATTAAGAGATATTATAAAATATGATTACTTAATGTTTAATAAAAGAAGAGGTATGCCAGAGTTTTTAGGAAAGGGAGTTACTAAAGAAGAAGAAAATATATTTAAGGAAGCATTAAGAGAAAAATATTCATTTAAAGATTATTACATTGAAAGCTTTAAATTTGATATTAATAAGTTTATTAATGAAGGTGAAATAAGTGAAAATAAAACTTATTTCTTGTTTGGATATGATACTGGTGTTGTAGAAATTGAAGATTTAATTAACATAAGTGGAAATAAGTAACTTAAATTAAGGAAGAGTGTAGTAATAAGGGAAATAAATTCATTGTTTTTACAAAGATAAAATGTTGTTTAGGAAATGTTAATAAAAAAACATTGAAAATTTATAAAAACAGTGTATAATTAAAAAAGAGATAAAAAGTAATTAATACTATATAAAGTATTAATATTTATATTATCCAACTTGTATATAGTAAAGGTGGTGAGACTTTGGCATTAGAAGCAATTAATGAGATAAAAGAAGCAGAGAAAAAAGCGGAAAAAATAATTTCAGAAGCAAATCAAGATGCAAAAGAAATTATTAGCAATGCTACTAAAGAAGCAGAAATTAAATATAATGATATAATAAGTGAAGCAAAAACAAAAGCTAATGACTTATTAAGTGCAGCTTTAGAAGAAGGAAACAGCAATGCAGAACCACTATTAAAGAGTGGGGCAAAAGAAATCGAGGCTATACATAATATGTCTCAAGATTTAAAAGATAATGCTATTAATATAGTTGTTGAGAGGATAGTGAAGATTCATGGCAATAGTTAAGATGAACAAATTCACTTTGCTTACTTTTGAATCTAAAAAAGAAGAGCTTCTTCGTAAACTTCAAGGTTTTTCTAATGTAGAATTTATAAATTTACAAGATGAAAATTTGTTAGAAGCTAATGAAGAGTTAAAATCTCTTAGTAAAGATGAAATAGATTCAAACATTGCAAAGTATGAAGAAGATTTATCAAAGGCTAAAACTACTCTAGACTTTTTAACTAACTATATGCCTAAAAAGTCAGGATTAAAAGCATTAGAGGATGACAAGGAAGATTTAACTATTGATGAATTAGACAGTGCAGTTAAAAATATTAACTGGAATGAAATTTATGAAAAAGTTAAGTTAAAGGAAGATGAGCTTCACAACATAGAAAGCCAAATTACTAAGCTAGAAGGTGAAATTGAAGTTTTAACTCCATGGCAAGCCTTAGATATTTCTTTTGAAGCTCTAAATGAGCTAAAAACAGTATCAACTTTTATTGGAAGTATTTCAAAACAATATGAAGAACAACTTAATGAAAGTTTAGATTCTGAATATGTTGAAATTATCTCAAGAGGTAATAACGACATAAATATATTAGTTGTGTCTTTAAATGAAAGACATGAGGAAGTATTAAGCATTTTAAGAGGATTTGGATTTAGTTCTTTTAAATCAGAGTTTGATGAAATACCACAAACTGTTATAACAAATCATGCACATGAAATAGAAGAATTAAAATCAAAGATATTCTTTATAAAAGAAGAAGTAGCTTCTTTTGAGGAAGATTATAAGAAAATGAAGCTAGTTTATGATTATCTTACAAACATAGTTTTAAGATATAAGGCTTCAAATAACTTTTTAAGAACTACAAACACTGTTACTATTCAAGGATGGTGTGAAGTAGAAAAAGATGAAGAGTTAGAAAAAATTTGTAAAAGTGTCCTAGCAGATGATTATTATTTATCATTTGAAGAAGTAAAAGAGGATGAAATTGAAGAAGTTCCTGTTAAGTTAAAAAATGGATTACTTAATAGAACTTTTGAATCTGTTACAGAAATGTATAGTTTACCAAAATATAATGAAGTTGATCCAACTCCATTATTAGTACCATTTTATTTAATATTCTTTGGTATGATGGTTGCAGATGTAGGATATGGACTAGTAATGTTTATAGCTGCTTTTTGTGCAATGAAATTCTTAAAGTTAAATAAGAAAAATGAAGATTTCGCTAGATTCTTCTTATTCTTAAGTATACCAACAACCATTATTGGTTTAATTTACGGATCATTCTTTGGTGATGCGGTAAAAATACCAGGATTAATAAATCCTACAGAAGATGTTAATACACTTTTAGTTGCTTCAATAGTATTTGGTGTTATACAAATATTCTTTGGATTATGCATTAAAGCATATTCACTTATTAAAGCAGGAAAACCAAAAGATGCATTTTATGATGTTGGTTCATGGTTAATAACATTAACATCAATTGGTGTACTATCTGGGTGTATAATGCTAGATTGGCCATCAATAGTTAAGTATATTGCAATTGCAGCAATGATATTTGGTATGATTGTAATAGTATTAACTGGTGGTAGAGCAGAAAAAACAAAAGGTGCCCAAATAGGTCAAGGTTTATATTCGTTATATGGAATTACAAGTTATATTGGTGACTTAGTTTCATATACAAGGCTTATGGCATTAGGTTTATCAGGTGGATGTATTGCAGGAGCATTAAACTTATTAATGAAATCATTAACTGGTCCAGCAATAATATTATTACCAGTGTTGTTTGTAGCAGCTCATGTATTTAACTTATTATTAGGTTTATTAGGAGCTTATGTTCATACAGCAAGATTACAATATGTAGAATATTTCTCAAAATTCTACGAAGGTGGAGGAAAAGCATTTACTCCATTTAAAGCATCAGAAAAATATATGAATTTAAAGGAAAATTAGGAGGAATTTAAAAATGGAAATGTCATGGATACAATTTTTTATGGAAAATAACGGTGGGTTAATATTTGCAGCTCTAGGTGTTGCATTAGCAGTTGGTTTATCAGGTATAGGTTCAGCTAAAGGTGTTGGATTAGTTGGGGAAGCAGCTTCAGGATTAGTTACAGAAGAACCAGAAAAGTTCGGTAAAGCATTAGTATTAGAATTATTACCAGGTACTCAAGGTTTATATGGTTTCGTTGTTGGTTTCGTTGCTTACACTAAGATGTCATCAGGAATGTCTTTAGAACAAGGTTTATACTTAATAGGTGCTTGTTTACCAATCGCTATAGCAGGTTTATTCTCAGGTATCGCTCAAGGTAGAGTTGCTGCTTCAGGTATTCAAATATTAGCTAAGAGACCAGAACACAACACAAAAGGTATCATCTTAGCAGCAATGGTTGAAACTTATGCATTATTAGGATTCGTTATATCATTCATGTTAGTAAGCATGGCAATGTAATTTTTACTTGCAATAATTATTAGCATCATAAAGATTGGAGATATAAATTATGTCAAATGTAAAGAATATAACTTCTAAAATCCTTAAGGATGCAGAAGCTGGAAAGGAAAATATATTAGCTGCAGCTGAAGAAGAAAAAAATAAAATTCTTTCAAAGAAAGCAAGCTCTGCAAATGAAATTGCACAAGAAATTTTACAAAAGGCAGAAGCTGATGCAAAATCTAAGAAAGAAAGAGTAATTTCTAGTGCTAAATTAAAAGTTAGAAATAATAAATTGGCTGCAAAGCAAGAAATCATAGATGAAGTTTTTGAAAAGAGCATAAATAAGCTTACAGAATTATCTAAAGAACAATTCTTAAACTTTGTAAAAAATTCAATTTTATCAATGAATTTAACTGGAAAGCAAACATTAATATTAAATGAAACAGGATTAAAATTTGTTGATGATAGTTTTATTGATGAATTAAATAAAGAAGCAAAAGCAACAATTGCTTTAAGTAAAACAGCTGGAAATTTCAAAGGTGGATTTATCTTAGAAAATAACGGCATAGAAATAAATAGCACTTATGAAGCTTTAGTAAGCTCATTAAGAGATGAGTTAGAGTTTGAAGTAGCAAAGGTGTTATTTAATTAAGGAGGGGTAGTATGGATGTAATGCAATTTACTCAAGCTCTTTCAAGAATTTGGGTATTGGAAACAAGACTCCTTGATAAAACTAAAGTAGAAAGAATGCTAGAAGCTAATTCTGCTGATGAAGTTTTAAAAATACTTGGTGAAACTGAGTACGCTAATATAATGGGAAATATAAAAAGAGCAACTGATTATGAAGAAATTTTAAGTACAGAACTTAAAAGAGTTTATAAATTAGTATATGAACTTTGCCCAGTAAAAGAAATCGTAGATCTAATGAGCACTAAATATAAATATCACAACATTAAAGTGTTATTAAAAGGAAAGTTCTTAGAAAAAGATTTATCAAATATGTTAATTGATTTAGGTAGAGAAGATTTAAATGAATTAAAGAGAAAAATAGATACAGATAATTTTAGAGATTTAAAAGGAAATGTTGAAAAGGCAGTTTTAGAAGTAATTTCTGATTTTGAAGCAAATAAAGATCCTCAAAAAATTGACATTATTGTAGATAGATATATGTTTAAGGAGTTAGATGAAATTAAAAAATCTTTAAACTATAAATTTACTGATAAACTTGTAAATGCAATGATTGATTCTACAAATGTTAGAACTTTACTAAGAGTTAAAAAGCAAGGTAAAGGAAGAGAATTTGCTTCAGAGGTTTTAGTTACTGGAGGAGCTATAAGTAAGGATACTTTAGTAGCTATAATTAATGAAACACCAGAAAATATTATTTCAAAATTAAGTACTAGTATATATTCTGATTTAATAAAAGAAGGTGTTGAAAGCTACATAGCAACAAATTCAGCAAATCTTTTAGAAAAATTAAGTGATAATTATATTATGGATCTTATGAAGAGTGGAAAGCTTGTAACATTTGGACCAGAAAGAATTTTATCATATATTTATGCTAAGGAAACAGAAATTAAAATCATTAGAATTATAATGGTTGGTAAGCTTAATAATATTACTGAGGAAGTAATAAGAGAAAGGCTGCGTGATATTTATGTATAAGAAAATCGGTGTAGTTGGAGATAAAGACTCGGTTTTAGCATTTAAAGCCATTGGAATAGATGTATTTCCAGTTGTAGAAGCGGATGAAGCTAGAATTGCTGTTGATAAAATGGCTATGAATGGATACGCAGTTATTTTTATAACAGAGCAAGTTGCAGTAACAATTGAAGAAACAATTGAACGTTACAATAAGCAAATGCTTCCTGCTGTAATATTAATTCCAAGTAATCAAGGAACTTTAAATATAGGTTCAAAGAGAATCAGCGATAGCGTAGAAAAAGCTGTTGGTGTGAATATTTTATAGGAAGGCAGGTTAGAAATTTGAAGACCGGAAAAATAATCAAGGTTGCAGGTCCTTTAGTTGTTGCTGAAGGAATGGACGAAGCAAATATTTATGATATGGTTAAGGTTGGAGAAAAGGGTCTTATCGGAGAAATCATTGAAATGAGAGGCGATAAGGCATCTATCCAAGTTTACGAAGAAACTACAGGAATAGGGCCAGGGGACCCAGTTGTTACAACTGGAGAACCTTTAAGTATTGAACTTGGACCAGGACTTATAGAGTCAATGTTCGATGGAATACAAAGACCACTAGATGCATTTGAAAAAGTAGCTCAATCACCATTTTTAACTAAGGGTGTATCTGTTACTTCATTAAATAGAGAAAGAGTTTGGGCTTTTAATCCTACAGTTAAGGTAGGTGATAAGGTTGAAGCTGGTGATGTAATAGGAACAGTTCAAGAAACTGCTGTTGTATTACACAAAATAATGGTTCCATATGGAGTAGAAGGGACTGTTAAAGAAATTAAATCAGGAGACTTTACAGTTGTAGATACAGTTTGTATTATAGAAACTGCTAAAGGTGATAGAGAAGTTCAACTTATGCAAAAATGGCCTGCAAGAAAAGGTAGACCATTTGCTCAAAAATTAAAACCAGAAGCGCCTATGACAACAGGTCAAAGAGTTATAGATACATTCTTCCCAGTAGCTAAGGGTGGAGCAGCTGCTGTACCAGGTCCTTTCGGAGCAGGTAAAACCGTTGTTCAACATCAAATTGCAAAATGGGGAGATGCTGAAATAGTTGTTTACGTTGGATGTGGTGAACGTGGTAACGAAATGACAGACGTTCTTAATGAATTCCCAGAACTTAAAGACCCTAAAACTGGTGAATCATTAATGAAGAGAACAGTACTTATAGCTAATACTTCAAATATGCCAGTTGCTGCTAGAGAAGCTTGTATATATACAGGTATTACAATAGCTGAATACTTCAGAGATATGGGATACTCAGTATCAATTATGGCTGACTCTACTTCAAGATGGGCTGAGGCATTAAGAGAAATGTCTGGTAGACTTGAAGAAATGCCTGGGGATGAAGGTTATCCAGCATACTTAGGTTCAAGACTTTCTGATTATTATGAAAGAGCTGGTAAAGTTGTTTGTTTAGGTAAAGAAGGAAGACAAGGAGCAGTTACTGCAATTGGTGCGGTATCACCTCCAGGAGGAGACCTTTCAGAACCAGTTACACAATCAACTTTAAGAATAGTTAAAGTTTTCTGGGGATTAGATGCACAACTTGCATATAAGAGACACTTCCCAGCTATAAACTGGATTAATTCATATTCATTATATGCTGATACTGTAGATGGATACTTAAATAAAACAGTTGCTGAAGATTGGTCTGCATTAAGACAAGAAGCAATGGCTTTACTTCAAGAAGAATCAGGTTTACAAGAAATCGTAAGCTTAGTTGGTATAGATGCATTATCAGAAAAAGATAGATTAAAATTAGAAGTTGCTAAGTCTATAAGAGAAGACTATTTACAACAAAATGGTTTCCATGAAATAGATACTTATACTTCATTAGATAAACAATATAAAATGTTAAAGCTTGTATTATTATTCAGACATGAAGCAGAAAGAGCTTTAGATGCAGGAGTTTACTTAGATAAAGTTTTAGCTTTAGAAGTAAGAGATAAGATTGCAAGAAGTAAATATATCCATGAAGATGATATAGCTAAGATGGATGATATAGCTGCTGAATTAAGAGCTGACATTGATACTTTAATCAACGAAGGAGGCGTTCTTAATGCTTAAGGAATACAGAACAGTTACAGAAGTTGTTGGTCCTTTAATGGTTGTTGAAGGAGTTAGCGGAGTTAAGTATGATGAACTAGTTGAAGTTGAAATACAAACTGGTGAATTAAGAAGAGGTAAGGTTCTTGAAGTTAATGGATCTAAAGCAATGGTTCAATTATTTGAAGGTTCTTCAGGAATTAACTTAAAAGGAACTAAGGCTAGATTCTTAGGAAAGCCACTTCAATTAGGTGTATCAGAAGATATGCTAGGAAGAGTATTTGATGGAATGGGTCATCCAATTGACAATGGACCAAAGATAATACCAGAAAAGCAATTAGATATTAATGGGGAAGCAATTAACCCAGTATCAAGAAATTTCCCATCAGAGTTCATTCAAACAGGAATATCAGCTATTGATGGATTAAATACACTAGTAAGAGGACAAAAATTACCTGTTTTCTCTGCATCAGGTCTTCCTCATGCACAATTAGCTGCACAAATAGCAAGACAAGCAACTGTTTTAAATTCAGATGCTAACTTTGCGGTTGTATTTGCTGCTATAGGTATTACTTTCGAAGAATCTCAATTCTTCGTTGATGAATTTAAGAAGACTGGAGCTATAGATAATGCTGTATTATTTATGAACCTTGCTTCTGACCCAGCTATCGAAAGAATAGCTACACCAAGAATGGCATTAACTGCTGCAGAATTCTTAGCATACGAAAAGGATATGCACGTTCTTGTTATTATGACTGATATTACTAACTATGCAGAAGCATTAAGAGAAGTATCAGCTGCTAGAAAGGAAGTTCCAGGTAGAAGAGGTTACCCAGGATACTTATATACTGACCTTTCTACATTATATGAAAGAGCAGGTAGAATTAATGGTAGAGGTGGTTCAATCACTCAAATTCCAATATTAACAATGCCTGAAGAAGATAAGACACATCCAATTCCAGACTTAACTGGATATATTACAGAGGGACAAATAATTCTTTCAAGAGAATTATACAAAAAGGGAATTGTACCTCCAATAGATGTTTTACCATCACTTTCAAGACTTAAAGATAAGGGGATTGGTAAAGGCAAAACTAGAGAAGACCATGCAGATACAATGAACCAACTATTCTCAGCTTATGCACAAGGTAAGCAAGCTAAAGAATTATCAGCAATCTTAGGTGAATCTGCATTATCAGAAACAGATAAGAAATTTGCTAAATTTGCTGAAGCATTTGAAGAACAATATGTTTCTCAAGGATTTGAAACAAATAGATCAATAGAAGAAACTTTAAATTTAGGTTGGAAATTACTTAAGATTCTTCCTAAGACTGAACTTAAGAGAATCAGAGATGAATATCTTGAAAAGTATATGCCAAAGGGAGATGAAGAGTAGAATATGGCAAAATTAAATGTCAATCCTACTAGAATGGAGCTATCTAAGCTGAAAAAAAGGTTAACTACAGCAACAAGAGGGCATAAGCTTCTTAAAGATAAGCAAGATGAATTAATGAGACAATTCATTAACCTTGTTAAATATAATAATGAATTAAGAAAGTCAGTTGAAGCTGAACTAGAAGGTTCATTTAAAGATTTCGTTATGGCAAGTGCTGTAATGAGTTCGGAATTTTTAGAAGAAGCAGTTGCTTATCCAAAAGATAGTGTATCTGTTGAAGTAGGAACAAAAAACATAATGAGTGTTAATGTTCCAGAAATGAAATTCCACAGACAATTACAAGATAGTGAAGGAAGCATTTATCCATATGGTTTTGCAAATACATCTTCTGAATTAGACGATGCTATAGGAAAGCTTGAATCTATACTTCCTAAGCTTCTTGAATTAGCTGAAGTTGAAAAATCAACTCAGTTAATGGCTGATGAAATTGAAAAGACAAGAAGAAGAGTTAATGCACTTGAATATATGACTATTCCTCAATTACAAGAAACTATCAAGTTTATAAGAATGAAGCTTGATGAAAATGAAAGAGGAGCTTTAACTAGATTAATGAAAGTTAAAGATATGATTAACTCAAGAGCATAATTATTTAACATTATCACAATGGGAGCTGTTTTAAATTAACAGCTCCTTAATTTTATAATTAATTATTTAATAAGAAGAAATTTAAATTTTTAGTATATTGCATATATATTTATAATTTGATAATAAATAAAAATAATAGTATAATGCTAATAGAATACACAATTGTACATATTGTACTAAATTTTAAGGAGAAAATTAATGAAGTATTTACTAGCGACAATTTTGTCTTTTTCAATAGTATTTATTTTGACACCAATACTAATGAAATTAGCATTTAAATATAATTTTACTGATAAACCAACCAAAAGAAAAAAACATAGAGGTAATATACCACTTTGTGGAGGAATATCCATGTTTATTGGTTTTTTTATACCTTATTTTATAATTTTTTCGGATCATCCATTTAAAGAAAAGTACGGTATTTTTATAGGAGCATTATTAATATTAATAATAGGAATAGTAGATGACTATCATAAGAGTATTGGCAAGGAGTTTGCTATTATACCAAGATTAATAGTACAATTGTTAGCAGCAATTATTGTATATAAATCTGGAGTGGCTTTTCATGGATTTACAAATCCATTTACAAATACATATATTGTTTTATCACCTATAATTCAATTTTTATTAACTGTAACTTGGATTTTTGGTGTTACCACTGTTATTAATTGGTCAGATGGAATGGATGGATTAGCAGGGGGATTAACATTTATATCTGCAATGACATTTGCAGCATCTGCAATAATATTATCACAACCTCCATCATTATTATTTTCTTTAATGACAGCAGGAAGTGTATTAGCATTTTTATTTTATAATAGATATCCTGCAAAAATATTTATGGGAGATTCAGGCGCTAATTTTTTAGGCTTTATTTTAAGTATAATAGCTTTAGATGGAGCTTTTAAAGCAGCAACTATATTAAGTTTACTAATTCCAATTTTAGCACTAGCAGTACCTATTTTTGATAATATATTTGTAATTTTTAAAAGATTTTCAGAAGGGAAACCTGTGTATCAAGCAGATAGAAGTCAGCTACATTATAGGCTAGAAGCAAAGGGAATGAATACTAAACAAGTTGTAGCTTTTATAAGTATAATAAGTTTAACATTTAGTATTATTTCTATAGTAATGTTATTAATTTAGTGAAATTATATACAAAAGTTAAGTATTTACAAATTTGAAAAAAGAATGTATAATTTGATGGAACTTATCAAGAGTGGTGGAGGGACTGGCCCATTGAAACCCAGCAACCTGTCGACAGTGACAAGTGCCAAGTGATAAGTGACAAAGTTATTAGTAGTAACTTGTCACTTATCACTTATAACTTGTCGCTACTTGAATGTGGTGCTAAATCCAACAGCTATTGCTGAAAGATAAGGATATTTTAATGGTCAAGACTTTATAATTACCTAAAGGAAATATCCTTTAGGTTTTTTTATTTATTTTAAATAATATAATGATAGTGAGTTTATTATAATTATTTAATTTGAAGCAATAACTTTAGACAAAAAACAAGGGGGTATTTATATGAAAATTAATGAAATATTTGAAAATAAGGATTTAGTATTTTCCTTTGAAATTTTTCCACCAAAAACAACTTCTTCAGTAAAAACTATTTATAATACTTTAGAAGAATTAAAGGATTTAAAACCAGATTTTATAAGTGTTACTTATGGGGCAGGAGGAAGCTTAGTAAATAATAGAACAATAGAATTATCTTCACTGGTTAAAGAAAAATATGGAGTTGAAGCAGTAGCTCATTTAACTTGCATTAATTCAACAAAAAAAGAAATTGATTATATCTTAGATAATTTAAAATCAAAAGGAATTGAAAATGTTTTAGCATTAAGAGGGGATATTCCAGAAGGTCAAACTTTAAGAGGTGATTTTAAATATGCTTATGAACTTATATCACATATAAAGGAAAGAGGAGATTTTAACATAGCAGCAGCATGCTATCCAGAAGGTTATGTTAGAGGAAGAGATTTAAAGGAAGATTTAATGCACTTAAAGTTAAAAGAAAAAAGTGGCGCTTCTCATTTTATATCTCAATTATTCTTTGATAATAATTATTTTTATAACTTTTTAGAAGAAAAGGATAAATTAAATATAAAATCTTCTATTGAAGCTGGAATTATGCCAGTAACTAATAAGGCTCAAATTGAAAGAATTACTTCATTATGTGGTGCTACATTACCAGAAAAGTTTGTTAAAATCGTAAATAAGTATGAACATGATAAAGAAGCATTAAGAGATGCTGGAATTGCATATGCAGTTGAACAAATAGTTGATTTAGTTTCAAGTGGAGTTCAAGGAATTCATTTATACACAATGAATAATCCATATGTTGCAAGAAAAATAACTGAAAGCATAGATTCTATAAGAAATTCCATTAATAAAAAAAGAGTAGTTTAGGAGGTAATAAAATGGATAAAGTAGAAAGTTTTGAATTAGATCATAGAAAGGTTAAAGCACCATATATAAGAAAGTGCTGTACTTTAAATGGACCTCAAGGAGATTATGTAACAAAATTTGATATTAGATTTTTACAGCCAAATAAAGAAGCCTTTGGAACAGCAGCTATGCATGGATTAGAACATTTATTAGCATATGAATTAAGAAAAAATTTAGATGGAATAATTGATTTTTCTCCAATGGGATGTAGAACAGGATTTTATTTAAGTATATTTGGAAATAGAGAAGTTAGTGAAATTAAGGAAGCTGTTGAAAAATCATTAAATGTTGTATTAAATGCAACAGAAATTCCTGCTGCAAATGATATCCAATGTGGTAATTATAGAGATTTATCTTTATTTGGAGCAAAGGAATATGCAAGAGAGGTATTAAAGAAAGGATTTTCTCTTAATATTTATGGAGAAGAATAAAAATAATATATAAAGTATGTATAAATAATGATGCTTATAAGTAAGTGTCATTATTTTTTTGTATTAAAAGTTATAAGGTTAACAATATTTTATGAATTATGCTAAGGAGGTGGTAAATTTATAAAAATATTATGATTTTATTATTAAGTAATATAAGTAATAAGGCAGCAGAAGTTTAATAGTTTTATAAGAAGTATAAATAGAAGATGGGATAAATTGACAATTAATTATTGGAATAGTAGAATTAATATAATAAATTGTAAAAATTACTTAATTTGGAAATAGATGGAGGGTGAGATGAAAGCAATATTAACAGTGATAGGAAAAGATAAAGTAGGGATTATAGCTGGAGTAAGTAATGAATTACAAAGGTTAAATATTAATATTTTAGATGTTAATCAAACAATTATAGATGAATTTTTTACTATGATAATGATGCTTGATTTAAAGTTAAGCAATAGTAATTTTGAGGAAATTAAAAAATCTTTAGAATTAAAAGGCAAGGAACTTGGAGTGGATGTGAAAATACAAAGGGAAGAAATATTTAACTCAATTTATAGTGTATAAAATAAAGCTTTTAATGGGGGAAAGTTATGAATGCAAATAATATATTAGAAACAATTAAAATGATTGAAGAAGAAAAGTTAGATATTAGAACTATAACTATGGGAATTTCTCTTTTAGATTGTATAGATAGCAATGGAGATAAAGCTAGGGAAAAAATATATAATAAGATTATTACAGTTGCTAAAGATTTAGTTAAAGTAGGCAATGAAATAGAAAATGAATTTGGAGTGCCAATAGTGAATAAAAGAGTTTCGGTTACACCAATATCTATAGTAGCAGGTACTACAGATGAAAAAAATTATATAAAATTTGCCGAAACATTAGATAGGGCTGCATATGAATTAGGCATTGACTTTATAGGGGGATTTTCAGCATTAGTACATAAGGGATATACTAAAGGCGATAGCATTTTAATTAATTCAATTCCAGAAGCATTAGCTAAAACTAGTAAGGTATGTTCATCTGTAAATGTAGGATCAACAAGATGTGGAATTAATATGGATGCTGTGAAAGAAATGGGTGAAGTAATTAAAAAAACAGCAAATTTAACATCTGATAAAAAGGGATTTGGGTGTGCAAAGCTTGTTGTATTTGCAAATGCAGTTGAAGATAATCCATTTATGGCAGGAGCATTTCATGGGGTAGGAGAAGCGGATAAGATTATTAATGTAGGTGTAAGTGGTCCAGGGGTAGTTCAAAGAGCAATTGAAAAGGTAAAGGGAGAAAGTTTTGATGTATTAGCAGAAACAATAAAAAAGACAGCATTTAAAATAACAAGAATTGGGCAATTAGTAGCACATGAAGCATCTAAAAGATTAAATACTCCTTTTGGAATAGTAGATTTATCATTAGCACCTACACCTGCAATTGGAGATTCTGTAGCACATATATTACAAGCAATGGGGTTAGAAGTAGTAGGAACACATGGAACAACAGCAGCACTTGCATTATTAAATGATCAAGTTAAAAAAGGTGGAGTAATGGCATGTAGTCATGTTGGAGGATTAAGTGGAGCGTTTATTCCAGTTTCAGAAGATGCAGGAATGATAGATGCAGTTTTAAATGGTTCATTAAATTTAGAAAAGCTTGAAGCTATGACAGCAATATGCTCAGTAGGATTAGATATGATTGCAGTACCTGGAGATACATCAGCAGAAACAATATCAGCAATAATTGCAGATGAAAGTGCAATTGGTGTTATAAATAATAAAACTACAGCTGTAAGGATAATACCAGCACCAGGATGTAAGGTTGGAGATATGGTTGAATTTGGGGGATTATTAGGAAGTGCTCCTGTAATGAAAGTAAATAAATATTCTTCATTTGAGTTTATACAACGAGGTGGTAGAATACCAGCTCCAATACATTCATTTAAAAATTAATTAATATATAAGGATATTTTATAATAAATAATTAATTGAAAATATTAATTAATTATTTATTAGGGAATATATTTATTTTACACTATAAATTTAGACAGTGTTTAATAAATTATATATAATAAAATTGATAAAATTAAAATAAAAGTTGTAAAAGTGGAAAGACTATAAATAAGTATTACTATACAAATTAATAAGTATAGATTATTATTAGGTATGGCATAAAATTTATAAAAAATAGAATGGTCGTGAAAACAAATGAATGATAATTTAGCTTTAGAAAAGAAAATTCTTGAGCAAAAGCGTAAAGATATATTAAATGAAGTTGAACAAAAAAAAAGATACCAAGAAGAAATACAAAAAAAATTAATATCTGTTACTAAAGAAGCAAAAGGAAGCTATAGCCAAGAAAAAGAAAATACAGAAAAAATATATATGCTTTTAAAGAAAGAAATAGAAAATTATGAAGAAGCATTAAAAAATCCTTATTTTGGTAGAGTTGATTTTGATGAGAAATTTGGAAGTCAAGAAAAGATTTATATAGGAAAAAAGGGAATAACATCAACATATGATGGTGAAGAAATAGTTGTGGATTGGAGAGCACCAGTTGCAGATTTATATTATAGTGGGACAGGGGGAGAAGCATACTATAAAGCACCTATGGGAGTAGTTGAAGGAGACTTAAATTTAAAGAGAAAATTTTTATATAATGAAGAAAATCTATCTAAAATTTTTGATGAAGGAACAAATGAAATAATAATTAATGGAGAAGAGGGAGAAGGGCTTGTTGATGAGTTCTTAAAAATAAACTTAGAAGAAAGTAGAGGAAAAAAGTTAAAGGAAGTAGTTGCAACAATACAAAAAGAACAAAATGATATTATAAGGTGGCCTAAAAATCTTCCTATAATAGTTCAAGGATCAGCTGGTTCAGGAAAAACTACAATTGCATTACATAGATTAGCTTATTTGTTATATAGATATAGAGAATCGATGGATGGAAAAGATATTTTAGTTTTAGCACCAAATAAGCTATTTTTAGATTATATATCTGATATTCTTCCAACGTTAGGTTCAAATGATGTCAAGCAAACAACTTTTCAAGAGTTAGTTATGAAGCAATTAAAAATAAAGGGAAAAATTAAAACTAAAGATGATAAGTTAAAAGAACTTATAGAAGCAGAGGACAGTAAAGAAAAACAATTTATAATTAATTCATCTAGAGTAAAGGGAAATTTAATATTTAAAACTATAATAGATAGATATATAACATTATTAGAAGGTAGTTCATTAGAAATTGATGATATATTAATTTCTAATTATGTTTTATTTTCAAAAAGAGAAATAATGAGATTATACCTTAAAGATCTTTCTAATTATCCTATAAATAAGAGAAAAGATGAAATAAAGAGATACTTAACATTAAAATTAAAAGAAAAGATTGCAATGCTTCTTGTTCAAATTGATAGAGAATGGGACTTAAAAATTAAAGAAATAAAAAGAAAGTTAGATGATAGTGAAGAAAGAAGACATAAGTTAATAGAAATATATAATGAAAGAGATAGTTTAAAGGAACATATTAAACATGATGCTAAAAAGACTATGAATGATTATTTTAAGCATTGGAGAGGAATTACATGTAGTGATATTTATTATAGATTATTTGAAGATGATCAAATATTTGAAATTGTTACGGCAAATAGAATTCCTAAAGGTTTAGCTGAATATATTAAAAATGATGTGTTAAGAAACAAAGAAAATGGAATAATTGATGAAGATGATTTACCAATATTATTTTATATTCATATGATATTAGAAGGAATAGATGAAAAAAATAAATTTAAACATATAGTTGTAGATGAAGCTCAAGATTATAGTCCATTTCAAATATATTTAATTAATAATATGTCTAAGGGAAATTCATTAACTCTTGTTGGTGATTTAGCACAAGGTATATATCATTATAAGGGAATAAGAAAATGGGAAGATATTACTGAAGGTGTTTTTGATGGAAAGGCAACTTTTATTTCCTTAAGCCAAAGTTATAGATCAACAGTTGAAATAATAGAATTTGCTAATTCTGCATTAAAAGCACAAGGGTTAAATATAAAAAGTGCAAAACCTGTATTAAGACATGGAGATAAACCACAAATAATTAAATCTGTATCTAGAAGAGAATCTGTTGAATTAATTGATGAAATAGTTAAGAGGTTAAATTCTAAAGGGAAACATAGTATTGCTATTATAACTAAAACTTTTAATGAAGCAAAGATTTTAGATAAGGAGTTAAAAAAATATACTAATTTAGAATATACTTTAATAAAAGGTAATGAAAAGGATAGTCCTAATACAGATATAGTTCTTATACCTACTTATTTAACAAAGGGCTTGGAATTTGATGGTACAATTATATATAATCCAACAGAAAAAAACTATCCTGATAATATATTAAATCAAAGATTATTATATGTAGCTTTAACAAGAGCACTTCATAATGAATATATAATAACAGAGGAAGAGTTATCAAAAAATATAGTTAGAAGTTAAATAAAGAATAAAACTATAAGCATGTTAAATTACAATTAACTATCTTATAGTTTTATTTTTTATGGATTTTTTATAAGCTTTTAAAAACTTTTAAATAACATATAATAAAAAAAATCCTACATGAAGGAATTAAAATAATTCCTTTCATGTAGAGATTTTTTTATCCTGCCTTATATAAGTTATAAGTTGATAAAATATATTAGCAACCACTATATGGTGGATTAAAATCATCATATGGGAATGGAAGTGTATTAAATTCTTGGCAAGGATCGTTGTTACTATATGAAGGTGGACATTGAGGTGGTTCACCAGGTTCAGTAGTAATAACTGTTATAGTTGTTAACCTATATAATTCAATAATTGTGAATAATCCAATTATAACATCTGCACGATATAATTGTGTTGTTGGAATAACACCAGGAGTAGGTGAAGGTACAAAATATCTAGAGATATTAGCTGTTAATGAATTTGCTATTGATTTTACAAATACTTCAGGAAGATTATTATTTAGTGGTAATGAACCATTGCAAGCTGCATTACAAAGGTTACCATTATTTGAGCTAGATATATTAGAGTTTAATGAATCAAAAACTTTAATAGGTGTATTTTCTTCCACAATTCCACCTTGTAATGAAATATTTTTAGTGTAAGTTGTATAAGCTGGAATATCTGTTGTTTCATTATTATCAACTGTTACAGTTATAGGATTTCCAGAAGCATCAATTAATGTTAAATCATAAGTGAAAGTATAAGTTACTTTAACATTATAAAAACCATTGGAATTAAAACTTTGAGGACATACATTTGCAGTAATTTCTGTATCAAAATTATCTACACAAAGACTACTAACTGAATCAGTAAAATTAATTATATCATCTTTGTTAATAGTAGCTACAAATGGAGAACTTTGTCCGGTAGCATTAGTAAGGTTTGTAGCAGCTAATTTACTAGCTGAAATTGGAATAGAGCTATAAGGGTTTGGTATTTCTGGTCCAGGGCCATCACAAATATCAGGACATGAAATTGGAGGTGCTGGAATCATTGGTCCACAAAGTGGTTTTAAGCAATCTTGTTGTTTACATCTACCATATATTTTTTTGGCAATGATACATTCATTAGCGAATGTATCAGATTGAACAACATTAAAAGTGTCTTGTGACATATATTATATCCTCCTTAAATTCTAGATTAAGATTAACCTAATACTATAATATGAGGTGATAAATAAATTGTGAGAAAATAGTTTTATATTATAATTTCAATGAAAAAATACATACATATTTATAAAGATAAAAACATAGTCTACTATATAGTAATTTAAGGTGATTTTATGTTGAAAAAAATAACTTTTATTGATTATAAAAAAGAGGTTTATAAAATTTTTATTGAGCAAGATAATTTATATTATTCAGTAAAAGATGAAATAATAATGCTTGGAGAATATGTTAAAGATTATTGTGTTAAGTATTTTAATTAATCAATATGGATAGCTTTTTATTATGAAAAATATAAAATTTATTTAGTTGAGATTTCATTAAAATATAATAAGAAAATAAAGAAGCATTTACATATGAATAGTAAAAGATATTCACTGTATATTGATTCATTAGATATGATAATTACAAATGAAGATAAAATAAACTTAATTTTTAGGGGAGGGGATAAAGAGAAAACCTTTCTTTTTAAAGGTTATAGAAAATTATATTTATAATAAAAATAAAAAAATAATGAACTTATAAGTTTGCTAGGAGATGATATTGTAGAAAATAAAATAAGTTATATAAATAAAATAAGTAACTTAACAAGAAAGTATAATAAGAAATATAATGAATATTTAAGAAAAATTA
Organism: Clostridium sp. ETTB3; assembly: GCF_053571985.1. Taxonomy (NCBI): domain Bacteria; kingdom Bacillati; phylum Bacillota; class Clostridia; order Eubacteriales; family Clostridiaceae; genus Clostridium; species Clostridium sp. ETTB3. The sequence goes on from NZ_CP199832.1 coordinate 1,062,560, forward strand.
ATGAATTAAATAAAATTATAGATGAGAAAGATAAATTAATAGTTAAGCTTTTAAGTAAAAAGAGATAAGTATCAAGTATGAAAAGAAATGCATAACTTATAATAGTAATATTATTGGGGAGTAAAATGAAAATGTATGATCTAGATGGGTTTTGTATAAAGCAAGAGGAGAAAATAAACTATATACATAAAGTAAATGATGAAGTGATTATAAATGAATATATAAATCATGAATTAACTTTTGAGCAAACAATTTTAAATGATTGTAAGTTATTAAAGAATGTAATTTTAAACTTAGATAAAGGTTTATATATTATTTATATAAATTTAAAAGAACAATTAATTTTAACTGTATTTAAGGATAATAAAATTCAAAATTCTATGATACTAACAAAAGGATTATTAGAATATAACAAAATACAAATAGTTTCATTAAATAATATGTTAAATATTTTTTATATTAAAAAGTTTAATAAAAGAAATGTATTATGCTTTAGAAGGCTAAATAACAATCTTATTATGTCTACAGAAATCACCATGGATATTTTAGAGGAGAATTTATATGTTCCTTATATTGTAAATATTAAGGATGGAATTTTATCAATTGCATATGTAAAAGCAGCAAAACTTAATTATGTTGGATATAGACTATTTATTAATGCAGAAGATAAATGGTCAGAATTTATAATATTGGATGCAAACTCAAATGAGATAGAAGATATTAATTTTATAAAAGATAATAATTATATAGCATATACTTATATTTTTAGAGAAAGTGATAATTTTAATTTAGTATTTGGAGTTGGTGATTCTGAAATAAGGAAGAGAACTATAGATAGGAGAAATAAAGATATTAGGTTTGCTAATATTCAAATTTCAAATAATGGAAAATTAAATGTAATTACTATATCTGAAAATAAAATTAAAATAATAAAAGAGGATTGCTTTAATTCAGCAGAATTGCTTTTAGAATCAAACTTAAAAAATATAGATAAAATAGAAAAATGCTATTTTGAATTTAATAATGAATTGTTAAAAAATAGGATAATTATTTTTAAGACAAAAGATGGTGAAATATTTACTGATGAAGACTTTATACAAAATAAGGCAGATAAATTAATTGAGCAAGATAAAGAAGATAATATTGAAGAAAATGAATCTTTAGAAAAGAATAATATAATAATTACAGAGCAAGAGCTTGAAAATGAAATTAAAGAAAAAACAATAGATAAAGAATATGTCAATAAACTTATAGTGAAAATAGAAAGTTATGAAGAAATAATTAATAAATTTATGGATAAATTTACGGAAATTGAAGGTGATAGAGAAAAACTTCTTGAAAATATAGATTTATTAAATGATAAGATTAAACAAAAAAATATTCAAATAAATGAAATTGAAATAAAATTAAGTGAAAGTCAAGATTCAATAGAAGAATATAAAGCAAAGATAAATGATATTGAAGGGTTAAATAAAAGTTTGTTACAAGATCACTCAGATGAAATAGTAAACTTAAAGCAAATTATAAAACAAAAAGAAGATGAAATTAAAACTTGTAATGAAAATGTACAAGATATGAAAGAAAGTAAAAATAAAAGTGAAAAAATAGTTAAGGGAAATTTAATAGAAATATCATCATTAAATGAAAGAATAGAAAAATATAAAAATGAAATTGAAGCTTATATTAGCAAGATAACAGAATTAAACATGCAATTAAATAAAAATGAAGAGAAAATTAATAATTTAAATAAAATAAACAAGGAGTTAAGTAATTCAAACAATGAGCTAAGTAATTCAAACAATGAATTAAGCAGCATAAACAATGAAATAAAAGAAAAAAGTAATAATGAAATTACTAATTTGAAAAAGCTTCTTAATAAAATAAAAATAGAAAATATGAAGTATGTTAATGAAATTGAAGAACTAAATTTACAATTAAATGAATTAAATGATGCCTTTACAGTTGAAAAACAAGAAAAATTAAAATATGTAAATGAAATAAAAATATTAAATATAAAAATAAGGGAATTAAGCAGAATTAGAAGAAATGGGTTTATGTAAATTATAATATTTAAATTGAGCTGTATCAAAATTTGATACAGCTATTTTTTATATGTGAGTATAAAAATTTTTTATGGCAAGAATAAAAGTTTCTATATCATTAAAGGTATTAAAATAACCTGGACTAACTCTTACAGTACCAATTCTTTCAGTGCCAATTATCTTATGAATAAGAGGAGCACAATGATAGCTTGTACGCAAGTAAATATTTAATGAATTTAAATAACGTCCAACTTCTGAACTATCATGGTTATCAATGTTAAATGATAATACTGGAGTTTTTAATTGAGGATTAGTTTCACCATAGAGTTTTACAAAGGGTAATTTTTGTAGTTCTGAAGTTAAATATTCCATAAGGGATATTTCATGATTTCTAATATTATCAATTCTTTTAGAAAAAATAAATTTAATGCCTTCATTTAAGCTTATTATTCCTGGGGTGTTTAAAGTGCCACTTTCCATTTTATCAGGAAGAAAGTCAGGTTGAATTATTGATTCTGAATTACTGCCAGTTCCTCCTTCTTTTAAAGAGGATATTTCAATGTTATCAGAAATATATAATCCTCCGGTACCTTGTAATCCAAAAAGTGATTTATGACCAGGAAAAGCTAATAAGTTTATATTCATTTTTTTTACATTTATTTGTGAATAACCTATTGTTTGAGAAGCATCAACTATAAATAGTATTCCAAGTGATTTAGCAAGTAATCCAATAGGCTCAAGGTTTTGAATGGTTCCAATAACATTTGAACCATGATTTATAATAATTGCTTTTGTATTTTTTTTAATAGATTTTTTTATATCGTTTATATTTAAATATCCTAAAGAGTTAACAGGAATAATAGTTGTTTCAATATTAAATTTTTTCAATGAATATAATGGCCGTAAAACAGAATTATGCTCAATCATAGTTGTTATAGCATGATCCCCAGGTTTTAAGACTCCTTTTATAGCAATATTTAACGAATCTGTAGCATTTAATGTAAATATTATGTTCAGAGGATTTTCTATATTTAATAACATTGAAAGCCTTTCTCTACAATCAAATATTTTACTTTCACATTTAATAGATAAATTATGGGCACCTCTTCCTGGATTAGCACAATAATTTCTTATACAATCATCTACAGAATTATAAACTTCATTGGGTTTTGGAAAGGTTGTTGCAGCATTGTCTAAATATATCATAAATCCTCCTAGTAAAATTATTATTGATTAAAATTCAAGTTTTTCATAAACATAGCGTCGTATTTCTGGATTGACGTATTTTTTATGAATTTCACGAATTAGTGTTTTTTTATCTTTTAATATATCTATAACCTTATCTAATTGATTTTCAGGTACTTCAATGGAACGTGCACATCCTGATGAAAGTAGACAAGGAGTTTGAATCATATAAACTGAAAGTTTTTTGTCTTTTAATAGTTTATATACATACATACTATAGTTTGCAGAATTAAAGGTTATTATATATACTGGTTTTTCACTCATTTTATCGCCCCCCTAGTTTGTTTGCTTATATATTATATTCATGTAAATAATAATAAGTGTTAAAAAGCATAAGAATGTGATAATAAGGAAAATTATTAAAAAATAATGTAATTATCATTGATAAAAAATCATAAATTAATTATAGATATTTATATTTCATATAGGAGAGTGTTATGTCTAAAAAGGAATGGACGGTGATAATGTATCTTAATGGAAGTAATGAACTGGCAATAGAAATGGAAAACACGTTTAAACAATTATGTAAAATAAATAAAAGCAATGTAAATATAGTAATTCAATTAAGCAAGGCACCAATTGATTTAGTAAGAACTATAAGGCAAGATGATTCATCATATGCAGAAGATTGGACAGGAACTAGAAGATATTCAATAATAAATGGAAATTTAGAAATTGTACAATCAAATGAATATATCAATATGGCTGATTATAGAAATTTATATGATTTTATAAAGTGGGCAGCAAATAAGTTTCCGGCAAAAAGATATATGGTTTCAATTTCAGGACACGGATTTATAGTTGCAAGTTTATCTGATTTATGTGGTAAAGAGCCATATATAATGGGAATGTATGAAATGTGCACAGCTATAAATAATTTAAAAAATATAATTGATATTGATATATTAATATTAGATATATGTAATATGAATACAATAGAACTTATATATGAGTTAGGAAAAGAAAAAGTTAATGTAGTAAAGTATATTATGACATATATAAATAATGGACCATTAGAGGGAATGGATTATAACTATATTATTCAAAAAATAGATGATGAGCCTACAAATTTGATTCTTAAGAATATAGTAAATAAATCAAAGCAAAATTTAGTTGCTATAGAAGTAAAGCATGGTAAATTAGAAAAAATAAAAGAATTAAGCAATAAACTTGCTTATTACTGGCTTTTAAATAATGAAGAAAAAGCTACAAAGGAAGAAATAAAATTATATAATGATATTTATAAAAAAGTAGATAAAGTTATAAATCAACTAATATTATGTGCTCAAAATATAGAACAACGAAAGAGATTAATACATTTAATATTTTATAATGAGTATCAAATAGAAGATGTAGAAAGTTTTGTAAGGTTTTATTATAAGTTAGCATTTACTAAAAATAATTATTGTAGTAACTTAATGGGGAGAAAATCGTATACTGAAAAAACTAATATGAAAAATTCAAAGATTGAACAAGAAATTTTAGATAAGAGGGATATTGAATTGTTTATTAGTAATTTTAATGGAGATTCAATAACTTATGAGGAAGTAAAAAATATAGCAAATAATCTTTATATGAAAAATAATTGGATAATCTAAAGGGTTATCCAATTACTTTGTATATAATTAGTAATAATCTCTTTTATGTAGAGTAATTAATACAAAAGTGATAAAATTATAACATTTAAAATGTAATTATGAAATCATTAGGGGTAAAATTAAATAATGAAGTATATATAGTGAAAACTAAAATTTATAGATTTGTTTAGGGGGAAAAATGTATAAGGTTTGGGAAATAAATGATATAAGATTTATAATAAATGAAATATCAAAAATATGGAATTATCCATGTGGAATAAATATAGAAATATCAAAAAGAGTAACTAAGAGAATGGGAGCATTTTTTTATAAAAATACTGAAAACAATATAATACCAATAAAATTTGTTTTTTCATACACATTAATTAATGGGAGTTATCCAGAAGAAGTTGTTAAAGAAGTAATAATTCATGAATACTTACATTATTATTGTAATTCTATTACAAAAAGAAATAATGGACACAATAAATTTTTTAAAGAATGTTGTTTAAAAAGTGGAATATCACCTAATGCTACATTTAAATATAATAGTGAAAATAATAAAGTGGAAAAATATAAGTATAAAATTTATTGCAGTAAATGTAAGAAAATTGTGTGTATGCATGCACGGAAAGATGCAGCAATAAGAAAGGTTAATAATTATGTATCTAAGTGTTGTAAGGTAAGACTTTACTGTGATAATCTTATGTAGTATATTAGAAGAGTTAAAAACATAGTGTATGTTAAAGGAGAAAAAGCAATGAGTGAAGATATAAAAAACAATGAAAATGAAGAAGTTCAAATAATGACATTTTTAGATGAAGAAGGAAATAAAGTTCAATTTGAAGCTGTTGCAAGAATATTTTTAAAGGAAAAGGAATATTTACTTTTAGCACCAGTTGAAGATAAAGATAGTGAAAATGTTTATGTATTTAGAATTGATGAAGTAGATGGTAAACAAGAATTAAATTTAGTTGAAGATGATAAAGAGTTCATAGCTGTAAAGAAAGAGTATAGCAAATTATTATACTAATTATAATGAGGAGAAAAGCCATGCAAGAATTAGAAATTATTAATATCTTAAAGGAAAATGATTTATCAGATGTTGAAGTATTAAAAAATGAAGAAAAATATGTTTTAGTAAACTTTTATTTTGACTTTGATAAAGATTTACAAGATGCAGCAAAAGCATATGCAAATAGTGAAAGTAATGAAGAAGAATTTAGTAATGCGTGGTACAACGAATACTATTTCCCTTATCTTTATGATTTTGCAAATGATGAGGTTTTAGAGGTAATAGAACAAGTTATAGAAACACTTGATGTAGAAGGCGAAATGATGGCATTCCAAATGACAGAAAAAACAAGTGATTATGTTCAAGTTATGGCGTTATTTACAGAAGAAGATAGCAATGTTGTAATAGAAGATGTTGTAAGAGAATATATAGCTAAATAGTAAAATAAATTAGCAAATATTAACGTTGCAATTTAAGTAAAGTTTGATATAATTAAATTATGGAATCCTGAGATGTACGTTTAGCTTATGATGTTCAACCTACATTATATTTACGGGATTTGCAACACATTTGTGGATGTCGAGCTTCATTTTGTATCAGAAGATGGCTGAAGCAAGTTGAGCAGAACCCACCTGCGAGCTGCAGGTGTGAATATTTAAGCCACCGGCATGTTGGGAGATAGTTTTAAAATAAACACCTCATTGTATAATGAGGTGTTTTTTTATGTTATGCAGCTGTTGATTTCTCAATAGTATATTTTCTTTTAGCTTTTTTATTATAACTTTTATAAATAAGATGTTGATATCTCCAAACATGCTTATCTAAATTTTGATATATGTACACAATAAAAAAATTAGTTAGATATAAAAATTTTAAAAGGAAGTTTAACATGATTTTCTGCAGTAAAATTTTCTTTTTTAGACTTTTTCTATTTATAAGAAACACATCTCTATAGCCAATTAACGTTATATGGGTTATTATATTATAAATAGTAAAATGGTAAATTGTTTTATAATTATAAAAATATATAAAAGGTTTTTAAAAATAAGAGAAAGTATTAAGTGTAAAAAAGTTAATACTAAAATGTGTTAAAAATATTTAATTTGACGAAATTTTATAAAATTTTAAATATTAAATCTTTGAGTTGATATTAAAAAGAAATAAATGTAAAATAAATATTAGTAATATGATAAAATATCTACAATAAAAGAAAGGAAGATAAAAATGGATTATACAAAAGCAAAGATGGATGATGTAATAAAAAGAATAAATGAACTATATAAGAAAAGTAAAGAAGAAGGTTTAACAGAATCTGAAAAAGAAGAACAAAAAGTTTTAAGAAGAAGATACATTGATGGGTATAAGGCAAGTCTTAGAGCTCATTTAGAAACAATTGAACCTAAAAACAAGAAAAAATAGAGGGTGATTAATATTGTCAGTTACTGTAGAAAAGTTAATTTCAGATTTTAATTTAGAAGTTTTAGTTGAGGGTGAAAAGGATGTAAAAATATCTGTTAACGATATAAATAGACCTGGTTTACAGTTAGCTGGTTTTTATAATTATTTTGCTCCTGAAAGAATACAAGTCATTGGAAAAGCTGAATGGAGCTTTTTAGATGATATGGGAATTGAATTAATGAGAAAAAGAATTAATAAATACTTTAGTTTTAATTCAAAATGTGTAATTATGACTAGAGGTTTAGAGCCTCATAGTGAATTTTTAAAAGCAGCTAAAAAAACAAAAACTTGGCTTTTAAGAACTAATGTTGTTACGACAAAGTTTATTAGCAAGTTAACAATGTATTTAGCAGGTAAATTAGCTCCAGAAACTAGATTACATGGAGTTTTAGTAGATGTATATGGTATAGGTATATTAATTACTGGTGAAAGTGGAATAGGAAAAAGTGAAACTGCACTTGAACTTATTAAAAGAGGGCATAGGCTTGTTTCGGATGATGCTGTTGATATAAAAGAAATAGATGGTAGCTTAATAGGAACATCACCTAAAATCACAATAGGAATGCTAGAAGTAAGAGGAATTGGAATAATTGACATTTCTTCATTATATGGGTTAAGCTCTATTTTACCATCAAAAGATATAAATCTTTTAATGCATTTTGAGCATTGGAAAGATGATGGTGATTATGATAGATTAGGAATAGATAAAGAAACACAAGATATACTAGGAGTAAAGGTTAGAAGGTTAAGGGTACCAGTAAGACCAGGAAGAAATATTGCAGTTATAATTGAAGCAGCAGCAGGTAATTATAGGCACTCATTAATGTCTGATGTTACTCCAGTTGATATTATAGAACAAAGAATGTGTGAAATTAATGATGAAGAATAAGGAGGGCTATTATAAATGAGTAGGGAAGAAAAAAATAATGCATGGTTAAAGTATAATCAATTAGAGAAAAAACAAATATTTGATTTTTGTGAGGGTTACAAAAATTATTTATCAGTAGGAAAGACTGAAAGAGAATGTATACATGAAGCAATTAGACTTGCTGAACAAAAGGGATATAAAAATTTAAATGATGTTATAAAAAATAATGAGGTATTAAAAGCTGGAGATAAAGTATATCTTAATAATAAAGATAAAGCTTTAGTTTTATACCTAATTGGAAATGATAATATAGAAAATGGAATGAGAATTATAGGTTCACATGTAGATTCTCCAAGAATAGATTTAAAGCAAAATCCATTATATGAAGATGGAAATTTAGCTTTAATGGATACACACTATTATGGTGGAGTAAAAAAATATCAATGGGTTACACTGCCTTTAGCATTACATGGAATAGTAGTAAAAAAGGATGGTACAAAGATAAATATTGTTATTGGAGAAGATGATAATGATCCTGTATTAGGAATTTCAGATCTTTTAATTCATTTATCAGGAGAACAACTTCAAAAAAAAGCAAATGAAGTAATAGCAGGTGAAGATTTAAATGTTTTAGTTGGAAATATTCCATTAGAGGGAAAAGAAAAGGATGCTGTTAAAGAAAATATTTTAGCACTTTTAAAAGAAAAATATGATTTTGAAGAAGATGATTTTATTTCAGCTGAATTTGAAATTGTACCAGCAGGAAAAGCTAGAGATTTAGGCTTAGATAAGAGTATGGTAATGGGATATGGGCAAGATGATAGAATTTGCGCTTATACATCATTAATGGCTTTATTAGAAGTTGAAAATGTAGAAAAAACTTCTGTAATCTTATTAGTAGATAAAGAAGAGGTAGGTAGCATTGGGGCTACAGGAATGCATTCAAGATTTTTTGAAAATTCTTTAGCTGAAGTAATGGATAGAATGGGGCAATATAGTGAATTAAAGCTTAAGAGAGCTTTACAAAACTCATTAATGTTATCAGCGGATGTTACAGCTGCATATGATCCAAATTATCCATCAGCTTGTGAAAAGAAGAATACAGCTTATTTTGCTAAAGGGTTAGTATTTAGTAAATATACTGGAGCAAGAGGTAAAAGTGGATGCAATGATGCAAATCCGGAATTTATAGCATGGCTAAGAAAAATCATGGAAAAAAATAATGTATCATATCAAACTGCAGAACTTGGTAAAGTAGATCAAGGAGGCGGTGGCACTATCGCTTATATTTTAGCACAATACAACATGGAAGTTATAGATTGTGGTGTTGCATTACAAAATATGCATGCACCATGGGAAGTATCAAGTAAAGTTGATATTTTCGAAACAAAAAATGGATATAAGGCTTTCTTAATAGAAGAATAATAAAGGGGCTGTCGCACTAAAACTTTTATACACAATATATTGTAGTATTTATTCTTAATGCGACATCCCCTTTTGTTTAAATTTCATTAAGTTTATTTAAAAATTTATTTAGTCTTTCTTCTGACATAGATTGAGAACCTAAAATTCCATGTTTAGTATCATCACATTCATATCCATGAGAATCAGAACCACAAGATGTAATAATATTTTTATTATCAACTATTCTTAAGAATTTTTCAGTATCTTCAGGAGTATTAAGACCATAAATACCTTCAATTCCATCAAAATCTAAATGAAGTACATCTAAAACATTAAGCTTTTTTAATAATACAGGATGAGCTAATACAACCATAGCATTATATTGTCTTAATAATTCAATTCCTTCTTCAGAAGATAATTTATTTGCTGGTACATAAGCAGGGCAGTTATCACCAATAAAGTTATCAAATATGTATTCTTTTGTATAAGAATACCCAGCATCTATTATTGCTTTAGCTATATGAGGTCTAGCAATTGTATCTTTTCCATTTTTTAAAACGTCATTAACATTTATTTCAATATTATTAAATTCTTTTAATCTTCTAACAATTTCATGAGCACGTTCAATTCTTTTGGTTTTTAAGTCTTCTAAGAAATCATTAAGTTTTGGATTTTTATAATAATCACTCTTGAAATAACCTAATATATGAACTGTTTCACCTTTATATGTAGTAGATAATTCAATACCAGGAATAAAATTTATATCTAATTTTTTGGCTTCAGTTTTAGCTTCCTCAATTCCTGATAAAGTATCATGGTCAGTTAAGGCTAAGTATTTTACTCCTCTTTCATAAGCTTTTCTTACAACTTCACTGGGACTATATTTTCCATCAGATGCAGTAGAATGTGTATGTAAATCGCATATAATCATAATATTTTAATACTCCTTTCAAATAAATGTTTTTTTAGTATATAAAGCTATGATATAATTTATTCATTAATAATGCAATAATTAAGTAAAGAAAGAATTGAGAAATAGTAATTATTACTATTATTAATTTTTATAAAAGTAAGAATTATTAACAACCAAGTTAAATTAAAACAATAGGAGAAAGTTATGTTATTAATGATTGATAATTATGATTCATTTGTATATAACCTAGTTAGGTATTTTGAGGAATTAGGTGAAGAAATTAAAGTTGTTAGAAATGATAAAATTACAATTAAAGAAATAAAAGAAATGAATATTGATGGAATAGTTATTTCACCAGGCCCTAAGTCGCCAAAAGAAGCTGGAATAAGCATGGAAATAATAGATAATTTCAAAGGTGAATTACCTATATTAGGGATATGCTTAGGGCATCAATGTATAGGACAATATTTTAATGCAAATGTAAGAAAAGGAAAAGAGCCTGTTCATGGAAAGATGTTTTATATAAATCATAATGAAGAAGGGTTATTTGAAAATGTAAAAAATCCAATACGTGTTACTAGATATCATTCTTTAATAGTAGATAAAGATAATTTGCCAAGTTGTTTAGAAATTACAAGTGAAACACAAGATGAGGTAATAATGGGGATAAAGCATAAGGAATATGAAATTCATGGTGTACAATTTCATCCAGAAGCAGAAATGACAGAAGCGGGACATTCAATATTAAAAAACTTCATAAATATAACAAAGAAAAAGAGAAACAAATAATTTTAAATTAATGAAAGATGTGGAGGGTAAATATGTTAAAAATAAAAGAATTTCATAGTGAATTAAATGCATTTGAAGTTTATAATTTATTTAAAAATCAAAAAAATTCCATATTACTTGATAGTTCAAAAGAAGATAAGAACTTATCTAAATATTCATTTATTGGGATAAATGAATTTATGATTTTTGAAACTATGCAATCAAAATCATATATTGATGGAAGAGAAGTTAAAGGCGACCCATTTAACAGCTTAGAAGATTTAATAAATAAATATAAATATAATTTAAATAGTGATATTCCATTTTTATCAGGGGCAATTGGATATATTTCATATGATGCAGGAAGAATGCTTGAAGAATTACCGGATACATCAAAAGAAGATTTTAGTATTCCAGATATAAGATTTATTTTTTATAAAAATATAATTATATTTGATTTAGAAAATAATAAAAAATATATAACTGACATTGATGGTGATGATGAAAGAGTTAAAGAACTTTTAAACATAATACATAATGGAAATAAGTTAAATGATAGGGAAGTAGCAGAAAAAAGTACTAATAAGTTTTATTCTAATTTTAAAAAAGAAGAATATAAAAAAGCTGTATCTAAATTAAAAAATTATATAGAAACAGGTGATGTATATATTGCTAACATGACACAAAGATTTTGGTGTGAAAATAATAAAGAGTCATTTTCTATATATGAAAAACTTAGGAGTATAAATAAAGCACCATTTTCTGCATTTTTAAACTTTGAAGATTTTCAAATAATAAGTTCATCTCCTGAAAGATTTATTCAAGTAAAAGATAATAAGGCTCATACAAGACCAATCAAGGGGACAAGACCTAGGGGGGCATCTTTAGAAGAAGATGAAAAAAATAAATTAGAGCTTATTAATAGTGAAAAAGATAAGGCTGAACTTCTTATGGTAGTTGATTTAGAAAGAAATGATTTTAGTAAGGTTTGTAAACCACATACAGTTAAGGTAACAGAAAACTTTAAGCTTGAAGAGTATGCAACTGTGTTTCATCTTGTGTCAACAGTAGAAGGAGAATTGAAAAATGAATCTTCTTCTGTAAAGTGTATAAAGGAATGTTTTCCAGGGGGATCAATTACAGGAACACCTAAAATAAGAGCAATGGAAGTAATAGAAGAACTTGAAGGGTTAAAGAGAAACCTTTATACAGGTTCAATTGGTTACTTTGATTTTAATGGTAATTGCGATTTTAATATAGTTATAAGAACTATAATCAAAAAGGATAATAAGGCTTATTTTGGTGTTGGTGGTGGAATAACATATGATTCTATAGAAGAAGATGAATATAATGAAACTTTAGATAAAGCAAAAGCATTAATGAGAGTATTATAAGGGAATTTTTATATGAGAAAAGTAATGTATGAAAATGATGAAATTAAAATTGATAATGGATTATTTTTTGGAAAAGGTGTATTTGAAACAATATTAGTTAATAAAAAGCCAGTTTTTTTAGAGGAACATGTTAAAAGGTTAAATAATGCAATTGAAGCTCTAAATATTGGAGAAAAAATTGAAATTGAAGAAGTACGTAGTTTTATAATTAAAAATAAAATAGTAAATAAATCTTTTAAAATAGCAGTAACAGAGGAGAACTTAATATTTAATATAAGAAATTTAAAATATACTAAAGATCATTATGAAAATGGATTTAAAGCATATTTTTCAAAGGTTTTAAGAAATTCTACTTCAAGAATAGTAAATTTTAAAACTTTAAATTATTTAGAAAATATTATAGAATATGAATTATGTCAAAGAAATGGATTTAATGAAGCTATTTTTGTAAATGAAAAAGGTTTTGTCTGTGAAGGGTGTACTACTAATATTTTTATGATTAAAGATAAACAAATATATACACCTAAAATTGAATGTGGACTATTACCTGGCATAATAAGAGACTGGATAATAGAAAATTTCAATGTTATTGAAAAAAACTTAACAAAAGATGACATATTAAATAGTGATGAAGTATTTTTTACTAATTCATTAGTTGGGGTTATAAAGTGTACTGAAATTGAAAATAAGATTTTTAAGAGTAAAATAATTGAAGAAATTAAAAAGCAATATGATGAAGCAATAAATGGAGGGAAGTAAATTATGAATAAAGAAATGATAATGGAAGGTGTAAAGCTAATACTACAAGGTATTGGAGAAGATGTTAACAGAGAAGGCTTAATTGAAACACCAGATAGAATAGCACGTATGTATATGGAAATATTCGAAGGAATTGGGAAAGATGCTAAAGATGTATTATCTAAGACATTTACTGTAGAAAATAATGATTTAGTTTTAGAAAAGGATATAACTTTCTTTTCTATGTGTGAACATCACTTAGTACCTTTCTTTGGTAAGGCACATATTGCATATATACCAAAAGGAAAAGTTGCAGGATTATCTAAATTAGCAAGAACTGTTGAAGTTTATGCAAAAAAACCACAATTACAAGAAAAACTTACTACAGAAATAGCAGATGCAATAATGGAATATTTAGATGCAGAAGGTGCTATGGTTGTAATTGAAGCAGAACATACTTGTATGACTATGAGAGGTATTAAAAAGCCTGGAACTAAGACTGTAACAACTACATATAGAGGTGTATTTAGAGAAAATATAGAGCTTAGAAAAGAAGTAAGGCATTTTATTAAATAAAGAATTTTAAGGAATATTATTATGGAAAATATAAATAAGATAATTAATAATAATTTATATAAGGAATCCTTAGAAAATTTAAAAAAATATGAAGAGGACAGAAAATTTTGTAATCATACAATAGAACACTTTATAGATGTTGCTAGAATAGCATACATATTGGTTTTAGAGGAAAATATAAATGTTTCTAAAGAAGTAATTTATGCAATTGGATTACTGCATGATATAGGAAGAGTAAAACAATATGAAGAGGGTATAAATCATGATTTAGCAAGTGTAGAAATGAGTAAGGAAATATTAAAAGAAACAACTTTTAATGAAGAAGAAATTGAAATTATACTTAATGGTATAGAAAATCATAGAAGTGAAAGTGATAATAAGATAGAAGAAATTATTTATAAAGCAGATAAATTGTCAAGACAATGTTTTAATTGTGAAGCGGAAAAGGAATGTTATTGGAGTAAAGAAAAGAAAAACTTTACGATAAAATATTAAGGAGGATAGGGAATTGAGAATCGGAGATAAAGAGTTTAATTTAAGGCATAGAACATATATTATGGGAATACTTAATGTAACGCCAGATTCATTTTCTGATGGTGGAAAATTTAATGAATTTGAAGCAGCGTTAGTACAAGCAAGGAAATTAATAGAGGATGGAGCTGATATAATTGATATTGGTGGAGAATCCACAAGGCTAGGTGCAGAATATGTTCCAGAAGAAGAGGAGATAAAAAGAGTAGTTACTATAATTGAAGCAATAAAAAGTGAATTAGATGTTATTATTTCAATTGATACTTATAAAAGCAAGACAGCAGAAGCAGCAGTTAAAGCTGGGGCAGATATAATAAATGATGTTTGGGGTGCAAAATATGATAAAAAAATTGCAGATGTTGCAGCCAAATATAAAGTGCCTATAATATTAATGCATAATAGGGAAAATAAACCATATGAAAATTTAATGCAAGATGTAAAAGCAGATTTACAAGAAAGTATTGATATTGCATTAAGTGCTGGAGTAAAAAAAGAAAATATAATATTAGATCCAGGAATAGGTTTTGCTAAAACTTATGAAGAAAACTTAATTGTTATGAATAACTGTAATGAAATAAAGGATATGGGATATCCAGTATTATTAGGAACATCTAGAAAATCTATGATAGGACTAACTTTAAATTTACCAGTAAACGAAAGAGTTGAAGGAACTGTAGCTACTACAGTTATTGGTATAATGAAAGGTATGAATTTTATAAGAGTTCATGATGTATTAGAAAATAAAAGAGCAGCTGTAATGACAGATACAATAATTAAAGCAAAGTAGGGAGTAATATGGATAAAATATATTTAAAGGATATTGAAATTTTTGCAAATCATGGAGTTTTCAAAGAAGAAAAAAATCTAGGACAAAAATTTATTTTATCTTTAGAATTATCTTTAGATATAAAGGAAACAGCAAAAACTTGTGATTTAACTAAATCAGTTCATTATGGCGAGTTATGCCATAAGGTAATTGAAGTTTTCCAAGAAGAAAGTTTAGATTTAATTGAAAGTGTTGTAAATAAGGTAGCTAACTTTATTTTAGATAATTATTCAATGGTTAATGGAGTTAAGGTTTTATTAAAGAAACCATGGGCACCTATAGGAAGACATTTAGATTATGCTGCAGTTGAAATTAATAAGAAAAGGCATGTTGCATATATAGCAATAGGAAGTAATATTGGAAATAAGGAAGAAAACTTAAATAATGCAATTAAAAAAATTAATGAAACTGAAGGAATTAAAGTTTCTAAAATTTCTTCTTTTATAAAAACTGAACCTTGGGGAAATGAAAATCAAGATGAGTTTTTAAATGGAGCATTAAAACTTGAAACTTATTTAACTCCAAAAGAACTTATGAGTGAGTTATTAAGAATAGAAAGCGAACTTGGAAGGGTTAGAGAAATTAAGTGGGGACCAAGAGTGATTGATTTGGATATAATATTATTTGATGATATCATAAGTAATGATGAATTTGTTATTATTCCACATCCATTAATGCATTTAAGAGATTTTGTATTAAAACCACTAAATGAAATTGCACAATATGCATTGCATCCTTTAAAAAATAAAAGAATATTTGAACTTGTTGATTGTTAAAAAAGAAAACTGTTGGAAATACATTTAAAAATGTGTTTTCAGCAGTTTTTTATGTTTAATTAGAAGAATTATCTTTATTAATTATATATATACAAAAAGAATATAAGTTATCACGAGCAGGGATGTTATCCATATTAATCATATCTTCTTGAAGGTTACCATCCCAAGGAAACAATGTAACAGTATTTTTATCAAAAATATTTATTACATATTTATCATTACTTTTATCACTAAATTCAATTATTAATTTATATTTTACTTTTAAATCATCTAAATTTAAAGAAATTACATAGTTATTAGAATTTAAAGATTTTAAAAATGAAGGCAAAATATCTAAGTCTTCTTTAGAAACATCATGATATTCATAATAGTTTACATCAAAAACCTTAAGTGAATAATCTTGATTTGATTTTAGTTTTTCATAAACTTCATTTGAATAATAATATAGGTTGGGTTTACTTTTTAAATTTATGTACTTAGGTTCATTAAAAACACAACCAGATAATAATGTTACAAAAAATAATACAATTAGAAATTTAATGTTTTTCATTTTATCCTCCTAAAAATAACTATATAAATAATTATTCTAAAAACAATATTTTTAGAACAGTATATGTAAATTGAAAATATGAAATGATAGGATTGAAATAGATAATTAAAGTTTATGAGGGGTAACTAAAAAGGGAATAATGTATAAGTTTTAGTAATAATATAATTTATAAGCAATAATTTAGGTATGATAATTTATGAAGATAATTGCAACATTAGGGCCAAAGACAACTAATAAAGAAGTTATAAAACAATTAATTGATGTAGGAGTTGATATTTTTAGATTAAATTTTTCACATTTTTATGAAAATCAATTTAATAATATGATATCTATAATTAGAAGTATAGATAAAGATATGGATATAATGGCAGATTTGCAAGGAAAGAAAGTAAGAGTAGATGAAAGTTTGAAAAATGTATTTAAAATATATGAAAATGAAATAGTATATTTTTGCGGATATGATGGTTATTTTATTTTTGATGAAAATAATAAAAAGACGAAATTAATACCATTAAATATAAGTTCTGAAATTATATCAAACAATAATATTGAAAAAATATCAATGAAAGATGGAACAATGAATTTTAAAGTTATTGATCAAAATAATGGGTTTTTGAAGGTTAGGGTTATAAATGATGGTATTATAAGAGGTGGTAAGGGATGTAATATACCAGGAATATATTTTGAAAATAAAGAACTTACTAAAAAAGATAAAAAAAGTTTAAAGTGGGCTATAGAAAATAATATAAAAATTATAAGTCAATCATTTGTAGAAAATAAAAGAGATATTGATCATATAAGAAAATATATATGTGAAATTAACGGAGATTTAAAAAGTATAAAATTATTATCAAAAATAGAAACTAATTTAGGAGTAGATAATTTTAAAGAAATAATAAGGTATAGTGATGGAATAATAATTGCAAGAGGAGATTTAATACCTGAATGTGGCTTAATAAATTCTGTAGATAAAGAATTTGATTTATTATTAAAAGTAAAAAAATATGAAAAAGAAAAGGAGGTTATTATTGCAACTCATATTTTAGACAACATGAGGAAAGGAATTATTCCTAATATAAATGAATTAGAAAGTATTTATACATTTGTTAATTTAGGTGTTACAGGGTTTTTACTAGCAAGTGAAACATCAATAGGTAACTATCCTGTTAAAAGTGTAGAAATGTTAAAAATATTAATTAATTTATACAAGAAATAATACCATATAAGTAATAGACAAATTTTTTATTAGTAGGTATTATAGTAAACGTAATGAACATATTAAGGAGGAAAGGAAATGGAGAATCAAAAGAAAAATTTACTTTGGTACAATTTAGCTATGATGGCATTTGTATCGGTATGGGGATTTGGAAATATTGTAAATAACTTTGCAAATCAAGGATTGACTGTTATTGTTTCATGGATACTAATAATAGGATTATATTTTGTACCTTATGCATTAATGGTTGGAGAATTAGGATCAGTTTTTAAAGAGAGTAAAGGTGGAGTAAGTTCTTGGATAAGAGGAACATTTGGAACAACATTAGCTTATTTTGCTGGATGGACTTATTGGGTCGTTCATATACCATATTTAGCTCAAAAGCCACAAGCAGCTTTAATAGCATTAGGATGGACAGTAAAGCAAGATGGTAACTTTATAAAAGATATGAATCCAATGACAGCTCAGTTATTAACTTTAGCTGTATTTTTATTATTTTTATGGATAGCATCAAGGGGTATTACTTCTTTAAAAGTAATAGGAACCATTGCAGGAACATCTGTATTTGTTATGTCATTATTATATGTTGTATTAATGCTTGCAGCACCTGCTATAAGAGGTATACAACCTGCTACAGTTGACTTTAGTATTAAAAAATTAGTTCCTAATTTTAATTTTTCATATTTTACAACATTATCAATGTTAATATTTGCAGTTGGAGGATCAGAAAAAATTTCTCCGTATGTTAATAATATGAAAAAACCAAGCAAAGATTTTCCAAAAGGGATGATAGCTTTAGCTACTATGGTAGCTATTTCAGCATTACTTGGCTCAATAGCAATGTCTATGATGTTTGATGCAAATAATATTCCATCAGATTTAAAAATGAATGGTCAATATTATGCGTTTCAAATACTAGGTGAATATTATGGAGTAGGCAAATTATTTATTGTTATATATGCATTAGCTAATTTATTAGCTCAAATTTCAGCATTAGTATTTTCTATAGATGCCCCATTAAAAGTTTTATTAGCTGATGGAGATAAAAACTTTATTCCAAAAGCATTAACAAAAACAAATAAATATGGTGCACCTATAAATGGATATATTATGACGGCTGTTTTAGTTGGAATATTAATAATAGTACCAGCATTAGGTATTGGAGATATGAATTCATTATTTGATTGGCTTCTTCAATTAAATTCTGTAGTTATGCCAATGAGATATCTTTGGGTATTCTTAGCATTTATAGGACTTAAGAAAGCTGCTGATAAATATAAATCAGAATATAAGTTTGTTAAAAATGATAAATTTGCTATGATAATTGGTATATGGTGTTTTGTATTTACTGCATTTGCATGTATAATGGGTATGTTCCCAAATAATATAGAAGCATTTAGTGGACAATGGTGGTTCCAAGTAAGCTTAAATGTAGTAACACCATTTATATTAATAGGATTAGGATTTATATTACCAATTATAGCAAAGAAAACTAATAATATTAACAGAACAAATAAAAAGAAAGCAGCTTAATTTAAAATAGTTTATAAAAATATTAATTTCATCTTCTAACTATTATTAAAACATATTTTAAAATGATATATAAAGTATTAATAACCTTTTAAGAAAATATTTAATAACTTATATTGCAAAATTTTAATTTTAATAGTATAATGAAAAAAGAGATTATAAATTAGTGTGTAAATGAGGCTGAGTTAGATGAATAATTTTAAGTCAATATTATGGACAATATTAGGTATAGTTATATTCATAGCTATAATAAAATTTTTTATATTTATGTTACCTTTTGTAATTGCAATTGGAATATTATCATACATAGTATTTAAGTGGAAAATTTCTGTTAATCGTAGAAAAAATCATGGAGAATCTTATAATTATTATGATAAAAATTCAAATGGTTTTGAAGAAGGTAATATAGATGATAGTACTAATGGTCAAGTAATTGATGTTGATTATAAAGAAGTAGATAAATAAGCCACTTTATTTAATAAAGGTACCCTATAGGATAAGCTTTTATAGTTTATATCTTATAGGGTGCATTTTATTTTATAAAGTGGTTTTTATAATAAACTTTACTTAGCATTAAATATATATTAAAACCTAAAATTTATATTAAAATTTTAAAAATGCAAGAATAAATATTTAAAATTCAAAAAAAATAGAAAATTTTAATTAAATAGTAATAAAGCAATTAAAAGTGCAGGAATTATAAATGAAGATATCATTTCTTAGTTGTAAAAATAGTAAAATATGGTATAATATTAGTGTTAAATATAAAGTTTGAATAAGATGGGGGCTAAAGTATGGAGAAAATAAAGATGATAAATCCATTAGTTGAAATGGATGGAGATGAAATGACAAGAATTATTTGGAATATGATTAAGGAGGAATTATTAAATCCATTTATTGATTTAAAAACAAAGTATTATGATTTAGGGATAGAAAATAGAGATAAAACTAATGATAAAGTAACTATTGAAGCTGCTAAAGCAATAAAAAAATATGGGGTAGGGGTTAAATGTGCAACAATAACTCCAAATGCAGCAAGAATAAAAGAATACAATTTAAAGGAAATGTGGAAAAGTCCTAATGGAACAATTAGATCTATTTTAGATGGAACAGTATTTAGAGCACCTATTATAGTAAATTCAATTAAAAGAGGTGTGAATAATTGGGAAAAACCAATAACAATAGCTAGACATGCTTATGGAGATATTTATAAAAATGTTGAAATGAAAATTGAGGGCAAGGGAAAAGCTGAATTAGTTTTTACTGGACAAGATGGTAAAGAAATTAGAGAAACAATTCATAATTTTGAAGGGCATGGAGTAATAATGGGAATGTATAATACTAATAAGTCTATTTCAAGTTTTGCTAGAAGTTGCTTTAATTTTGCATTAGATACAAAACAAGATTTATGGTTTTCTGCAAAGGATACTATTTCAAAAAAATATGATCATACATTTAAGGATATTTTTAATGAAATTTTTGAAAAAGAATATAAAAATAAATTTGAAAAAGAAAATATAGAATATTTTTATACATTAATAGATGATGCTGTTGCAAGAGTTATAAAATCTAGTGGCGGATTTATTTGGGCTTGTAAAAATTATGATGGAGATGTTATGAGTGATATGGTAGCAACTGCTTTTGGATCACTTGCAATGATGACATCAGTTTTAGTTTCTCCAGAGGGATATTATGAATATGAAGCTGCTCATGGAACTGTTCAAAGACATTATTATAAATACTTAAAAGGTGAGGAAACTTCAACTAATTCTATGGCAACTATTTTTGCATGGACAGGTGCATTAAGAAAAAGAGGAGAATTAGATGGAAACAGTGAATTAGTTACTTTTGCAGATAAGTTAGAGAAGGCTTCACTACAAACAATTGAAGATGGAGTAATGACTAAAGATTTAGCAATGCTTACTAATTTAAAAGAAGTTAAAACTGTTAATACACTTGAATTTATTAAAGAAATACGAAATAGGTTACAATAAATTACAAAAAATAGGTGCATATCTAGAAGTAATTTCGATATTTTGTTAATATTAGATATGCACCTATATATTGGATGGTATTCAAAGGCATAATTTATTATGTAAAGCATAAAATAAGTGTAAAAGTGAAAGGGAGGTTTGAAAAATGTCTCATAAAAATAATAAAAACTCTAAAGATAATAAAAAAGCTGGAGAAAAGACAAAGTCAGAATTGTATAAAATGAAAATAGAGACGGCTAATGAGGTTGGATATTCTAATGAATCAAGAAAATTAGGTAAAGATCAACCAAGATCCAATAGTGCTCAAAAAATAGGACAATGAAATATAAATTACATTTTAGTAACCATAATTTAAAATACATAATGAATAGTAAAAGGGAGTGTTTAGCAATAAGCACTCCCTTTGTTAATATATTAAATTATAAACTTAATAAAAATTATGAATTAAATGAAAATTATAGACTTACTATAAAAATATATATATTAAGTTATTTTTAAAATGCCCAATTCCCATTAGAGAATATTTGAATAGTTTCACCATTTTCATTAATTCCAGTTACTTCAAGATCACTAGTTCCAATCATAAAGTCAACATGAATAATTGAATTATTAACACCTATTTTTTCTAATTCTTCTTCAGAATATTTATCAGCATCTTTTACACATGATTCATAAGCTCTACCAAATGCTAAGTGACACGCAGCATTTTCATCAAATAATGTATTAAAGAATATTAATTTTGAATTAGAAATAGGTGAGTTATATGGAACAAAAGCTACTTCTCCTAGATATTTAGCACCTTCATCACTTTCAAGCATTTGCTTTAGTACATCATATCCAGTTTCAGCTGTAAAGTCTATAGCCTTACCATCCTTAAAAGTAATTGAGAAGTTATCTATTAAATTTCCACCATAGCTTAAAGGTTTAGAAGAATAAACTATACCATTAACACCTGTTTTTTTTGGAAGAGTAAATACTTCTTCAGTAGGCATATTTGCATTAAATGGTATTCCATTAACATCTCTTTCAGAACCTCCAGCCCAAATATGACCTTCTGGAAGTTCAATATTTAAATCAGTTCCATTAGCAGATTTTAAATGAACGCTTTTAAAGTTATTGTTATTCATAAATTTAATTTTTTCTTCTAAATAAGCATTATGTTTCTCCCAAGCATTTACTGGATTTTCAGTATCAACTCTTACTGTTTTAAATATAACATCCCATAAAGATTCCATTGCTTCATCATCACTTACCTTAGGAAAGACCTTTTTAGCCCAAGATAAAGTTGGTACAGATAATACACACCAACGACATTTATTAGACATTGAATTATCAAAATATTCTTTTAAAGCTGAAGTTCTAGCTTTTTGTGATGCACCTATTTTTTCAACAGGAACACCTTTTAAACCATCAGGATCACTTGCAGAAATTGAAATGAAGCAAGCTTCTTGTCTAGCATAATAATTATAACTTTCAGCTTGCCATTCTGGAATGTTAGATATAGTTTCTAAGGAGCTGTTTTCTAATTTTATTTTAGTTAATTTTTGGTCTCCATAATGTACAATAACATCTTTTGCACCAGATTTATAAGCTTCTTCTGTTATTAATCTTGCAAATTCAGCAGTTTCAATTGGTGAAGAAATAACAAGTATATTATCCTTTTGAATATTAACCCCAATATTTACTGCCAACGAAGCATATTTTATTAAAAAACTTTTATTCATATATAGCCCTCCTAAAAATAAAAAGTATAAATTATAATTATATTATAACATTATAAGGTAAACTATATAATTTTTATATAAAAAAGTAATAAAATAATATTTTATAATATAATATTATTGGAAAATTAAAATTTTGTAATGACTTGTAAGAGTTAAAAAATATAACTATAATTATTAAGAAAAAAGCAAAAGTAGAGGATATAGCAAATGAAGAACTTATTAGTTAATTTAGTAGAAAAAAATAAAAAATATACAGATGAAGGAAAGGTTGCATCATATATACCAGCATTATTAAAGGCCAATAAAGATGATTTAGGACTTTGTGTATATGATATAAAAAATAATGAAGAGTATTGGGCTGGAGAAAGTGATGTTAAATTTACAATACAAAGTATTTCAAAGGTTGTTAGTTTAATAATAGCTCTTAATGACAATGGAAGAGAAAATGTATTTAAAAAGGTAAATGTTGAACCTACAGGGATGGGATTTAATAGTATAGTAAATTTAGAAGTTAGAAATCAAGATAGACCATATAATCCTATGATAAATGCAGGAGCAATAGTAACAACTTCACTTATATTTGGAGAAAATCAAGAACATAAGATTCAAAGAATATTAAATTTCTTAAGAAGAGCAACAAATAATCCTAATATAGGAATAAATGAAGAAATATATATAAGTGAAAAAGCAACTGGAGATAGAAATAGATCATTAGCTTATTTTATGAAAAGTTCTAATATATTAGAAGGAGATGTTGAAGAAGTATTAGATATTTATTTTAAACAATGTTCTATAGAAGCAACTGCAAAAGATTTAGCAAGATTTTCAGCAGTAATAGCTAATGATGGTATTGCACCGTGGAATGATGAAGTTTTAATTTCAAGAGAAGTTTGTAGAATAGTAAAAACTATAATGGTTACTTGTGGAATGTATGATGCATCAGGAGAATTTGCAGTACATGTTGGAGTTCCAGCAAAGTCAGGAGTAGGTGGAGGAATAATTGCAACTGTACCTAGAAGATTTGGAATAGGAATATATGGACCAGCATTAGATTCTAAAGGAAATAGTAGTGGTGGAGTACATATATTAAAAGACTTATCAGAAGAATTAGAACTTAGTATATTTTAATATAAATATGATATAATTACTAAATAATAGTTAAAATTTTAAAAAAATTACTGGAGGGAAAAATGGAAAGATTACTGATTTTAGATTCAAATAGTTTATTAAATAGAGCATTTTATGCAATACCACCATTAACAAATAATGAAGGAATACATACAAATGCAGTTTATGGTTTTACCAATATGCTATTTAAAATGAAAGAAGAAATAAAACCAGATTACATAGTAGCAGCATTTGATAGAAAAGCACCTACTTTTAGACACAAAGAATATGAAGATTATAAAGCTGGTAGAAAAAAAATGCCTCCAGAATTGGGAGAGCAATTTCCTATTATAAAAGAAGTACTTAATTTATTATCAGTTAATATATATGAAATAGATGGATTTGAAGCAGATGATATAATTGGTACTTTAGCTCAATTTGCAGAAAAAAATGGGATTGAAGTGTTTATAGTTACAGGAGATAGAGATGCTCTACAACTTGCAAGTGATAATATTAAAGTTGTTATTACTAAAAAAGGAGTAAGTGAAACTGCTATTTATAATAAAGAATCATTTATTGAGGAATTTGGAATTACACCAACTCAATATATAGATGTTAAAGGTCTTATGGGTGATAAATCAGATAATATTCCAGGAGTACCAGGGGTAGGAGAAAAAACTGCATTTAAGTTAATAGCTACTTATGGATCAATGGAAGGTGTTCTTTCAAATATAAATGAAATTAGTGGTAAAAAACTTAAGGAAAACTTAGAAACTTATAGTGAACAAGCGATTTTTAGTAAAAAGTTAGCTACTATTATGACAGAAGTTCCAATAGATTTTGATTTAGAAGATATAAAAAGTCAAGAAAATTATAATAGAGATGAACTTAAAAAGTTATTTTTAAAACTAGGAATGAAATCATTATTAGCAAAGCTTCCAGGAGAAGATTTAGAGGAAGATGATATTGTAAAATTAGAAATAAATGAAGTAAATACAATTGAAGTTTTTAAAGAGGTATTAACTAAAAAAGAAGATATAGCTTTTATCTCATATAGTACTTCAAATTCAAATTTATATTCTAAAATTGAATTAGATAAATTATATATAACTTATGGTGAAAAGGTAAGTTTAGTAGACTTTAAATTAATAAGTATGGAAAATACAAATGAAGCAATTAATACACTTAAAGAGTTTATGGAAAATGATAAAATAGCTAAAGTTATTCAAGATGGAAAAAATTTAATAACTATATTAACTAAGTATAATATAGAAATAAGTGGATTTATATTTGATACAGTAGTAGCAGCTTATTTAATAGATTCTTCTAAATCAAACTATCCATTAGAATCATTAATTAACGAATATTTAATGAAGGAAGTAAAGGGCGAAGGTGATGAATTAATTTGTAATGCCGTGTCAAGCATGAAGGAACTTTATAAATATTTAAAGGCTAGAATTGATAAAGAAGGTATGAATGAGCTTTATTATGAAGTTGAACATCCATTAATAGCTATTTTATCAAATATGGAAGCTATAGGATTTAAGGTAAATAGAGCTAAATTAGATGAACTTGAAACAAAGTTTAAGGAGGAAATTTCCAAAACGGAAAAAGAAATTTATGAACTTTGCGAAGAAGAATTTAATATAAGTTCACCAAAACAATTAGGAAAAATTCTTTTTGAAAAGTTAGATTTACCAGTAGTAAAAAAGACTAAGACAGGATATTCAACTAATGTAGAAGTTTTAGAAAAACTTAATGATAAGCATCCTGTAATAGGAAAAATTATTTATTATAGACAAATAACTAAGTTAAATTCAACATATGTTGAAGGATTAAAAAATGTTATAGATGAAGATGGAGCTATTCATTCAAGTTTTAATCAAACTGTTACAACAACAGGAAGGTTATCAAGTACAGAACCAAATCTTCAAAATATACCTGTAAAGTATGAAATGGGTAGAGAAATAAGAAAGGTATTTATACCAAAGGAATCTACTGATGTATTATTATCTTGTGACTATTCTCAAATAGAGCTTAGAGTTCTTGCACATATGTCAGATGATAAAAATATGATAGATGCTTTTAATAATCATAGTGATATTCATACTAAAACTGCATCAGAAGTGTTTAAGGTGCCTATAGATGAAGTTACGCCTCTTATGAGAAGTAGGGCAAAGGCAGTTAACTTTGGAATAGTTTATGGAATTAGTGATTTTAGTCTTTCACAGGATTTAAAGATAACTAAAAAGGAAGCTTCTGAATATATGGAGATTTACTTTGATAGATATCCTAAAATTAAAGGATATTTAGAAAGTGTTAAGGAAGAAGCAAAAGAAAAGGGATACGTTTTAACAGTATTAAATAGAAGAAGATTTATTCCAGAAATAAAATCATCAAATAAAATTGTAAAAGCCCTTGGAGAAAGATTAGCAATGAATGCTCCAATTCAAGGAAGTGCTGCAGATATTATAAAGCTTGCAATGGTTAAGGTGTATAATAGAATAAAAAGAGAAAATTTACAAAGTGAAATGATTCTTCAAGTACACGATGAACTTATTTTAAATGTTAAGCATGATGAACTTGAAATTGTTAAATCACTTGTAAAAGAAGAAATGGAAAATGTATTAAATATGTCAGTAGCATTAGAGGTAGATACAAATATAGGAAATACATGGTATGATGTAAAATAGGGGGTAAAAATGATAAAAATAGGATTAACTGGAGGAATAGGGTCAGGAAAAAGTACAGTATCATTTATGCTGAAAGAAGCTGGATTTGAAGTTGTTGATGCAGATGTAATAGCTAAGGAAGTACTTGTAAAATATCCAGAGATTTTAGAAAAAGTAAAAATTGAGTTTGGTTCAGGTTTTTTTGATTGGAGAGGAGAATTCCGTAGAAAGGAATTTGGTAATCATATTTTTAGATTTCCAAAGCAAAGAAAAAAGTATGAGGAAATTATACTTCCATATATAAAAAATGAAATAAAGGATACCTTAAATAAACTAGAAGAAAATAAAACAAAAATTGTTATTTTAGATGCACCTACATTAATAGAGAATGATTTGCATAAAGATATGGATTATGTTATCTTAGTTTGGGTAGATAATAATACACAAATTCAAAGGGTAAGATCAAGAGATTCTTTAATGAGGGAAGATGCAATTAACAGAATTAATTCACAAATGCCTTTAGATAGAAAAAAGGATTTTGCAAATATAGTTATTGAAAATAATGATACACTAGCAAAAACTAAAGAACAAGTTGATTTATTAATTGAATTTATAAAGTCTATTTAATCTATTTCAAAGTAGGGAGAGGGAATGAAGTTTAAAAAAATTATTATTTGGTTAATTGTTTTAATTTTACTTTTAGCTGAAGGAAAAAGTGTGATAAAAAAATATATTTATCCACAAAAGTATCATAGCTTAGTAAAACAATATAGCGCCCAATATGATTTGGATCCATATTTAGTTTTAGCAGTTATTAAAACAGAAAGTAACTTTAATGAGAATGTTGAATCAAATAAAGGTGCAAAAGGATTAATGCAAATAATGGATTCTACAGGAGAATGGATTGCAAGTAAATTAGAGGTTGATAATTTTAAAGTTGAAATGTTATTTGATCCAGAAATAAATATTAAATTTGGATGTTGGTATATAAATAATTTATTGATTGAATTTAATGATTTAAGTTTAGCATTAGCGGCATATAATGGTGGTAGTGGAAATGTAACTAAGTGGCTTAACAATCCAGAATATTCTAGTGATGGAGAAAACTTAACATATATTCCTTTCAAGGAAACCAAAAAGTATGTTGATAAAGTTAATACTAGATATAATATTTATAAATTTCTTTATGAGTAAAAAGAAGCCAAAGGCTTCTTTTTTTAGTTAGGAGTTAAGAGTTGAGGTGAAAATTCAGCTTAGGCTGAATTTTAGAAAAATATATTTAAAGGGGATGTCGAATTAAGAATAAATACTATAATATATCGTATTAATTTTTATTTTTTAAAACAATATATTGTGTATAAAAGTTTTAGTGTGACAGCCCCATCCAAAATTACTAACTAAAAAATACTAACTAAAGCTAATTTATTTCGCAATTTATAGAAAACTATGTTATAATCGTTTAGAAAAATTTCAAAAGGTGTGAATTTTATGTAAGTAAAAGTTGAAATTTAGATATTATTTAAATTAGTAATAGTTTATTTTAATAAAATTTAAAGTGTAAAAATTTTTATAATAAAGTAGATAATAATATTAAAGTTTAAATTAAATATAGTATTTTTTTAGGAGAATTTTAAATATGAATAAGATTAATTTTAAGGGTAGTGTTATGTTAAATCCTACACCTGTAGTATTAGTGACAAGCATTAATAAAGAAGGAAAAACAAATGTATTTACTATAGGATGGGTAAGTACTGTTTGCACAAAACCTCCTGTGATAGCGGTAGGAATAAGACCAGAAAGATTATCATATGAATACATAAAAGAAAGTGAAGAATGTGTAATTAATCTTACAACTAGGGATATGGTTAAGATAACAGATTATTGTGGAGTTGTAAGTGGTAAAAGAGAAGATAAAATATCTAAATTAGGATTAAAGTTAAATTCTGGTGTTGCTATAGATACACCATCTTTAGAAGTTTCGCCAGTTGCGTTAGAGTGTAAATTAAAATCAATAACTCCATTAGGTACTCATGATATGTTTTTATTAGATGTAATAAATGTTAAGGTTAATGAAAATTTATTGGACGAAAAGGGTAAAATACATTTTGAAAAAGCCAATTTAATTGCATATTCACATGGAGAGTATTTTGGTTTAGATTCAAAACCACTTGGATCATTTGGATATTCTATACGTAAAAAACAGAAAGTAGAAAAGGAAAAAATGCAAAAAATAAAAGACAATTAAAAAAACTACAAAAAAAATAGAAGTTTAGATAAAAATATGGTATAATTAGTCGAAAGATAGTAAAAAACTAAAAAAATGGAGGAGTTATTAATGGCTTTATATAATTTAATTGAAAAGAAAAGAAAAGAAAAAAGAAAAAAAATAGTTAAAGCTGCAGTGCTATCAACAGTAGTTGGTGGTGGTATTGGTGCTTTATCTGGAATATTATTAGCACCTAAATCTGGAAAAGATACTAGAGATGATATAAAAGAAAAAGTAAATAATGCAAAAGCAAAAACTATAGAGCAATCAGAAAATTTAAAAAATAATGTAAAAGAAGCTAAAAGCAAAATAAAGAATTATTTAAAGGATAGAAAAGATAAAGAAGCTGTTACTTCAGAAGAAGTAGAAAATGAACAAGCTTTAACAGAAGAAGTTTCAACTGAAGAAACTGTTGAAAGTAATATATAAGGTGAAGAAATGTATATTAGCCTAAATAATCTTTTTATGGGAATAATATTTGTATTATTAATATGTATACTAGTATTAGGTATTATATTTTTACTTAAATTAAATAAAACAATAAGTAATGTTTTAGAAATATTAGAAAATAATAAGAAAAATATTGAATATACATGTGATAAATTACCTGTTGTAAGTAAGAATATGGTTGAAATAACTGATAATATTAAAGATATAAGTGAAGTTGCTACAGATTTTACTGCAGATGCAATTGTAACTAAAGAAAATATTATTAACAATTATGATATGGTAAAAGAAATATTTAAAATAATAAAATCAGTTTTCATTAAATAAAAGAGTCTTTAGACTCTTTTTTTGTATGTATAAGAATGGATAAGTTTTTTATTTAAAACTTTATTTTCGAAATATAGCTGATTGATGAATATTAAATATATTTAATTTAATATTAAATAATATATAAAGTTAATTAGATATATATAGTTTTTTATTGAAAACTTTAAATAGTTAAAATAAAATGTAAAGAAGAAAATATTTTTTAAATTATAGTTATAATTTTACCATATTTATGCAAATTAAAAAATATATTATAGAAAAGAGGGATAAAAATGTTCATTATATCATATAAGCTTCCTTATGAGAAGTTAGATTCAACTATAGAAAAACTTGCAATAAACGATGTTTATAATGTTTTTTATGAAAATCCATTGGAAATAACAACGGATGATTATGGATATGGATATATAGAAAGAGAAGATGAAGAAATAGTCTTAAAGGTTGCCTTTGAAGAAGAGGAGGGATTAGAAGAATTTAAAGAAAAATTAAAAAATATATTAGAAATGGATTATATAAGTGTAGAAGAAAATAATTATGATTACACTATATATGATTTTCCAGCAATTAATTTAGATGATAAGTATGTTATAGCTAGTCCAGATGCAGAGTTTGAAGGAAAAACAAAAATTAATTTTATTTCTCAAGGAGCTTTTGGAACAGGACTTCATGAAACAACTCAAGATATATTAAAATTAATTTTAAATGATTTAAATTTAAAAAATAAAACTGTTTTAGATATTGGAACAGGATCAGGAATTCTTTCAATTGCTGCATCTATTTCAGGTGCAAAAAGTGTTGTAGCTGTTGATATAAGAGATGTCGAAGACGAAGTGATGTTAAATGCATCATTAAATAATTTAACCAATATAGAAGCTGTAGTAGGTAATATATTAGAAGATAAAACTTTAATTAAAGAAAATTTTGATTGGATATTCATAAATATTGGTGGGGAAGAAACTAAAATGTTTATGGAGTACATAAAGAATCATTTAAATGAGAATGGAGATTTATTAGTTTCAGGACTTGTTGAATGGAGTTTTGATGAAGTTAAAGAAAATGTAGAAAGTTATGGATTTAAACTTCAAAGTAAACATCAAACTAATGAATGGGTAACAGCGGTATTTAGTTAGTAATTACCTAAGAAATAATTTTTCTATTTAAAAATTAATTAAATAAAAATATAAATAGGCTACATTATATTTGAATTTACAAATTCAATATAATGTAGCCTTAAGTTTAGAAAATTATAACTCTTGTTGAGTTAAGTACTTGTTGCCAAATTTAATTAATATCTTGAATATCTTCTTCTGTTTTTTTTACGTCTCTTAGAATTCATCATTAATTTAATTATAACAATAATTAAAACCACAATTAAAACTATTATTAATAGACTAAGAACATAAATACCAATATTAGCTTTTAGTAATTGCCCTGTACTTAATGTAATAGAACCTTTTAAAGTTTCGCTATAAGAACCAGAAGTATAAACTAAATTAACAGTATTGTTAGAAGCAACTTTCCATGCATTTAGTTCATTAGAAGGAACTTTTAAAGTTGAATGAGTATCATTATAATCATTTTTATAATAATTTATATCTTGGTCTAAAACAACAGGTGCTGTTATAGTTTTTGTTGGACCAAAAAACCTAAATAATTTATAATTTAATTCAACACTTGAAACTTCAGTACCAGCAGCTTTATATTGTGTTTTTTCAGCAGAATAGCTATAATCAGCTATTGATTGAGTATCATTAAATACATTCATTCCATCTGCACCGTATAAAGAACCTAAAACAACAGTAATTAAATTTCTTCCATTTCTATTGTAATAACCAACAAAGCAATGACCAGCTTTAGTTTCATTACCAGTTTTTCCACCAACATTACCATCAATACCTAATAATTTATCCCTAGTTTCTATATAAATTATTTTACCATCTAAAGTAACAGAAGTTTTTGCAAGACCCATAGATTCTCTTACCCAATCATTAGCATAAGCTGCTTTAGCAATAAGAGCTAAATCATAAGCAGTAGTAACATTATGATTATTAGGATCAGTTTCTAATCCATTTGGATTAACAAAGTTTGTATTTTCTGCACCAAGATCTTTAGCTCTTTGATTCATTAATTTAACAAATGAATCAACAGATCCAGAAACAGATTCAGCCATCATAATAGCAGCATCATTTGCTGAATAAACCATAACTGCATCCATAACTTCATTAGCAGTTAAAGTATCACCAGGTTTTGCAGTATTACCAATAAAATTATTTAAAGTTGTTTCTTTTAAAGCAGCTGAGTTAGCACTATAAGGAATTGAATCAGATTTACTTTTATTTTCTGCAAATAATAATGATGTTAAAAGTTTAGTTGTACTAGCTGGTGAACGTTTTTCATCAGCATTTTTTGAGTAAATAATTTCACCAGTATCTAAATCCATAGTTATAGCAGATTCACCCATTATACTTGGTTGAGTTGCTGCAAAAGCATTAATAGTATTAAATAAAGGTACTGCTACGGATAAACACAGCGTTAAGGCAACTGATTTTAAAAATTTTCTTGACATAAATCTCCCCATCCTCTTTCTAAGTTAATATTATTTTTGATTATTATTTAATCTGTTAATCATTACTTCTTTTGCTTTTAATTCTAATGAATCATCAAGCTTTTCTAAAGCTACTTCAGAATATTTAATTTCTAAAGCAGTTTTAATAAATCTATCAGCAAGTTCAGGATTTTTAGCAAGTAAAGATCCATGGAAGTATGTGCAGTAAGTATTTTTATAAATACATCCTTCATAACCATCAGAGCCATTATTTCCATATCCATGTATGCATTTACCAAGTGGTTTTAATCCATTTAAATAAGTTCTTCCTGAGTGATTTTCAAATCCAACATAGGTTTCATTAAAATCTTCATTGTAAATTATAGTATCACCTATAAATCTAGTATTACCAGCTTCAGTATAAATATCTAATATTCCTAATCCTTGAATTTTTTCTCCATTAGGAGCAGTGTAATATTTACCTAATAATTGATAACCACCACAAATTGCAATTAAAACTTTACCATTATTAATATAACGTGATAATTCATCTTTTTTATTAGTCATTAAATCATTAGAAACTATTGATTGTTCATAATCTTGGCCACCACCAAAAAACACTATATCATAGTCATCTGCATTAAATTCATCATTAATTGAAACGTTAATTACATTAACTTTAATCCCACGATTTTCAGCTCTGTGCTTTAAAATTAATATATTTCCAACATCACCATATACATTTAATAAATCGGGATAAAGGTGACAAATATTTAATTCCATAATAGCCTCCTTATACTACCAAAGATTTTTAATATATCCTTTAGAATGTAAGTATTTTCTATAATTTATCATTGCTGTATAAGTTGCAAGGATATATATCTTTTTGTTTTTACCATTTTTAATTTGATTAGTTAAATTTTCATATTCTTCTTCAATAACAAATTTAGAAGGTGAAATACCTGCAGTTTTTAATCTTACAGCCATATCAAAAGTTCTAAGACCAGATACATATACTTCATCTAATTTTACATTATTTAAATTTTCAAAATTAACATCCCAAATCCAAGAAACATCTCTTCCATCTGCATAATTGTCATTTAATAAGAATGCACAAGAAAATGGTTCTTTATTTAAGCAAAGTGTATCTAAAGCTTGATTA
This sequence comes from Clostridium sp. ETTB3, assembly GCF_053571985.1. NCBI lineage: Bacteria > Bacillati > Bacillota > Clostridia > Eubacteriales > Clostridiaceae > Clostridium > Clostridium sp. ETTB3. The sequence goes on from NZ_CP199832.1 coordinate 1,096,231, forward strand.
TAGCCTGCTGGATTTTTAACTAATATTATTTTTGCTTCTTTATCATCGATATTTATTATTTCTTGTCTTCCAAAGCTAGAACTTTGACTTTCTAAAGATTTTTTTATACAAGAGTCATCAATATTAAGTTCTTTAGTTATTGAATAAGCACAAAGAGCATTATAAATATTATATACACCAGATTGACCTAAAAATATTTTAGTATCTCCAAATTTAACAGTAGAGCTTTCTGCTGTTAATTCTACTATTTCATCTACACCATATTTTAGAGTAGGACGTTTATATCCACAGCCTGTACAGTAATAATCTCCTAAATGATTATATGTAACAAAGTTATAGCTGTAAGGTGTCTTACAGAATTTACAGAACTTCGAATCTGCATTAACATCAATAGTTTTATTTTCATTTATTGGTGTTTTAAAACCATAAAAAACTAATGGATTTTTTACATCAAGCTTACCAAGTAATGATTCATCACCATTTAAAATTAACTTACTTGTTGGAACAAGAGTTATACCTTCTAAAATTTTAGATAATGTAGTATAAACTTCACCATATCTATCTAATTGATCTCTAAATAAGTTTGTTACAGTAATTATTTCAGGAGTAAGGTATTTTGTTATAAATTTTAAATTTGCTTCATCTACTTCAATAACAGCATATTTATCTTTAGCTTTGTTAAAAAACTTATAGTTTTCTACAAAGGTAGTAACTATTCCTGGAAAAAGATTTGCACCAGTATTATTAGTTATTACTGAATAGCCTTTTTCTTTAATGATATTATAAATCATGCTTGTAGTAGTAGTCTTACCATTAGTTCCTGTGACAAGTATTACTTTATATCCCTTAGAAACAGTAGATAAAATATTTTTATCTAATTTTAATGCAACTCTTCCAGGGAAAGTAGTACCCCCTTTTAAAATGGTTTTAGTAAGAAATAATGTAAATTTTGTTGCTAATATACTGAGAATTGACTTAATATTAATTTTTTTTCACCACCTAAAAACAATTTATTTCATTATTAGTAAAATATTAAACTATAATAACATAAAAATAGACTTATAGCTTAAATTATATAATATTATTTTTAATATTACATCAATACTAAAAATAGTATAACATAAACTTGCATTTTAACAAATGAAAGTTGTTAGTAAAATTAAATTTAATTAAAAAAATATATAAATAAAAATATGCTACAAATATGAATAAATATTTAATATGATTTATATTATATTGACAGTAGATAAGGTGAGTAACATAATTAAAGTAAAATCTTAAATTAAAAACTAAAGAGGAGATGGGCGACTTGAAAAAATTTTCATTTATAGATAAAGAAGGGAAAGAAATAAAATGTTACAAATGGGAATCAGAAGGAGAAGCAAAGGGAGTAATTCAAATATCTCATGGAATGACTGAATATGCATGTAGATATGATTACGTTGCTAAGAAGTTTTCTGAAAATGGATTTATTGTATATGCTCATGATCATAGAGGACATGGAGAAACATCAAAGAGTGAGGAAGAGAGGGGGTATATAGCTGACAAAGAAGGCTTTGATTTACTTGTAGAAGATGTTAAAGAATTAAGTGATATAATAAAAAAAGAAAATGAAGAATTACCATTAATATTATTTGGGCATAGTATGGGGTCATTTGTAAGTCAAAGATATATTGAATTATATGGTGATAAAATTGATGGAGTAATTTTATCAGGAACAAATGGAAGACCTGATCCTATAACAAAACTTGGAATAATAATTTCAAGAGATGAAATGATTTTAAGAGGAAGAAAAGCTAAAAGTAAGGTTATGGATAAGTTATCATTTGGTGATTTTAATTCTAATTTTAAGCCAAATAGAACTGATTATGATTGGTTATGTTCAGTAGATGAAGAAGTTGATAAATATATAGCAGATCCTCAATGTGGATTTGTATGTACAACATCATATTACTATGATTTAATAAGAGGATTATGGAAAATTAATGAAAAGGAAAATTTAAAATTAATACCTAAGGATTTACCAGTATTAATTTTTGCTGGCGATAAGGATCCAGTAGGAGATTTTGGTAAAGGTATAATAAGATTATATGAATGTTATAAAGATTTAGGTATAGAAAACTTAAGATATAAATTATATAAAGATGGAAGACATGAAATGTTAAATGAAAGCAATAAGGATGAGGTAATTGAAGATATATTAAAATGGTGTAATGAAATTCTTAAAAAAGAAAGCAAAGTAATGGTATAGAATTTAAACACTCATAAACATTATTTACCTTTAAGTAACATATATTTTAATAGTAAATTAAAGAGGTGATGATTATGAGTAAGAAAAATAAAGTTAATGATGGGAAAAAGAAAGTTAATAAAAGAAATAATATATTTAAAAAAATATTTTGTGTTAATGGAAGATTTGAGTTAATAGGATTATTAAAAAATCTTGCAATACCTTTAGTAGGGGGAATAATAATTTCCTTAATAACTAAAGATTCAATGAGTACATATGGTTCGTTAAAAAAAAGTATAATAACACCTCCTGCTTTTGTATTTTCTATAGTATGGACTATTTTGTATATAATGATGGGCCTTGCAGCTTATAGAATATATATGAATAATAAGCAAGGAAAAAATGACTATAATAGTTATTTTAATTACTTAGTACAATTACTTATAAATTTTTTATGGTCAATTATATTTTTTAATTTTAGATTATATGGAATTTCATTTATATTAATTATTATTTTGCTAATTTTTATAATTATAACTGTTATTAAATTTTTTAAGACTGATAAAATAGCAGGAATATTAATGATTCCTTATATTTTATGGACAGTATTTGCAACATACTTAACATTTTATATTTGGATGTTTAATGAAATGTAATTAATTAAATTTGAATTATAAAATTAAATAAGATAAAATATAAAAAGAATTATTAAGCTTCAAGTAGAGTTTTGACTTTGTTTGGAGCTTAGATTTATTTATTATATGTATTTAAATATTTACAACTAGTAATAAAAATATAGTAACTTATATAAGAGTATAAATTATATATTTAATATAAAGTATGAAAGTTTAAAATTAAGAAATAAAAAAAGAAAGGGGAAGCTACTAGACAAAATATCTTAATAAATACAATGTTTTATGAGTTAAGAATTGTAAATAGATTTTATCTATAAAATAAACTATGTAATACACGTATCTTTAAGGAAAAATCTTGATATTGGTATATTTTGAGTAGCAGAAGAGTATTTTGAAAAAAGTAATAATAGCAGAAAAACCATCAGTTGCTAAAAATATAGCAGATGCATATAAAATAAAAACTAGAAGAGATGGATTTTATGAAGGCGACGATTATTTAGTAACTTGGGCATTTGGTCATTTGCTTCAATTATATGATGCAAAGGATTATGATGAAAATATGAAGGGATGGAGAATGGAAAAGTTTCCATTTATTCCAGAAGATTTTAAGTACAAAATAAAATGTGATAGTAGCAATAGAGAAGTTGTTGATAAGGGTGCAGAAAAGCAAATAAATATTATTAAGAGCTTAATTGATAGAGATGATGTTGATGGGGTTATTTCTGCAACTGACTTTGACAGGGAAGGTCAAGTTATTTCAGATGAGTTATTTATTCATTATGATATAAAGAAGCCTATTTACAGGCTTCTTCTTAATGAATGGACTGAGGATGAAGTAAAAAAGGGAATGGCTAATTTAAAACCAAATAGTGATATGAAGCCACTTCAAGATGCAGGAATAGGAAGACAATTGGCAGATTGGACTATAGGTATTAATTTAACATCAGTTGCAACTTTAAGGTATGGAGCAAGTGAAAAAAAGACTATTAACATAGGACGGGTTTTATTGCCAACTTTAAAGATAATTTATGATAGAGATAAAGAAATTGAAAACTTTAAGGAAACATCATATTTTAAATTATTAATTAATTTAAAGTCTAAAGATAATATAGAATTTGAAAGCCTTTATTATGAAAATGGATCTGAAAAGTTTGAGAAAAAAGATTATTTAGATAATTTAACTAAAATATTAAAAGAAAAACAAGCTGTAGTAATAGATAAAGAAATTGAAAAGAAGAGGGAATATCCACAAAGTCTATTTAATCTTTCTAATTTACAAGGATATATAACGAGTAAATATAAAGGGTGGACTTCTGATAAGGTATTAAAGGTTGCTCAAGGACTATATGAAAAGAAGCTTATAACATATCCTAGAACTGCAAGTAGTGTTTTAGAAGAAAGTTTAGTAGATAAGGCCCAAAAAGTTTTAGAAACTCATAAAAAGGGGTTACCTTATGAAGAAGAAATAAAATTTATTAAATCTAAAAGAGTATTTGATAATTCAAAGGTTGAAAGTCACAGTGCAATTACTCCTACATATGTAATACCAAAAGGATTAAGTGCAGAAGAACAATATGTTTATAATGCTATAAAAAATAGATTTATAATGCAATTTATGCCAGTTGCTGAATTTGAAGAAACTAAAATTACATTAAAGGTTAATGATGAACATTTAAAAGGTGAATTTATTTCTAAGGGAAAGGTAGAGATTATTAAGGGATGGAGAGTTGTTGAAAAAATAGAAACTAAAGATACTATATTACCTTTGATTGAAAAAGGAGAAAATTTAGATATAGTAGATAGTAAAGTCAATAAGGTAACTAAAAAACCACCTAAATATCATACTGAAAAAACTCTTTTAAGAGTCATGGAGACTTGCGGAAAATCATTTAAAAATGATAAAGATGAAGAAGAAAATGATGAAAAAAATACTGAAGAAATGATGCAAGTAATTTTAAGCGGGTTTAGTATAGGCACACCAGCAACTAGAGCAGAAACAATAAAGAAGCTTAAAGATATAGGATATATTAAAACAAAGGGAAAAAGTTTAACAACAACAGAATTAGGTAGAACTATTGTGGAGATATTTCCGGCCAGGGAATTATTGGATTTAGAATATACAGGAAGGTTAGAAAAAACATTAGCTGATATTGAAAAGGGAAAGTTTAAAAAAGAAGATTTTTTAAATTTAATTTATGATTTTACAAGACAATCTGTAGAAAAAATTAAAAATGACAATTCTATGCTTCATAAGTTTAAGATTGAAAAACCAGAAGGGGTAGAAGAAATAGGAAAATGTCCTGTATGTGGCAATTCAATAATTGAAGGTGAAAAGGGATTTGGGTGCATTAATTGGAAAAATGGATGCACATATACTATTTGGAAAAATGATAAGTTCATTGAGTCATTAGGTAAAATGGTAACTAAGGAAATGGTTGAATTGCTTCTTAAAAATGGAAAGGTTGGATTTAGAAATTTAAGAAGTAAAAAGGGAACTTTATTTTCTGCATATTTAAGATATGAAAAAGATGAAAAGACAGGATATTATAGTTGGAAATTTGAATTTATAAATTAGAGAATAATAGTCAGCAATTATATAGTTGCTGGCTATTTTGTTTTGAAAAGAGAATAGATTAATTGAGCAAAAGGGCTGTGTACTAACTTTTAGTGCATAGCCCTTTTAAGAAAAATAAATTATTATTTTATAAATATTGATAATAAGGAATAACATAATGGTGCTAAAAATACTGTAACTATTCCGGCTACACCTATTGACAATGAACTCATAGCACCTTCTTGTTCACCTATTTCTAATGCTTTTGATGTTCCAACAGCATGAGAAGCAGTTCCTAATGATACACCCCTTGAAATTGGATTATTAATTTTTAAAACTTTAAATACAGTAGGTCCAACTATTGCACCAATTATTCCAGATAAAACTATAGCAAGAACAGTAATTGAAGAACTTCCACCAAGAGAATTAGTTATTTCAATACCAATAGGAGTAGTTACACTTTTAGATAATAGAGAAACAGTTAAACTATTGTCTAATCCCAAAAATGTTGCAATAGAAATTACAGATAATACACTAACTAAGCTTCCAACTAATATTCCAGAAAATATAGGTAAAAAGTTTTCTTTAAGTAAATTAAGTTTTTTATATAGTGGCACAGCTAAAACTATAGTTGCAGGTCCAAGAAAAATATTTATAAATTGTCCACCATTATTATAAGTATCAAAATCTATATTAAATATTTTTAAAAAGCAAATTATTAATATAGTTGCAGTTAAAAGTGGATTAAAGATGGGTAATTTTGTTTTTTTATAAATAAATAATCCTATTTCAAATGAAATTAAAGATATAAATATTCCAAAAAACATATTATTTGAAATTATATCCATTTAATTAAGCCTCCTTTTTATTAAGAAAATCATTATTATCATCATTATCATGTTTTGATTTCTTTTTACAAATAAATTCTACTGTTAAAGCTGTAGCTGATAATACTATTATTGTAGTTATAATACATAATAGTATGATTTTAAATAAACTACTTTTTAAATCAGCAAATGAAGTCATTAGTCCTACAGATGCTGGAATAAAGAAAAAGGCTAAATGATCTAAAAAAAAGTTAGCTAATGGTTCAACTTTTTCAACTTTTACTATGTTAGAGGTTAATAATAAAAATAGTAATATCATTCCTATAATATTTCCAGGGATAGGAAGATGAAGTAGTTTAGAAACTAATTCTCCTGCAAAATAAATTGAAAGAATCAAAATAGATTCTCTAAAAAATTTCATAGATAAGCCTCCTTAAATTATTATGTAATTTTAAAATCTACTATTTATAGTATAATACAAAAAAATATTGTGTCTAGAAGGTGAAAAGTATATTTTATGTTAGAAAATTAAATAGAAATGTGAAAAATAAAGGCGTAAAACGATTACTGTTAGTTAACAAAAAATAATTATAAATCATAATATAAATCATAACAATATAAAAAATATCTAAAAGGAGTATATATGAATAAATGCTTTAAGCGTATTGCAGCTATATTTAGTGTAATAGCAATAATAGGTTCTACTTTTATGGGATGTAGTAAGGTAAATGATAAAAGAACTGAAAGTACAAATTTAAAAACCATAAGATTAAATGAAGTTGTAAGATCTGTATTTTATGCACCAATGTATGTTGCAATAAATGAAGGTTTCTTCGAAGAGGAAGGACTTTCAATAGACTTATCAACTGGACAAGGTGCAGATAAAACTATGCAACAATTGTTAAGCGGTAATGTGGATATTGGCTTTTCAGGACCAGAGCAAGTTGTTTATATTTACAATCAAGGGAGAGAGGATTATCCAGTAGTATTTGGACAACTTACACAAAGGGATGGTTCATTTTTAGTTGGAAGAGAAGAAGAGGAAAATTTTGACTGGTCATCATTAAAGGGTAAAGAAATAATTGGTGGAAGACCAGGTGGAATTCCAGAAATGGCTCTAGAATATGTATTAAAACAAAATGGGTTAAATCCAGAAAATGATGTGAAAATGGTTACTAATGTAGATTTTACAGCTACAGCAGGTGCCTTTAAATCAGGAATTGGAGATTATGTTGCATTATTTGAGCCAACAGCAACTATGCTTGAAAAAGATGGTGCAGGAAATATAGTTTCATCAATAGGTAATGAAGCAGGAAATATTTCATATACCTGTTTTTATACAACTAAATCCTATATGGATGAAAATCCAGATATAATTCAAAAATTTACTAATGCAATTTATAAGGGACAACAATGGGTTCAACAACATACAAGTGAAGAAGTAGCAGATTCAATTATTTCGTTTTTTCCAGGAACAGATAAAGAAGTAATAGTTAAAGTAATTGATAATTACAAAAATATAGAAGCATATTCAGAAACACCTGAAGTAAGTGAAGATGGATTAAATAAATTAATGGATATTATACAAGGATATGATGAAAGTTTAATTACTGAAAGACCTGATTTTAATATTATTGTTAACAATTCATTTGCAAAACAAGCAATAAAATAGAAAATAATAAAAATTTTAAAAATAAGTAACTAAATAGATATAAAATGATTGGTGGTGGTAAAGTGAGTCTCTTAGAAGTAAAAGATGTAAATATGAACTATCATACTATAGATGGTACTACAGAAGCCATAAAAAATATAAGTTTTAAGGTTGAAAAGGAAGATTTTATAAGTATTATAGGTCCTTCAGGATGTGGAAAGTCAACCTTGCTTAATATAATAAGTGGAATACTAATTCCATCTAGTGGAGAAGTGAAATTTTCAGATTCATCAATAAAAAATAATTTAGATAAAATGGGATATATGTTTCAAAAGGATTATTTATTTCCTTGGTTATCAGTTAGAGAAAATGTATTGTTAGGACTTAAGATTAAAAAGATATATACAAAAGAAAACATAAAATATGCAGAAAGCTTATTAAAGTGTTATGGGTTAAATAAATTTGAAGAGCATAAACCTGAGCAGTTGTCAGGAGGAATGAGGCAAAGGGTAGCTTTAATAAGAACATTGGTATTAAGACCAGAAATATTATTGCTTGATGAACCATTTTCTGCTTTAGATTATCAAAGCAGATTAAAGATGACAGATGATGTGTATGAAATAATTAAAAGAGAAAAGAAAACAGCAATAATGGTAACTCATGATTTAGGTGAAGCAATAGTAATGTCTAATAGAGTTATAATTTTAAGTAATAGACCAGCAACAATTAAAGAAGATGTAAATATAAAATTTGAAAATAAAGATGAAACTCCTTTCGATAAAAGAAAAGAATCAGAATATAATGAGTATTTTAGAAAACTATGGGGGGAGTTGGATAATTAATATGGAAAAAGAACATGAAGTATATTTAAAAAAGGTAAAAAGAAATAAGTGGAAAATAGGAATAATAAGAATTGCAATATTGGTTATATTTATTGCACTTTGGGAAGTTGCAGCTAAATTAAAATTGATTGACCCATTTTTAACATCAAGTCCAAGCAGAATAGTAAAATCATTAATTAGTTTTGTTAATGGAGGTACATTATTTAGGCATATATGGGTAACTTGTTATGAAACTATAATTGGATTTATGTTAGGAACTATTTTAGGGGTAATTATTGCAATAATATTATGGGCATCTAAGACAGCATCTAAAGTATTAGATCCTTATTTAGTAGTGTTAAATGCTTTGCCAAAGGTTGCACTTGCTCCAATTATTATATTTTGGGTTGGGAATGGAACTCCAGCAATTATTACAATTGCATTATTAATATCGATTGTTACAACTATAATAAGTGTTTTAACTGGTTTTAATGAAGTTGATGAAGGTAAAATGCTATTGATGACAACATTTCAAGCAAATAAATGGCAAAAGTTAAGATATTTAGTTTTTCCAGCATCAATACCAGTAATTATATCTGCTTTGAAAATAAATGTAGGACTTTCATGGGTAGGAGTAATAATGGGTGAATTCTTGGTGGCAAGAGAAGGATTAGGCTTTTTAATAATATATGGAGGTCAAATTGCTCAATTAGATATGGTTATGATGAGTATTGTTATTTTATCAGTAATTGCATTTATAATGTATGAAGTAGTTGCAATTTTAGAAAATAAGCTTGTAAATAAAAAAAAGTGAGATTTACAATAATGGCAAATTAAGTTTTTTTAGTAAAATAATAAAAATAAATCAAAGTTTGCCATTTTTAATTACATAAATTTGAATATAATGTAGAAAAATAAATTATTATTTGAAAAAGAGTACTTTTTTTGTTAAAATTATATATTATAAATAAAGAGTAAACAAATGGAGGGATTATGAAAAAGAATACAAATGACTCCTTAGGCAAAAATAAAAAAATAAAAAAAGGCAAATATTTTGAAACAATAACTACATTAAGTCTTTCTATATTATTTGCTTTCGTGGTCTTAGTTGGTACTCAAAGTATAATGGGAGCAAAGACAACTACAATAACAGAAAATAAAGCAGAGAAATATTACTATGATGGTAAATATGATGAAGCTATAAATGAATATATGGAAATGCAAAAGAAGGAAGCTTGGCCTATTTGGACTGTTAAAACAGCAGAAATTTACTCTATTCAAGGTAACTTAACAAAGTCAAATAATTTATTAAAAGAAGCTATAATAAAAAGAGATAAGATAATGCTTGAAGATGGAAAAAAATACTTAGAGCAAGATAAAGAGTTAATTAATAAAGTTATATTTACTTTTTATATGAATAATGATCTTGAACAAGCTGAAAGGCTAGGAGAATATTATTTAAATACATATAATACATATAAACCGTTATTAAAAACAATGTTTGCAGTATATTTAGCAACTGACAAAAAAGATTTAGCTAAAGAAATAGTTAAAACATATCCAATTGATTTAGAAGATGCATATGACTTAGCTGTTTTAGGTAAAATGCAACTTATGTTAAAGGATTATGAAGGTGGATTACATAATTTAAGATTATCATATGAATTAAATAAAAATGAAATAAAGATATATGATGTAATAATGGAAGTATGTGAATTTGATAAAAATTCATTATTAAAAAAAGTAACTGAATTATCAGGAGAAAATCCAAAAGTTGAGGCATATAAGGCTTGGCTTGAGGAAATTAAATCTTTTGATAAAAATATTAATGATTTTAATAGTAAGGTAATAAATGAAATAAATACTTGCATTAACACTAGTGAGCTAAATAAGGATTCATATGTAGAATCATATGTTGAAGCTTGGAAAAACTTTAATAATGAACAATATGATAAAGCAAAAGAATTATGTACTGAAGCAATACTGAGAAATAGTAAATATGAAAATTCATATATTTTAATGGCTAATATATTATATAAAACAAAAAGTAGTGATAAGGGTGAAGGTTATATAAGAACAGCTATATATAATGAGCCATATAATTACAATTTAATTATGAATGTAGCAAAATTACAAGAAAATTTAAATAATAATTTAGAATTAGCTAAGAGATATTATGAACTTGCACTAAATTTAAGCAATGATAATCCAGAAATATATTATGACTTAGCATTATTAAAATTTGAACAAGGAAATAGCAAAGAAGCAATTTTAGATTTAAAAAAAGCTTTATCTATAAGTAAGAATAGTAAATATTATAGGGCATTAGGAACAATTTACTATAATGAAGGAAAATATGGTAATGCAATTGAAAATATAAAAGAAGCTTATAATATTAATGCAAATGATGTTTTAGCTTTAAATAATGCTGCATGTTATTATGCTATGGTAGATAAAGATATATGGAGAGCATATTCAAACATTGAATCAGCATATAATGAAATGAGTAATTTATTAGATAATGAATCAAAAGAATTAATTACAAAAAATTATAACATCATAAAAGAAATATATAATAAATATATTAATAATGAAAATATAACTATTGATGTTAATGGATTAGAATTAGCATTTTAATACAAATGAGAGATAATAAAATTTATCTCTCATTTTTTTTAATAAATACTCAAAAATCATTTCTAATTTTTATAAAATATGGTAATATATTCTATAAAGAAGTGTTCTGAATTTTATGAAAAAATATAATAAAATTGAATTTAAGAAAATAGTACTTAGAAGGTAATAGTTTGAGTAATTTGAGTGGGAGGAATTAAAAATGGGACAAAAAATTAAAAAGATAGCTTTATTAACAGGTGGTGGAGATTGTCCAGGCCTAAATGCTGTAATAAGAGCCGTAACAAAGACTGCAATATTAAATTATGGTATTGAAGTAATTGGTTATAAGTTTGGATATAGAGGATTATATAATAATGATTTTGTTTCTTTAAATTTAGATTCAGTAGCAGGAATATTGCATAGAGGAGGTACAATTCTTTATAGCTCTAACAAAGATAATTTATTTGATTACCTTGTAGAAGAAAATGGTGTGATGGTAAAGAAAGATGTATCTGATGTTGCAAATGAAAATTTAAAAAGAGAAGGTGTTGATGTTTTAGTAGTAATTGGTGGAGATGGAACATTAACTTCAGCTAGAGATTTTGCTAGAAAGGGAGTTAATGTAATTGGAGTTCCTAAAACTATTGATAACGATTTATCATCAACAGATGTTACATTTGGATTTAATACAGCAATTGATGTAGCAACAGAGGCATTAGATAGACTTCATACAACAGCAGAGTCACATCATAGAATTATGATTTGTGAAGTTATGGGAAGAAATGCTGGATGGATAGCATTAGAATCAGGTATAGCAGGTTCTGCAGATGTAATTCTTTTACCAGAAATACCTTATGATATTAAAAAAATTGAAGAAAAAGTAAGGCAAAGAGAAGCAGAAGGAAGAAACTTTACTATAATTGTAGTTGCAGAAGGAGCAAAACCTAAAGATGGAGATGTGGTAGTATCTAAAATAGTTTCAGATAGTCCAGATCCAATAAGACTTGGTGGAATTGGAAATAAACTAGCTGATGATTTAGAAAAGTTAATTAAAGATCATGAAGTTAGATGTACTGTTTTAGGACATGTACAAAGAGGGGGAAATACTTGTACTTATGATAGAATTCTTTCAACAAGATATGGAGTTGCAGCAATGGAATTGATTATTGAAGGAAAATTTGGACAAATGGTTTGTTTAAAAGGTGATACTATAACTAATGATACTTTAGAAAATGTAATAGGACAAAATACTAAGAAAGTAAATCCAGAAGGTGAATTAGTACAAGTTGCTAAAAAGATAGGAATTACTTTTGCAGAATAATAATTGGATATAAAGCATATAAATAGTGACAGATACAAAGGGTAATTTTATTAATAAGATAATCTTTTGAGCTGTCACTATTTTATATTATATAAATTTGGTGAATAAACTATAAAGTAGTAAATGCAAATTTAGAAGATATCAAAAAATTTACAGTAAATACTTCAAAATATTCTGACAATATGATATACTTATATTAAAGTAAAGGAAATTTATTGAATCAGTAAATTTAGGAGGGTATTATGAAAGAAATAAAGAAATATTTAGAATCAAGGATTGGAAAATATAGTTTCTTTTTTGAAGATTTGAAAAGTGGTTATGTGTATGGATACAATGAAAACGTTTCTATGACAGCTGCTGGATGTATGAAGCTTCCAATAGCTGTTTCGTTAATAAAAGCAGTAGAAGAAAAGAAACTTGATTTTATGGATAAGATTAAAATTCAAAGTAAAGATAAGGTTTATGGAACAGGAATTATTCATGAATTTAATGAAAGGGAATATACAGTATTTGAACTTATGGTTATAATGCTAATACAAAGTGATAATACTGCTGCAAATAAAATAATTGATTTAGTAGGAATGGAACAAATAAATGAAGATATAGTAGCTATGGGATTAAAGAATACAAAGTTAAATAGAAAGACAAATGATGAGAGAACTGTAGTTTCAAATATTGAAAATATAACAACAGCATATGATTTAGCAAGAATATGGAAACATTTATCAAATGGAACCTTTTTATCAAAAGATAATGGGCAAATGCTTATTGATATATTAAGAAGACAACAAATTAAAAATAAATTAGCTTTATATATTCCAGATGATTTAAAAATTGAAATATCAAGTAAAACTGGTGATAAAAAAGGTGTTGAAAATGATACAGAATACTTAGAACTTCCAAAAGGTAAATTTACTTTTACTGTATTATCAGAAGGAATTCCTAATAGTGTTTATGGAACTGTTTCTTTAGCAAAGTGTGGAAAAATGATGTGGGATGAAGTAATGAATAATTGGAATTAAATTACATTGACAAAATTTGAATGTAGTGATATTCTAACAAAAAAGAACCTTTAAGAGAATCCGAGAGATTCATAAGGAAGCTGTAATAATACCCATATTGTATAAGATTACTATACCTTCCTTATGTCTAAGGGAGGTTTTTTTTGTATTCTTTAAATTTAACACTGTGATGTTAAAAAGGAGTGATTATAAAAAATGAAAAATAAACATTTAATAAGTCCAATGGATTTTTCAAAAGAAGAACTTAATGAAATTTTTGAATTAGCAGAAAAATTTATTTCAAATCCAAAAGAATTTTCACACATCTGTGACGGCAAAATTTTAGCTACACTTTTTTATGAACCTAGCACTAGAACACGTTTTAGCTTTGAAGCAGCTATGATGAGATTAGGAGGGAAAATACTAGGTTTTTCAGAACCAAATTCAACCTCCAGTGCAAAGGGAGAAACATTAGCAGATACAATAAGAATGGTTTCTATTTATTCAGATATAATTGCAATGAGACATCCTAAAGAAGGAGCAGCAAAAGTTGCAAGCATGTATTCATCAGTTCCAGTTATTAATGCAGGGGATGGTGGACATCAACATCCAACTCAAACACTAACAGATCTTTTAACTATTAAATCACAAAAAGGAAAATTAGAAGGGCATACAATAGGGATTTGTGGTGACCTAAAAAATGGGCGTACAGTACAATCGTTAATAATGGCTATGTCTAGATATAAAGATGTTAAATTTATACTTATATCTCCAAAGGAATTGGTAATTCCAGAATATATAAAAGAAGAGGTATTAAAAAGAAATAATATATATTTTAAAGAAGTAGAAAATATAGAAGAAGTAATTGAAGAATTAGATATACTATATATGACAAGAATTCAAAAAGAAAGATTTTTTAATGAAGAAGAATATTTAAGATTAAGGGATTGTTATGTATTAGATAATGAAAAAATGAAAAGGGCAAAATCAAATATGATAGTAATGCATCCACTTCCAAGAATAAATGAAATTGCAACAGAAGTAGATAATGATTGTAGAGCTGTATATTTTAAACAAGCTGAATATGGAATGTATGTAAGAATGGCATTAATAGTTAAGTTATTGGAGGATTGTAATGTTACAAATAACTAGTATAAAAAATGGATTTATGTTAGATCATATAAAAGCTGGAATGGGTGTAAAGATATTTAGATATTTACATTTAGATGAGTTAGGACATCAAGTTGCTTTAATTATAAATGCAGATAGCAAAAAGATTGGAAAAAAAGATATTATAAAAATTGAAAATTTAGAAACAATAAATTATACAGTTCTTGGGTTACTTTCACCAGGAATAACTATAAATGAAGTAAGAAATGAAATAATTGCAAGTAAAATAAAGCCGGAATTACCAGAAGAAATAAAAAATATATTAATATGCCAAAATCCTAATTGTATTACTTCAGTGGAAAAATACATACCCCATAGCTTTAAATTATTTGATAAAGAAAAGGGAAGTTATAAATGTGAATATTGTGAACAAATTATAAATCCAAGTGAGGTATAAAAATATGAATTTATTAATAAAAAATGCTAATGTAATAGATGCTAATGGAAAATTTCAAGGTGATATATTAATAATAGATGGAATAATAAATCAAATTGGTAAAAATATAGATAAAAATGGAGTGGAAATTCTTGATGCAAAGGGATATACAGTAATGCCTTCTTTTATAGATACACATGCTCATTTTAGAGAGCCAGGATTAACTTATAAGGAAGATATAGAAAGTGGATCTAAGGCAGCTGCAAAAGGAGGCTATACTGGAGTATGTTTAATGGGAAATACTAATCCAATTTGTTCAACAAAGGAAGTAGTAGAATACGTTAGAAATAAAGTAAGGGAAGTAGGATTAATTGATGTTCATCAATGTGTATCAATTACAGAAAATTTTAATGGTAAATCTATAGAACACTTAGGGGCTTTTAATGATGATAATGAACTTATAGCAATAACTGATGATGGTGTTGGAGTTATGGATTCTAGTATTATGATGAAGGCAATGGAAAAGGCAAAGGAAAATAAGTGGATTATAATGTCACATGCAGAAGATAGAACATTTTCTAAAATAGATATGAGAATAGCAGAGGATTTAATGACTATAAGAGATTTATACTTAGCTAAAGTAACTGGTGCAAGATTACACATGGCTCATGTAAGTACAGTTGAATCAATTAATGCAATAAGAGAAAGTAAAAAGACAGGAAGTAATGTAACTTGTGAAGTTACACCACATCATATAGGATTAACATCAGATATAAGTAATTATAGAGTAAATCCTCCAATAAGAGAAAAAGAAGATGTTAATGCAATAATAAAAGGAATTAAAGATGGAACTGTTGATTGTATAGGTACAGATCATGCACCACATACTGAAGAAGATAAAAAAAATGGTGCTCCAGGCATGGTAGGATTAGAAACTGCATTTAGTATTTGTTATACAGAATTAGTAAAAAATAATGGTATTTCTATAAATAAATTAAGTGAGTTAATGTCTAAAAATCCAGCAAATATTCTTAAAATGAATAAAGGAATAATTTCAGTTGGAAAAGATGGAGACTTAGTATTAGTTGATTTAAATAAAGAAATAACAATTGATAAAGAAGCATTTGCATCTAAAGGTAAGAATACTCCTTTCCAAGGAAGAAAATACTTTGGAGAAATTGTAAAGACTATAAAGGGCGGTAAAGTAATATATAGTAAATAAGTTTAGTATTATCATAAGAGAAGAAGGGTGAAGTTAATATGAAAAGTTTTATAATGGATAAGTTATATAAAAGAGTTGAGGAAAGAGGTGTTGTGTGCTTAGGGTTAGATACAGCTGTTGAATATATACCTTCACATATTTTAGATGGAAAATCAATAGAAGAAGCAATATTTGAATATAATAAATCAATTATAGATGAAACTTTAGATGTTGTAGCTTGCTTTAAGGTTCAAATAGCATATTATGAAGCTTTAGGATTAGCTGGGCTTATGGCATATAAGAAAACATTAGAATATTTAAGAATAAAGGATGCAATTATAATTGCAGATATAAAAAGAGGCGATATAATGGCAACTGCAACTCAATATGCTAAAGGTCATTTTAGTGGAGATTTTGAAGCAGACTTTATTACTTTAAGTCCATATATGGGGATGGATAGTATAGAACCATATATGCCATATATGGAAAATGGGAATAAGGGTGTTTTTGTATTAGTTAGAACTTCAAATCCAGGAGCTGAAGATATAGAAAATATTGATACAAAAGATAATAGCAAAGTTTATAAGGTTGTAGGTGATAAACTTACTAAGATGGGTGAATCTATAAAAGGTGAATGTGGATATTCAGCTATTGGTGGAGTTATTGGATGTACTCATGTTGAAGAGGGTAAGGAAATTAGAGAAAGATATAAAAATATGTTTTTCTTAATACCTGGTTATGGAGCACAAGGAGGAAAAGCAGAAGATGTAGCTTTATATTTAAGAAATGGAAATGGTGGAGTTGTAAATTCATCAAGAGCTATTCTTTTAGCATATAAAAAGGAAAATAAACCAGAAGAATTTGCACTTTGTGCAAGAAAAGAAGCTATAAGAATGAGAGATGAAATAAGAAAAGCTGTTAATAATCTTTAGGAGGAGAGAATTTATGAAGTACACAAAAGGCGAGATTTTGTTAAATGATGAAATTCAAACCGGAATATATAAAATGGTTGTAAAAGATAAAAATAAAGCAAAGGCAGGTCAGTTTTACATGCTTAAGCATAATGGAACAACCCTTCTTCCAAGACCAATAAGTGTATGTGAAACTAATGGAGAAACACTTACTTTTGTTTATGCCGTTGTAGGTAATGGAACTAAAGAATATGCAGAATTAAAAGTAGGAGATACAATAAGTTTAAATGGTCCATTAGGGAATGGATTTAATTTGGAAGAGGATTATGGTAAAGTTGCTTTAGTAAGTGGTGGAATTGGTACAGCTCCAATGTTAGAGCTTTCTAAAAAGCTTAGAGAAAAGAAAAAAGATATAAAAATGGATCTTTATGCAGGATTTAGAGATGATATATATTTAATAGATGAAATAAATGAATTTGTTGATAAAAGCTTTGTTTCTACTAATACAGGAAAATATGGTCATAAGGGTTTTGTAACAGAAATATTGGATGTAGATAAATATGATACGGTATTATGTTGTGGACCTGAAGTTATGATGAAAAAGGTTATTGAAATGTGTAAAGAAAAACAAGTAAAAGTATATGTTTCAATGGAAAAGCATATGGCTTGTGGAGTAGGAGCATGTCTAGTGTGTACTTGTAAAACTAAAGATGGAAATAAGAGAACTTGTAAAGATGGCCCAGTATTTGATGGATATTATGTAGAATTATAAAAGACCAAAGGAGAAGATAAAATGTTAAAAGTTAATATAAATGGATTAGATTTTAAAAACCCAGTAATAGCAGCATCAGGAACTTTTGGTTTTGGAGCAGAATATAACAATTTTTATGATGTAGGAATTTTAGGTGGTATTTCATCAAAGGGATTAACTTTAAATGAAAAGGCAGGGAATTATGGAATAAGGGTATTTGAAACTCCATCAGGAATGATGAATTCAGTTGGACTTCAAAATCCAGGAATAGATAAATTTATAGCAGAAGAACTTCCAAAGATGAAGAAATTAGGAACTAATATCATTGCAAATGTTGGTGGTGGATGTATGGAAGATTATGAAATTGCTTTAGATAAACTTAATGGAACAGATGTTGATATGATAGAACTTAATATATCATGCCCAAATGTAAAAAGTGGAGGTATGGCTTTTGGAATTAAATCAGAAGTTGCTTATGAAGTTGTTAAAAAAGCTAAATCAATAACTGATAAGACTTTAATGGTTAAATTATCACCTAATGCAGAAGATATTGTAGATATGGCTATTAAATGTCAAGAAGCAGGAGCAGATTCGTTATCATTAATTAATACATTAAAGGGATTAGCAATAAATCCATACAAAAGAAAGGCAGTGTTTAATAATGTATATGCAGGACTGTCAGGACCTGCAGTTAAGCCAGTAGCTTTAAGAATGGTTCATGAAGTTGCAAAGGTAGTAGAAATACCAGTAATAGGTTTGGGGGGAATAACCACAGGGTTAGATGCCATAGAATTTATGATGGCAGGAGCTTCAGCAATTCAAATAGGAACAGTAAATTTCTTTAATCCAATGGCAGGAAAAGAAATTATTGAGGAAATGGAATTGTTTTGCAAAGAACAAGGAATTAAAGATATTAATGAAATAATAGGAATAATATAATAATATTAATAAAAGGTTCTAAATGTATTTATAAATATATTTAGAGCTTTTTTATTGATTGTTAATTAAAAAGCTTTATCAAAACCGATATTTTGATAAAGCTTTCTTTTTATGCTATATATTCTTCGGCATCTTCTTGCCATTCTTCAACTTCATCACCAAGTTCTTTTATAGAAGACGCATAAAATACAGGATTTTTTCCAGCTTTCTTTTGAGTTATATAATCATTTAATGCAGAGATAGCAATCTTACTTAACATTACTATTGCAATTAAATTTAATATAGCCATTAATCCCATAAATACGTCAGCTAAGTTCCAAACTAAATCCATTGAAGCAATTGATCCAAATAAAACCATAGCTGCTACTAAAATTCTATATAAATATAAATAAATCTTTTTATCAGATATAAATTGTATATTAGTTTCTCCATAATAATAATTTCCTATAATTGAAGTAAAGGCAAACAATAATATACATATAGTTATAAATGTACCACCCCAAGATCCAACTTGAGAAATTAATGCCATTTGAGTAAGCTCTATACCTTTAACACTACCATCTAATGGAATATTAGAACCGGATAAAAGGATTATAAATGCAGTAGAAGTACAAATTATTAATGTATCAGTAAATACACCTAATGTTTGAATTAATCCTTGTTTTGCAGGATGTGATACAGTTGCAGTTGCAGCTGCATTTGGTGCAGAACCCATACCAGCTTCATTTGAAAATAAACCTCTTTTTATACCTTGTAATAAAGCAGCGCCAATACCACCACCAACAAATTGTTTAATTCCAAATGCATGTTCAAATATAGTTTTAAATAATCCAGGAATTGACTTATAGTTAATAACTATTATAAATAAGGCAATTATTATGTAAGCAGAAGCCATTATAGGAACTAAAATTCCAGAAATTTTAGCAATTCTATTTACTCCACCAAAAATAATTATTAATGTTAATATAGTTAAGATTATTCCAATTAATAATTTATTTGTATTAAAACTAGAAGCAAATGCTGCAGTAATTGTATTTGATTGAACAGAATTAAATGCAAATCCGAAACAAAGAATTATAAGAACTGAAAAAGTAACACCCATCCATTTTTTCTTAAGACCTTTTTCCATATAGTATGCAGGTCCACCTCTATAGTTATCACCATCTTTAACTTTATAGATTTGAGCTAAAGTAGATTCTATAAGAGCAGAAGCAGAACCTATTAAAGCAATAAGCCACATCCAAAAAACAGCACCAGGTCCGCCTATAGCAATAGCAGAAGCAACGCCAGCTAAGTTACCAGTTCCAACTCTTGAAGCAGTACCTATACAAAATGCTTGAAATGATGAAATTTCATTCTTAGACTTATCTTTATTTTCACTTCCAGTTCCTTCACCAAGCAATTTAAACATTTCTTTAAAGTTAGTAAATTGAACAAACTTTGTTTTAAAAGTGAAATATAATCCAATTGTTATAAGCATAGCAATAAGAATATAAGTCCAAATAAAGTCATTAATTGATAAAATAAAGTCGTTTAAAAGTTTCATATAATTTCCCCTTTCCAATATAATTTGATATTCTTATTGGTAGTATACAATAATAAAAAGAAATATGCAAGAAGTAATAAAAATAAATTCAAAAAAAGAGGTTTTTGATATAAAAATGACATTAAAATTAATGAAAATGAATGAAAATGCAATAGATAAATCATTATTAAAAATAAAAAAAAGCAGCCAATTTTGACTGCTTTTTTTAATGATTAAATAATCCATTTATTATATCTGAAATTGAAGTTCTATGGGCCTCTGCGTTTGTATCTGTATCAGGGGCAGATGTATCTCTATTGTGGTTATTACCATTATTACCGATGTTTTCATCAGGAGTATTAGTAGTAACTTTAACATTAAGTTTTACTGTTTCTGAATTTTTAATTTTTTCAGTAAATGAAACTAAAGTATATTGGCCAGATGAGATATTACTTGCAACTGATGCACCATGTATTTTATATTTAATTCCTCTATTATTTAATATAACAATAGCATCATATAAATCCATATCAGCTCTTAAGCCAATTTCAGATAATTTAATATATTCTTCAGCTTTAGTATCATCCTCTCTAGTAGGTACTACAAAAGGATAATCATCTGCATTTGGATTTGCATTAGGTTTATTAATAAATACTTTATCTTCAATAAGACGAGAAGGAGTATTTTTATTTGCTAATTTATTATTAGAACTATTAACACTAACACTAACATGAATATCACAAACAGATTTTGGTTGAGTTCCATCAATAAAGTATTCAGTTTTTACTCGATTTCCTCTTTGATCTTCATAACATAAATCTGTAGGAGATTTTCCTGAATCTTTACATACTTTTGCTTCAACTAAACCAGATGGCTTTTCAATATCCTTATACTCTAAGCCTTCATGAGCAACAGCCATTATTTTACTAAAAAGTGATGCAGCACTAGAACTTTTACCATTCATTCTTTGAGGATTATCGTATCCAATCCATACAGAACCAGAATAATAAGGAGTTAATCCAGCAAACCAGAAGTTATCTGATGAATTTGTTGTTCCTGTTTTTCCAGCTACAGGTATATCATTAAATTGTGCGCTAGTAGATGATCCCTTTAAAATATCATAAATTATATATGATGTTTGTGGTGAAAATAACTTTGTTGATATAGGCTCTTTTTCTAGTAATAAATTACCACTTGCATCTTCGACTTTAGTATAAAGTGCTGGTTCATAAATTACACCATTATTTCCAAAGGCTCCATAAGCAGATGCTAAAATTGTAGTATTACCACCATCTCTATTACCAATAGGTTGGTCAAACTGTCCTAATGCTAACGCAGACATTGTATGAGATTGAGGAGCATATTTAAGTCCTGCCTTTTTACCATAATTAAGGGCTGTATCTAAACCTAGCATATCTACTGTTTTTATAGAAGTTAAATTTTTAGAGTATGTTAAAGCTTCTCTTACAGTGATATAACCAAACATTGAACCATCAGCATTTTTAGGAACAACAGAACCAAAATTATATTTTTCCAATATTTCTTCAGAAACTGAAGTATCATCAAGTGGGGTTCCAGCTGTAATTAATTTAGTATCAATAGCTGGACCATAAACTGTTAAGGGCTTAGTTGTTGATCCTATTGATTTTAAGTCAAAATAAGCTCTATTTAATGAAGCAGAAGGTTGATTTCCACGTCCTCCAATAAGAACTTTAACTTGCCCAGTTTTATAATCTATTATTGTAGCAGATGCTTGAAGTAATGGAACACCATCACTATCTGTAGGGTCACCATTGTTAACATCTACTTGCAAATTTGATCTATCATTTAATATATCTTGAACAGTATTTTGCATTTGAACATTTAAAGTTGTATAAATTTTTAATCCACCATTAACTAATAATTTTTCTACTTCTTCTTCGGTATATTTATATTTGTCAATTAGATCTTTTTTTACTTGATTTAATGCAGGATATACAAACCATTCATTATTAACGGTAGAAGATGTATCCATCTTCTTGAAATTGAAATTATTAGCATTTGCATCATTGATTGCAGAATTATAGTCTTCTTGAGAAATATAACCTAATTCAAGCATTTTAGATAACACAGTTTTAGTTCTGTTAATATATCCATTAGGATAATTTGAAGAACTAGTATTATAAGCACTATAAGTTGTAGGAGCTTGTGTAATACCAGCTATATAAGCACACTCAAGTAATGTAAGATCCTTAGCATTTTTAGCAAAGAAATATCTTGATGCAGCTTCAACACCATAAATATGACCACTTAAAGGTATAGTATTTAAATAAGTTCTGATTATTTCTTCTTTGCTTACTTGTTTATCTAATTTAACAGCTAATACTATTTCTTTTATTTTTCTGTTAATTCTATCAAGTGGATTTGACTCTGAAGCAGCTTCAGAGGATAATATAGTATTTTTTATTAATTGTTGAGTAATTGTTGAAGCACCATGGATACCATTTTGCTTTCCTAGTATTACCATTACATCTCTAGCTGCAGCACCTAATATTCTTTTTACATCTATGCCACCATGTGTCATAAAGCGTTCGTCTTCTATTGAAATATAGGCATTTATTAAATTTTGAGGCATTTCATCATAAGAAATAATATATCTAATTTCCGTTGAAGGTAAATCATCAATAAAATTACCTTGATCATCATATAACATTGATGGTTGATTTAAGTTATAAATAGCATTTACATCTAATGACGGTGTTGTTTTAATTACAGCAACTACATATCCAATACATACAACACTAATTAATAATCCTAAAATTAATATTGTAAGAAAAAAATATTTGAAAAATCGTTTTAATTTAGATGGCTTCTTTTTTGAGGCTTTAATTTTCTTTTTTGACTTAACAGCTTTTTCCTTTGGAACTTTTGATTTATTAGAATCTTTAGCCATTTGTTCCTCCTTTTATTTATATATAATATAATATTCTATTCCATTTAATTATAGCATATTAATTATAATAGTAAAATAATAACTATAAAGGTGAGTGTATGAAGTATTATACAAAAAAGCCTAAGTATTATAAAAGGCCTAATTTAAAATATAATAGGTTTCAATATTGGTTTCTAATAATAGTTATGATAATTTTACTGTTTAATATAATTCTTTATTTATTTAATAAAAGAATTTTACCATCTGTACTTAGCATAGGAGAAGTAAAGATGAAATCAGAAGCAGTAAAAATTATAAATGAAGAAAGTGTTAAGGTTTTTTCAGATGATTTTAATTATGAAGACATTATTAATATAGAAAAAGATAGTGAAGGAAATATTGTAATGTTAAGAGCAGATACTGTAAGGCAAAATTATTTAGCATCACAAGTAGTATTAAATTGTAATGATAAGTTAAAAGAACTTGGGGAGTTAGGGGTAAAGATTCCTATTGGATATTTAACTAATAATGTTATGTTTTATACTTTAGGACCTAAAATTACAGTTAAAATGCAACAAGTAGGAAATATTGAAACTTCTTATGAATCTATATTTGAAAGTGCTGGAATTAATCAAACAAGACATAAAATTTATTTAAATGTAAAATCTAAAATGAGAGTTATTGTACCATTTCATAGTGATGAAATTGAAGTAACATGTCAAATACCAATTTCTGATACTGTTATTGTAGGAAAAATTCCTGATACAGCAATTAATATGAATAGCAGTAATTAATAGATTATTTATTGGGGATATAACAGTTTACTTACTATTTAAACTATATTTTGTATACTAGGTTGAAAATTAATTTCATTAAAAGTATAATTATTGTAAAATTATAAAGTCAGTAGGAAAGGTGATTTTGTGAAAATTTCAACTAAGGGAAGATATGGATTAAAGGCACTTATAAATTTAGCAATGAATGATAAGCAAGAAAATATTACGATTAAAACTTTATGTGAAAATTTGAACATTTCAGAAAGATATTTAGAGCAAATATTTTCATCTTTAAGGAAGTCTGGGATTGTTGTTGGAAGAAAGGGTTCACAAGGTGGTTATTATATTTCAAAAGATATAACTACACTTACAGTTGGAGAAATATTAAGAGTTCTTGAAGGTGAATTAGAAGTTGTTGATAATTCTAAAAATAAAGATGAAATTGATGAGTTAGATACATTTATAAATGAAAATTTATGGAATGTATTAAATAAGAAAATTAATAATTTTTTTGATAGTATTACTTTAGAGGATTTAGTAAATCAATATAATGAAAGTAAAAGTAATATATTATATTATATTTAAAAATTAGTGGATAGTGAAAAATAGATAAAATTTAATATAACATTTGGTGAAAAGAGTAAATAAATTTAATTAAATATAAATTTATTTACTCTTTTTATTATTTAGTAAGTTTTAAAATGATTAATAATAAATAAAAAAGAAAAAGTTTCGGGAAAAAATTTAATAAAATATTAATTAATTAAGTAAAGTTTTACAATAAATATAAAAATAACTTTTTTTGTGAAAATATTGACAATAATTACAAAATGATATAACATAATATTGAAATCAGTTTTAAAACAATAAAGTGTACAAGTTTTATGAAGTGCTGAAGAATAATTTGAAACTACCCATAGCGACTCTTTTAAATTATAATTATCTATATTTTTATAGTAATTAAAATGAAATTTATTTTATGTAAAAGGTGTGAAGATATTCATATAGGGCTTAATTTACAATTTTGTGTAAAAATATTAAAGTATTTCATAAAACAGGGTGCATTCTTATTGGAATAATAAAATTTAAAATTAGCTTATACAAATTTAGTAATATAAATTGCAGAAATATGTGTATAGGGCATATAAAGGAGGAATGAACATGTTAGAAAATGAACAATGGGCTGGCTTTGAGGGCAGAATATGGAAAGAAGAAATAAATGTTAGAGATTTCATTCAAAAAAATTATAAACCATATGATGGTGATGAAAGTTTCTTAGCAGGTCCAACAGCTGCTACAGAAAAATTATGGGGTAAGTTACAAGAATTACAAAAGATAGAAAGAGCTAAAGGTGGAGTTCTTGATATGGAAACAGAAGTTGTTTCTGGACTTACAGCTTATGGTCCTGGATATATTGATGAATCTTTAAAGGGACTTGAAAAAGTAGTTGGTTTACAAACAGACAAGCCTCTTAAAAGAGCTTTTATGCCATATGGTGGAATTAAAATGGCTGAACAAGCTTGTGAAAACTATGGATATACACCAAATCCAGAATTACACAAAATATTTACAGAATATCATAAGACACATAACCAAGGTGTATTTGATGCTTACACACCAGAAATGAGAAAAGCTCGTAGCAGCCATATTATAACAGGACTTCCTGATACTTATGGACGTGGACGTATCGTAGGTGACTATAGAAGAGTTGCTCTTTATGGTATAGATTTCCTTATTGAAGAAAAATTAAAAGATTTAGCTAACTGTGGTGATGGAACTATGACTGATGATGTTATCCGTCTAAGAGAAGAAATCACAGAACAACGTAAAGCGCTTGAAGCTATGAAAAAAATGGCTGAAAGCTACGGATATGATATTTCAAAACCAGCAAAGGATGCTAGAGAAGCAGTTCAATGGTTATATTTTGGATATCTTGCAGCAATAAAAACTCAAAATGGGGCAGCTATGTCAATTGGACGTGTATCTACTTTCCTTGACATCTATATTCAAAGAGATATTGATAATGGAGTTCTTACTGAAGAAGAAGCTCAAGAATTAATTGACCATTTAACAATGAAATGCAGAATGGTTAAGTTTGCAAGAATAACTTCTTATAATGAATTATTCTCAGGAGATCCATCATGGGTTACTATAGCATTAGGTGGTATAGGTATGGATGGTCGTCATATGGTAACTAAGAATGACTATCGTTTCCTTCATACATTAGAAAATATGGGACCTTCACCAGAACCAAACCTTACTGTACTTTATTCTTCTGCACTTCCTGAAAACTTTAAGAAGTATGCAGCAAAGATTTCAGTAAATACAAGTTCTATACAATATGAAAATGATGATGCTATGAAACCAGAATGGGGAGATGATTATTCAATTTGTTGTTGTGTATCTGCAACTCAAACTGGTAAGGAAATGCAATTCTTTGGAGCTAGAGCTAATCTTGCTAAATGTTTACTTTATGCAATTAATGGTGGTATTGATGAAAAGTCAGGAAAGCAAGTAGGACCTGAATATAGAGGAATTTCATCAGAATATCTTGATTATGATGAAGTAATTGAAAAATATGAAAAAATGAGTGACTGGTTAGCTGGACTTTATGTAAATGTATTAAATCTTATTCAATACATGCACGATAAATATTATTATGAAGCAGCAGAAATGGCTCTTATTGATACAGATGTAAGACGTACATTTGCAACAGGAATTGCTGGTTTTTCACATGTAATAGACTCACTTTCTGCAATTAAATATGCAAAGGTTAGAACAGTTCGTAATGAAGCTGGAATAGTTACAGATTATGAAATTGAAGGAGACTTCCCAAGATACGGTAATGATGATGATAGAGCTGATGAAATTGGTATGTATGTTCTTAAGTCATTCCTTGACAAGATTAAGAAGAGACAAACTTATAGAAATTCTGAACCTACTACATCACTTCTTACCATTACATCAAATGTAGTATATGGTAAATATACAGGTAATATGCCAGATGGACGTAGAGCTTGGACTCCACTTTCACCAGGAGCTAGCCCATCTTATGGATCAGAAAAGAATGGATTACTTGCTTCATTAAATTCTGTAGCTAAGCTTCCTTATGAATGGGCTTTAGATGGAATTTCAAATACACAAACAATAAACCCAACAGCATTAGGTCATGATGAAACAGAACAAGTTGATAAACTTGTACAAGTGTTAGATGGTTACTTTGATCAAGGTCCACATCACTTAAATGTTAATATATTTGGTATCGAAAAATTAAAAGATGCTATGGAACATCCTGAAAAAGAAGAATATGCTAACTTTACTATCCGTGTATCAGGTTATGCAGTTAAGTTTATAGATTTAACAAGAGAACAACAACTTGATGTTATATCTAGAACATGCCATGAAAGAATATAATTTAGATAAAAACACAGCAAGAGTTCATTCAATAGAGAGCTTTGGATCTGTCGATGGACCAGGAATCAGATTTGTTATTTTTTTAAAGGGCTGCCGTATGAGATGTCAGTTCTGTCATAATCCAGATACCTGGGATATGAAAGACGGAGAGATAAAAACTGCAGATGAGCTTTTATCTCAAGCTATTAAATATAAGACCTATTGGAAGAAGAAAGGTGGCATCACTGTAAGTGGTGGTGAGCCACTTCTTCAAATAGATTTTTTAATTGAATTCTTTAAAAAGGCTAAAGCAAAAGGTGTTCATGTAACCCTTGATACATCAGGAAATCCTTTTACAAGAGAAGAACCTTTTTTTAGTAAGTTTAATGAGCTTATGAAAGTAACAGATCTTGTAATCTTAGATATTAAACAAATGGATGATAATAAGCATAAAATACTTACAGGATGGAGCAATTCAAATATTCTTGATATGGCAAGATATTTATCAGAAATTAATAAGCCAGTATGGATTCGTCATGTGCTTGTGCCAGGTGGAAGTGACAATGATGAACAGTTAAAGAAATTAAATGATTTTATAAAAACTTTAAATAATGTAGATCGTGTTGAAGTGCTACCATATCATACTCTTGGAACTTTTAAATGGGAAGAACTTGGTATTGAATATCCTTTAAAAGATATTTTACCACCTACTAAGGAGAGAGTAGAAAATGCTAAAGATATTCTTAATACAAGTGAATATACAAAGTATTTAACACGATAATTTATTGAATGGTATAAAGTTATTAAAAAATAAATACAATGTTAAAACTTTAGAATTTAAGGTTTTAACATTGTATTTTCATATTAAAACAAAAAAACTAGTGAATAAATTGCATAATAAAATATGGCCTAATCAAGGATATTTTTTGCAAACACTAGTTTTTATTACGTTTATATATTATTTATTTTCCCAGTTGAATACATAAGGTACATTTCTATAAAAACCTTCATAATCTAATCCGTAACCAACCACAAATAAATCATCTATTTCAAAACAATAATAATCAGGTTTTAAATCAACTTTTCTTCTAGATGGTTTATCAAGTAAAACGCAAGTTTTAACAGATTTAGCACCTAATTTCTTAACGTGATCTATAACAAATTGCATTGTATAACCAGTATCGATAATATCATCAACAATTATAACATCAAGTCCTTCTATGTTATCAGGGATATCATTAACAACTGTTACAGTCCCAGAACTTACTTCACTATGGCCATAGCTTGAAGTTGTCATAAATCCAACTTTAGCCTTTAAATCTAATGCTTTAAAAATATCTGCTCCAAA
Organism: Clostridium sp. ETTB3; assembly: GCF_053571985.1. Taxonomy (NCBI): domain Bacteria; kingdom Bacillati; phylum Bacillota; class Clostridia; order Eubacteriales; family Clostridiaceae; genus Clostridium; species Clostridium sp. ETTB3. Next base: position 1,125,188 of record NZ_CP199832.1, read on the forward strand.
AACAAAGCTTCCTCTTAATAAAGGTAGTACATAAACCTCCTTACCTTCATAATCTTTAGTAATTTGTTGACCAAGTTCTTTAACTCTAGTTTGAATTTGTTCTTGAGAGAAAAGAATATTACGCTTTTTATCTTCCATGTTAAAACCCTCCATTAAAATTATAAGTTATGTATATTATTATATGAAAAAAATAATCTATTAATCATTTAGAAAAAAGAAAATAAAAAATCTTTTAACTAATGTTTAAATATTAACAAGTTTTTATTTTTTTTGCAACTAAAAAATTGATAATTAATACATGATATCTAGGTTTACATTTAATTTATAATAAGATAAAATATAGTGAAATATTGAATTGTATAAAATTTCCCTATAATTATATGTTTATAATTATAGGGAAATATAAAAAAGAACCTAATAGAATATAATTTAAAGAATGATTAATTTGAGGTGAAAATATGATATATGGAAATATAGATGGTGTTAAAAAATCTGCTATAGAAGAATTAGATAGATTATATAAGGTAAAATGTCCTAAAGATGAAGTGTGCTCAATAGAAATAATAGAAGTTATTTCTAGAGTATCATCATTTATTGAAAGAGAAGTAAGTGTTGCAATTGACAGAAGAGGAAATATAAAATCAATTGCTATTGGTGATTCAACATCTGTTGAAATAGAAACATTAGATATTCGTGAAAAAAAATTAGCTGGGGTAAGGATTATTCATACTCATCCAAATGGAATGAGCAACTTATCTGCCTTAGATATTAGTGCATTAATAAAGTTAAAGCTTGATGCTATAGTAGCAATTGGAATTTATGAAGGAAAGATATTAGATTGCTCTTTAGGAATGCTTACAGTTAATGATGATAAACTTGATTATGAGGAAAAAGGAAATATTCCACTTAAAGAAATTACCAAGATTCATATTTTAAATAAAATAAATTATATTGATTCTTTAGTAAAGGAAAAAGATATTATTGAAGATGATGAAGAAAAGGCAATATTAGTTGGTTCTGATACAAGGGAAAGTTTAGAAGAACTTAAGGAATTAACAAAAGCTTGTGATATTCCAGTGCTTGAAAGTGTTTATCAAAGTAGAAATAAAATAGATGCAGCTTTTTATATAGGTAGAGGTAAAGTATTAGAAATTGCTCAATTAAGACAAAAGTTAAGAGCTAATGTAGTTATATTTGATGATGAATTGTCAGGTTCACAAGTTAGAAATTTAGAAGCTGCAATTGGAGCAAAAGTAATTGATAGAACAACACTTATTCTTGAGATATTTGCAAGAAGAGCTAAAAGTAGAGAAGCTAAAATACAAGTTGAACTTGCTCAATTAAAATATAGAATGAGCAGACTTCAAGGTTTAGGTACTATAATGTCAAGAACTGGTGGAGGTATTGGTACTAAAGGGCCAGGGGAAAAGAAGCTAGAAACTGATAGAAGACATATAAAAGAACAAATTTATGATTTAAATGATGAATTAAAGAAAATTAAAAAGATAAGAGAAACTCAAAGAGAAAAGAGAAATAAGGAAAGTATTCCTAAGGTATCATTAGTTGGGTATACTAATGCAGGAAAATCTACTTTAAGAAATGCTCTTTGTGATGTGGCAGCTCAAAAAGAAGTTGTTGGAAAAGAAAAGGTATTTGAAGCAGATATGCTATTTGCAACATTAGATATAACAACAAGAGCAATAGTTCTTAAAAATAAAGGAGTAATAACATTAACAGATACAGTTGGATTTGTTAGAAAACTTCCTCATGATTTAGTTGAAGCATTTAAATCAACTTTAGAAGAAGTTATTTATTCTGATCTTTTATGTCATGTTGTTGATACATCAAGTGATACAGCAATAGAACAAATTAAAGCTGTTGAAGAAGTTTTAGGTGAATTAGGTGCTAGTGATAAAAAAACTATTCTTGTTTTAAATAAAATTGATAAGGCAACTGGAGAACAACTTGAAAATGTAAAGAAAGCAACTTCTGAATATGAAACTATAGAAATTTCAGCAAGAGAAGGTATTAATTTAGAAGAGCTATTAGGTATTATAGAAGAAAATCTTCCATATAAAATGAAAAAATGTGAATATTTAATACCTTATGATAGAAGTGATATGAGTTCATTCCTACATAGAAATGGAAGAGTATTAGAAGAAGATTATAGAGAAAATGGTACTTTTATGTTTGTTGAAGTTGATGAAGAAAGTTATAATAAATCAAAAGATTATATCATAAATATAATAATGTAATAAGTTAATAAGAGGTTACTTAAGATTAAAAATAATTAAATTTTAAGTAATCTCTTTTTAACATAGATCCTAATATTGTTTATTAAAAGATATAAATTATTTTAAAACACTAATTTTTGCAAATATTTACATAAGTGTTTATTTAAAAGGTTTATATTTAACAATATTAGGATTATTTTTATATTAATAAAAAATACTAAATATGGTAAAATATAAATAAGGGTATTAAGTATTAAAAAATGAATAAATAATAAAAGGTGATATTTTGTAATAATATATATTGTAAAAATAATAAATTTGGAGGAAAGGCTAATGAGAATAAGTTTTAAAAAGGTAATTCTTTTTGCTATTGGATTTTTATTTATGATAAATTATTCTTTTAATGCATTTGCAGATATATTAGATAGTGCATCAAATAAATTTTTTAGTAGCAATAATATTAATGAAACATTAGATGCTCAATCAGATGTATATGCAGTTGGGAATAATTTGAGGTTTAATGGAATTGTTAAGGCTGATTTACTTGTTGCAGGAAATAATATTGATATTCAAACTGAATCTATAGGAGGAAGTATTAGAGCAGCAGGAGCTACAATAACAATTGATTCAAATGTTGAAAGAAATATAACTGTAGCAGGAGCAAGTGTTGATATAAAAAGTGGAACTAAAGCAAAGGGAATATATATATCAAGTGGAGATGTAAATTTTGAAGGTGAAGCAGAAGATTTAATGATTAATGGAAATGTAGTTACTATTAATGGTATAGTTACAAACAATGTTAAAGTAAATTGTACTAAGCTTATAATAGGAGAAAAAGCTAAAGTTATTGGGAATTTTAAGGTTAAATCAGAAGAAGATATGGAAGTATTAGGAGATTTTAATACTAATAATATTACTTTTGAAAAAATAAGTTATGATAAAAATGAAACAAGATTGTTAGGAAAAATTAATATTTTAGGGAAATTTGCACGTATTATAACTGCAATAATCTTAGCAGTTTTAATAACTTTACTTTGCAATAAATATAATAATAAAGCAGTTGAAAGATTTGAATATAGACCTTGGATGCCTTTTATAATAGGATTTGCAACATTAGTGATTTTACCTATGGCAGCAATATTATTATGTATAACTATAGTAGGAATTCCAATTTCAATAATAAGTTTTATTATTTATGGATTATTAATTTATTTAGCACCGATATTTACAAGTGTAATACTTGGAAAAGTTGTACTTAAAAATATGAACCCTTACCTTTCTGCAATTATATTTACTTTAATTGTTAAGATATTATTGTTTATACCATATATTGGAGGAGTTATAATATTTGCTTGTATTTTATTATCATTAGGCATATTTATACAAAATATATTTGATAAAATGATTTAAGGGTAAATTTAAAAATAAGAAGAAGATGTATCTATTCAAGGTACTTCTTTTTCTTTTATATTAAAAAATTTTAGTATAAAGACATTAAAATTATTATGTACTATAAAGTACTTATTTGACCAAAATTATTAAATTTTTTATAATAATTGTATGAGTACGATTAATGTATGATAATTGGGGAGAATGATATGGAAAAATATAATATAAAATTTAATGAGTATGAACCTAAATATGTTCAAATAGCAGAAAATATAAAAAAGCTAATTAATTCAAGGGTTATTAAAGATGGAGATAAATTACCTCCAATTAGAGAGCTTTCAAAATCATTAAAAGTTAATAATGTTACTATTGTAAGTTGTTATAATAAGCTTGTAGCAGAAGGATATGCATATCAAAAGATGGGGGCAGGAACCTTTGCAAAGAAAAGGGAAATAGTTGATTATTTTAAAAAAGAATATTCAAAAGAAATAAAGCTTATAAAAAATAATTGTGAGAGTAACATAATAGATTTTACAGGAGAAAGTTCCAAAATAGTTGATTTTCCAATAGATGAATTTAAAAAAGTAATTAATGAGGTTTTAGATAGGGATGGAGCAGAAGCTTTAATTAAGCAGGAAGCCTTTGGATATTATAATTTAAGAAGTACTATAAATAAAGTATTTTGGGAAAATTCATTAAATATTGAAGACTTATTAATAGTGTCTGGGGCACAACAAGGAATTGATATTGCATCTAAGGCTATATTAAACATTAATGATAATGTTATTGTTGAAAAGCCAACTTATGCTGGGGCATTATCAGTATTTAAGTTTAGAAGAGCTAATGTTTTTGAAATTCCAATTGATGAAGATGGAATTAACATTAAAAAATTTGAAGAAATTCTTAAGAAAAATAAAATTAAGTGCTTTTATACTATGAGTTATTTTCAAAATCCAACTGGAATTAGCTATAGTAGAGAAAAAAAGATTAAAATATTAGAATTAGCTAATAAATATGACTTTTACATAATAGAAGATGATTATTTATCAGAGTTAATATTTGATGAAAATATAAAACATGAGCCATTTAGAGTATTGGATAATAATGATAGAGTTATCTATATAAAAAGTTTTTCAAAAATATTTTTACCAGGAATAAGGCTTGGTTATATTATATGCCCTAAAAAATTTAGAGAAAGTATTCAAAATTCAAAGGTAAACACAGATATTGCAACTTCTACATTGATGCAAAGAGCATTAGAAATGTATATTAAGGAAGGATATTGGATTAAATACATAGATAATTTAAAAAGTGGATATATAAAAAGATATGAGCTTATGAAAAAGCTAATTAAAGAAAATTTAAGTGAATATGTAACCTTTATGGATCCAAAAGGTGGATTAAGTTTTTATTTAAATATAAAAGATAAAGAAATAAAATCAAAAAAATTATTTTATAAATTAAAAGTAAAAGGTGTTTATATTACTCCAGGAGCGATATTTTATAGAGAGTTGAACTTAGGAGAAAGTTACTTTAAAATAGGATTTTCACAAGTTACTGAAGATGAAATATCAAGGGGGATTAACATTATAAGGGAGGGATTTAAGCAGTGGCATATATAACAATTAGAGAATATGGTGAAGATAGTTTTATTGAAAAAAAATCTGAATTTATAGGATATGCTAAAAGAGTTGAAAATGAAGAAGAAGCAAAGGCTTTTGTAGCAGAAATAAAATCTAAACATAAACAAGCAAGACATAATTGTTGGGCATATATCATAGGTGAAAATATGGGGATTCAAAGATATAGTGATGATGGTGAACCACAAGGAACAGCAGGTATTCCTATATTAGAAGTTATGAAAAAGGCAGATATAACAGATTGTGCAGTAGTTGTAACAAGATATTTTGGCGGGATTTTACTTGGCACAGGAGGTCTTACAAGAGCATATACAAAAGGTGCTTCTATAGCTTTAAAGGCAGGAGGCGTAGTTGAAAAAGTTGAGGGGGTTAATATATCATTACATTTAGATTATGATATGATAGGAAAAGTTCAGTATTTTTGTGGTCAAAATAATTGGCATATTGAAGATACTGAATATACAGATAAAGTTATAGTTCATATACTAGCAGAAGTTACAGTTGCAGATGAAATTGAAAAAGAAGCAATTGAAGCAAGTAATGGAAAAATAACTGTTGAAAAAAGTGAAGAAGGTATTTATTTTAAAGAAGATAATAGATTATATAAAATTTTATAGTTTCTAAACTGGTACAAAAATTGTTAAATAAAGTACCTTATGATATAATAAAAAGGATTTTTATAATATTTTTGAATTTAGGAGGATGAAATAATGTCAGGACATTCAAAATGGCATAATATACAAAATAAAAAAGGAAAAGCAGATGCTAAAAGAGGGAAAATCTTTACTAAAATAGGTAGAGAGCTAATGATAGCTGTTAAAAATGGAGGGCCAGATCCTGATAACAACCCTAAATTAAGAGATGCAATAGCAAAAGCAAAAGCAGCTAATATGCCAAATGATACAGTTCAAAGATCAATAAAGAAGGCTTCAGGGGAAATAGATTCAGTTAACTATGAAAGAATAGTATATGAAGGATATGGGCCATCAGGAGTAGCTGTTATTGTTGACACTTTAACTGATAATAAGAATAGATCAGCAGGGAATGTAAGAAGTGCTTTCACTAAAGGTGGCGGAAATATGGGAACTACAGGTTGTGTAGGATTCATGTTCCAAGAAAAAGGTGAAATTGTTATAGAAAAGGGAGAGCTTGATGAAGAAGAATTAATGATGATGGCATTAGATGCTGGTGCAGAAGATTTCAATAGTGATGAAGAAGAAGTATTTATAATTACAACTTCACCAGAAGATTTTGGAACAGTTAGAGAAGCTTTAGAAGCTGAAGGATTAGAATTCTTAGAAGCAGGCGTTAAAATGATTCCAGATACATATACTGAAATTGATGAAGAAGCAGCTAAGAAGTTCCAAAAGATGTTAGACTTACTTGAAGATGATGATGACGTTCAAGAAGTTTACCACAATGCTGAATTCCCAGAAGGATGGGATGAATAGAGTGCTTAGATGTATTCTGAACTTTAAAAATCATTTGATAATGGTATATAAATTTGTTTAAAGACACTTTTAAGCTTATGAATTTATTAAGAAGTTGATTATATATTCCAGAGAAAAACTTTAAAATGATTAGATATTTTGGTATATATTTTCTTTTAGTTGATATATAAAATAGTGTTTTAGAACTTAGGAATAAGCTCCAAAACACTATTTATAGTATTAGAATTTTTGGTTATAGAAGATATATTAAAGTTTTTGATTGCCTATTGACCAAACATGTGGCTTATTTTTAGTTTCAATAGTATTTTGGGTCATTACACCAACTAACCTATGAGGAATATATAGCTCTTCTAAATAAGCAATTTCTTCATCAGATAATGTTATATTAACTGAATTTGCAGCATTTTCAATTTGTGCTAATTTAGTAGCTCCAACAACTGGTGAAGTAACTTTTGTAAGTAACTAAGCTAATGATATTTCTAACATTGAAACTCCTTTTTGAATTGCAAGTTCATTAACTCGTTCAATAATAAGTGAATCTTGCTCTTGTGTTGTATCATATTTTCCTTTGGAATAACTGTCTTCAATAGCTCGTTTCGAAGAGTCATTTTTGATTCTTGCTAGACGACCTGAGGAAAGTGAACTATATGGAGTAATAGCAATATTATCTTCATGACATAGTTGAAGCATTTCTCTTTCTTCTTCTCTAAAAATTAAATTATAATGTCCTTGAACTGAAACAAATTTAGCAAATCCCTCTTTTTCAGCTAAGGCATTTGCTTTGGCTAATTGCCATGCATAACAGTTAGAGATTCCAATATATTTTACTTTTCTTGATTTAACTAAACTATTTAAGCCTTCCATAATTTCATAAATAGAAGTATTGTAATCCCACATATGATAAATATATAAGTCAACATACTCCATTCCTAAGTTTTCTAAACTTTTGTTTAACATCATTTGAACATGTTCTTGACCAGATATACCGTTATCGATTTTTTCTTGTGTTCTAGGGAGGAATTTTGTTGCAACAACAACTTCATCTCTTTTAGCAAAATCTCTTAGTGCTCTACCTAAATATTGCTCACTAGTACCACTTTGATATCCAATTGCAGTATCAAAAAAATTAATTCATAAATCAAGTGCTCTTTTTATGATTTCTCTAGAGTGATCTTCATCCAATGTCCAAGAATGTTGACCAGAAGTAGAATCTCCAAATCCCATACAGCCTAAACAGATACGGGATACTTTTAAATCTGAATTACCTAATTTAATATATTTCATTTTTATCCTCCTGTAATTATTTGTTCTAAAATAGTTTATTTCATATTAATCATCTTACATCATAAAGTATACTTTAAGTCAAGTAGTTGGAAGATATTTTTTTATCAGAAATTAAATATATTTAATAAAGAATTTTAAGAGTATAAGACTAATATATGTATATAAGGTAAAATTTGTTTTAGTTTTATTGTTTTTAATATATAATAAATATAATGAGTGATGAACAATTGTATTATAAGACGAGTTAGTTTTATTTTTTAATTAATAAATGGGAGTTTATGGAGGTTGAAATGAAGATACATATTATTGGGGGAAGTGGAACAGGAAAATCGTATTTAGCAAATGTTTTATCTGAAAAATATAATATTCCTCATTTTGATCTGGACAATTTACAATGGGATAATACAACTAATACATATGGAGTAAAAATGCCCGTAGATAGAAGGAATAAATTATTAAAAGAAATTCTTGAGAAAGATAGTTGGATTATTGAAGGTGTATATTATAAATGGTGTCTGCAATGTTTTGAAGATGCTGATATAATTTATATTTTAGAAGTACCTAGAATGATATATAAATTTCGTATAATAAAACGATTTATAAAAAGAAAGCTTGGAATTGAAGAAGGCAAAAAGGAAAGTTTAAATTCTTTGAAAGCTTTGCTAAAATGGACAGATAAATTTCAAACTGTAGAGATTGAAGAAATAAAGAGTGTATTGCAAAAATATAACAATAAGGTTGTATTGATTAAAGGTACTAATGGTAGTAATAATCTATTAAATATATAAATTTCAATATGCCGATTAGATTTATAGGAACAATTTTAATATATATTTATTTGTAATATTTAATAGCTAGAGGAGATGATAAAAATAAAAAAAATAAATTTTGTGTTAATAGTGATAAGTATGTTTTTATTATGTAGTTGCAATGATACTAATTTAGAGCAAGATGAAAGTAAAGTTGTAAGTGATAATATTGTTCAAGAAGAAAGTATAGAGGAAAAATTTACAGTTAGTGAAGTGGTTGAATACCTATGTTCAAAAGAAGTTAAAGATAGAGAATACAATAAAGAAGGAAATCGAAAAACAACTGAATATATTAATGAGTTATATAAACAATTAAATTTAGAATTTGTTTTTGGTAAATCATATTTAGATAATTTTTTTTGTAATGATATAAATATTAGCAATGTTGTTGGTAAGATTAGTGGAAAAGATAATAGTACTGCTATTATTTTGACAGCCCACTTTGATGCTTGGTTTAATGGAGCTGTTGACAATGCATCAGGTGTTGCTACAGTTCTTAAAATAGCTAAATTATTAGAAGATACATCAAAAAAACAATCACTTAATTATGATGTTATTTTTCTAATGAGTAATGGGGAAATGGCTCTTTTTTCAGGTAGTAGAGATTTTGTTACAAAACTTGAGAAACTACAATATCAAAGAGTTTTTAATATAAATATTGACTGTGTTGGAATGAAAGATTCATATAATTCTAATCCTTTAGGTTTGAAAAAATTAAGTAAAATTAGAGATTCAGAAATATTATATTCTGGTATTAAAGAGATTTTTAATAATAATAATATAGATTTTGTTGATGATTATCCTACTGAAAAAGCTAAATTTGCTTTTGAGCAAAATATGGGGGTAAGTGATTATTTTGCATTTGAGGAAAATAATCATGCCAATATTCATATATGTCAACAGGGTGTTTCAGAATTTATTTTAAATGAAAAGGATACTCCAGAATTGATAGACTATGAAAAAATAGAGAAACTTGCTAATATACTATCTCTTTATATACAAAATGTAACATTATAAGGTATTAGGTAAATAATTATGCTTTATGTATTAAAAGCTACTTGATAAATTGCAATTTGTAATCTGTGGTAAAATGTTTATAAGCATAAAAGAACAATTTATTATTATTAGGTGTACAAGTATAGGAGGTAATAAGGATATGATATTAAAATATAAAAATGAATATAATGATTATTATGAATTTTGACATTTCAATTAAGTAAAAGATTGAATGTATTAGAAAAAAGAAAATATTTTTTGATTTATTTATTAGTTTCATTTATGATAGTGTTTTTATATGGTTGGAGTAAAGGATATGTAACTGATATTAAACTTATATCAAATTTTATATTTTGGGGAATAGTTATGGTTATAAGAGTAAAATATAGTATATAACTTTTTTATATTTTTTCTTCAATCCTCAAATAATATTTTTTCTTTCCAAAACTAATTAAAATTATTTGAAATTAATTTTCAATTACTAATTCCTTTCGTTTTCTCACTTATACTCTAATATTCTCATTAATATTAATTTGATCTTATTTGACCTTTGTTTTATAATATACTTGTACAAAGAGATAAGAGAAGTAATTAAAGGCTTCCCAATAAGAAGGCTCAATTAAGCTAACAAATCTACTTTTGAACTTTCAAAAAACTAGTTAAATGAAACTCACTACTCACATTCGTTTGTAGGAGTAAGTTCAATTAACTAAATTAAAATTTAGAATTTCACTTATAAAGGAGGTCTTTGTATGTTCTGTTTAGTACCTTTTAAATTTAATAATGAAAGAAATAACAAAGGATTAACTATTAATGACATGTTTAATGATTTCTTTAATGGTGATATGTTAGCAGAATTCAATTCAGGTGGAAACTTCAAAACTGATATAAAAGAAGCTCTTAAAGAATATATTATTCATGCTGAATTACCAGGAGTTAAAAAAGAAGATATAAATATTGATTACAACAATAATTATTTAACTATTTCTGCCACAAGAAATAATGAAAATGAAGAAAAAAATGATAATTATATTAGGCCTGAAAGAATCTATGGTTCAGTTTCTAGAGGGTTTTACATCAATAATGTTAATAAAGAAGGCATTAAAGCAAAATTTGATAATGGTGTTTTAAATATTGAATTACCTAAGAAAGAATTAACACAAAATAATAGTAATAAGATTTTAATAGAATAAACTGTAAGTAGTTTTTAGTTTTTAGTTTTTAGTTATGGTTGAAATTACATAAGGAATTTCTTAAAGTTATATTTTCAAAAATTAAGCATAAGCTAAATTTTTTCCTTAACTTGTAACTTGCCACTTGTCACTATGAACTTCTAACTCCTAACTAACCAACTGGGATAGCAATAAAGCAACTGCAAAACCTATTTTTAAGTTTGCAGTTGCTTTTTTATCTCAAAAGATCTATATTCTAATATTTACTATTATAGCATTATATTTAATAAGATATTTTAAGACTATAAGATTAATATGCATAAAAAGTAAAAAATGCTTTTAATTTACTATTTATAATGTATAATAAATATAATGATTTATGAACAATCGTATTAAGATACGATTTATAAAAGAGGGGGAATTAAAAATGGATGTTAATAACTTAACAGTAATTATTGCTTTGATAAATTTGGTTATTTTTATTGCAATTCCAATTGCTATAGTTATATTTATAATAAATATAGTCAAGAATCAAAAGAAAATGAAATCAGATATAGACTTATTAAATAAAAGATTAAGTGAATTAGAAAATAAATAATTTGCGAACAATCTTATTTTAATCTATGGTGTTAGTATAAAGTAGTGGATACATTAAAACGAACTAAGTAAAATAATATTTAGTTAATAAATGACCATATTGTAAAAAATAAAATTTATAATATCTAAATATTATTTTGATAAGAAAGGTTTGATATAGTATGAAAAAATATCTGTTAGATAGTAATATAATAATTAATCTTTGGGAAAAAGATGAAAAAACATTAAATAAATTAATTAAGCAAAATAAACTTTTAATATTAGAAGAAGTACTAAAGGAATTATCAGTAAAAGAAGCTAAGATATATAGGAGTAGAGAAGTTTTAAGTGAAAGGTTTTGTGAATTATTACCTTTTGCTCTTAAAATTAATAAACAAGATATAAGTGGATTTTACTTTATTTTAGATTACACAATAAAAGAAAAATTTAAAAATAATAATTTATCAGAAAATGATTTTTTGCAACTATTTGCATGTTATATTAATGAAAATTTAATTTTAGTAACAGAAGATAAAGCATTATTGGAAATTGGAGGATGTATTGCTAAAAAAGAAAGAGTAATATCATTAAGTGATTTATATAATATTGAAAATGATTAAAAGATAAAATATTAAAGAAAAGATAAAATAAGATCATTTTCTAATTTATATATTGAAGTGCAGTTATGGATATATTATAATTTATAGGTATTTCGTTGATAAATTTGGGAGATACTGTTTAAATATAGAGCCGAAGGGGAAAGTGCGGCAAACTCTCAGGCAAAAGGACCAAATTTTGAGAAAACTCTGGAAAGACTATTAAAAGCACCGACGAAGCAATCTTAAGTATAGTAGGAGAATCTTTCAGGTAAAAAGACAGAGACGCAATTGTTTTAATAATTAGTCTAGTTAGAAGTAAAGAAGGGGGATTTTTTTGGATTATATTACAATTTTAGAGTATATCGGTGTTTTTGCTTTTGCCGTATCAGGAGCAATAGTAGCTATTGAAGAGGAATTTGATGTTTTTGGAGTTTATATAATTGCAATAATTACTGCAATGGGTGGAGGAGTACTTAGAGATATAGTTTCAGATGTAGGAATTCCAGTATTTTTTACAAGTTATATGACAATTCCATTTATTATTGCAGGAACTTTATTAGCTATATTTTTAAAAGGAAATTTAAAATATAAGAATTTATTTGTATTTATAGATGCAATTGGATTAGCTGCCTTTTTTGTATCAGCAGCTGTTAAAGCAATCAATAGTAATTATAATTTTATGTTATTTATATTTGCAGCTAGTATAACTGGAGTTGGTGGAGGAGTTCTAAGGGATATAATAACTAATAGAAAACCGCAAATTTTTAAAAATGATATTTATTGTATTGCAGGAGTTATAGGTGTAACTATACTTTGGTTTATATATCCTATAATTGGGATGGAATCAGCACAATTTATAACTTTGATAATTATAGTACTTATTAGAATGATAAGTTATTATAAGACCATAAATTTACCAGTAATATGTAAAGAAAGAGTATAAAATTTAAGAAAAAGACTAAATATTAAAATGATGTACGGTATGAGAAAAACTCTCATATCTTTTTTGTTTTAGTATTTAACAATAAAAGGGTTATAAGTTAAATATAGAGATTATTTTTATAAAAGAATAACTTGATATAAAATTTAATATAAATTATATAGGAGTATAAGCTGGGGGTATAACATGGATAGTACAAAAGCAATGGAACATGTTCATAAAAGTGATAATGGTAAGATATTTACTCATACTCATAAAAATGCAGAGGGGCACACACATACACATTCTCACGAAAGTACAAAAGCTATATTGAATCGTTTATCTCGTGCAGCTGGACATTTAGAAGCTGTAAAACGTATGGTTGAAGATGAGAGGGATTGTAGTGAAGTATTAATTCAGTTAGCTGCAGTTATATCAGCATTAAATGGAGTAAGTAAAATAATATTGCAGGAACATATAGAAGGGTGCATAGTAGAAGCTATAGAATGTGGCGATAAAAGGCCTATAGAAGATTTAAATAAAGCAATAGCTAAGTTCATTAAATAAATAGTTAATGATACCACGTTAAAAAAGAGAATTCGTATTGGAATTCTCTTTTTTTATATAATATTTTTTATGAAAACTAAAATTTATTTATTATAAAAAAATATAAAATTAATCCCCCTACCCAGGTTGTTGATAGTTGGTAAAAATGATAAAATTATGGTATAAAATGGTAAGGGGGCGGGGGAGTTTATGAAAAAAAAATCGTTGATAGTATCTCTAATAGTAAGTATGTCATTACTCATTGTAGGATGTAATAATGGAAAAAGTACAAGTGTGAAAAATAACTCTAAGGATGATAATAGTATTTCAACATATGCTAATAATGAGAATAATGATAGTAAGGACAGCATTACAGCATATGTTGGAAATAATATTTTTGAAAGTAGCTTAGATCCAATTAAAGGAGCAATGAGTTATGGATATTCGTTTACAAATAATGCGTTAACACGAGTAAATCCAAATTCAGAATATGAAGGTGATTTAGCAGAAAGTTGGAGTATAAGCGAAGATTCATTAATTTATACTTTTAATTTAAAAAAAGGTATTAAGTTTCAAGATGGATCAGATTTTACTGCTGAGGATGTAGTGTTCACTTATGAGACAGTAAAAAATAATCAAGCAGATAATGAAAGTGTTGATCTTACAAGATTAAAAAGTGTAGAGGCTGTAGATGATTATACAGTTAAATTTACATTATCAGAGCCATATTCACCATTTTTTGATTCCATTGCATTGTTAGGAATTGTTCCAAGTGATTCATATGATAGTAAAGTTTTTGATAAATCACCAATAGGAACAGGACCATGGAAAGTAATTCAATATAATACAGATCAACAAATTATAGTACAAGCTTATGAAGATTATTACGAGGGAACTCCAGAAATTAAACAAGTAACATTTGTAAAAATGGATAGTAAATCAGCTTTTTCTAATGCTAAGTCTGGCCAATTAGATATAGTTATGGTAGATCCAAACTATTCTAAAGAAATAATAAATGGAATGCATTTAGAAAATCTTGAGACTATGGATGTACGTAATATTAGTTTACCATACTTAAAAGAGCAAACAATGACAGATAAAGATGATAATGAAATATTAGTAGGTAATAATGTTACATCTGATATAGCTGTACGTAAAGCTTTAAGTATAGGAATAAATCGTGAACAAATAATTGAAAATGCATTAAATGGTGTAGGTAAAAAAGCTACTGGTTTTACAACTAATTTAGTTTGGGGAAATCCTTTAGTTTATGATGATAATCAAAAAGAGGAAGCAAAAAAAATACTTGAAAAATCTGGATGGATAGATAGTAATGGTGATGGAATTTGTGAAAAAGATGGGATAGTTTGTGAATTTGATGTTTATGCACCATCTAATGATGAGCAACGATATTTATTAGGAAGTGCTGTTGCAGAAGATGCAAAAGAGTTGGGAATAAAAATAAATGTTAAACAAGGAACATGGGATGAACTTACAGTTAAAGCTAAAACATGTGGTATTATATGGGGTTGGGGACAATATAATCCTACAGTATTAAAGTCATTATTTTATTCTGATTTATTTTTAAGTGGTGATTACGATAATACAATTGGATATTCAAATAAAGAGGTAGATAAATTAATAGATGAAGCTATAGATTCTAATAATCAAGAAGATGCAGTAGAAAAGTGGAAAGAAGTACAAACAGTTTCAAGTGAAGATTATCCATATTTATATATTGTAAATATTGAGCATAGCTACTTTGTAAATGACTATCTTGATATTTCTATAAACACACAAATACCACATCCACACGGACATGGTGCACCAATTATTTGTAATATGAAGGATTGGAAGATTAATGA
Organism: Clostridium sp. ETTB3; assembly: GCF_053571985.1. NCBI lineage: Bacteria > Bacillati > Bacillota > Clostridia > Eubacteriales > Clostridiaceae > Clostridium > Clostridium sp. ETTB3. The sequence goes on from NZ_CP199832.1 coordinate 1,140,668, forward strand.
ATAGAGTAAAATATATAAGTTCAGTATTTTTAAGAATGTTATCATTATTAATAGGAGTTAGTATTATTTCTTTTATTTTAGTTACAAATTCGCCTATAGATCCATTAACATCATATATTGGAGCAGAATCTACACTTTCAGTAGAGGCAAAGGAGGAAATTGCAGATCATTGGGGGTTAAATGATCCACCATTAGAAAGGTTTGCATCTTGGGGTAAAAATGTTTTAAAAGGTGATTTTGGAACATCAATAACATATAAGCAGCAAGTTAGTACAGTTATATTAGAGAGATTTAAATATTCAATAGTATTAATGTTAGTAGCTTGGTGTTTTTCAGGAATAGTTGGATTTTTAATTGGCGTTTTAGCAGGTATATATAAAGGAAGTTTATTTGATAAAATTATAAAAATATTTTGTCTTGCATTGCAATCAGCACCAACATTTTGGATAGGTTTATTAATTTTAAGCTTATTTTCAGTATATTTAGGGTGGTTTCCTATAGGATTTGCAGTACCCATGGGTAAGTTATCTTTGAAAATTACAATTTGGGATAGAATATATCATCTTATATTACCAGCATTAACACTTAGCATATTAGGTATTAGTAGAGTAACATTATTTACAAGACAAAAGTTAATAGAAATATTAAATAGTGACTTTATACTTTTTGCAAAAGCGAGAGGGGAAAATACGAGACAACTAGTAATTAGACATGGGTTAAGAAATATAGCATTACCAGCTATAACAGAACAATTTGCTTCATTTAGTGAACTTTTTGGAGGGATAGCATTAGCTGAAACAGTTTTTTCTTATCCAGGATTAGGTACAGCAACAACAGCAGCAGGATTAAATGGTGATGTTCCTTTATTACTAGGGATTGCAATATTTAGTGCTATATTTGTATTTGTAGGTAATTTTATTGCAAACATATTATATGGAGTATTGGATCCAAGATTAAAGGAGGGAAAATACAATGGTTAATAGCCACTTAAGAGTGTCAAGAAAAGGTAGGTTTAATATTTTTCCTAATACAAGGGCTAAGATAATATTTTATGTAGCAATTTCTACTGTATATTTATTAGTAGTATTTATTTTAGGAATTACAATGAATTCAAATAAATATGCAGTGGATTATTCAGCAAAATTTATAAGTCCGTGTTTACAGCATTTGTTTGGAACAGATTTTATGGGAAGAGATATGTTTTGGAGATGTATAAAGGGATTATCTAATAGTATTTTAATAGGAATACTTGCATCTATAGTAAGTTCTTTTATTGCTCTTGTATTTGGAGTTTCTTGCGCTATTATTGGTGGAAAATACGATAAATTAATTAATTGGTGTGTTGATCTTTGTATGGGGATTCCACATTTGATTTTACTAATTTTAATATCATTTATGCTTGGAAGAGGGACAGTGGGAGTTACAGTAGCAGTAGCAGTTACCCACTGGCCTGCACTTACAAGGCTTGTTCGTGCAGAAGTACTTCAGGTTCGATCATCTCAATATGTCCAAGCAGCCTATAAAATGGGGAAAAATAAATTTGAAGTTGCAGTTAATCACATTATTCCACATGTATTACCAGTATATTTAATTGGAGTTGTACTGTTATTTCCACATGCTATTATGCATGAAGCATCAATAACATTTTTAGGATTTGGAATTCCAGCAGAAGTTCCTGCAATTGGAGTTATCTTATCAGAAGCAATGAATCACATTACAACAGGAAAATGGTGGCTTGCAGTTTTCCCAGGATTAATGCTTTTAAGTGTTGTAATCTTATTTGATGTAATTGGAGAGAATCTTAAGATTTTAATTAATCCCAATAGCGGAAATCAATAAATGAGGAGAATGTCTATGAATGAAAAAGTATCAGTATTACAAGTAGATAATTTATCAGTATCTTTTAGTATGTATAATAAGGGATTAAGTAAAAGAGATTTAGAAGTTATACATGAACTTAGTATTGATGTAAAGAAAGGTGAAATTGTAGCTGTAGTTGGATCAAGTGGATCAGGTAAGAGTCTTTTAGCTCATGCAATTATGGGAATATTACCTGAAAATTCAAAAACAAAAGGTAGTATAAAATATTATAATGATGAATTAAATGAGAAGTATTTAAGAAAAGTAAGAGGAAAAGATATAGCATTTATACCACAATCAGTAGATTTTTTAGATCCATTAATGAAGGTAGGAAAGCAAGTTGTTGGAATTAATGGTAATAAGGAAAGACAAAAAGAAGTTTTTAAAAAATATAATTTAGATGATAAAGTTGCAGAAATGTATCCTTTTCAATTATCTGGTGGAATGGCAAGACGAGTTTTAATAGCAACAGCTGTAATGAATGAAGCAAAATTAATTATAGCTGATGAGCCTACACCAGGATTAAATTTAGAGCTTGCAATGGAAACTTTAAATAATTTTAGAGAAATTGCAGATAGTGGATGTGGAGTATTATTAATTACTCATGATGTAGATTTAGCTTTAAATGTTGCTGATAGAATTGCAGTTTTTTATTCTGGTACTATAGTTGAAATTGCACAAGTTGAGGATTTTATAAAAGGAAAAGATGCATTAAGACATCCTTATAGTAAAGCTTTTATAGATGCTTTGCCACAAAATAAATTTAAGGAGTTGCCAGGGTATCAACCTTATGCAGGCAATCTTCCAAAGGGATGTTTGTTTAGAGATAGATGTTCATTAAAAACAGATGAATGTTGTATGGAGATTAAAATGAGAAAAGTAAGAGATGGTGAGGTGAGGTGTATTAATGCTACTTGAGGTTAAAAATATAAGCTATAGGTATAGTAAAAGCTCTAAATGGATACTTAAAGATGTTAGTTTCACAGTTGATTCTAAAGAAAGAGTAGCATTAGTTGGACCATCAGGTTATGGAAAAAGTACATTATCAAAAATAATATCAGGATACATAAAGCCTGATAAGGGAGAAGTTTTATGGGATGGAAAGCCAACTCCTGAAAAATGTTATTGTCCAATTCAAATGATTTATCAGCATCCAGAACAATCTATTAATCCAAGATGGAAGATGGATAAGATACTAAATGAAGGTTGGAATGTAGATGATAATTTATTAGAGCAGATGGGAATAGAAAAATCATGGTTAAATAGATGGCCTAATGAACTATCTGGGGGAGAATTACAAAGGTTCTGTATAGCAAGGGTATTAGGTCCAGAAACTAAGTTTTTAGTTTGTGATGAAATAAGTACCATGCTTGATGTTATTACTCAAGCACAAATTTGGAACTTATTATTGAAAATATCTCATAAAAATAATATAGGAATGTTAGTAGTTACTCATAATATGGATTTAGCTAGGAAAGTATGCAATAGAATTATAGAATTACCTAAAATAAATAATAAATTATGAATTTAATAAAATTAAAATGAATAAGAGTATTAAAGTTAAATAGTTTTTTATTTAAATTTAAGTAAGATATTAGTTTTAGAAGGTTTATTTATGGTGATAAAAAATATATTAAATTAAAATGTAGAAAGAGAGTTGATGATAGTGGATTTTTATTCACTAATAGGTTAGCTCTCTTTTTAAATAGGAATTATAACATAATAAAAAATATATTTAGAAAATAGAAGAAAAATAGAGGATATATTCTTCTAAAGAGAGTAAATGAGGAAATTAAGAAATATATAATTAAAAATAAAGAAAATCAAACTTGATAAAGAGTAATTGATACTATATAATATAATTAATTAAAATGCTTAATAGGATTTGGAACAATATATTGGAGGATATAAATGGAATATAATATTTTTGGAGGAAATTTACCAGCGGTAACAATAAAGCTTAACCAAGGAGAAAGTATTTATACACAATCAGGTGGAATGACTTGGATGAGTGAAAATATGGAGATGAGCACAAATATGAAAGGGGGATTATTTAAGGGGATAGGGCGTATGTTATCAGGTGATTCTATATTTATGGCAACATATACAGCAAAAAAATATCCAGGTGAAATAACAATATCAGCAACATTTCCAGGTGAGATAATAGTTTTAGATTTATCTGATGGAAGAGAATATGTATGTCAAAAAAGTGCATTTTTATGTGCAGAACCAAGTGTAAATCTTTCAGTTACAACTAATAAGAGTATAAAGGGTGGGTTCTTTGGTGGAGAAGGCTTTATAATGCAAGAAGTAAAAGGAAGAGGTAAAGTATTTCTTGAAATTGATGGAAGTGTAGTTGTAAAGGAGTTAAATCATGGAGAAAAGCTAATAGTTGATACGGGACATATAGCTGCTTATGAGAGAAGTGTAAAATATGATGCAAAAATGGTAAAGGGATTTAAAAATATGCTATTTGGTGGAGAAGGACTATTTTTAACAACATTAACAGGGCCAGGAAAAGTTTACCTTCAAACAATGACAATGCCAAGTTTTGCAGAAAGAATAATGCCATACATGCCATTATCAAATAATAAATAAGATAAAAGAAAGATAAAAAAGAAACTGTCGCAAAATAAAAATTTTGCGACAGTTTCTTTTTTGAAATTATATTTACAAATTGCATATCTTTAGCTTGCTTTTTTATGGGCAGCTCTTGCAGCTTCTTCTCTGTGTCTTCTAGCATACCATTCTTCACAAATATCATCAAATTTCTTTTCTGTTAAATCAGGTTTAGACATCATAGAAGTAAATGGTGCATATTTACTTGTCTTAGTGTAGAATTTTTTTACTAAAATATGATCTTTCTTATATTCAAATTTGTAGTCTTGATATTTGTCATAATTATAAATTACCATAAAATCACTCTCTTTCATTTCTTTTAATTTTTAACATTGACAATATTAAATAAGACTTATTTAAAATATTTGATAATCATGATTTCTTTGTACATATCTTATCTCTTTGTACAAGTACATTATAAGCCTAAAATCAGTAAAATTCAAAAACGTATTAGTGATAATAAGATAGTGGTAGTGAGAAAATAAAAATCCTAAATATGTAATAATTAAATTTAAAGGAATTTTATTAAATTTAAAGTTGTGTAACTTTATTTGGAAAAATTTATAATTTAATTAAAATATTTAAAATTAATATTATAAAAATTATATGATATAAATAAATTTTTTACTTGCAATAAATATAAAAAATATATAAGTGTCTTTTAATTTAGATAATCATAAAATAGTATAAAGTTATATAATTTGGAGGAGAGTTTGTGGGTAAAAAGAAAAGATATAAAAGTTGTAATTTTAATAAATTTAGCAATTTTACTATTCCTCCATGTGCAGAATTTTTAGGAAGTAATAATCCATTTGTTAAAGATGGAAAATTTATTTATAAGAATTTGAATAGGGTATATTTCTTTTTAACATTTAATTATTCAATGCTTAACAATGTAGACTATGATACATTAAATCCAAGCACTTTTAATTTTATAACAAATGGTAATCTTCAAATAGAATTATATTGTTTTTTAATTGGATTATATATTAATGAAATTGAAAAAGGAAATATAAAATATGATTCAAAAGTAAGTATACATGATGACAAAAATGCTGATAAATTTATAAAGGAAGTTATGGAAAGTAATTATAATTTAAACGAATCATTTGTTCCTGCATTAACATATACAATTTCAAATTCTAATGCAATACTTGCATTTTATACAGGAGTTATTAATATAAGTATGACTAATTTTTATATTATGCTTATGTTAAGTAGATTTTATAGTGACTATGGATTATTATTTTCTGATAATTCATATGTAACTAATGATTTCATAAATAGAACGCTTGCTAATATTTATTTTGAATTTAATCAATATAGATAAATCAATTTCATAGAATACTTGATACTATAATTAATAAATATTAAAATGAATTTTATGAAAGATTTAAAAAGCAATAAACATCAGATGTGAGGTAAAAATGAAAATACGAGTACCAAATTATTTTAAGGATTTTAAATGCATAGCTTCAAAGTGTGAAGATACATGTTGTGCTGGATGGGGAATAGTAATTGATGATGAAGCACTTGAAAAATATCAAAAAGTTCAAGGGGATTTTGGTGATAGATTAAGAAGGGAAATAATACATGAAGGTGGAGAAAATATATTTATATTAAAAGATAATAATTGTCCATTTTTGAATGAAAATAAATTATGTGATATATATAAAGAAGTTGGAGAAGATGCTCTTTGTTATACTTGCAAGCAATATCCAAGGTATATAGAAGAATTTGGTGGAGTAAGAGAAGTTGGAATTTCTTTATCATGTCCAGAAGCTGCAAGAATAATTTTAGGAAATTCAAAAAAAACAACTTTTGAATTAAGTGAAAATAATGAAGAAATAAGCAATTATAATGATATTAATGCTAATTTATATTTACAGTTATTACAAAGTAGAAAGATTGTATTAGATATTATCCAAGACAGAAATATAGATTTAAATGTTAGGGCTGCAATTACACTTAAATTTATTGATGAAGTTCAAGAGAAAATTGATGAAAATGAAATAACAGCAATAAAAGATGTTAGAGAAAAATTTTCAAATGAAGATTTAATAAATGAATTTATTAAAGAATTAGATAAATATAAAAATAATAAAAATAAGAAATATATTAATATCAAAGAGTTTTTTGAAGTATTTAAAAATTTAAAGCATATAACACCAAATGATCCATTAGGATTAAATGATGCAATAAGATATTTTTGGCAAAGTGAAGAAGATAAAGAAATATATTTATCAAAGCATGAATCTTTTAACAATTATTATGAAGAATGTATATATAAATTTGAGAATATATTAGTTTATTTTATATTTAGATACTTTATGAAAGCTGTATTTGATTATGATGTATTAGCAAAGATAAAAACAACAATAGTAAGTTATTTAATGATTAAGGAATTGTGTGTTGTAAAGTTTACTGAAGAAGGTAGATTAACAGATAGTGATATAGTAGATATAAGTCATATGTATTCAAAGGATATTGAACATTTAGAAGAAAATATCGAAAAATTAGCAGAAATATTTGAAATAAATGATGTTTTTAAAGTTGAAGAAATAATAAATGTATTAATTAATTAAACATAAAATAACTATGTAAGGGAAGATAATATATGGAAAATTTAAGTTTTATTTATAATAGAAAAAGTATTAGAAAATTTAAAAATATAGAAGTAAAAGAAGAAGATATTATTAAAATGTTAGATGCAGCTATACATGCCCCATCACCAAAAAATCAGCAAACTTGGCATTTTACTGTGATTCAAAATAATGAATTAATTAATAAAATAGCTGATATAGTAACTAAAAATCATATAAACTTAGCTGAAATGGCAAAAGAAGAAAAGCAAAGAAAAATTATGATGAGTTTACTTTCTTATTATACATGTTTTAAAAATGCTCCAGTATTAATTATTGTATATTCAAAGGAATATTATATGATAGAAGAAAAAATACTTAGCGATAATAATGCAAGTGAGGAAGTTATTAATGAATTAAGATTTCCTAATTCAGCAGCACAAGGAATAGGAGCTGCAATAGAAAATTTCTTGTTAGCTGCAACAGAACTTGGATATGGAACATGTTATATGACTGGACCTACTCATTCAAAAAAGGAAATTGAAAATCTTATTAATTTTGAAAAAGAAGAATATAATTTAATGGCTATGATAGCACTTGGAGTATCAGAAGATGATGTTCCTAATTCACCACCACGTAAAGACTTAAAAGAAGTGGTTACATTTATAAAATAGTCTTTAAGCATAAAAAAATCTGAATAAAAATATTCAGATTTTTTTATTATGTGTGCCCAGCATGGGCACGTACTCGTCGGTGAAAGTCCGATATGGGGGTTGATAGTGCCAACCATTAGCCAAGGACAAGGGTGTCCATCGTGAGGTGGAATCTGAAGGAAGTCGGAGGCAAAACCTTGGTCTGAGGTATACGAATCACATTTGAGGCTTATCTCTATGGGTGAACTTGCATATCAAAGTAAAGCCCTAAACTATCCGAAATAGAGAAAGTATATGTGGCAGATATATGAGGTGAAAGTACGTGTTCTTACCTGGGGAGGTCTGATAGATACATCTAAAATAGATTAATTTCTAATAGATAACCTATATAGTGATATATAGCTGAACTATCAGAAGTCAGCAGATGTCATAGTAACTCCGCTAATCGCGATAGCGGACGAAGGACTGAACGTTAGGAGGTTTACAACTTTGGATAAATCAAAGAAATTACAAAGAAAACAGAAAACTCAATATAGAGACCAAGTGGTGGAAGTAGAAGTGGAACTTCAAGGTAAATCAAAGGTGCAGAGTAATTTTATGGTTTTACCAAATAGGGAAAGCGTAAACGATGAAACATTTGATACTAGTATGTTACTTGAAGAAGTTCTTGAAAGAAATAATATGCTTTTAGCACTTAAGAGAGTAATTAGTAATAAAGGTAGCCATGGAGTTGATGGAATGAAAATCGATGAACTTCGAGAGCATATCAAAAAACATTGGGATACAATTAAAGCTAAAATACTAGAAAGTAAATATAATCCATCACCAGTAAGAAGAGTAGAGATACCTAAAGTTGATGGAGGAGTTAGACTATTAGGGATACCAACTGTGCAAGATAGATTAATACAACAAGCAATAGCTCAAGTTTTATCTAGAATTTATGAACCACTATTTTCAAACAATAGCTTTGGCTTCCGACCTCGTAGAGGAGCAAAGGATGCAGTAACAAAATCGAAGCAATACATAAACGAGGGAAATAGATGGGTTATAGATATGGATTTAGAGAAATTCTTTGATAAAGTTAACCATGATATTCTTATGGGGAAACTTGAAAAGAAGATAAAAGACAAACGACTATTATCATTAATAAGAAAATACTTAAAAAGTGGAATTCTAATTAACGGCGTTTCTGTAACAAGTGCAGAAGGAACTCCGCAAGGCGGTCCGTTAAGTCCATTACTAGCAAACATAATGCTTGATGAATTAGACAAGGAACTTGAAAAGAGAGGACACAAATTTTGTAGGTATGCAGATGATAATAATGTATATGTTAAAAGTAAAAGAGCAGGCATAAGAGTAATGGAATCTATGATAAAACTTATAGAAAATAAGTTAAAACTTAAGGTAAACAAGGATAAAAGTGCAGTAGACTTTGTATCTAAAAGAAAATTCTTAGGGTTTTCTTTCTACTTTGCGAAGGGCGGAGCAGAAATAAGAATTCATGAAAAATCAATCAAGAGATTTAAAGATAAAATTAAGTTCTACACTAATAGAAATATAGGGATTAGTATGGAATCTAGACTAAAGAAATTAAATCAAATAATGATGGGTTGGATTAATTATTATGGAATAGCTAACGCGGTGGCGAAGCTAAAAGAACTAGATAAATGGATTAGAAGAAGACTAAGAGCTTGCATATGGAAACAATGGAAGAAGATTAGCACCAGACATAGAAATCTAGTAAAACTAGGAATTAATAAATACAAAGCATGGGAATATGCAAATACAAGAAAAGGCTACTGGAGAATATCCAAGAGCCCAATCTTAAGCAAATCTCTAAATAACAAATATCTAGAATCACTAGGATTTGTTAGTCTAACACAAACATATCAAATGATGCATTAAATTCTAATGAACCGCCGTATACCGAACGGTACGTACGGTGGTGTGAGAGGACGCTAAATAAAATAATTATTTAGCTCCTACTCGATATAGAAATAAGTAGAAGTAAAGTGACAAGATATTAATAATAATACAATAAAATCTATAAAAATAAATATTATTAAAAATTAAAAAATATAAGATGTTTATGAAAAAAATGTAATATTTTATGGAAAAAGGTTGATGAATTAACAATTTTATAGTAGAATGACAATAAATTAACTAATTAAAATAGTTAAATGAAATATGGGGGGATAAAATGGAACAGAGAGTAGAAGAAAAAAATATTAAGTTACAAGATAAGAAAAAAGTATCTATAATTGAAAAGATAGGTAAAAAAATACCTGATCCAGTTATAATATTTGCTATATTTTATGTAGTAGTATTATTTTCAACACTTTTTTTAGGTGGAAAAACTTTTGAAGTTATGAGTGGTGATGGAAGCTATACAACTCATACTATTGAAAATATGTTTAAAGCAGAAAATATTCAATGGATATTTTCAAATGCATTACTTAATAACTGGTTAGCATATGGTGGAGGAGTATTAGGGACAATTCTTGTTGTTATGCTTGGGGTTGGATTAGCAGAAGAATCAGGGCTTTTATCTACATTAATAAAAAAGGTTGGATTAAAAGTTTCAGATAAGATGCTTCCAATAGTATTAGTGTTTTTAGGTATAATGAGTAGTATTGCTACAGATGCAGGTTATGTAATTTTAATACCTTTAGCAGGGCTTTTATATGCAGGATTAAAGAAAAATCCAATTATAGGTATGGCTGCAGCTTTTGCTGGAGTATCTGCTGGATTTAGTGCTAATTTAATTCCAGCAACACCGATAGATATAATAATTGGTAATAATGCTAAGATATTTGCAGAGGGACAAGGTATTCCTTTTGTTAGTGCAGCAGGAAAGACATTAAACCCAGCCACTATGCATTATTATTTTGTAGTTGCTTCTACTTTTATGTTAGCTACTATAGGTGCTTTTGTAACTATTAAAGTAATTAAGCCAAGACTTGAAAAAGAAAGCTATACAATTACAGAAGATATGAACTTAAATGATTTTACAGTTAAGCCTATTGAAAATAAGGCACTTAAGTTTTCTGGATTAGGATTTATAATTGCAGCTGCTTGCGTAATAGGATTATATTTTGGACCATTAAAAACATTTGTAAATGCAGAAACAGGTGCAAAAGTAACTCCATTTATGGATAATATTATATTAATAATAACATTCATATTCTTTTTACCAGGTGTATTTTATGGTTTTAAGGTTGGAAAGTTTAAATCAGCTAATGATGTAGTTAAAGGTATGTCTAAGCAAATGGGATCTATGGGATCAGTACTTGTACTTACATTTTTCTCATACAACTTCTTAGCATTATTAACTAAAAGTGGACTTGGAACTTATATAACATATTTAGGTGGTAATTTATTAAAAGCTATGAACTTATCAGAATTCCCAATTCTTTTAATAATAGGTTTTATAATTATAACTGCTATAATAAATCTTTTTGTAGGTGGATTAACTTCAAAGTGGATGTTACTTGGTCCAATATTTGTACCAATGTTATATCAAGTAAATTCAAATATGACACCAGAAGTTGTTGCAGCTGCTTATAGAGTTGCTGATTCATCAACTAATATAATAACTCCATTAATGTCATATGCAGGAATCATATTAGTGTATATGAGAAAGTATAAGCCAGAATATACAGTTGGTGATATGATAAGATTAATGATGCCTTATTCAATAAGCTTCTTAATTGGATGGACAATACTTTTACTAGGATTCTTTGCATTTGGAATTCCATTTGGATTCTAGTATTAATAATATAAAAGATAAAGGGGCTGTCGCACTAAAAATTTTATACACAATATATTGTTTTAAAAAATAAAAATCAACAAAATATATTGTAGTATTTATTCTTAATGCGATATCCCCTTTTTATTGCTTATTATGAAAGTTAGGCATTTTTTAATTTTTCAAAGACATTAGATTTTTCAAGTATATTAGCTAATACCATAGCAATGACAATTCCGGTAATAGATTGAATAATATTACTTGGAATAGAAGCAATTGCTCCGGCAAATCCATATAATAGGCTTTCAAATAAAGCATAACCTAACAGTTGAAAAGTACATCCTACAATAGAACCTATAATCCAAGCAAGTTTAGTTTTATTAATTAGTTTTTCTACTATTGTACAAATAATAATAACCATAATAGCTTTTATAAAAAATGTAGCAATTATATATTGCATATATCCACTTAATAAATCACATAATGAAGCTCCTAATCCAGCTGCTAATGCACCTTTTTTCTTTCCTAAAATTAAAGCGGATATAATTATCATTGAATCGCCAATATGAGTATATCCATTTAAAGAAGGAATTTTAATTAAATAAGTTGCAATAAACACTAAAGCAGACATTATAGCTATTTTTGTTATATCTTTAGTAGTGGCATGATGAGTTGACAAAATAACACCTCCATAAAAGATTTCTTTATTAATAAGATAAATCAAAAAATAACAATAATCTAATGTATGGGTACAATATATAAAAGTTAATTAAAAGTTTAAATTTATAAAATATTAAATAATTAAAAATGAATAAAATTGAGAATTATTTGACTATAAATGGTTTTAAATGTAAAATTATAATACATGTAATTAATAAATTTCAATATTTATAAAAATTAGGTAAAATTAAGATTTTAAAAATATGTTTTAAGTTTAAGAAATGAGGGGAAGTAATGGACAATAAAAGAAAAAATGAATTAGGAAGAATATTTATTTTTAGTAATAAAATTAGTGCTGAAGAATTTGAAAAGGTTAACATACAGGAACTTGTATTTTTAATTTTTACAATGAGAGTTTTAAAAGAGAAAAATGCATTAAATAATCATGATTATGATGGTAAAATTATTGCATTTACAAGAGTTTTAATAATAAAACTTAGAACATCTAAAGAATTATATATTGCATATGATAAAAATACTAAATATCCTTATATTGATTTTGAAGAAAGAGCTTGGATTTTTTCACAAAAGGAATTTGCTGATAATGCAGTAGAGCATTTTAATAAGCAAGAAACTTTTTTAGAAATGAAGAAATTAGTAGATAAAGATGTAATAAATGAATTTGGAAAAATGCATTATATTGGAATAGAAAAATTTTTAATTGATAATGGAGAATACACAATTGAAATGAAAAGAAATGAAATATTACCTTCGTGTGATTATAGTAATGTACCAGCAAAAAATATTCCAGTTATAAATCCTAAAATGCAGTTTGCTATGATTAAATTTTTTCAAAATGCGTATTCAAGAAAAAATTATGCTAATAAAGCTGAGGTTATGCGCAATTTAGAAGAAAAAATGCTAGAAGAAGTAATTAATGCAAAATATTTAGTTCCTATAAAATTAGAAAATAATGATTTAAAAATTGATAGTAATGGGATGAATGTTGTTAATAAAGGAAATGAAGTTAGGTTTTCTATAATTAAGGATAAAAATGGTATAAGTTGGATTCCGGCATTTACTGATTGGTATGAATTTGATAAAGCATTTGATAAGAAAAATTGGAAAAGTAGTATTTGTAATTTTCAAGATATATTATTATTGTCAGAAAATTTAGAAGGAGCAGTAATTAATTGTTCAGGACTTTCAATTAAAATAGATGATACTAACAAAGATATAATAAAAGAATTTATAATGAAAAAAAGTAAATTAAAATAAATTTTAAATAAATGGATGTGTAAGATTATGCACATCCATTTGTTTTAGGAACAATTAAAATGGAGTAAAAAAATAATATTGACATAAAATAATATTATATATAAAATTAAAATTCTTGGTGCACTAAAATAAGGAAACTAAGGAAGGATAAAGAGGAGGTATATAAATGAAATTAATATTAAGATATTTAAAAAAATATAAGGCGCTTGTTTTATTAAATTTAGTTGGTGTACTAGGATTTGCTTTAGTTGAACTAGGTATACCTACAATAATGGCAAAGGTAATAGATACAGGTATAGCTTATAATGATATAAGTTATATAAAGCAAATGGGGATAGTGATTGTAGGAATTTCTATATTAGGGGCTATGGGAAGTGTACTTTTAGCATATACTTCAGCTAGTATTTCAACAAAAGTTGTTAGAGATATAAGAAATGATATATTTAAAAAATCACAAGAATTTTCTCATAGTGAATATGACAAGTTTGGAATTTCATCAATGATAACAAGAACTACTAATGATGCATTTCAAGTTATGCAATTTACTAATACAATATTAAGAATGGCAATGATATGCCCTGTAATGTTTGTATTAAGTTTATTTATGATACTAAAGACAAATGCAAAACTATCTTTAATATTGGTAGTTACATTGCCACTTATAGTTTTAGGTGTATTTTTAATTGCTAAGACATCTCATCCATGGTCTCAAACTCAACAAAAAAATCTAGATACATTAAATAGAATATCAAGAGAAAACTTAACTGGAATAAGAGTTATAAGAGCTTTTGGAAATGATGATTATGAAAATAAAAGATTTAATAAAATAAATAATCAATATGCAGGTATTTCAAAGAAATTATTTAAATTAATGTCAGTTGCTCAACCAACATTTTTCTTATTACTTAATTTAGCAATAATAGTATTGTTTTGGATAGCAAGTAAAATGATTAATGTAGGAAGTTTACAAGTTGGACAATTAGTAGCTTTTATAGAATACTTATTCCATGCAATGTTTTCATTAATGCTATTTTCTAATGTATTTGTAATGTATCCAAAAGCACAGGTTTCTGCAGAAAGAATTGAAGAAATATTAACTACAGAGCCATTAATTAAAAATCCTAAAAATGGAGTTACAAAAACAAATAATGAAGGTACACTAGAGTTTAATGATGTTACTTTTATTTATCCAGATGGAGAAGAAGCTGTAATAAAAAATGTTTCATTTAAAGCTAAAAAAGGTGAAACTATAGCATTTATAGGAAGTACAGGAAGTGGAAAATCTACATTAATAAATCTTATACCAAGATTTTATGATGTTACTTCAGGTTCCATAAAGATAGATGGAATAGATGTTAGAGATTTTAATATTAAAACATTAAGAAGTAAGATAGGGTTTATAAGACAAAAAACATTACTATTTACAGGAAGCATAAAAAGTAATATTAAATTTGGTAAACGTAAAGCTAGTCATGAAGAAATGGTGCATAGTGCAAAGGTAGCACAAGCATATGATTTTATAAATAAAAAGGAAAAGAAGTTTGATGAACCTATTGGTGAAGGTGGATCAAATGTATCTGGTGGACAAAAACAAAGATTATCTATAGCAAGAGCATTAGTTAGAAAACCAGAAATTTATATATTTGATGATAGTTTTTCTGCATTAGATTTTAAAACAGATGCTATTTTAAGAGCTGAATTAAAAAAAGAAACAACTCATGCAATAGTTTTAATTGTAGCTCAAAGAATAGGTTCAATTATGGATGCAGATAAAATTATAGTTTTAGATGAAGGAAATGTAGTTGGAATAGGAAAACATAAAGAACTATTAAAAACTTGTTCAGTATATAAAGAAATAGCTTTATCACAACTTACAGAGGAGGAATTAGCATAATGTCAAAGATAAAAGATTCGGTGAAAAAAATTACTCCTTTTGTTAAACCATATAAATTTGGATTTTTAACTGCTATTTTACTTATAGTAATAGCAGCTGTATTTTCAGCAATTGCTCCTAGAACTGAAGGATTAGTTATTACTCAGCTTACAAATGATTCTTTTGATTTAATTAAAGGAGTAAATGGGGCAAGTGTAAATTTTAAATATATCACTAAAATATTAATTGTATTATTAGGAGTTTATCTTGGAAATGTATTAGCAACATATGGAGCAAGTTTTTTATTAACAAATGCTATTCAAAATAGTATGAGAGATTTAAGAAGTGCAGTTCAAGATAAAATAAAAAGGTTACCAGTAAGTTATTTTGATAAAAATAGTTATGGAGATGTATTAAGCAGAATTACTAATGATATAGATACTATTTCAAATGCACTTCAACAAAGTTTAAGCCAAGTTGTAAATTCAATATTAGCAGTTACTTTAGCACTTATTATGATGTTTTCTATAAATGTTAAAATGGCATTGATAGCAACGCTTATAATTCCACTTAGTTATATGGTTTCAAAAGTAGTAGTAAGTAAGTCCCAAGGATATTTTAAAACTCAACAATATGCTTTAGGAAAATTAAATGGTACAGTGCAAGAAATGTATACTGGTTTTAATGAAATAAAGCTTTATGGTAAGGAAGAGGATGCAATAGATGAATTTATTGCTATAAATGGAAAACTTCAAGCAGCTGGATTTAAAGCTCAATTTATATCAAGTACTATGGGACCTTTAGTTTCATTAGTTTGTTATTTAGGTATAGCAGCAATGGGGATTTTGGGAGCTATTATATCAATTGCAGGTGGAATTACAGTTGGTAATCTTCAAGCATTTATAAGATATATATGGCAAATAAATCAACCATTATCACAAGTGACTCAATTATCATCAGCAATTCAATCAGCATTTGCAGCTGTTGATAGAGTATTTGAATTTTTAAATGAAGAAGAGCAGTTAGAAGATAAGAAAACTTCAGTTAAATTAGAGAGACCAAGAGGTAATGTTTCTTTTGAACATGTTAAATTTGGATATAGTGATGATAAAATTTTAATACATGATTTAAATGCAGAAATTAAGGCAGGACAAATGGTAGCTATAGTTGGTCCTACTGGAGCTGGTAAAACTACATTAATTAATTTACTTATGAGGTTTTATGAATTAAAAGGTGGTTCAATTAAAATAGATGGAGTAGATACAAGAGATATGAAGCGTGAGGACTTACGTAGTATGTTTGGTATGGTACTCCAAGATACATGGTTATTTAATGGAACTATAGAGGATAATATAAAATATGGTAGATTTAATGCTACAAAAGATGATGTTATTTTAGCCGCTAAAATAGCTAATGTGCACCATTTTATAAAAACATTACCTGATGGATATAATATGTTTTTAAATGAAGAAGCATCTAATATATCACAAGGAGAAAAGCAATTACTTACTATAGCAAGAGCAATAATTTCTGATCCAAAGATTCTTATATTAGATGAAGCTACAAGTTCTGTTGATACTAGGGTAGAGTTAATGCTTCAACAAGCAATGCAAAATGTAATGAAAGGAAGAACAAGCTTTGTTATAGCACATAGATTATCTACTATAAAAAGTGCAGATTTAATATTAGTTATTAAAGATGGAAATATAATAGAACAAGGAAATCATGAAGAATTAATGGCTAAGGGTGGTTTCTATGAAGAATTATATAATAGTCAATTTGCAGATTCTGCAGAATAATTAAATAAAAAATAAGGTGATGGGGCTGGCGCATTAAAACTTTTATACACAATATATTGTTTTAAAAAATAAAAATTAATACAATATATTGTAGTATTTATTCTTAATGCGACATCCCCATCTATTAAAATTTAATTAGTTTGTAATTTAGATTGAAATTGCTTAGAAAATTTCTATCTAAATTACATTAAAAAATTCAGCTTAAGCTGAATTTTTTTGCTTTTTAAGCAATACCTAATAAAATTCCAATAGTATGAATTATAAAAGCTACAATCCAAGCTATACCACATTGTAATAAAACAATTTCAAGAGCAGCTTTTCTAGAGCCTAATTCTCTTTTTACACAAGCTATTGCAGCAACACAAGGCGTATATAATAGTGTGAAAATTAAAAATACAAATGCAGTAAAAGGAGTAAATAATGTTGATAGTGCAGAAGTTTTTCCACCTAATAAAACTGTTAAAGTACTTACTACACTTTCTTTTGCTGTAAATCCAGTAATTAAAGCTGTTGATATTCTCCAATCGCCAAATCCAAGAGGAGCAAATATTGGAGAAATTAATCCACCTATTCCGGCAAGCAAGCTTTTACTAGAATCAGATACTACATTAAGTCTTAAATCAAATGTTTGTAAGAACCATATAATAATAGTTGCCACAAATATTATAGTAAATGCTCTTGTAATAAAATCTTTTGCTTTATTCCAAATTAATTGCCAAACACTTTTAGGACTAGGGAATCTATAGTTTGGAAGTTCCATTACAAATGGAATAGGTTCACCTTTAAAAGTACTATTTTTTAGTAATAGAGAAAATAGTATTCCTATAATAATTCCTATAAAATATAAAAGTACCATAACTAATGCACGATATTTAGGGAAAAATGCATAAGTAAATAATGCGTAAATTGGTAATTTTGCAGAACAGCTCATAAAAGGAATTAACAATATAGTCATTTTTCTATCACGCTCAGATGATAATGTTCTTGTTGCCATAATTGCAGGAACAGAACATCCAAATCCAATAAGTAATGGAACAAAACTTCTTCCTGAAAGTCCTAGTTTTCTTAATAGTTTGTCCATTATAAATGCTATTCTTGCCATATAACCACTATCTTCTAATATTGATAAAAAGAAAAATAGAACTACTATAATAGGTAAAAAGCTAAGTACACTTCCAACACCTCCAAATATACCATCAATAATTAATGACTTAACTGTTGGATTTAAACCATAAGCAGTTAAACCTTTATCACAAAGTTTAGTAAACCATTCAATAGCTAATGTTAATAAATCTGATAAAGATGAACCTATTATATTAAAGGTAAGCCAAAATATTAGTGCCATGATTGCAACAAAAGAAGGAAGGGCAGTATATTTACCTGTAAGTATATTATCCATTTTTACACTTCGCTTATGTGACTTACTTTCAAGTGGCTTTATTACTGTATTATCACATACCTTATTTATGAAGCTAAATCTCATATCCGCAAGGGCTGATTGTCTATCCTTACCAACTTCATTTTCCATTTCAATTATTATATGTTCTAACATTTGCTTTTCATTAGTATTTAATTTTAATGCATTTAAAATAAGATGATCACCTTCAACTAATTTAGTAGCAGCAAATCTTTCGGGAATATGAGCATTTCTAGCATGGTCATCAGTTAAATGCATTATGGCATGAATACATCTGTGTATTGCAGCTTGTTCAGGTGAAATACTTTCATCACAAAAATCTAATCTTCCAGGACATTCATTAAATCTTGCAACATGAATAGCATGTTCAATAAGTTCATCAATACCCATATTTTTTGATGCTGAAATTGGAATTACGGGAATCCCAAGGGTTTGTTCTAATAAATTTACTTTAATAGTTCCACCATTTTCTTGAACTTCATCCATCATATTAAGTGCAAGTACTATTGGAATATCCATTTCAATTAACTGCATAGTTAAATAAAGATTACGTTCAATATTAGTTGCATCTACAATGTTTATTATTCCTTTTGGTTTGTTATTAATTAAGAAATCTCTAGTTACAATTTCTTCATCTGTATAAGGAGAAAGTGAGTATATTCCAGGAAGGTCTGTAACAGTAGCTTCAGGATGATTTTTAATTACTCCATCCTTTCTATCGACTGTTACACCAGGGAAATTTCCTACATGTTGATTACAACCAGTTAATTGGTTAAATAAAGTTGTTTTTCCGGAATTTTGGTTTCCTATTAACCCAAAGCTTAAAGGAGCTCCAGCTGATAACTCATTACCTTTTTTACGGACATGATAAATATCCATTTCTCCAACTTGAGGGTGTGGAATATCTTTGATTCTTTCTTTATGCTTTTTAGAGTCTTCTGTAGGATGAATATCTTTAATTTCTATTTTAGCTGCATCTTGAAGTCTTAATGTTAATTCATATCCTCTTAATCGTAACTCTATTGGGTCATTCATTGGTGCAGTTTTTATTAATGAAACTTCAGTTCCTGGGGTAAGTCCCATATCTAATAAGTGATTTCTTAATGCTCCTGCACCACCAACCGATACTATGGTAGCACTTTTTCCAACAATTAATTGATCTAAAGTCATTATTATCGCCTACCTTTAATTTATAATTTTAGGAAATGTTTAAGGAAAATATTTACTTTTATAAATATATTTTATCATATATATATATAATAATTACAAGTAGAAATGATTTTTATTTAGTAATGAAATGTTTATAAAAAATATAGACTTTGTTTAAGTAAATGTTAACATTTCTAAATTATTATGAAAAAATACTATATTTAAAAGTTATTATGATTAAAAATAGGTTAATTATATTTTAAATTATGTATATTTAGTGCTTACTATAAAGTTAACATTAAAATAATGCATAAAAATAAACTGATATTATAATATTTAAAAATATTGAAACTATATATACAATAATGTAAAATATTTTGTAAAAATATAATTTTTTAATAATGTTTATGGAGGATAATATGCAAAGGTGCAATAAGTTAATAATAATAATTAGTATAATTATTTTCAGTGTTGTAATTGGCATTCAATATAAAACTATAAATGCATATGAAATAGAAAATAAGAATAGTAAAATAATAAGAGATGAGTTTAATTTAGTAGAAGAAAACAATAAAGTTATTGATATATTAACTTTTAATGATTTTCATGGAAAGGTTTTAGAATCGGAAAAAAATATAGGTGCATCTAAATTAACAAGTATAATAAAAGAATATAAAATTAAAGAGAAAGAAAATGGTAAATATGGTGTTATAACTGTAGCTGGTGGAAATTTATATGAAGGTACAGGAATATCAAAGAAATTAAATGAAGAAGTTGTAAATAAAATGATGGAGGAAATAGGTGTAGTAGCATCAGTAATTGGAAATCATGAATATGATTTAGGTAGAAATAATCTTAGAAGTTTATCAAATCAAGTAAACTTTAAGTTTGTTGCTTCAAATTTAATTGATGAAGAAACAGGTAGTGTTCCTGAATATGCAGTTCCATATGTTATAGAAGAAGTTGAGAACATAAATGTTGCATTTATTGGAATTGTAACAGAAGGGATTTTAAAAAATGAAAAATTAGGAAATATTAAAGGGTTAAAGGTTTTAGATGCTTTAGATTCATTAAATAAATACTCTGAGGAAGTTAGAGGTAAAGGGGCAGATATAATAATTGCATTAACAAATTTACCTTCAGAAAAAGATGAAGATAATATTATAATAGGAGAAGCAGCGGAAATTGCAAAAAAGGCAAATGATATTGATGCAGTTATATCATCTAATAGTCATAAGTTTATTGATGGATTTATAGAAAATGAAATTTCAGGTAAAAATATTCCTATAGTTCAAGCTGGATATAATGGAAGAGGATTATCAGTTTTGAATTTTACTGTGGATGAAGATAACAATGTTATAAATGTAAAAGCAAATACAAGAGTTTTTTATAATGAAAGTCCAGAAAATGAATTTGAAGAAGATATAGCAATAAAGAAGATTGTTGAAGAGTATAAAGAAAAATTAAATTCAATGTTATATGAAAAAGTCACAGAATTAAATTTTGATTTAATTCATGATGGAGAAAATAGTCTTTCAAAATTAGGAGTAACTATTGCTGAAACTTTAAGGGAAATTGGAAATACTCAGGTTTCTATAATTAATGGAGATAGAATAAAAGATTCTCTTTACAAAGGTGATGTAACAGTAGAGGATATATATAAAATATTACCTTTTGATGATAAGATTATTACTGTTAAGGTTACAGGTGCAAAGTTAAAAGAGTTAATAAAACACGGAATAAATACATATGAATTTGGATGGGGACAATTTTCTGGATTAACGGTTTATTATGATTCTTCAAGGGATAAAATTACTTCAATACAATTAAATGATGGCTCGGAGGTAAAGGATGAGGAATATTATACATTAACCACTATAGATTTTTTGATAAATGGTGGAAATGAATATGATTTTGGAGAAGATATAGATTTTGAAGTAATTGGTGAAATGAGAGAATTGATAAAAGAAAGATGGAAAAATTATGGTATAAAGCTTATAAATTATAATCTTATTATTGATTTAAAAGAAGATGATAAAGAAATTAGTGTAGAAATTAACCCAGATATTATTTCAGATGATGATGATGAAAATAATATAGAAAATGAGGATGAATACTTTGAATATTTAAATAGCAATAAGAACAATAATGATGAAGGGGAAAGTGAGGATGAAGAAGTAGAAAGTGAAGGAATAAAAGAGTTCATACCAATAATGCTTACAATATCAATGGGGATTGGAGTTGGAAAAATTATATTTTCTAAATATTGATAAAAAAATATAATTTAAAAGATAAAAGTAAATTTGTTAATAAAATATATTATTTATACATAAAAGGACAACCATTACAAATAGGTTGTCCTAAAATTATTTTAACATCATTACATTTTTGAATTTAGCTCCAGCTGCAATAAACAAAGGAATACCTATCACAGTTACAACCATAAATTCACCTAAAGCAACTTCACCCATAGATAAAAATAGTGGAAGTCCATATAATTTATTTAACATCCAGCCTATAATAATACCATTAAAAATTGTTGGCCATAGGGAAGCAATAAACAATTTAAGTTTATAATTGCTAATAAGTTTACCAGTAATATAAATGGCATATACACTTAAAAAAGTTGCTAATGTTCCAAATATAACATCCATTGGTCCATTTGGGCCTAATAAATTAGCTATTAAACAGCCAAGTGTAAGTCCTCCTATGTATAGTGGATCAAAAATAGCTAATAAAACTAAAATTTCTGAAATCCTAAATTGGATACTTCCATAGGAAAATGGTGATATTGCAATAGTTACTACTGCGTAGATTGCTGCAATTATTGCAGTTCTAGTTAATCTTTTTGTTAAATTGTTTTTCATTTTGAAAAACCTCCTAATAAAAATTATTAGGAACCTAAGGTTTTAATAAATATTAAATTATTTATCAAAAATTTACCTAGTTTTGTTTAATGACAGGAGGTTCCCGAACTGTCCATATTTCAAAAATAAATTATACTTTATATTATATGAAGAATCAAGAAAAAGTATATTTTAAAAGTAGTAAATTTAAATATTAATATATATAAAATTAATATTTTAGAAAAATAAGTATTATAATTTATTAATTATATTTTGAATATAAGGAGGGAATTTATATGGAATATTCAAATAATCAAGACAAAAGTGAATTTGAAAGACATAAAAGTAAGATTCAAGAAAATATAGATATGGGAAAAAATATGGGGATAAACAAAATAAGCGCAATTTTAGCAATACAGGACGAATCAGAAGAAATTCAAACAGAACTCATAAAGTGGTTATTAATTGATGGATATAGAATTTCTTTAAAAAAAGAGGATTGTACAATATTAACAATAGAGTGGTAATAAAATAGTAAAAAAGTAAAATATTCATGAATATCATTATGAAAGCTGTCAATAATTACAGAAAAGGGAGTGATATTTATGAGTAATGAAATATTTGATAAAGATAAAGAAAATGAATTAATAGGTAAACAAAAAAAGCACTTAAATAAAAAAATTTCTATATTATCTGGAATTATTGTTTTAGCAGTAGTAATATGTTTTTTTTGCACTTATTTTTTTACAGGAAAATTGCTAAATAAAGATAATTTAAATAATCAAAATGATGATAAAACAGTTTATAATAATTCAAATGTATTAGATGATGGGATTATAGTTGTTTTAATGAACCAAGGTGTAGTTGAAAAGGAGCAAAGTATTTCTGATTTTAAAAAGGAAAATTCAATTGTAAATGACATTAATGAACAATTTTTAGTTAATTTTTATGAAGCTAATGGATATAATTTAGAATCACTAGAAGATAGTAAGTTAGTATTTGTTAAAGATGGAACAACAAGTGTTTTATTACCTAATAAATATTATCTAGGAGAAAAGGATGGATATTTTGCAATATACAAAACAGATAATTCTGGTGTACCTAAAATAGAAAGTGAAGATGATGTATATTCTAATAGTAGATCAATTAGTTTTTTAAAAGGTGAAGATTTAGAAGCAATTAAAAATTTTAAATATTGTTATGATACTAAGGATGAAGCTATAGAAAAATTAACAGCATTTATATCTTAATATTAACACTGATAAATTATATTTTTAATAACAAGAATTGTTTGTTTAATATATTTTACATTGAAAGAGATTATAAATAGAATTTGGTTTCTGTTTATAATCTCTTTCATTATAGGAAAATACAAACTCGTATAACAATGTGGACATAGGGAAAAATATTAATGCAACTAAATAAGGAGGCGAAGAAGATGAGTAATATACCAAACTTCGATTATTTATTAGTAATGCCTAGTGGTAATGTAAGAGGATTTGAAGATATTAAAAGTGCTAAGGGATATGTAAATAATTATTATTATAAAAAAACAATAAGTACAGATGTAATTGGAGCATATAAAGATTTGATAGAAGATTTTGATGATATTTCAGATGTTTTAAGTTATAAAAGTGGAGTAGAAGAGGGAGAATGTAGATTATATAATACATATAATATAATTGAGAAAATTCAAAATGAAGGAATTTTTCAAGAAGAAAAAGAAGAGTTAATTTCTAAATTACTTTCAAATAAAATAGATATTAACATTTATGATTATGGTATAGATAATATATTTACCAATAGTGATTCAATAGATATAATGGAGCCTTATGGAGAATATACTAAAGGTTAAAAGTTAAAGAGTTATGCTAAAAATAAGGTTTTTAGCATAACTCTTTATTATTGAAAAAACTCTTTCAAAATGTTAAAGTATAAGTTAGGTTAATGAAGAAGATAGTTTTTAATCTATTGGATTAAATGTAGGGGGATAAAAATGTACGAATATATTAAAGGAAGATATATTGGGATAAATAAAGATTATATAATAGTGGAGAATAATGGGATAGGATATAAGATTTTTACTTCAGGAGCAACAATGGCAGAAATGCCAAAGGTTAATGAAGAAATTATGTTGTATTTAGAGCAAATAGTTAGAGAAGATTTTATAGGATTATATGGATTTAAAGATAGAGAAGAACTAGAAATGTTTAAATTATTAATTTCAATTAGTGGGGTTGGAGCAAAAGCAGCATTATCTTTACTTTCTATAAGCAGAATAAACAATTTAAAATATGCTATTATTATGGAAGATGATAAACATTTATGTAGAGCACCTGGAATTGGAAAGAAAACTGCAGGAAGAATAATTTTAGAATTAAAAGATAAAATCAAAACAGAAGAAGTGACACAAGGCGTTGATATTCAAGAAGGATTTGAAGATATTATTCCAAATAATGCAAATTCAGTTGAAGAAGCATTAGGGGCATTATTAGCATTAGGATATTCAGAAAAAGAAGCTGAAAACACATTAAAGAAAGTAAATAAACATGAATCAGTTGAAAATATAATTAAGGAATGTTTAAGAGTATTAATGGGATAGAGGTGATATATTTTGGAAAGAATCATCACTCCAAATGAGATTTTGGAAGATGGAAATAGTGAATTAAGCCTAAGGCCTCAAAGAATTAATGAATATATAGGGCAAGATAAAGTAAAAGAACGATTAAATATATTTATTACTGCTGCAAAAAAGAGAAATGAAGCTTTAGATCATGTATTGTTATATGGCCCACCAGGATTAGGTAAAACAACTTTAGCTAATATAATAGCAAAAGAAATGGGTGGAGATTTAAAAATTACTTCTGGACCAGCAATTGAAAGAGCAGGAGATTTGGCGGCTATATTAACAACACTAAAAGATAATGATGTTTTATTTATAGATGAAATACATAGATTAAATAGAAGTGTTGAAGAAATTTTATATCCTGCTATGGAGGATTATGCATTAGATATAGTTATAGGTAAAGGAGCAGCAGCAAAATCAATTAGATTAGATTTACCTCATTTTACTTTAATAGGAGCAACTACTAGGGTAGGAATGCTTACATCTCCATTAAGAGATAGATTTGGGGTTTTATGTGATATGGTATATTATACAGAAGAGCAATTAAAAGAAATTATTGTTCGTTCTGCTTTAGTTTTAAATTGTAATATAACAGAAGAAGGAGCTTATGAAATTGCAAGAAGGTCAAGAGGAACTCCAAGAATAGCAAATAGATTATTAAAAAGGGTTAGGGATTATGCTGAGGTATATTCTGATTCATTAATAAGCTTTAAAGAAGCAAAAGCTGCTTTAGAATTATTAGAAGTAGATGCCCAAGGGTTTGATAGAGTTGATAATAAGATTTTAGAAGCAATAATAGATAACTTTAATGGGGGACCTGTTGGTATAGAAACATTATCTTATTTTATTGGTGAAGAACTTGGAACAATTGAAGATGTTTATGAACCTTACTTATTGCAAAAGGGCTTTATTGTAAGAACTGCAAGAGGAAGAACGGCTACAGATAAAGCATATAGTCATTTAGGACGAACAAGAGTTAAAAAAGATACAAAAAGACAAACTAGTTTTTTTGAAAGTTAGGAGAATATATAATGAAAACAAGTGATTTTGATTTTTACTTACCAGAAGAGCTAATAGCTCAACATCCTTTAGAAAAGAGAGATTATTCTAAATTAATGGTTTTAGATAAGGAAACTGGAAAAATAGAACATAAACATTTTTATAATGTTATTGAATATTTAAATCCAGGAGATACTTTAGTTTTAAATAATACTAGAGTAATGCCAGCTAGACTTATAGGAGAGAAGGCTGAAAGTGGTGGTAAAATTGAATTTTTACTTCTTAAAAGAATTGAAGGAGACAAATGGGAATGCTTAGCTAAGCCTGGTAAGAGAGCAAAGATTGGAACTGAATTTTTATTTGGAAAAGGTAAATTAAAATGTAAAGTTGTTGATATTGTAGAAGAAGGAAATAGAATTATTGAATTTTCTTATGATGGAATATTTGAACAAGTATTAGATGAATTAGGAGAAATGCCATTACCACCATATATAACTGAAAGACTTGATGATAAAGAAAGATATCAAACAGTTTATTCTAAGGAACAAGGTTCAGCAGCAGCACCAACAGCAGGATTACATTTTACTAAAGAACTTTTAGAAGAAGTAAAGAAAAAAGGAGTTAATATAGCATATGTTACACTTCATGTAGGACTTGGAACATTTAGACCAGTTAAAGTTGATGATGTAAATGAACATGTTATGCATTCTGAATTTTATAATTTAGAAGAAGAAGATGCTAAAATAATAAACGATACTAAAAAGCGTGGTAATAAGATTATTTCAGTTGGTACAACATCTACAAGAACATTAGAAACAATTGGAGATGAAAATGGTTTTGTTAAGGCACAAAGTGGTTGGACTAATATTTTCATTTATCCAGGATATGAGTTTAAGGTTGTGGATAAACTTATAACTAATTTCCATTTACCAGAATCAACATTAATAATGTTAGTTTCTGCATTATCAGGAAAAGAAAAAGTAATGAATGCTTATAATGAAGCTGTAAAAGAAAGATATAGATTCTTCTCTTTTGGAGATTCAATGATAATAAAATAAATACATAAGTAAAAAAGGACGTGAAGTTTTGAGTAAAAGATATACTCTATTAAAAAAAGATGGCAAAGCAAGAAGAGGAAGATTTGAAACACCTCATGGAACAATAGAAACACCAGTATTTATGAATGTTGGAACGTTAGCTGCAATTAAAGGTGGAGTTTCATCAATGGATTTAAAGGAAATTGGATGTCAAGTTGAACTTTCAAATACATATCACTTACATTTAAGACCTGGAGATAAGGTTGTTGCTAAAATGGGTGGATTACATAAGTTTATGAATTGGGATAGACCAATATTAACAGATTCAGGTGGATTCCAAGTATTTTCATTATCTTCAATGAGAAAAATTAAGGAAGAAGGAGTTTATTTTAATTCTCACATAGATGGTAAAAAAATATTCATGGGACCAGAAGAATCTATGCAAATTCAAAGCAATTTAGCATCAACAATAGCTATGGCTTTTGATGAATGTATACCAAATCCATCAACTAGAGAATATGTAATAAATTCAGTTGCAAGAACGAACAGATGGTTAGATAGATGTATAGCTGAAATGAATAGATTAAATTCATTACCTGATACAATAAATAAAGAACAAATGCTTTTTGGTATTAACCAAGGTGGATGTTATGAAGACATAAGAATAGAGCATGCTAAACATTTAGCAAAACTAGATATGGATGGATATGCAATTGGTGGTTTAGCTGTTGGAGAAACTCATGAAGAAATGTATAGAATCATTGATGCAGTAGTGCCGTATTTACCAGAAGATAAGCCAATATATTTAATGGGTGTTGGAACGCCAGAAAATATATTAGAAGCAGTTGATAGAGGTGTAGATTTTTTTGATTGTGTGCTTCCAGCTAGAAATGGAAGACATGGTCATGTATTTACATCAGAAGGTAAAATAAACTTAATGAATGCTAAGTTTGAATTAGATGAAAGACCAATAGATGAAGGATGTGAATGTCCTGCATGTAAAAATTATACAAGAAGTTATATAAGACATTTATTTAAGGCAAAGGAAATGTTAGCCTTAAGATTATGTGTATTACATAATTTATATTTCTATAATAAACTTATGGCTGATATAAGAACAGCAATAGATAATGGAACTTATAGCGAATTTAAGGAACAAAAATTAAGAGAATGGAATTGTAAAAAATAAATTAGTTTTATTAATAAATTATTAAGAATTATATTGGGTTTATTCATAGAATTGACATATAATTTTAAATAAAGTATAGTATTTATTACATAGTAAATATTACTATGTATCCTTAAAGATAAATGTGAAGGGAAGGGATTTTTAATGGCACAATTATTAGCGACAATATTACCTTTAGTAGCAATGTTTGCAATTATGTACTTCTTATTAATATTACCAGAAAAGAAAAGAACAAAGAAGTATAATACTATGTTATCAGAATTAAAAGTAAATGATCAAGTTTTAACAAGAGGCGGGATTGTTGGTAAAATAATCACAATTGAAGATGAACAAATGGTTATTCAATCAGGTCCAGATAGAGTAAGATTTAGAATAACTAAAAATGCTATAGCACAAAAATTAAATAAAGAAGATGTATAATTAAAGAATAATGCCTCCTTTTAGGTCATAGAATGAACTAAAAGGAGGTGTTTTTTATGAACTTAGAGGATTACTTTAAGACAGTTCTTAAGGGGATAGTAGGTGCAATAGCTGTAGTTATAATATTAACATCAATATTATCTTTAGTTATGTCTTTTGTAGATATTAATTCAAGCGTGTTAAGTATTATTACTGTTATTATAACAAGTGTTTCTTTAATATTTGGAACAATATTTGCAGTAAAGTTGTATAGACGTAAAGGGTGGCTAATAGGACTTTCTGTAGGAACTTTATTTTACATATCCTTATATGCTATTGGAATTTTATTTGGGGCTGAAGCTACTTTAGGATTATATGATTTAGTTAAATTTTTACTTTGTGTAATTGTAGGAATTCTTTCTGGAATGTTAGGAATTAACTTAGGAAAGGAAGAATAATTGATAAAAGGGGGATGTCGCATTAAGAATAAATACTACAATATATTGTGTATAAAATTTTTAGCTCGATAGCCCCTTATATAATATAAATAAACCATAAATTATATCATAAAAATAAATAAAAAAAAGTATATAGCTATATTTTTGTAATAAATTACAAAAATATAAAAAATATAGAAAAAAATATAAAAATAGATTACAATATTATTGTAATGTTAATTAAACAGTAAGAAGTTAAAGAGAGTTTATAACTAATAAATGATAACGATTTCTAATGCTGTGATTTTAATAGTTACTTTTTAAGAAAAAAATGGGAAGGAGAATTTTATGAGAAAAAAAGGAGTAATAAAGTACAAATGGCAAATAGCGCTTATGACATTAGTATTCTTTTGTTTAAGCTTGGTACCGTTTCCTAATGGTTTTGTTGATGTTTTGGCAGAAACTATATTAAAAAGCCCTATAATTAATAGTGATGGAACAGTTACATTTAATTATCAAGGTAATGGTACAGAAAGTGCTGTAAAAGTAAAAGGAGAATTTAGCAATTGGAATACAATTGATATGGAAAAAGGTGAAAATGATATTTGGACAATTAATGTTGAAGGAATATCAGGAATAAATCAATATGGAATAGTAACATGGTCATCAGATACAGTAGATCAAGAATTAGGAGATTGGCAAGGTGATCCGTTAAACTCATATAAAAAAGATGACAATCCAGCTGTAGTGGTTAATCCACAGGTTAGCAATGGAAGTGTTACATTATATTATTTAGGTAATGGAACAGAAACTAGAGTAGCAGTTAAGGGTTCTTTTGATGAAGACTGGGGAGTTTTACATGAAATGACTAATGAAAGTAGCTCTAATATTTGGTCTGTAACTATTGATGTGGAAAAAGGTAATTATGAATATGGAATAGTAACATGGTCACCAGAAACTGCGGATCAAGAATGGGGGGATTGGCAAGGTGATCCTTTAAATCCTAAACATTCAGAGGAAGGTAATTTTACTTCAAATGCATTACTTACAGTAGGAGAAGGTTCAGATACTGACTTACCTAATCAACAAGATAAAAAGGTAGTAAAAGTAAGATTTATAAAAGAAGGCGAAACTAAATATGATAATTGGGGATTTTGGACATGGTATCCTGGTCAAAATGGAAAATTTATTGAATTTGATTATGTAGATAAAGAAGGTGCTTATACTTTATTAGAATTACCAGCTAATGTAACAGAAGGACAATTAGGTATTATAGTTAAGGAAGGCCATGGTTGGGATAATAAAGCTACTGGCAATTTAGAATATGAAATTTCTGAATTAAATAATGATAATAATGAAATTGTTGTAACTTATGGTGATAAGGAAAATCCAAAGAGTGTTGAACAAAGAGCTTTTATAAAAGAATATGAAAATATAAATTTAAATATTCATTATAAAAGAAGTCAAAAAGACTATGATAATTGGAATTTATGGACATGGTTGGATGGAGCAGATGGAGAAAAAGTAGAATTTACTTCAGAAGATAGCTATGGTAAAGTAGCAACTAAAGTTTATAAAAATTTAGTTAATGATACTAAATTAGGATTTATCGTTAAAAGAACTGAAGGAGATAATGAATGGGCTGAAAAAGATGTAGAAAATAATAGATTTATTGATTTAAGACATGTATCTAGTGATGGAACGTTAGATATATATTTATCACAAGGTAAAGAAGCATTTAGCTATCATTCAGCTTTAGTATCAAAAGAAATAACAGATTTAGATGGACAAGTAAATGGTGATATGCTTTATCATAATACTTGGGATAGTCTTTATAAATATCCATTTGGTGCAGTTGCAAAAGGTACTGATGTAACAGTTAGAATGCATGCACAAAAAGGTGATTTACAATATGCTAGAGTATTAGTTAGAAATACAAATACTAATAGGTCAGATCTTTACAATATGGAAAAAGTGTCAACTATAACTTTACATGAAGAAGAAGTTGATATATGGGAAGGAAAATTTACTCCAGATGAAATTGGGGTTTATGGATATAAATTTATTGCTGGTGATGGAGATGTAGTAAAATATTATTGTGAAGATGGTAATGAAGGAAAAACAGGAACAGTAGGAGATAAGAATGGATTGTTCTTCCAATTAACGGTTTATGATAAGGGCTATAAAACTCCTGATTGGATGAAGGAAGCTGTTGTATATCAAATATTCCCAGATAGATTTAACAATGGAGATACTTCTAATGATAGTGCAAAAACAAATGCAAGAGGTGAAGAACCAATTGAGGTTAAAAAGTCATGGAACTCACTTCCTGATAATCCTAGATTAGGTGAAAATAATATTGATGATATTGATGGTGCATATTCTGGAGATGGAATATGGTCAAATGATTTTTTTGGAGGAGATATAAAAGGTATTCAAGAAAAGTTAGATTATCTACAAAGTCTAGGAGTAAATACCTTATATTTAAATCCTATTGCAATGGCTGCATCAAATCATAAATATGATGCTACAGATTATAAAACTTTAGATCCAATGTTTGGAACAGAAAAAGATTTTAAAGAATTTACTTCAGAATTAAAAAGTAGAGGTATGCATTTAATAGTAGATGGAGTTTTCAATCATGTAGGTGATGATTCAATTTATTTTGATAGATATGGAAAATATAATACTGTTGGTGCTTATGAATATTGGTCATATGTATATGATTTAATGAATAATGAAGGAATTGATCAAGAAGTTGCTATGACTAAAGCAGAGGAGTACTTTGTTGAATCAGGACAAACATTTAGTGAAGAAAAATGGCATTTATGGTTCAATATTAAGAATAGTAAGGTTGATGTTGGAACAACTAATGAAAGATATGATTATCAAGGGTGGTGGGGATATGATTCATTGCCAGAATTTAAATCATTAACTAAAGATGAAGCTATTGAATTAGGATTAGCAAAAGAAGATGATGAATTTGTTAATAAAGCTAGTGAATGGAATAATAAAGAGCTAGTTAATTATATATATAAGGATGAAGATTCAGTAGCTAAACAATGGATTAATTGGGGAGCAGATGGTTGGAGACTAGATGTTGCTAATGAAGTTGATACTATATTTTGGAATGATTTTAGAGTAGAAATGAAAGCACATAATGAAAATACACTTATTTTAGGAGAAATCTGGGATGATGCTTCAAAATATTTTATTGGAGATCAATATGATTCAGTAATGAATTATAGAATAAGAGCTGCACTAATTGATTATCTAAAGAATGGTAATGCAACAAGATTAAATGATACTTTAATGGCTGTTTATGAAGATTATCCTGAAGAAGCTTTTTATGCATTAATGAACTTAATGGGTTCACATGATGTTGCTAGAGCTATATATATATTAGGTGGAGGAAGCGATTCTTCTGAAAGAGCTGAATTAGGAAGTTATGATGAAAATTTAGGAAAACAAAGATTAAAACTTGCTGCTTTATTTGAGTTTGGATACGCTGGAGCTCCTACTATTTATTATGGTGATGAAGCTGGGGTTACAGGCTCTAAAGACCCGGATTGTAGAAGAAGCTATCCATGGGGTAATGAAGATACTTCATTAATTAGTTTTTATGAATCTATTGGAACAATTAGAAAAGAAAATAAGGATTTATTTTCACATGGAGATTTAACAACTTTATATACTGGTGACGAAGGTGTATATGTTTATGGAAGAAGCTATAAAGATAATCATGCAGTAGTAGCAATTAATCCTACAAATACTGATGCAAAAGTAACTGTTGATTTAAAAGAGTTTACTGGAAATGGTACAAACTTTACTGATGGATTAGATTCTTCTTATAATGTGACAGTTAAAGATGGAAAAGTAGAAATTACTATTCCTGCAATGACTGGAAGAATGATGACAAGCACTAATGTTATAAAGGTACCAGAAGCAATTAAAAATGTTATAGGGACAGAAGGTAATGGTCAAGTAACTTTAAAGTGGGATTCTGTAAAGGAAGCAAAAGAATATAAAGTTTATTCTTCAAGTTTCAAAGGAAGCTTACAAACTGAAATTAAGACAGTTGAAAATACTGAACTTACAGTTGAGGGATTAACAAATGGTAATAGATTATACTTTGCAGTAAGTGTAATAGATAAAGATGGAAATGAATCACCTTTAACTTGGAGTGAAGAATTAACTCCCCATTCAGAAATTACATGGATTGGAAATCTTAGTGATGTAGAGGTAAAAAAAGTTGATATATCAACAGCTATAAATGTTAGTGCAGAAGTATATATTGAAAATATATCAAATGTAGAGGGAGTTTCAACTGGACTAGTTGGAAGGTTATTAGTTAAATATCCAGGAGATAAGGACTTTACTTTAGTAAAGGGAAGTTATGCTGGAGAAGTTGGAGATAATGACTTATTTACAGCTTCATTTATGGCAAACAAAGCAGGACAATATGAATATAAATTTGAGTTTACTACAAAAGGAACTTATGGATTTAATGATAAAGATTCAATAAAATCTACAGAAGTAAAGACTTTTGAGTTATCAGCAGTTGATGATGGAGTACCAGCAGAAGCAATTGAACTTGAAACTCCAGAAGAACAATCAGGAGAAGTAAATTTAAATTGGAATGTTGTGGGAGAAAATAATATTGCTTTATATGAAATTGTAAGAGATGGAGTTGTAATTGAAAGAATTCAAGATGGTTCTATTGTTTCTTATAAAGATACAGATGTAAAAAATAAAACAAAATATAACTATGAGATAATTGCTTATACAAATGGAGGAAACGCTATTAAATCAAATAGTGTTTCAGTAACTCCAGATTTGGTAATGGTTGAAGTAACATTCAAGCTTAAGGCACCTTCATATACTCCATTAGATGCAACTATAACTATGCCAGGAGCAATGAATGGATGGGATGTAGGATCTTGGGAAATGAGTAGAAATGGAGCAGTAACTACTGACTGGACTTATACTATATCAGTTTTAGAAGGAGAAACTATTGAGTATAAATATGTTAAGGGTGGTAGTTGGGCTCAAGAAGCTTTAATGAACTATTCAAATCCTAAAGCTGCAAATCAAAGTAAGTATGGATGTACAACTGGTGAAGGTGGAAATGAAAAAGTTATTGTTGTAAATCAAGGCGACGGAAAAATGTTAGTTGAAAATGAAGTTGTAAGATGGAAGGACATGCCTGTAGTAGTTTTAGATCCTTCAACAGGAAGTTATACAAAAAATGAAACAATTACTGTTAGAGGTAATTCGATGTTAGATCCTAACTTAACAATAAATGGTGAATCTGTTGTTGTTGATGAAAATGGTAATTTTGCATATGCAGTAAAATTAAATGTTGGTAAAAATGATATAGCAATTCATATTGAACCAACAGAAGAAAATAAAAATAATCCTGATATATTTAATAATAATGAAGAAGCTATTGGATTTGCAACTAAAGATTTAAATTTAGAAATTACTAGATTAGAAGAAGGAGAGGAAATTCCAGGTCCAGTAATTAATGCAGAAGATAAGATTGTTAATTTAGGTGATGAATTTAATCCATTAGATGGTGTAACAGCAATTGATGCTTTAGGTAATGATATTACTGAAAAGATAGAAGTTTTAGAAAATACTGTAGATACTTCTAAAGAAGGAGAATACAAGGTAGTATATAAAGTTGCTGATGATAATGGAAAAGAAGCAACAAGAGAAATAAAAGTAACTGTAACAAAGAATGAAGAAGGTAAAAAGCCTGGAATTGATATAAAACATGAAGAAGATAATAATAAACCAGGAGCTATACCTAAGACAGGAGGAACTAATGTAATTTATTATATAGGTATTGCATTAATATTAATTGCTGGAGGAATGTATTTTACATTCAAAAAGAAAAATATAAGCTAATTTATTAGTTTGTATTCGACAAAAATATCAATAAGATTAATTTCTTATTGGTATTTTTTATTTTATAGATTTATACATAAAATTATGATTACTTAGTTTTGTATATATTTAACTTATTATTAAAGTAAAGTTGATATAAATAGCAAGAAAATATTTTAAGAATATAATTAAAAAAAAGACAAAAAATAAATTAAACAATATTTATATGAAAAGTTGCCGAAAAATTTGTTAAAAAATATACAAAAAATACTTTACTATTTCTTAGTAAAGTAGTATGATTTAATTAAGAAAATAATTATTAGTTAAAAAATAATATTAATAAATAAAAGTTTATATTATTTTAGAAGGAGTTTATTATGAAAATAGTAATTGTAGGATGTACACATGCAGGAACAGCTGCAGTAGTTAATTTAAAGGAACTTCACCCAGAAAGTGAAATTACAATATATGAAAAAAATGATAACTTATCATTCTTATCTTGTGGAATAGCATTAAATGTTGGAGGAGTAATTAAAGAAACTAAGAATCTTTTCTATAATTCACCAGAAAACCTTGCTAAAATGGGTGTAGTAACAAATATGAAACATGAAGTTTTAAATATTGATTTTGAAAATAAAACTTTAAAAGTTAAAAATCTTTTAAATAATGAAGAATTTGAAGATAATTATGATAAATTAGTTTTAACTTTAGGGTCATGGCCAATAGTACCAAAATTTGAAGGTGGAGATCTAGATAACATTTTATTATGTAAAAACCATGATCATGCAATAGAAATTATAGAAAAATCAAAAAATGCTAAAAATGTAGTAATTATTGGTGCTGGATATATTGGAGTAGAATTAGTAGAAGCTTTTGAAATGCAAGGTAAAAATGTAACTTTAATTGATGCTGAAGAAAGAATAATGGCTAAATACTTAGATAAAGAATTTACTGATATTGCAGAAAAAGAATTTGTTGATAGAGGAGTAAATTTAGTATTAGGCGAAAAAGTATCTAAATTTGAAGGAGAAAATGGAAAAGTAACCAAAGTTGTGACTAATAATGGAAGTTATGAAGGTGATTTAGTAGTATTATGTATTGGATTTGCACCTAACACTAAATTAGTACAAGGAAAGTTAGATACATTACCAAATGGTGCAATTATAATTGATGAATATATGAGAACTAGTAAAGAAGATGTATTTGCAGCTGGAGATTGTTGTGTAGTTAAGTATAATCCAGCTCATGATACTAGATATATTCCATTAGCAACAAATGCAGTTAGAATGGGAACACTAGTAGCTAGAAATATAGTTGAACCTACTTTAAAGTATATGGGAACACAAGGTACTTCAGGAATTAAAATTTATGAAAAATGTATAGCTTCAACAGGATTAACAGAAGAAGTTGCTAAAGCTACTACTAAAATGAATGTTGCTTCAGTTGAATTAACAGATAATTATAGACCAGAATTTATGCCAACATATTTACCAGCAACTATTAAATTAGTATTTGATAAAGATACAAGAAGAGTAATTGGAGGTCAAATAATTTCTGATATAGATTTAACTCAATTTATGAATACTTTATCAGTTGTTATTCAAAATGAAATGACAATAGAAGAATTAGCAATGACAGATTTCTTCTTCCAACCTCATTTTAATAAACCATGGAGCTTATTAAATGCAGTTGCATTAAAAGCATTATAAAAATATAGTTAAAAACAGCTTGAAATTTAAACTAATATTATTAATAGTTTAAATGCAAGCTGTTTTTTATTTTAAGCATTAATTTAAGTTAATAAATATGCTAAATAAGTATAAATAAAGATTAAGGGTAATAATTTAATTATAAAAAGAGTATATTTCAAGTATAAAATAAATTATGTAAAAGAAATTAATTATAAGTTAACTTTGAGTTTATGGGAGAATAAGGATGAAAAATGGGTATAAAGGTTTTATAATTTTTATTGCTATATGGGTGATTATTGCAGCTATGTTAAATATGATATTGAATAAGCTTAATGCTTCTAACAGTGTTACAAATAATAATATAAATAATAATGAAGTTTCAGAAAATACACAAAAAGAAAAGGATTTTAATAGTAAGTTTTTAAGTCAAGGAGAAATGAGAGGAGTATGGATTTCAACAGTAAATAATTTAGACTGGCCTAATGTTGGTAGTTATAATAATAAAAAAATACAAAAAGAATTATTAAAAGAAAAACTTGATTTTGTTGAAAAAAATAATATGAATACTGTATTTTTTCAAGTAAGACCCATGGGAGATGCATTATATAAATCTAATTATTCACCATGGTCAAGATATTTAACTGGTGAATTAGGAAAAGATCCAGGTTATGACCCATTAGAATTTGCAATTGAAGAGGCTCATAAAAGAGGAATTGAACTTCAAGCTTGGTTTAATCCTTTTAGAATTGATAGTAATTCACAAAATTTTGATTTAACTGATTATATTAGTAAATTGCCAGAAGAAAGTCCTTTGAAGAAAAATTTAAATTGGATTGTTAAATATGATAAATATACTTATTTGGATATTGGAATTCCTGAAGTAAGGGAATATGTAATAAATTTAATTATAGAAGTTATAGATAAATATAATATAGATGGAATTATATTAGATGATTATTTTTATCCATATCCAGTAGAGGGAGTTGAATTTTCAGATAAATCTACTTATGAAAAATATGGACAAGAATTTAATTCTAAAGAAGATTGGAGAAGAAACAATGTGGATAATTTTATTTATGAACTAAATAAAAAGATAAAAGAAAAAAATTCTAATTTAAAATTTGGTGTAAGTCCATTTGGAATTTGGAGAAATGGAGAATCTATTGGGGGAAGCAATACAAGGGGACTAAGCAGTTATGAAGATATTTATGTAAATTCAAGAAAGTGGATAAAAGAAGGATATCTTGATTATATTGTACCACAAATATATTGGCAATTTAATAATAGCAATGCACCATATACAACTCTTGTAGATTGGTGGTCAAATCAAGTAGAAGGAACGAATATTCAATTATATATTGGAATAGCAGTTTATAAGATAAATGATTCAACTTATGGTCAAGAGTGGTTAAAAGATGATGAAGTTATTAATCAAATAATATATTCAAAAAATGATAAAAATGTTAAAGGAAATTGTTTTTTTAGATTGGCAAGTTTAGAGGAAAATAGATTAGGATTTACAGATAAATTAAAAAGCTTATATGAAAAAAATAAATAAGAGTCGTTGATAAAATTTACCAAATATGATATTATTTAGATAAATAAATCTTGTTTAGTAAAAAAGGCAATGGGGCCTTAAGTTTAACTTAAGGCATCATTGTCTTTTTAAATTAAAATATATGGAGGGAAGAAGAATGAATAAAAAAATAATATCAGCAGTAGTTGCTACAAGTGTTATGGCTTTAAGCTTTATGGGCTGTGGTAGTAATTCAGGAGATGGAACTTCAAAATCAAAAGATGAAAAAAGTGATAATCAAATAGTTATTGGAGCAATACTTCCTTTGACTGGAAGTGTATCTACTTATGGAGAGTCAGCTAAAAATGGAGCACAACTTTGCATAGATGAAATAAATGAAAATGGTGGAATAAACGGTAAGAAGGTTGTAATTAAATATGAAGATGATGAAGGGGATTCTACAAAATCTATAAATGCCTATGATAAATTAGTAAATCAAGAAAATGCATCTGTAATTGTAGGCCCATTAACTTCAGGTTGTGCTAATGCAGTAGGACCAAAAGCAACTGCAGATAAAATTCCATTAATTACACCTACAGGAACAGAAACAAATTTAACTACTACAGGAGGGGAATATGTATTTAGAACTTGTTATATAGATGCTGTTCAAGGACAAGCGATTGCTAAATATGCAACAGAAGATCTAAAAGCTAAAAAAATGGCTATTTTATATAATGTTGGCTCAGATTATTCAAAAGGAATAGCTGAAACAATAAAATCAGAGTTTGAAAAATCTGGAGGCAAAATAGTTGAATATGCTTCTTATAATGATGGAGACAAAGATTTTTCAGCACAATTAACTAACGTTAAAAAATCAAATCCAGATATTATTGCATTGCCTGATTATTATAATGTAGTTTCTTTAATTGCTGATCAAGCTAGAAAAGCTGGAATAGAGGTACCTTTTATTGGTGGTGATGGATGGGATTCTCCAGAACTTATTAATATAGGAGGAGACTCATTAGAAGGTTCAATATTTGTTAATCATTATTCACCTGATGATACAGATGAATTAGTTCAAAATTTTGTTAATAAATATAAAGATAAATATGGTTCAAATCCAGATGCATTTGCAGCATTAACTTATAGTACAATACAACTTTATCAAGCTGCTATAGAAAAGGCAGGAAGTACTAATGGAGATACAATTAAAGATGCGCTTGTTAATATTGATACTGTAACAGTTACTGGTTCTGTAAAATTTGATAAATCAAGAAATCCTATTAAATCATTATCAGTTATAAAAATTGAAAATGGTTCACCAAAATTACAAGAAAAGATAAATCCTTAAAATTTTTATATAGTATGTATGGCATTTATTAAATTATATTTTTACTATAATACCCCTGAGTTTTTTTAAATAATAAATGCCATACAGAAAATAAAAATTTATTTTACATAAAAAGGGGGCGTTAAAATGGCATTATTACAACAAATTATAAATGGTTTATCATTAGGGTCTATTTATGCACTTATTGCTTTGGGATATACAATGGTTTATGGAATAATAAAGTTAATTAATTTTGCTCATGGCGATATTTATATGATAGGAGCATTCATAGGATTATATTGTGGAAAAAATTTGGGGTTATCTTTACTTCCAACATTAATAATATCAATGATAGGAGCTGCATTATGTGGAGTAATAATTGAAAAAGTAGCATATAAACCTTTAAGAAATTCCCAAAGGATTACATTATTAATAACAGCAATTGGCATTTCTTTATTGTTAGAAAATGGAATGAAATTAGCTGTAGGATCATCACCAAAGGCATTTCCTAAATTATTAAGTACTGAAGTAATTAAATTAGGAAGGTTATCACTTGAAACATCTAAAATATTAATGCTTGTTGTTTCCATTATGCTTGTAGTATTTCTTCAATTTATTGTTTTTAAAACTAAGATAGGTAAAGCAATGAGAGCTGCATCTTATGATATTGAAGCTGCATCACTTATGGGGATTAATGTAAATAATATTATTTCTATAACTTTTGCAATTGGATCAGCATTAGCAGGGGCAGCTGGTGTTTTAGTATCGTTAGCTTTTAAGGTAGTTGAACCTTATATGGGGATGATACCAGGACTTAAAGGATTTATTGCAGCTGTGTTAGGTGGTATAGGTAGTATTCCAGGTGCCTTAATTGGGGGGCTACTAATAGGACTTACTGAAACTTTAACTAAGGCATATATATCAACAATATTAAGTGATGCAATAGTATTTGCTATATTAATTATTATTTTATTAGTTAAACCATCTGGATTACTAGGCATAAAAATCAATGAGAAAGTGTAGGTGCATAAAATGAAAAAATATAAAAATTCAATAATTGTAATTATAGTAATTTTAGTAATATTTTTTGGATTAAACTTTCTTATTGATGAAGGAATTATTAATAGATATATAAAGGGGTTATTAACATTAAGCTGTATAAATATAATTATGGCAATTGCTTTAAATTTAATTACTGGAATTACAGGTCAATTAAGCTTAGGAAATGCAGGATTTATGGCTATTGGAGCTTATACATCAGTTTATTTTTCAGTTAAGGTAGGAACAACGTTTATAATATCAATATTATTAGGAGCAATTTTAGCAGGTGTAATTTCAATTATTATAGGTATACCAACATTAAAACTTAAAGGTGATTACTTTGCAATTACCACATTAGGAGTTGGAGAAATTACAAGAGTGTTGATAACTAACATGGATATTGTAGGAGGAGCAAGGGGATTTACTGGAATTCCAACAAAGACAACATTAAATGTTGCTTATTTTGCAATGATTTTAATTTTGATAGTTGTAGTTAATATTGCTAAATCAAGTAAGGGAAGAGCATTAATTGCAATAAGAGAAAATGAAATTGCAGCAGAAGCAATGGGGGTAAATATAATAAAATATAAAGTTACAGCATTCTTTATTGCAGCATTATTAACAGGATTTGCAGGTGGACTTTTTGCACATTATACAGGTTTTATACAACCAACAAATTTTAATTTTATGAAGTCTATTGAAATAGTAACATTTGTTGTATTAGGTGGTATGGGATCTATAACAGGATCAGTAATTGCAGCCATATTTTTAACAATATTACCTGAAAGTTTAAGAACCTTATCAGATTATAGAATGGTTATTTACTCTTTATCTTTAGTAATACTTATGATATTTAGGCCACAAGGATTACTTGGAACATTAGAAATTACAGATATATATAGAATAATAAAAAATAAAATTATGAGAAAAAAATTAAATTCTAATGATGAAAATATAGCAAAGGAGGGATAAACATGCTTTTAGTTGATAATCTAACAATAAGTTTTGGAGGATTAACTGCAGTATCAAATTTTTCATTGAAAATTGGGGAAAAAGAAGTTGTGGGACTTATTGGCCCTAATGGAGCAGGAAAAACAACTTTATTTAATATGTTAACAGGAGTTTATAAACCTGATGAGGGAACAATAAATTATTTTGGAGAAGATATTAAGGGATTAAAACCTTATGTTATTACTTCCAAAAGAATAGCTAGAACTTTTCAAAATATAAGATTATTTTCATCAATGTCAGTTAAAG
The DNA here is from genome assembly GCF_053571985.1 of Clostridium sp. ETTB3. Classification (NCBI taxonomy): domain Bacteria; kingdom Bacillati; phylum Bacillota; class Clostridia; order Eubacteriales; family Clostridiaceae; genus Clostridium; species Clostridium sp. ETTB3. The sequence goes on from NZ_CP199832.1 coordinate 1,182,566, forward strand.
ATAATTTAAAAATATCTTGTGATTATAGAATAAAATATGGGTATTTTGATGCAATATTTAAAACTCCAAAATATAGAAGAGAAGAAGCTAAAATAGATAATGAAGTTAATGAATTATTAAAAACATTTGATTTGTATGATAAAGCTAATGAAAATGCAACTAATTTATCTTATGGAGAACAAAGAAGGCTTGAAATAGCAAGAGCACTAGCTACAAAACCTAAACTTTTATTATTAGATGAACCTGCAGCAGGAATGAATCCACAGGAAACAAGAGATTTATCAAAGTTGATTAAGAGTATAAGAGATAAATATAATATATCAATTTTATTAATAGAGCATGATATGAAACTTGTAATGAATATTTGTGATAGACTTACAGTTTTAGATTACGGAAGGATTATTGCTGAAGGAAAGCCAAATGATATTAAAAAAAATCCAAAAGTAATTGAAGCGTATTTAGGAGCTTAAATATAAATTTTTAAATAGGAAAAAAGAGGTAGATTATCATGAATAGTAAAATATTAAAAAAACAAATAGAAGAATCTAAAGATAAATCTGAATTAATACTTGAAATAAAGGATTTAAATCTTTTTTATGGAGGAATACATGCATTAAAAGATATAAATTTAACTGTAAGGAAAGGTGAAATTATAACTTTAATAGGTGCAAATGGAGCAGGGAAAACATCAACATTAAGAGCAATTTCATCTCTTGAAAAAATTAAAAGTGGAAGTATAAATTATAATGGTAAAGATATTGTTGGGGTTCCAGCTAATAAGCTTGTAGCAATGGGAATAAGTCATGTCCCAGAAGGAAGAAAAATATTTGGAAATCTAACTGTTATGGAAAATTTAGAGTTGGGTGCCTATTTAAGAAAAGATAAAGATGAAATTAAAAAAGATTATCAAGATGTCTTTAAAAAGTTTCCAAGATTAAAGGAAAGATTAAAGCAAAATGCAGGTACATTATCAGGTGGAGAACAACAAATGCTTGCAATTGGAAGAGCACTTATGAGTAGGCCAAAGGTTTTACTTTTAGATGAACCATCTATGGGATTAGCACCTATGGTTGTTAAACAAATTTTTGATACTATTGTTGAAATAAATAAAAGTGGAACTACTATTTTATTAGTTGAACAAAATGCCAATATGGCCCTTTCAATAGCAAATAGAGGTTATGTTTTAGAAACAGGTAAAATTGTAATTAAGGGAAATGCAAATGAAATGCTAAATAATGAAAGTATTAGGGCAGCGTATTTGGGAGAATAATTAAATAAAAAGAAATATTAGATTAAAAAATAAATTTTAACATAATATTTCTTTTCTGGTTTAAGTTATAGCAATTATTTTTCCAAGATCCTTAAGATCATAGCCACCAATACCTTCTAATTCATTTTTAAATTTTTGAGAAGATAAAATAGAAAGTATACTTTGATAAGGTGGATTGTTTAAATCGCTCTTTTTAATTATTAAGTCGTATCTTTCTGTTTGAAGAGGAACAAAATCAATTGTTTCTACTTGCATAGCGGCTTTTTTATTTCCTATTCCCACATTGGCATCACCACGTCCTACAGAACTTGCAACACCTAGATGTGATGTTTCTTCATTAAAATAACCATTTATAGAATATGGATTTATATTAAGTAATTTCAATTTTTCGTCTAATAAAACTCTAACACCACTTCCTTTTTCTCTGTTAACAAATTTTACATTTTCATTAGTTAAATCTTCAAATGCTTTTAAGTTTAAAGGATTTCCCTTTTGTACATAAAATCCTTGTAATCTATAAGCTAAATTTATAAGAATACAAGGTGTTCCAGGAAGAAGTCTTTTAACATAATCAAAGTTATATGTATCAGTATCACCATCCCAAAGATGAGATGAAGCTATTGAAACTTTATTATTATATAAATCATATAATCCATTATAGCTACCTTTATAAGAACGTAAAACATTAAAATCAGGATAAAGTTCTGATATATATCTTGCTAAAATATCTAATAATATATCTTGACCAGCAATTATAATCTCATTAGAAGATTGGTTATTTCTTGAGTTAGAATTATTTGTTATTTGCGCATTTCTTCTAGAAGTTGATGAAATATTTTTAGAATCAGTAATTTTTAAGCTGTTTTTTTGATTATTTATATATGCTTCAACATCATGCATATCAATTCTTATTTTTTTTCCTATTTTATAACTTGGCAATTCACCGCGTTTAATAAGTTCATAAACTGTATTTTTGGTGATTTTAAGTAATTCCGATACTTCTTGTGGGGTTAAAGAAGCTTGTAAGTCCATAAATATCCCTCCTAATATAATAATAATTTTAGCATTATTAATAAATGAATTGCAAGAATTAACGTTATGTGATAATATTTGATTGTATAAAACGTGATAAAACAAAACAAAACATGATGAAACATATTTAAGATATAAAATTGGAGGATTAAATAATGAAAAAATTAAAGGTTATTTCAGCATTATTATGTTGTAGTTTATTATTAGTTGGTTGTGGTAAAGGAAGTAATGGAAATAACTCAGTTAAAAATGATTCAAAGGAAAAGGCTCCTGTAGAATTAAATATATCAGCAGCAGCAAGTTTAAAAGAAGTAATGGCTGATTTAGAAACAGAATATAAAAAGCATAAGGAAAATGTTACTTTAGTTGTAAATTATGGTTCATCAGGTTCCCTTCAACAACAAATAGAGCAAGGTGCTCCTTGTGATTTATTCATTTCAGCAGGGCAAAAGCAAATGAATGCTTTAAAAGATAAAGGATTGTTATTAGATGGTACTACTAAAGATTTAGTAGAAAATTCTTTAGTGCTAGTGGCAGCTAAGGGAGTAGAGATAACTAGCTTTGATGATTTAAAGAGTGATAAGATAACTCATATAGCTATTGGAGAACCAGAAAGTGTTCCAGCAGGAAAATATGCAGATGAAGTTTTAACTAATACAGATATAAAAGATAGTATTTCTAATAAATTAGTTTTTGCAAAAGACGTTAAGGAAGTTTTAACATGGGTTGCATCAGGAAATGCAGATGTTGGTTTTGTATACTTAAGTGATGCATTAAGTAGTGATAGTGTTACTATTGTTGAAAATATTAATGAAGTAAATGAACATTCACCAATTACTTATCCAGTATCAGTTATAAAAGCATCTACTAAGGCTGATGATGCAAAAGAATTTGAAGATTTCTTATTCACAGATGAAGTACAAAAGATATTTGAAAAGTATGGATATAAATCAGTAAAATAATATAAAGAAGGCAAGGTTATAAGTTATGGATTTTTCACCGTTATGGATATCGCTTAAAACAGCGTTTCTTGCAACTATTATAACTTCAATAATAGGAATATTTATATCTTATAAAATGGCTAATTATAAGGGAAGAGGTAGAGGACTAATAGATGGAGTCTTCACTCTTCCCCTAATATTACCGCCAACTGTTATAGGATTTTTCTTATTGCTTATTTGTGGAAAAAATGGATTTGTAGGAAAGATTTTTATGAGTTTTAATAAAAATATTATTTTTAGTTGGAGTGCAACAGTTATTGCAGCTACAGTAGTTGCTTTTCCAATGATGTATAGAACATGCCGTTCTGCATTTGAACAAATAGATAAAAATATGATTTCAGCTGCAAGAACATTAGGGCTAAGTGAAACTAAGATATTTTTTAAAATTGCAATACCACTTGCATGGCCAGGTATAATTGGTGGATTAGTTTTAAGTTTTGCAAGAGCTTTGGGAGAATTTGGAGCAACTTTAATGATTGCTGGAAATATACCAGGTAAAACTCAAACTATGCCAGTTGCAATATTTTTTGCAGTTGAAGGTGGAGATATGAATAAAGCTATGCTTTGGGTTTTAATAATAGTAGCAATTTCATTTATAATGATATTTTTATTAAATTATTGGTGTGATACTCAACAAAAGCTAATAGGAAATAGGGGGAGATAAAAATGAGTTTATATATAGATATTAATAAAGATTTATCTTCCTTTAATTTAGAAGTTGCAATGGAGAGTAAGGGTGGCATAATTGGATTTTTAGGAGCTTCAGGTTCAGGAAAAAGTATGACATTAAAATGTATTGCAGGACTTGAGAAAGCTGATTCAGGAAAAATTATAATTAATGAAAAAGTACTTTTTGATTCAGAAAATAAAATAAATATTAAAACTAAAGATAGAAAAGTTGGATTTTTATTTCAAAATTATGCATTATTTTCCCATATGACTATAAGAGATAATATTGAAATTGGATTAGATAAATTAAGGAAGATTGAAAAAAACAAATTATCATCTACTTATATTGAAAAGTTTGGTTTAAATGGTCTTGAAAATAGATATCCATGGCAATTATCAGGTGGACAACAGCAAAGAGTTGCACTTGCAAGAGCGCTTATTACATCACCAGATATATTGCTTCTAGATGAGCCATTTTCAGCTTTAGATAATCATTTAAGGGCTAATATGGAAAGAGAGCTTATAGAAATTTTAAAGGACTATGATGGAACAGTAGTTTTTGTTACTCATGATATAGCAGAAGCATATAGAGTTTGTGATAAAATTATAGTTTTTGATGGTGGAAAGGCTAGTGAAATTAGAGAAAAGGATCTTTTATTTAAAAATCCCTTAAGTTTAGCAGAAGCTAAAATTACTGGTTGTAAGAATATATCAAAGGCTAAAATAATAAATAAAGATTTTATTTTTGCTAAAGAGTGGAATTTAAAATTAAAGTATCAATATAGCAGTAATTCAATTAATTATATTGCAATAAGATCTCATAATATTAAGTTATTTAATAATAAGAAACATAATAATGATAATGTATTTAATATGATTATTGAAAATATAGTTGAAAATCCTTTTGATTATACATTATACATTAAAGAAGTTAATTGTAATAATAGCAATAGTGCAATTAATTTTACAATTTCAAAAGAAGAAATGAAATTTAATGTTAATGATGTAATAAAAGTAAAATTTGAAGAAAATTATTTATTTACATTTGAATAAATTAATAAGATGTACTGTATCAAAATTATGCAGTCCATCTTTGTAAAAATTATAAAGTAAATTAAAGTATATTATATTTATAATTGAAAATATAAATAAATATAAAACAATAAAAGGAGGAATATTATGAGTATTTTACTAGAGGCTTGTGTTGGATGTTATGAAGAAGCTAAAAGAGCTGAAATGCTAGGTGCAGATAGAATTGAATTATGTGATAATTTAGAGGAAGGAGGAACAACCCCTTCTTATGGAACTATATACTTAGCAAAGAAAAATATTAATATACCAATATCAGTAATAATAAGACCAAGAGGTGGAAATTTTGTTTATTCAAATGATGAATTTGAAATAATGAAAAAAGATATAATTATTTGTAAAGAATTAGGTGTTGAAACTGTAGTATTTGGTATCTTAAATAAGAACAATACTATTGATATTGATAGAACAAGAGAATTAGTTGATTTAGCACAAGGATTAAAGGTTACCTTTCATATGGCTTTTGATGAAATATATGATAAATTTAAAGCGTTAGAACAGCTTATTTCAATTGGAGTTGATAGAGTATTAACTAAAGGAGGTAAGGATTGTGCTGAAGAGGGAAAGGTTGTATTAAAAGAGCTTGTTGAAAAAAGTAAGGGAAAAGTAATTATTTTAGTTGGTGGAAAAGTTACTTATAAAAATTATAAAACACTTTCAGAGTTTATAGGATGTAAAGAGGTACATGGAAGTAAAATAGTAGGTGATTTAAATTAATTTTTACTATTATAGTAATTGTGTAGTATAATAAAAATATAAAATTTTAGAAAAGGAATAAGTATTATGATACATGAATTAACAATATATAAATTAGGTAAGTTATTAAATGAACTTAAATTAAAATATAATATGAACTTATTATTAAAAAGAAAATTAAGTGGTGGATTTATTACAATTGTAGGAGAAGTTGATGTAAATTATATCCCAGAAGATAAAGAAACTTTAAAAGGAAATAATATTATAGGACTAAAAGTTAAAAATGATAATGGTCAAATGGACTTAAAAATTACAGGAATTAAGGGAAGTTTATTTAAAGTTGAAATTGCTCCAACAAAGTTTAAAGAAATTAGCATTGGAGGATTATCAATGGATAAAATTAAAGAAAGTAAAGAAGAGTGTAAGCTTAAGGTAGATGATGATTTAATTTTTACAATTTCAGCATCAAGTGAAGAAGTAGAAAAGCTATTATAATACTTATTTACAGGAAGGTTTACTATATTTAAACTTAAAGAGGGATTTTTATTCTCTATAAATGGCTTAAAACCGTAAAATTAAAAATATAAAAATGAAAAAACTGTGCAGAAATTTAATTCTGCGCAGTTTTATCGTTTTTTTATTTATAATAATATTAAATGTTATTTTATAGATTAGATATATTATTATTTAATAGAATAAGTAGTAATGTTATTAGTATAAGATTACTACTTTTTTCATATTAAATTATATATATATAATTTTGGAGGGAAAAGAAAATGAAAGTTGCTGATATGCATTGTGATACAATTGGAGAAATTTACGAAAATAGACTTTTAGGGAATAACTATAAATTAAAAAAAAATAATTTTCATGTAGATATAAATAAATTAAAAAAAGGTAATTATTTATTGCAAAATTTTGCAATGTTCATAGATATTAAAAAGCATAAGAAACCTTATAAAACATTACAAGAGATGATAGCAGTTTATTATGAAGAATTAGAAGATAATAAAGATATTATTAGGCCAGTATATTCATATAAAGATATATATGCATGTGAAAAGGAAAATAAAATAGCTGCATTATTAACTATAGAAGATGCTGGGGCTCTTGAAGGATCATTAATGAATTTAAAAACAGTTTATGAGCAAGGGGTTAGACTTATAACATTAACATGGAATCATATAAACGAAGTTGGATTTCCAAATTTTAAAATAGAAGTTGATACTTATGGTGATATAAAAGAAAAACCAAATTTTAAAATTCCTAATACTGAATTTGGACTTACTGATTTTGGCGTTGAATTAATAAGGGAAATGGAGAGATTAGGAATTATAGTAGATGTTTCGCATTTATCTGATGCTGGTTTTTATGATGTTTTAAAATATAGTAAGAAACCATTTGTAGCAAGTCATAGCAATTCAAGAAAAATTACTAATGTTGTTAGAAATTTAACTGATGATATGATAAGGAAATTAGCAGATAAGGGTGGGCTAACTGGAATAAATTTTTGTTCAGACTTTATAAAAACAACTTCACATACAGGAAATACATTTACTTATGTTGATGATATAGTAAAACATATAAAATATATAAGAAATGTTGGTGGATTAGATGTAATTGCATTAGGAACAGATTTTGATGGTATTCCTAGCACATTAGAAATTAAGGATGCTTCACAAATTCAAATTTTAGCAGATGGATTGTTAAAAAATGGTTTTAGTTATGATGAGGTAGAAAAAATATTTTATAAAAATTTAATGAATTTATATAAAGAATTATTATAAAAAATAAATATTAGACAAAATGTATTATAATAATATAAGATAAAATATATATCAATAAGGATGTGTACAAATGATAGAAAAAAATAATTTCAATGAGATTGAAGGAAAAGAAATTTTAAATAAATTATTTAATAAAGAGTTAAACTCTAAAAAAAATATATTAGAAGCTATAGAAATAATAAGACCATTGGCTAAAGAGGAGTTAAAGGGTGAAAAATTACAGGAAATTTATAATATAATTTATAATAGTATTGAAGATATGAATACTATTGTAAAGGCAAATACTATTATGTATTTAAAAAATCAATTAAAATCAGCATTAGGAAAATATGTTGAAAATAAAGATCCTAAAGAAATGAATTGCTTTTTAGAATTCTTTAAGGAAGCTTATCCTACTAATAATAGACGAATTGGATATACAAGAGTAATAAATGATTTTAATAAAATAACAAATGAACAAATTTGGGAAACGTTAACTTACGTAAATAGAATAGTAATTAAAACTAAAAGAAAATTAGGTGAAGATGAAATAGAAGATATAATAAAAAATATAAATAAATTATTAAGTAGTGGGAAAATAGAATATATAAATCAAGTTAAAAGTTTAGAAAAGTTATTAAATGTTCTTAATGTAAAAGTTGTTAATTATAAAGATGGATTTAAATTAAAGAATAAATAAAATTATAAATATGAAAATAATAACAAATAGAAAAATTATATAAAGAAAAGAGAGGTTAAGTATGAGAAATATAAAAATGACTATTCAATACGATGGGTCAAGATATAAAGGGTGGCAAAAGCAAAATATAAAAGGAACTAATGTATCAACTATACAAGATAAAATTGAAAAGGTATTATCTAAAATGACAGGAGAAGAAATACAAGTAATTGGTTGTGGTAGAACTGATACTGGAGTTCATGCAGATAAATATATAGCAAATTTTAAGACTAATAGCGAAAAAAAATTATCTGATATATCTAAATATCTACATGAATTTTTACCAGAAGATATATCAGTAACATCATTAAGTGAAGCTAGTGATAGATTTCATTCAAGATTAAATGTAATATCAAAGACTTATGTATATACAATTGATAATAATAAATTTGCAAATGTATTTTTAAAAAAATATGCTTATCATGTTGAAGGGCAGTTAAATATAGAAAAAATGAAAGAAGCAAGCCAATATTTAATAGGAACTCATGATTTTAAAGGATTTAGTGGTGTAAAAGATAAAGCTAAAAAATCAACAATAAGAACTATTAATTACATAAATATTACAAATAAAAATAACATTATAAAAATTGAGTATAATGGAAATGGATTTTTATTAAATATGGTTAGAATTTTAACTGGAACTTTAATAAAGGTTGCAAAAGGTGAGCTAGAGCCAAAAGACATTAAAGAGATGCTGAAATCTAAAAAAAGAAGTGAAGATGCTGTAAAGGCACCTGCAAAGGGACTTTGTATGAAGGAAGTAAATTATTAAAAATTTTATTGTAGTAATTAACATAAAGGAAGCTCTAATAATATACTAATTAATAAAGTAGGATATTTAAATAATACCTAATTAATTATTATGGATTAAGGGTGTGAAATTAGATGAATATGGACTTTCATGTTCATGGTTTACTGAGTAAAAGAAAAGATTTTAATGAAGAATTTTTTATGAATGAAATATATTTTTCAAAAGTAAATGGATTAAATGCAATAGTTCTTTGTGAACATTTTAATGCAAAAGATTTTTTAGTGATTTATGAATTTCTAGAAAAAAAATATTCCTACGATGGGGATAGATATATAGTAGATGGTATTTCTGTATTTCCAGCAATGGAAGTAAGTATTAAAAATAAAGGTCATGTAATACTTTGTGGAGATAGAGAAAATATAATTAATATATATAAATCTCTTAGTGATTTTAGAGAAAAAGAAAATTTTATTGAATTAGAAGAGTTATTAGATTTAGCAGAGGTATTTGATTTATTAAAGATAGGTGCGCATCCTTGCAGAAGAGGACATAAGTTATGTAAGCATCCCCATGAATTACTGAAAAGATTAGATGCATTGGATTTAAATGGGAAAGACATATTTAAAAAAGGTGAGGCAATTGCTAGAGATGAAGTAATTAATTTATCACAAGAATTAGGTCTTAATATTGTTACTGGAAGTGATAGCCATACACCAATTCAACTTGGAGGAATATATACAAATTTAAATAAGGAATGTAAAACTATAAAAGAACTTAAAGAATGTATAAGAAATGATGATTATAGTATTAAAGTTAATTCTTCATTAAACTTTAAAATATTTTCTTCAAAAATTTTGAAGAGATATTTATTGAAAGCTGATACTTATGATAAAAATACAAAGTTTAAAATTTAAATAAACTTTAATAATAAGCTATCTACTAAAATAAGAGAGATAGCTTATTATTATTTTACTTTATAAGTTAAAAAAGTGGTAAGTAAGATTATAATAAATGATAAATATGTTAAAAATAATTAATACAAATATTTAGATAAGGAAGAAGAAATATGGAAAATATAGAAGAAGTATTTAATGAAATACTAGCTTGTGATGTTCAAGAAGCATTAAAGTATAGTAGTGATGGGTTCAAAAAGTATGGCAATCCTGAATATTTAATTTATACAGGTCAATGTTATTTAGCTCAGGGACTTTATGAAGAAGCAATTGCAGCTGTAGATTTAGCATTTGAGCTTGGATGTGATTATATTGTATATGGATATAATGTTAAAGGAGAAGCACTATTGGATTTAGGCCTTTATGTAGAAAGTAGAAGATGCTTTGAAAGAGTAATAAGGGAAGAAGCTGAGCAATATTTAGCAAATACATATTTAATAGAACTTGATATAAGAGAAGGTTTTTATGAAGATGCAATTAATAAATGTATAGATTATATTGAAAACTATGGAGGTAGTAGTGAACAAATTGCTAATTTAAAATGTATAATTGGATGGACGTATTTAATTGATTTAAATAATAGTCATTTAGCTAAAGAGGCATTTATAGAAGCTATTGAGTCAGATGAAAAGTGCGGAAGAGCATATACTGGACTTGGAATATATGAAGCAAATAATAAAAATTATGAAGAAGCTATTTATTACTTTAATAAAGCTATAGAAATAGATGAAAATGATGGAGAAAATTATTTTGCATTAGCAATTTGCTATAAGGAACTTAATAAATTTGAATTAGTTGAGGAATATTTAGTTAAGGCTAATGCTATTGAACCCGAAGATAATAGAATAATTGAAGAATATGCATATGAATTATTAAGACAAGGTAGAAATGATGAAGCAATAGAGTATCTTAAGGAAATTGCTGATTATAGCAAAAATAAAGAAGAAATTAAAAGTTTAGTTTGGGAATTAGAACAGTACAAGGAATAATAAAAACAAAAGGCAAATGATAATAATTAAATATCATTTGTCTTTAATTTATGGTGTTATTTTTTATCAAAGCTTGCACAATTAGTTTCTGTATAAAGGTTTGCATTGCCTCCATGTACTTGAATAGATGAAAGATTGCAAAGGCAATTTTCATTATGAGCACAACTACTTACCTTACATACTAAACAATCACAAGGAGTACAATTTTCTGCACAGTTAGTTAAATCACTATAATGTTTTTTATCTAAAAATGAACCACAACATGTGTCGTTTTCACTACATGAAGCCATTCCACCAATATCAATACGGTTTGAAAAACAATTTCCTGAACAATTATAAGAACAATTTGTTACATCACAATTAATTTTTGTCATATAAGTATCTCCTTTATAAGCAAATTAATTAAAATATCTATCTAATAAGCCTTTAAATGCTTTTCCATGTCTAGCTTCATCTTTGCACATTTCATGAACAGAATCATGAATAGCATCTAAGTTGTTTTGTTTTGCTAAATTAGCAAGTTTCTTTTTGCCATCACAAGCACCAAACTCAGCTTCAACTCTAGCTTCTAAATTTGCTTTAGTACTTGTAGAAACAACTTCACCTAACATTTCTGCAAATCTACTTGCATGATCAGCTTCTTCATAGGCAATTCTTTTATAGGCTTCAGCAACTTCAGGAAAGCCTTCACGATCAGCTACACGAGACATTGCAATGTACATTCCAACTTCAGTACATTCTCCAGTAAAATTAGCTCTTAAACCTTCAATGATTTCAGGATCAATATTTTCACAAATTCCAACTCTATGTTCATCAGCCCAAGTCATTTCCCCTTTCATTTCTTCAAATTTGCTAGAAGAAGCTTTACATACAGGACAAAATTCAGGTGGTGCATCACCTTCGTGAACATAACCACATACAGTACAAATAAATTTTTTCACTTAAAACCCTCCTTATATTATTTTCCTTAAAAACATCTGTATTATTATTACTCATTTAAAATTTAATATACATAAAAAATAAGATTATTTATTGACTTTTAAAAGAAAAGTATTATAAGATTGTAGAATGATAAAAAAATAAGAGGAGAAAGAAATGGCAAAAGATATTAACGGAAGCGAAAATTTTCATTACAATAATATAGAAAAAAAAGATAAAAATTTTATGTATAAGAATTTTAAAAGAAGTAATTGTTATAATTGTAATTTTGCAAATTCTAATTTTAATTTTGCAACTTTTAGAGGAGCACATTTTAAAACGTGTAGTTTTATTAATGGAAGCTTTGAAGGAACAGAGTTTATTGGAACTAACTTAAAAAATAGTAAATTTAAAAATGCTAAATTTAAAAATGCTATTTTTGAAGGGGCAAATTTAGATGGAGCAGATTTTAAAGATGCAATATTTGAAAATACTATTTTTTTAGGGTGCAAATTAGAAAAAACAAAAAATTTAAATAGAGAATTAAAAGAAGTAAGAATTTTAGATGAAATGCCAGAAATTAATTTAAGCAATGAGTTAAAAAGTTCATTAGAAAATTTTATGGAAAATAAATATGTTAAAAGTTCAAGAATATTTGATACTAAAGATGGAGGTATCAATACATTAACAGTAATGATTCTTTTAGAAAACTTTTCAGAAAATGAGTTAATAGAAGGATTTTCTAAAATAAAGTCAAAAATAGAAAGAGATTTTTATACTATAAGCTATATAATTAAAATGATACAAAAAGAAATAAGATAAAAAATTAGGTATTATTTATAAAATTTTATAAATAATACCTTTTAATATATATAAATATTAAAAAGTTTTTAATAATGCTTAAAAAAATAATTGAAAAACACCCATTAAAATTATTATTATGGCTGATAATAAACCTGAATATTTTCCAAATATCTCTGAAAGAAAGCTATTACCTATTTTTAAACCTAAAATTAAAATTAAGACACTAAAAATAAATGTGAAAACTGTAGTAAGTGAAATACTAATTCCAGACATGCTTGCACCAATTCCAAGTGCAAAATTATTTATACTTAAGGCTAATGCTAAGGAAATTGCTTCTTTAAGTTCTATATTACCAGATCCATCTATATCAGCAGTTTTATTTTTAGTTAATATTTCATCATAATTTAAGGAATCTATTAAATCATTAGTGATAATATCATCATTATCACAATAATAATTCTTTGATATTTTTTGCTCTTTGAAATAATTTAATGTCATCCAAAGGCCTACAAAAATTAAAAGTATTGCCCCTATATAATTGCATATATATCTAGGTATGAACTTTCCTAAAATAGTACCTAAAAGCATTGATAAAAATGTACCTAATGTTACTATTAAAGCAATTATTATATTAATACTAAGTTTAATTCTAATTTTTTTAATTCCATAAGCTATTCCAATTATCAAACTGTCCAAACTTGCTGAAAATGCTAATAAAATAGAAGAAATAAGACACATATGTTGCTCCTTGTATATTTTTATATTAATCAGTATATTCAAAGGTAAATACTTAGTTACTTAGACAATAATTATTATATAAACCTAAGAATAGACGCAAATTACTATAATTTATGCTAAAAAATAAGAAAATGATAATAATATTATTAATAAATAGTTAAAGAGTTTTTAAATTGTTGTGAGGAAAATTTAACTATTGTATACTTAAAGTATGAAAATATTATCAAATAGAGAGGATAAATAAGTAATGTCTGGATACATAGATTTTAAAAATGTAAAAAAGAAGTATAAAATGGGGGAAGTAGAAATTGAAGCATTAAGCGGAGTTGATTTTTCAATTAACAAGGGAGAATTTGTAGTTGTTGCTGGTGCTAGTGGTGCAGGAAAATCTACAATATTAAATATTTTAGGGGGAATGGATACTGCATCAGAAGGACAAGTTATTGTTGATAATAAGGATATAAGTCAATTTTCACAAAAGGATTTAATTACATATAGAAGGTATGATATTGGATTTGTATTTCAATTTTATAATTTAGTTCAAAATTTAACCGCAAGAGAAAATGTGGAATTAGCAATACAAATATCTAAAAATCCATTAAATATAGATGAAGTATTAGATGCTGTAGGATTATCACATAGAAAAAATAATTTTCCAGCTCAATTATCAGGTGGGGAACAACAAAGGGTTGCAATAGCAAGAGCAATAGCTAAAAATCCTAAATTACTATTATGTGATGAGCCTACTGGAGCATTAGATTATAATACAGGAAAGGCTATTTTAAAATTACTACAAGAAACATGCAGGAAAAATGGAGTTACTGTTGTAATAATTACTCATAATTTAGCATTAACACCTATGGGGGATAAGGTAATTGAAGTTAAAAATGGAAGGATAAAAAATATAACTATTAATAAAAATCCAGTTCCAGTTGAAAGGATTGAATGGTAATTATGAAAAATGCTTTATGGAAAGATATATTAAGGGATATTAATAAATCAAAAGGAAGGTTTATTTCTATTGCAGCTATAATTACATTAGGAGTAATGCTTTTTACTGGTGTTAAAATTGCACCAATTGACATGAAAGCAACAGCGGATAAATATTATGATGATTATAATTTAATGGATTTAAAAATAATATCAACATTAGGATTAACAGATAAAGATGTTAAGGATATAAAAGATATAAATAGTATATTAGGTGTATATCCAAGCAAAACAATGGATGCATTATCAAAGCAAAATTCTGAAGAGTTTGTAATAAGGATTCATAGTCTTCCAAGTGAAAATTTAAATAATAATAATGAAAATTATATTAATAGAGTAAATTTAGTAAAAGGGAAAATGCCTTCTAAAGAAAATGAATGCGTAATAGGAAATGAAAAGTTTAGTAGTTTAAATTTAAAAATTGGTGATAAACTTCTTTTAACATCTGGAGATGATAGTGATATTTCTGAATCGTTAAAAAATATTGAATATGAAATTGTAGGAGTTGTGGAAACACCATATTATTTAAGTAATCAAATTGGAAGTAGTACTATAGGTAATGGGAATGTTAAAACATATATGTTTATAAATGAAGACAACTTTAAAAATGATATTTATAGTGAAGTATATGTGACAATTGATGGTGTTAAAAATTTAAATTCGTATAATGATGAATACTTTGAAGTTATTAATGAATCTATTTTATCAATAGAAAATATATCTTCAGATATAAATAATAGAAGATATTTAGAAATAGTAAATCTTGCTAAAGAAGAGTTGGAAAATGGTAAAAAAGAATATGAAGATAAAAAGTCAACTGTCTTAAGGCAAATAGAAGATGCAAAAAAAGAAATTGAAGATTCGAAAAGTAAGCTAATGGAATCACAAGATGAAATATCATCAAGAGAACAGCAATTATATGATTCAATAGAAGATGGAAAATACAAAATTAGTGTTGCAGAAAGTGAACTAAAAGAAAAAGAAGAGGAATACAATTTAGGATTAAGTGCATTTAATGAAGCAAAAAAGAGTGCTGAGGAAAATTTTGCAAAAGCAGAAGAAAGTATTAGAAAATCAGAAGATGGATTACAACAATTAAAAGATCAAATAAATAATTTAAAATTATCCTTAAATGATGAAAGCTTAACAGAAGAGATAAAATTAAATATACAGGAACAAATTAATTCGTTAAATAATTTATTTGAGCAAGGCAGTGTTAAATTAAATGAAGCTAAAAAGCAGCTTGAACAAGGTAAAAATGAATTAGCGAAGCAAGAGGAAAATCTTAATGCAGCTAATATACAATTAGCAGCTGGGAAAAAAGCTATAAATTCATCTAAAAATTCATTGAAAGAATTAAAAGAAGTTGGGGAAGCTAAAATCAAAGAAGCAAAAGATAAGGTAAATGAAGGGAAATTACAATTAGAAGAAGGAGAAAAAGAGCTTTTAGAAAAAGAAAAAACTGCAAATGAGGAATTAGATAAGGCAAAAGATGAAATTATTAAAGCTGAAGATGAAATTTCTAAAATTGAAAAACCTGAATTATATGTTTTAGATAGAAAATCTCATTATTCATATGTTGATTTTGAAAATAATGCTAAAAGCATAAATAAATTATCAAATGTTTTTCCAGTATTCTTCTTTATTGTTGCAGGATTAGTATGCTTAACTACAATGACAAGAATGGTAGATGAACAAAGAATTAATATTGGAACATTAAAGGCTTTAGGATATGGCAATGGAAGTATAGCTAAAAAGTTTATAATTTATGCATTATTTGCAAGTTTAATAGGAAGTGTTATAGGTATTGCTTTAGGACTTACGGTATTTCCTCTTATTATAATAAATGCATATAAAATGATGTATATTTTACCTGAAATAAATTATACAATTAATATTCCACTTATATTAACAGTATTTACTGTTGCTATTGGAGTTACAACATTTGTAACATATGCTGCATGTAGAATGGAATTAAGAGAAACTCCATCAATTTTAATGAGACCAAAGGCTCCAAAAGAAGGTAAGAGAATTTTATTAGAAAAAATACCATTTATATGGAATAAACTTAACTTTATTGGTAAAGTTACAATAAGAAATATTTTTAGATATAAAAAGAGATTTTTAATGACTGTAATAGGAATAGCAGGAAGTACAGCATTATTAGTTGCTGGATTTGGAATTAAGGATTCTATTAAAGCTGTTGTATCGAAACAATATGGAGAACTTACAAAATATCAAATGTCATTAAGTTTAGCAAAAGATGTTAGTGAAGAAAAAATTGAATATATTAAAAATGAATTAAGTAATGATAATAATGTAGCTGATTACTTATTTATTACAACTGAAAGTGGTAAAGCTACTATTAATGAAATAAGTAAAGATGTTTCATTGGTTATATCAAATGATAGTGAGAATTTTAATGAATTTGAGTTATTAAGAAATAGAAAGACAGAAGAAATTATTACATTGCCTAAAAATAGTATAGTAATATCTGAAAAAATTGCTACTTTATTAAATGTTAAAATTGGAGATAAAATAGAAATTACAAATAATGCTAATAATAAAGCTAAAGCTACTATTGGATATATAACTGAAAGGTATATAAATAACTATATTTATATAAGTGATAAGTATTATGAGGATATTTTTGGAAAAATACCTCAAGTAAATAATGTGTTATTAAAATTAAATGATGAAAAATCAGTTAATGAAATTTCAAATAAGTTTATAAATATGGATGGAGTAACTGGAGCTGTAAATAATACAAGTATTAAAGAAAATTTTGATGATACAATAAAGTCATTAGATTTAGTAGTTGTTGTAATGATATTATGTGCAGGAGCATTATCTTTCATAGTATTATATAATTTAACAAATGTTAATATTTCAGAACGTGTAAGGGAAATAGCAACTATTAAAGTTTTAGGGTTTTATGATAATGAAGTGTCTGCGTATATTTATAGAGAAAATATTTTGCTAACTATAATTGGATTAATTACAGGATTAGGATTAGGGAAGCTATTCCATAAGTTTATTATGGTTACAGTTGAAATGGACTATATTATGTTTGGAAGAAAAATAGCATTATTTAGTTTTGTAATTGCTGGAATTTTAACATTAGCTTTTTCATTACTTGTTAATTTAGCAATGTATTATAAATTAAAAAACATTAAAATGGTTGAATCTTTAAAATCAGTAGATTAGTTAAATAAATGAAATGTTATATTAAAAAGAAAGTTAAAAAACTTTTTCAAAATATAACATTTCATTTTTATTTTAAAAGAGAACTATTTAATAACCTAAATTCCTTTGGAGTTAATTTGTATTTTCTTTTAAAAAGCTTATTAAAATAAGATAAATTATCAAATCCTACATCTAAGGAAATGTCAGTAATAGGCATATTACTTGAAGTAAGTAAAATAGATGCCTTTTCTAATCTAAGATTATTTATATATTGTATACAAGTTAATCCTATATGTTTTTTAAAAAATCGCATAAAGTGATATTCACTATAATCACAAAGAGTAGCTAATGTATTTATTGAAATATCTTCAGTAAAATGCTCATTAATATAGTTTAAAATTATTTTAATTTTATCTGTAGTATTAAATGTTAGTGAACTTTTAGTTGATTGTTTATTTATTAAGTTATTTTTATAAAGAATTGAAAATAAGTTAAATAAAAGTGATTTTAGTTCAAGTTCGTATGCAATTTCTTTTTCATAGTAGCAAAAAAGTATATATTCTATTAAAGACAAAATTTTATTATAGCATGAATTATTTTTATTAATTAAATAAGGAAGCTCATGTTCATGGTTTAAAATAGGTGCTATGTATTTAAGTAAGGTACCATCAGTATCTGAACTTTTAAGCATATTCATATTAAATACAAAAGAAACCCAAGTCATTGTATTTTCAGGTATTAAATTAAATGAATGAAGTGCTTGAGGGGAAACTATTAGTATATCCCCTTTGTTAATTGTAAATTTATCTAAATCAATTCTATAATCGCAACTTCCATCAATAACTATTATAACTTCAACTTCCTCATGCCAATGAACAGCAATAGAAGGAAAACTAGTGCTTATAGTACCCTTATATATTGAAAATGGCAATATAAAATCTCCATGGCATGTGTTTTCTTTTAGTTTTGTAAATTTTAATTTATCCATAAAATCTCCAATATAGCATTATTATTTTAATAAGTGTTAGTATATTACAAGTATTTTCTATTTCTTATAATTATAATAACATTATAATTAAATTATTTAAATGATTTAATTGAGTATAAAAGGGGGAAATGTATAATGATGGGTAAAATTTTAAATTATGAAGTTAATGAAAATATAGTATTAGTAAATTATAAAAATATTCAATGTATTGTTACAATAATTAATGATTCAGTAATTAATTTTTTTGCTCCTATATTTAGAAAAGAAAAAAATTCTAAGGCAGTAGAAAATTTAAAGTGTAAAAAAATTAATTTTAATATAGAAAAAAAAGATGATTATTTAAATATAAAAACAGCTAAATTAGATGTAAAAATTTATGATGACTTTAAAGTTGATATCTTTAAGTTAAATGGTGAGCCATTATGTAGAGATTTTAGAGGAGAAAGAAATCCATTTAGAAGATTAGGAGCTGATTTTTCTTTAGCAGCAGAAGAAGGTCATAAATTGGAAGGACATGAAGATTTTAAGGTATATGTATCAAAAGTAATGGAAAATGATATGTATTTTTATGGGTTAGGAGAAAGAACAGGTTCTTTAAATAAAAAGGGATATCATTATAGAAATTGGAATACTGATGATCCAACGCCACATGGAGAAACATATGCTCAATTATATAAATCAATTCCATTTTTAATTGCTATTAAAAATAATGAAGCAAGTGGTATTTTTTTTGATAATCATTTTGAAAGTCACTTTGATATGGGAAAAGAAAATTCAAATTATTATTATTTTGGAGCAAAGGATGGCAATTTAGATTATTATTTTATTTATGGACCAGAAGCAAGTGAAGTTGTAAATGAATATACTAATTTAACAGGAAAAACACCATTGCCACAGCTTTGGACATTAGGATATCAGCAATGCAGATGGTCATATGCTCCAGAACAAAGAGCTTTAGAAATTGCAAAAACTTTTAGAGAAAAAAATATACCATGTGATACTATTTATTTAGATATTGATTATATGGATGATTTTAGAGTATTTACTTGGGATAATAAGAAATTTAAAAATCCAAAAGCATTTACTGATGAATTAAAAAGTATGGGATTTAAAGTTGTTACAATAATAGATCCAGGAGTTAAAGTTGATAAAGGTTATAAAATTTATGATGAAGGACTTAAAAATGGATATTTTGCAACAGATAAGGATGGAATGGTATATAAGAATACTGTTTGGCCTGGGGATTCTGTTTTTCCTGATTTCATGAATTCACAAGTTAGAAAATGGTGGGGAAACAATCAAAAAATAATGTTTAATTTAGGGATTGCAGGAATATGGAATGATATGAATGAGCCAGCAAGTTTTAATGGACCATTACCTGAGGATATAGTATTTAATAACGATGGAACTTTAGTTACTCATAAAGAAATTCATAATGTTTATGGACATATGATGGATAAGGCAACTTATGAAGGAATTAAGGAAGCTACTAATAAGAGACCTTTTGTAGTAACAAGAGCATGTTATGCAGGAACTCAAAAATATTCAACTGTTTGGACTGGAGATAATCAAAGTACATGGGAACATTTAAGAATGTCGTTACCAATGTTAATGAATATTGGGCTTAGTGGAATGGCCTTTTGTGGAACTGATGTGGGAGGGTTTGGATTTGATTGTACTGGAGAACTTTTAAGTAGATGGGTGCAAGTTGGAACATTTACTCCATTATTTAGAAATCATTCTACAATAGGAAGTAGAGAGCAAGAGCCTTGGGCTTTTGATGAGATTACAGAAGAAATCAATAAAAAATATATTAAACTAAGATATAAATTTATTCCTTACTTATACGATATGATGCATAAATGTGAAAAAAGTGGGGCGCCAATTATAAGGCCTTTATTATATAATTATCAAAATGATAAAAAAACATATGAAATTAATGATGAATTTATGTTTGGTGATAATGTATTAGTTTCTCCGGTTGTGGAACAGGGTGCAAGACAAAAGCTTGTTTATTTACCAAAGGGTAATAGCTGGATTGATTATTGGACAGGAGAGGAATTTGAAGGAGGACAATATATTATCAAAGATGCCCCTTTAGATATTTGTCCTATATACATTAAGACAATGTCAATTATATCAAATGGTGAAGATGTCAATTATATTGGAGAAAAAGATACTGAGTGTTTAAATTTAAGTATATATTTATGTGATAAAAAAGGTGAAGGAAAATATATTGCTTATAATGATGATGGTGAAAGTTTTGATTATAAGAATGGAAGATTTAATGAATATGAATTTATATTTGATTTAAATGATAATTTAAATATAAAAATGAATAAAAATATTGGATATGAAAATAAATATAAATCAATAGAATTTACATTGCATAATTTTAAAAATAATAAAAAAGTATTATTTAATGAAAATGAAGTAAAGTTAAATAATAATAAGTTTAAAGTAAATTTATAAAAAAGTTAATTTTACAATGCTTTATAATAAGTATGTAATTTTATAAATGACCACCTTAAAAAAATACGAGGCAATAAATAAGACTCGTATTTTTTTATTATTTAAATTATTATAGGTAGTATTAATTGAAATAATAAGGTATGCTATAATAATTTATTACCATTAAGAAAATGAGGTGAAGATGTGAATTTAAAAACACTATTAGATACATTATTGTCATTAGGATCAAATATTAGTATTAAAGAAGGTAAAGAAATTCATAAATCTAAATTAGTTTCTAACTTAAATAGTAAGAAAATAAATAATGTTTATCATATATATTCTAAGGTAAGTGAAGAAGATGAATCAAGAGTTTATAGTTGTCATATTAAGTATGATTTAATGAATGAAAAAGTTATAGGAACAACTTGTACTTGTAATACATATGAGGAGTTTTCAAGATATAAAAAAAATTATGTTTGTAAGCATATAATAGCAACAATATTTTCGTTTTATATAATTGCAAAAAATAAAATTAAAAAGCATAGTAATGAAATTAAAGGTGTTAAGAAGATAAAAGAAACAGCTACATATTTTAATAAAGAAATAAGGCTAGATTTAGAAATAAAAAGTTTCAATGAAAAAAATAAGTTTATACTTGATATCCAATTTAGAATTGGGGAAGGAAAAACCTATTTAATACCAAGATTAAATGAATTTTTTAATGCAAGAGAAAGTAAAAATCCACTTAGAATTAATGCAGAATTTTTATTTAATCCTAATAATATGAAGTTTTCAAAAGATGATGAGGAAATTTTAAATTTTGTATTTAATAAATTAAAAACTGATAATGAAGTTAGAATAATTGAAAATAAATATCTTAGATTAGGAAGTAATAATATAAGAGTATTTTTAAGTTTAATAAATAAAGATAAAAAAATAAAGCTTAATTATGATTATATTAATTATGAAAGTAATATTTATAATGAAAACATTCCACTTTCTTTTACATTAAAATTAGAAAATGAAACTATAAATCTTACAACTAAAAAGAAACTTCCTATACCATTAAGTAATAAGTTTGATGTTTTTCTTTATGATAGAAAAGTATATATTCCTAATATTAATCAATCAAATAAATATTTTGAGTTTTGGAAGGAATTAAGAAAAGAAGGTAAAATAGAATATAACTCAAAAGATATTGAATTTATTAAGAAAGTGAAAACTTTAAGTGAAATAAGTAAAGATGTATCAATTACAGAAGGAATAAGAAGAGGTTTAAGGAAGTTTTGGGTTCCTAAGATGATATTTTCAAAATCAGATAATACTATTAAATGTAAAGCTGTAGTATCTTATTTTAATAGGGATATTAATATTCTAGATAATGAAAATAAAGAATTTTTTAGAGAACAATATTTAGAGGATAAAATAGATAGAAGTCTTGAGAGGACAAGGTTTATAAAGAAAAATAAGGAATATGTGTTTATTGGAACTGATGATGAATATTATCATTTTATAACAGAAGGAATAAAGGAACTTGGTTTAATTTCTAAAATAAGTTTTAGTAAAAATTTCAAAAATGGTGATTTAATAAGCTTTGAAGATATTGAGGCAACAATTGAAGAAAAAGAGGAGAACTTATATTTTAAATTTAATATTGAGAACATAGATTTTAGTGAATATAAAGATATACTTCAAGCATTAAATGAAGGTAAAAGTTATTATAAAAGCAAAAAAAATAAACTTATTGATTTAAAAGGAATTGGAATGAGAAACTTCTTAAATATGCTTGATAATTTAGTATATAATAAGGAATTAAATGAAGGAATATTAGAAATAGATAAAAACAAAACATTATTTTTAGAAAATGCTATACAAGAAAATGGATTATCATTTATTAGGGGAAATGAAATAATAAAATCTATAAGTGATAAGCTTTCAAATCGCAAAGATTATGAAATTGATGATATTAAGGGGCTTAAGGGAAAACTTAGAAGTTATCAATTAATTGGAGTAAATTATTTAAAATCATTAAGTGATTTGGGATTTGGAGGGATATTAGCAGATGAAATGGGATTAGGAAAAACAATACAAATTATTTCATTTCTTTTATCCCAAAAAGAATTGGAAGAAAAAAAACAAAGTCTTATTGTTGCACCAACCTCACTTTTATATAATTGGAAAGCTGAATTTGAAAAATTTGCACCACAAATAAATATTGGTATTATACATGGAAGTAAAAGCAACAGATTTAAGGTAATAAATAATATAAATGAATATGATGTTTTACTTACAACTTATGGAACTATTAAAAATGATATAGATTTTTATGAAAATAAAATTTTTGATTATTGTATAATTGATGAAGCACAAAATATTAAAAATCCAAAATCACAAAATACCAAAGTAATCAAAAAAATAAATACAAAAATAAAATTTGCTTTAACAGGAACACCAATTGAAAATTCACTTATTGAATTATGGTCTATTTTTGATTTTATTATGCCGGGATATTTATTTGATGAACTTGTTTTTAAAGAAAAGTTTGTTAATTCAACTAAAGAGAAAATAGAAGAATTAAAATTATTAATTAATCCATTTATTTTAAGAAGATTAAAGAAAGATGTTATTTTGGAGTTGCCAGAAAAAATAGAAAGGAAATATTATGTTCAAATGACTCCAGAACAAAAGCTTGCTTATAAAAATTGTATGAAAGATGTAAAGCTTAAGTTAAAACAAGGAGAAGAAGGTAAGATTGCTATTTTTTCATATTTAACGAGATTAAGACAAATATGTTTAGATCCATCATTAGTAAACAAAGAATATAAGGGGAAAAGTGGAAAATTTATGGTTGCAACTGATGTAATAAATGATGTAATTACTAATGGATATAAAATATTAGTATTTTCACAATTTACATCTGTATTGAAAAAGCTTAATGAAGAATTAATATCTAAAAAAATTAAAAGCAAATATTTAGATGGTTCAATAACAGCTAAAGAAAGATTAAAGATTGTAGAAGAATTTAATGAAAGTATAGAACCACAGGTGTTTTTAATCTCATTAAAGGCCGGGGGAACGGGATTAAACTTAACATCTGCAAAATTTGTTATGCATATGGATCCGTGGTGGAATCCTGCAATTGAAGATCAAGCAACAGATAGAGCACATAGAATAGGACAAAAAGATATAGTAGAAGTAATTAAGCTAATTGCCAAAGACACAATAGAAGAAAATATTATAAAACTTCAAGAAGATAAGAGGGAGATAGTAAATAGTGTTATTAGTGATGAAAGTTTAAATATAAATAATATTTCAAAATTAACTAATGAAGAAATTTTAGATTTATTTAAATAAATTAAAAAAATGTATTAGCTTAAGAAAAGTTTTATTCTTAGTAAGCTAATACATTTTTTATTTTAAGTAGAAATAGTAGCTATATTTCAAAGCACAAAATTATTTATAGGTTCTTAAAATTACAAATCTTGCAATCTGCCCTTACTTTTTAAATGAGCAATTAATTTATCAGGTTCATTCATTATAAGTTCTTTAGGCATTTCTATTTTATTTAATAATTCAATTGATTTAGAAAAATCACAAATTTTTAAATTAATGTGAGCATCAGAAGTTAAAATAACTTTTGTACCATGCTTTTTACAAAGAAGAGCCACCTTTTCACAATTAACATTGCTACCAATTCTTGAACCTCCAGATAAAGAACTGTTATTAATTTCAATCATAATATTATTTTCTTTAGCTTTTTTAACAATAATATCATAATCAAGTTCATAATTAGGATTTCCAAGATGACCTAATATTTCTAGCTTATCATATTTATATATTGCATTTAAAATAGCGTTAGTATTTTCTTCTAAGGATTTTGGTTCAAATACAGGTTCGTGAAAAGAAGCAATCATATAATCTAAATTTTTCATAGCATTGTTAGGAATATCTATGTTGCCATCAACATCTAATATATTAGCTTCACATCCTTTTAAAATTATTACATCATTTATTATTCTTGGAACAACCTTTAAATTTCCAAAGTACCAATAATGTGGAGAGCCAGGCATAGCAGGTCCGTGATCAGAAGTACCTAAAATTTTAATTCCTTTTTTGGAACAAAAATCAATATTTTCCATAAGTGTGGTATATGCATGTCCACTAACTATAGTATGAGTATGCAAATCAGATAAGTAATTCATAAAATTCTCCTTTTATTATGTTATTAAAATAAGTATATATTAAAGTATATTTATTTTTAACTTAAACTGCAATAAGTTGATAATTAAATTATGTAAAATTAAAATTATATGTTTAAATTATATAAAAAAATCAAATCATAATGTATGAGTAAGATAATTTTAAAAAATATAAATTTAATAATTTACTATGATAAAGTAAAATTAGAATATAATAAATTAATTTAATTTATATTAATATATATTCAATTTAATTAATGAAATAATAATAAAAATTTAATTTAATTATACATTAAATAATACTTTATAAAAATAATAATGTGGAAATAGTAAATTTAATTTGGTAATATATCTTTTATAAAAAATTAACAAGTTTTTTTATGTTGAATTAAACTAAGGAGGAATTTTTATGGGAAAGAATAATAAAGGCAAATTAAGTTTGATGGCATTAATACTTATGATTTTTACGTCAGTATTTGGATTTGCCAATATTCCAAGAGCATATTTTCTTATGGGATATTCAGCTATTCCTTGGTATATTTTTGGAGCAATATGCTTTTTTATACCATATGCATTTATGATGGCTGAATTTGGAGCTGCATTTAAAGATGAAAAAGGTAGTATTTATGTTTGGATGCAAAGATCGGTAGGAAGAAAATTTGCATTTATAGGTACATTTATGTGGTTTGCATCATATATAGTTTGGATGGTAAGTGTTTCATCATCAATTTGGATACCACTTTCAAATTTAATATTTGGAGAGGATAGAACTTCAACTTGGTCATTATTTGGATTAACTTCATCTCAAACATTAGGAATATTAGGCGCTGTTTTTGTAATATTAATTACATTTTTATCATCAAGAGGAATTAAGAGTATTGCAAAGGTAGCATCAATAGGAGGAATATTTGTAACAAGTGCAAACTTATTATTAATTATTGGATCATTAATAATATTTTTTGCTAATGGATTTAAGGCTGCACAACCATTAAATATTTCTGAATTTGTTAATTCTCCTAATCCAGCATATGGAACTGTTTTAGCAGTATTAGGATTTTTAGTTTTTGCAATATTTGCTTATGGGGGATTAGAAGCAGTTGGAGGCCTTGTAGACCAAACAGAAGATGCTAACAAGAATTTCCCAAAGGGAATAAAAATATCAGCAATAGTAATAGGTGTAGGATATTCTTTAGCAATATTAATGGTTGGATTATTTACTAATTGGCAAGAAGTACTTTCAGCATCTAATGTAAAAATGGCTAATGTTGCATATATAGTAATTAAAAATTTGGGAGTAGAACTTGGAAAGGTATTTGGATTATCATCTCATGGAATTGAATTAATGGGAATGTGGTTTGCTAGATATATTGGTTTAGCAATATTTTTAGCATTATTAGGGGCATTTTTTACATTAATTTATTCACCATTAAAACAATTAATAGAAGGTACACCAAAAGAAATATGGCCAGAAAGTTGGACTAAAATTAATGAAGAAAATGGAATGCCAGTAAATGCTATGTGGATTCAATGTATAACTGTTGTAGCTATTATTGCAATAGTTGTAATAACTGGAGGGAAGTCTTCAAGCTTTTTAGATTATTTAATACTTATGGGGAATGTTGCAATGACAATACCTACTATGTTTTTAGCAGTTGCATTTATTTATTTTAAAAAAAGTGATAATATAAAGAAAACATTTATTTTCTTTAAAAATAAAACAGTTGCAACAATATGGGCTATTATAGTAACTATTACAGTTGGTTTTGCTAATATATTTACAATATTACAACCAGCAATTGAAAGTAAGGATTATGTTTCTACAGGATTTCAATTAATAGGTCCAATAGTATTTGGATTAATTGCATTTTTCTTAATTACAAGATATGAAAAAAAATATGGCAGTAAAGATGATTCAATAGATAAAATTGCATAATAAAATAAATTAAAGTACTAAGTTAAATTTAGCTTAGTACTTTAATTTATTTTTATAACTCATTTACTTCTATATCTTCTAATAAGTGTTTATATTTTAAAAATTCTGCATATAGAGAATCGATACGACGTTCAAGCAATTCTCTTTGTGTTATTTGCTCTGTTTTTTTTAAATCACTTGTAAGTTTTTGAATTTCTTCATCAATTGACCACATTTCTTTCATAATTTCATAAGCATTATGTTTCATAAAAATCTCATCCCTTTTTAATTATAATATAGAAATATTTTTATTAATGTTATTATAGCATATTATAAAAATATAGACAAATATTTTACCAAATAATATATTTATTAACAAAATGGTAAAAATAATGGAAAAAATAAAGTGAAATATCATTTAAAAAGGTTTACAGAAAGAATGTTAATAAATATTAAAAAAATGAAAAAATATTATTTCAAATAAATGGAATTATGGTAAAATATTAGTGATATTTATGTTAATAATATTATAGATAAGTAAAGTACATGATATGAAAGATTAAAAATGGAGGGATTTTTAAAAATGAAAAAAGTACTTTTTGTCGCTTCAGAAAGTGTGCCTTTTATTAAAACGGGAGGACTAGCAGATGTTGTAGGATCACTTCCTAAATCATTTCCAAAAGAAGAATTTGATGTAAGAGTCGTGATACCAAATTACATGTGCATACCATGGCATTATAGAAGTGATTTTAAATATATTACACATTTTTATATGAATTTAGGTGATGTTAATGGAAGTGAATATGTTGGAGTTTTAACAACTCAATATGATGGAATAACTTTTTATTTTATTGATAATCAACATTATTTTAATGGAAGTACTCCGTATGGAGATACTAGATTTGATATAGAAAAGTTCTGTTTTTTTAGTAAAGCAGTTTTATCCATGTTACCAAGTATTAATTTTAGACCTGATATAATACATTGTCATGATTGGCAAACTGGAGTTTTACCGGTTTATCTTCACAGTATATTTAGAGATAATCATTTTTATGATAATATAAAAACTATTATGACAATTCATAATTTAAGATTCCAAGGAATTTGGGATATAAAGACATTGAAAAGTATAACTAATTTCCCTGATTATGTATTTAGACCAACAGATATGGAGTATAAGAAAGATGCTAATATGTTAAAAGGCGGAATGATTTATGCTAATTATATAACTACAGTTAGTAATACTTATAAAAATGAAATTCAAAGTGAATATTATGGTGAAGGACTTGATGGTGTTGTTAGAGAAAAAAGTGGAGGATTATATGGAATTTTAAATGGAATTGATTATAATGAATATAATCCAGAAACTGATAATGAAATATTTAGTAAATATAATAAATATAGCTTCATAGAAAATAAAAAAATAAATAAAAGAGCATTACAACAAGAATTAGGATTAGAACAAGATGATAACAAGTTTATGATTGGTATAATATCAAGATTAACAGATCAAAAAGGTGTAGATTTAATTGCACATGTATTAGAGCAAATAGTAGATGATTATACTCAATTAGTAGTGCTTGGTACTGGTGATAAAGGATATGAAGATATGTTTAGATATTTTGAATGGAAATTAAAAGGTAAGGTTTCAGGAAATATTTATTTCTCTAATAATAGGGCACATAAAATATATGCAGCAGCTGATGCAATGCTTGTTCCATCAAGATTTGAACCTTGTGGATTAACTCAATTAATAGCATTAAGATATGGAACCGTTCCTATTGTAAGAGAAACAGGTGGATTAAGAGATACTGTTGAACCTTTCAATATTTATTCTGATTCAGGTACAGGATTTTCATTTGCAAATTATAATGCACATGAAATGCTTAATACAATAAATTATGCTAAGCAAATATATTTTGATCATAGAGATAAATGGAATGGAATAGCTTTTAGGGCAATGGAAAAGGATTATTCTTGGAGAAATTCAGCACAAGAGTATTCAAAGCTTTATAGAAGATTAATGGGTGAATGGTAAAAACATGGGGATGTCTCATTAAGAATAAACACTACAATATATTGTGTTGATTTTTATTTTTTAAAATAATATATTGTGTATAAAATTTTTAGTAAGACAACCCCATGTTTTTTTGAATCAAATTTTATTTGTATTTTTAGAACTTCCTAATAAAAATCCAATGCAGCTAGCAATTAAATCCCTAAATTGAATTATTGTTGGATTTGTATCTTCAGAAATTAAATGAAAATCATGTGCTATAAGCAATGAACCTAAGGTAATTATACAGACACTTAAAGCAATAATCACTTGTAAAGTTCTATTACATATATAATATTTAGATTCTGTTTGAACAGTAGCCGATTTGTTTTTTGTTTTAAATTTAGAAGTAACATTATTATTATTATTATTATTATTAGAAGTTTTTAAATAATCATTTATATTAATATTATCATCTGAAGTAACAGTAATTTCAGTTTTAGAGTTTTTTTGTTGACTTCTATTATGATTTAAAAAGTTTTCACTTAAAAAATATCCAAAAATAGAAGCTACAGTAGTACGAACTATTACACAAATTGTAATTTCATTGCTGCTCACTGGTTCAGGTGTAAATAAATTATAAACACATTGAACTAAAAGAATAGAAATTATTATAATTAAAGCCTTGTCACTAATGGCTATTTCTTTCCAACATTTAATAAGAGCATAAAATATTGTGTTTTTGAAAATTTTCATAATATCACCATAGTTGTGAAAATATAGTTTATCAATATAGTTTATTAATATAGTTTATTAATATTTTTTATATGTGTTACAATTAATTTAAAATATTATTAAGTGTAATAAATGTAAAGTTATGATGATAACAATATAAAAAAATGATATAATAATTAAGAAACTAAGGTTAAGGAGAAGAAAAATGAAGGTTGATGGTATAATATTTGATTTAGATGGAACATTATGGGACTCAACAAAAGAAGTATCTAAAACATGGACTAGCATAGTATCTAAATATAATTTAAAAAGAAAAGAAGTAAGCATAGAAGATTTAAAGCCTTGTATGGGGAAACTATTAGATGAAATAGCTGAAATATTATTTCCAGGAATAGAATCAAAAGTGCAAATGAAAATAATAAATGAATGCTGTGAATATGAAAATGAATATTTAAGTAAGCATGGTGCAACACTATATGATAAATTAGAGGAAACTTTAAGGGAATTATATAAAAATCATAAGTTATTTATTGTTAGTAATTGTGGTAATGGATATATTGAGAGCTTTTTTGAATCACATAAGTTAGACAAGTATTTTAGTGATTATGAATGTCCAGGAAGAACAGGATTAACAAAAGGAGAAAATATAAAATTAGTCATTAAAAGAAATAATTTAAAGAATCCTATATATGTAGGTGATACACAAGGTGATGCAAATGCAGCTAAATTTGCAGGGGTACCATTTATATTTGCAGAATATGGATTTGGAGAAGTTGAGCAATATAATGAATCAATAAAATCTTTTAATGAATTATTGAAATTAATATAATTAAGGAGAAAGAAATGATAACTAAAAAAAAGCTTAAAGAAGAGATAATTACTTATGATATAATTACATATAAAGATGATGATGGAAAAGATATTGAATATGTTGAAGTAACTTTAGTAGATAGAATAATCGATGTTTATATGGATACAAGAGAAGTAAATATAGGAATTTTAGCAAATAAAATATTAGAAGATAATTTATATAAAGAATAATTTATCTTTTATATAATTATTTTTGTATAAATAGTATTTTAATTAAAGGATGTAGAATGATTGTTTTATAATAAATCTTTTACATCCTTTAATTAATTAAAAAATATATTTATAAATATGGGAAAAGTTTATACAATTAATATAGATAATATTTAAATATAAGGAAGTAATATGAAAATTTTTAATTATTTAAATTATGAAGTAGAGCAAAAAAATTTCTTATATGAAGCTCTAGAAATAAATATTGAAGAAAAAAATATAATTTCTTTTGTTGGAGGAGGAGGAAAGACAACATCAATTTATACTTTAGCAAAAGAATTAAGTAAATTAGGAAAAAAGGTTGTAGTAACAACAACTACTCATATGCATATGCCAGAGGATTTTATAGATTTTAAAGGTAATGTAAATGAAATAATAGAAAGATTTAAAAGTGAAAATTTAATTACAGTTGGAATTAAGGATAGAGATGGAAAATTTGTAGGGGGTGGAGAAAAAATGGCAGAAAAATTAATAAATTTATGTGATTTTTTACTTATTGAAGCTGATGGAGCAAGGATGCATCCACTTAAGGCACCTGCAAATTATGAGCCGGTTATTTTAAAGAAGACTACAATGGTTGTTGGTGTTGCAGGGATAGATTCTTTATTTAAATCAATAAATAAAATTTGTCATAGACCAGAGCAAGTATGCAAAGTTTTAAGCAAAAATTATAATCATAAAATTAATACTAAGGATATAGCTAATATTTTAGGTAGTGAAGAAGGTCAAAGAAAAAATGTTAAAGATTGTTTTAATGCTGAATATAGGGCAATTATAAATAAAGTTGATAATGATGAACTTTTAATTTATGCAAAAGAAATATGCAAATATTTATATGAAAATAATATAAAGGGTGTAATTACAAGCTATAAACAAATTTATTAATAATTAATTTATTATGAAAATACTTTTAATAAATGAATATTTTAGTGATTTTGTTTATTAAATTGTTTTAAAAATTAAATATATAAAACAATAGATAATATTTAAGTCTTTTAATGAATTTTTATATGATTATTATAGATAAGAAATAAGTAAATATAAATAATTATAGTAAAAAATGTTGAAAGTTTGAATTATAAATTCTAGGCAATGCATTTTATGGATTTAATTACTGGTATTGTTTTATATAAAAATGAGTAACCTAATTAATGTAATTTTATTAGACTTCTTTGTTATGAAGTTTTAAATTAATTAATTTTATGGAGGTGAATTTTAATTTGGCTAAGAATAGAAATGAAAAAAAGCCTAAGCAAAAGAAAAAGGCTAAAGAAAAAACTGTTCAAATTAATGAATTAGATTAGAGGAATATAAGGGGCTGTCGCACTAAAATTTTTATACACAATATATTGTTTTAAAAATAAAAATTAATAAAATATATTGTAGTATTTATTCTTAATGCGACAGCCCATTAAATTTCAATTATTGTTATATTAAGAGTAGTAAAATTTATAAACAAAGAGATAATGAAGAAACTTAAAATGATTTTTTCATTACCTCTAATATTATTTAATATATAACTATCTAGTTAAATATTCTTCCATGATATTTTTAACCATAGGAATTGGAATGCTACTACCACCTCTATTTTTAACATCTTCAATAATAACAGCAATAGACAATTTAGAAGAAGTAGTATCTACAGCAACAAACCATCCATTTTCAGTTCCGTTATTATCATCTTGAGATGACTTTATTTCAGCAGTACCAGTTTTAGCAGCTATATTATATCCTTCAATTTTAGCTATATGAGCATGTCCATCTTCATCATTTACCATAGCAGAAAAGTCATCTATTAATGTTTGTAAATGTTCAGGTTTTATAGCGTTTTCTTTCCAAATAACATTTGTATTATTATTTGATAAAGTTAATCGTGGAGTCATAATATTACCGTTATTTGCGAGTGCGCTATAAGCTAGTGCCATATTTAAAGGTGTAACCATTAATTCACCTTGTCCATATCCAGTATCAGCTAATAAAATTTCATTATTTAAAATTCCTGTATTTGAAATACTAGAATTTGTCATAGGATATTCAAGATTCATTTTTTCACCAATACCAAAGCTTTTAATACCATTAATTAAATCTTCACTTCCTATTTTTAAAGCAGTTTGAGCAAAATAAATATTATCAGAATATTTTGCTGCTTCTCTTAATGATACAGGACTTATATTCTCAACCCTAGTTATAAAATAATTCCCCCAACTACTATCTTTTTGCCATTTTAATCCGTTTATTTCAACTTTTTCATTAGGATTTAAAGAAGTAGTATTTAATCCAATAGCAGCAGTTATAAGTTTCATTGTAGAACCAGGAGCATAAGTTTTATTAAATCTATTTATTGTATCAGAATAATTATTAGATTCTCTTTCAGCAGCTTTAGTTTTAGTTACATAAGTAGTAAACATATTAGAATCATAAGAAGGTGAACTAACCAATGCTAAAACTTCTCCAGTAATAGGATTAACAGCAGTAACAGCACCTTTTTCATTATTTAATTGAGCATAAGAATTATTTTGTAAAGCTGAATCAATTGTAAGTTCAACATCAGTTCCGTTAATGGTTTCTTTTTTTAATATACTTATTTCTTCAGAATTTCTTTTTAAATAAATTTCAGCTCCATCTTCACCGCGTAAAGTATCTTCAAAAACTTGTTCTATTCCAGCTTTACCAATTAAGCTTGTTGAAGTATATCCATCATTACTTTTATTTTCAAGTTCTTCAGCAGTAATATTTCCTACATAACCAATTAATCTTCCAAAAGCTTCACCACCATAATAAACTCGTGATGTTTTATTATTTATAATTATGCCATCTTCACTTTTATTGCTAAGAAGTTGCAATTTTTCATCTGTTGAAGTCATATTAACTATGGGTACAAAAAATTCAGGATTGGTATTTGCAGCCAATTTAGAAGTGATAGTTTCTTCACTTATATCTAATATATTTGCTAACTCAGTAATTTTTTCATTACGATTTTCTGTATTAAATTTTGAGGGATGAATTCCAACTACTGAAAGTTGTCCATCTTCTGCTAATATTTTTCCATTTCTATCTAATATTTTACCTCTTATATGATTTGAAGTTTTTACATAAACTTTATCACCTTTAATCATTTCAGGAAGTATTAAACTTTCATTCCATTTTATAAGGTATTTATCATTTTCCTTGTAAATATCTAAGTTAAAATTATTAAAACTGAAATCTCCAGCAATACAGTTTCCACTTAAAGTAAATGATGCAGTATAATAACCATCATTTTTAATAAGATCATTATTAAGAGAAATTTCTAAATTATTAAATTTAAGTGCAGAATAAACTGTGTTATATCTATTGATAAAGGTATCTTCATCAATATAATTTTTAGAATCTGATGTTAAAAGTGAATACATTCCAGCATAATCACCTAAAATCCATTTTTCAATATAGGAATTAAATACTTCATTATATTTGTTTATGTTTGAGCAACTAATTTGAAATATCAATGTTGAAATCAAAAATAATAATATAAGTAATTTGTTTAGTTTTTTCATAATTATCCTCCTTAGAATATGAATATAGGTTATTATACCATTTAATAGAATAAATACCAAATTATAAATTAATATAATAAAATAATTTATACATTATAAAATATATTGATAAGTTAAGGATAAATATATATAATCAACATATCAAATTTAGAATGGAGATAGTATGAAGAAAATAGATTTAACTAAAGGAAAAGTAATAGCTGTTATAGCTGCATTAGCATTACCTATAATGGGAAGTTCGCTTTTGCAGTTTACATATAATTTAATTGACATGATATGGGTTGGAAAACTTGGAAGTCATGCTGTTGCAAGTATTGGTTCATCAAGTTTATATGTTAACATTGGAAATGCATTAAACTCATTAGTTGTTATTGGAACAGGAATAAAAGTTGCACATGCAGTTGGCAAAAAGAATGAAAAGGAAATAAAAGAATATATTAATTCAGGAATAGTGATAAATATAATAATAGGTATTGTTTTTGGATTGATTTTAATTTTGTTAGGAGAAAAATTTATAGGATTTTTAAATTTAAATAATAGTGAAGTAGAAAAGAATGCTTATTATTATTTAGCTTTAAATGCACCAATTTTATTTTTTGCATTTTTTAATATGATGTATACAAGGATATTGGGCAGTTTTGGAAATAACAAATTGGCATTTAAAATAAATGGGGTTGGTGTTGCTTTAAATATAGTTCTTGATCCTATATGTATATATATATTTAAACTTGGAGTTGTTGGAGCTGGAGTAAGTACTTTAATAGCAAATATTATAATGTTCATTTTATTTAGAATGAATGCAAATGAAATACTTACTTATAAATATAATTTAAAAATTAATTTTGAAAAAATAAAAGAAATAATAAAACTTGGGTCACCTATGGCATTTCAAAGAGTATTGTTTACTGTTATAAATATTATTTTAGCTAAGATAATAGCTATATTTGGAGCAGAAGCAATTGCAGCTCAAAAAATAGGAGTTCAAATAGAGTCAATTGCATATATGATAATTGGAGGCTTAAATGGAGCAGTAGCAAGTTTTAC
Organism: Clostridium sp. ETTB3; assembly: GCF_053571985.1. Lineage (NCBI taxonomy): Bacteria > Bacillati > Bacillota > Clostridia > Eubacteriales > Clostridiaceae > Clostridium > Clostridium sp. ETTB3. The sequence goes on from NZ_CP199832.1 coordinate 1,218,098, forward strand.
AGGCCAAAATTTTGGTGCTGGAAAATTAAAAAGAATAAAAGAGGGATATAAAAGCGCATTGATAGTTGGGATAAGCTATGCAATATTGATGGCTATAATATTTTTTTTATTTAATAAACAATTAATTAGGATATTTATAAATGATGAAGCTACAACTGTGATTGCAGCAAGTTATTTAAGCGCAGTAGCATTTTCACAAATATTTAGTGCTATTGAAATGATATCAAATGGTATGTTTACTGGTATAGGTAAGCCTAAAATTCCTGCAACAATTAGTATTATATTCACAAGTTTTAGAATTCCATTAGCAATATTATTAATTAAGCCTTTTGGAATAAGTGGAATTTGGATTAGTATTTGTGTATCTAGTATTTTAAAGGGAATAAGTTCTTACTTAATTTATGAAGTTAAAATTAAAAGGAATCTTTAGAAAGTATGTGATTTTAAAGAATTATGATATAATTAGTTAGAGTTTTAATAGGAAGAAGGATTAAAAATGAGTAAAATATTAGTATTGGCAGAAAAGCCATCTGTAGGAAGAGATTTAGCGAAGGTTTTAAAGTGTAATAATAATAAAGGTTCATATATAGAGGGAAATAAATATATTATAACTTGGGCAATGGGACATTTAGTTGGTTTAATGGATCCAGAAGGATATGATAATAAGTACAAGGAATGGAAGATGGAAACACTTCCTATGTTGCCTAAGCACATGAAATTAGTGATATTAAAGAAAACATCAAAACAATTTAATGAAGTAAAAAAGCAAATGAATAGAGGAGATGTAAGCGAAATAGTAATTGCAACTGACGCAGGAAGAGAAGGAGAACTTGTTGCAAGATGGATAATTGAAAAGGTTGGTATTAAGAAACCTATTAAAAGATTGTGGATTTCTTCTCAAACAGATAAGGCTATTTTAGATGGATTTAAAAATTTAAGAGATGGTAAGGAATATGAAAATTTATATAGAGCAGCTGTATGTAGAGCAGAAGCAGATTGGCTTGTTGGACTTAATGTTACAAGAGCTTTAACTTGTAAGTATAATGCTCAATTATCAGCAGGAAGAGTTCAATCACCAACGTTAGCAATGATTGTACAAAGGGAAGAGGATATAAAAAACTTTAAGCCAAAAGTTTATTATACAATTAATGCAAAAACTAAGGGATACACTTTGTCATGGATAAACAAGGATAATAATAATAAAATATTTGATGAAGAATTTGCAGATAAAATATCTAAAAAGGTAAATGGTGCAAGTGGTGAAATAATAGATATTAATAGTGTTAAGAAGAAAAAATATTCTCCAGCACTTTATGATTTAACAGAACTTCAAAGAGATGCTAATAAGATTTTTGGATATTCAGCAAAACAAACATTAAATATAATGCAAAGATTATATGAAAATCATAAAATTTTAACTTATCCAAGAACTGATTCAAGATATATTACTACAGATATTGTAGCAACTTTACCAGATAGACTTAAGGCAATTTCTATAGGAGAATATAAAATTAGTGCAGAGGAAGTTTTAAGAAAAAAGATACAAGGAAATAAGAGTTTTGTAGATAATTCAAAGGTAAGTGATCATCATGCAATTATTCCAACTGAGGAAAAGCCAATTCTTTCAAATTTATCATCAGAAGAAAGAAAAATATATGATTTGGTTGTTAAGAGGTTTTTAAGTGTTTTATTACCTCCATTTGAATATGTACAAACAACAATAATAGCTAAAGCTGAAAATGAGAAATTTATAGCAAAGGGCAAAGTTATAATATTTAAGGGATGGAAGAAACTTTATGATAAGGTTGAAGAAGAGGTAAATGAAGAAGATATAAAAGAACAAGTATTACCGCAATTAAATAAAGGTGATAAGTTTGTTATTGAAAAAGTTTCATTAAATAAGGGAGAAACTAAGCCACCAGCAAGATTTAATGAAGGAACTCTTTTATCTGCTATGGAAAATCCACATAAATATATTAATGTAGGAAAAGAAGCTGCAAAGACTTTAGGTGAAACTGGAGGACTTGGAACAGTTGCAACTAGAGCTGATATTATTGAAAAATTATTTAGTTCGTTTGTTATTGAAAAAAGAGGAAAAGATATAGTGCCAACATCTAAAGGTAAACAATTAATAGAGTTAGTTCCAACTGAATTGAAATCACCATTACTTACAGCAAAGTGGGAAAGACAATTAGATGAAATTGCAAAAGGAAAAAGGAATTGGGATAATTTTATAAGAGAAATGAAAAAATATTCAACTTCATTGGTTATAGATGTTAAAGAAGCAAATAGTAAATTTGTTCATGATAATAAAACAGGAAAGAAGTGTCCTAATTGTGGAAAGTATCTTTTAGAGGTAAAGGGCAAGAATGGAACTATGAATGTTTGCCAAGATAGGGAATGTGGATATAGAGAAAATGTATCAAGAAAAACTAATGCACGATGTCCTGAATGTAAAAAGAAACTTGAAATAAGAGGTCAGGGAGAAGGTAAAATTTATATTTGTACTGGATTAAATTGTAATTTCAGAGAAAAGGCATCTTCTTTTGAAAAGAGATTTGATAAAAAAGAAAAATTAAACAAGAAAGAAACTCAAAGAATAATGAAACAAATGCAAAGGGAAGCAGAGGAGGTAAATGACAATCCATTTGCAGCATTATTAGGAAATATTAAATTTGATGATAAATAAATGTATTATTTACTAATAGTTTGTTATAAGTAGTAATATTATTTTTATGTAAAGTGATATTTGAGTTTCATATATAATAGAAAAAATAATAAACATTAAAGTAATTTTTAGTGAAATAAAGTTGAAATATATATATATAATAGAGAAAAAATTGAAGTTACTTGATATTGAAAAGTATACATAATATAATTGATATTGAAACAAAAAAGAAAAGAAAGGGGAAAACCATGAAAAAAAGACATATAAAAGGTAGAAGTACTATACTATTTAGTCTTATATTAATTTTTATTGTTGTATTTGCTTATATAGGTAGTAAAGGTATTGAAATAGCAGGATGGGAATTTAAATCATTCAATAAGGCTATTACTAAAGGTCTTGATTTACAAGGTGGAGTTTCAGTTTTAATGGAAATTCAAGATGAAGATATATCAAATGAAGATGTACAAAAGACAAGACAGCTTATTGATTTAAGAGTTAATAAGCTTGGGGTTGCTGAAACATCAGTAACAGTAGAAGGAGATAGAAGAATAAGAGTTGAAATTCCAGGTAAATATGATTCAAAGGATTTAGTTGATAGTTTATCTAAAACTGGTAATTTAACTTTTAAAGATGAAGGTGGTAATGAATTATTAAATGGTTCAGATGTTGCAGAAGCAGGAACTATGCTTAATTCAACAACAAATACACCAGTTGTAACTTTAAAGTTAACAGATGAAGGTAAAGAAAAGTTTGCAGAAGCAACAAAAAATAATCTTAAAAAGAAAATTTATATCTATATGGATAATGAGAAAATTTCAGAACCAACAGTTGATTCTGTAATTTCTGGTGGAGAAGCAATAATAACAGGAAGTAAAACTATTGATGAAGCTAAAAATTTAGCTGGATTAATTAATGCAGGGGCACTACCTGTAACTGTTAAGGCTATACAAATTGAGAATGTTGGCGCTCAATTAGGTGCAGAAGCACTTCCAAATGCTATTAAAGCTGGATTTATAGGAATAGGAATTATATTTATATTTATGATTCTTTATTATAGGGTTCCAGGATTTATTGCTTGCATAGCATTAACACTATATGTTTGTTTAACATTATTAGTATTTGTTGAAGCTGATGTTGCATTAACACTTCCGGGAATAGCAGCATTTTTATTAACAGTAGGTATGGCTGTAGATGCTAATGTACTTATATTTGAAAGAGTTAGAGAAGAACTTAGAAATGGTATGTCTGTTAAAACTTCTGTAGATAAAGGGTTTGACAATGCATTATCATCAATAATTGACTCTAATGTAACAACTATTATAGCAGCACTTGTTCTTTATTTTATGGGAACAGGTAGTGTAAAAGGCTTTGCTGTTACTTTAATGATAGGTATTGTAGTAAGTATGTTTACTGCTATTATAGTAACAAAGTCATTAATGAAATTAGCCGTTAATATGGGACTATTAAAGTCTAATTGGCAGTTTAGAGTAAAGAGGGGGTAATGACATATGTTTAAGATTATAGAAAAGTCAAAGATTTGGTTTTCAATATCCCTTGCAATTATATTAATAGGTGTAGTTTTAATGTTTACTAGAGGATTAAACTTTGGTATAGATTTTAAGGGTGGTACTAAGCTTGTTGTTGAGTTTGGTGAAAATTTTGATAAAGTAGAGGCTGATAGTATAGTTAAAGAATATGCTACAGATGCAGTAACAAAAACTGTTGAAGGAACTCAATATGAAATTAAATCAACAGAATTAGATGAAACAAAAACATCAGAATTATTTAAGGCTTTAAAAGAAAAATACTCTTTAGAAGATACAGCATTAATTTCACAAACTCAAATAGGACCATCAATTGGTAGAGAGTTAACTAAAAATGCTTTAATAGCTGTATTAGTGGCTTGTATAGCTATGCTTGCTTATATAGCAATTAGATTTGAATTTGCTTTTGGTGTTGCGGCTATTATAGCATTAGTACATGATGTATTAATAACTTTATCAGTTTATGCAATATTTGATATACCAGTTAATAGTTCATTTATTGCAGCAATGTTAACAATTGTAGGATATTCTATAAATGATACTATAGTTGTATTTGATAGAATAAGAGAAAATAGTCATAGTATGAGAAGAAGTACTCCAACTGAAATTGCAAACATAAGTATTAATAAAACTTTAGCAAGATCTATTAATACTTCATTAACTACATTAATAGTTATAGGAGCAGTAAATGTATTTGTACCAACAGTAAGAGAATTTTCATTCCCATTATTAGTAGGAATAACTGCTGGAGCATATTCATCAATATTTATAGCATCACCTGTATGGGTTATTATAAAAGGTAAAATGAATAAAAATAAAACTGTTAAAACAGCATAATTAAAAAGAGAACTACTTAAATAAGTGGTTCTCTTTTTAATTATATTAGTAAGGTATTATTATAAATATAATATATTTGAATTAAAATTTAATCTTACATAAGAAATAATTTAAAAATTAGGTTTAATATGGATTTTATAAAGTTAAAATATTTGAATTTAAAATAGAAAATAAGGAAAAGAATAAAAAAACATAAGAAAAATCTTATATTATGCCATTATTTTTAAGAAAACATTTGTAATATAGAACAAATTACATTATAATATAGTTGTTTTCTTATTAATGTGGAGGAGTTTGTCATGCGTAAGTTTTGGGAAAGTATATATAGTCCAAATTACATAAGTGGATATAATCCCTTTATACTTAAAGATATGAATAAAGCAATAGAGCATATGGTATCAGCAATTAATAATAGGAAAAAAATTGTTGTTTATGGGATACCGAATGTAGATGGATTATGTGCTATTTCATCCCTTATACTGGTTTTGAAATATTTAAATGCAGATATTGAATACGTAGTCCATGATGAGGCTTCAGATAAATCGAAAATTATGAGTGAGGATATAATTAATAATGTACACTTTTTGGGTGGGGAATTACTTATAGCCTTAGGAATAGATTTAAAATCAAAAGAAGAAGAAGAGCTTTGTAAAAATCTTGGTATAGATTTGATAGTTATAGAAAATAAAGATGTAAATCATAATAGTAATTACCTATATGTAAATCCTAATCAAAAGGGGTGTCAATATAGGTATAAAAATTTATCAATTAGTGGATTAACTTTTAAATTAATGCAAGCAATTGCAACTTATTATAATATTAAAAGTATTAATAAGTATTTGGATTTAATTTTAATAGGTGAAAAGTGGGAAAGTACACCTAAAAAGGGTGAGAATTTTATTTTTATAAAAGAGGGAATGAAATTTTTAATTAATACAAATAATTATGGATTAAGGTCTATAATGGATTTTTATAATATGATTGTTATAAATGATGAAAGTATAGATAAAATTATAGATGTTATTACGCCAACAATTAATGTTGTTACAATGACAGATAATGCTAGAATTATAATAGAATTATTAATTACTAATAGAAAAGAAAGAGCGGAACAAATAACTAAGTATTTGAATAAGTCTAAAGAAAATGTATAATATAATTACAATAATAAATGGATATAATAAATAGAATTATAAGTACAATAATAAGCAAATATGGAGGATTTTTTATGGATCTTAAAAAAAGCATTAGAATAGTGGAAGATTTTCCTAAGCCAGGTATCAGTTTTAAGGATATTACAACTTTAATTGCAGATGGAGAAGCATTTAAATATTCGATAGATGCTATGGCAAAACATTTAAAAGATAAAAATATAGATGTAATATTAGGACCAGAAGCTAGAGGGTTTATTTTTGGGGTGCCAGTTGCATATGCATTAGGTATTGGATTTGTTCCTGTAAGAAAAAAAGGGAAATTACCTTTTGAAACAATTTCAATGGAATATGACTTAGAATATGGAAGTGATGTTTTAGAAATTCACAAAGATGCAATTAAAAAAGGTCAAAGGGTTGCAATAGTAGATGATTTACTTGCTACTGGTGGAACTATAAAAGCTGTAACAAAATTAGTTGAAAAAGCTGGTGGAGAGGTTGTTGCATTAGATTTTGCAATTGAATTAACAGATTTAAAAGGAAGAGATAAATTAAAAGGATATGAAGTAATGTCACTTGTTCAATATGATATTTAATTTGTTGAAATACCTTAAATTTTAATATATAATAATGTAAAGGTGGCTGGTTTATTTAACCAGCCATAAATTTTAAGTAAAATTCTTATAATATGTAAGAGGGAGGAGCCTAATGGTTGATATATTGCTACAAAAAATAAAAGAAAACTGTACAAATGTAGACTTAGATATTGTTAATAAGGCATTTAATTTAGCTTATGAAGCGCATAAAGAACAAAAGAGAGAATCAGGAGAGCCATATATAATTCATCCAATAGATGTAGCAGTTATTTTAGCGGAGCTTGGTATGGATACTAGCACTATAGTTGCTGGATTACTTCATGATGTTATAGAAGATACAGATTATACTTATGATGATATAAAAAATATATTTAGTGAAGAAGTTGCAAATTTAGTTAGTGGTGTTACTAAAATTACTAAAATGGAGTATAAATCTAAGGAAGAACAACAAGCTGATAATTTTAGGAAAATGCTTTTAGCTATGGCAAGTGATATTAGAGTAATTATAATTAAGTTAGCTGATAGATTACATAATATGAGAACATTAAAATATATGCCTAAAGAAAAGCAAAAAAGGATATCTAAAGAAACATTAGATATTTATGCTCCACTTGCACATAGATTAGGGATTTCTAAGGTTAAATGGGAACTTGAAGATTTATGTTTTAGATATCTTCATGAAGAAGAGTATTATGATTTAGTTCATCAAATTTCTGAAAAGAGAGTGGAGCGTGAAACATATATAGCTCAAATAATTAAAGATTTATATAGTAAGCTTGAAGAAGCTGAAATTGATTCTGATATAGATGGTCGTCCAAAGCATTTTTATAGCATTTATAGAAAAATGGTTACAAAAAATAAAAGTATAGAACAAATATTTGACTTAACTGCTATAAGAATACTTGTAAATTCAGTAAAGGATTGTTATGAAGTTCTTGGTATAGTGCATACAATTTATAAGCCGATTCCAGGTAGATTTAAAGATTATATTGCAATGCCAAAACCTAATATGTATCAATCATTACATACTACTGTAATTGGGCCTCAAGGAAAGACATTTGAAATTCAAATAAGAACTTTTGAAATGCATAAAACAGCTGAATATGGTATTGCTGCACATTGGAAATATAAAGAAGGAGATACTTCTGATACTAAAGGAAAATCATTTGAAAACAAGCTTGTATGGCTTAGAGATATGCTTGAATGGCAAAAGGAAACATCGGATGCAGAAGAGTTTATGGAAGGATTTAAAATAAATCTTTTTACTGATGAAATTTTCTTATTTACACCTAAAGGAGTTGTAATTGATTTACCAAATGGTGCAACACCAATAGACTTTGCATATAGAATACATACTGATATAGGTAATAAATGTATTGGAGCTAAAGTAAATGGAAAAATAGTTCCTCTTGATTATAAATTAAAAACTGGTCAAATAGTAGAAATATTAACTTCAAATAGTTCTAAGGGGCCAAATATGGATTGGCTTAGTATAGCTAAAAGTAATCAGGCAAAAAGTAAAATAAAAGCTTGGTTTAAAAAGGCTAAAAAGGAAGAAAATATAAATAAAGGGAAAGAAGTATTTGAAAAAGAACTTAAAAAACAATCAGTTCATTATGTAGATATTGCAAAAGGTGAAAGCTATGATAAGTTTATAAAGAGATATAACATAAATTGCATGGATGATTTATATGCTTTAGTTGGCCTTGGAGCTATTGTTGCGTCATCATTTATAGCAAAATTAAAAGAAGAAAATTTATCTAAAGATGAAAAAGATAAAAATTTAAATAAAGCTATTGAAGAAAACATTTCAAAAAATGAGAAAAAGAAAAAATATACTAGTTATGGAGTTACAGTTAAAGGTGAAAATAATTTAATGGTTAGATTTGCAAAATGCTGCAATCCAGTTCCTGGAGATGATATTTTAGGGTATATAACTAAAGGTCGTGGTGTTTCAATTCATAGAAAAGACTGTGGAAATCTTAATAACTTAATTAAAGAGGATCCTCAAAAAGTTGTAGATGTATCGTGGGGAACTTCTAATGGCGTTGCATATATGGCAGAAATTCAAGTTAAAACTGAAGATAAGTCAGGCATACTTTCAGATGTAATGAACATTCTTATGGATAGTAAATTACCACTTAATGCATTAAATGCTAAAAGTGCAAAAGGAAATTTAGCTTATATTAATATAAAGATAAAAATTGATACTGTAGAACAATTAAAGGAATTAATGAAAAAAATTAAAAGAGTTCCAGGTGTTTTAGATGTATATAGAATGAATAATTAGAGGTTAAAAATGAGAGCTGTAGTACAGAGGGTAACATATTCTAATGTAAAGGTTGATGGGAATATAGTAGGAGAAATAAATAGGGGCTTTAATGTTCTTATTGGTATTTCTAAAGAAGATACAGAAGAAGACATGAAATATATTAAAGATAAATTGATAAATCTTAGAGTATTTGAAGATGAAAATAATAAAATGAATTTGTCATTATCAGATATACAAGGTGAACTTCTTATTATATCTCAATTTACTTTATATGGAGATGTTAGAAAAGGAAGAAGACCAAACTTCATGAATGCTTTAGGGGGAAATGAAGCAAAAGTTTTTTATGATAAGTTTATAGAAAGCATGAAAGAAACAGGGTTAAAGATAGAAACAGGAATATTTGGTGCTGATATGAAAGTAGATATTAAAAATGATGGACCTGTAACTATATTATTAGATAGCAGTAAAAATTTTTGATGATGAGGTGAAAATATGGTAATTAAAACATATCCTTTAGGAATTTATGAAGAAAATATTTATGTTTTAGTAGATGAAAAAAGTAGAGATGCATGTATAGTAGATCCAGGTGGAAATGGAGATATTTTAATTAAAAATATTGATTTATTAAATTGTAATGTAAAATATATAGTATTAACTCATGGACATTTTGATCATGTAGAAGCATTAAAGGAAGTAGCAGAAAAATATAATGCACCTATTTATATGAATAAAAATGAAATTGACTTTATGAAAAATGATAAAACTGTATTTGGAGCACTTCCTAAAAAATATAATTTGGTTGAAGATGGTGATACTTTACCATTTGGGGATGGTGTAATAAAATGTATTCATACTCCAGGACATACTAAGGGAGGAATGTGTTACTTATATAAGGATGCGTTGTTTACAGGAGATACTTTATTTAAGGGTTCTGTAGGAAGAAGTGATTTTATAGGTGGAAATTTTAATGAACTTATAACTTCAATAAAAACAAAGTTAATGATTTTAGATGATAATATAAAAGTTTATCCTGGGCATATGGAATCTTCAAGTATTGGTTTTGAAAGATTAAATAATCCATTCCTAAAAGATGAATTTGATATTTTCTAAATAAAAGGAGATATTATGGAAATAAAAATTAAATTAAATAACATGAAATACAGATATGATGTATATCAAATGTTTAATATTTATTTTCCATTAGATGAAATTAAATTTTTAGATGATGGAGATTATATTGTTAATATTTTAGATGGAAAAATAGAATTTAAGTATGGTGAATACTATAATGAATCAAAAATTCTTGAAAATATTAAGGAAGATATAAAAAAGTTAGTATTTTCTTCATTAAAAGAGCTTACAAAGGAAGAATATCCATGGGGGATTTTAGTTGGAATAAGACCTTCTAAAATTGCACTTAAATATTTAGAAGAAGGAAAAACAGAAGAAGAAATTATTAAAATTTTTGAAATAAAACATTTAGCTAGTAAAAAAAAGGCAAAATTATGTATTGAAATTGCAAAAACAGAAGAAAAATTTGTGAATAAAGAAAGCAACAGCATTGCAATTTATATAGGTATGGCATTTTGTCCTACAAGATGTTTTTACTGTTCATTTGCAGCAAATCCTATAGTAGGTAATAAAAAGCTTGTTAATCCATATTTACAAGCATTAATTAAAGAAATTAGTGCAATGAAAAAGTATGTTAATGATAGAAAGCTTAATATAGAGTCTGTATATTTTGGTGGAGGAACTCCAACAGCAGTAAATAATGAAGAATTTGAGGATGTTATGAAAGAAGTATATGAAGCTTTCGTTAAAGATAAAAATTTAAAAGAATTTACTGTTGAATGTGGAAGACCTGACAGTATTACAAGTGAAAAATTACAAACAATGAAAACTTATGATGTTACAAGAATTAGTATAAATCCTCAAACTATGAATGATGATACTTTAAAAATGATAGGAAGAGGTCATACTTCAGCACAAGTTATAGAAAAATTTAATTTAGCAAGAAGCATGGGATTTAATGATATCAATATGGATATGATAATAGGACTTCCAGGTGAAGGAATTAAAGAAGTTCTTCATACAAAAAATGAAATATTAAAGCTTAAACCGGATAGTTTAACAGTTCATGGACTTTCTTTAAAAAGAGCATCTATTCTTTATGAAAATTTTATTCTTAAAAAGGGAATTCAAGTAAAAAAGCAAGAAGAATTGGCACAAATGTATGAAGAAAGTAGAATATTAGCTCAAGAATTAGGCTTACATCCATATTATATGTATAGACAAAAAAATATGGTTGGAAATATGGAGAACTTAGGTTATTCTAGAAAAGGGGCAGAATGTATTTATAATATTGAAATGATAGAAGATAAGCAAACAATAATTGCTTTAGGTGCAGATGCGGTTTCAAAAGTTGTTTTTTTAGATGAAAATAGAATAGAAAGATTTGCTAATATCAAAGATATTAAGGAATACTGCAATAGAATAGATGAAATGATTCAAGGTAAAATTAATTTATTAGATAGTCTTTATCTAAAAGGGGAGGAATAATTAAATGGAAATGCAAGCTCCAAAAGGAACGAAAGATATGTTGCCACAAGATGCATATAAGTGGCATTTTGTTGAAAAAACATTTAGGGATGTGTCAAAATATTATGGGATGAGAGAAATTAGAACTCCTATGTTTGAACATACTGAACTATTTGCAAGAGGTGTTGGAGACACAACTGATATAGTTCAAAAAGAAATGTATACTTTTAATGATAAAGGTAATAGAAGTATTACCTTAAAGCCAGAAGGAACAGCGGGAGCCGGAAGAGCTTTTATAGAAAGCAGATTATTTAATGAAGCACAACCAACAAAACTTTATTATATAACTCCATGTTTTAGATATGAAAATGTTCAAAAGGGTAGATTTAGACAATTCCATCAATTTGGAACAGAAGTATATGGTTCAAAAGAACCATCTATGGATGCAGAGGTAATTACATTAGCAATACAAGTTTTAAAAACTTTAGGATTACAAAGTTTAAGCCTAAATATAAATAATTTAGGATGTTCTAAATGTAGACCAAATTATAATGAAGCATTAAAAAATTATTTAAAAGAAAACTTTGATAATTTATGTCCATTATGTCAATCAAGATTTGAAAAAAATCCAATGAGAATCTTAGATTGTAAGGAAAGAAAGTGTAAGGAAATAACTAAAAATGCGCCAATAATACTTGATTACATGTGTGAAGAATGTGATACTCATTTTGATTCAGTTAAAAAGTATTTAACAGCATTAAATATACCATTTACAGTTGATCCAGGAATAGTAAGAGGTTTAGATTATTATACTAAAACAATATTTGAAATTTTAAATGATGAATTTACTGTTTGTGGTGGCGGAAGATATGATAAGCTTATAGAACAATTAGGTGGACCAGAGATGCCAGCAGTTGGTTTTGGTATGGGAATTGAAAGACTTATAATGATACTAGAAAAAGAAGGAATAGAAATTCCAAATGAGAAACTATTTGATTTATATATAGGTGCTAGAGGGGATAATGCAAAATTTGAAGCATTTACTTTAGCTAATAAATTAAGAGAAGCTGGTGTAAAAACAGAAGTAAATCATATGGGTAGAAGTGTGAAGGCTGAAATGAAATATGCCAATAAAATTGGTGCTGCATTTACAACAATTTTAGGTGATGACGAACTTCAAAATAAATTAATAAAGCTTAAGAGAATGAGCGATGGAGAACAATTTGAGGTAAGTTTAGATAATATACAAGAAATAGCTAAGGCTATTAAATAGTTAGGAGGAAATAATAGCACTATGGGTGAGGCATTAAATGGATTAAAAAGAACCATGATGTGTGGTGAACCAAGAGAAATAAACGTAGGAGAAAAAATAACTCTTATGGGTTGGGTTCAAAGAAATAGAAAATTAGGAGGGCTTCAATTTATAGACCTTAGAGATAGAACTGGGATTATGCAAATAGTTTTTGGTGAAGAAATTAATGCAGAAAGCTTTGAAAAAGCTAAAGCAGTAAGACCAGAATATTGTATAGCTGTAACTGGAGAAGTTGTTTTAAGAGAAGCTCCAAATACTGCTATGGAAACTGGAATGGTAGAATTAAAATGTGAAAGCATAAAGGTTTTATCAGAATCAGAAACTCCACCAATATATATTAAAGAGGGATTAGATGCTGCTGAAAATATAAGATTAAAATATAGATATTTAGATCTTAGAAGACCAGATATGCAAAAAATCTTTATGATAAGAAATAGAGCTACAAAGGCTGTTAGGGATTACCTTGATAATAATGGATTTTTAGAAGTAGAAACTCCAATATTAAACAAGAGTACTCCAGAAGGTGCTAGAGATTACTTAGTGCCATCAAGAAATTATCCAGGAATGTTTTATGCACTTCCACAATCACCTCAAATATTTAAGCAATTATTAATGGTATCAGGATTTGATAAATATTATCAAGTTGCTAAATGTTTTAGAGATGAAGATTTAAGAGCTAACAGACAACCAGAGTTTACTCAAATTGACTTAGAAATGAGTTTTGTTGAGCAAGATGATGTTATGGCATTAAATGAAGGATTAATTGCTCATGTATTTAAAGAAGTTTTAGGTCATGAAGTTAAACTTCCAATTAAGAGAATGCCATTTAAAGAGGCAATGGAAAAGTATGGTTCAGATAAGCCAGATTTAAGATTTGGTATGGAAATTACTGATATTACTGATTGTGTTAAAGGGATGGACTTTGTAGTATTTAAATCTGCTTTAGAAATGGGAGGAAGTGTTAGAGCTTTATGCTTAAAAGGTGGAGCCGATTTAGGAAGAAAACCTCTTGATAAATTAGTTGACTTTGTTAAAGGCTATAAAGCAAAGGGGCTTGCTTGGATTCAACTTAAGGAAGATGGAATTAAATCTTCAATAGCTAAATTCTTAGCTGATGATGTTACAGAAAATATAATTAAGACTATGGGAGCTGAAATAGGGGATGCAATACTTATTGTTGCAGATAAAAATTCAGTAGTATTCCAAAGTTTAGGAGCATTAAGATTAGAACTTGCTAAGCAATTTGATTTAATTAAAGATAAAGAAGAATTTAACTTTACATGGATTACTGAATTCCCATTATTTGAATATAACGAAGAAGAAAATAGATATCATGCAGCGCACCATCCGTTTACAGCACCAATGGATGAAGATTTAGATATGATTGAAACAAATCCTGGAGCTGTTAGATCTAAGGCATATGACTTAGTATTAAATGGTGAAGAATTAGGTGGAGGTTCTATAAGAATTCATGATTCTGAACTTCAAACAAGAATGTTTAAAGCTTTAGGATTTACTGAAGAATCTGCTTATGAAAGATTTGGATTCTTAATAGATGCATTTAAATTTGGTCCACCACCACATGGAGGATTAGCATTTGGATTAGATAGAATGATAATGTTCTTAGCAGGAACTGAAAACATTAAAGATGTTATTGCATTCCCTAAAAATCAAAATGCTTACTGTTATTTAAGTGAAGCACCAAATGTTGTTGATCAAAAGCAAATTGATGAATTAGGTTTAATTATAAAATCAACAGATAAAGAGTAATTTTAAAAGGGGATGTCGCATTAAGAATAAATACTACAATATATTGTATTAATTTTTATTTTTTAAAACAATATATTGTGTATAAAAGTTTTAGTGCGACAGCCCCTTTTAGTTATGTTTTATAACTTAGTATTATAAATAGAGCCTTTAAAATTTATTTTATTGATAAATAAGATAATTAACTTTAAGAATATATTTTATGATAAAACAAAATTAATTTTCTAATTTCTATTAAAAAGTTATGAGTAGATTCTTAGGATAAAAAAATGTTTTTTGATTAAAATAATAGATGTAAATAATATGTCCATATTTACTGAAGGAGGAATCATTTATGAAAAATAAAATGATGAAAAAAGTAAACAAAAGGTTACGTAAGGCTAAAATGAAAAGTAATGTACTTATGGAGATGGCAGAAGATTTAAAGGATTTGATTACAAATGCTAAAATATATAAACAATTAAAACATAAAAAGTAATAAGAAAATAAAAATAATCTCAACAAGCATCTGTTGAGATTATTTTTATTTTTGAGCAAATACCTTTTGTTCTTTTTTTCGTTTATTGCTAAGTATTAAGCGGGTAATTGTAGAAACAAATAATACACCTAATGTTAATACACCTGCACTTGCCAAAGTATTTAAACCTAGTTCTAAAGATTTAGAAACATTTCCTGAAATGGCTTCACGCATTGTATAATACATTCCACTACCAGGAACAAGTGGAATTAAAGCACAAACTATAAAAGTAGTTACGGGTGTTTTAAATATTCTAGCTAATATTTCACTATAAGTACTAAATATTACTGAAGAAATAAATAGGCAGTTAATTTCTGAAAATCCTAATTCAAGTGGTAAGGAATAAAAGAACCAGCTTATTGCACCACCTAACGCAGCAAAAAATATTTTTTTACCGCGTATATTAAATCCAACAGCAAATCCAAGTGTTGCAAAAAAAGAAATAAAAGTAACAAATAAAATCATTTTAAACTCCTCCTAAGTTAGATATCCAAAAGCTTAATACAGCACCAGTGCCAACAGCAATAGAAATGGCAACTAAAAATGCTTCAGAAGCCCTTATAATTCCAGAAAGTAAATCTCCTGACATTGTATCTCTAATTGCATTAGTAATAGCTAACCCAGGGACTAAAAGCATTATAGAACCTATTATAGTTTGATTTATCTGGCTTGATATTCCTAATTTAAAGAAAATTATAGCTAGTAAAGCAGTGATTCCACCACAAATGCTATTTATGAAAAAAGTATTAATTCCAACATCACTCCATTTTAATGCTAAGCCTTTGATTAGCAAGCCAATTAAAAATGCTGAAAATGCATCTTTAAAATTACCGCCAAACAAAATAGAAAATGATCCTGCAGCTAATCCAGAAAAAAGTATAACTATAAGAAATGAATATGTATTAAGATTATTTATTTTATCTAATTCCCTTTTAAAATCAGAAACAGATAATTTTTTTGATTGTATACTTCTAGATAAATCATTAACTTTATCGATTTTATCTAAATTTACTGTTCTATTTGACACACGTCTAGTTAAAGAATAAGTTTTCCCTTGATGGCAAATAGAAGCCATAATTCCAGTTGGAGTTGCAAAACTTTCAGCTTCATCTGCACCGTATATTTTACAAATTCTCCAAATAGTTTCTTCTACTCTGTAAGTTTCTCCTCCATTTTCTAATATCATTTGACCTGCAAACATTGCAACTTGAAGTATTTCATTCATAACGTAAAACCTCTATTTTTTTATAATATTTTTTGTATTATACCACAATAAAAATCATAAATGTAGAATATTATGAAAAAGTAGTTGAATAAATTACAATTTATATTTATAATTTTATAAAAAGATAATTGGGGTGATTAAATGGATTTTGTTAATTTAAAAAAAGAAGATAAAGAAATTTATGATTTAATGAAAAAGGAATTAAAAAGACAAGAAAAAGGTATAGAACTTATTGCTTCAGAAAATTTTGTATCAAGGGCTGTTATGGAGGCGATGGGATCACATTTAACAAATAAGTATGCAGAAGGATATCCTGGAAAGCGTTATTATGGAGGATGCGGAATAGTTGATAAGGTAGAAGAAATTGCAAGACAAAGAGCAAAAGAATTATTTGGAGCAGAACATGTAAATGTTCAACCACATTCAGGTTCACAAGCTAATATGGCTGTATATTTTACAATATTAAAGCCAGGAGATACTGTTCTTGGAATGGATTTAAGCAATGGAGGACATTTAACTCATGGTTCACCAGTAAATTTTTCAGGAAAGTTATTTAACTTTGTTTCTTATGGTGTTGATGAAAACACTGAAACTATTGATTATAACAATGTAAGAGAACTTGCTTTGAAGCATAAACCTAAGCTTATTGTAGCAGGAGCTAGTGCATATTCAAGAATAATTGATTTTAAAAAATTTAAAGAAATATGTGATGAAGTTAATGCCTATTTTATGGTTGATATGGCTCATATAGCTGGTTTAGTTGCTACAGGGGCTCATCCATCACCAGTACCATATGCAGATTTTGTAACTTCAACAACTCATAAAACATTAAGAGGACCTAGAGGTGGATTAATTCTTTGTAAAGAAAAGTACGCTAAAGATTTAGATAAAAATATTTTCCCAGGAATGCAAGGGGGACCTTTGATGCATATTATTGCAGCTAAAGCAGTATGTTTTAAAGAAGCTTTAGATTCAAGTTTTAAAACGTATATTGATAATGTGGTTTTAAATTGTAATGTTCTAGGAGAAGAATTAGTTAAATATGGATTTAAGTTAGTTTCTAATGGAACTGATAATCATTTAATATTAGTAAATTTAAGTAATAAAAATATTACTGGCAAGGAAGCTGAAAATCTTTTAGATTCAATTGGAATTACAGTTAATAAAAACACAGTTCCAAATGAAAAGAGAAGTCCATTTGTAACATCAGGAATAAGAATAGGTACAGCAGCTGTTACAACTAGGGGCTTTGATGTAGAAGCTATGAAAGAAATTGCAAATATAATAAATGAAGCAATAGAAAATAAAGATAAAGATTTGAGTTATTTAAATGAAAGGGTTAAAGCACTTTGTGCTAAGTATCCTTTATATATTTAATTAGCAAATAATTAGTGATAAGATTCAACTTAAGGAAAAACTAGTTTAAGAGTAATTAAAAAATTAATTTTAAGAACTTTTCAATTAGTTTTAACCTTAACTTATCACTTAATAAAGGAGAAATATATGAAATTAGTATCATGGAATGTAAATGGAATTAGGGCATGTGTACAAAAGGGATTTTTAGAGTTTTTTAATAAAGTAAATGCTGATATATTTTGCATACAAGAAAGTAAACTTCAAGAAGGTCAAATTAATTTAGAACTTGATGGGTATTATCAATATTGGAATTATGCTGAGAAAAAGGGGTATAGTGGAACAGCTATATTTTCTAAAAAAGAACCTATTACAGTTTCATATGGAATTGGAATAGAAGAACATGATAAAGAGGGAAGAGTTATAACATTGGAGTTTGAGGACTTTTATGTTATAACAGTGTATACTCCAAATTCTCAAAATGAACTAGCAAGATTAGATTATAGAATGAAATGGGAAGAGGATTTTAAAGACTATTTAAAAAAAATCGAAAAAAATAAACCTGTAATAGTTTGTGGTGATTTAAATGTAGCACATAAGGAAATAGATTTAAAAAATCCAAAAACTAATAGAAAAAATGCTGGTTTTACAGATGATGAAAGAGAAAAGTTCACAGAATTACTAAATTCAGGTTTTATAGATACTTTTAGATATTTTTATCCAGATACAACAGGAATTTATTCATGGTGGTCTTATAGATTTAATGCAAGAAAAAATAATGCAGGATGGAGAATAGATTACTTTATAGTTTCAGAATTATTAAAGGATAGATTAGTAAGTGCTAATATACATACAGAGGTTTTAGGTTCTGATCATTGTCCTGTAGAATTAATTATAGAATAAATGGTTATAAGTTAAATTACTATATAATTTAACTTATAACCATTTATTAATATTAGATATAAATTAATAAACAAAATATTTAATTTGAAAATTATGATCACCTTTATTCTTGGATAAAAAAATTAAATTTAATTAATCTATACTAGCTGCATTAAAATTATTTAATAAGTAGTTTTAATGCAGTTTTTATATTGTAAGATATGAATCTTTAATTTATTAAAATAAAAATATATGAATATGATATTTGAATTTTGCTCATATTATATTTGATATAGTTAATAGAAATATATTTTAAGGGAGGAAATTATATGAAAAGTAAATTAATAACAGTACTTATTATTACTAGTATGATGTTAATTGGTTGTAATGAAAACAATAATTCTACTAATACTAAAAATGTTGAAAATAGTGTATCTGAATTTATTATTGTAGATACAGATGTTTCAAGTTCTGATGAAGCATTACAAATATTAAAAGAAGGAAATGCTAGATTTGCAACAGATAAATCAGTACTAAGAAATATTAATGCAGAAAGAAGAGAGTCATTGAAAAATGGTCAAAATCCTTATGCTGTAATTGTATCATGCTCTGATTCAAGAGTTACACCAACAACTGTTTTTAATGCTGGATTAGGAGAATTATTTGACATAAGATTAGCAGGAAATGTGGTAGATGATGATGCACTTGGTTCTATTGAATATGCAGTTGAACATTTGAATACACCATTAATTGTTGTTATGGGACATCAAAGTTGTGGAGCTGTAACAGCTACTTATAATGAAGTAGTTAAAGGAGAAAAAGTTTCAGGAAATATGGAATCATTTGTGAAAAAAATTACTCCTAGTGTAAATAAAAATGGAACTATAGATGATGCAATACATACTAATATTGATATGGTAGTAAAAGAAATTTCCGAAGATAAAGGAATAAAAACACTTATTGATCAAGGAAAAGTTAAAGTAGTAGGTGCTTATTACGATTTAAATGGAAATGTAACATTTAAAGAATAATGTCGTAAAAAATAAAAAACAAAGTATAAAAAATGGATTTATTGAGAATATAATTTATATAATAAATTTATTGATAAGTCTATTGTAAAAAAATGTTAGGAGGGATTTATTTTGCATTTAACAATTAGGGAACAAGAGAAACTAATGGTTGCTGTTGCTGCAGAAATTGCACGTAAAAGAAAAAGCAAAGGATTAAAATTAAACTATCCTGAAGCTATGGCAATTATAACAGATGAAATGTTAGAAGGTGCTAGGGAGGGAAAAACAGTTGAACATTTAATGGATTATGGAACAACAATATTAAATAGAAATGATGTTATGGAAGGTGTTCCAGAAATGATTCATACTGTTCAAGTTGAATGTACTTTCCCTGATGGAACAAAATTAGTAACAGTACATGAACCGATTAAATAAGGAGGACTGTGGTATGGTACCAGGTGAAATAAAAGTACAAGAAGGAAATATTGAATATAATGCAGGTAAAGACGCTATTAAATTACAAGTTGTAAATACTGGAGATAGACCAGTACAAATAGGTTCACATTATCATTTTTATGAAGTAAATGATGCTTTAGATTTTGATAGAAAGGCTGCTTGGGGAAAGAGATTAGATATTCCATCAGGAACAGCTGTAAGATTTGAACCTGGAGATAAAAAGGAAGTAAATTTAATTGATATTGGTGGATATAGAAGAGTTTACGGAATTAGGAATATGTGTGATGGATTCTTAGATGGAATGTCAAAAGGGAGCGGTGAAAAATAATGAGTTTTGAAATAGATAGACATAGATATGCAGAATTGTTTGGGCCAACAGAAGGAGATAGTATAAGACTTGGTGATACAGATCTTTTTATAAAGATTGAAAAGGATTATACAGGATATGGCAATGAGTGTAAATTTGGTGGAGGTAAAACTCTTAGAGATGGCATGGGACAAAATGCTACACAAACAAATGCAAATCCAGAAGTTGTAGATTTAGTAATTACAGGAGCAACTGTTGTTGACTATACAGGTATATATAAAGCTGATATAGGTATTAAAGATGGTAAAATACTTGCAATAGGTAAAGGCGGAAATCCAGATACAATGGATAATGTTGACTTTGTTATAGGAGTTGGCACAGAAGCATTAGCAGGTGAAGGAAGAATAGTAACAGCTGGAGGTATTGATACTCACGTTCATTACATTCATCCAGAATGTGCAGAAGTTGCATTAGAAAACGGTATCACTACATTAGTTGGTGGAGGAACAGGACCAGTTGATGGTACAAATGCTGTAACATCAACTCCAGGACCATGGAATATTAAAAAAATGTTACAATCAGCAGAAGAATGGCCAGTAAATGTTGGTTTATTAGGAAAAGGTAGTGGAGCTAATATAGATGTAAATGCTCAACAAATTGAAGCTGGAGCAATTGGATTAAAGGTTCATGAAGACTGGGGATCTACAAGATCTGCAATTAATTATTCTTTAGAAACAGCAGAAAAGTATGATATACAAGTTGCATTACATAGTGATACCTTAAATGAAGGTGGATTTGTAGAACATACAATTCAAGCAATTTCAGGAAGAGTAATTCATACATATCATACAGAAGGTGCTGGTGGTGGTCACGCACCAGACTTAATGAAAGTTGCATCTCAAATAAATGTATTACCAGCATCAACAAACCCAACAAAACCATATACTGTTAATACAATTGCAGAACATTTAGATATGCTTATGGTTTGTCACCACTTAGATGCAAAAGTACCTGAAGATATTGCTTTTGCTGATTCAAGAATAAGACATCAAACAATAGCAGCAGAAGATATATTCCAAGATATGGGTATATTTAGTATTATGAGTTCAGATACATTAGCAATGGGAAGAATTGGAGAAGTTGTAACTAGAACATGGCAAACAGCTTCAAAAATGAAGAAACAAAGAGGAACTTTCCCAAATGATAGTGAATATAACGACAATAATAGAGTTAGAAGATATGTAGCTAAATATACTATTAATCCAGCTATTGCACAAGGAATGTCTAAATATATAGGTTCAGTAGAAGTTGGAAAGATAGCTGACTTAGTACTTTGGGAACCACCTTATTTTGGTGTTAAACCACATATGGTTCTTAAAGGTGGTATGGTTATTAGAGGAATAATAGGTGATGCTAATGCATCAATTCCAACATGTCAACCAGTTGTATATAGAGATTGTTATGGAGCATTTGGAAAAGCAAAATCAACAACTTGTATTACTTTTGTATCTAAATATGCTTATGAACATGGAATTAAAGAAGAATTAGGTTTAGAAAAAATGGTATTACCAGTAGGTGGAATAAGAAATTTAACTAAAAAAGACATGAAGCTTAATGATGCTACTCCAGAAATTAGGGTAGATCCTCAAACTTATGATGTTACTGTTGATGGTGAATTAGTAACTTGTGAACCAGCAAGTGAATTACCTTTAGCACAAAGATATTTCTTATTCTAATAAAAAGGAGAGGCTTATATGATTTTTAACAAGGTATTAGGAAACATTGATAAGTATAAAAACTTAGACAATTTTCATATAGAAAAAATTTATATAAATAGTGATGATGCTTTAAAAAGAATTTTAAGGGTTAATTCAGATCATAATCATGAATATGGTATTGCTTTAGATGAAAATGTAGAGTTAAAAGATGGTGATATACTTTATAAAGATGATAAAAATATTGTAGTTATAAAAATAAAAGGTGATGATGTTTTAGTAATAAAGCCTAAATGTATGACAGAAATGGGAGGCATAGCACATTCTTTAGGAAATAGACATTTACAAGCACAATTTGAAGAGGGGAAAATGATAATTCAATATGATGCTTTAGTAGAAAGTGAATTAAAAAGAGAAAAAATTGATTATTCCAGAGAAAGTTTAAAGCTAAAAAAAGCTTTTAGGCATGTAGAATTTGGGCATACTCATACCCATGCTAACTAATAAAGATATTTCGGATGTATTAAAGGTTATTCAAATATGTGATTCGAATTTTCCAATTGGGTCATTTAATCATTCTTATGGAATGGAAACATATTTAAGGCTAAAAAAAGTTTATAATACTGAAACCTTTAAGGAATGGCTTAATGTATTTTTAAATGAACAATTTATATATTCTGATGCTTTAGCAATAAAGATGTTATATGAATATTTAAATGATAATGATTTAGAAAGCATTTGGGATTTAGATAATCGTATTACTGTTCAAAGTGTTGCTATTGAAAGTAGAAATGGAGGGAAATTGGTTGCAAGCAGAATGCTTAAGCTTTTCATGGATTTATATGATTTTAAATTATTAAATAAATATTATGAAAAATTACGAAAAAAAGAAGCCTTTGGTCATCCTGCAATAGTTTTTGGAATGTTAATGTATTCTCTTAAATTTAGTATGAAGGAAGCTATAATTTATCATATGTATAGTACTGTATCTACATTAGTCAGTAATGCTGTTAGAACTATACCATTAGGACAAAAAGATGGTCAATTATTACTAAAGGAATTTAGTGGTGAATTTGAAAAATTATATGATGTTGTAATAAATTTAGATTATGAGTATTTTGGAGCAAATAGTCCTGGACTAGAATTATCACAAATTAAGCATGAAATAATGGAATTTAGATTATTTATGTCTTAAGTATAAATTATAAAAATTCAAAAATTTAATAAAGGAAGGGTGTTGAAAATGAAACCTGTAGTTATAGGGGTAGGAGGACCAGTAGGAAGTGGAAAAACATTACTAATAGAAAGAGTAACGAGGGCAATGAATGATAAATATAGTTGCGCAGTTATAACTAATGACATTTACACAAAAGAAGATGCTAAATTTATGGTTAAAAATTCTGTATTAAGTGAAGATAGAGTAATAGGAGTAGAAACAGGGGGATGTCCACATACTGCTATAAGAGAAGATGCATCTATGAATTTTGAAGCATTAGATGAATTGAAAAATAGATTTGATGATTTAGATATAATTTTTTTAGAAAGTGGTGGAGATAATTTAGCAGCTACATTTAGCCCTGATTTAGTTGATTTTTCAATTTATATAATAGATGTGGCACAAGGAGAAAAAATTCCAAGAAAAGCAGGGCAAGGAATGATAAAGAGTGATTTATTTATTATAAATAAAATTGATTTAGCACCATATGTTGGTGCAGATTTAGAGGTAATGAGAAAGGATACACTTGCATTTAGAAATGAAAATAGTTTTATTTTTACTAATTTAAAAACTGATGAAGGTATAAATGAAGTTATTAACTGGATAAAAAAGAATTGTTTGTTAGAAGGAATTTCATAATATGTTTAAAGAGGCAAGAAATAAAAGTGAATATTCTGGATTTATAAATTTAGTATTAGAAAAGAAAGATAATAAAACAATTGCAGTTAAGAAATATTATGAAGGATTAGTAAAAATATCACCAACAATAAAAATGGATATAGAGAATATACCAACATATTATCTTTTACAACTTGGAGGAGGGTATATTGAAGGAGAAAAATATAAGAGTATTTTTAAGCTTGAAAATGAAGCAAGAGCAATAATAACAACACAAGCTTCAGCAAAAGTTTATAAATGTTTAAATGGAATTAAAATAGAACAAGATACAGAAATATATTTAGGAGAAAATAGTATTTTAGAATATATAACAGATAGCGTTATTTTATATAAAGATGCTATATATAAACAAGTTAATAATATTTATTTAGATGAGAGTTCTACTTTAATTTATAGTGATGGAATTACAGCAGGATGGTCTCCAGAGGGAGAAAATTTTAAATATAAAAGTGTTCAATTAAAAAGTAATGTTTATATAAATAATAAACTTGTATTATTAGATAATTTAATTATAAATCCAAGTGAAAATGATGTTACTAAATTAGGCTTTTTTGAGGAATATTCGAATTTTGGAACATTACTTGTTATTAATAAGGAAATTGATGATTTAGTTATTAATGATTTAAGAAAAATTATTGGAGAATTAAATTTACCTATAGATTTTGGAGTATCAAAACTAGAAGTTAATGGATTTGTTCTTAGAGTACTAGGAAATTTAAGTCAACATATAGAAAAAGCAATATTAGCTTGTCATAATTATATTAGAAGGAGATTTTTAGGATCTAAGGATTTAATAATAAGAAAATATTAAAGATAATTTACTATAAATTTAAACATAAGAAAAATTAAGGAAGTGATTCTATGATTATTCATGGTGATGTTGCATTTATGATATTATCAACAGTGCTTGTTTTAATTATGACACCAGGATTGGCGTTTTTTTATGGCGGATTAGTTGAAAGAAAAAATGCATTAACAATTATGTTTCAAGTATTTATTGCAATTGGTGTAGTAGCTTTATTATGGATATTTGGAGGCTTTAGTTTAGTATTTGGTGATGATATTGCAGGTATAATTGGTAACCCGCTACAATTTTTTGCTTTTAATGATGTAACATTTAAAATAGATTTAAGATATAGCGAAACAATACCATTTATACTTTTCTTTATGTATCAAATGATGTTTGCAATTATTACAGCACCTTTAATGACTGGTGCATTTGCAAATAGATTAACAGTTAGTGGATGGATTAAAATTTTAATGCTTTGGATGATATTGATTTATTTTCCAGTTGCGCATTGGGTATGGGGTGGAGGATTTTTAAGTAAGTTAGGATTTGTAGATTTTGCAGGAGGAGCTGTTATACATATTACATCAGGATTTGGATGTTTAGGTGGAATATATGTATTAGGTGAAAGAAAATTTAAAAATGAACATGGGCCTTTTAATATAGGATTAGTAGCAATAGGTGCAGCATTGTTGTTATTTGGTTGGTATGGATTTAATTCAGGAGGAACAATTGCTGCTGCAGATATTGCAGCAATTGTATTTACAAACACAGGAGTTGCAGCAGCTGTTGGAATGATTGTATGGATTATTGTATATTCACTTCATGCTAAAAAGGCTTCTTTTTTAGAAGCTATAGTAGGAGCAGTGGCAGGACTTGCAACAATAACACCAGCTTCAGGATATGTAACTCCTATAAGCGCAGTAATTATAGGTGCAATAGGTGCTTTTATATGTTTTTTTTGCGTGGAATTTGAAAGAAAAATGTGGGATGATGCGCTAGATGTATGGGGAGTTCATGGAATGGGTGGCTTAATAGGAACTTTATTAATAGGTGTATTTGCAGATCCTAGAATAAATGGAATAAATGCAGGAGTTAAGCAATTTTTTATTCAATTATTAGGCTGTGTTATTATAGGTATTTATTCTATATTAATGACGTTTTTAATATTTAAAATTATAGATATGGTTAAATCAATAAAAGTAAGCGAAGAAATTCAAGCACGTGGATTAGATGAAGAGTTTTTTAATGAAAAATATGAAACTAAACATGAATAAAATAATTAATTTAACCAAATAACAAGGAGGAGTAAAATGTTAGGTATAGTTTTAATTTATGTAGGAGTTGTTCTTATTTTAAATGGAATTGGAAGACTTTATAACGTAGATGCTAAATCAAGTGCTGTATTTAATGTGTTTACGGGTATGTTATCATTTATTTTAAATATTGTAGCTGTTATACAAGGAAATTATTTTGCAGCTGGAACAGGATTATTGTTTGGATTTACATATTTATATATAGCAGCAAGAAGTATATTTAATTTAGATGGAAGATTATATGGTTGGTATTGTTTATTTGTTGCAATTAATACTATACCACTAGCATTTATAGATGCTAATACATTAAGGTTTATAGAATTTACTATTGGAAATATTTATTGGATTTTTATATGGCTATTATGGGGATTATTATGGCTTACAGGTTTTATAGAATTAGTTATGAATAAAGATTTAGGAAAGTTTACAGGATATTTATCAGTATTTGATGGTATTTTTACAGCTTGGATTCCAGGATTTTTACTATTAATCAATATGTATCCAAAATAAAAATAATTATTATAGAGGCTTAATTTAAAAATAGCCCCTTAATTTATGTATAAAATAAGGGAGAAACTATGTTTAAAAAAATATTAAGTATATTTATAGGAGCATTTTTTATATTTAATTTAACTTTTACATTTAATATAAGTGCATATTGTAAAGAAAAGAAAAGGGAAGACCATTTAAAAAATAATTTTATAATTTGTATAGATCCAGGACATCAAGGAAAAGGGGATCCAAGATGTGAAGCAGTTTCACCTAATTCTAATAATATGAAACCTAGGGTTTCTTCAGGAACAGCAGGAGTTGCAACTAAAAATCCAGAGCATGTTATAAATTTAGAAGCAGCATTAATTTTAAAAGACTTATTAATTAAAAATGGATATACAGTTATAATGACTAGAGAAAGTGCAGATGTTAATATTAGCAATATTGAAAGAGCGCAGATAGCAAATAATGCAAATGCAGATCTTACTATAAGAATACATTGTGATAGTATAAATGATAGTGGAAAAACTGGAGCAGTAATTTTAGTACCAGATAAAACGGGAGAATTTACAAAACAAATTTATAAAAATAGTAATAAATATGCTGAAATTTTAAAAAAGAAATTAGAAGAAAATAATGTAAAGGTTAATGGTATTTTTGAAAGAAAGGATATTACAGGGTTTAATTGGTCTACAGTACCTGTTATCATATTTGAAATGGGATTTATGAGTAATTATAATGAAGATAAGATGTTAAGTGATAAAACATATCAAATGAAATTAATGGAATGTGTTTCTAATTCAATAGATGAATATAAAAATATAAGTTATTAATATTTTTATATAATTATTTACACCTCATGCAAGTATTATTGAGGTGTTTCTTTTTTATTTTTATTAAAAGTAATACAAAAGTTTAGAACAAAATTATAAAAATATAAAATATGGATAAAATATCTTAATAAATCATAAAGATAAATATATCAAAGTTTTATAATATAAATATTGATATACAAGCTAAAATAATAAATGTAATAGCTGGGGGTGCAACTTTGAGTAAGTATGATCTAATTTATTATTGGCAAAACTATTTAATAAATCAAGAAAATGTAGAGTTTAAGGCTAATTCATATGTTTTAAAATTTTCATTAATTAATTCTTATAGTAGAGATTATTTTTGTAATTGGTATTCTTTTAAGGATTCAAATGAATTGATTGGTTTTTTTAAATATATTTTAATACCATCAATATATATAACAAAAGTTTTTGGAAAATCTGAAAATACAATATTTTTAGATGCATTAGGATATTATGAAACTATAGATATTATAGAAGAGTCAGAAAATGATGATAAAAATGAAATTTTACAAGAAATTAAGGAAGTTTATAAAATATTAGATAATCTTAAAGAAAATTTTTGCATAAAAAAGTTTAAGGGATTTATAAATAAGATTAATGAAAGGGACATTGAAAAAAATAGTATATTTACAAGAATGGAATTTTTTGAAGATGTAAAAGAAATTGGAAGAGATTTAGTGAAAGAGTTTGAATCTGATGATATGCTTGATGAATTAGAAAAACAAATGGATTTAAATAAAAATCAAATTATAGATTTATTTGATGGAATTGAGAAAAATCCATTTATGCTTAAAAGAATAGGAACATATTTAAGTAATACTTTAGCTTTTTAAGATTAATATATAAACTTTTTTAGAGTGTTTGATAAAAAAACACTCTTTTTCTTTTATAAATATTATGGTAATTCATAATGAAGTATTAACAAGAAGTCAAAAGGGTGGTATATTAATAGATAGTTGAATTAAAATGAAAGATGTGATTAAATGAATAATAAATTTTTACCAATAAGTAGGGAGGACATGAATGAAAGAGGCTGGGAGCAATGTGATTTTATTATTGTAACTGGAGATGCTTATGTAGATCATCATAGCTTTGGTACAGCTGTAATTTCAAGAGTTTTAGAAAATGCAGGATATAAAGTTGGTATAATAGCTCAACCAGATTGGCATAGTACAGATGATTTTATGAAATTAGGAAGACCAAGGTTAGCATTTTTAGTTAATGCAGGAAATATGGATTCAATGGTAAATCATTATACTGTTAGTAAAAGAATAAGAGAAAAAGATTTATATTCACCAGGTGGAGAAATGGGTCGTAGACCAGATAGAGCTACAATAGTATATTGTAATAAGATAAGAGAAGCTTACAAACACGTTAATATTTGTATTGGCGGAGTGGAAGCAAGTCTTAGAAGATTTGCTCATTATGATTATTGGTCTGATAAAGTTAGAAAATCAATTTTAACTGACAGTGGAGCAGATCTTTTAATTTATGGAATGAGTGAAAAGCAAATTGTAGAAGTAGCTCATTATTTAAATGAAGGGTTTGAAGCAAAATATATTAGACATATTCCAGGTACATGTTATTTAGTTGATAGTCTTGATGAAGTTTATGAAGAACATATAGTAATACCATCATATAAGGAAGTATCAAGTGATAAAATTAAGTACTGTGAAGCATTTAAGATTACATATCAAGAACAAGACCCTATTAGAGGAAAAACTATAGTACAAGATCAGGGCGATAAATTTTTAGTTGTAAATAAACCAGAAGTTATTTTAAACAGGGAAGAATTAGATGAGGTATATGATTTACCATTTACAAAAGAATATCATCCAATATATGAACCAATGGGGGGAATTCCAGCATTAGAAGAAGTTAAATTTAGCATAGTTGGTTCGAGAGGATGTTTTGGTAATTGTTCATTTTGTGCAATTACATTCCATCAAGGAAGAGCAGTTCAAAGTAGAAGTAAGGAATCTATTGTTAAAGAAGCAAAAGAAATGACTGAAATGAAAGATTTTAAGGGATATATTCATGATGTTGGAGGGCCTACTGCAAATTTTAGAAAACCAGCATGTAAGCATCAATTAACAATAGGTGCATGTAAAACAAAGCAGTGTTTAAGCCCTGGAGTTTGCAAAAATATGGAAGTTGATCATAAGGAATTCGTAGATGTTCTTAGAAGTGTAAGAAGTTTGCCAAAAGTAAAAAAGGTATTTGTACGATCAGGAATTAGATATGATTATGTAATGGCTGATAAGGATGATACATTCTTTAAAGAATTAGTTGAGCATCATGTAAGTGGTCAATTAAAGGTTGCGCCTGAACATGTATCAGAACAAACGTTAAAGTATATGGGAAAACCAGCAGGAAAAACATATGAACAATTTAGACAAAAGTTCTTTAAGTTAACAGAAAAGGCTGGAAAAAAACAATATATAATTCCATATTTAATGTCTAGTCACCCAGGAAGTTCTTTAAAGGAAGCTATAGAGCTAGCTGAATATTTAAGAGATATTAAATATCAACCAGAACAAGTACAAGATTTTTATCCAACACCAGGTACATTATCAACTACAATTTTCTATACTGGATTAGATCCAATAACAATGAAGAAAGTTTATGTTCCTAAAACTAAGGAAGAAAAGGCAATGCAAAGAGCTTTACTACAATTTAGTAATCCAAAGAATTACAATATAGTATATGATGCTTTAGTTAAAGCTGGAAGAGAAGATTTAATTGGCAATGGACCGAAATGTTTAATTAAATCTAAAGAACAAAGATATAAGGAAGTTCATGGTTTAGTAAGACATAAGGGCAAAAATAATAGTGCTAGAAGTAAAGATAAAAGCAATAATAGAAGAGATAATGATAATCGTAATTTTAAATCTTCTAGAACCTCTAAAAATGGTAATAAGAAAAGAAGAGGTAAATAAATTAAAAAGGGGTTGTATTGTATTTAAGTGCAATACAACCTTTTTTTGTAAAAATGAAATTTAATTAGATGTACAACGTTTACAGATGTTTAGGATATTTCCTTTTTCATCTTTTTTTATCCATACTAATTTAACTCTTTTTCTACTACAAATTGGACATGTGCCTCTCCAATTTGGAATTGTTTTAATGTATTTTCCACGTCTTTGCTTACTCATATATAACGACTCCTTTCTAATTATAAATTATATTAACATTTAAAATTTAATATCACATAATTGTACTAAAATAGATTAAAATTTTAATTTTATGAATTTTATAACTGGAATAAGTTTTATAAAAAATCACAAAATAATATTATTAGAAGATAAGGAGGTTTTAATATGAAAAAGCTAGATGCCCTATTAAGTAGAGATGTTGCAAAAAAAATGATAAATGATGGGAAGAGCTGGAGTGAGATAATAGAAGTTACTCATTTAAGATTAAAAGATTTAAAAGATATTCAAAGAAATGAGATAAATCCTAAATTTTAAAATTAAATATTAAAAAGTAAGGAGATACTATGAAAAATAAAAGAAAATATACTAAAGAAAATTATTTAAAAAATGGAACAAAAATTCAAAATAATAATCCAAAAAATAAATACATAACAACTTTAGAAGAGCCTGCACTTAATGAAAGTGGAGTAGAAGCAAAGAAAAAAGGATTTTAATAAAATACATAATATATAAGACAATACAAATTTGTTATTAATTTATAAAAATAAAATAATAATTTGTATTGTCTTTTTATATTTATATTATAAAGTATCAAATAAAGGTTTGATAATAAAAAGACTGTCAAAAAAATAATGGAAAATAATTTAAAAAATAAATTCTACTAACAAATTAAAAGGACTATAATTAAAGTGTAGAAAAATTAAAATATAAGAGGGGGAAATAATTATGAAATTAATAGTTTTTGCACCTGTAGGAGCGACATTAGCATTACTATTTGCAGCATATTATACTTATACAGTATTTAAAATTGATGAAGGTACAGATAAGATGAAATATATTGCAAATAGTATAAGAAAGGGAGCTAATGCTTTTTTAAAGCGCCAATATAAAGGGGTTTCTATATTTTTTGTAGTTATGTTTGTCATTTTATTTATTTTATCAAGATTTAATTTTGTTAGTATATTTATGCCATTTGCATTTTTGACTGGTGGAATTTTCTCAGGATTGAGTGGATATTTAGGAATGAAAATTGCTACTAATTCAAATAGTAGAACTGCTAATGCTTGTATGAAAAGTTTAAATAGTGGATTAAGGGTTGCCTTTTCAAGTGGTTCAGTAATGGGATTAGTAGTTGTAGGTTTAGCATTAACAGATTTTAGTATTTGGTTCGGTATATTAAATTGGTATTATGGTTCAATGCCTATAAATGATAGAATTACAATAATTACAACTACGATGCTTACATTTAGTATGGGGGCATCTTCTATGGCTTTATTTGCAAGAGTGGGTGGAGGTATATTCACTAAGGCAGCTGATGTAGGTGCAGATTTAGTTGGTAAAGTAGAGGTTGGTATTCCAGAAGACGATCCTAGAAATCCAGCAGTTATAGCTGATAATGTAGGAGATAATGTAGGAGATGTAGCTGGTATGGGTGCTGATCTTTATGAATCTTATGCTGGCTCTATTTTATCTTCTTGTGCATTAGCAGTTGTAGCAGGGCTTTCTGTAAAAGGAGTTGCTATTCCAGTAATAATAGCATCTATAGGAGTAATAGCATCTATAATTGGAAGCTTTCTTGTAAAATCAAAGGAAGATGTTTCACAAAAGTCCTTATTAAAGGCATTAAGAAAAGGAACATATTTTTCGGCTATTGTAATAGCTGTTGTTTCCTTTTTTATAGTAAATGGTGTATTAGGAAAAGGTAATATAGGTATATATATATCAATATTATGTGGATTACTTGCTGGATTGTTAATAGGATTTTTTACAGAATATTATACAAGTGATAATTATAATCCTACAAAAAGTATTGCTAAGTCATCAGAAACAGGTGCAGCAACAGTAATTATTACTGGATTATCAGTAGGTATGAAATCTACAGCAGCACCAGTGATAATAATTGGATGTTCAATTTTAATTAGTTTTGTATCTTCAGGCGGATTTAATAATTTTAATATGGGGTTATTTGGAATAGCTTTATCATCAGTTGGTATGTTATCTACATTAGGAATTACATTAGCAACAGATGCATATGGACCAGTAGCAGATAATGCTGGAGGTATTGCAGAAATGGCAGAATTACCAGCAGAAGTAAGAAATAGAACTGATGCATTAGATTCTTTAGGAAATACTACAGCAGCAACAGGAAAAGGATTTGCAATTGGATCAGCAGCATTAACGGCTTTAGCATTTATAGCATCATATAAAAATTCAATAGAGCAATTAGCTATAACAAATAATATAGCATTTAAATTTGATTTATCAATATTAAATCCACAAGTTTTAATTGGGGCATTTATAGGTGCAATGGTTACTTTTGCATTTTCTTCATGTACTATGAGTGCTGTGGGAAGAGCAGCAAGTAAAATAGTTATAGAAGTTAGGAGGCAATTTAAAGAAATTAAAGGTTTGATGGAGAAGAAAGCTGAGCCAGATTATGAAGCGTGTGTTGATATTTGTACAAAATCATCTCAAAAAGAACTTATAGTAATTGCATTGATTACAATAGTATCTCCTTTATTAGTTGGAATTATTTTAGGGCCTAATGGAGTTACTGGATTATTGGCAGGATCAACTATATGTGGATTTGTTTTAGCTGTAATGATGTCAAATTCAGGTGGAGCATGGGATAATGCTAAGAAGTATATAGAAGCTGGAAATTTAGGTGGTAAGGGTTCAAATTGTCATAAGGAGGCTGTTGTTGGTGATACAGTAGGAGATCCATTTAAGGATACATCAGGACCTGCATTAAATATTTTGATTAAATTAATGTCAATTATATCTATAGTATTTGGTATGGTAATATTGACATTTCACATATTTTAATTAGTTAGCAGTTAATAATTAGGAGTTAGTAGTTTTATAAAAAATTAGTTGTAGCTAAGTTTTATTAACTACAACTCCTAACTTATAATTATTAATAGTGTACATCTATAAAATGAAATTTAATATTGCTATTACTCCAACCTAAATCATATGGAACAAGCATTCTATCAGTATTGTGGCAAGTAACTAAAGGATAACCTTTAGAATCTAATCCTGTTACTGTAGAAACATGAGTTATTCTACCTCTTTTTTCATAAGCAACGATATCACCTGGACGTAAATTAAAAGCAGATTTATAAGTTTCATAATATGGTCCCTTATCAATATAAGAGCCACGACCACTACTTATTAAATAATTTTTAAAACTTTGAGCATTTACCCATGCTTTTGTAGCATTTTTATTACAGTAGTTCCAAGTATTATTTTTTTTAAAACCTCCACCTTCGTACATAATTTGTGAAGCAAAATTTGCACAGTCACCACCATCAGGGTTGAAATTTTTATAGTTTTTATTATATTTAAATAAATGTTCTATATCATCACTAATGCCACAATATTCATGAGCGTAATTTATTGCCTTTTGTGTTCTCTCATCTGGTGTATAATCAGGTTTTATATGATTTAAAATGGTTGTTTTAATATCATTACAATTAAGATTTTCTAAATCAAGAGAATCTGCTAAAGGATCAGTATACCATTCTTTAATTATAAGATAGCTATCGCCATTATTTTTTAGATTAATATAATGACATGTGCCTAATTTAAATAAATTTTCTATAGTAGGTTGATCTTGATAACTATAACCAAATGTAGTACTAGCATAACAAACTACGTTATAAACATCCTTTTCTATTTTTTTTACATTACAAACTTTTATAATTGAATTTATTTTTGTAAATGAAACACATTGTTTTTCACACCAATTTGTAAAATATTTAGTTTTAGTTACTTCTTTTTCATAAGCCCATTTACCTACCTTTTTATTTAAATCATAAAATAATTTTAAGCCTTCACTATCACCAGTTAAAATAGCTGAATTTCTATTTAAAAATATATTTTCAATAAGTGGTTGAAATTCTTCTATTAATTCATTATTTTTATCATTTGTCAAATTATTATTTTGGGTATATAAATTATTATTTGATGTTATAAAAGCATATGAAATTAAAGAATTAAAATTAAATATAATTAATATAAATAAAAATATTTTATAAAAGCAGCTTTTATTTTTAAAATATAATTTTTTCATAATCATTGCTCCCTTTGTTATTTAGAAATTATAAATATTAATATATATATAGTTTGTGTAATAAAGATAATTTTTATATATAAATTAAATGGCAATAAATTATCAAATGTTATTTCGAATTCATAATATATATAAATAATTAAA
Organism: Clostridium sp. ETTB3; assembly: GCF_053571985.1. Lineage (NCBI taxonomy): Bacteria > Bacillati > Bacillota > Clostridia > Eubacteriales > Clostridiaceae > Clostridium > Clostridium sp. ETTB3. The sequence goes on from NZ_CP199832.1 coordinate 1,252,968, forward strand.
TTGAGGTAATTATGTCAGTAAAAGAATTAAAAGAGATATATGAAAATGGATTTATATTAGAGTTTGATGATAATGATAAAATAGTATTTATTTCAGATGTTCATAGAGGCGATGGAACATATTCAGACTCACTCTTACCAAATAGAAATATTTATATAACTGCACTTAAATATTATTTAGAGAAAAATTATATTTATATAGAAGTTGGAGATGGAGATGAGTTATGGAAAAATAAGAACTGTAATGAAATTTCTTTTTTTTATGATGATGTATTTAAGTTATTTAATAAGTTTAATAAAAAAGGTAATATTTATTGTATAACTGGAAATCATGATATTATTAAACAATATTCTAATTATAAAAAAAAGGAAGAAAAATCATTGAGAAAAGTTGGGGCTAATTATGGAAAGGAATTTATTAAATTCATTGAAAATAATACTTTTTATACAGGAATTAACTTATTATATAAACCATTAGGGGAGAAAATTTTAGTTGTTCATGGTCATCAAGTTGACTTTTGGAATAACGAAGTTTGGAAAATAAATAGATTTTTAGTAAGATATATATGGAGATTTTTAAATGGAATTGCAGGATTTAAAGATCCAACAAGGTCAGCTAAAAGTAAAACTAAAAGAAGTAGAATAGACATAAGACTTCAATCATGGGCAAGAGATAATTGTACAATGCTATTGTGTGGGCATACTCATAATAGTAGATTTCCAGATTTGTATGAACCACCATATTTTAATGATGGATGTTGTGTTTATCCATATGCAATGACAGCAATTGAAATAGAAAAGGGAGAAATAAAACTTGTTAAATGGATAATAGATGCACAAGAAACTGGTTCACTTTGGGTAACAAAAAAGGATATTGCAGGGCCTGTTAAAGTTGCTGAGTATTTAAAGTATGCACAAGAAGAAAGACTTAGGAGAAAAAAATAAATAAGTTTTATAATTATTTTGATATGATAAAAAATTTAAATTATAATAAAGTTAGAACTAGAGAGGAGATTGTAATGGACAGTTTAACAGGAAAGGTAGCATTAGTAACAGGTGCATCTAGAGGAATAGGAAGTGCTATTGCAAAAAAATTAGCTTTAAATGGTGCAAGTGTTATTATAAATTATTCAAAAGATGATATTGGGGCTAATAATACATTAAAGGAAATAACAAAAAGTGGTGGCTATGCAAAAACTATAAAAAAAGATATATCTTATTACAGCAATTGTATTGAATTAATAAATGAAGTTATAACTACTTTTGGGAAAATAGATATATTAGTAAATAATGCAGCTAAATCTGAAATTGGATTGTTTATGGACTTTAAAAGGGAAAATATAAATAATTTAATGAATATTAATTTATTAGCACCAATGTATTTATCACAAGCAGTATTACCATCAATGATATCAAAGGGGAGTGGTAATATAATTAATATTTCATCTATTTGGGGAGAAACAGGAGCATCTTGTGAAGTTGTTTATTCAACTACTAAGGGAGGATTAAATTTATTTACTAAATCATTAGCAAAGGAAGTTGCACCTTTTGGAATTAGAGTAAATGCAATAGCACCTGGAGTTATTAATACAGAAATGAATAGTTTTTTAAGTGAAGATGAAAAAATGAAATTAATAGAAGAAATTCCAATGGGGAGATTTGGAAATGGAGATGAAGTTGCAAATACTGTAGTATTTTTATGCCAAAATCATATCTCATATTTAACAGGTCAAATAATAAAAATTGATGGTGGATTTTTATAATAGACAAATGAAAGTGACGTTGATGATATAAATGATAAAAATAAAAATAGATAAAAATAAATTAAATGAGCCAGTTTTTAAATTATGGTTTAAAGAATTAAATGAAAAAGAAGAGCGTTTTTTAAAAAGAGCATTAATTGAAAGCAAGGAAATACAAGGGTCATATAAATATGAAATACCAATAAAATTTTTGCTACCAATAATAAATAACATAGGAAAAGAAAATATTAAAATTGATAGACATAGTAAATTATCATTTTTAGAGTTTTCAGATGATTTTGATGAGAAATATTTTTATATTTTCCAAGTAAATGCAAGATATATGAAGAAGTGGCGTGAAGAAAGATGTCCTAATATATTTAAAATAGAAATTGACAAGGAAACATTAGAAATAAAAAAAGAAGTAATATTTAAGAAAATAGATCCTGTATATGTTTAAGAAAATTAAGTATTAAATTTTATAAATGTAAAGTAGTAATTCATAATTTTTGAATAAAATTATGAAATAATAAAAGAGATAATAGTTGATTTTAAAAATTGTACTATCATCTCTTTTGTTATATATGAAAACATTATTCAAATTCATCAAATAATATATCTTGTTTTCTTAATGTAAACTTAAATAAAACACCATCTTGTGTATTACTAAGTGAAAATTCACTTTTATGAAGTGATAAAATTCTTTGAACAGTTGCTAAACCAAGGCCATAACTATTTTTTGTTCTATCTCCTGATTTATCTAATCTATAAAATTTGGCAAAAACATTCTCTAATTCTTTTTCTGGAATTTTAATTCCTTTATTTTCAATTGAAATTAAATAATTGATTTCTTCTTCTTTTACTGAAATAATAATATCATTTCCTGCAGGAGTATATTTAATAGTATTAGATAAAAGATTTTGAACAACACGTTCTAATGTTATAACATCTCCTTCAACATAAGCATATGAAGGTAAGTCAAATTTAACATGTAAATCTTTATTTTTAAACTCTAAGGACAATTTTTTTACCATTCCACGAAGTAACCTTACAATATTAAAGGATTCTAAGTGCAAACCAATTGTTTCTGATTCAAGTTTAGATAAATCTAGCATATTTGTTATAAGTAAATTCATTTTATTTGCTTCATCTATTATTGTATCTAAATATACAAAGGAATCTTTACCAGAAACTATTCCATCACGTAATCCTTCAGCGTAACCACTTATAATTCCAAGTGGAGTTCTTAAATCATGACTAACGCTTGAAACGAAATCTTTTCTCATATTTTCAAGATTACGTTCTTTTTCAATATCTCTTTCTAGTTGATCATTTTTTTCTTGAAGAGTTTGAAGTGCATTTTCTAAGTTTGAAGATAAAAAATTTAATGTATTTGCAAGATTGCCAATTTCATCATCAGAATTTATTTCACATTTCACATCAAAATCAAAATTAGACATTTTTTTTGCTACATTATTTAAATTAATAAGAGGATTACTAATTAATTTAGAATAAATTCTTGATAAAAATATAGCTAATATTAAAAATCCAATTAATAAATAAAAGTAAAAACTACGGATTACACTAGAAGCTTCTTTTATTGGTTGGATTGATGAAACTGAAATAAGGATAGAATCATTTTCATTTTGTATTGAAATTGGTGAAATTATTCCTATTTGTTTATAATTGCTACTTTTATTTTTAAATATTGTACTTTGAACTTTATTATTATATAATACATCTTCAATTAAATCAGTATTATACAATAAATCAGAACAAAAATTAGTTAAAGATTTCATATCATCTAAGTTATTATTATCAAAATAAGATAAATATTTTATGGAGCCGGTATCAACAGAAAAAATGGCAACCCTTGAGTTATTTTTTTCTTCAAAATTCTTTAATGCAGATGTTAGTGTCTTGGTATCAAAGTCTTGATAAGAATATAAAGCTTTTATTCTTTTAACATCTAGGATTAATGATTCTGTTTTTTTTGAAAGATAAAAGTCTTCAAAAAATATAGTTTGAAGTAAAAATGTAAAACAAAATACAACAGAAATTAATCCAAAGGTTATTATTGTAATTCTTTTTGAAATACTATTGTTCATTTGGAATTTCAAATTTATAGCCACTTCCTCTCACTGTAATAATATAATTAGATTTAGAAGCTAATTTTTCACGTAATCTTTTTATATTGGTATCAACAGTTCTTAAATCACCATAGTAATCAATACCCCAAACATTGTCTAATATAATATCTCTACTTAATGCAATACCTATATTATCAGATAAATATACTAAAAGTTCAAATTCCTTTGGAGAAAGCATAAGAGGTTCATCATTTATTTTTACTTCATGAGCTAATTTGTTAATAGTTAATCCATTAAAGTTTTGATTTGGACTAAAGTCCAAATCATTATTAGTTGTCCTTTTTAATAGAGCTTTAATTTTAGCTATTAAAATTTTAGGAGAAAATGGTTTAGTTACATAATCATCAGCACCCATTTCATATCCAAATAACTTATCTTCTTCTTGGCCTTTGGCAGTTAGTAAAATTATAGGAAGATCTGAAACAGTTCTAATTGTTTCTAAAACCGTAATACCATCAATTTTAGGCATCATAATATCTAAAAGTATTAAATCAATTTTATTATTTTTAAATACAAATATTCCTTCATCACCATCAGAAGCTTCTAAAACATTGAAACCTTCTGATTTTAAATAGTCTCTTAGCAAAAATCTTATTTTTAACTCATCTTCAATTATTAGTATTGTTTTATTCATAAATCCTCCTTTAAAAACAGCTATTAAATAGATTATATAGTATTATTGCATAAATATAAACTAAGAATTTAAAGTAATTTTAAAAGTAAAAGGGGAAAAGTGAGATCAAAATTATTAAATTGTTGTAATTAAGCAATAAACATATTATATTATAATTCTAGGAAAAAAGAAATTTAGGTGGGGAAAGGTAACAAATGGTTAAGTTAAATTTTGATGTAAAAACACATATTCTAAAAAATGGATTAGAAGTTATTACTATAAAGAAAAATACCCAAATCTCATCAATTAACATAGGAATAAAAGTAGGAGCCTTAAATGAAAGTCTTGAAGAAAAAGGAATTTCACATTATATAGAACATATGATTTTTAAGGGGACTAAAAATAGAACATTTCAAAAGTTAAATGATGAATTAGAAGCTTTAGGAGGAGAATATAATGCATTCACAGATTATTCTCAAACAGTTTATTCTATAAGTTGTTTAGAGGAAGAATTAAAAAATGCAATAGAATTATTAAGTGATATGCTTATTAATTCTGAATTTCCTGAGGAAGAAATAGATAAGGAAAGAGGAGTAATTTTAGCTGAAATAAGATCAAGTAAAGATAATATTGAAGATATTAGCTTTAAGAGAGTTAATGAAGCTGCATTTGAAAAAAGTGCATTAAGATTTGATGTTGCAGGGTTAGATAAAAATGTTAAAGGATTTAATAGAAATGAACTTTATCAATACTATAAAAAATATTATGTTCCTAATAATTCCTTAATAACAATGGTATCATCATTAAGTCATGATGAGGCTATTAAAGAAATAGAAAAGCATTTTGATAACTGGGAGGCAAAGAAATTAATAAATTTAAATATTAAAGATGAAAAAAATAAATGTGTAAAGAAAATAACAACAAAGGAAAATATTGAATTAAGCACTATAGTTTATTTATTTACATTTTATGATTTAAATAAGGAAGATGAATTAGCACTTAGAATTTTAAATCATCGTTTAGGAGAAAGTGCAAATTCATTATTATTTAGAGAAGTTAGGGAAAATAGAGGATTAGCTTATGATATATATTCTCATTTAGATATAACTAAAAATGTGAAAACTTTATATATTTACACAGCAGTTGATGAAGAAGATATAGAAGCTGCTTCTAATGCAATAGAAGAAATATTTAGAGATATAAAGACTAAAAAGATTTTAATTGGAGATAATGATTTAAATATAATGAAAAAAGTTCATAAGACAGCTGTAATTTCTACGTTAGAAGATTCAACAGAGTTATGTAGTTATATTTTAAGTCAAAGTTTAGAAGGGGAAGATATATTTGAATTTTTAAAGGATATGGAAAACTTAAATAATATTACTGCCGATGAAATTTATGAGGTGGCAAATAAAGTTTTAAATAATCCTACAATTCATATACTAAAATCATCATAGATTGGTAATAATTATGAATATAATAACTAAAATGGAAATTAGCAAAAGAAATAAAGAACGTATAAATATTTATATTGATGAAGAATATGCATTTTCAATTAGTGCTGAGCTTGTGTATAAGGAAAATTTAAAGGTTAAGGATAAAGTTGATGTGCAACTATTAAGAAAGTTATCAGATGAAGATAATTATATTAAATGTAAAAATACTGCACTTAAAATAATTGAAAGAACTTATAAAAGTGAAAAGGAATTAGCAGAAAGATTAGAATTAAAGGGATATGATAGCCATATAATAAAACGTACTATAAATTTTATGAAGGAATATAATTTATTAAATGATAATAGTTATGCAACAATGTACGTAAAGGATAAGTCAAAAATAGCTGGAAAAAGAAAAATAAAATATACATTACTTCAAAAAGGTATTGATGAAAATATAATTGAAAATGAATTAGAAAAACTTGATAATAATGAATTAAAAAATGCAGCATATGAAATGGCATTAAAAAAATATAAAGTTATTAGCAAAAGAGAAGCTGATGAATATAAACTAATGCAAAAGTTATATAGATTTTTAATGGGGAAGGGGTATGATTATGATTTAATTAAAGATGTTGTAAAATCTATAGTTAAATCAGAAGATTTCTAATTAAAAGGGGTAGTCTTAATGAATGAAATACTCTCTTATGCTATATGTTTTTTAATAATTTTATTAATAGCTTTATTTAATGTTAAGGGAACATTAAGTAATAGAAATATCTCTTATTATTTAAAAAAGACACTTTATTATATATCTATACTTATTACTATAGTAATAATGAATTTAAGAATTAATATAATACTAAAAAAAATTACTAATATATCAACAAATTATTTAAATTTAACAGGAATTTATAATGATATAAGTAAAATAGCTTTATTTGTGGTACTTTTTTTTGTAATTCAGATATGTGTATATAAGATATTAAAGAAAATTATAGTATCAATTTTTAAAAATATTAATAAAGAAAATACTATATTAATGACATTATTATCTTTGATTTTGGGAACAATAAAAGGATTTTCAGTAGTATTAATACTTTTTTTTATAATTAGTATGTATAATAATATTCTAGGCGCTTATAATTCATTTGAGTTTTTTAAAGAAAATAAAATATATAACCAAGTATCTTCAATAGTAGAAAAAGGTAATAATACTTTAACAGATGAAGTTGTTGAAAACTTTTTACCAGCTAATAAAATAATTATTTATTATAATGGTGTTACGTTAGAAGAAGGTATAAAATCTACAGATGAAATCGATGAATATGCAAAAGAATTAACTAAAAATGTAAGTAATGACATGGATAAGTCGAGAATATTATATTCATGGATTGGAAGCAATATAGAATATGATTATGATAGAGCAGAAAAAGCATTAAATAATGAAAAAGTTGAAGATAGTGGAGCTATTTCAGCATTTAAAAAAAGAAGTGGTATTTGTTTTGATTATTCTTGTCTTTATGTTGCTATGGCTAGGGCTGTAAATTTAAAGGTAAGATTATTAACAGGTACGGCTTATGATGGTGAAAAATATGGACCACATGCATGGAATGAAGTTTATATAAGTGAAATTGATAATTGGATTCCAGTAGATACAACTTTTTATTTATCTGGAGATTATTTCAATAGTAAAAATTTTTATGAAGACCACATAACTGATAGTATTGCAGGAGAATGGTAAAAGCGCTTTTTAAAGCGCTTTTTTATTTTTTGAAATTAATAGATTAATTGCTTTTTCACAATCTTTATCGGAAGCATCTAATGCCCATGCTCTATTGAAATAAATTAAAGCTTTATTTATATTTTCAAGCATTGCATAACAGTATGCTAAATTAAAATAATATTTACTTTCTTTTTGAATATCTAAAGCTTTTTTTAACATATCTATTGCACTGTTAAAATCTTTAAGTTTAATGTAGCAAACACCTGCATTATAATAAGCACAACTTTCATTTTCACCTATATCAATGGACTCTATATAATTTTCTAGTGCTTTAGAATAATCTTTATTATTGTAATATTTATTTCCATCATTAAAGTAACTCATAGCAACCTCCTAAGTACTTATTAATATATTTTAATTATTGTCTTTACGAAGTAATATTATTCAAAAAGTATTAAATTTAGAATGATTTAATATAATACAATTTATTACTTATCAAAAAAATTAATAACTATATAATTGATAAAAATGTAAAAAAGGCATGTGGAAAAAATATCCAAGTGTGATATAATTTAAGTGATTATATTTTGGAAAGAGTGGTATAAAATGGGGTATTATAAATTAGGAATAGATGTAGGATCAACTACAATTAAAGTTGTAGCATTAGATAGTTATAATAAAGTAATTTATAATGACTATAGAAGACATTTTTCTAATATAAAAAATACTTTGATAGATTCATTAGAAGAGTGTTTTAAGAAAATTGGAAATTTTGATTTGAAGATTACTGTTACTGGTTCAGGTGGAATAGGGGTTGCACAATGGTTACAATGTGATTTTCAACAAGAGGTTATAGCTTGTACTAGGGCAGTAGAGGAATTTATAAATAAAACTGATGTTGTTATTGAATTAGGTGGAGAAGATGCTAAGATAACATATTTAAAAGGTGGAATAGATCAAAGAATGAATGGAACATGTGCTGGTGGAACAGGTGCTTTTATTGATCAAATGGCTATCTTATTAAATACTGATGCACAAGGATTAAATATATTAGCAAGAGATGCTGAAAATATTTATCCAATAGCTTCACGATGTGGTGTTTTTGCAAAAACTGATATTCAACCATTAATTAATGAAGGGGCAAAGAAAAGTGACATTGCAGTATCAATATTTCAAGCAGTAGTAGATCAAACAATTAGTGGATTAGCTTGTGGTAAGCCAATTAGAGGAAAGGTTACATTTTTAGGTGGACCGCTTCATTTTCTTGATAGCTTAAGAGAAAGATTTATTAAAACACTAAATTTAAAGGAAGGGGAGTATTTTGTTCCGGAAAATTCAGAAATTTATGTTGCATTAGGAGCTGCAATTTTATCTGAAAATAATGAAATAATTAGTTCTAAGGAACTTATTAAAAAATTAAATTCAATTAGTGAAAAAGAAATAGAAGATAATTTTTTAGAACCATTATTTAAAAATGATAAGGAGTATTTTGATTTTAAAAAGAGGCATGATTCAAGTGTTGTGCCTAAGAGCGATTTAAAAACATATAAGGGGAATATATTTTTAGGTATAGATGTAGGTTCAACTACAACGAAAGCTGTAGTTTTAGGGCAAAATGGTGAACTTTTATATTCTAGTTATAATAATAATGAAGGAAGTCCACTAAATAAAACTTTAGAAATATTAAAAGAATTATATATATTAATAAATAAAGATACAAGAATAGCAAAAGCAGCAGTTACTGGTTATGGAGAAGGATTAATTAAGGCTGCATTAGGTATAGATATTGGAGAAATAGAAACTATTTGCCACTTTAGGGGGGCAAAGGAGTTTATGCCTAATGTAGAGTTTATTTTGGATATAGGTGGACAAGATATGAAAGCCTTAATGATTAAAGATGGAGTTATCAATAACATTTTATTAAATGAAGCTTGTTCATCAGGATGTGGTTCATTTATTGAAGGATTTAGTAAATCACTTGGAATTTCTATAGATGAATTTGCTAAATTAGCTATTAGTTCAAAAAGGCCAGTTGATTTAGGTTCAAGATGTACAGTATTTATGAATTCAAAAGTTAAACAAGTACAAAAAGAAGGAGTTAGTGTTTCTGATATATCAGCAGGACTTTCGTATTCAGTAATTAAAAATGCCTTATATAAGGTAATAAAAATAAGAAATTTTGATGAATTAGGTAAAAACATAATTGTACAAGGTGGTACTTTTTATAATGATGGTATATTAAGAAGTTTTGAAAAGATAACTGGAATAAATGTAGTTAGACCAGAAATAGCTGGGCTTATGGGAGCTTATGGAGCAGCTCTTATAAGTAAAGAAAATCATAAGGAAAATGAAATTTCAACTATAATTACAAGGGATAAGATTAATGACTTTACGATAGAAACAAGCTGTGAGAGATGTGGAATATGTGGTAATAATTGCTTATTGACAATTAATAAGTTTAGTGAAACTGAAAAGTATATTACAGGTAATAGATGTGAAAGGCCGTTGGGGGAAATTGCAAAAAAGAAAAATGTGCCTAACTTATATAAATATAAGTTAAAAAGGATTTTTTCTTATAAACCTCTAAGTAAAGAAGAAGCTATAAGAGGTGAAATTGGTATTCCTAGAGTTTTAAATATGTATGAAAATTATCCATTTTGGTTTACATTTTTAACAAAATTGAAGTTTAAAGTTGTATTATCTCCAATATCTAATAAAGGAATATTTAAACTAGGAATAGAAACTATACCTTCTGAATCTGCATGTTATCCAGCAAAAATAAGTCATGGTCATATAATGTATTTAATTAATAAGGGATTAAAAATTATTTTTTATCCATGTGTACCATATGAATATAAAGAAGATTCAGGTGCTAACAATCATTATAATTGTCCAATGGTAACTTCTTATCCTGATGTTATAAAAAATAATATAGATGATTTAAAAGAAAAAAATATTAAATACCTTTCACCTTTTTTATCATTACACAATAAGGAGAAATTATATAAGAGACTTTATGAAATATTTGAAGAATTTAATGTAACCAAAAAAGAAATAATAGAAGCTTTAGATGCAGCTTTTAATGAAAGAGAAAATGTAGTAAGTGATATAAGAAAAAAAGGGGAAGAAACATTAAAATATATAGAAGAGCATAAAATGAAAGGAATTGTTTTAAGTGGTAGGCCTTATCATATTGATCCAGAAATCAATCATGGGTTAACAGATATTATAACTTCATTTAATATGGCTGTTCTTACTGAAGATAGTGTTGCTCATTTAGGAAATTTAGAAAGACCAATAAGGGTTGTTGATCAATGGATGTATCATACAAGGTTATATAGAGCAGCAGCATTTGTAAAAGAGAGAACTGACTTAGAATTAATACAATTAACTTCCTTTGGATGTGGATTAGATGCAGTTACAAGTGATCAAGTAGCAGAAATATTGGCAAGTCGCGGCAAAATGTATACCCTAATAAAAATAGATGAAGGTAGCAATTTAGGGGCTGTAAAAATAAGAATAAGATCTCTTAAGTCTGCAATGGAAGAAAGAGAAAAAAATAATGTAAAATTAAAAAATATAGATAATAGCTATAATAAAAATTTATTTACTAAGGAAATGAAAAAGGATTGGACTATTCTTGCACCACAAATGTCACCTATACATTTTCAATTTATAGAAAAGGCAGCAAGAGCAAGTGGATATAATATTGATGTATTACCTGCAAATGATAAAGAAGCAATAGAAGAAGGGATTAAATATGTAAATAATGACGCATGTTATCCATCTATATTGGTTATTGGGCAAATGATTAATGCATTGAAAAGTGGTAAATATGACCCAAATAAAACAGCATTAATAATAAGTCAAACAGGTGGAGGTTGTAGGGCTACAAATTATGTAGGATTTTTAAAGAAGGGATTAAGAGAAGCTGGATTTCCTAATGTGCCTATAATTTCTTTAAATGTATTAGGTATGGAAAGGCAACCTGGATTTAAAATTTCCTATAGACTTATAAAGAAACTTATGATGGGAGTAATTTATGGTGATTTATTCATTAGAGTTCTTTATAGAGTAAGACCTTATGAAACTGTAAAAGGATCTGCAAATAAATTATATGAATATTATAGGGAAAAGGCATTTAAAAATGTAGAAAACGGCAATAAGAATGAAATGAATAAATTAGTTAAAGAAATAGTTAAAGTATTTGATACTTTAGAAATAAATGATGAAGTTAAACCTAAGGTTGGAATTGTTGGAGAAATATTAGTTAAATATCATCCAACAGCAAATAATAATATTGTAGATGTTTTAGAAAAAGAAGGTGCTGAGGTTGTTGTACCAGAATTATTAGATTTCTTTTTATATTGCTGTTATAATTCAAAATTTAAAAATAGATATTTATCAGGAAGTAGTATAGTTAAAACAGGATGTGATATTGCAATATCTTATATAGAATCATATAGAAAAGTAGTAATAAAAGAGTTGCAAAATAGTGAAAGATTTGGATATCCAAGCTCTATAAATAATTTAGCAAAAAAAGCTGCTAATGTTGTATCATTAGGCAACCAAACAGGAGAAGGATGGTTATTAACAGGAGAAATGGTAGAATTAATAGAAAGTGATGTAAATAATATTGTTTGTATACAACCATTTGCTTGTTTACCTAACCATATTACTGGAAAAGGAATGATTAAAGCATTAAAGTCTAAATATCCACTTGCAAATATAGTTGCAGTAGATTATGATCCAGGTGCTTCAGAAGTTAATCAGTTAAATAGAATAAAGCTTATGATGTCAGTTGCATTTAAAAATTTAAAAGTTCCACAACAAGATTACAACTATAGAAAAGAAGTAAAAATAGATATAAATACATTAAGAACAAACAATATTTAACTAAAAAAAGATGGGGAAAATAAAAAAAACGACATTTTTTTTATTTTCTCTTTATTTTTTTTAATCTCTTTACTATAATGTATTTATATTTTAACGTAAATTTAATGGCAGGAGAGATAATATGAATGATAATAATCCTTATGTATTAGTTTTAGGGGCCTCGATTGTAGACATTTTTGGTTTTTGTGGGAGAAGTTATGCACAAAGGGACTCTATACCAGGTCATATAAAAATATCTTTTGGTGGGGTTTGTAGAAATATTTCAGAAAACCTTGCTAGGGTAGGAGTAAAAACAGAATTTATTTCAATTTTAGGTGATGATGAAAATGGAAAGAGCATTTTTGAACATTCTAAGAGATTAGGATATAATATGGAAAATTCATTATTCCTAAAAAATGAAAGCACACCTACATATATGGCAATTTTAAATCATCAAGGTGAAATGGAATCAGCTGTAGTTGATATGGAAAGTTTAAATAAAATGGATAAAAACTTTATAGATGAAAAAGACAATATATTTGAAAATGCAAAATATACAATTGTAGATTCAGATAATCCAGAATTATTAGAGTATATTTTAAAGAAATATGAATGTAAAAGTAATTTTATATTAGATCCAGTATCAGCTAAGAAGGCGAAGAAAATACGTCATTTAATAAAGTATTTCCATACAATAAAACCTAATAGATTTGAAACAGAAGCATTATGTGGTTTTAAAATTAAAGGTAATGAGGATTTAAGAAGAGCGGGAAGATTTTTTATTGAGCAAGGAGTAGAAAATGTATTTATAAGCTTAGATGCAGATGGAATATATTATATTACAAAAGATGGAGAAGAAGGCACTCTTGCATGTTGCGATAAAATTGATGTAAAAAATGTTACTGGAGCTGGTGATTCATTTGTTGCAGGAATTGGATATGGATACATGAATAATTTAAGTATTAAAGATACATTAAAGTATGCAATGGCTATGTCTATAATAACAATAACTCATGAGGAAACTATTAATCCAGATATGTGTCATAACTCAGTTGAAAATTTTGTTAAAAATAATAAATGGGTTGAAAAAAATTAATTTTAAATGGAGATGTCGCATTAAGAATAAATCCTACAATATATTGTATTAATTTTTATTTTTTAAAACAATATATTGTGTATAAAAGTTTTAGTGCGACAGCTCCATTTTTTTTTGAATTATAACTGTATTAAAATTGAAAAAATAGAAAAAACAGTGATATAATTTAATTGAGAATTATAAAAGCTAGGAGTATAAACATGGGCAAGATAAGAAAAATTATTGAGATTTATGGAATTGTGCAAGGGGTTGGATTTAGGCCTTTTGTTTATAATTTAGCATCAAAAAATAATTTAACGGGACATGTTAATAATAATAGCAATGGAGTTTTTATAGATATTCAAGGAGAAAAGGATAATATTAATGAATTTATTATAGAATTAAGAGAAAATCCTCCGGAATTAGCAAGAATAAATGAAATACGAATAAGGAATAAAAATGTGAATAAAAAATATGTAAAATTTGATATAAAGTTTACTGAAAATAATTTAAATCCAACAACATATATTTCACCAGATTATTCTATTTGTGATAAGTGTAAAGAGGAGATTTTTGATGAAAAAAGTAAGAGATACAGGTATCCATTCACTAATTGTACATGTTGTGGACCAAGATTTACAATAATAAAAAAATTACCTTATGATAGAGTTTCAACAACAATGAATGAGTTTGAAATGTGTGAAGCTTGTAAAGCTGAATATGATAATCCAAGTAATAGAAGGTTTCATGCTCAACCTAATGCATGCCCAAATTGTGGTCCTAAGGTATTTTTGAAAAATAAAAATGGAGAATTATTAAATTATAGTGATTGTTTGAAAGAAACAGCCAAATTTCTTAAGAAAGGTGAAATAATAGCAATTAAAGGATTAGGAGGATTTAATTTATCTTGTGATGCTAAAAATGAAAAAAGTATAAGATTATTAAGGGAGAGAAAGCAGAGGCCTAGTAAACCATTAGCTGTAATGATGAAGGATATAGAAACTGTAAGAAAATATTGTGATTTAAGTGAAGAAGAAGAGAAGATACTATTAAGTAATAAAAGACCTATTATTCTTTTAAGAAAGAAAAAAAATTACAGTTTACCAGAAAATTTAGCACCTAATAATAAGATGATAGGTGTTATGCTTCCATATACTCCATTGCATTATTTAATTTTTAATAATGATTTAGATGTTTTAGTAATGACTAGTGCTAATATGAGTGGAGAACCTATAATTTATAAAAATGATGAAGCTTTAAGAAAATTAAGGAATATTGCAGAATATTTTCTTTTACATAATAGAGAAATTTATATTAATATAGATGATTCAGTAACTAGATATATTTTAAAAAATGAAAGATTGATAAGGCCAGGGAGAGGTTATGCACCTAATAGTATTTTAATGAAAAGTGAAATTGAAATTTTAGCATTAGGATCTCAATTAAAAAATACAATAAGTATTAGTAATGGTACTGATATTTTTATAAGTGAATATATAGGAGATATAGAAAATAAGGAAACTATAAATAATTTTCAAAAGGTAATTAAACATTATTTAGAAATATATAAAGTTAAACCAAAAGTTATAGTTTATGACAAACATCCTGGATTTGTTTATAAACAATTAAACCTTGAAGAAGATCTTAACTTACATTATTGTATTAAATATATAGAAACACAACATCATCATAGTCATATTGTAAGTTGTATGGTTGAAAATAAAATTGATGAAAAGGTTATTGGAATTGCTTATGATGGAACTGGGTATGGAGATGATAAAAAAATATGGGGTGGAGAATTTTTTGTATGCAATAAAAAAATATATAAAAGAATTGGACATTTAGAATATTTTAAGTTGCCAGGAGGGGAAAGTGCTATTAAAAATCCATGGAAAATAGCAATTTCATTACTATATAAAGTATATAAAGATAAATATATTGAATATGTTCCTAAACATATTAATAGTAATAAAATTAATATAATAAAAAAAATGATAGATAAAAATATTAATTCACCAGAAACATCAAGCATAGGAAGATTATTTGATGGAGTTTCTGCTTTATTAGGATTAATACAAGAAGTTTCATTTGAGGGTGAAGCTGCTATTAATTTAGAAAATATAAGCAATGAAAAAATAAATGATTTTTATAAATATAATATAAGCAATGAAGAAAATATATTAATTATAAAATTAAATGATTTTATAAGAGAAATTATTGATGATATAAGATTAAAGATTAGTAATGATATCATAAGTGCAAAGTTTCATAATACTATAGTTGAAATAACTAATGATATGGCAAAAAAAATAAGAAAAATAAGTAATATAAATGTTGTAGCATTAAGTGGTGGAGTATTTCAAAATAAAATATTATTAGAAAAAACAGTTAAAAAATTAGAAGAGAGCGGATTTAATGTATATACTAATAAAATTATTCCCTGTAATGATAGTGGAATTAGTTTAGGGCAATTAGTAATTGCTAATGAAATGTTTATTTGAAAGGAGAAATTGTATGTGCATAGCAGTACCAGCAAAAATAGATTTTATAAATGATGATGAAGCAATTGTAAATTATGGTGGGGTAAAAATGAATGTTAATATTACATTTATTAATGAACCTAAAATAGGAGATTATGTATTAGTTCATGCAGGATGTGCAATTCAAAAAATAGATGAAGATTATGCAATTGAAACCTTAAAAATATTTAAAGAACTTAGTGAAGCAATTAAGGAGTGTAAAAACAATGGAAATGCTTAATGGTTTTAAAGATAGTAAGCTTTCAATGAATTTAATAAATAAAATAAAAAATGAAAAAAGTGAAAAAATTTCTATTATGGAGGTTTGTGGAACACATACTAATGTTATATTGAAAAGTGGAATAAAAAGCTTGCTTCCTAATAATATAAAATTAATAAATGGGCCAGGATGTCCTGTATGTGTTACATCACAAGGGTATATTGACACTGCTATTGAATTAACTAACAGAAAAAATATAATTATTACAACCTTTGGAGATTTAATGAAAGTTCCAGGTAAGGATAGTACTTTAAATAAGGAAAAAGCTTTGGGAAAAGATATAAGAGTTGTTTATTCACCTTTAGATAGTATAAAAATAGCAGAAGATAATCCTAATAAAGAGGTTGTTTTTTTAGCAATTGGATTTGAAACAACAGCACCAATTATTGCATTAAGTATAGAGATAGCACAAAGTAAAAAGATAAGAAATTTTTCTATTTTAAATAGTTTAAAAACTATGCCACAAGCAATGGAAAGTTTAGTTTTAAATCCAAATTTAAAAGTAGATGCATTTTTATGTCCAGGTCATGTAGCTACTATAATTGGAGAGGAGCAATTTAAAAACTTAGCTTTAAAATATAAGATTCCAATGGTTATAACAGGATTTGAAATAAATGATATTTTAGCATCCATATGTAAAATTGTTGAAATGAAAAATAAATGTGAAAATGAATTAGTTAATTTATATAGTAGGTTTGTAAAAAAAGAAGGAAATATAAATGCAATTAATATAATATATGAGGTTTTTAATGAATGTGAAAGTTATTGGAGAGGACTTGGAAAAGTAAATAATGCAGGATTAGAAATAAAAGAAAAATATAAGGAATTTGATAGTTTAAGTAAATTTAATATTAGTTTTTTAAAAGAAAATGATAATAAAGGGTGTTCTTGTGGAGAAGTATTAATTGGGTTGAAGGAACCAAGGGAATGTAAATTGTTTGGAACTGTATGTACCCCACTAACACCAATAGGAGCATGTATGGTATCAGAAGAGGGAGCATGTTCAGCTTACTATAAATATTGTTGATAAGTAAGGGAAGGGAAATTATATGAGCAGTGAAGTTATAGGTTTAAGTCATGGTAGTGGGGGAAAAGCAACTAATAAATTAATAAATAATTTATTTTATAAATATTTTGACAATGATATATTAAATCAAAAAAATGATTCAGCTGTATTACCAGCTATAAATAATAAAATTGCTATATCTACAGATTCGTTTGTTATAAAGCCAATATTTTTTAATGGAGGAGATATAGGAAAACTTTCAATTTGTGGTACAGTAAATGATATTTCAATGAGTGGAGCTACACCAATATATATTTCAGTTGGATTTATAATAGAAGAGGGATTTGAAATAAGTGAATTAGAAAAAATAGTAAAGTCAATGGCTGATACAGCTAAGGAAGCAGGGGTGAAAATAGTAACAGGAGATACTAAAGTTGTAGAAAGGGGAAGTTGCGATAAGATTTATATAAATACAACTGGAATAGGAATTATAAGTGATGAAAAACACTATTATTCTGGAAATATGGTTAAGGATGGAGACATAATATTGCTTAGTGGAACAATTGGAGAACATGGAATGTGCATAATTAATCAGCGATATGATTTTGGGTTTGATGTAAAAATAAAAAGTGATTGCTGTCTTTTAAATAAACTTATTAAAGATATTTTATCTGTAAGTGATAAAGTTAAAGTTTTACGAGATCCAACAAGAGGTGGGGTTGCAACAACATTAAATGAAATAATAGAGCATAGTAATATTAGTATGGAAATAAGGGAAAACTGTATTCCTGTAAAGAAAGAAGTAGCAGCTATGTGTGATATTTTAGGTTTTGATCCTCTTTATGTAGCAAATGAAGGCAAATTATTAGTAATTGTTGATAAGGAAGATGCTGAAGCAGTACTTAATATTATGAAAAAAAATAAAGTCGGTAAGGATTCAGTTATATTAGGACAAGCTATTCAAGATGGGAAAAATAAATTATATTTAAAAACTGAACTTGGAGGTAAAAGAATTATAAGTATGCCTGATGGAGAATTATTAGTAAGGATATGCTAATTAAATTAAAATGACAAATAGTAAAATGAATTACCATTTGTCATTTTTTTTATTTAAATTACAATTAATTTATTAACGTAAAATTGACTTAATGCAATTAATAGCTCTTTTATTATTTGAAGTTTCTATATATATAGAATTATCTTCACCAAGGTATGAAGAATATATATCTAGATTTTCAGATAATTTACAGTATATTTTAGCAAAAATATTTTTTGAATAAGAAGGTAAATATATTTTTAATATTTTACTTGAAACATAATCAATACACCATTTATTTAATAAGCATTCAACAGTTCTTACATCATTAGATGTTTGTTTTTCATTATTACCTACAACAAAATTAAATAAGTTACAATTATCATGAAGGTTTAAATAAGAATATCCGTTTAATGAAATTTTTTCACATTCTAGTGTGGATAATAAATCACAAATAGTATCTGAATCAGTTATAATTGAAATTTGAATTCTTTCTTCAATATGAATATCATTACATGAAAAATCATTTGGACAGGAACTTAAGTTTTCGTTAGAGTAATCAAATGAATTTATAAAAGAATTTAACATTATATCATCTCCGCATAATCTTTTGTTTTATTAGGTTATAATACATAATATGAAGTTATATAAAAAACGTTCAAATATATAAAATATAATTAAATAAAATTAACATTTGTGCATTTTTATTAGAGTTTATTAAGAAAATTTTAAATTTATTTAAAGTTAAAGGTAAGTATTATTTATTAATATTTAAAAATAAAGATTGGAATATTAATTTCTGATCTTTATTTTTATTAAAGAATATATAATTTTAAAGTAATATTATATAATATTGATATTGATTAATAACATTTATATAATTATTATAAAGGAATTAAAATAATAATTTATTAGGAGAAACAAGTAATGGAGAATGGTATTGCAACAATAAACAAAGAAAAGATAAAAGTGAAAAAACCAAGTCTTTATAAAGTTATTATGCATAATGATGATTTTACTACAATGGAATTTGTAGTTGAAGTTTTAAGAAAGGTATTTAATAAAGATTTAAATACATCAAATAAAATAATGATGGATGTTCATAAAAGAGGAATAGGAATAGTTGGAGTATATCCATATGATATAGCTGCAACAAAAGTTGCAATTGCCTTAGGTATGGCTAAAGAAGAAGGGTTTCCTTTTAATATAACAATTGAGGAGGAGTAATATATGCAGATTTCAGGAGAGGTTAATGATATAATTTTAAAAGGTTATGAGCTAGCAAAAGGTAATAAGGATGAATTTGTAACAGCTGAACATTTATTATATGGAATTACATTTGTAGAAAGATTTATAAATGCATTATCAAAATTAAATGGTAGTGCTGTAAATTTAAGAAAAAAGTTAGATGAATATATTAGTGAGTACATTGAGGAAGGAGATGTAGAAGGGCCAATTGAAAGTTATAGTTTTCAACAAGCTATTATAAAAGCAAGTGAGCATGCCGTATTTTCAAGTCAAAAGAGTATTACTATGGAACATTTAATTTCTGCCATTTATGATTTGGAAAATAGTTATGCTTCATATTATCTTCAAGAAGAAGGAATAGAAAAAAGAGATTTGCTATATAAGCTTTGTCATGAAGAGAATGAAGATGATGAGTATATGGAAGAAGGGTTAATTTCTGAAGGGGATGAAGAAATTAATATGGATGAAGAAAATACAAAAAATAAAGGAACTTTATTAAAGACATTAACTATTAACTTAAATGAAATTGTGAAAAATGATAATAGTGATCCTTTAATAGGCAGAAAGGATATTTTAGAGAGAACTATACAAATATTATGTAGAAGAAATAAAAATAACCCTATACATGTAGGAGAACCTGGTGTAGGAAAAACTGCAATAACGTTAGGATTAGCAAGGCTTATAAATAAAGGAGAAGTTCCAGAAAAATTAAAAAATGCTGAGATATTTTCTTTAGATATAGGAGCAGCATTAGCAGGCACTAAATATAGAGGAGACTTTGAAGAAAGAATAAAGAAGGTATTAAATGAAATTCAAACTCATGAAAATCCAATTGTTTATATTGATGAAATTCATAATATTGTTGGAGCTGGGTCTATAGATGGTGGTTCTTTAGATACATCTAATTTATTAAAGCCTTATTTAGTAAGTGGGAAAGTTAAGTTTATTGGTGCAACAACTTTTGATGAATATAAAAAATATTTTGAAAAAGATAAAGCATTAACTAGAAGATTTCAAACTATTGAAGTTAAAGAAACAACGGTAGAAGAAACTATTAAAATATTAAATGGATTAAAGAGTAATTATGAAAATTATCATAATGTAAAATATAGTGATAATGCTATTAAGCTTGCTGTAGAACTAAGTAATAAGTATATAAATGATAGGTTTTTACCTGATAAAGCTATAGATATTATAGATGAAGCAGGTTCATATATTTCTATGAATAGAAGAGATTCAAATGAAGTAATTGTTGATGAAAAAATTATAGAGGAAGTTATATCAAAAATATGTCATATACCGAAAAATACTGTTGAAAAAGATGAAATTTCTTCATTAAAAGAATTAGAAGAAAATCTAGAAAAAAATATATTTGGACAAGATATGGCTATTCATGAAATAGTAAGATGTATAAAAACTTCAAGGGCTGGTCTTAATAATGAAAATAAACCTATAAGTTCACTTCTTTTTGTTGGACCAACAGGTGTAGGAAAAACAGAAGTAGCAAAAACATTAGCAGATAGTTTAGTGGTTAAACTTATTAGATTTGATATGAGTGAATATGCAGAAAAACATGCTGCAGCAAAGCTTATAGGGGCTCCTCCAGGTTATGTAGGATATGAAGAAGGTGGATTATTAACTGATACAATAAGAAAAAATCCATATTGTGTTTTATTATTAGATGAAGTAGAAAAAGCTCATCCAGATATATTAAATGTGTTGCTTCAAGTAATGGATTATGCAACATTGAGTGATAATCAAGGAAGAAAGGCTGATTTTAGAAATGTTCTTTTAATTATGACTTCTAATGCAGGAGCTAAGGATATTGGTAAATCAGTTATTGGATTTGGAGATAGAATTATTAAGGGTGAAGCTATTAAGGAAGAAATTAAAAAATTTTTTACGCCTGAATTTAGGAATAGACTTGATAAAATAGTAGTGTTTAATAATTTAAATGAGGAAATGGCATTAAATATTGCAAAAAGAGAATTAGATAAATTTAATGAGATTTTATCAAAGAAAAATGTTAAGGTTAATTTTGATGATAAGTGTATTGACTTTGTTGCCAAAAAGGGAATATCACAAGAATATGGAGCTAGGGAAATTATTAGAGTTATAAATCAAGAAATTAAGCCTATGTTTGTAGATGAAATATTGTTTGGAAAATTAAGTGATGGTGGGGAAGTTGCTGTTACTGTTAATAATGATAAATTTATTTATAGCTAACTAGGAAGTATAGTAAAATTTCTTCATATGTATATTATATTTTTAATATAATAATGGTTAATAAAAATATTATAGATTTGTTGACAATAGTAAAAAAATATCATAATATAAATACAAATAAATATTTAAAAGCAGTGATAAAGAGGAGTAAGGAATAGGACGTATTAAGAGAGGAAGGTCTAGGCTGTAAGCCTTCTATATAGAATATCCTGAAGGTAGCTTTTGAGTTTCTTTGGTGAAATAGTAGTAATCAAAGACGGCATTCTAGTCGTTATTTAATTGAGATCTAAGTGATTAAATAATATTATATATATATTGTAAAAAATCATTTAGAAATAAAGGTGGTACCACGAGTCTTCGTCCTTTTTTAGGATTAAGGCTCTTTTTTTTTAGCTTATACTATTTCATAAGTATATAAAGTAATGGAATAGAGTTAAAAATAAAATTATGGATATTATAATTAAGGTAATAATTTTTTATGAAATAAAATGTAATTTTAATATTTAAATAAATGTCTTAAAGTATTTGTTATAAAAATTTAAATTTGTAAAGTGGTCTTTATATAAGAACTTTAAATATATAAAAAACTATTCAGGAGGTTTTAGTGATGGAAGAAAAGAAGAATTTAGCCACAACATATAATCCAAAAGAATTTGAAGAAAGAATTTATAAAACATGGGAAGAAAAAAAATATTTCACTCCTGTTGTTGATAAAACTAAAAAGCCATTTTCAATAGTGATGCCGCCACCGAATATAACTGGTAGACTTCACTTAGGGCATGCACTTGATAATACACTTCAAGATATGTTAATAAGATTTAAAAGAATGCAAGGTTACTGTACTTTATGGTTACCAGGACAAGACCATGCTTCAATCGCAACTGAAGTTAAAGTTGAAAATGAATTATTGAAACAAGGTTTAGTTAAAAAGGAAATGGGAAGAGAAGCATTCCTAGAAAAGGTTTGGGAATGGTCTGATGAATATAGAGGTCACATAAGAGAACAACTTAAAAAGATGGGTGTTTCTGCTGATTTCTCAAGAGAAGCATTTACAATGGATGAAAATTTAAATAAAGCAGTAAGAACTGTATTTGTTAAGTTATATAATGAAGGTCTTATATATCAAGGAAATAGAATAACTAACTGGTGTCCAAAGTGTACTACAGCATTATCAGATGCAGAAATTGAATATGAAGAAAAAGAAGGTAGCTTCTGGCACATAAACTATCCTTTAGCTGATGGTTCAGGGTATTTAGAAATAGCTACTACAAGACCAGAAACATTATTAGGAGATACTGCAGTTGCAGTTAACCCAAATGATGAAAGGTTTAAGCACATTATTGGTAAAACATTAAAATTACCTTTAACTGATAGAGAAATACCAGTTGTTGGTGATGATTATGTTGATATGGAATTTGGTACAGGAGCAGTTAAAATAACACCAGCTCATGACCCTAATGACTTTGAAGTTGGTAAGAGACATGATCTTCCAATAATAAGAGTAATGGATGACCACGGTGTAATTAATGAATTAGGTGGAAAATATCAAGGATTAGATAGATATGAAGCTAGAGAGCAAATGGTTAAGGAATTAGAAGAGCAAGGATTACTTGTTAAAGTTAAACCACATACTCATAATGTTGGAACACATGATAGATGTGGAACTGTTGTTGAACCTATAGTTTCAAGACAATGGTATGTTAAAATGGCTGATTTAGCAAAACCAGCAATAGATGTAGTTAGAAATGGAAAAACTAAGTTTGTTCCAGAAAGATTTGATAAAATATACTTCAATTGGATGGAAAACATTCAAGATTGGTGTATTTCAAGACAATTATGGTGGGGGCATAGAATACCTGTATTCTATTGTAATGATTGTAATAATATGATGGTTGAAGTTGATGCACCATGTAAGTGTTCAAAGTGTGGTTCTGAAAACTTAAGACAAGATGAAGATGTACTTGATACTTGGTTCTCATCTGCATTATGGCCTTTCTCAACTTTAGGATGGCCTGAAAAAACAGAAGATTTAGATTTCTTCTATCCAACTAATGTTTTAGTTACTGGATATGATATTATATTCTTCTGGGTTGCTAGAATGATATTCTCAGGAATACACAACATGGAAGAAACTCCATTTGATACAGTATTAATTCACGGTATAATAAGAGATGCTCAAGGAAGAAAGATGAGTAAATCTTTAGGAAATGGTGTTGATCCACTAGAAGTTATTGATGAATATGGTGCAGATGCATTAAGATTCATGCTTGTTACTGGTAACTCTCCAGGTAATGATATAAGATATATACCAGAAAGAGTTGAAGCAGCAAGAAACTTTGCTAATAAGATGTGGAATGCATCAAGATTCGTTATGATGAACTTAGATGCAGAATTAATGAACAAGTATGCTTATTGTAAGGAATATAGCTTAGCTGACAGATGGATATTATCTCAAATGAATACTTTAGTTAAAGAAGTAACTGAAAATATGGAAAAATATGAATTAGGAATTGCTCTTCAAAAAGTTTATGACTTTATGTGGACTGAATTCTGTGACTGGTATATAGAACTTGTTAAGCCAGTATTCTTTAGTGATGATGAAAAAGCTAAAGGCGTAGTATATAATGTATTATATACTGTATTAACTACAGGATTAAAATTATTACACCCAGTAATGCCATTCATTACAGAAGAAATATACACTACTTTAACAGATGGAGAATCTATAACAATTTCTTCATGGCCAGAATATTTTGAAAATTTAGCAGATAGCAAAGCAGAAAAAGATATGGAATTTGTTATAGAAGCTATTAAGGGATTAAGAAATGTAAGAGCTGAAATGAACGTTCCACCATCAAGAAAAGCAAAAGTAATTTGCTATATTTCTGATGAAGCAAAAGAAGCATTTACTGCTGGAATTCCTTATATGGAAAAGTTAGGTTCAGCTTCAGAAGTTGAATTTATAACTGATAAATCATTAGTTCCTGAAAATGCAGTATCATTAGTAGTTAAGGGTGGAGAGTTATTTATGCCACTTTTAGACTTAGTTGATAAGGAAAAAGAATTAGAAAGATTAAATAAAGAAAAGAAAAAATTAGAAGGTGAAGTAACAAGAATAGAAAAGAAACTTTCTAATGAAGGATTCGTATCTAAAGCTCCAGAAGCAGTAATAAATGGTGAAAAAGAAAAGTTAGTTAAATATAAAGAAATGCTTGATGCAGTATTAGTTAGAATAGATACTTTAAAATAATAAATAATTAATAAAAAAGCAAGAAATAAATTTTTATACTTTATTTCTTGCTTTTAATTTTTAAATTGTTAAGCTAAATTCTTAATTTATATTTTAATTTAATGTAATAATTTTTATTTATTATAATTTTAGTATTAAGAAAATAACTTACAATGAATAAAAATATTTACTTTGCAGAAAATAAAATTAAGAGGTGAATAATATGAGTAATAAAATAGTTGAAACAATTAAAGATAGTAGCGGTGAAATAAAACAATATGTATTAGAAAATGGCACAACAATAGATAAAGCACAAGGAGTTGAAATGGCTAAAAAAGGGCAAATTGATGGAGTAATCATTGCTCATTCTAAAAAAGGCGAAGAATATTTAAGAACTAAGCCTGATGGAACACAAGGAAATAATTTATCATCTATGTCTAAAGAAGAGTAAATATATATTAATACAATAAAAAATTAATAGGTTAAAATACCATCTAATAAAACTAATTTAAGCTTTGTTAGATGGTATTTTTATATAAATTTAAAAAACTATATGTGTATATAATATTAAACTAGCTAAAGTATTAGATAATTTTGCATTTTAATTAAATATAATTTATATTTAATAATATAAATTAAAAAAATAATATGAGGTAAGTTATGAAATACGAAGAAGCAATGAAATATATAACTGAAGTTGGTAACTTTGGGTCAAATTATGGATTAGAAAGAACGTATAAATTACTAGAGCACTTAGGCAATCCTGAAAGAGATTTAAAGCTTATACATATTGCAGGAACAAATGGAAAAGGTTCTACAACTTCAATGATAACAGAAATATTAATGGGGGAAGGATACAAGGTTGGAATGTATACTTCACCATTTATAGAAGAGTTTGAAGAAAGAATTCAAATTAATAGAAATAATATTCCAAAAGAGAGCTTAGCTATTTTAATGGATGAGATTAAAGTAGCAGTAGATAAAGTAATAGAAGCCGGATATAACCACCCTACAGAATTTGAAATAATTACTGTTTTAATGCTTTTATACTTTAAGAAAGAAAATATAGATTTTGGAGTTATAGAAGTAGGTTTAGGAGGAACGTTAGATTCTACTAATGTTATTAAACCAATAATTCAAGTAATAACTTCTATAAGTTTTGATCATACTAATCTTTTAGGAAATACCTTGGAGAAAATAGCTAGGGAAAAGGCTGGAATTATTAAAAAGGGAATTCCTACAGTAATATATCCTCAACAAGAAGAGGTTTTAAAGGTTATTAAAAATAAGTGTTTTGAGATGGATTCAGAACTTTATATTGCTAATAATGAAAATTTAAAGTTTGAAAATATAGTAAATTTAGATAAGCCGTATCAATTATTAAAATATAACAATGAAATTGATATATTATTACCTTTACTTGGAGAACATCAAATAATTAATTTAAGTGTTGCAATGCAAGCTATTGAAGTTTTAAATAATAAAAATATAATAGATATATCAATTGCTAATATAGTAAAAAGTATAAAAAATGTTAGCTGGAAAGGGCGTTTAGAAGTCTTATCAAATAATCCATATGTAGTTATAGATGGTGCACATAATATACAAGGAATAAAAACATTAAGTAGAAATATAAAAAAATATTTTAAATATGAAAATTTATATTTAATTTTAGGAATATTAGCAGATAAAGATGTTGAAGAAATGATAAAGATAATAACACCTATGGCTAAAAAAGTATATGCGGTTACGCCAAATTCAATAAGAGGTGAATTAGCAGAGAGTTTAAAAGATGAAGTAAGTAAATTTAATAAAAATTGTAAGGCATTTGATAAATATGAGGAAGCATATTTAGAAGCATTAAATGATGCTTCTGAAAAAGATCTTATATTAGCAAGTGGTTCACTTTATATGATAGGAGATATGAGAAAAATAATAAGAAAAATATCCCAATAAAGTGATTTTAAAAAAAGCTACAGTATTGATTTGTAGCTTTTTTTTATAGAAAATTCATAAGGACATATCTTTTTAGAAGATTTATTTTCAATTTATACACTTAAATAAAATACTCGTAAATAAGTATAAAATAAAAACAAAAAATAAAGTAAAAAACATAAACATTTACTATTAGAATAAAATATAATATAATTATGAATAATAAAGCAAATAAAGAGGAGGAGATTTTATGTCAAAACATTTACATATTATGGCGCCAGAAGGTGCAATTGCAGAAACAGTATTATTACCAGGAGATCCATTAAGAGCAAAATTTATAGCAGAAAATTTCTTAGAAGATGCTGTTTGTTATAATGAAGTTAGAGGAATGTATGGTTATACAGGTACTTATAAAGGAAAGAAAGTATCTATACAAGGTACAGGAATGGGATTACCATCTCATTCAATTTATGTTAATGAATTAATTAAGTTTTATGGAGCTAAAAGGCTTATAAGAATAGGATCAGCAGGTTCTTGTAATGAAGAGGTAAATGTAAGAGATATAGTTCTTGCTCAAAGTGCATCTACAAATTCTGGAATTAATAAAAGAAGATTTAATGGTCTTGATTATGCACCAACTGCTAATTTTGATTTACTATATAATGCTTATAATGTGGCAAAAACTAAGGGAGCTAATGTAAAGGTAGGAAATGTATTATCAAGTGATTTATTTTATGATGATACAAATCATTTTTCATTAAAGACATGGGCTGACTATGGAGTATTAGCTGTAGAAATGGAAACAGCAGAACTTTATACATTAGCAGCTAAAAATAATGTTGAAGCATTATCAATATTAACAATATCAGATCATATTTTTAAGGGAGAGGAAACTTCTCCAGAAGAAAGACAAACTACATTTACAGAAATGATGGAAATTGCTCTTCAATTAATAAAATAAATCAATAATAAAAATGCGACAAGAAAAAAACTTGGCGCATTTTTATTATTGATTAGAATTTTTATATTCTATTAAAGCTTTAGATAATTGATCTGGACAAGAAGTTCCTTTTCCTCTACAATCTATTCCTTTAAGTTTTTCTATAGCTTCATCAATATTCATTCCTTTAACTAATTGAGAAATTCCAAATAAGTTTCCAGGACAACCTCTAACGAATTCAACACTTTCAATAATATTATTTTTAACTTCTACATTTATTTCTGTAGCACATACTCCAGATGTCTTATAAGTAAACATAATAATCCCTCCAATGTATAAATTAATTACTGTTTTATTATATATTGATAATTGATAAAAATAAAGTAAAACAATGAAAATTCCTGTAGTAGCCAAGTAAATAAAATTTGCATATATTAAAATACATAGAAGTTTTAGAGGGGGTGTATTGTTGAATTCTATAATTTTATGCAATACAGGTGCTGATTTACTTTCAATAATAAATTTAAAGTCTTTGGAAATAAAAAAAATACTATTCAGCTTATCAGAAACACCAGTTGGACCTCATAGTATAAGAGTTTATGAAGATAAAATTATTAGTGCTAATAATTATAATGATTCAATATCAATTTTTTTAAAAAGTTCAATGCAGGAAATTAAAAATATTAGTGTAGGACCTAAACCTAATGATTTAGTACAAATTAATAATAAAATATATACAATTTGTGGAGAATCTAATTCTATAGTTGTGTATGATTTATTACAGAATAGAGTATTGTGGGAAATTAAAACTGGAAGTTGGCCTCATAGCATTGATTATTGCAATGAAAATAATTTAATATTTGTATCAAATTTAGAAGAAAATTGTACTAATATAATACGTGTAAAAGATTATCATATAGTTAAGACCCTCTCAACTCCAGAATATCCAATCAAAGTAAAGATATCTAATAATAAAAAGTTTATTTATATATGTGAAAGTTATTTAGGAAGTGATGAAAATGGATATTTAGATGTTTTTTCAATAGATACATTTAAAAGAGTAGCAAGAATTGAAGTTGGAACATCACCAATAGATTTATATGAAGATATAAATCATATTTATGTTACAAATTTTACAGAAGGAAGTATTAGCATAATTAATAAAGAAAAATATTGTGTAGAAAAAACACTATATATTGGTGGAATGCCTAAAGGTATTTTAAAAAAGGATAACAAACTATATATTGGAGATTATTTAAAAGGGCGATTAATTATATTAGAAAAAAATAAAATAGAAAAAATCATAGCAGTTGATTCGGAACCAAATGCTATGATCTTATTTTAATTTTCTTCATTAAAAAGCACTTGAACAATCTTAGTATAAATATCTGAAGGATTTTCCTTCCATCTTGCACAAAGATTTGAAGCTTGCTTTTTTGTTGGAACAGAAATTTTTAAATCTATAAGTAAAATTTCATCTTCAAGGGCTTTTAAATCAACAATAAAAGAATTATTTTTTTCAATTGTGTAATCACTATGAATAGTTAATTCTTTTTTTATGTTATCAATTGTTTTTGAGATATAATTATCTATTATATCTCTTTTTATTGGAGAAATTCTTTCATTAAAGAAAGATAAAACATTTTCTCCTTTTTTTGTGATTGTAATTAATTTTTTATTATTTTTTTCAACATATCCTACAAATTCAGATGATTCTAATTCACTAATATACTGTTGTAAAGTGAAATAGTTAATAAAATTATTTTCTAATATAATTTCGGTAAGTTGAGTTTTTGAAATAGGTTGTTTTAATGACTGTATAACATATAATACTAATAATTTATTCTCTGCTAATTCTGCTGAATTTTCGTACATAATTAACCTCCATTATGAAAGTGTCTATATTATTATATCATAAATTTAAGGATATGGAATATTGTAGTTATAATAATATATTTTTAAATTTAAATTTGAAAATATATATTAATAAAAAATATTTAAATATTAAAGTAGTTAATTTGAAAAATCAGCTTAATTTTGTTATTTTAATTACTTTTATGTTGAATACCATTATCATCAATAGAACCATTTTTATATATAATTTCACTTATAGTTTTAAATTTATACCCATCATTAGATAATTTTAATATTATTTTATCAAGATTACCTGGTGTGTATTTAGCATTGTTATGAAATAATATTATATCACCGGGTTTAACTTTTTTTATAATTCTATTATATTCTATATCTGCTCCGGCTTCTTTGTAGTCTATAGAATCCAAGTTCCATTGGATGCAATTATAGCCCATTGATTCTACCTTAGTTAATGATGATTCATTAAAATCACCACTAGGAAATCTAAATATTTTACTATTAATTCCTGCAATATTATTAAATATTTTTTCTGTTTTATTTAACTCTTCTTCTATTTGTTCATTAGAAATTTTACTAAACATTGGATGAACATAGCTATGATTTCCTATTTCATGACCAGCATTTTTTATAGCAATAAAATTTTTGGTGTTGTTTTCATTATAAGTTATCCATTTTCCAATTATGAAAAATGTTGCTTTAACATCATATTTATCTAATATTTTTAATATATCTTCTAAATAATCATTTTCAGCCCAATTAATATCAAATGTAAGTGCTATTTCTTTTTCTGTTGTATCAACACTATATATGGGAAGCTTTTTATTAAATAAATATGTGACTGGCTTAGAAATTAAGCTAAAATTATGTAAATAAAAAATGACTGTTACTAAAAAAATACTTATAAAAGAAATAAACATTTTTTTATAATAATTCATAAAAAACACTCCTTATAGTAATAAATAAGATATATATATTATGTTTATAAATTTAAAAATATATTAATTTTAAAATACAAAAGATTTGGATTTGGTAAATTTATTATTTATTAGAAAAGTATTATAAGTAAAAATATTTTATAAATGAAAAAGATAAACAAAATTTAAAATATTTATTATAAAAATATTGAAAGTTATAATGGATTTGTATTATAATGGAAATAAATCCTTGATATGATTGTGCAGCAATAAGAATTTTATTTAATTACTAAGGGAGAGAGGGGTAAAGATGGACAATTTGATGTTAAATAACAAGATTTATCTTGAAGGAAAAGTTGTAAGCGGTATGGAATTTAGTCATGAGATGTATGGGGAAGGTTTTTATACTTTCCTATTGGAGGTAACAAGATTAAGTGATTCTGTAGATTTATTAAATATTACAGTATCTGAAAGACTTATAAGTAACATGGATTTATCTATAGGTAAAGAAATAGTAGTTTTAGGTCAATTAAGATCTTATAATAAATTTGTAGATGGCGCAAACAAGTTAATATTAACAGTTTTTGCTAGAAATATAGAACCATGCATAGAAAAAAGTAAAAATCCAAATGAAATATTCTTAGATGGATATATATGCAAGGAGCCAGTTTATAGAAAAACTCCATTTGGAAGAGAAATTGCAGATGTGTTATTAGCTGTAAATAGAGCATATAATAAATCTGATTATATTCCAACTATTGCATGGGGAAGAAACTCAAGATTCTGTCAGACTTTAGAAGTTGGAGATAATATAAGAGTATGGGGAAGACTTCAAAGTCGTGAATATCAAAAGAAGATAAGTGAAAATGAAGTTGTTAAAAAAGTGGCTTATGAAGTTTCAATTTCTAAAATGGAAAAGGTTTCTGATGAAGAAGCTAAAAATAAGGATAATACAAATCATACTGAAGGTGCTGTATAATAAAAAACTCCCAAAAGGGAGTTTTTTACTTTCTTAAATCATCTAGGATTTGAGTTTTATCTTTAGTTTTATCATCTACATTTTTAATAATTCTTGCAGGAGAACCAGCAACAACAACTCCAGCAGGTACATCTTCTGTAACAACAGAGCCAGCAGCAACAACAGCACCAGCACCTATTTTAACACCTTCAAGAATAACAGCATTAGCACCTATTAAAGCATCATCACCTATTTGACAAGGTTCTTTACTTGGTGGTTCTAAAACACCAGCAACAACAGCACCAGCACCTAAATGAACTCTCTTACCAAGTTGACCTCTAGCTCCAATAACTGCATTCATATCAACCATTGTTCCTTCACCAATTTCAGCACCTATATTAATTACAGCACCCATCATGATAACTGCATTTTTACCAATTGAAACTCTATCTCTAATTATAGCACCTGGTTCAATTCTAGCATCAATTGATAAAAGATCTAACATTGGAATAGCTGAATTTCTTCTATCATTTTCAACTCTGAAAGTTTTTATTTTGTGTTTATTTGCTAATATTATTTCAGTAATTGCATCTGTTTCACCAAATAATATATAAAAATTACCACTTCCATAATATTCGATATTTTCAAGTGAAGCTTCACTTAAATCTCCATTAACATAAACTTTTACAGGCGTTGTCTTTTTTGAATCTTTAATGAATCTTGCGATTTCATATGGATCAGTTAAATTATAATTCATAAAATCATCCTTTCTGCATTATGCCCCAAAATTTTACCTAAGCATATATAATTATAATAGAATCACAGAGGATTTTAAAGAGACATTAGTAAAATAGTAGAAAAAACTTTACTCAATAGAGTATTTACTATAAAATTACTTAAAGAATAATGAGTTTTTAGAGCTAAGGGGGTATACTTAATGAATGATAATATTAAAAATGTTCAAATATCAGGTATTAGAAAATTTTATAATGAAGTACAAAAAGTTGAAAATGCTATTTCATTAACTTTAGGTCAACCAGATTTTGAATTACCAAAAGCTATTAAAGAGGGCTTAATTAAAGCAATTGATGAAAATAAAACAACATATACAAGTAATGCAGGGATAATTGAATTAAGAGATGAAATAAGCAAATATTTAAGAACTAAGGATATTTCATATGAGAGTAATGAAATTTGTATAACAGTTGGTGGAAGTGAAGCATTATTCAACATATTTACTGCATTAATAAATAAAGATGATAAAGTTTTAATTCCAACACCTGCCTATCCAGCATATGAAAGTATTGTTACTATGTTAGGTGGTAAAGTTGTTAATTATTCATTAGATGATGAATTTAAAATAAGTGTTAGTGATATAGAAGATAAAATTAAAACTATGAATATAAAATATTTAGTTTTATCATTACCAAGTAATCCAACAGGTGCAATATTATCTAAAGAAGAAAAAGAAAAATTTATTAATATAATAAGAGCTAATGATATTATTGTTATTACAGATGAAATATATGAAGCATTATGCTATGAAAAATATTATAGTGTAGCACAATGTGATGATATAAAACAAAAGATAATATATGTTGGTGGATTTTCAAAGATGTTTTCTATGACAGGATTAAGAATAGGTTATTATGCATGTTGTAGTGACTTAATGAATGAAATAATAAAAGTTCATCAGTATAATGTTTCATGTGCACCATCAATTTGTCAATGGGCTGTATACAATGGATTGAAAAATGGATTAAACGATGTTGAATACATGAAAAATGTTTTTAGTAAAAGAAAAGAGTTTGTAGTTAATAGACTAAAGGAAATAGGATTAGAAGTTGTTATACCAAAGGGAGCATTTTATGTTTTTCCATCAATAAAGCAATTTAATATGAAATCAGAAGAGTTTGCATTAAGGCTTCTTAAGGAAGAAAAAGTAGCATGTGTACCAGGTTCGGCATTTGGTAAAGGTGGAGAAGGATATTTAAGATTATCTTATTGTTATTCTGATGAAGAATTAGAAGAAGGTTTAAAAAGAATAGAAAGATTTATAAAAACTTTAAATAAATAATAAAGATATAGGATATTATGTTTATAAGTAAAAAATAAATATAATATCCTATATTTATTATTAAGAAATAAGCTGAGAAAATTTAAGAAAATTAGATATAGCAAGTGAAATAAAAAAATAAATCAAAATATGTTCGCTCTAGACAGTATAAAATTTAAAAAATGTCTGTTTAAATTTTAAAAAATATGAATTTAAATAAAAAATAATTTATTAAATAAATTTCCAAAGAAAAAACTTATAATTATAAATTAAATTGTGTAAAATGTCTAAAACAGTAAATAAAAACGTTTACTATAGTATAAAGAGAATATTACCATATTACA
This sequence comes from Clostridium sp. ETTB3, assembly GCF_053571985.1. Lineage (NCBI taxonomy): Bacteria > Bacillati > Bacillota > Clostridia > Eubacteriales > Clostridiaceae > Clostridium > Clostridium sp. ETTB3. The sequence continues at coordinate 1,287,150 of NZ_CP199832.1, forward strand.
AATAAATTGAATATATATTTAATAATATAGTAATTTATAAAGAAAAAAATTAACAATATATTTTGACAAAAAGAATAAATATACTATAATTAATATAAATTGTTAATATTTAGCTTTTTTTAAAATGGATGGGGGGTTGTACACAAATGCTAAAGTATATTGGAAAAAGAATTTTAACTAGTATAGTTACAATTTGGGCAGTAATAACAATTGTGTTCTTTCTTGTAAGAATTATGCCAGGAGGACCTTTTGAAGGTGAAAAAATTACTGCAGAAATGAAACAGGTATTAAATGAAAAATATGGATTAGATAAACCTATAGGTGAACAATATATTATCTATATGAAAGGTTTATTAAAAGGTGATTTTGGACAATCAATGAAATATAAAGGTAGAGAAGTTATTGATACTATAGAAAATGGTTTTCCAAAATCAGCTAAAATAGGGGCAATTGCAATAGTAGCATCTGTAGTTGTTGGTATATTACTTGGTGTTATTGCGGCATTAAATGCAAATAAATGGCCAGATAGAATATGTATGATAATAGCTACTTTAGGAATTACAATACCAAGTTTTGTTATTGGATCATTATTGATATTTATATTTACAGTAAAATTAAAATTATTAGGGGCTACAGGTATTAACAAGCCAGAAAATTACATAATGCCAGTAATTGCATTATCAGGAAGTTCTATGGCTTTTATAACTAGATTAACAAGAAATAAGTTAATTGATGTATTAAAATCAGATTATATTAGAACTGCAAAAGCTAAAGGGCTAAGTGGTAGAAAAGTAATATTTAAACATGCATTAAGAAATTCATTAATTCCAGTAGTAACATATTTAGGACCATTAACAGCAGGTGTACTTACTGGTTCGTTTGTAGTTGAAAAAATATTTGCTATTCCAGGATTAGGTAATGAATTTACATTAACAATAACAAATAGAGACTATACAGCTTTATTAGGTGTTTTAGCTTTTTATTGTACATTTATAGTAATTTGTAATTTAGTTGTTGATTTACTATACGTTTTAGTAGATCCAAGAATTAAACTTGAAGCATAAAAGGAGGAGAAATAATGGAGAACTTAATTGAAGAAAATCTAGATATAAACATTAATAGCAGTTTATTTTCTCCTTTAAGTATGGAAGAAAAAAAATCTGAAGATGTAATAAGACCAAGTGTTGGTTATTGGGCTAATGCGTGGAGAAGATTAAATGAAAATAAAGTAGCATTATTTTCATTAGTTATGATTGTTATAATTATTTTATTTGCAATATTTGGACCAATCCTTATAGAAAAGTTATATGGATTTACTTACAAGTCAACAGATAAAACAGCTTCTAATTTATGGCCAAATGCTCAACATTGGTTTGGTACTGATAACTTAGGTAGAGATTTATTTGTAAGAGTTATGTATGGTGCAAGATATTCATTAATAATTGCTTTTGCAGCATCAGTTTTAAATCTTGTAATTGGAGTTTTATATGGTGGTATTGCAGGTTTTTTAGGTGGGAAAGTTGATAATATAATGATGAGAATTGTAGATATTTTATATTCAATTCCTACATTAATATATGTAGTTTTATTAATGAGTGTATTAAAAAAGGAAGGTTCAAGTGGAATGTTTGCTATTATAGTTGCAATGGCAATTTCTTCTTGGGTTGGTATGGCTAGAATAGTTAGAGGGGATATACTTCAATTAAAACAACAAGAATTCGTTTTAGCTGCTAAAACATTAGGTGCATCAAAAACAAGGATTTTATTAAGGCATTTAATTCCTAACTGCTTAGGCTCAATTATAGTAACGATGACTTTATTTGTTCCTTCTGCTATATTTACTGAAGCATTCTTAAGTTATATTGGTTTAGGCTTAAATGCACCATTAGCATCGTTAGGAACATTAGCAAATGATGCTAAAGGTTTATTACCGACACAGCCTTACCAATTATTATTCCCAGCTGCAATGATTTGTTTAATCATTTTAGCATTTAACTTATTTGGTGATGGATTAACTGAAGCTTTAGATCCAAAGCATCAAAAATAGGAGGAGAAATATATGAGTAAATTATTAGAAGTTAAAGATTTAAAAACATCATTTAAGACTCATATTGGAGATGTACAATCTGTAAGAGGAGTATCTTTTCATTTAGAAAAAGGAGAAGCTCTTGGGGTTGTTGGTGAATCAGGATGCGGTAAATCTGTAACAATGATGACTATAATGAGACTTTTAGGTGAAAATGCAAAAATTAATGTTGAAAAAATTATATTTGATGATAAGGATATAACTAAACCTACAGAAAAATTAATGCAAACTATAAGAGGAAATGATATGTCAATGATTTTCCAAGATCCAATGACATCATTAAATCCATTATTTACTGTAGGAGATCAATTAACAGAGCATTTAATAAAACATAAAAAGATATCTAAAAAGGAAGCAAATGAAAAAGCAATTAAAATGCTTGATATGGTTGGAATACCTAGCCCGGAAAAGAGATTAAAACAATATCCTCATGAATTTTCAGGAGGTATGAGACAAAGAGTTATGATTGCAATGAGCTTAATATGTGAACCTAAGCTTATAATTGCAGATGAACCAACAACAGCACTTGATGTAACTATTCAAGCACAAATATTAGATTTGATGAAGGACTTAAAAAGTAAATTAGATACGTCAATAATATTAATAACTCATGATTTAGGGGTAGTTGCTGACCTTTGTTCAAGAATTAATGTTATGTATGGTGGGTTAATTGTTGAAGAAGGAACTACAGAAGATATATTTTATAGAGGAAGGCATCCTTATACATGGGGACTTTTAAGAAGTGTTCCTAATCCAAAGAGTGAATTAAAAGAAAAATTAGTTCCAATTGAAGGACAACCACCAGATTTATTAAAACCACCTATTGGATGTCCATTTACAGCAAGATGTGATTATGCTATGAAAATTTGTAAGGAAAAACAACCACCTTTATTTGAAATAAGTAATGGGCATAGAGCAGCTTGTTGGCTATGTCATAAAAATGCACCAAAGGTTGAATCACCAATAGGGAGGGAAGAGTAATGGAAAATAAAAATGACGTTATTTTAGAGGTTAAAAACCTTTGTAAATACTTCCCTGCAAACAAAGGATTATTTTCAAAAAAGAGCTTTGTTAAAGCAGTAGATAATGTTTCTTTTTCAATAAAAAAAGGGGAAACTTTAGGATTAGTAGGAGAATCAGGATGTGGTAAAACTACTACAGGAAGAACTATATTAAAATTATATGAACCAACTTCAGGTCAAATAATTTTTAATGGACAAGATATAACAAAATTAAGTGAAAAGCAGATGGTATCTTTAAGAAAAAATATGCAAATGATTTTCCAAGATCCATATGCATCATTAAATCCTAGAATGACAGTGGGGGACATCATTGGAGAAGCAATAGATATTCATGGACTTTTTAAAGGTAAGGAAAGAGAAGAAAGAATTAGATATTTATTAAATAAAGTTGGATTAAATGGAAGCCATATTAATAGATATGCACATGAATTTTCAGGTGGACAAAGACAAAGAATAGGTATAGCAAGAGCATTAGCTGTTCAACCAGATTTTATAGTATGTGATGAACCAATTTCTGCACTAGATGTTTCTATTCAAGCACAAGTAATAAATATGCTTGAAGAATTACAAGAAGAATTTGGATTAACATATTTATTTATTGCACATGACCTTTCAATGGTTAAACATATATCAACTCATATAGGGGTTATGTATTTAGGACAAATGGTAGAAAAGGGACCAGCAGATGATGTGTATATGAAACCAAAACATCCATATACTAAGGCACTTTTATCAGCAGTTCCTATACCAGATCCAAAGGTTGCTAAAGCTAATAAGAGAATAGTTCTTGAAGGAGATATACCATCACCAATAGACCCTCCACCAGGATGTAGATTTAAAGGTAGATGTAAAGAGGCAATGAAAATATGTTCAGAAGTAAATCCAGAGCTTAAGGAAGTAGAGACAGGACATTTTGTTGCATGTCACTTATATAAATAGTTAACTTAATCTGACTAATAATAGTCAGGTTAAGTAATATGTTTTAGTTACTTATTTTAAAAAAATATAAAAACATAAATCTTTAAAAATTTGTTATTTTAATTAAGATTTAGAAGTTAAGTTATCAATTGCATTAAGCAATTTATATAAATAAAAAAACAAGGGGGAAAATTGAAATGAAAAGTTCAAAGTTAAAGAAGTTATGTGCAGTTGTTTTAGCTGCAACATTATCTACTTCTCTATTTATTGGCTGTGGTGATAGCTCTGCTAAGGGTGGAAGTAGTTCTTCTAATCAACAACTAGTATTTAATTTAGGGGAGGATCCAGAAACTATGGATCCAACATTAAACAATTCTTCAGGCGCAGGAACAATGATTTTAAATGCCTTTGAAGGTTTAATGGTACTTAATGAAAATGACCAGCCAGTAGAAGGTGCGGCTGAAAGCTATGAAGTTTCAGAAGATGGATTAGTTTATACTTTCAAATTAAGACAAGATGGTAAATGGTCTGATGGAGAATCTGTAGTAGCTGATAACTTTAAGTATTCTTGGTTAAGAGCATTAAATAAAGAAACTGCAGCTGAATATGCTTATCAGTTATTTTACATTAAAAATGCAGAAAAGTTCTATAATGGTGAAGCTTCAGCTGAAGAAGTTGGAATTAAAGTACTTGATGATTATACATTAGAAGTAACTTTAGAAACTCCAACATCATATTTCTTACAATTATGTGCATTTACAACTTATGTTCCTTTAAGAGAAGATATAGTATCTGCTAATCCAGAAGGATGGGCTACTAAGCCAGAAACTTATATTTCTAATGGTGCATTCAAATTAGTTAAATGGGATATGAAAGATCAATTAGTTTTCGAAAAAAATGAAAACTACTGGGATAAGGATAGCGTTAAATTAGATACTTTAACTTTTAAATTAGTTTCAGATGAGACTACTGCATATTCAGAATTAAAAGCAGGAAACTTTGATATAGTTAATTCTGTACCAACAAATGAAATTGAGCCAGGTATAGAAGAAGGATTAGTTCATGTTAATCCTAAATTAGGAACATATTACTTTGCAATCAATGTTGGAAAACAAGATACATTAAATGAAGATGTTAAGAAAGCATTAAGTAATAAGTTAGTTAGACAAGCATTAAATCTTGCTATTGACAGACAAGAAATAATTGATAATGTTGGTAAGGCAGAACAAGTTCCTGCATACAGTTTTGTTCCAAAAGGTATTATTGATGAAAATGGCAATGAATTTGCTTCAAAAGAATATTATGATCCATCAGATATGGAAGGTAATAAAGAAAAAGCTAAAGAATTATTAAAAGAAGCTGGATACGAAAATGGACAAGGGATTCCAACAATTGAGTTAATGTATAACTCTGAAGGTCCCCATAAAGATATTTGTCAAATTATCCAACAAAATTGGGAAAAAATTGGTATTAATGTTGAATTAACTAACCAAGAATGGGCTGTATTCTTAAATAGCAGACAACAAGGTGATTATCAAATTGCTAGACATGGTTGGATTGGAGATTATGTAGATCCAATGACATTTTTAGATTTATGGGTAACTAATGGTGGAAATAATGACTGTGGATTTAGTAATGCTAAATATGATGAATTAATTGCTGCTGCTAAAATTGAAACAGATTCTGCTAAGAGACTTGAAATGTTAAGACAAGCAGAAGATATTTTAATGGATGAAATGCCAGTATTACCAATTTACTATTATACTACAGTAATGGCTTGGAATGATAATGTAAAGGGAGTTAATATTTCTACATTAGGTAAAATATCATTTAAATATGCCTATAAGGAATAATATTAAAGAGAGTCAATTTGGCTCTCTTTTTTAGTTTCCATCAGGATTATAATGCTGACTAGATACTCCTTCTCTTTTAACCGATTTATGTTTTAAGTTAGGGTTATGATTATGACCTTCTTCAGTTAAAGGTGTTTGATAATTACATTTTTCCATTCGTGAAGTTTTATTATCAGGTTGGCTATCCTTTGGCATAATAAAATATTCCTCCTATATTTTAATAAATAATTTACAAACATAGTATGTGCATAATAAAGATATATTATATATCTAAATTTTAGCAGTATAAAAATCATTAATAATAAAATGAGGATTCAAATCAGAATCCTCATTTTACAAATTTATCTTAATATAATTTTCTATAGACCTAAAACATCATCCATATTGTATAATCCAGGTTTATTTATAGTCCCCATATATTCACATGCTTTTAATGCACCTATTGCAAAAACATCTCTTGAAATAGCTTTATGAGATAATTCAATAACTTCACCTGTACCAGCAAATATTACATCATGATCTCCAACAATAGAACCACCTCTTACAGCGTGAATTCCAATTTCATTTTTTTCTCTTTTTTTATGACCATCTCTACCATGAACATAATGAGTTTCTTCACTTATTGAATCCTTGATTGTATCAGCTAAAAGTAAAGCTGTACCACTAGGTGAATCTAATTTTTGGTTATGATGTTTTTCTATAATTTCAATATCGTAATTTCCATATAATAAAGGAGTTACTTTTCTTAATAAAGAATTAATTAAATTAATTCCTAAAGACATATTAGCAGATTTAAATAAAGGTAAAGTTTTACTTTTTTCATTTATTAAATCTAAATCTGCTTGATTATATCCAGTTGAACAAATTACTAAAGGTTTTTTTGTTTTTTCTGTTAATTTTAATAAACCATGTAATGTACTTACATTAGAAAAATCTAAAAGTACATCATATTTTATATTAACCTCTTCAGGTGTTTTAAATATAGGATAACTTAATTCTTGTGGAAATTTATCTATACCTCCAATTATTTCTAAATTTGGAAATTCATTTACCAAATTAGATATAACAGTACCCATTTTTCCACAACAACCGCTTAATAGTATTTTAACCATAAAATAAACTCCCTTTATACTAAATTATATTTTTTTAGTGTATTAACTAAAGTTTCTTCATTTTTAGTATCCATTTTATAAAGTGGTAATCTTAGTTTTCCAACATTCATTCCCATTATATTCATTGCTGTTTTTACTGGAATAGGATTTGTTTCAATGAATAAATCATTTATTAAATTTAAATACTTTAATTGTAAAGTAGTTGCATCGGAACAATTACCATCTAAATAAAATTGACACATCTCATGCATAGTTTTTGGAATGATATTTGCAGCAACAGATATTACTCCAATCCCCCCCAGAGACATTATTGGAACTATTTGATCATCATTTCCAGAATAAATATCTATTTTATCTCCACATAAAGCTTTCATCTTAGCAACTTGACTTAAATCACCACTTGCTTCTTTAATAGCTACTACATTATTAAGTTGTGTTAATCTTAATAATGTAGTCGGAGTTATATTCATATTTGTTCTACTTGGTACATTATATAATATTATTGGTGTTTTTACAGCATCATTAATTGCTTTAAAATGCATAAATAACCCTTCAGAATTTGTTTTATTATAGTAAGGTGTAATAACTAGTAAACCATCAACACCAACACTTTCTGCATAAAGACTCATTTCTATAGAAGTTTTGGTATTATTCCCACCAGTACCAGCAATAACAGGAATTCTTTTATTTACAGTATCAACTGTAAATTTAATAGCTTCCTTTTTTTCTTGTTCTGTCATTGTAGTAGCTTCACCAGTTGTACCACAAACGATGATAGCATCAGTAGATTCCTTTATATGCCATTCAATCAAATATTTGAACTTTTCAAAATCTATACCATTTTCATTAAATGGTGTAATTATAGCTACACCAGAGCCTTTAAAAATTGACATTATATTCCTCCTAAAGCCAGTTATTATTAATTAATACTTCGGCAATTTGTACAGCGTTTAATGCTGCTCCTTTTCTTATGTTATCAGCAACAACCCATAAATTTAGACCATTTTCTACACTAAAATCACGTCTTATTCTTCCAATATAAACATCATCTTTACCAGAAATTTCTAATGGGGTTGGATATTTTAATTCATTAACATTATCATATAATGTTAAGCCAGGTGTATTTTCAAAAAGTGTAAATATATCTTTTAATTCAAATGGATTGTTTAATTCAACATTTATACTTTCACTATGACTATTTAAAACAGGTACTCTTACAGTTGTAGCAGTTATTCTTAAATTTTCATCATGTAAAATTTTTCTTGTTTCATTAATCATTTTTTCTTCTTCCTTAGTATATCCATTATCTAAAAATACGTCTATGTGAGGAAGACAGTTACCTGCTATTGGATAAGGAAATTTTTTTGGAGCAATTCCTTTTAGGCCATCTTCTAAATCTGCAATACCTTGCATTCCAGCACCTGAAACAGCTTGGTAAGTTGAATAAATAATTCTTTTTATTCCATACTTATCTGCTAAAGCTTTTAATGGCACCATTGCTTGAATAGTAGAACAATTTGGATTAGCAATAATTCCATTATGATTTTTTAAATCCTCAGGATTTACTTCAGGAACCACTAAAGGAACAGTTTTATCCATTCTCCAAGCACTTGAATTATCTATAACAACTGATCCATAAGCTGAAAAAATAGGAGCAAACTTTAAGCTTATATCTCCACCTGCTGAAAATAAAGCAATATCTATTTTTTTATTTTTAATATTTTCTTCACAAGTATTTTCAACTAGATATTTTTGACCTTTAAATTCTAAATATGATCCAGCAGATCTTTGAGAAGCAAAAAGATATAAGTTTTTAATTGGAAAATTTCTTTCTTCTAATATTTCTAGAAATTTTCTACCTACATTACCAGTACTACCAACTATTGCAACATTGTACATTTTGGTTCCCCCTTTTTTATTCTTAATTTCTTATAAAGTATATATAAATTCAATAATAGAAAATTTTCTGTCCAAATTTAAGTTTTAATATGTGTAAATTTATTCAATAAACTTTTATTAAAAAAACCTTGAGTATCACTCAAGGTATATTGTATATATTAATACATAAAATCCTTAAATGATAGCTCACCACATAAAAATGTGACAGAAATATGCATATTATACATACCCCCAGTTATATAGCTGTAAAGCTTAGGCTATATACTTCGGCGATAAATCCTTTCTTATTATTTTAACATGCTTAAATCCATAATAATACTTTTAAGTACCGCACCTCTATCTATTTATAAACTTATATTACATAGATTATACCTTTTATATAGGAAAGTTTCAAGGAATATTTACTAATTAATGATATGCTTGATTTTTATGCTTAATTTTATTTTATGAATAGAACAAGAAAATTGCAACTAAGTATCTTGTATAAATATAAAAGATATGGGAGAAAATATTTTTAGAAATTTATATAGGGGGAATTTTTATGAGTAAAACACCACTAAAGAAGATTATTAAGTCAAAAATTAGAACTAATAAGGAGTTAACACCACAAGAAAAAATGAGAGAAAAAATAAAATATGAAATAGCAGAAGAATTGGGGTTAAGTCAAAAAGTTGATGAATGTGGATGGGGAGGACTTACATCTGAAGAAACTGGTAGAATTGGAGGAATCATGACAAAGAGAAAAAAAGAATTAAAGCTTCCAACTAATGATCAAATATTAGGAAGAAAATAATGGATTGACTTAGTATTTGTTATCATAGTAATATAAAACATAGAAATTAAAATTCTAAAAATAAGAATTTTTCTCACAATATTAAATAAGTGAGGGGGGGATATTATGGCTTATGGCGAATTTGCAAAGATATATGATGAGTTAATTAATGAAGATATAAATTATAATGAAATGGTTGATTTTATATTAAAGGTTTGTAATGAAAATAATATAAAATTTAATGATTACCTTGATATAGCTTGTGGAACTGGTAATATAACAGTGAGATTAGCTAAACATTTTAAGGATATTTATGGAGTTGATTTATCAGAAGATATGTTAAGAGAAGCTTTTGATAAACTTAAGAGTGAGCGTATTAAAGGGAAAATAATATGTCAGGATATGACGGAACTTTCTTTAAATAGAAAATTTGATTTAATAACCTCTGTATTAGACTCTACTAATTATATTACAGATATTGAAGGGTTAAAAAAATATTTTAAAGGTGTCTATGATCATTTAAAGGATGATGGAATATTTATATTTGATATTAATTCTTATTATAAATTATCTGAAATATTAGGAAATAATATTTACACATATAGTGAAGAAGAAGTTTTTTATACATGGGAAAATGTATTTGAAGAAGATTTATTGTCTATGTTTTTAACGTTTTTTGTTAAAAAAGGTGATTTATATGAAAAAATTGAAGAAGAACATATTGAAAGAGCATATAAAGAGTCTGAAATAGAAGAAATATTACAAGAATTAAATTTAAATATAATTAATAAATTCGATGGATATTTGAATAATAATGTACAAGCAAATAGTGAAAGAATAGTTTATATAGTAAAAAAGAAATAACAGTTGGAGGTTAAATATGAGTGATAAAATAATTAGAGCAGTTGCAAAAGATGGAATGATAAGAATAATTGCAGGTACTACAACTAATTTAGTTGAATATGCAAGAGAAATACATGAGTGTACACCAGTAGCTTCAGCTGCACTTGGAAGATTACTAACAGCAGGAGCATTATTAGGTTCCACATTAAAATCAAAGGATGAAGTAATGACTTTAAAAATTGATGGAAGCGGAGATGCTAATGGAGTAGTTGTTACTGCATATGAAGGTGGTAAAGTTAAGGGATATATAGGTAATCCATATGGAGATTTACCATTAAACACAAATGGCAAACTTGATGTTGGTGGATATGTAGGGAAAAATGGTCAATTATTAGTTATTAAGGATTTAGGAATGAAAGATCCTTATGTTGGTCAAGTTCCAATACATTCAGGTGAAATTGCTGAAGATTTAGCATATTATTTTACTGTATCAGAACAAACACCATCAGCTGTTTCATTAGGAGTATTAGTTGATAAGGATTATTCTATAAAGGTAGCAGGTGGATTTATAATTCAAATGTTACCAGGTGCAGATGAATTCTTAGCTGATATAATCACTTATAGATTAGAGGAAATACCGTCATTAACTACTATGCTAAATGAAGGAAAAACTATGGATGATATTTTAGATTATATCTTTGGAGATATGGACTTAAAGGTATTAGAAGAAATGACTCCAGAATTTACTTGTGATTGTAGCAGAGAAAAGGTAGAAAAAGCATTAATTTCAATAGGTGAAAAAGACTTAAGAGAAATATATGAAGATGGTAAAAACGAAGAATTAAAATGTCATTTCTGCAATAAGACATATGTATTTACACCAGAAGATATAGGTGATTTATTATCAAAAATATCTAAATAATTTCAGTTTGTTGAAAAACCTCCTGTTAAAAAAACAGAGGGGTTTTGTTTACTAGTTGTGGATAAAGTTTGAAATACATAATATAATTAAAATTACTAATATAATATGAAAATAACAAAGATAGTCTTGTTGCTATCTTTTTCATATTCTGTACTGCTGCAGTTAGCAGACATTGTTCGGACACTTTTTCGTGTCCACGGAAGCGAGCATAGCGAAGCCCATGCAGATTTTTTGAATCTGCGAAGCTTCGCTCAACCGTTTCTTTTCTTACAGAGATTGAAGAAACTTATATGACTACAATTATTTCAACTAAAGAAAGTATAGGAAAATTTAATGTGGTGAAAATGTGATTTTACATGAAAGTTTACTGGAACTAAACTTATAGTGGTGTTTTTACCCCTTACAAATGGCTTAAAACCGTAAAATTTAAAATATAAAAATGAAAAAACTGCGTAGAAGAATAATTCTGCGCAGTTTTTTCGTTTAAATAGCTTGTTTATAAAGTTTAAGAAAAGTTTATTATTCAACGTTAATTGTAAATTTATATACTATATCTCCAGTATCATACCATCTGGCAGAAACACTATATGTATATGATCCTTTTATTTCTGGTGATTTGAAAGAATAGTTATTAATATCTATAGAATTATTATTATTAATTTGTTGAATTGAATATTCATGGGGAATTTCACTAAATTCTAAATTTATTTCACTTGACGGTGTTACTGTCAATGAATAATTTCTAGTCTTGTATTTTGTTAAATATTTTGTTTTTCCGTTGTAATTATAACTAGAAATACAACTATTTATCATTTCAGAATTACTTTTAATTTGTAAGTTAGGTATATCTAGATTTTTGTTTGAATTGTTTTTATTTGTAAAAACAATAGAGGCTATTAAGGTTATAGATAATAAGGTAATTATAAGACAAATAGTTTTTTTATTCAATTTCACAATATTACTCCTTTTATACATAAATTTAACATTTTTATTTAAGTTTTTACAAATATATGATACAATATTTTTGTAAAAATATCAAATTTATTACGTATTTAATAAGGGGGATTATTTATGAAAAAAACATTGATATCTACAATTTTGGCAACTGCATTAATATCTACAATGATAGCAACAGTGGCTAATGCCAGTGTTACTGAAGATAATATTTTAATAAATTTGAATAGTAGTGTTGAAACTAATATAGAGGAAATAGATTATGCATCTATGATAAGCTCTATTCAATTACCTGTTTTAGTTGAGAATTTGAAAACTTATATGGAGGAAAATCCAAATTTAACTGATGAAGAAATTAATAATTATTTTAAAAATTTAATAATTCAAAATTATGATGAAAGTTTAGTAGCTTTAGATAATATATCAATGTATGCATATGATTATGCGAATGCGTTACCAATAGTTTCATCTAGATTAGGTACTAATGAAAAAAAGGTATTTAATTCTAATCCTGCAAAGGGTGTTTTAGTTTTATCCAATGCTCAAGCTGCGATTACAATGACATCTCAACACTGGAAAAATACTCATGAATATCATAATGATAATGCAGATGCATTTAGACATACTCTTTGGAATGCATATAATGCACATGATTGTGGAGTATCTTACGCAAAACAATTTGCAGATGCACATGAAAAAGATAATCCTAATGATGCTCTTGAGAATCAAATGGATTTGTTTAATAATGCTTTAGGTAGAACTATTGGAAGTAGATCTTATTCAGGAAATTCATCTCAAGTTAGTTATGCAATTCGTCAGGCTGTTTTAAAAGCTGTAAAAAATGGAGAAGCAAGAAGATTTGTTGGTTCTGATATAGGAACTAAAAATACATTACAAAAAACTAATAGCAATGGAATTAAATAATACATTAGGAAGAATATCTGTTGAATAAAAGAGGAATTTAATCTAAGGTTATGGCTTCATCTGGTCGATGGGTTATAGCCTTTTTAATTTTTAACAATAATATTGTAATATTACAATAAAAAATAATTAGATAAACCATTGCAAACACAACAAAAATGTATTATCGTAATATTACGATAATACATAGAGGTGATTTTGTGGCTAGATTTAAATTAGATAGAAATACAATATCTGAAAAAAATAATAAAGAATTATCAGTTGATTTTTTAAAATCAGCTAATGAAGAGTTGATTAAAGAAAATAAAGCTTTGATTAAAGAAAATAAAGAGTTAAAGAAAAAAATAGAAGAGTTAGAATCAAGAGCTTTAATTAATCCAAGAAAAGTAACAGATGAACAAGTTAAAAAAATTAAAGAGCTTAGAGCTTCTGGATTAAGTTACAGAGCAATAGTAAAAGAAATTGGATTAAGCACTTGTACAATCCAAAGAGCTTTAAAAGGTATTTATGATTAGTATTAATTGGTAATAATACAGTAATACAAATAAAAAAGAATTTATTATAAGGAGAGGTTAAAATGAATTATTTAATTCCAGAAGAGATTAAAAATCAAATATTAGAACTCAAAAAAACTATGGAAAGAATTAAACTAGATGGATTAAATTTTGAATATAATCAAAATCCATACGGAGATGTAGAGATACATATAATGGAGTTTAAGTAGCATTGGGAAGTTAGAGTGGTTAATAAGTGTAAAGTTTGTGGTAACACATAAAGATAAAGAACATATACATAACCATTTAGTGGTTAATAGCGTTAGTTTTGAAAATGGACTAAAATACAATGCTAGTAATAAGAGCCTATGGGATATAAAAAGAGAAAGTAATAGGCTATGCGAGAGAGAAAATTTAAAGACTTTAGACCTAGATCATAAGGCAGAGAAAAGGATTAGTAGTGCCGAAAAGAGGATAATGGATAGAGGTCAAATCCCTTGGAAAGATGAGTTAAGACAGATAATAGATATAGCAAGGGAGAGAACAAAGGATTTACAAAGCTTTAGGGAGTTTTTAGAGAAAAACTTTGAGATAGAAACTAGAGTAACAAAAAACAGTATAAGTTATAAGCACCCCGACCATGGTAAAGCAATTAGGGGCAGGAGCTTAGGAGATAAGTACAATAAGGAGGAATTAGAGAATGAGTTTAATGGACAAGAAAAATCAATTTTTAGAAATGGAGCAAATGAACGAGGTAGAGCCAAAGGAAATTCAGCCTTCGGATATGAAGGAATTTCAGACCTTGATAAAGAATTTGAACGCAGAGCAGACAGTCTTGAACAACAGATTAATAAAGACCATAGACTTAATCGAGAAAGAGAGAGAGCTATACAAGAGCAACGAGAAAATAAGAGAAGAGAAGAACAAGGAACTAAGCGAGAAAACACAAGAAGCCTTCAAGATGATGACAAAGAAATCAGAGGAATTGAAAGAGCTTCATCAAGAGAAGTTAGAAAAGGCTTTGAAGGAAGTAGAAAATATCAAGAAATATCACATGGAAATGATGAGAGTATTAAGTCAAACAGTAGCTCAAGTAGAGAGAATAGACAAACTGAATTGGAAGGACAGAGTAAAACAATATGCAATTCAAATGGGAATAACGCTAGGAGCAATATTGATAATTCTAGGAGCATACCAGTTAATAAACCTAATAAAGTAAGAGATTGGGATATGGAAAGATAATACTATATTTGTTATATAGCTAAGATAATAGGAGGGAAATTTATGAAAGTTATAGAGGGATTTCATATTAAAAAAATTCAAAGAGGAACTAAAAAGGGACAAGACTATATAAACCATAACAAGAGGTATGTGTGGAAGATACCAGAAAGACTGGAAGGTCAAATAGAGAAAGGTGATATTGTTTGGGTTCACGCTAAAAAAGACAATAAGATATTAAAGCTAGAGTTTTAGTGGTAGATGTATTAGAGAATAATGATGGAGCATTAAGGAGTGTTATAAAGATTGCTAAGAAATGCAATAAATAGTGTAATATTCGATATATATCTAATATGATATTTACTTTTCAATTTTACTATAAGGGGCATTTGGCCCTTTTTCTAAAAATAAAAAAGGTACCAAATTTTAAGAGCTATATGGAGGAGCTTACACTGTAGGTAAATTATATTATACCTTGTTGTCAATAGATGGAATAAAATTCATTGTCTAACAGGTAAATATAAAGTAAAATAAAATAAAATAGTCCAACAAAGGAGGTGAAGTAATGGTACAAGCAGTAAGAGAATTAGATAGATATAGTAAATCAGAAATTGAAGAATGTTCAGAGCTATTGAAATATATTTATGTGAATAATGATGAATGTTTTGTAAGGGTTTTGAATAAGACTACAGGAAAAAATAAAGTATATCCAACAAGCTCATTAAAAGACCCAATGAAGTTAAGACAAGTAATTAACTCATTTGGTAGAGAAGATATATTATTTAGCTTAAATCCATTTAGAACTATGGATAGAGCTACAAGGAGCAATCTATTTTGTATCAATGCAATTCCAGTTGATGTTGATTATAAAAATATTAAGGAGCTTAAAGATTTAGAGCCACATCAAGTAATTAAATTATTAGAAATGGACTTCTTTGAGAGGAAGATACCTACCCCTAACTTTGTAGAGTATGGAAATCAAATAAGACTTATATATAGCGTTGAAACTTGCTATATACCTAAGTTTAGGGATAATGTGGTAACACTAGCTAGAAGAATTTCAGAGGTGTTCTCACAAGAGTTAAAAGAGTATGGAGCAGAAAAGCAGAACCTAGAAAGTTATTTTAGAATACCAGGAAGTATTAACACTAAGAATGGAGCAGAGATTAAAGTATTTTCTTATGATGATTCAGTAAGATATACTCTAAACGAATTACAAGAGCTATGGCTTGATGAATTACCTAAGTGGTATAAGAAACGTAAAGGGCGTGTAAAAGCTCCTAAAAAGGTTGTGAAGCTACATAATGTTTATTCTTTAAACTGTAATAGGTTAATGGATTTTGAGAAGATACAGAGCCATTTAAACAGTATTGGAGTAACAGAGCTTAGGTCAAGGTTATGTTTCTTGTATAGAAATTATATTTTAATAAAAAATAAATATCAAAATGGAGAGCTTAAATCGGAAGATTATGAGTTAGCCAAAGAGGAAATGTTGAAGTTTAATAATAACTTTAATGAACCACTAAGAGGACACATAATAGAGAGTGCTACAAGGGTTGTAAACTATCGTCAGTATCTTTTGTAAATGATAATATAACAATGAACAGAAAATGGAAAATAAAAATGTACAAAAATGATCATTAGTTATATCCTATTTATGGGAGGGATACTAATGATTATGAATTTACAAGGTCAATTAACTATATTAAAATCTATGAATATTAAACCTAACTTTTCAGAGTTAGCTAGAGAATATGATTTAGATCGAAGAACTGTGAAGAAATATTATGAGGGATATGAAGGTAAATCAAAAACTAGAAATAAAAGTAGTAGATTGGATCAATATTATATTGAAATAAAGGAAAAGCTTGCCATAAATGGCGTTACGATAAATGGAGTATATCAATATTTTAAAGATAAATATGGTGATATAGGAACTTATTCAAATTTTAATAAATATGTAAAACTTAAAAACCTGAAACCAAAGAAAGCCATAAGAGGACATGCTAGATTCGAAACACCGCCTGGCAAGCAAGCCCAAGTTGATTGGAAGGAAGATATTAAGTTAACTTCAAAATATGGTGAAGTTTTTATTTTCAATGTATTTTCTTATAAGTTAGGAAATTCAAGATTCTGTTGTTTTACTTATAAAAAAAATAAAACACAACAAGATGTATTTGAAAGCCTAATAGAATCTTTTAAAATGACAGGAGGTGTTCCTAAGGAAATTTTATTTGACAATATGAAAACAGTTGTTGATATAACTAAAGATGGAAGAAAAATAAATAGCAAGCTAAAAGCTTTTGCGGATGACTTTGGATTTAAAATTACATTGTGTAAACCAAGGCATTCTTATACCAAAGGAAAAGTAGAATCTGCAAATAAATTTGTAGAATGGATATTACCTTATGATGGAGAATTTGAAAATGAATCAGACATCATTGAACTGCTTCAAAGAATAAATTCTAAGGTTAATCAAGCACCAAACCAAGCAACTAACATTCCACCTATATTATTATTTCAAAAAGAAAAGGAGTATCTACTTCCCTTACCAAGTAATCATATCATAGAATCCTATATGAACTACGACCGTCAAACCAAAGTTCATAAGGATTCACTAATAACTTATAAAGGAAGTAAATACTCTGTACCACCTAAATATATAGGTAAATCTGTAACTCTTAGAAGAATAGATAAAGAATTACAAATATATTTTAACACAGATTTAATTTCAACACATCAATTAAGTGATAATAAGATTAATTATAATGAGTGTGATTATAAAGAAATTTTAGGATCAGTGTTAAAAAATAAGAGTACGGATGATATAGAATCGCTAGCGGAAGCTAATTTAAAACAGTTTGATGCTTTTTTATAATTAAATAGGAGGATAATATGAATAACTATGTTAAATTACTAAATAATCTTGAGGAGTTAGGATTGCTTAATATCAAAGCTAGTATTGATAAATATATAGATCTAATTAACTCTGGAAATAAAAGTATTGTTGATGCTCTTTATGAGTTAAGTAATTTAGAAATTAATGCAAAATCTGATAGAGCTATGCAGGCATGTGTAAAAGTTGCTAACTTTCCATTTTTAAAGGAAGTTACAGATTTTGATTTTGATTTTCAACCTGCAATAAATAAGCAGCAGATACTTGATTTAATGACTTTAAGATTTATAGAAAATAAAGAAAATATATTATTTGTAGGATCATCCGGCGTGGGTAAAACCCACCTGGCGACCTCTATTGGAATAGAATGTGCTAAGCATCGATATTCAACATATTTTATATCTTTTCAGGATTTAATTTCTCAATTAAAGAAAGCTTTATCTGAAAATAGATTAGATATAAGACTTCGTCATTTTTGTAAATATAAGATTTTAATAATAGATGAAATAGGATATTTACCTATAGATATTGATGCAGCAAATCTTTTCTTTCAATTAATATCTAAAAGATATGAAAAACATTGTACAATAATAACTACTAATACTAATTTTTCTAAATGGTCTGATATTTTTGGAAATTCCGTTATCGCAAATGCGATATTAGATAGACTTTTACATCACTCTCATATTATATCTGTAAAAGGACCTTCTTATAGAACTAAATCAAAATTAGAACATTTAGAAAGCCCTTTGACTAAGATGTAAATTCTAATTATTGTACATAATTATTTTCCACTTTTTATACAAAAATATATTGACATTTACAGTACCAAAGTGGGAAAGTGAAGAAAAAGAACTTGATAATGGTTAAAAACTTTAAGTATCTAGATATTGATACATGTGAATATTAACTTCTAAATAAAGATATTCTTTTAAGAGAATAGATTTTAAAACCACGTTTTCGTAGTCGTTATGTGAAATTATAAGGTGAGCTAAAAATTATATATATATTATTAAATTGGAGCTTAAAATATATTCTAGGAATTGGTGAAATTCTAACTGGAAAAGTTATTAATAACATTAAATTTTACAACTCATTCAGGTAGTAATTATATCGCAAAGTTTGAGGATATCAATATAAAGCTTATTAATGGTATAGAGTATATGTTTAATTTGCTTAATATTTCTAAAGAGTACTTTGATATTTTTAAAAAATTGTATAAGGATAAGAAAAAATATGTTCGTGGGATTTTAAAACCAAATGAATTATATACAGAGATTATTGGTATAGTTTAAAAAAAATCATTTTTTATGACAGATAAAAGGGAAATTAAATAAATTCCCTTTAAAGTGCATATAGGAGCTTTTCAAGATTCAGTTTTGATTACTGAATTTATTAATAACTATATTGATATAAGACGTTGGGATATTAGCAATAATACAATATGTTCATATCAATGGAATGAAGAATTAAAAAGTATTAAAATTTATAATTTAGGTAATTATATTATCTAAATTATAAATGAAGTAAAAGGATTTTATATAAATAAAGAACTCGATAAAATACAAATCGAGTTCTTTATTTATATTTAGAATACTACAGATTCGATCTATGTTTTCGAAAAGCTTCTATCGGTAAGTAGAAATAAAAAAGGCTTCGTTGTAAAATTATACTGGGTTTGCCGACCATAACTATAATACATGGAGGTATCCAATATTTATAAATTTATAGAAATATGTTTTATTATAATTATTTATTTGTATAATCTGAAAATGCGGATTTCACACGTTAAGAGCATTTTTTCCTGCTGATACCAAGGGTTTTCAGACTTTTTACAAACTATTCTTATGCTCTTTCAATAATTTATAATAAGTTGTTTTCTTTAACCCTAAAATTTCCATTGCTTTTATATTATTTATAGTTCTATTTTCAACTAATTTAATAACACTAGTCCACTCTTTAGGATATTCTGTTTTCTTACGTCCAAATTTAACCCCTTTTTCTAATGCTAGTTTAATTCCTTCTTTTTGTCTTTTCTCTCTTTTTTCAACTTCATCTTGGGCCATCATAGTATAAAGCTCAATTATTATATTATTAATGGTTTCTAACATCAAATTATCATTTGTATTTAATTGTGTGGTTGGGAGATTTAAAGCTACTAATCTAACATTATTTTCTTTAAAATATTGAATTTCCTTGAGAGTTAATCTTTTATTACGCCCTAATCTATCAAATTCATGTACTACTAATGTATCACCAGCTCTAAGTGCATCTTTTAACTTAATGTATTCAGGTCTATTAAAATTTTTTCCGGTTGATTTATCACAATAAATTCTTTCACATCCATAATTTTTAAGACTTTCTATTTGCCTATCTAAATTTTGTTCAGTAGTTGAAACTCTACAGTATCCTATTAACATATTTTCATTCCTTTCAATTTGATATTCATAAATATAATACACTACAATAGTTCATATAACTATAGAAATATTAACGAACTAAAAAATAAAATTTTTTAAAAGAAATTTTGAGAATTTTACTTACTTTTATATATATTAATTTTTAGTTCATTTTTGTGTACAAATATAAACTAAAAATTTGTTTTAAAATATTTGATTTGAAATATGGGGAGAAAATATTATGAGCATGCAACACAGAAGGGAATTATTTACAAAAGAACAAAGAAAACTTTTTATTCAATATCCTGAAGGAGAATGGAGTATAGGGTCTTACTATACATCTTCAAAATATGATTTAGAAATAATTATAAAACATAGAAAAGAAGAAAATAAACTTGAATTTGCATTTCAATTAGCTGCTTTAAGATATCAAGGATGGTCTTACAGTTTAAATAAAGAAATATCACTTGAGATAATTCGATATATAGCTAAACAAGTTGGTACAGTTCCTAAGGCTCTTAAACTATATGCATTGAGGAGTAATACTTCAAGAGATCATATAGAGAGTTGAAAAAGGAGTATGGCTATAGATAATTTTCAAATACTAACTATAAATTTTTATTAAAATACATTGTTAATTTAGCATTTGAAAATAGTGATTCTTTATTTTTAATGAAAAACTCTATAGAGTATTTGAGAGAAAAGAAAATTATATTACCTGCAATAACTACATTTAAAAATCTTGTATGGGAAGCAAAAAATGGGTCTGAAATGTTGATTATAAATACTATAGTAAGCTCATTAAATTCAAAAAAAGAAGTTAGATGATATAGTATTTTTACAATCAGAGAAATTAAAAGGAAAAACTATTTTAAGGTGGTTGAAAGAACCTATAGGTTCCCATTCTCCTGATAACTTTTTAAAAGTTATTGAAAAACTAGAGTATATACGCTCATTAAATTTAGAAAGAGCTATAAATTATAAAGAATCTATTGGTGAATATATTTATTATAATTTAATTATTCATATCTCACCTTTAGGATGGGAACACATAAATATATTAGGGGAATATACTTTTAATTTAAATGAGTTGGAAACTAAAGAATTACATAGACCATTAAACATATAAAAAAGTCTGAAAACCCTTGGTATCAGCAGGAAAAAATGCTCTTAACGTGTGAAATCTGCATTTTCTGGACGCTACCCCAATTAGTAAACAAACTATAAAATTAAAACTCCACTTGACACTATTACAATTGTCGTATATCATTAAAGTATGATAATTATCAGTTTATGAAAGGATTTTTTTATGAAAAAGTTACCTAAAACAGAATTTGAAATAATGAAGTTTATTTGGGGTAAAAATGAAAAATTACCAACTAAAGAGATTGGTGCTTATATGGAATTATTATTAGGTTGGAAATTAAGTACTACATCAAAAACACTATCAAGACTTGTTGACAAGGGATTTTTAACAACTGAACGTATAGGAAAACAGGTTTTTTATACAGCAATCATTAAAGAATATGATTATGTTAAATTTGAAACAAAAGATTTTTTTAAATTTTTACATGGGAAGTCGTTAAAAAGTATTATATCTACACTTGAAGACAGTAATGAAATTACTAATAAAGATTTAGCTGAACTTGAAGAATGGGTAAAAAATAGGTAATGATATGAAAGAGTTATTTTTTCAGGTTATAAATACAAGTATTTATACAAGTATATTCCTTATTTTGATTATATTATTTAATAATAAATTTTTAACTAAATATAGTCATAAATTTAATTATTCTATTTTAATCATTATAATATTAAGATTAATATTTATTATTAAAATAAATATTAATCTTCCAATAAATTATTTTTCAATATTAAAAGAGAATAACTTTAATAGTAAAATTTATTATATTGAACCATCAATAAGTAATTTAAGTTCCTTTGATTTTATTAATATTTTTTCTATACTTTGGATTATAGGAGTTTGTATAATAATTTTATATCATGTTTATTTTCAATTTATGTTTTATTTTAGAATAAAAAGAAATATAAATTGGAGTCAAAATAGCAAATTTCAAAAAATATTAAATGAACAAATTATAATTAATAAAATAAATTCAAATATTAATGTATATGTTGTGAAAGGTGTTCCAACACCATTTCTTATCGGAATAATAAAAAATGCAATAATAATTCCAGAAAATAATTATACAGAAGAAGATTTAAAGTGGATATTTAATCACGAACTTATTCATTTTAAAAGGAAAGACAACATCTTAAAGCTATTAATGATATTAGCTTTAGCACTTCACTGGTTTAACCCTTTAATCTATATTTTAAGAAGGCTTTTTTTTGAACAATGTGAATTATCTTGTGATGAGCAAGTGATAAAAGATGCTGAAATTAAAGAAATTAAAGAGTATTCATTAATATTAATAAATTCAATAAAATATAAAAATGAACTTAAAATATCATTAATGTCATCAAAATTTAGTAATAAAAAAATAAATATAATAAAAAGGAGAATTGAGAGTATGTTAAATTTAAAATCAAAGAAAAATGGACTATTATTTGGTGCATTTATATTTTTTGTAGTTGGAGGAACAATATTTTCATTTAATTCAAACAATGTATTTGCAGATACTCCTGAAGATAATGGAGTAAAAAATTATACATTTGTAGAAACACCAACAACTGCTCAAGAAATACCAAGAGAAACAGGGATTTCAGCAGTAACAATAAAAGCTGATTCTACAATAGTTGAATATAATGATGGTCAAATTAAGGAATTTGATAATAATGAATATAAGATTAATGCAACAGTATTAGAATAATATTATTACTTAAAATGAGGTTATCGAATTAACAGATAAAAGTCTGTGATCGATTCCTCTTTTTATATATTTAAACTATTTTGAAATATTTAAATCCACTATAAAAAGAGTGATTAAGTTATATATTTTTCTTAGTAGTTTCTTTTATTATTATAAAACTAATATCTTTATATACTTGAATAAATGTTTATTTTTTATTAATCAGATATCTTTTAATGATATTTTTTTAATATTAAAATATAGTATTTAAATTTCTTTATTTATTGAAATAGAAAAGGCTGTTCACTATATTAATGAAACAGCTCAATTTTACAATTTTAAATTATGTTGTATGATAAAAATAAGTATTATAAAACTATGGAAAGAGTTTTTCCAGAGCATTTAGAACCTAATATTGTCCAAGTTTGAGGTCCAGCAGTTGCATCAACAGAAAGTCCATTATCTCTTTGAAAATTAATTAAAGCTTGATGAGTCTTAGGTCCAAAAATTCCATCTGACGTTCCTGCATCATAACCTAATGCTTTAAGAGCCTCTTGAAGAACCTTAGTAGCTAATCCCGATGTTACATAATTATAGCCAATATATACAGATGAATCTATCTTTACAGTACCATTGATACATTTAAATGATGCAACAACATATTTAGGATTAACTAAATTATATTCAACAGAAGTTCCGTCTTTATATACAGTTACTCCTGGCATCTCCATTTGTTCTTCTAAGGTACCATATTTTTCATTGCCCCAATTTTCCTCAGGTGTATCCGCATAAGCTGTTAACGGTGTTAATAATGATGTTCCTATAATCCCTACAGCAACAATAAGTGATAAAACTTTTTTACTCATAAATTTCTCCTTCAATTTACAATATATTTGTTTTTAGTACAAGTACTTGTTTATTTAATTATAACCACTATAAAAGTAAAAGTAAATACAATTATTCAAAAAAATGACAAAAATAGAAAAATTAATATTTTAAGAAGCGTTAAGGTGGTAATTGATTCACCTTTTTTCAGCATTATCTCAATTTATTTTCTAAGTTTACTATTCATATAATATTTAATTGTATATTTTGTTTTTAGGAATATTTCTATTTCCTTTAAGCTCTTTGCTACTGCATGATTTATATTATAAAAGAGTCTATTTTTGAATTATTAAAGATGCCTCAATCTAACATATTGAATAGATTCCACAAGTATCATAATCTAACACTTTTGGACTAAGGGTGTTTTTGGCTTGACATATATTTTTAATCAACGATAAAATAATACTTAATAAGGGGTCAAAAATTATGGTCAAAAGTAATGGTATAAATTTTTGTATTTGGGGACAAGTTTTGACCTTGATGGAGGGAAAATATGAATTATGGATATGCAAGAGTTAGTACAATAAAGCAAGGTAGTGGAAATTCTTTAGAAGAACAATTATCTACATTATTTTCTTCAGGTTGTGATGAAGTCATAGAAGAAAAGTTTTCAGGAAAAACTAACGATCGACCACAATTAAAATTATTATTGGATAAGTTGAAAGAAGGAGATACCTTCACAGTTACTAAGCTCGACAGATTTGCTAGGAGCTTAATAGATGGAGCTAAACTAGTACAAGAATTACTTGATAGGGGAATAAAGATAAATATATTAAATATAGGGGTAATGGATAATACCCCAGCTAGTAAATTAATAAGAAATATATTTTTATCTTTTGCTGAATTCGAAAGAGATATGATTTTAGAAAGAACAAGGGAAGGGAAGGAAATAGCAAGGACAAAAGATGGGTATAAGGAGGGTAGACCTAAAAAGTTTACTAAGGAGCAAATAGACTTAGCTTTATCTATGTTATCTGTAAATTGTGGAGATAAAAGTTATAACGAGGTTGAGAGATTAATGGGTATTAGTGTAAGCACATTAAAGAGAGAAAATAATAAACGTAAGTTAGATAAAATAAATAATTAGTATAAATAAGAAAGTGTTCCTCGGGAACACTTTCTTATTATTATTTTTTAGATATATATCAAAAGTTATCATAAGATATAAAATATTGTGGTGTATTGGAGAATTCATAAATGCAATAAATTACTCCAATAATTGTAGGGATAAGCAATAATGATAATAAAATAAATCTCATAAATTAATCCGCTTTTGGAAGTAAAGATTAGTTTTTAATAAATTAATAGCGGAAATTCAAGGAACTTTTCTAGAAAGAGTTATTTCAAAATATGATGGAAATTTTAGAAGTCAGCATTTTGATACCAAACCACATTTATATGCATTACTTTATTCTAATTTTATGAATTGTAAAAGTTTAAGAGAGTTACAAACTCAAATATCTCATAATAATAAATTGAAAAAATTTATTATTATACCAAGTGTTTCTCAATTTAGTAGAAAGAATGCATCTAGAGATAGTCGGATTTTTGAAGATATATTTTATTATCTTATATCTAAAGCTAAAAAACGTTTTGGAGAATATAAACTAATTAAAGATTTTCTTCCGCTTAAAATCATAGATTCAAGCGTAATCGTGACAGCATTAAAGTTAGCTCCATCACTTAAATTTGATGATGAAAAATCAGTAATGAAAATTAGTACAATGTTTAATGGTGAATATCCTGAATACATAAATATAGTTAAGGGTAATATTAATGATAGAAAATGTGTTGATAATATGTTTAGAGACAAAGATTGTATATATGTGTTTGATAGAGGATATTACGATTATAGATGGTATGATAAACTTACTGAAAATGGATTTAAATTTGTTACTCGTGGAGTCAAAAACTCAATAATAATGGAGGAAAAATTTTTAGGCTCAAATATAAATGAAGATATTTATGATACTGAGGTAATAATGGGCTCAACGCCTGGCGGAAATTTAACCTTTAATAAATATAGAGAAATTATGTGTTTTGATGAGAATGATGAAGCAATTACTTTTGTAACTAATATTTTTGATTTATCAAAAGAAGACATTATAAATATATATAAGAAACGTTGGGAAATTGAGCTGTTCTTTAAATGGAATAAACAAAATCTTAGAATTAAAAAATTTTAGGTTATAATGAAAATTCTGTTAGAATTCAGATTTTTTCAGCATTAACAACATATATGTTAATTTATTTATTTTGTAAAAAGCAAAATTTAGAAGTTAAATATAATATTCTTATTCTAACAATAATAATTCGATCAAATCTCCTTGAGATTTATTATAGAGGATTAATTACTTTAAGTGGATAAAATAATATAAAAAATTAAAAAAATTCTATTCAAAAATTGCACAAGTGCATGTTTTTTCAATTCATTATTTTTCCATATGAATAAAAAGTGAGTATTATCGAAAAAATTTCGTTAATACTCACTTTTACTTTAAAAGCAATAGTAATCTATTTCTTTAATACAACACTAAAATTCCGGGGAACACCTTTTTATTTTAATTTAATTATTATTCTAAAATAATAATAAGAAAGTGTTCTCGAGGAACGCTTTCTTATTTATACTAATTATTTATTTTATCTAACTTACGTTTATTATTTTCTCTCTTTAATGTGCTTACACTAATACCTATTAATCTCTTGTAATTTCTTATCAAGCTCACTAATCCTAAACTCCAAGCTCTTTGTTCCCTCAAATTTTTCTTTCTCTCTCAAAGCTTTTTCCTCTGTTGCTACAATTATAAACTCACTCATACTAACCTTTTTCTTTTTTGCTATATCTTTAAATAATTCTTTCTGCCCCGTATTTACCAGAATCTTGATATAGTCATTCTTTATAGCCATTGTTCCCAACTCTATAAATTCATTTAATCCCTTGTAATTTCTTTATTTAAATTAACTTAATGTAATTATATATATAAATTACTTATATGTTAAATAAACTTAATTATTTAAGAATTAAAATAGTTATCTTTTTCAATCTTTATTAATCTTTTTCAACTTTAAATCTTATATTTCATTGTAAAAAAATGATAAATAAAAAATCCATTTATATACTCTAATTTTACATATTTTTATTTAAATTTATGTTACCATTTATTTGAAAACAAATATTGGGAGGTTTTAAAATGAAGAAAAAAATATTAACATTATTACTATCATTAAGTATTATTGGTTCCAGTACAATTATTCCTACTATAAATACTAATGCAGAAACATTAGAAAATAATACTCAGCTTACTGAAATAGCTCCAAAAGAAGCTGGTGCATTTACAGTTACTGCTAATAGCGGTGCTAATTTGAGAACCGGGCCTGGTTTATCATACAAAATTATAACTGCATTTCCTAAGGGAACAGTTCTTTGGAGAGTTAATTATGGACCTACAACAGATTCTACTGGACATAAATGGTATAAAGTAAAAACAATTGATAATACCTATACTGGTTGGATCTCAGCAACTACTGGATATGCTAATTAATGAAAAAGTCTTTTAAATTATTTATAATTTTAATACTATTAATAGTATTATCTTATATTGTAATTAGAAATACTTCTAAAGTATCAACTCCTGCATCAAAAGTTAATAATATTCCAAATACAGAGGAAATTATTAATTATTTATGTTCTGAAACTATTAACGATAGAGCTATTGGAACTGAAGGTAATAAACTTGTCACAAAATATATTGAGAATTTATTTAAAGATCTTGAATTAAATCCAGTTTTTTCAGATTCCTTTTTAAATAATTTTTATTATGAATCTGAAAATCTTAACCTTTCTAATGTAGTTGGTAAACTTAATGGTACAAATAATAAGAAGGCCATTATAATCACTTCTCATTTTGATGCTTGGTGTAATGGTGCTTTAGATAATGCATCAGGAGTAGCAACTACTTTTAGAATAATTAATAAACTAAAAAAGGATATTGATACTATTCCATTAAAATATGACGTTATTTTTGTTATGACTAATGCTGAAATGGCTCAATTTATTGGAAGTCAAAATTTTGTTGAAGATATTATTCCTATTTATGATGATATATACAATATTAACATAGATTGTGTTGGTGCAAAAAGTGCAGGCCCACTTGCCCTCAAAAATATAAGTAGAATCGAAGATTCATCTATCTTATATGATTCTTTAAAAGAAACTTTAAAAGAAAATAATATTGAGTACTCTGATACATTTTCCACTGATAAAGTTGAGTATTTCTATAATAACAATTCTGGTGTAAGTGATTATTTTTCATTTGAAAAGAACGGTATTCCTAATATTCATATAGCTCAACAAGGAATATCAGATTTAATTTTAAATGATAATGATAACCCTGAAAACTTAGATTTCAACAAAATCGATATTTTAGGTGATACTTTAGCAAAATTTATTCAACAAATTAATTTAGATAGCCAATAAATTTTATACGATATATAAAATAAAAATATAACAATGAAAAAACTACGTAGAAGAATAATTCTACGCAGTTTTTTATTTCTAGTTAATATTATAACTTACAGTTACGTTAGCTTCATAATCTCCTGCTGATGATACATATTTATATGTAACAGATGTTTTAGTTCCACTTGTACTTGCATAAGTAGGAGACGCTGAACCGTATAAAGTTCTTATATTTTTAGGACAAGATGAAACAAGTTTTCCTGTATCAGAATATATTGTAAATTTAGCAGAAAAAGAATCTTGTTTAATCTTGCTTACTAAATAGCTATCTTTGTATTTAGTATCATTTTTGGTAATACTTACATCGGTAATACTTCCAGAAGTCCAACTACTAGTAGATGTACTTGCCAAAAGTTCTGCTTCACTTTGGATTTCTTGAGTAATTGTATTTGGATTATTTGTAGATATTGATGATGCAAATGTCATAGCACTTGATAAAGATGTAATTACAGGTATAGCCAATAATATTTTTAGATTTTTACTAAAATTCATAATAATACCCCCATAAAATATATATTTTTTATAATTTACATAATATAACAAAAATACAAAAAGGTAAATTATTTTTATAATATTATAATAAATCAATATTATTTAAAATTATACAAATAAATGTTAAAGTGTGAAGATAGAGTGAGCAAGGAGCAAAAGAAAGTAAAAGATATTAAATTGAAAATGGAGAGCCAAAGAGCTAAGAAGAAAATTGTTTTTAAAAACTTTTTTGATATAATCAAAAAATAAAGTGTACTTTGGCACTTTGGAAAATCTAACACAATAATTAGAGTGAATAGGTTAACTGTGAATTAAGCTATTCTTTTTGTATTGAGAATACCACAGATTTAACCTGTGGTTCTAAAAGCTTATAGCTATGAGTGAATAAAAAAATGCCTCCTTTAGAAAAATATTTTAGGTTTGCCAACTAAAATATTTTTCAAAGGAGGAGTCGTTAATGAACAACGACATAAGTAGTTTAGCAAATAGTAAATGAAATTGTAAATATCACATAGTATTTGCACCGAAGTATAGAAGACAAATAATATATGTAAAGATAAAATCTGATATTGGAATAATATTAAGAAAGTTATGTGAACAAAAAGGTGTTGAAATAATAGAGGCAAATGCTTGTAAAGATCATATTCATATGTTGGTTAGTATTCCACCTAAATTGAGCGTAGCTCAATTTATGGGATATCTTAAAGTAAAGAGTTCACTTATGATTTTTGATAGACATGCAAATATGAAGTATAAATATGGAAACAGGAAGTTCTGGTGTACAGGATATTATGTAGATACTGTTGGGCGTAATAAAAAAGTTATAGAAGAGTATATAAAAAATCAAATTCAAGAAGATATTGCATATGAGCAAATAAGCTTGAAAGAATACATTGACCCGTTTACGGGTTAGCCGGTAGAAAAAAGCAAAAAATAAAACCCATTCAGGGGTAGTTAGTGGCAATATGCAGTTGACAAACTTTTCAACGTACGATTAGCACAGCCAGCAACAAAACCTTTCAGGCGCAGAGCAAGGGTGGTCATGATTAACAAAAATGAGCTGTGCACTAATTATTTAGTTCGACAGCCCCTTATTAATTTATTAAATATTTTTGGTATATGATTTTAAATGTTAGAAAGGCGCCACCCAGATTTGAACTGGGGAATAAAGGTTTTGCAGACCTCTGCCTTACCACTTGGCTATAGCGCCAAATTTGTTTATATTTATATATATGTGAATTTAGAAAAAATATTCATAAAAAATTTAATTTATTAAAAGAATAAAATATAAATAATATTCAACAAATCTATATTATAAACGTAATATATAGGAGGTTATAAAAGTAATAAACTACCTCTATCAAAAAGTTTACTATCACGTAAATAAATAGGCTTAATATCATATTTGTATAAAAATTTTTTTACTTCATCACAAAAGGCGTATTTTTCTAATGAACCAAAAAACGCCATGGAATTAGAAGAAATCATTCCTCCTACACCTCCGATAAACCCATAATTTAATCCTGGAAGTTCAATATCTCCAAATGGAATTAATAATACATCAAAATTTTCTTTTATTAATGTTTTATAAATTCCCATATCGCTAGTAATAACAACCTTTTCTCTAAGTGGTAAAATAGAACATTTTGAATATCCTTGTTTTATATGAATTTGTTTTTTAGTTTTGCAATAGTTTATGATTTCTTTATCAGTAAAATTTAAATTATGTATTAAATAATTTGGGGTAATATAAGCATTTAAAGAGATATTTTCTGGATAATTTTTATTTAATGAATTGAAACTATTTATAAAATTAATTTCTTTTTCTTGAAGTATTTTTTTAAAATTATTATCAATATCTTTATTTAAAATTATTGTTTTAGTATCTGAATTTAAAATATTTAATTGAATATCAACATGACCATTAATTGCAGGATAAAGGTTATTATTACAAGGAACTTTTATTACATCAATATTTAAATTTTTTAAGGAATTTATTTCTTCATTTGAAGTTCTATAATCTATAAAAGCAATCATAATTTTTCTCCTTATACAAGTGTATTTATTATAAGATATAAAATATTTATAAAAAAATCAATATTTTATAATAAGTGTACATGTAACTTAGTATATAGAAAAAAAATTAATACATACTAATATTAAGAAAGGAGTGAAATCCATGTTTATAATGAAAGTAGTGCATAATAATGAGATAGAATTAGTGCGTGAGTTGCAAGAACTAAGAGAATTATTAAAAAAGAAAAATATAACTATAGGTCTTGTGGAGAGCAAAGAAGGCAGTTCTCACTTAGTAAAGATTATGTGCGATGAAGAAGGTTATAGTGAGAAAGTAAAAAGAATGATATATTTATATATAAGTAATATTTTATATAATATAGTAATTGAAAAATATAGAAAAAAGGAACTTTTTAATTTTTTAACTGAAACATATTTTTTTCTAAAGCAAGAAGAAATATTAGAAGTTGAAGAAATGATTATGAAAGTTTTAAGAAGTGAAGAAAATTTAAAAGATGAAAAAATGATTTTTTGTATAAGTAAAATAAATTCTATTATTGAAAAAATAAAGACTTGTTTAGAAGAAAATGAAGAAATAAACATACAAGGATTTATTACTTTTAGAATGAAAGAATTAAGAGAAGATATAGAAGAAATAATAGATAAAGTTGTAGAAGAATACATGGTTGAAAAGGAATACAGGGAGTTTGTAAAGTTACTAAAATATTTTGTAGATATACAGGAAAGTAAAATTGAAAAAATTAATATTTATATCCATAAGGGTGGTGGATATGAATTAAAAGATGGATATGGAAATGATATTTTTAATGAATTTATGAAAGAATTAGCTGAATGTAAAGTTGATACTGAAGCTAAAATGGAAGATATTATAATTAGTGGATTAATAACTAATGCACCAAAACAAGTTATAATTCATCATAAAGAAAATTGCTTAAATACAGAGTTTATAGATACTATAGTAAATGTATTTGGGGATAGAGTGTTTTATTGCGCTGGATGTGCAAATTGTGAAAGTACAAAATTAAAAAATATAAAGTTAAATAATTAATTTGAAAATTTAGGGTTGTATTATTTAATAATCAACCCTTTTATCATGTAAATTTAATTTATATTAAAATAATAAAAAATTATAGGAATATTGATATAATTATACTTTAATAAAGATAAAATTTAAGATGGAATAACTATGAAAAAGCATTTAAAGGTGGTAAAATACATGGTGAACTTTTAAACATAAAACAAAATAAAAAAGTCCAAAATAGTAACATAATATTTTATTAAATTAGGAGGTGAGACAATGAACTGGAATCTTAAAAAATATATAAAGTTAAGGGGAGTTCAAATATTAGCTTTAGGGTTTGTAGTGATAATTTTAATAGGAACAATATTATTGACTTTACCAATATCTACAGCAAGTGGGGAAAGTACTAGTTTTTTAGATGCACTTTTTACAGCAACTTCTGCAGTATGTGTAACAGGATTAATAGTAGTTGATACTGGGAGTTATTGGAATATGTTTGGGCAAACAATTATAATGATATTAATAGAAATTGGTGGTTTAGGATTTATGTCTTTTACTACATTAATAGCAATTATTTTAGGGAAAAAGATTACATTAAGAGAAAGATTAATTTTACAAGATGCAATGAATACTTTTAACATTCAAGGGTTAGTAAAAATGGTTAAGTATGTTTTGGTATTTACGGTATCAGTTCAATTTTTTGGGGCATTATTATTATCAACTCAATTTATTCCAGAGTTTGGTTTTGGGAAAGGGGCTTTTTATAGCTTGTTTCATTCTATTTCAGCTTTTTGTAATGCTGGATTTGACGTATTAGGAAAAGGAAATAGTTTAATATCTTTTAATACAAATGTAGTAGTTATTATGGTACTTTCTATTTTAATAATAATTGGAGGATTAGGATTTACTGTTTGGAGTGAACTATACACATGCAAAAGCATAAGAAGAGTTTCTATTCATTCTAAAATGGTTTTATTAATAACAACAGGATTGGTAGTTGGTGGAACACTTTTAATGTTTTTATTTGAACATAATAATCCACAAACTATATCAAAAATGTCATTTATAAATAAACTGACAAATTCATTTTTTGCATCTGTAACACCACGTACCGCAGGATTTAATAGTATTTCAACAAGTGGTATGACTACAGCAGGTCAGTTTTTAACTATTATTTTAATGTTTATAGGTGGTTCTCCAGGCTCTACAGCTGGAGGAATTAAAACAACTACAATAGGAGTTTTAATTGTAACTGTAGTTTCTGTTATAAGAGGTAGAGAAGATTCTGAAGTATTTAAAAGAAGATTTAGTAAAGATTTAGTATATAAAGCATTTACATTATTATTTATAGGATTTACATTAGTAGTCATAGTAACAATGTTATTATCTTATACAGAAAAGGGTACAACATTTATGTCTATATTTTATGAAACAATTTCAGCTTTTGGAACTGCAGGATTAACATTAGGATTAACACCTGATTTAAGTAATATAGGACGAATCTTAATTATAATTATGATGTATTTAGGAAGAGTTGGCCCTTTAACAGTTGTGTTATCACTCACAAGAAAAAAGGAAAAATCTGGTGTGAAATATCCAGAAGGAAAAATTTTAATAGGTTAGGGGAAGAAATATGGCAAATACTAAACAATTTGTAGTTATTGGATTAGGGAGATTTGGAGAATCTGTTGCAAAGACTTTGTATTCATTAGGACATGAGGTTTTAGCAATAGATATGGATGAGGATTCTGTTCAAGAAATAGCAGATAATGTAACACATGCAGTTCAAATGGATGCAACAGATGAAAGTGCATTAAAGACTTTAGGTTTAAGAAATTTTGATGTTGCGGTTGTAACTATTGGTTCTAATATACAAGCTAGTGTAATGATTACTCTTTTAGTTAAAGAACTAGGTGTAAAGTATATAATTGCAAAGGGGCAAAGTGATTTACATGCAAAAGTATTATATAAAATTGGGGCAGATAGAGTAGTATTACCTGAAAAAGATATGGGTGTTAGAGTTGCTCATAACTTGGTATCAGCAAGTATTTTAGACTTTATAGAATTATCTCCAGATTATAGCATTATGGAATTAAGAGTACTTAATGAATGGGATGGAAAGAGCTTAAAAGAACTAAAGCTTAGAAGTAGATATGGAATTAATATTATGGCTATTAAAAAAGGTGAGAGTATAGATATATCACCAAAAGCAGAAGATATATTATCAGCCGATGATATAATTGTGGCAATTGGCTCAGCAGATGATTTAAGTAATTTAGAAGATATGTTAGTAAAGAAAAAATAAGAGGTATAACGTTGATAATCATTGAAAGTAAAGACAACACATTATTTAAAAATACAAAAAAATTAAAAGAAAGACGATATAGAACTAAGGAAAATAAATATATAATTGAGGGATTTAGGTTAGTTCAAGAAGCATTTAAGGCACAGTGTAATATAGAATATTTAATTGTAAATGAACATGGAAAAGATAAAATTAATGATTATTTAGAAGAGTATTTGGATAACATTAAAATATATCAATTAAAAGATGAATTATTTTCACAAGTAGTTTCTACAGAAAATCCTCAAGGCATTATTGCTGTGGTAAATATAAATAATTCAGCAAATAATATAGATGGTGATTTTTATTTATTATGTGATAAGGTTCAAGATCCAGGAAATTTAGGAACAATTATTAGAACAGCTCATGCAGCTGGGGTAAATGGAATAATATTAACAAAAGGTACTGTAGATATATACAATGACAAAACAATAAGATCTACAATGGGATCAATTTTTTATGTTCCTATAATTTATGATAATGACTTAAGCTTTTTAATGAATCTTAAAAGTGAAGGATTTAGTTTAGTAGCAACTTCTTTAGAAGAATCAAAAAACTTTTTTGATGAAGATTTAAGTGGAAAAGTAATCTTATCGGTAGGAAATGAAGGTAATGGAATAAGTAATGAAATATTTGATTTAGCTGATAAAAAGGTTAAAATTCCAATGCCTGGGGGAGCAGAGTCTTTAAATGTTGGTGTTGCTACATCAATTATATTGTTTGAAAAAGTAAGACAAAGACTTTGTAAAAATTAATTTAAAACTAGGTATTGAAAAACAACTTAGTTATTTGTATAATAAGTTGTAAATAAATATTTAAAAACTGTGAATGAGAAAGTAAATTTGATAAAATGTCCAGGGAAAAAAGGCCATAGACTGTAAGCCTTTTTACATGAAGTCTTATTGAAGTTCACTCAGGAGTTCTAGCTATGAAGTTGTAGTAGTAGTTAGCGGTAAAACCGTTATTTAATAAAGCTGGATATGAATAAATTTTCATATCAATTAGGGTGGTAACGCGGATATTCCGTCCCTTTGTGGACTGAGTATCCTTTTTTTTATGGGAAATTTTAAAAAAGTATTAAAATAAATAAACCCATTAAAATTTTATTAAAAATAAGAAGGGAGAATAAAAATGCAAGAAAAATTATTAGCAATTAAAGAAGCTGCTTTTAATGAAATAGCTACTGCTGAAAATAGTGGAGCTTTAGAAGAAATAAGAGTTAAATATCTTGGTAAAAAAGGTGAACTTACTACTATATTAAGAGGAATGGGTTCATTATCACCAGAAGAAAGACCAGTAGTAGGTAAATTAGTTAATGAAGCAAAAGGTGAAGTTGAAGCAAAGTTAGAAGAGGTTGGAACTGCAATTAAAACTAAAGAAAAAAATGCTAAGCTTGCAAGTGAAGTAATTGATATATCTCTTCCAGGGAAAAAGCAAGTTATAGGAAAAAGACATCCTTTAGATTTAACATTAGAAAGAATGAAGGAAATATTTATCTCAATGGGATTTAGCATAGAAGATGGACCAGAAGTTGAGCTTGATCATTATAATTTTGAAGCTTTAAATATACCAAAGGATCATCCAGCTAGAAGTGAGCAAGATACATTCTATATTAATGATAATATAGTTTTAAGAACTCAAACTTCACCAATACAAATTAGAACAATGGAAAATCAGGAACCACCAATAAAGATGATATCTCCTGGTAAGGTTTATAGATCAGATGCTGTAGATGCTACACATTCACCAATATTTTATCAAATGGAAGGATTAGTAATTGATAAAGGGGTTACTTTTGCAGATTTAAAAGGGACTTTAGAGTTGTTTGCTAAAAAGATGTTTGGAGATACGGTTGTAACTAAATTTAGACCACACCATTTTCCATTTACTGAACCATCAGCTGAAATGGATGCAACTTGTTTTGTTTGTGAAGGAAAAGGATGCAGAGTTTGTAAGGGAAGCGGTTGGATTGAAATTTTAGGTTGTGGAATGGTACATCCTAACGTTTTAAGAAATTGTGGAATAGACCCTGAAGTTTACAGCGGATTTGCTTTTGGATTTGGTGTAGATAGAATGGTTATGCTTAAGTATGGTATTGATGATATAAGAGCATTATACGAAAGTGATATGAGATTTTTAAATCAGTTTTAATTAGGAGGTAAATAAAATGAAAATACCATATAGTTGGTTAAAGGACTACGCTGAAGTTAACGTAGATCCACATACATTAGGAGATAAATTAACTCTTTCGGGTTCAGCTTTAGAAGAGGTTATAATACAAGGAGATAACATAAAAAATGTTGTTACTTGCAAGATTAAGAAGATAGAAAAACATCCAGATGCTGATAGATTAAGTGTTTGTCAAGTTGATATAGGTACAGAAGAGATACAAATAGTTACAGCAGCAACTAACATGAAAGAGCAAGATATAGTACCAGTAGCTTTACATAAGTCTATTTTAGCTGATGGAACTGAAATAAAAAAGGGTAAAATGAGAGGGGTAGTTTCTAATGGAATGTTCTGTTCTGAAGAGGAATTGGGAATAGCTGGAGATGAGCCTGTTCATGGATTAATGATTTTACCTGCTGATGCTCCTATAGGAATGGATATTAAAGAATATTTAGGATTAAATAAGGCTATATTAGATTTTGAAATAACATCTAATAGACCAGATTGTTTAAGTATTGTTGGTATGGCTAGAGAAACTGCTGCAACATTAAGAACATCTTATAAAATGCCAAACTTAAATTACGAAGCTAAATGTTCATCAAACATTAATGATGAATTAAAAGTGGAAGTTAAAGATGAATTATGTAGAAGATATATGGCTAAGGGTGTAAAAAATGTTAAGGTTAAGCCATCACCAGGATGGATGCAAGAAAGACTTTTAGAAGCTGGAGTTAGACCTATAAATAATATAGTTGACATAACTAACTTTGTAATGTTAGAACTTGGTCAACCAATGCACGCATTTGATGCAAGACAAATAGAAAGCAAAACAATAGTTGTTGAAAGAGCTTTAGATGGTGAGAAGTTTACAACTTTAGATGAAATAGAAAGAGAATTAGATTCAAGTATATTAATGATAAAAGATGGTTCTAAATCTGTTGCTATAGCTGGAATAATGGGTGGATTAAATTCAGAAATTCAAGATGATACTACAGAAGTAATATTTGAATCTGCAAACTTTGAAGGAACTAATATAAGAGTTAGCTCTAAAAAGTTAAACTTAAGATCAGAAAGTTCTTCAAGATTTGATAAAGATATAGATCCAAACTTAGCTAAACTTGCAATAGATAGAGCTTGTGCATTAATTTGTGAATTAGGTTGCGGTGAAGTTATGGAAGGAACTATAGATGTTTATAATTCTGTAAAAGAAGAAAGCTCTATAACTGTAGATTCTAAATGGATAAATAAATTCTTAGGTACAGATATATCTAAGGAGGAAATGAAGGAAGCTTTAGATTCATTAGATTTAAAAACAAAATTAAATGGTAATGATTTAAATATAACTATTCCAACATTTAGAATTGATATTGCTATAAAAGAAGATATAGCTGAAGAAGTTGCTAGAATATATGGATATGATAAAATACCAACTACTATATTTAAGGTTGCAACTGAAAGAGAACCTAAATATAAGAATGATATATTAACTGATGTAGTTATTGAAACAATGATAGGAAGTGGTGTAAACCAATCAATAAGCTATTCATTTGTATCACCTAAGGTATTTGATAAGGTAAATATA
Organism: Clostridium sp. ETTB3; assembly: GCF_053571985.1. Lineage (NCBI taxonomy): Bacteria > Bacillati > Bacillota > Clostridia > Eubacteriales > Clostridiaceae > Clostridium > Clostridium sp. ETTB3. The sequence goes on from NZ_CP199832.1 coordinate 1,325,321, forward strand.
CCAGCAGATAGTAAATTAAGAAATGTAGTTAAAATTAAAAATCCTTTAGGTGAAGATTATAGTGTTATGAGAACAACGACTTTACCTTCAATAATGGAATCTTTAGGAAGAAATTATTCAAGAAATAATGATTATGTAAGATTATTTGAAATTGGTAGAACTTATATTCCAAATGAAGATCAAACTAAATTACCAACAGAAAAGAATGTTTTAACTATTGGTATTTATGGTGATTGTGATTATTTAGACCTTAAGGGAATAGTTGAAAATGTAATTGATGGATTAGGAATAACTAAGGCTAAATATGTTAGAGAAAGTGAAAATCCAAGCTATCATCCAGGTAAAACAGCTTCTCTTATGGTAAGAAATAAGAAAGTTGGTGTATTTGGTGAAATACATCCAGATGTAACTGAAAGCTATGGAATAGATGTTGATTGTTATGTTGCAGAACTTGATTTAGATGCTTTATTTGAAGCTTCAAGTACTACAAAAACATATAAGCCTCTTCCAAAATTCCCAGCAGTAACAAGAGATATAGCTTTATTATGTGATGATTCTATATTAGTTGCTGAAATAGAAGAAACTATAAGAAAAGCAGGTGGAAACTTAGTAGAAAAAGTTCAATTATTTGATATCTACAAAGGTGCACAAATACCAGAAGGTAAAAAGTCAATAGCTTATGCAATTGCATATAGAGATGAAAAGAAAACTTTAGAAGATAAAGATATAGCTAAGGTTCATGATAAGATTCTTAAAGCTTTAGAGCATAAATTAGGTGCTGTTTTAAGATAATATTTTAATTTAAAGGGAAGCCAAGTATTGGCTTCCTTTTAAATTATTATTAATGATTTTTTTAATAAATATATTGGATGATATGAAAGTTTGGATTTCCTTAATCCAGGATAGCCACAATCTTCTTCTCTATTAATATATTTTGTACTTCTAAATTCCTTGTTTATAAACTCCCTGTTTATAAATGCATAAATTCCCTTATATTTAATATCACATCTTTCAATATGAATTATTGCAGTATCATTAAGAATTTCACCAATTGAAAAACCAGCAAGGTTATTATTCACATATACTGCTATAGTTTTTAAATTTAAAAAATCTAAATTATAAAGCAAGTTTGTTATTTCTTTAGTTTCGCAAAGTAATTCTTCACAAAGTATATTTTTATTTTTATGCCATTTTTTTAATAAATTTAAACAATCTAATATAGATTTTTCATCATTTATTGATTTAATAGTATAATTGTAAGAATTAATAAATGAATTATAATGATTTTTCTTTTTATGGTATTTTTCACCAGATAAATTTAATAATTTATCTGTAGAATAAATATATTCAAAATTATCCCTATCTTGAGTTATTTTAAAACTTAAGTCAGTATAATTTTGCAAATCATTAATAAAATTATCCTCAATATCTCCAAAAAGATAGATGTTGTTATTAGTTGATAATTTTTTTAAAGTAAATATTAAATTATTTAATTTATCTTTTTCATAGCCTAAAGGCATCATGAAAAATTCTCCATTCTGAGTTTCTTTTTTTATTATTAAGCAATTATTTATAATAGAATATTCAATTTTGCAAAAATCTTTCCATAAATAAAGAGTTGTAAAAGAATATTCATAGGATTTATTATTAATTTTGCATAAATATTTTTCAAATAAATACCTATCATTTAAATCAATGTTTTTAAAGTACTCCAATTTATCATCTCCTAGTTAATAAGAAAGAAAAACTATATATAATATTTTATTTTTAGTATTAAAAGATGTGTATAATAAAATGTATTAAAAGAAATTCTGTAATTAATTTTAACTATAAGAATATAATTTTATGAATAATAAATTTATGAAAGGTTAAGTAAAATGAAATTACGAAATTTGCTCTTAGATTTATCAAAAGATGATATATTAAAATTAATATCTATGCAAGATAAAACTATTATTAAGTCTCTTGAACTAGAAGATTTAATAAAGGTAAGTGGAAGTTATAAATTGATGGGAATGAATATTGACTTTAATGGAACAATGAGTATTAATAGCTTTAAAAATAATATTATTTTTATAACTATTAATAATTTTAAGATATCTAATAAAGCAACAAGTAATCCATTAGTTAAAGGGTCATTAGCAATTTTGAGAAAATCAATTAATGATATTGAAGGAATGAGTTTAAAAAATAAGGAACTTACTATTGATATAGAAAAGATAGTAAAAGTATATTGTACAGATACCTATGGAATAAAACTTGAAAAATTAGATATTAGTACATTAACAACTAAAAATGGAGTATTAGAATTTGGAATAAATTTATTAGAATTAAATTTAAATAATTTGAAGGTACAAAATTAATGAATTAAAGATTATATTTTTTATTATTTTTTAATAATAAATATAATCTTTTTTTTAAGAAATATAATGAATAAGTCTAATATCTTTAATATTAAAGATTCATATGATATTATTACCATGTAACTGATTTATTTGAAATATTAAGAAAATATTATATAAAAAGTTTACAATAATAAATCTTATAAATAATATATTTATTTAGGAAATATTTTGAGAAAGTATTCCATTTTTTTCTTTTAGTAAGATAAATAATTTTTGGGATAAATGGAGAATATAAAATATGTATCGATAAGAAGTGGATGTGATATATATGAAGTTTTTAAAATTTATGCTTATATTTATTCCAATTAGTATTATAGGAAAATTTATGCACTTTTCACCAGCAGTTATGTTTATATTAGCAGCTCTTTCTATTATACCATTAGCTGGATTAATGGGAGAAGGTACAGAAGAAATTTCTTTTTATGCTGGACCTAAAATAGGAGGCTTTTTAAATGCAACATTTGGTAATGCTACAGAATTAATAATTTCATTTTTTGCTTTAAAACAAGGGTTGTTTGAAGTTGTAAAATCATCAATAGCTGGGTCTATTATAGGCAATATTTTATTAGTATTAGGTGCAAGTATGCTATGTGGAGGAATAAAGCATAAAACTCAAAAATTTAATAAAAATGTAGTTGAAGTTACTTCAAGTATGCTTTTATTTGCAGTTATAGGATTGTGTATACCTGCTGTGTTTACACATACTTTTCCTAGTGAATTATTGAATACTAAATATGAAAACTTGAATCTTGCAGTATCAATAATAATGTTTATATTATATATTTTAAGTTTGATTTTTTCATTTTTTACTCATAAGGAGCTTTATGCAGTTAAATATGAAGAAGAGGAAGAAGAAGCAAAATGGTCTTTAAAAAAGGCAATCATAATTTTAATTATAGCAACTATATTTATTGCTATAGAAAGTGAACTTTTAGTAGATGGTGTGGAAGGTATTACTTCAAAGCTTGGGTTAAGTGAAATTTTTGTTGGTATTATTGTTATTCCAATAATAGGTAATGCTGCTGAACATACTACAGCAATTGTAATGGCTTTAAAAAATAAAATGGATGTTGCAATAGAAATTGCAATAGGATCAAGTTTGCAAATAATATTATTTGTTGCTCCTATTCTTGTATTTTTAAGTTTATTATTTACACCAATGACTATTATATTTAATCAATTTGAATTAATAGCTTTAATAGTAACTGTATTAATAGCAAATAAGGTTGCTGCAGATGGAGAGTCTAATTGGTTAGAAGGAGCTCAGTTAGTTGCAGTATATTTAATAATTGCAGCAGGATTTTTTATTTTATAATATATAAATAAATATTAAGTTTATAATGGAAATTACTCCTTTAATTTTATAGTATCATGATATATAAATGTGAACAAAATAATCATTGTAGAGTTTATAATCTACAAAATCATATTTTTATATATTGGAGGATAAAATTATGAGTGAAAAACATGATTGTTGTTGTAGCAGTCAACAAGAAAAAGAAAAGAAAGCAAATAATTGCGAATGTAAACATAGAAAAAATAATAAAGCTCAAAATATAAAGGAAAATTATTAAAAATAAAAATAGCTAGTATATTAAATATATTAGCTATTTTTATTTTTAAAATTATATTATATAAATAATACTGGAAAAATGGGATTATATGAATTAAAATAGCTATATATTATACATAAATAAGGTGAGATATAAATGGAAGAATTAAAAAGAACGTTAGAAGAAGTATTTAAAAATGAAATTATAAAGATAGTAATAAGCAACAAAGTTAAAAAAGATGAAAAATACAATAAAATTGCTATAAATTTAAAAGAAAATAATAAAAATAAGTTTTATCAAATAGAAAAATTTACAGATAAGCAAGTATTTCATGAAAATATAAAAATAAATGAAATAAGTGACAAAGTAAGTGAATTAATATTTGGCAACTATAAACAAATGACAGCTTGGTCTAATAATGAAATATTTGATTTAAAGATATCTAAAAAAGGAAAGATATTTTTAGGTAAAAAGAAAAATGATAATTCTAAGATTGTTGCTAAGGGGCATAATAAAGAAAAAAATTATATATTAAAAGAAGGTATGATAATAGAACCTCTTATAGATTTAGGAGTATTCACTAAGGAAGGTAAAGTAGTTAATTCTAAATATGATAAATATAAGCAAATTAATAGATTCATTGAAATAATAGATGATGAAATTAAAAAGAATGATTATAAGGAATTAACTATTTTAGATTTTGGATGTGGTAAATCTTATTTAACATTTGTTTTATATTATTACTTTGTAAAAATTAAAAATATAAATGTAAAAATGATAGGATTAGATTTAAAAGAAGATGTAATAAAGAAATGTAATGATATTGCTAAAAGATATAATTATGAAAACTTACATTTTGAATTAGGAGATATTAACGGATTTAAATATAACAATAAGGTAGATATGGTTATTACTTTACATGCATGTGATACAGCTACAGATTATGCTTTATATAATGCAATTAAGTGGAATAGTAAAATGATATTTTCAGTTCCTTGTTGCCAACATGAATTTAATTCTCAAATGAAGGCAAATGAACTTTCAATCTTAACTAAATATGGAATAGTTCAAGAAAGAGTTGCTGCATTAATGACTGATAGTGTAAGAGCTAATTTATTAGAGTGTATGGGGTATAAAACACAACTTTTAGAATTTATTGATATTGCACATTCTCCTAAAAATATACTTATAAGAGCTTCTAAAAATAACATATCAAAAGAGAAGAAAGAAAAATCCTTAAATGAAGTTAATAATTTAATTAGAACATTTAATTTTAATCCAACATTATATAATTTGTTAAAAAATGATAATTTAATTTAAGTGTATATAAAAGCAGTAAATTTAGTGTAAATGATACTTAATCATGATTTTTTATTTTTAAATATTAGTTTTAAATTCATAAGTAATTACATAATAATAAACTACAAGAAATTAATGGTATGGGAGATAAATTAGTAATAAATGAGTTTTGATAATGAGAAAAATAAAAATTATTTTATTATAGTAATTATATTTGTTATTATTTGTATTTATGGAGTATTTTCAATATATTTTATTAAACATTTTTATTTTGGAACATATATTAATGAAATTAATGTTTCTTGTAAAACTGTAAAAGAAGCAAATGAATTGCTATTAAAAGAATCATACAATTATACTATCAAATTAGAAGAAAGAAATGATGTAACAGAATATATTAAAGGTAGTAATATAAATTTTGAATATAAAGGAAGTAAAGAAACAGAAGAAATAAAAACAAGTCAAAATCCATTTCTTTGGATTGTAAATATTTTTTCTAATAATAAATATATAATTAATGAAGTTTATTCTTTTGATAGAAATTTATTAAAAGAAGAACTTGAAAAACTTAATTGCTTTAATAGTGAAGATATTGTTGAACCAATAGATGCTTGCTTAAAATATGAAGATGGAGAATTTAAAATAATTAAAGAGGTATATGGAAATAAGATCAATGAAGAATTTCTTTATGCATACTTATTAAACTCCATACTTTTAGGGGAAAGGTGTATTAATTTAGATGAAATTAATGCTTATGAAAATCCTAAATTTACATCAGAAAGCGAAAAGGTTATTAAAGCTCAAAATGAACTAAATAAATATGTAAGTTCAGAAATATATTACATATTTGATAATGAAATAGAAGTTTTAGATTCAAGTATAATAAATACGTGGCTAGAAGTTGATTCAACAATGAATGTAGTAATTAATGAAGAAAAGATTAAAGAATATATAAAAACATTAGGCATTAAATATGATACTTATGGAAAAACTAGAAGTTTCAAATCAACCACTGGAAAAAATATAAATGTAATAGGTGGAAATTATGGTTGGAGAATTGATAGAACAAAGGAAAAAGAAGCTTTAATTAAAAATATAAAAAGCGGAGAAATAATAAAAAAGGAACCTATTTATTTGCAAACTGCATTAGGAAATCATGAAAATGATATTGGAAATACTTATGTTGAAATAAATTTAACTAATCAATATTTATGGTTTTATAAAAGTGGTAAAATAATAACTCAAGGAGATGTTGTTACTGGTAATGTTAGCAGAGGTAATGCAACCCCACAAGGGACATATACTTTAAATTACAAACAAAAAAATGCAACTTTAAGGGGTGATAATTATAATTCTGATGTTAAGTACTGGATGCCATTTAATATGAATATTGGAATACATGATGCAAGTTGGAGAAATAGTTTTGGAGGAAATATATACCAAGCATCAGGGAGTCATGGTTGTGTTAATGCTCCAGAATATCTTGCAAAAAATATATTTGAAAATATAGAACCTGGAACTCCAATTATATGTTATAAAGATGAATAGTTTATATTAAGCTAAAAAGAAATATTATATTTTTAAGTGAAGTTAAACAAACATTTAAAAGTAATATTTCTTTTTTATAATAAATTTTTTGTAATAATCAATTGGGAGACATAATATATTTTTTATAAAGAGGTGTTTAGTATGAATAATAAAATTGAAACTATTATATTAAGACTTTCAAAAGAAAATGAAAAAATATTAAAGGAAAAAGCAATTAAACAAAATGTTACTATAGAAGAGTATATTAAAAAGGTATGTATTTATGATCCTTGGTTAAAAGAATATGAGGGGTAAGTAAAATGATTGATTTTTTATATAATAATATGGAGCATAAGCTATTTATTATATTATATAGTATTTTAATTATTTATGGATTTTATTTAGTATTAAAAGAAAAAAGTGATATTGAAAGAAATATAAAAGAAAAAATTAATAAGAGATATAAAACTGAAATTACTTTAAATGTTGATAAAGAAGAAAAATATATGTTAAGGAATTTAGCGTGTGATTATGGGTATTCTAGTATAGAAGAGTTTATAGTTTCAATTTTGAATAATGAAATTAATAGAGAAGAGGATTATAGTAATGAAAATTAATACTATATTATTTAATAATTATTATTAGTTGATACTAATAAAATAATATAGTATAGTTATAGTATTGAAATTGAATTATTGGAGGATTTAAAATGTTAAACATAGGATGTCACTTATCTACTTCAAAAGGATTTAAGAATATGGGAAAAGAGGCTTTATCTATAGGAGCTAATACTTTTCAATTTTTTACTCGTAATCCTAGAGGTGGGAAAGCTAAAGATATAGACGCAAAAGATGTTAATGAACTTTTAGAAATTATGAAAAAAAATAATTTTGCTACTATTTTAGCACATGCACCATATACTTTAAATGGGTGTTCAGCTGATGAAAATACGAGAAAATTTGCAATTGAAATGATGGCAGATGATTTAGTAAGAATGGAATATCTTCCAAATAACTTTTATAATTTTCACCCAGGAAGTCATGTAAAGCAAGGGGTAGATATTGGAATAGATTTTATAGCTGAAATGTTAAATACAGTTCTTAAACCAGAACAAACTACAACTGTTTTATTAGAAACTATGGCTGGAAAGGGAACTGAAATAGGAAGAAGTTTTGAAGAGATAGCTCAAATAATTGAAAAGGTTGAATTAAAGGATCATTTAGGAGTTTGTTTAGATACATGTCATATTTACGATGCAGGTTATGATATAGTAAATGATTTAGATGGTGTCTTAGAAGAATTTGATAAAATAATAGGTATTGATAAACTTAAAGCTATACATTTAAATGATAGCAAAAATCCATTTAATAGTCATAAAGATAGGCATGAAAAAATTGGAGAAGGAAGTTTAGGGCTTAAAGCAATAAGTAATATTATAAATCATCCAAAATTAAAACACTTGCCATTTTTCTTAGAAACGCCTAATGAACTTGATGGATATAAGAACGAAATAGAAATTTTAAGAAAAGAATATATAGAATAGTAAGTTAAATAAGGGGATATCGCATTAAGAATAAATACTACAATGTATTGTGTTGATTTTTATTTTTTAAAATAATATATTGTGTATAAAAGTTTTAGTGCGACATCCCCTAATTTTTTACTTTATAAATAAAACCATGTTTTGAATAATATATATTATATAAAGGGTCAATAATAATAGTGAGGTGATTTTTTTATGAATGAAAAAGAGATAAAGGAAACCAAGGCAATAAAAGTATTATTTCAAAAATTATTAAATGATAGTTATAAACAAAAAGAGTATAGGGAAATATATACAATTGATATATTACCAAGGACTGTTAAAAATATAGAAAAATATAGTGATTTTGAAAAGAATATATTAAATAAGAATAGTTATAATGTATTGAATAAATTTATTTTAGCATTAAGTAAACTATATTTATATGATAATAAAATATTTAAGCTTTCTCATGATGATGAAGAAAGTTTATCCTTTCAAGAATATCATAATGATATAAATAGATATATTGATGATTGTATATATAATCTATCAATACCATCTAAAAGAATGGATTTAATTTTTGATGAATTAAAAATTGGGATGGAAATAAGTAATTGGACTATTAAAGTAATGGATTTTGGGTGCACTGAATTAAGATTTGTAATAGATATATTTAAATCAGAAGGATTATTTATAAGAAAACCTTTCTTTTAATTTTTAATTTTTATAATATATATTAAAAACATATTAATCTTAGAATATAAAAAAAGAGTATATAAATTTGTGTAAAATATAAATTTATATACTCTTATAAACCTAACATTAAATATTTTAAAATTTGCTCTAGCTATTTTTATAATGCATAAGAAAAATCTATTTTATTACTCATTTCTTTTAATTTTTTCATACTTACTCCAAGATATCTCATAGTTGTTTTTATATCAGAGTGATTTAGAACATGTCTTACTAATTCTATATCATGTCCTGATTCCTCATACAAGGTATGTGCAAATAATTTTCTAAATGAGTGAGTTCCAATATTTTTATATCCTAAGTAATCAGTTATTATTTTTAATTGTTGTTGCATATTTCTAACTTTATTTGGATAAATAAAATCATCTTTATCTAAATTATTATTAACTGCATATTCTAAAAGTTTATTATACATAGCATCATTTAAATCCCTATTTTGCCATTTGCCTGTTTTGATTTCCTTTATAGCAAACTTACTTCTGTTAAAATCTGAAACTTTTAAATTAACTATATCTGATGCTCTGAAACCAAGGGTTGCTTGAAGTGCTAATGCAAAAGCTAAAGGTTGATTTGATCTAAACTTTTTTTCTCTTCCTGTTTTTTTATCGGTATAAGTAAATCCTTCCTTACATAATTTAATAATTTCTTCATACTCTTCAATTTCTAATGGCCTAGTTGCTTTATAATTCTTTTTTTTACCCTCTTCTTTTATAATTTCATCTTTTGAATGTTCTTTTTTATCATTTAAAATTGCTCCATCTGTTTTTTGAAGAATTTTTTTAGAAATTTCATTTGCTCCCTCTGTTTTTGCGTTGATTTCTTGAATTTTTTCGGTAAACTCATTTTTATTTTCATATGCTCTCATTTTTTTATAAAATTCATAGAATTTCATTATATCAAGCATTTCATCATTTAAATCCATTTAAAATTTCCTTTCTCGTACAAATCGATTTTGATTAAAAATAAAACTGCGTATTTTATTTTTAAAAACTGCGTTTTTTATATTTTGTTAAAATAATAATATCATTAAAATGGCTTAAAATCAAGGTTTTAATAAAAACTGCGTAGTTTCGGGAAACTACGCAGTTTTTATAAGGAAATATTTACATTAAATTTTGTGGAAAATTAAAATTTTATATGATATAATATCAATACTAAGTTAACTAAATATAACTAAGTTAACTTTAGTTAACTTAGTATTAATAATGAAAGAGGTTTAAAAATGGATAAAATCAATGAAAATATAGAAAAGATTACAGAAAATGAAGAAAAAATTGAAATGAATCAACCTGTAAATGTAGTAGAAGATAAAATAGAAACAAAAGGACTTAAATTAAAAAAGTCTACCAAAGATAGATTAAATATGCTACAAAGTAACTTCGATGATGCTGAAAGTATGATTGTTACTTTATTAAATCAATATGATAACTTTAAAATAGAAAGCAGCGAAAAATTTAGTGATAGAAAAGGGGAAATTGATAGATTTAATTTCTTAATAGATTCTTTAAAAGGATGTTTTGTTAACTCCTTAGAAATGGCAACATATTTAGAAGATAAATATGCTGTAAAATTAAAAAATGAAATGAAAAAAAAGGATAAAATTATTTCTATTCTTCAAGAGGAAAATACAGAATTAAAAAAGAAAAATAAAGAAACTGATGAAGGGATCAATCAAAAAAATAAGGAGTTAAATGATGTAAAGGATAGCTTTTCACGTGTTAATATAGCACTTACAACAGTGGAAAAAGAATTAAAAGAAAAATCAGATATAATTCAAAATTTACAAAGGCATATAAATTCATTAACAGAAATATCACATGATAATAAAAGAATTAATAGTGAAAATGATAAATTAAAAGATGAAATAAAAGAATTAAAAGAAAAGTTAACTAATGAAAGTATAAACTATGAAAAAGTTAACTATCTTAAAAGTGAAAATGAAAGATTTAAAAATGAAATAATTAATTTAACTGAAGAAAAGAAAGAATATAAAGAATATAGTAATAGCTTAAATGAAAGAATTCAGGAAGTGTTATTAAATAAATCAATTGAAATTGCTAAAATAAATGAAGAAAAGAATAAGTTGATTAGAGAAATTGAAAGTAAAAAAGAAATTGAACTAAAAAATGCTAACGATATTATCAATTCTTTAAAAGATGAAATTTTTGAGTTAAAATTAAATTTAAATAAAATTAATTTTGATGCAAATAAGTAAATTATATGTAGTATTAACTATAGGGCATATTCCCTATAGTTTTTTTATTATACTTGATAAACGTAACTCTCCATTTTCTAATGTTCTTATAAACAATTTATAATTAGTTTTTTGAAAATCATTAATTATTGTAAGGTTTTCTTTTGATAATATTGGAGTTATAGAAAAAAATGTATTATCACATTTAGCTACAATAGAAATAGAACCTTCATAATCTGTAAAATATAAATAAATATCACTTAAGTCTATTGTAATAGAATTTGATGAATTTATAGTAAATGGACATGTAAACTCTTCTTTATTTTTAGTATTTTTAATTATTACTTCTATGAAATCATAATCGTTATAATCCTTTTTAGAAAAAATTAAAGTTACTTTGTTATTTTTATTTATAAAATTTTTTAAGCTTAACTTTCTTGAATAGCATGTAATTTTTGATAATGTATTTAATTCCATTAAAGCCTTCTCCTAAAAATTTATTATTAACTAATTTATGCAAAAAGAGAAAAATAGACATAAATTTTTTAAAATATTCTTATAATATTTTAAAAAATAAGGATAATACTATTACTGAAAATAATTGAAGGGAGTGATATATTAGTGTCAATGGCTCTTATTACAGCATTAATTTCATCAGGAGGATTGGTTTTAGGATCAGTAATTGGAGCAGTATGTAGTTTTTTTGTTAATAAGGTTTCGATGCATGAACAAATGAAACTTCAACATGAAAATTTAATGTATCAGGAAAGCTGTAATGCTAAGGAAAAGTATACTAATGCAAATATAATAAGATTAGATTTTTGTAATGCAATTTATCAAAGCATAAGAGCAATTCAAAGTGATGATATAAATTTTGTTACACATTCCATACCAATTTATAAAGAGTATCATAAAATAATTGCATCTTTAGGTGATGAATACTCATTAAAGCAATTAAGTTATATTTATCAATTTTATAATGTTTTAGAAATTAATTCAAAAATAATAGAAAATACAAAATACAATGATTTTAATGAAAAGATGAAAGTTCAAAATGCATTTAAAAATATTTTAATCAAGGTTTATGGGGAAAATTATATTAAACTATTATCTAAGGATATAAATTATGTAACTTTTGAAGAATTATATTGTGATAAAAATATGAAGAGTGGATATAGAAATATATTTAAGTCTTTAGATATGATTTGTCTTAGATGTTTTGAACAAAAGACTATTAAGTAAATAAGTTCAATTCAAAAAGTAATTTACTTAATAGTATTTTGATTTATTACTTTAGCATATTAATCATTAAATCTAAGGTGTTTTTAGTTTTTTCTAAGTTATGGATATAATCGGCAATATGATGTTTATAATAATAAATTCCTTCGTCAGTTATTGAATAAATTTTTTTGCTTCTTTTATTTAAAAATTCATCTCCAGTCCATTTACTAATAACATAGCCTTTACTTTCTAAATCATAGAATGTTTCATAAATAGTGCTTGAAGATACTGGAAAAGGTAAACTTGCACTTTGAAAAACTTCTTTAAATTTTTCAAGAACTTTATTTCCAAACATAACTTCCCCTTGTGATAGTTCTTTTAATATATAAAATGAATATAACATTTTAGTATTTACCACATTTCTTGGAGCAACTAATCTATTTCTATTAGAGTTCATATAAATTCACATCCTTTAAAATATTTCATCTCACTTAATTATATTGATATATAATTAAAAGTTTATATATTTATGATAACAAATATTATAAGTAGTGTCTAATTATAAAAAGAATATTACAAAATTCAGAACAATAAAATGTAAAATTGAATACTATATATTAAAGTACCAATGATAGGAGATGATAAACATGTCAAATAAGTGTTGTGGAAGCAATTGTTATGGTAGAAATAATTGTTGCTGCCAATCTTGTTGCAATCAAGGTTGTTGCAATCAAGGTTGTAATAGATACTGTAACTCTTGTAATAATTGTGGCTATGGATGCGGTGGTTACGGAGGCTTTGGAAACTGTGGAGGCTACGGTGGATATGGAGGCTTCGGCGGCTGTGGCGGCGGCTGGACATGGTGGATAATTATACTATTATTCTTCTTTGGAGGATGTTGGTAAATTATAATTAAGTGTGCTAAAAAGTGTACTTGCTTTTTAGTGCACTTTTTTATTTGAGATAAATTAATTTTTTATATTTGGGAAAACTATTTTTGAAAGAAACCCTAGGAGTGTTGTTATATGCAGAAAAATATAGTTTTATTTAGTTTAATTGTAACTATAATAATAGTTTTAAATTGCAATTTAGTATATTCAGAACCAATTGAGGATAATATTGATGAAAATATTAAAAAGGAAAATATAGGTCCATATCCAACATTAGATGATTTAAAAAAAGAATTAAAGGAGGAAAGACATAATGTTGATCAACAAAGATTAGATGAAATAAGAAAAAAAGAAGAGGAAAAAAAAGCACTTGAAAGCGAAGAGGATAAAGAAAATAATGAACAGATAAAGGATGAAAGTGATAATAAAAATAAAAAGGCCGAAAATGAATTAATTCCTAAGTTTATAGTTAGATTAAGAGGACAACATTCTAATAAATATTTATGTAGTTATAATTTTACTATAGTAAATGAAAATACATCAAGTGAACTTACTAATGTTAAATATGATGATTATAAGGTTTTATTAAAGAAACCATCATTAAAGGTTAGACCTGGAGAAATGATTAATTTTGAATTTAGTGAACCACCTAAGAAAATTCGTGCATTTATATGGAATGATGAAATTACTGAATTAAATATGACTAGAGGAAGCATAAAAGTTCCTGATTATGATAAAAAGTTAGTAGTTGGTATTGAGGGAACTTATAAAAATGGGAAAATACTTTATGCAGTAGTTTTAGATATAAGAGGTTAAATAAGAACAATGGAGGATGAATATTATGAATATTAAATATCAAGTTGGAAAAGATGATGAATTAAAATGTAGTAAAGAAGAGCAAGAAAATAATAAAGAAAATGAAGTTTTAGAAGAAGAAAAAGGAAAAAAAGAACAAGCAAAGCTTGAAGAAATAAAAGAACTTGGAAATACGAATATGAATTGTGTTGACCAAAGCATTCAAATTTTACCTATAATAGGTCAGATTGAAGGTCATGTTGTTTTACCACCTCAAACAAAAGCAACAAAATATGAACATATAATACCTCAATTAATTTCAATGGAGCAAAATGATAAAGTAAAAGGTGTATTAATTGTTTTGAATACAGTAGGTGGAGATGTTGAAGCTGGATTGGCAATATCAGAAATGATTTATTCATTATCAAAACCAACAGTGTCTATTGTAATAGGAGGAGGACATTCTATAGGAGTACCATTAGCTACATCTGCAGATTATTCTTTTATTACACCATCTGCTACAATGATAGTGCATCCTGTTAGGATGAATGGCTTTGTTATAGGGGTAGCTCAAACATTTCATTATTTTAAAAAAATGCAAGAAAGAATTAATAATTTTATAGTTAGAACTTCAAAAATTGATAAAGAAGAGTTAGAAAAAATGATGTTAAAACCAGATGAACTTTTAAATGATATGGGAACTATGCTTATTGGAGAGCAAGCTGTTGAATGTGGATTAATCGATAAGGTCGGCGGATTAAAAGATGCATTAGATAAATTAAATGAACTAATAAAAGAAAAAGAGAAATAGTATAATAAAAAGAAATTCCTTAATAGGAGTTTCTTTTTTCTTTGAAATATGTTTAAAATATTTATATATTATAATATAATAAAATTTTATAAATTTATGTTTTAATTACAGAGGTGATTTGATGGGAACTGGCAGTAAAAAAAGATCTAGCAAAAAGAAAAAGGATAATTCTTATCAAAAAAAGGGGGATATAAAAGCTATAGTTTATGTAGCAATAGGAGTATTGTTATGTTTTTCTACGTATACAGATTTAGCTGGAATTTTATCAATATTTACTAGAAAACTAATGTATCATTTTATAGGTATTATAGTTTATATTATACCAATTTATTTAATATATTTTGGGATAGATACAATAAAATCTAAAGGAACTATTAAATATTCTAGAAGATTTTTTAGTGTTACATTAATAGCAATATTAATTTGGTTGTTTTTTAGCACAATTTCAATTAATTTTACTATAGGAGATAACATTAATAAAGGTTTTATAACTTCTATTAGAGTTATGAAATTTTCAGAAAATTATAATATACATGGTGGATTTTTAGGTTTTTTAATATCATATCCCTTAGCTAGATTAATGGGATATATAGGTTGTTACATATTGTATATTACGTTATTTGCAATAGGAAGTATATTACTTATGGATATTACGTTATATGATGTATATATTAAAATAAAGCTTTTAATTAAAGGTATTATTGGTGATGAAAAAATAAACAATCAAAATAAAAAAAATAATAAAAAATCTGAAAAAAGAGTTAATAATGATACTATAGAAGTTGTTGTTCAAGATAATAATGAAAAGGAAGATTTTATTAAGGGAATAAATAATAAGATACAAATATTGGATTTTATGAAAAATTCAGAATTGAAGGATATTAATCCTCTTCAACATTTTAAAATAGATGGAGATTTTTCTAATGAAGATAATCAAAAAGAAGAATCATTTAACATTAAAGTTCCTAATACTGAAAAAATAAATAAAAAGTTATCATATGAAGATAAAGAAGTTGTAACTAAAGAAATTGAAGATTCCTTAAATGAATCAAATGAAGTAGTAAAAAAGGAATATTCATTCCCAAAAATGGATTTGTTAAATATAAATTCTAAGTTGAAATTGAAAAATGAAGATAAAAAGGACTTAATAGATAATGCAAACAAGCTTGAAGAAACACTTTCCAACTTTGGAGTTGAAGCAAAAGTTGTACAAGTTACTAAAGGTCCTTCGGTTACAAGATTTGAATTACAGCCAAGTCCAGGTGTTAAAGTTTCGAAAATAGTTAATTTACAAGATGACATTGCTTTAGGTTTAGCTGCAAATGGTGTTAGAATGGAAGCTCCAATTCCAGGAAAAGCTGCAATAGGAATAGAAGTTCCAAATAAAAAGCAATCTCCAGTATTTTTAAGAGAGGTATTAGATTCACAAGAGTTTACTTATACTTCTAAAAAATTAGCATTTGCATTAGGGAAAGATATTACAGGAAAATGTATAGTAGGTGATTTAAGCAAAATGCCACATATGTTAATTGCAGGGGCTACAGGTTCAGGAAAATCTGTATGTATAAATTCACTTATAATAAGTTTATTATATAAATACTCACCAGATGATGTTAAACTTCTTATGGTAGATCCAAAAGTTGTTGAATTAAGTGTATATAATGGAATACCACATTTATTAATACCGGTTGTTACAGAACCTAAAAAAGCAGCAGGAGCTTTAAATTGGGCTGTAAATGAAATGAATAAAAGATATAATTTATTTTCTCAAATGAAGGTAAAAAACATTGAATCATATAATAAGCTTTATGAAAAAGGAGAAATACAAGAAAAGCTTCCTTATATAGTTATTATTGTAGATGAACTTGCTGATTTAATGATGGCATGTCCAAATGATGTGGAAGATTATATTTGTAGATTAGCTCAAATGGCTAGAGCAGCTGGAATGCATTTAATTATTGCAACTCAAAGGCCTTCGGTAGATGTAATAACAGGAGTAATTAAAGCAAATATTCCATCAAGAGTATCATTTGCAGTTTCCTCAGGGACTGACTCAAGAACCATTTTAGATCAAGTTGGTGCAGAAAAACTTTTAGGAAGAGGAGACATGTTATATTATCCTATAGGTGAAAATAAACCAATAAGAGTTCAAGGTGCATTTATATCAGAAGAAGAAGTAGAAAATGTTGTTGATTTTATAAAAGATTCAGAAGAAGAGGTTGATTATTCAGAAGATATTATAAATCATATTAATAGTGAATCAAATAATGAATCAAATGTTAACAATGATGATACAGATGAATTACTTGATGAAGCGATGAAACTAGTTATAGATTATCAACAAGCATCAACTTCATTTATTCAAAGAAAATTAAGAGTTGGGTTTAATAGAGCTTCTAGAATAATGGATGAATTAGAAGAACATGGCATAATATCAGAAAAAGATGGAAGTAAACCAAGACAAGTATTAGTTAGTAAAGAAGAAAAGTATTAGTTAGTAAAGAAGACAGGTATAATAAATAACAATATAAAATACTTGTAAATATAACATAGTTAAATTAAAATAAGTATTATTATTTATACTTAGGAGGAACAAAGTTGAGTAAATATAAAGTTGGAATGGTTAGTTTAGGGTGCGATAAAAATAGAGTAGATTCTGAGTTAATTTTAGGAGCTATAAATAAGCACTATGAAATTACAAATGATGCTAAGGAAGCAGATATAATTATAGTTAATACATGTGGATTTATAGAAAGTGCAAAGCAAGAATCTATTGATACAATTTTAGAAATGGCAGAATACAAAAATAAATATAATTGTAAAATGTTAATTGCCACTGGATGTTTAACACAAAGATATGGTGATGAATTATTAGAGTTAATTCCTGAAATAGACATATTAATGGGCGTTAATGATTATATGAAACTACACAGATTGATATTAGATTTTATTAAAGAGCATAAAAGAATATCATCAGCAAGTTATACTGATGAAGGGGTTAATGAAGGTATTAGATTATTAACAACAAAACAACATACTGCATATGTAAGAATAGCTGAAGGATGTAATAATTTCTGTACTTATTGTATAATTCCAAAAATAAGAGGTAAATTTAGAAGTAGACTTGAAAAAAATATACTAAATGAAGTTAAGTTATTGGTTGATAATGGAGTAAAGGAAATTATATTAATTGCTCAAGATTTAACTGATTATGGTGTTGATATTTATGGAAAAAGAATGTTACATGATTTAGTTAGAAAAATTTCTTTAATTGAAGGTGTTCAATGGATTAGATTATTATATTGCTATCCAGAAGAAATAGCTGACGAATTAATTGAAGAAATAGCTAATAATGATAAAGTAGTGAAATATTTAGATTTACCAATTCAACATATAAGTAGTAGCGTTTTAAAACAAATGGGAAGAAGAACTAATAAAGAAAATATAATTAGTAAGATAGAAACATTAAGAAATAAAGTTCCTAATATTGCATTAAGAACTTCACTAATAGTTGGATTCCCTAATGAAAGTGAACATGATTTTAATGAATTAGCAACTTTCTTAATCGACTATAAGCTTGAAAATGTAGGAGTATTTTCATATTCGCAAGAAGAAGATACACCTGCAGCAAAGATGGATGGTCAAATAGAAGAGGAAATTAAAATAGAGCGTAAGAACAAATTAATGTCAATTCAAAGAGATGTTGTTAAGGAGCAAATTAAATTGAAAATAGGAAATATTTATGATACTATTATAGATAGTAATAATGGTGAATATTTTATTGGAAGAAGTTACGAAATGGCTCCAGAAATTGATGGACTTATCTATATTAAAAAACATAAAGGGATAAATATTGGTGATATAATAAAAGTTAAGATTACGGATGTTATGGAGTACGATTTAATAGGAGAGATTTTTGATGAATTTAGCAAATAAATTGACAATGATGAGGATAATACTAGTTCCAATTTTTTTGATTTTTATTGCGGTAAAAGAAATTCCATATGGATCAATAATTGCAACTATTGTATTTATAGTTGCCTCAATAACTGACCAACTTGATGGATACATAGCTAGAAGCAGAAATCAAATAACTAATTTTGGGAAGTTTATGGATCCATTAGCTGATAAATTATTAGTTACAGCAGCATTAGTCTCTTTGTCAGAAATGCACTTAATATCAGGTTGGATAGTAGTAGTAATAATTGCAAGAGAATTTGCTGTTTCAGGATTAAGAACATTAGCTGCATCAGATGGAATAATTATAGCTGCAAGCTGGTGGGGAAAACTTAAAACAGTAACACAAATGGCTGCTATAATAACATTATTATTAAAAGTTAATATAGGAGTATCACAAGCTTCAATAGACTTTGTAAGTAATAATCATTTTTTAAATGTATTTTTTACTTATGTTCCTAATATATTATTAATATTAGCAGTAATAGCAACTATTATTTCGGGTATAGATTATTTTATAAAAAATAAAGCAGCAATTTCTATGAAATAAGGTTTAATAATAAAATAATATGGGTATAATTCAAAGAGTTCCTTCTATAATTTTGAAATATAGAAAGAACTCTTTTAAAATTGAAAAAAATATATGTTGACTAGAAAATAATAATATTCTATAATTAATACATAAGAACAAATGTTCATGAAAGGGTGATTATTTAATGGTAAATATCGATGAAAATAAATTAAAAGCAATAGAGAATGCAATGAGTCAAATTGAAAAGCAATTTGGTAAAGGCTCTATAATGAAGTTGGGTGAACATAGCACTTTAAATATTGATTCAATTTCTACTGGATGTCTTGATTTAGATATAGCACTTGGAATTGGTGGAGTTCCAAGAGGAAGAATAATTGAAATATATGGACCAGAAAGTTCAGGTAAGACTACAGTTGCATTGCATGTTGCGGCAGAAGCACAAAAATTAGGAGGGGCTGTAGCATTTGTAGATGCAGAGCATGCATTAGATCCAAGTTATGCTAGAAATTTAGGAGTTGATACTGAAAATCTTATAGTTTCTCAACCAGATACAGGAGAACAAGGTCTAGAAATTGCTGAAGCATTAGTTAGATCAGGAGCTATTGATGTTCTTGTAGTTGATTCAGTTGCTGCATTAGTACCAAGAGCAGAAATTGAAGGAGAAATGGGAGATTCTCATGTAGGTTTACAAGCTAGATTAATGTCACAAGCATTAAGAAAACTAACAGGAACAATTAATAAATCTAAATGTGTTGTTATATTTATTAATCAATTAAGAGAAAAAGTTGGTGTAATGTTTGGAAATCCTGAAACTACAACAGGTGGTAGAGCACTTAAATTCTATTCTAGTATAAGATTAGATGTAAGAAGAATAGATTCAATTAAGCAAGGTGATGAAATTGTTGGAAATAGAACAAGAGTAAAAGTAATGAAAAATAAGGTTGCACCTCCATTTAAACAAGCTGAATTTGACATAATGTATAATGAAGGAATATCAAGAAATGGAAATATAGTTGATGTTGGAGTTAAAGAAAATATTGTTCAAAAAAGTGGTGCATGGTTCTCTTATGGAGATATAAGATTAGGACAAGGAAGAGAAAATGCTAAAAACTATTTAAAAGAAAACCCTGAAATTGCTTTAGAAATTGAAAATAAAATTAGAGCTAAATATGATTTACCAGTAATGGTTGATAATACTGTAAATAATAAAAAAGAAGAAAAATAATAAATATATTAATAGGATATGTATTTGTAAAAAAGTAAAAATACATATCCTTTTTAATAGATATAAATAAAATGAGAGATACTATTAAAGTAATCATATGTATTGGTTTGTATATGCATAGGCATGACAACTAATCTTGACATATTTTTGTTTATAAGGTAAAATAATAACAAATACTGGTTTATCATATTCATAGTAACAGTGAGAATAATATGACACCTAGACGTTCTCTATTAAAATATAAATAGAGATTTATACGAGGAGGTGTTAGTTTGGAGATATTACCAATTATAATGGTTGATATTTTAGTATTAGTAGTATTCGGGTTTATCGTATACAAGGTTATACAAAGAGCCACAAAAAATAAGATTTTGTTTTTAGAAAATGAAGCAAAGGATTTAGTGGAGAAAGCTAAAAGGGAAGCAGAAGCAACTAAAAAGGAATCAATTTTAGAGGCTAAAGAAGAAGTTCACAAACTAAGAAATGATTTAGACAGGGATTCTCGTGAGAGAAGAAGTGAGATTCAAAGGCTTGAAAGAAGAATTCTTCAAAGGGAAGAATCTTTAGACAAAAAGAGTGACCTTTTAGAGAAGAAAGAAGAAACTATCAATAAAAGATTGCAAGAAATTGATCAAATGGAAGAAAACGTTCAGCAGTTATATGTTAAAAGAAGAGAAGAGTTAGAAAGAATATCTGCTTTAACTTCAGAAGAAGCTAAAGAAATTCTTCTTGGAGAAGTTAGAAAGGAAGTTTCTCATGATGCGGCTTTAATGATTAAAGATATTGAATCTAAAGCTAAGGAAGAGGCTGATAAAAAAGCTAGAGAAATTATAACAACTGCTATTCAAAGATGTGCAGCAGATCATGTATCTGAATCAACAGTGCATGTAGTTGCTTTACCAAATGATGAAATGAAGGGCAGAATTATTGGAAGAGAAGGTAGAAACATAAGAACACTCGAAACATTAACAGGAGTAGATTTAATTATTGATGATACTCCTGAAGCAGTTATTTTATCTAGCTTTGATCCGATAAGAAGAGAAGTAGCTAGAATAGCACTTGAAAAATTAATTGTAGATGGAAGAATACATCCAGCTAGAATTGAAGAAATGGTTGAGAGAGCCAAAAAAGATGTTGAAAATGATATTAAAGAAGAAGGCGAACAAGCAACTTTAGAAACAGGGGTACATGGTTTACATCCTGAAATTATAAGACTTTTAGGAAGATTAAAGTATAGAACTAGCTATGGGCAAAATGTTTTAAAGCATTCTATAGAGGTTTCATACTTAGCAAGTGTAATGGCTTCAGAATTAGGTCTTGATGTTAATTTAGCTAAGAGAGCTGGTTTATTGCATGATATAGGTAAGGCAATAGATCAAGAACAAGAAGGTCCTCATGCTTTAATAGGAGGAGATTTTGCTAAAAAGTATCATGAGTCAGCTTTAGTAGTGAATGCAATTTCTGCTAATCATGGTGATGTAGAAATGATGTCTATGGAAGCTGTATTAGTTCAAGCAGCTGATGCAATATCAGCAGCAAGACCTGGCGCAAGAAGAGAAACACTAGAAGCTTATATTAAGAGATTAGAGAAGCTTGAAGAAATTGCAAATTCTTATGAGGGCGTAGATAAGTCATATGCCATTCAAGCTGGAAGAGAAATTAGAATCATGGTTAAACCAGAACAATTAGACGATGCTGGTTCAGTGGAATTAGCTCGTAATTTAGCTAAAAGTGTTGAAGAACAATTAGAGTATCCAGGGCAAATTAAGATTAATGTAATTAGAGAAATAAGAGCAGTGGATTTTGCTAAATAAATAAAAAAATGCATTTTGTTTTATTACAAAGTGCATTTTTTATATTTTAATTTTTTTTATTTTTTAGAAGGAAATATAAGTCTTTTGTAGAATATATAATCATATAAGTAAATATAAGAATTTATTTGCAATTATATGTAAACGATTTTAAAAACAGGAGGTAGTAATACAAATGGAAGTATTAAAAGTATCAACAAAATCTAACCCAAATTCAGTAGCAGGTGCTCTTGCTGCAATAATTAAAGAAAAAAACATTGTAGAAATACAAGCAGTAGGTGCAGGTGCAATAAACCAAGCTGTGAAAGCAATAGCAATAGCAAGAGGATTCGTGGCACCTAGTGGAAGAGATATAGTATGCGTACCTGCCTTTACTGATATAGAGATTGATGGTGAAGAAAGAACAGCAATAAAATTAATTGTACAACCTAGATAAAAAGTTATATTAAAAAAGTAATTTTAGTATTGAAATTATCTTAAGGAAAGTATATAATGTAATCGTTAGATATATAATATATTATACGTAAAGAGGTGTGTTTTAATGGTATCTAAAGAAGTAGTAGTAAACAATGGAACTGGTTTACATGCAAGACCAGCGACTTTATTAGTTAAGAAAGCTTCATCTTTCAAATCAGATGTAAGCATTGAATTTAACGGAAAGAAAGCTAACGTTAAGAGCTTAATTGGTGTTTTATCTTTAGGAGTTACTAAAGGAGCTAACATTACAGTTACAGCTAGCGGTGATGATGAAGCTTTAGCTGCAGAAGAAATTGCTAAATTAATAGAAACTTTAGAAGACTAAAACAAAAAAGTGCGTAAGCACTTTTTTTTTATTTATTACGTATATTACAAAGTATTAATTTTTTTATTATTACTAGCAAAAATAAATAAAAATATGATATAATACGAATGATATTAAATTAATAATTATAAATATTCGGAGGTAAATAAATGACAAACTTATATAACTCACCGCTAAACTCTAGATATGCATCAAAAGAAATGAGCTTTATATTTTCTGATGATATGAAATTTTCAACTTGGAGAAAATTATGGGTTGCATTAGCAGAAGGTGAAAGATCATTAGGAATTAATATAACAGAAGAACAAATTAATGAATTAAAAGCTAATATAAATAATATAAATTATGATGAAGCAAGAAAAAGAGAAAAAGAAGTAAGACATGATGTTATGAGTCATGTATATGCATATGGATTACAATGTCCTAATGCTAAAGGAATAATACATTTAGGGGCTACTAGTTGTTATGTAGGAGATAATACAGATATAATAATAATGAGAGATGCATTAGTATTAATAAAGAAAAAACTTATAACAGTATTAAATCACTTATCAAATTTTGCAATGAAATATAAAGATATGCCTACTTTAGGATTTACACATTTTCAACCTGCTCAATTAACTACTGTTGGAAAAAGAGCGACTTTATGGATGCAAGATTTAGTAATAGATATTGAAAATATTGATTTTGTATTAGCTAAATTAAAACTAAGGGGAGTTAAGGGAACAACTGGAACTCAAGCTAGTTTTATGAATTTATTTGAAGGTGATGAAGAAAAGATTAAATCTTTAGATACATATGTAGCTGAAAAAATGGGCTTTGAAAAAAGTTATGGAGTGACAGGTCAAACTTATCCTAGAAAAATTGATTCTATAATTTTAAATACTTTATCAGAAGTAGCACAAAGTGCTTATAAATTCAGCAATGATTTAAGATTATTACAAAGTATTAAAGAAATTGAAGAACCGTTTGAAAAACATCAAATAGGATCTTCTGCTATGGCATACAAGAGAAATCCAATGAGAAGTGAAAGAATGAGTTCTTTAGCAAGAACAGTTATAGTTAATGCATTAAATCCTGCTATTACAGCAGCTACACAATGGTTTGAAAGAACATTAGATGATTCAGCTAATAAAAGGATATCTGTTCCAGAAGCTTTTTTAGCTTTAGATGGAGTTTTAAATTTATATATTAATATAGCAGAAAGTATGGTTGTTTATGATAAGGTGATTGCAAAACATGTTAATGAGGAACTTCCATTTATGGCTACTGAAAATATAATGATGGAATGCACTAAAAGAGGATGCGATAGACAAGAATTACATGAAAGAATTAGGGAGCATTCAATGGCTGCAGCAAAAAGAGTTAAAGGTGAAGGTTTAAGCAATGATTTAATTGAGAGAATTATGGCTGATGATTATTTTAAATTAACAAAGGAAGAAATTTTAGATATAATTGATCCATTAAAATTTATTGGAAGAGCTCCAAGTCAAGTTGTAGAATTTATTGATGAATATGTTACACCTATTATAGATGAAAATAAGGATGCATTAGAAATTAAAAGTGAAATAAATGTTTAGATAATAATTATCCATTTTAAGCTAATTTATAGCTTAAAATGGATTTTTTATATTTAAGATATGTTTAATTTATATTGTAATCTAATTAATTTTAATAACATATGCTATTAATAAATGATGTGTTGAGAGGGTTATATAGAAGTATGGATGATATTTATAAGTATATATTAAAAAATTCAACTTTAAATGATTTAATTGAAGCGTGTTTAGAAAATAAAAATATTGCTATAATTATAAGCAATAATGAAATTGAAGATGTATTAATTTATTTAAAAAATTATATATTAAATAATATTACAACAGAAGAATTAAAGAAAAGAGTTAATGCTGTAAGTATAAATCATACTATTGATATGGTTAAAATTAAAAAGTTTAATATTTTAAATAGAGAAATTTCAAACAATAAAAAGAAGATAATGGAAATATTTTTATCCTTTATAAAAAAAGATAATGAAGGAAAATCATTAAATGATTTATATTCAATTACAAAAAAAAGTTTGGATTTTAAAGATAAGGAATTTAAGTATTTTTGTATATTAAATAAGTTTAAATTATTTACAGATAATAATAAAGAAGCAATTATTGAAAATATTCAAAAGTTATTTGAGGGTGAATATATAAATTTATTTATTAAATATAAGAAGTTTAATGGAAATAAGAAGTTTAATATTATAAATAAAGAATTAACTAATGAGGATATAGTTAAAGTAAAATTAAAGATGAGTGGTATATTAAACAACACTTTTGCATTTATTCCACCTATTTATTATAACAAATATACAAGTGATTTTGAAAGAGAAAATATTTACTACAAAAATTATAATGAAAATCAGCTATTGGAAGTTGTTAAAAGGATTAATTACAAACATAATAAAAAAATGCTAGATAAAATAACAGATATAAAATGGTATAAATTAAATGACATATTAAATCATAAAAGAATTTTAAATGAGAATAAAGAGATAAATAATGAATATTTAAGGCAACAAGAGATTATATACAAGCAATATATAGAAAACATAGAGAATTTAGCTTTGTTTTCAAATTCATTTGGATTTATAAAAAAAGTATTTAAAAATGAAGTTTTAGATGAAATAAACAATAGGATAACAAATGAAGAGGATTTATATAATTATATATCATATTTAAAGGAAACATTAAGTAGTTATGAAGAATATTTGGTAGTAGCTAGTAAAATAGAAATGTTAAATGACATACAAAGTGATATTTTAAATTATTGTTATGACAAGATTGATAATAAAAAAGACTTAGGTGAAATAATACAATTTATACCTAATTATTTTTTGTATAAAGAAATTGAAATTGATGAAATAGAAAATGAAATTGAAATTAACAATTATGAATCGATAGATAATAAAATAAACAATATTTATTTAGCTTTAAGTTCTTATAAAAATATTGCATTGCAAGTTTTACAAGAGTATAGTAATAAAACTACAAATGACTTTATAAAAGAAAATTCTATTGATATTTTTAGTTTGAATTATAAAGAAATTGTTGATAATAAATATAAAAAAGAAAATTATAAATTTTTATCTAAATTGTATCCAATAACAGTTATTTATGAAGATGAATTTAAAGATAACAAAAAAGTGATAGAAAAAAATTTCGATATTGTTATAAAAAGCTCTGATTTTTTTATTTATAATGGAATTGATCAATATAAGAGTGAAGTTTTATGTAATGAAAGATTAGATAAAAAAATAACTACTTTACTTTCAAACTTGGGATATCGTATATTTGAAAATGAAAATAATAACTCAGTTTTATATGTATTAGGATGTAAATGCCAAGGAAGTATAAAAACATTATATATAAATAATGGAGAAAGCTTTAGTATTAATAACTTAATTGAATTATTAAATTTAATTGATAAAAATGGGAAAATAATTTATATATGGTATAGAAATTGGTGGCTAAATAAGGCTGAAGAAATTGATAGTTTACAAAAACAATTAAATAAATAGGCAGTTAATACTGCTTATTTATTTATAATGATTTTGCACTAATTTATATAAATATGATAAAATTAGTTAATGAATTATTAATCAAAGGAGAAAAAGATGAATTTAATAACAGTTGAAAATATAAAAAAAACTTATAGTGAGAAAGTACTATTAAATAATGTTTCATTTGGAATAAATGATGGAGATAAAATTGGTCTAATTGGATTAAATGGTAGCGGAAAATCTACATTATTAAAGATAATAACAGAAAGAGATGAATTTTTTGATGGAAGCATTACAAAAGGAAAGGGAGTAAGAGTAGAATACCTTTCACAAAATTCAAATTTTGATCCAAATGCAACAGTTTTAGAACAAGTATTTAATAGCGATACACCTGAAATGAAATTATTAATGGAATATGAAACTCTATTAGATAAAATTAAAAATGAAGAATTTGATGAACAAACTAATGATAATCTTATAAAGGTTCAAGAAAAAATAGATTCTTTAGATTTATGGAATTTAGAAAGTGAAGTTAAAGTTATATTAACTAAACTTGGAATAAATGATTATACTATGAAAATGGGAACTTTATCTGGAGGACAAAAAAAGAGAGTATTTTTAGCATCTGCATTAATAAAACCTTGTGAATTACTTGTATTAGATGAGCCTACCAACCATTTAGATTCAATATCTATAGAATGGCTAGAGGAATATTTAAATAATAGAAAAGGTGCACTATTAATGATTACTCATGATAGATATTTTTTAGATAGAGTATCTAATAAAATATTAGAGTTAGATAGAGGGAATATATATACTTATACAGGAAATTATAGTTCATTTCTTGAAAAGAAAGCTGAAAGAATAGAATTAGAAGCAGCAAGTGAAGAAAAAAGACAAAAGCTAATATTAAAAGAATTAAAGTGGGTAAGAAGAGGAGCTAAAGCAAGAACAACAAAGCAAAAAGCAAGACTTCAAAGATTTGATGAATTAGTTAATCAGGAATATATAGCACCAAAGGACAATTTAGAAATGTCATTTATAGGTACTAGATTAGGTAAAAAAATTATAGAATTAAAAAATATAAATAAATCTTATGGAACTAAGAACCTTATAAATAATTTTACTTATACAGTATTAAAGGAAGATAGAATTGGTATTATTGGTGACAATGGAGTGGGAAAGACAACTTTACTTAATATAATAAAAAATTCCATTGCACCAGATATGGGAAATATAGAAATTGGAGAAACTGTAAAGATAGCTACATTTTCTCAAGATGATTCACATATGGATTTATCAATGAAAGCAATTGATTATGTTAAAGAAGGGGGAGAGTGGATTCCAACAGAAGATGGAACTAAAATAAGTGCTTCTCAGCTTGCTGAACGTTTTTTATTTGATGGAACAATGCAATATACAATGATAGAAAAGCTTTCAGGAGGAGAGAGGAGAAGGTTGCACTTATTAAGGGTTCTTATGGAAGCTCCAAATGTTTTAATTTTAGATGAGCCAACAAATGATTTAGATATAGAAACATTAAAAATTTTAGAGGATTTTATTGATGAATTTATAGGGGTTGTAATTGTTGTTTCGCACGATAGGTATTTCTTAGATAGAATTTGTAATAAGATCTTTTCTTTTGAAGATAACGGGATAATTAATGTATACAATGGAAACTATAGTGATTACTTAATTAATAAGGAAATTAAGTTTTTAAAAGAAAAGGAAGAGCAAAAAATTAAAGATGAGCCAAGTAAGAAAAAAACATATGTAAGAAATAAAGATGAAAGACCTAAATTTACATTTAAGGAACAAAGAGAATTTGAAACTATTTATAGCATTATTGAAGAGATAGAAAATAAAATTTCTGAAATAGAAGAGGAAATGATAAAGAATTCAAGTAGTTATGGGTTGTTAAATGAATTAGATCAAGAAAAAACTAAACTTGAAGAGGAGTTATTAGAGAAATATGAGCGTCAAGAATATTTAGAAGATATAGCGAAAAAAATAGAAGAATACAATAATAATAAGTAATAAGTCATTTAATTTGTTGACAATAATTTAAGTTTCTGATACTCTTGATAAGGTCGTAATAAAATTTATCTTATTTATTTTAGGAGGAAATTATGGAAAACACGCAAAAGATAAAAATTGTAACTGCTGATCCTTCAGCGTTAGGATTATTTGGACTAGCTATAATTACTTTAGTAGCTTCATCACAAAAATTAGGAATAACTTCAGGAGTGTCATTAGTATTACCTTGGGCTATATTCTTAGGAGCAACTGCTCAATTATTTGCATGTATAAATGATTTTAAACATGACAATACATTTGGAGCAACTGCATTTGGAGCATATGCATTCTTTTGGTATGCAATGGGATTTACTTGGTTAATTCAAAATGGAGTATTTGGAGAAAAGTTAGCTGCGGCAGCAGATACTAAGCAATTAGCATTTGCATTTTTAGGATACTTAATTTTTACGCTATTTATGACAATTGGAGCTATGGAAACTCATAAAGTATTATTTATTATATTTGTATTAATTGATTTCTTATTCTTAGGATTATCATTAAATGGATTTGGAATAATGGGTGAGTTTTCGCATAAATTAGCTGCTTATTCAGAATTATTAATATCTATAGTTTCATTCTATGGATGTGGAGCAGCTGTGTTAAATAAGCACTTTGGAAAGGTATTTTTACCAGTTGGTAAACCTTTTGGAATATTTAAAAAATAATTTAATAAAAATGTAAAAGGGATGTCGCATTAAGAATAAATACTACAATATATTGTGTATAAAATTTTTAGTGTGACAGCCCCTTTTTTCTTTATAAAGCTAAATCTATATTGTATACTTAAAATATATTAACCTAAATAAAGGAGTTAATAATGAAAATTAAAGTTATAGTAAAAGGTCAAAAAGATCCAATAATTTATTCTGGTGATAGAATTGATATTTTAGATTTTGAAATGAATGGTGAAAAATTTAAACAAATAAGATATTTCAAAAAAGGATTTTCAAAATCAGAGTTATTAAAAGCTGATTTAATTACCAAAGTTGTTGAAATTGAAAAATAATGGGATGTCGCGTTAAGGATAAATACTACAATATATTGTGTATAAAATTTTTAGTGCGACAGCCGTTATTTTTTTATTTTAAAAATTAAAAAATAAATTTTAAGGATAAAGAATATAAATAAAAAGTAGAGTTATTTTTTATAAGTAATTAAAAAAAATTTATAATAAAAATATAATTTTATTATAAAATAAACAATAAATTTTGAGATAAAAATATATATTTAAAAAATTTAAATAAAAACATAAAAATAACCAGAAATTTTATTTCGCTAAATATACATTTAGCGAAATAAATAGCGTTGTTGTAATTATTTTACCATGATATAATGAAAACATTATTATATTAGCCTTAAGGGGGAATTTTATATGGCTGAAAATGATAAAAAGTTAAATGTTATCAAAAAAAATACTATTAATACTATTAATGTAAATGAAATTGATAAAAATAATATGCCTATTAAAGAAAGATTTGGTATAGAAGTAAAAAATAATAATAAATTACCTAAAATTTTAATAGACTTTTTAAGTTATTTAGAAACTATTAAAGGTAAATCTTATAATACAATTGAAGCTTATAAAATAGATTTAAGTTTACTTTTTAAATATCTAAAAGTTTATAAAGGTTATCCAATACCAGATGATATAGAATTTGAAGAAATACCAATTAATGACCTTCAGGAAAATTTTATAAAAGATATAACTTTAAGTGATTTATATGCATTTTTATCATTTACTGAAAAACAAAGAAATAATGGAACTTATGCTAGAGCTAGAAAGGTTGCTACAATAAAATCATATTTTAATTATTTGCAAGGTAAAGCAAAAATAATTAATTCTAATCCGGCTGCAGAATTAGAATCTCCTAAAATAAACAAGAGACATCCAATTTATTTAACTTTAGAAGAAAGTGTATCACTACTCTCCTCTTTAGATAAAAATAACTACAATTATTTAAGGGATTATTGTATATTAACATTATTTTTAAATTGTGGAATGAGATTATCAGAATTGTGCTCTATTAAAATAGATAAAATTAAGGGCGATACATTAACTATTATAGGGAAAGGTAATAAAGAACGAACAGTATATTTAAATGAGGCTTGTATAAACTCTATTAATGATTATATATTAAAGAGAAATGATAGTAAGTCTACTGAAGAAAATAAAAAATATTTATTTTTATCTTCTAGAGGAACTCCAATTAATAAGAGAACTGTTGAATTATTAGTTAAAAAGCATGTAAAAAATGCAGGACTTACTAATGAAAAATATACACCACATAAATTACGTCATACTGCTGCTACTCTTATGTACAAGCATGGTGATGTAGATATTAGAAGTCTTCAAAGTATATTAGGACATGAAAATATTTCAACTACTCAAATTTATACACATGTAGATGAAGAAATTTTAAGAGAAGCTGCAAATTCTAATCCATTGGCTAATATAAAAAATAATTAAAAAACAAATGTTTGGTAGTCGTAAAATTAGCATTTTTTTATTAAATTAATAATTAAAACTAAAAAAATCGAAAGAAATTCAATAAAACTTTAAATTTCTTTCGATTTTAATATTTTCTATTTTTTCATTTTTCTTATTCCAGGATATATTTCCTCTGTTAATTCTTCCAATTCAGTGTCGTTTTCTACACCTAACTCATCAAAGTATACTATATTATCAAATGCATCTACATACTCTTCATCTGAATCTAGTTTATCTAATACATCATTATAATTATCTAAAGTAAGTTCTTCAGATAAATCTTCTTTAAGGTCACTTTCCTCTTCTTTTAATGCTTCTAATGCATTTTTAAGCTCTTCTTCTATAAATGCATTTTCTTCAACATTTTTTGCTATATCATCAATATTGATTGCTCTTATATCAATCCCATCTTCTTCTAAACACTTACCACAGTTATCACATATTTTTTTTGAAAAAAGATCACAATAATCATCTTCAGTATATTTATTAGTCATTAAATCACCACCCATGTTATTTTAACCTTATTATTCTATCAATTAATTAAGAATATTTCAACTAAAATATTTATTGATTAAAAGAACATAGGTTTGATATAATTATTTTATTATGATATAATTACTATTAATAAGCGAGGTGTTGAAAATGCGAGAAGTAAGCGATAAACAAAATGAAATTTATGAATTCTTAAAAACTTACACAGACAATAAAGGATACCCTCCTTCAGTTAGAGAAATATGTGAGGCTGTTGGGTTAAAATCAACTTCATCTGTTCATGGTCATCTTAAACGTTTAGAATCTAAAGGATTAATAAAAAGAGATCCTACAAAACCAAGAGCATTAGAAATTATAGATCATATAGCAAGAAAAGAAATGGTTAATATACCTATTATAGGAAAAGTTACTGCAGGAATGCCTATATTAGCAAATGAAAATGTTGAAGGAATATTCCCAGTACCATTAGATTACATTAAGCATAATAAAGAATTATTTATGTTAAATGTAAGTGGTGAAAGCATGATAAATTTAGGTATTTTTGATGGTGATTTAGCTATAATTGAAAAATGTCAAACTGCTACAAATGGTGATATTATAGTTGCATTAATTGAAAATGAAGCTACATTAAAAAGATTTTATAAAGAAAATAATTATATAAGATTACAACCTGAAAATGATAAAATGAATCCTATTATAGTTGATCATTGTGTAATTTTAGGAAAATTAGTTGGCTTATTTAGGACATATTAATAATTAAGGAATCATACATTATTGTATGGTTCTTTTTTATTATATTTTAAAGGTGTGTGATTTGAATGAAAATTGTTTTAGGTAGGTTTATAAAGAAAAAGGATGAATTTGATAGTGAAAATATAGTCTGTCCTATAAAAGGCTACGATAGAGATAAATATTTAAATAGACGAATATTTTTTAGAATTTTATTTATTTTAATATATGGATTTGGATTAGGTTATATTATAGGTTTAGCCTCTGTTACAATTCATGATGTAAAAGTAATTATATTTAGCTTTATATTATTTTATATATGTAATTTTTACTTAATTCAAATACCACATGAATTTATTCATATGCTTTTTTATCCTAATCCATTTAAAAATAATAAGATGATATTTTTTAATAAAAAGAGAATAGTTACAACAGAACTTAGTGAATTCATAAAACCACTTTTATTAGTTTTAAGCTTAATTACTCCTTTTATATTATTTTCTATATTGCCACTTATAGCAATTTATTTTATAGGGTTTAATATATATTTATATACTTTATCTTTTGCAAATGCAATTTTATCTTCTGATGATTTATTAAATATTATATTGCAATTATTTGTAAAAAAAAATCAATATGGAAAAAAGCGCTTATATATTATTCCTAATGATTATAATTACTTAAATAATGATGATTTGAAAAATAATAATATTAAAGTAAATAATGAAATAATAGAAGACTCTACTACTCTCCCACTTTCTAATCAAATTTTACAAGATAAATTAAATGATATAAATATTGAAGATAATACTATTGAAGATAGTGAATATAAAAATAATGATGATATAACTAAAGTTGAAGCTTTAGAAAGTGGTGATATAAGAGAAAATATTGATGTTGAAGATAATATAAATCAATCTTCTAATAAGCTAGAAAAAGAATGTAAAATTATATTAAAAGATAAAGACGAATCAATATATAGTTTAGAAGATTTTAATAATGAATTTATTAATAAAATGTCAGATGATTTAATTAAAGAAATTGATGAAATTAATGAAGATTCTACTAGTAATAAAAATGAAACGGCAATTACTAAAGATGACTTTACATCTATTAAAAGTAGTGAATTAATTGAATTACTTGATAAAATGATTAGTGATGATTAATAAAAAGAAGAAGCCTACATTGCTTCTTCTTTTTAAAATTAAAATAAACTATTTAAAGATATTAATATACCAATTTTAGCATGGTCAAATGTTAATCCACCTTGAAGATAAGCTATGTAAGGCTCCCTTATTGGAGCATCAGCTGATAATTCTATAGAAGAACCTTGAATAAAGGCACCTGCTGCCATTATAACTTCATCATTATATCCTGGCATTGCCCAAGGTTCACATTCAACAAAAGAATCTATTGGAGATCCATTTTGAATACCCTTACAAAAAGCTATTAATTTTTCTCTATCATTAAATTTAATAGCTTGGATAATATCACTTCTCTTATCATTATACTTTGGTAAAACTTCAAAGCCTGCGATTTCCATTATTCTAGCACAGAATACAGCTCCTTTAACAGCTTCCATTACTATATGAGGTGCTAAGAATAAGCCTTGATAAAGTTGTCTCATAACACCAAAAGTAGAGCCACACTCTCCTCCTATTCCAGGAGTTGTTAATCTAAATGCAGCTTGATCAACATATTTCTTTTTACCTGCTATATATCCACCAGTTGGTGCTATTCCTCCACCAAGATTTTTTATAAGTGAACCAGCAATAAGGTCAGCTCCAACATCTGTTGGTTCTATAGTATCTATTAATTCACCATAACAGTTATCAACAAATACACAAACATCACTTCTTATTTCTTTAATTGCAGATATTATTTCTCCTATTTCAGAAACTAAGAAAGATTTTCTCCATCCATATCCTGTGCTTCTTTGAATATGTACTAATTTAATTGATGGATCTTCTTTAAGAACATTTATTATAGATTCTTTATCGAATGTACCATCTTTTAAATCAACTTGTTTATAATTTACGCCATATTCCCTTAATGAACCTATATTATCTTTGCCACTAATACCTATTATATTATGTAAAGTATCATATGGAGTACCAGTGATGCATAACATAGTGTCATTAGTTCTTAAATTCCCCATTAATGCACAACCAATTGCATGAGTACCATTTACAAAATGTGGTCTTACTAAAGCACTTTCAGTATTGAAAATTCTTGCATAAACTTTATCTAAAGTATCTCTACCAATATCATCATATCCATAACCAGATGAATTGGTAAAATGCATATCACTAATTCTCTCTTCTTGGAATGCATTAAGAACTTTAAGCTGGTTATATTCTCTTATTTCATCATAAATTTTAAATTGCTCTTCTACATCATTTAAAGCTTGTTTATATAATTCAAATACATGCGGCTTAATGTTGTAAGCTTCCATCATTAACTTTTCTGTTTCTTTTAACATTAAAGTTCCTCCATCTTATATTATTTCATAACTATTATATATAATAGTTGATTAAATTTAAAGTTTTTAAGTAAAATTATATTTTAAATAAGTAAATAATTATTTTTATTATAATTTCATACTATAAGAACATAAGTTCATCACTCGCAAAAATAACACTTTTATTAAACTACTAATGAAAATTATTGTTTTAAAATTAATATTTTGAAAGTATTGAAAAAGAGCTACAAAAATGTAGCTCTTATAAATTTTCTGAATCAGAGAAAGGCAATGGAGTTGAAGGTGTAATAGTTGTAATTGAATGTTTATATATAAGCATTTGTTTACCTTCACTATCTAAAATTACAGTAAAACTATCAAATCCTTTTACGATACCTCTTAATTGAAATCCATTTACTAAATAAATTGATACTGTTGTTTTTGTTTTTCTTGCATTATTAAGAAAAATATCTTGTATATTATTACTTTGTTTATTCAATATAGTCACCTCCATGTCTAAAGTTTTTAAAATTAATTCGATTTTAAATCATTAGTAATTATATTAATTATATCATCATCAGATAATTCATCTTTATTAAGAAAAATTGCTCTTGGATCTTTTCTAAACCATGTTAATTGACGTTTAGCATAGTTTCTTGAACCTTGTTTTATCATTTCTGTAGCCTCTTCTAAAGATATAGAATTTTCAAGATACATTAATACTTCTTTATATCCTATACCTTGCATTGATTGCATAAGAGAATTATACCCATTTTCCTTTAATTTAATACATTCATTTAAAAGTCCGTTTTTAAACATAATGTCAACACGTTGATTAATTCTTACATAAAGCTTATCTCTATTCATATTTAAAACATAGTAAAAAACATCATATTTACTTTTATAAAAGTCTTCTCCAGCATTAAATGAACTAAAAGGTTTATTAGTAACCTTATAGACTTCTAAAGCTCTTATTACTCTTTTTCTATTATTAGGGTGAATTGATTCATAGCTTATAGGGTCTATGTGTTTAAGCATATTATGAATATAGTTATCTCCATGCTTTTTAGCTAAATCCTCTAATTCTAGCCTATATGTTTCATCACTGCCTGCTTCTGTAAAGCTCATATTGCATGTTAAAGCATTTATATAAAGCCCTGTTCCTCCAGTTAAAATAGGTAATTTATTTTGCGAAAGTAAATCATCAATTAGAGGTTGTGCTATATTTTTATAATCTACTACTGAAAATGGCTTATCTGGAGTTGTTACATCAATCATATGATGATGTACTCCATTCATTTCTTCAGGAGTTATTTTAGCTGAACCAATATCCATATATTTATATATTTGCATTGAATCAGTTGAAACTATTTCTCCATTTAATCTTTTAGCTAATTCAATTGATAGAGCTGTTTTACCTACTGCAGTTGGACCAGCTAACACTAGTATTTTATTATTCATTTTTAAACCTTCCTATACTATTCTTCTAAACTTTTTATCTAATTCATATTCAGTAAATTTAATTATTATTGGTCTTCCATGTGGACAGTTAAATGGATTATCTATATATCTTAAATCAGATATTAACTTTTCCATTTCTAATTGAGTTAAATAGTCATTAGCTTTAACTGCAGCTTTACAAGCCATTGTAGCAATTTTATTTAGTTTAACTTCTACTGTTTTACCACTACCTAAATTTTTTAAATTATCAATTATGCTTAATAAAAAGTTTTTTGCATCTAATTTGCCTAAAAAATAAGGTACTTCTTTTAATGAAATAGTATTTCCACCAAATTCTTCAATAACAAAACCAGAATTAATAAAAATATCTTTATTCTCATTATAGCATTCATAATCATCTAATGATAAATCTATTAAACAAGGAAGAAGAAGCTGTTGTACAACTATTTCACCATTTTCAATGTCTCTAGAATACTTTTCATAAAGTATTTTTTCATGAGCTGCATGTTGATCAATTATATATAATATGTCAGCATATTCTGCTAAAATATAAGTTTTATTAAATTGTCCTATAATCCTTAAATCAGGAAATTTAGCTTTAGATTCACTTTTAATTGATTCAGTTGATATAGCTTGATTTTGCGTATTATCATAAGTAATACCTGAAGAAGAAAATTGAGAATTTATATTACTTATATGGCTATTTCCATTGTTATTGTCAGGATTTACAATATT
Source organism: Clostridium sp. ETTB3 (assembly GCF_053571985.1). Taxonomy (NCBI): domain Bacteria; kingdom Bacillati; phylum Bacillota; class Clostridia; order Eubacteriales; family Clostridiaceae; genus Clostridium; species Clostridium sp. ETTB3. Next base: position 1,362,613 of record NZ_CP199832.1, read on the forward strand.
ATTTTCATTAAAAGATGAATTATACTTTTCATTATCATCATTTATAAAGTTATTTATTGAAGAAATACTTTTATTTTTATTTATTTCTTTTAGTCTATTATATAACTCCTCTTCTTTAGCAACATCATGAACAGTTATATTATTATATATATCATTAATAGAAGGTTCAACTTTATTTTGAATTAATGGTTCATCAATTTTATCATTAATATAATTGTTATCTAAATCTAATTTTATTTCTTCAATTGTTTCTGTAGGTTCTGATTTCTTAGTTTCTGCAAATGAATTAAAAATATCTTCTTTTAATGCGTGATGTACTGTATCAAAGACTCTTTTATAAACAATTCTTTCATCCTTAAATTTGATTTCAGCTTTTGTAGGATGAATATTAACATCTATATCTTCAGGTGGTAAATCTATAAATAAAACAAAGAAAGGGAATTTACTAATTGTAGAAAAAGATTTAAAAGCATTTTCTACTGCAGCAACAATAGTTTTATTTTTTATATATCTATTATTAACAAATATACTTTCATTATTTCTAGAACCTCTTGCTATTATTTCCTTACCTATAAATCCATGAATTTTCAAATCATCATCTTCATATTTAAAAGGAAGTACATGCTCTGAAATATTTTTCCCATATATAGTTCTAATAGAGTTAATTAAATTTCCATCTCCATAAGTATGTAATACCTTTTTACCATTATTAAATAATTTAAAAGAAATATTAGGATTACATAAAGCTATTCTTAATATAATATCATTTATTAAACTGCCTTCTCTTGAAGTAGACTTTAAAAATTTTCTTCTAGCAGGAACATTAAAAAATAAATCTTTAACTTCTATAAATGAACCATTATTCATACCTATATCATTTAGAGACACTTTTTCTCCAGCTTCTAAAACTAATTCCTTACCAAAATCACATTTAGCTGGTTTGCTTCTAAAAGTAAGTTTAGATACAGAAGCTATTGAAGGCAATGCTTCTCCTCTAAATCCTAATGTATTAATAGAATATATATCATCAACATTTTTTATTTTAGATGTAGCATGAGGCATAAATGCTTTTTCTATGTCAAGATTATGAACACCAGAACCATCATCTATTACTCTAATAGCAGCTACACCACCTTCTTCAATTTCAATTGTTATATTTTTAGAATTTGCATCTATTGAATTTTCTACAAGTTCTTTTACTACAGAGGAAGGACGCTCTACAACTTCCCCTGCAGCTATTTTATTAGATGTATGCTCATCTAATATATTAATTCTTTTCATAGAGCACCTCCTATTTTAATTTCTTAGCATCTTGAACGATTTTAAATAAAGTATTCATTGCATCTAATGGTGTCATAGTCATTACTTCTATGTTAGCTATATCTTTTAATAAAGATTCTTTTTCTAGCATATTAAAGTCTAATTGCATCATATCAGGCAATAAATTTTCTTCTTTAATTGATTTAGATAATTTTTCTTCAAGATTGTTATCTAAAGATGTAGAAATGTTATTTGTAGTTATAGGTTTTTCTTGTGAAGGAACCTCTTCTATTTCTATAGCAGCTTCTTCATTTATTTTAGAAATATTAATTTTATCTTCTCTATAATTATTAAATAACTTATCAATTTCTATAGATTTTTCATTTTCTAACTTAGTTAAAATATCTTTAGCTCTATCTATAACTTCAAAAGGTAATCCAGCAAGTTTTGCAACTTCAATACCATAGGATTGATCTGCTCCCCCTTCAATGATTTTTCTTAGAAAAATTACTTGATCATCACTTTCCTTAACAGCAACTGAATAGTTCTTAACACCTTCAATTATTCCTTCAAGCTTTGTTAATTCATGATAGTGAGTAGCAAATAAAGTTTTACATTTTAAATTATCAGTATTAGAGATATATTCTATTACTGACCATGCAATACTTAAACCATCATAAGTTGAAGTACCTCTTCCAACTTCATCTAATAAAACTAAACTGTTAGGAGTAGCATTTTTTAATATGTTAGATACTTCCCACATTTCTACCATAAATGTAGATTTTCCTCCTGCTAAGTCATCTGAAGCTCCTATTCTAGTAAATATTTTATCACATACAGAAATATTAGCGCTTTTTGCAGGTACAAATGATCCAATTTGGGCCATAAGTGTAATTAATGCAACCTGTCTCATATAAGTAGATTTACCAGCCATATTAGGACCAGTAATTAATAGTAATCTATGATCAGTATTGTTAATAGTAGTATTATTAGATACAAACTCACCATTACCTATTACTTTTTCTACAACTGGATGTCTTCCATCTGTAATATTTAAAATTCCTTCATTATTTATTTCAGGACGTACATAATCATTATCTACGGCAACTTTAGCAAGTGTACTAAGTGCATCTAATGAAGAAATTATATTTGCACTTCTTTTTAATCTTGGAATTTGAGCTTCTACCTTATCTCTAAGCTCTACAAATAATTGATATTCTAAAGCCATAAGATGTTCATCAGCACCAAGGATTTTTTCTTCTACTACTTTTAAATCTTCTGTTATATAACGTTCTGCATTAGCTAAGGTTTGCTTTCTTATATATCTTCCTTCTGGAATAGAACTATAATTTGCTTTAGATATTTCTATATAATATCCAAAAACTTTATTATATCCTATTTTTAAAGATTTAATTCCAGTAAACTCTCTTTCTTTACTTTCTAAAGAAGCTATCCATTGCTTACCATGAAGCTTTGCTTCTCTTAATTCATCAACTTTTTCTGAATATCCTTTTCTTATAATATTACCTTCTTTAATAGAAGTAGAAGGATCATCTAATAATGCATTTGAAAGAAGATCACTAATATCACTAAGAACATCTAAATTATCATGCCATTGTGATAAAAGACTAGAATTACATTGTGATAACTTTTTCTTAATTTCAGGAAGCTTAAGTAACGACATATTTAATGAAACTAAATCTTTAGCATTTACATTTTTATTAGATATTTTTCCTACAATTCTTTCAATATCATAAATATTTTTTAATGCTTCTCTTAATTCTTCTGTAAAATAAATATTATTAAATAATTCATCTACAGAATCAAGACGATGATTTATTTCTTCTTTATTTATTAAAGGTTCTTCTATCCATTTTCTAAGAGTTCTTCCCCCCATAGTAGTAGATGTTTTATCTAATACCCAAATTAAGCTACCCTTTTTTGATTTTTCCTTTAAGTTTTCAGTTAATTCAAGATTTCTTCTAGAGCTACTATCTATAGTCATATAATTAATAATATCATATGATTCTAAAAGGTTTATATTAGAAAGGCTCATTTTTTGAGTGTCTAATATATATTTTAATAATATTGAAGATGCAGCTTTACTTCTTGAGTCTAATCCAGCTATTTGAGCTTCAGTAAATTGATTAATTAATTCTTCATCAGTACAGTTAAATTCTTGAATATTTTTTTTAGTAATTAATGCATTAGAAATGTTATGTATTTCTGCAATAATATCTTCATTAAAATTAGTATCTACTATTACTTCCTTTGGTAATATTTTTGAAACTTCATCTAATAATGTAGTTTTTAATTCTTTAAAAAAGGTAGTTTTAAATTCTCCAGTTGAAATATCTGATGAAGCAATTCCATAATAACCATCAGAATTATATATTGCCATTATATATGTATTTTTATATTCTTCATCTCCAGTAGTTTCAGAATAAGTTCCAGGAGTAATAACTTTTATTACATCTCTTTTTACTATCCCTTTTGCTTGAGATGGATCTTCAACTTGTTCACATATTGCAACTTTAAAACCTTTATTAACTAATCTAGAAATATAGTTTGTTGCAGCATGAAATGGAATACCACACATAGGTGCTTTTTCTTCTAAGCCACATTCTCTTCCTGTTAAAACTAATTCTAATTCTCTTGAAGCAGTTTTTGCATCTTCAAAGAACATTTCATAAAAATCACCTAATCTATAAAAGAGGATACAATCTTCATATTTATTTTTTATATCCATGTATTGCCTCATCATTGGTGTTAAAGCCATAAGTAATTACCTCCATGTAAATTCAAATTTTAAGGCGCATTTTAAAGTCATTTATCAATGTATTATACAACATATTTTAAATAATATAAAGTAATGAAAATTTATAAAAATAAGGATAGCTCTAATTTCTAGAGCTATCCTTATTTTTTATTTTACAGCTTCACCTACTAAAGAGAAGTTTTGAGCTTTAGTGATTTTAACATTTACTAAATCACCAATTTTTATATTCTCACCTGTAAAGTTAACTAATCTTCCGTTTCTTGTTCTTCCTGAAAGCTTACTTTCATCATTTTTACTAGTTCCTTCAACTAATACTTCAACAACTTTACCATCATATGCTTTATTCTTAGCAATAACACTAGAGTTGATAACTTCAACTAATCTGTTAAATCTATTATGTTTATCCTCTTCAGATACTTGATCTAACATCATATCAGCAGGAGTATTATTTCTTCTTGAATAAATAAATGTAAATGCAGAATCATATTGAACTTCTTTTGCTAATTCTAATGTATCTAAGAAATCTTCTTCTGTTTCTCCAGGAAATCCAACAATTATATCTGTTGTTAAAGAAACATCTGGAATTTCCTTTTTAATTTTATTTACTAAAGACATATAGTATTCTCTAGTATAGTGTCTGTTCATTTTCTTTAATATTCTATCTGATCCACTTTGAACTGGTAAATGAATTTGCTCACAAAGTTTACCACATTCCTTAACAGCTTTAATTACATCATCATTTAAATCCTTTGGATGAGATGTCATAAATCTAAGTCTTTCTAAGCCTTCTATTTCATTAATCATTCTTAAAAGATCAGCAAAAGAAACTTCTGGTTCTAATCCCTTACCATATGAGTTAACATTTTGACCTAATAATGTAATTTCTTTATATCCTTGAGCAACTAAATCTTTTATTTCTTTAATTATATCTTCAGGTTTTCTTGATCTTTCTCTACCTCTTACATATGGAACTATACAATAAGTACAGAAGTTATTACATCCATACATAATAGTAACAAAAGCTTTAACGCTACTTTGTCTATCTATAGGTAACCCTTCAACTATTTCTTCTTCTTTATTAAATATTTCTTTAATTTGAACACCTTCAGTTCTAACTCTGTTTAGGTATTCTGGGAATTTATATGCATTATGAGTACCAAAAATTATATTAACATAAGGGAATTTTCTTAATATCTTATCTGCCATTCCTTCTTGTTGCATCATACATCCACAAATACCTATAATTAAATTAGGATTTTTTTCTTTTAAATTTTTTAGTTGACCTAAGTTACCAAATACTTTATTTTCTGCATTTTCTCTTACACAACAAGTATTAAATAAAATTATACTTGCTTTTTCTTTATCTTCAGTTCTAGTATAACCAATTCTTTTAAGCATACCTGAAAGTTTTTCAGAATCCTCTTCATTCATTTGACATCCATATGTATGAATATAATATAATTTTTCACCGTTAGTATCAGATTCTTTCATGTTATCTAATAATTTATAATCAAAATCTTTAGACATTATTATTCCTCCATTGTCATTTATGTAAAATCAAATCTCAATGTATTATAACATAATATTTTGTAAAAAATAAAGAGTAAAAGCTTTTTTCGCTAATACTCTTTAATATATAATTTTTGGAAGCTAAAAATTGTTTAAATTTTTTTATCTTTCCCATTTATTAATTATAGACTTAGGTCTAAATCCTATCCAATTATATAGTTTTAATGCATTAAAGTTATTTTCTTCTACCCTAATAAACAATTCATAAATGCCATTTTCTTTAGCTTCAAATATTAATTGATTTAAAAGGATTTTTCCAAAACCATATTTCCTAAATTCTTTGATTATTCCAAAATTGACTACAGTATACATATCACGATTGAATATTATTTGCCCATACCCAATAGCAATATCATTTATTTTTATAAACAAAGATAAATTTTCAATATAATAGTCTTGCTCTATATCAGTTTCAATATCTTGAATTTCTAAGGGGGCTCTTGTTGTAGCTGAAAATATAGAGTTCTGAATTTCACATCGAAGCTCTTCATCCTTTTTTAATATTACTTTTTGACATGTAATATTAATTTTATCTATATTTGAATTATAAATAGAATTAACCTTTTTTAAAAGTTTATAATCATTTTCTAAATTATATTTTATTTTATCTACTTGTATATTTTTATTATAATCATTTAACTTAATATTCATTAGTATAGAAGGCTTAACTTTATTAAAACCAAGATTTATAAGTGTTTGATTATTAATTTCATCTTCACAGGTTTCATAAGAGAGAACAGTATTATTAAAACTATTTAGTATATTAGGCGTTAATAAGTTTATATATTCTGGCTTAACATATAAAGACCATATTCGTACAGGTATTTCAACTGGTACCTCATACCATATATAACCTATGACTTTTTTCCCATATACAAAAAGTTTAACAAATTTTTTAAGAAAAATTTTAAGAAAAAATTTTTCACTTTGATAATATTCAAAGAAGTTCTTATCATAATTTTCTTTACTAAATCTCTCTATATTTAAACTTTTAAAATTTTCAAAATTATTGCTTGATAACCTTTCTAATAATACCATATTAACCTCTAAAATTATTTTTTAATAATCCCTTTAATACAAAAAGATTACACTTATATATATGTGTAATCTTTCTTTTATTGCTAAAATTATTGAGCGTCTTTAATACTTAAAGCAATTCTTTTGTTTTCTTTATCGATACTTAAAATTATACATTTTACTTCTTCACCAATTCTTAAAACTTCAGATGGGTGTTTAATATGATCATGACTTATTTTTGAAATATGAACTAATCCATCTATTCCAGGTTCTAATTCAACAAATGCACCAAAATCATTTATTCTAACAACTTTACCTAGTACAGCTGAATTTACAGCATATTTTTGATCAATTATGCTCCATGGTTCAGGAGTTAAAGCTTTAATGCTTAATGATAATTTCTTTTCGTCTTTGTTTAAACTTAATATTTTAACATCAACGATTTCACCAATTTTTAATACTTCATCACAAGAGTTTATATGTTTCCAAGAAATTTGAGATAAGTGGATTAATCCATCTATACCATTGATTTCAGCAAAAGCCCCAAACTTAGTAAATCTTTTGATTTCAGCTTTAACAACATCTCCTTCATGAAGGGTTTCCCAAGCTTCAGCTTCTTTTTTAGCTTTAGTTTCTTCTAAAATAACTTTTCTTGAAGCAACTATTTTTGATAAATTTTCTCTTGAAAAGTCTATTAATCTTACTGTTAATGTTTTACCAACTAGGCTTTGTTTATCTTCAACATATTTTGTATCAATTTGTGAAGCTGGAATAAATATTCTAACACCATTATAGTAAGCAACTAATCCCTTTTCTTTAGCATCCTTTATAACAACATCAAATTCAGATTTTGTATTAAATAATTCTTCTAAGTTTGCTAATGTAGTTTCTTTTTCATATTCTAATCTTGATAATACAACATAATTATCTTCATTTTTTAACTTTATTACTTTAGCTTTAATTTTATCTCCAACTTTTAAATTCTCTAAAGTAGAATTTATTCTATCTTCAGATGTTAACTCTTTAAAAGGAATAACACCATCTGACTTATATCCAACTAAAGATATTTGCAATTGTTCATCTTTAATTGAAAGTATTTCGCCTTCAACTTCATCTCCTATACGAAATTGTCTATCCATTTCATTCATTAAAAGTAATTGTTCTTCCATTTTTAAAATCCCTCCATAATACTGATTACTTCATTTATAATCCAATCTGGAGTTGATGCTCCAGCTGTTATCCCGATAGTTTTTATATCTATTCCTGCAAAAATATCCTTTGATAATTCTTTTGCATTTTCAATATGAATTGTATTCTTACAATTCTTTTTAGCTATTTGATATAATTTTGTTGTATTTGAACTATGTTTTCCACCTACTACAATCATAAAGTCAACTTTTTTTGATAAATCAAAAACACTTTTTTGTCTTTCTTCTGTTGCAGCACAAATTGTATTAAATGATTTTAAATCTTCATAAGTGTTTAATGATAGATTTTGAATTGTTTTATCCCAATTTTCTTCTTTTTCGGTAGTTTGAGCTACAACACATACTTTTCCAGTAAGTGGCTCTTTAAAGTTACCATCCGTTGTTATTGTTGCAGAATTACCACACCAACCATTAATTCCTATTACTTCTGGGTGATTTTCATCACCTAAAATAACAATTTTATAGCCTTCATTTGAAAATTTATTAACCTTTTTTTGTATATTTGTTACAAAAGGACAAGTTGCATTAATAACAATAAGACCTTTATTAGTTAAGTATTCAAAAACATCTTTAGATACACCATGAGATCTGATTAAAATAACATCATCTTTATTTAAAGTATCAACATTATTAATATCTATAGCATATATATTATTTTCTTCTAAATAATTAACTACATCACTATTGTGAATTAACGGGCCTAAAGTATAAATTTTTTTATTATATTCATTTTGAGTTTTAATTGCGCTATCTACAGCAAGCTTAACTCCAAAACAAAAACCAGCGTTTTCAGCTAATAATACTTTCATAAATATTTCTCCTATGTTTAAAAATATTCTCTTAATCTATTGTAAGGCATTTTCTATAAAATTACAAATTATTTCAGTTACTTCATTAATATTGTAATTTGAACTATCAATTTCTATTGCATCATCAGCCTTTTTTAATGGATCTACTTCTCTATGACTATCAATATAATCTCTTTTTATAATATCTTCTAATAATTTATCATAATTAACATCAATACCCCTATTAACTAATTCAGTAAACCTTCTTCTAGCTCTTTCTTCAGGAGTTGCTGTTAAGAAAAATTTGAATTTTGAATCTTTAAGTACTACTGTACCAATATCTCTTCCATCCATAATAACATTATATTTTTCAGACATTTTTCTTTGTAAGACAACAAGCTTGCTTCTTACTTCTGGAATTGATGCATATTGTGATACTATTTCACTTATTTCTGGAAGTGTTATTTCATCTTGTATATTAACTCCATTTAAAATTAAATCATCATTTTCAAAATGCATTTCCATTTTATCAATCATATTCATTAATGAATCAATTTCTGTTGTTTTAATATTATTTCTTTTGGCTGATAAAGCAACAGCTCTATACATTGCTCCTGTATTTATGTACATTAAATCAAACTTTTTACCTACTAATTTTGCAATTGTGCTTTTACCAGCACCTGCTGGTCCATCTATTGCTACAGCTATTCTCATATTAATAAATCCACCTTTCAAACATTAAACATCTATCTTTATATTCAATTTATTATAATATTAAAAATAAAATTTCTCAATTATTAAAGCAATTAAATGCTATTTCCAGCAATATATCCAGTTGATAATGCAATTTGTACATTATATCCACCGGTAAAAGCATCAACATCAATAACTTCTCCAGCAAAAGATAAATTAGAAATTATTTTTGACTTCATAGTAGAAGGATCTATTTCTAATGTATTTACACCACCTGCAGTAACAATTGCTTCTTCAATAGGACGAAGTCCTTTAATTTTTACTCTTAAATCTTTTAAAATATGTAATAATTTTTTTCGTTCTTCCTTAGTAATTACATTTACTTTTTTATCTAATGGAATGTTTGATAAATTAATTATTAAAGGAATTAGTTTTTTTGGTAATAAATCATCTAAAGCATTTTTAAATTCTTTATTTTGATATTTTAAGAAATCTTTTTGAATTCTTTTATCAAGTTCGCTTTCATTTAAAGCTGGCTTTAAGTCAATAGATGCTTCATAACTTCCTTCATTTTTAACATATCTTGATCCACTTAGAACTAAAGGACCAGATATTCCATAGTTAGTAAATAGCATTTCTCCTTGATTTTTATAAAGTACCTTATTATTTTTTAAAATACTTAAAGAAATATTTTTAAGAGATAATCCCATTAAATCTTTTAACCAAGGTTCATTAAGTTCAATTGGTACTAATGATGGTTTCAATTCTATAATTGTATGACCAAGTTTTTTAGCAAATTTTTGTCCTTCTCCTCTTGATCCTGTAAGTGGATAAGAAGCACCTCCAGTTGCTATAATAAAATAATCACCATATAATTTAGTGCTATTATTTATTTCAACTCCAACTATTTTATTAGCGTCATAAATAATATTTGTTACTTTAGAATTAAGTTTAACTTGTACGTTAGATTCTTTTAACCCTATAGAAAGCCCCTTTATTATATCTGAGGATTTATCAGACATTGGAAAGACTCTTCCACCACGTTCAACTTTTAATTTTATTCCAACATTTTCAAAAAAATTCATAGTATCTTCATTTGTATATGAGTATAAAGCACTATATAAAAAATGAGGATTTCCTGGTATATAGTCGAAAAATTCACTTATATCCTTTGAATTTGTAACATTACATCTACCTTTTCCAGTAATAAATAATTTTTTACCTATTCTATCATTTCCATCTAAAATAGTTACATTATGCTTCTTAGAAGCGTGAATTGCTGCCATTATACCAGCAGGGCCAGCTCCTATAACAATGACTTTAGCCATAAAAAGTCCTCCTATAACTAAAGGGGATGTCGCATTAAGAATAAATACTACAATATATTGTATTAATTTTTATTTTTTAAAACAATATATTGTGTATAAAAGTTTTAGTGCGACAGCCCCTTTTATTTTAAATTAATCGTCTCCAACATTACGATTGTTGTATGAGTAAACATTATATTCTCTCCATATTTCTTCTAAACTGTTAAATGTTGAAGAAATATTTTCTTTTTCTCTCATACCAACAGCAATTATTAATGCATTTATTACTGATAATGGTGCAACTAATGAGTCAACAAAAGAGGCCATATTACTTTGAGCAATAAGTGAATAATCTGCCCTTGCTGCAAGTGGAGATAAAAAGCTATCTGTTACTGCAACAACTGTTGCACCCCTATCTTGTGCAAATGCTAATGCATCAATTGTTCTACTTGCATAACGTGGAAAACCAATTCCTATAACTAAATCACCTTCACCAACATTTATCATTTGCTCAAATATATCAGAAATACCATATCCAACTGTTTTTACATTTTGAAGAATAATATTTAAATAAAATCCCAAAAATTCAGCTAATGCCATAGAACTTCTTAAGCCAATAATATAGATTCTTTTAGCAGCAAAAATATTGTTTACTACATCCTCAAACGTATTATAATCAATTTTTTCCATAGTTGATCTTATATTTTCCATATCAGCTTTTAATACACCCTTTAAAGCATGACCTTCAGTAATATAATCACTTGATAATTCTAATCTTTGGACTGTAGTTAATTTATTTTTTATTAACTCTTGAAGGGACTTTTGAAGTTTAGGATATCCTGAAAAACCTAATTCAATTGCAAATCTTACTACTGTTGATTCAGAAACGCCTACAGAAACTCCAAGTTTAGCTGCAGTCATAAAAGCAGCTTTATCATAATTTTTTAATATATATTCAGCAATGAGTTTTTGCCCTTTACTAAGTCTTGGGAATCTCATTTGAATTAATTTCATTAAATCCTTTGATTCATCCGTATTATTTATTTCCATTATTTAACTCTCCTATTTAAACTAACTGCAATTATTTTAGCATTATTTATTAATATAATCAATTAAATAATTAAATCTAAAATTGAAAAAATGCAAGTAAATTAAATTAAAGTTCCAATAATAATTATTTTTTCTCAATTATCATTAACAAAGGTGAAGTTATAGATCTATTAATGCATTCGTGTAGCATAACACCATATTTATTTTTAGGAAGGGTTTTAGCAAAATTAATAATGCAATTTTCCTCTTCTTTACCTTCATTATGACCACGATAAATTGCAATAGAAACTATTCCGTTTTTGGTTATTAATTCTAAGGATTGTTTTATACTTGATAAACTTGATTTAGCAAGTGTAGTTATATTTTTATCTCCACCTGGAAGATATCCTAAATTATAACAAATACAATTAACTGGTTCCTTTACAAAGTAGCTTAATTTATCATGGGATTCATTAATAACTATAACATTATTATTTTTATCGATATATTTATCGCAAGCATCTTTTTGAATCTCAAAAGCATATACCTTTTTAAAATTTTCAGATAAAAAGTCGCAATCATATCCATTTCCTAATGTAGCATCTATAGCTACATCTTTTTCTGGAATATATTCTTTAATGATGTTATGTGAAAGTATACTCACATCAGAAACATATTTAAACATAAAAAACTCCTATAAATTTTTAATATAATTTAATTCAGATTCTGTTAACTCTCTCCATTGACCCTTTTTTAGATAACCTAATTTTATATTTCCTATAGAAACTCTTTTTAAGCTAATTACTTCATGATTTAAAGAAGCACACATTTTTCTAATTTGTCTATTTTTACCTTCATGTATTGAAATTTCAACAGTTGATAAAATTTCAGTACTATTTTTTGATTTTTCTTCACAAATTATATCTATATCAGCTTCAGCAGTTACATATCCACCAATATCAATTCCAGATTTAAATTTTTTTATATCACTTTGAGTAAATTTACCTTTACATACAGCTATGTATTTTTTCTTTATGGCAACTCTAGGATGAATTATATTATTATATATACTTCCGTCATTAGTTAATAAAAGTAACCCTGAACTATCATAATCTAATCTTCCAATTGGATATATTCTTTCTTGAACATTAACTATGTCTAAAACTGTTTTTCTTCCTTTTTCATCTTTGGCAGATGTTATATATCCTTCAGGTTTATTGAGCATAATATATAATTTTTTTTCTTCTATTTTTATTATTTGATTATTAAATTCTACTATATCTATTTCAGGATTTATTTTTGTTCCAAGTTCGTTTACAATTATTCCATTAACTTTAACTTTACCATCTAAAATTAATTCTTCACATTTTCTTCTAGAAGCTACCCCACATTGAGCCATGTACTTTTGTAATCTTTCTTCCATTTATTTCACTCCGTCTTTTAATATTCAAGGTAATTATATATTTAATATTAAATTAATACAACTAAATATTTATAAACTGAATAGGAAAGGATTATTTTACTCTAAATATATTTTATGTAAAAATAATATATTATTGGTTAAAATTACAATGTTATATATTTAATTATTATTTTTTACAAGGAATAAATTTATTTAAGAAGATGGGCTAGATATTATGTATTTAGAAAAAATAATAAATGTAAGAGAAAATATAAAGGATACTGTTATAAAAACTCCATTATTATATAGTAATGTTTTTAGTAAATTTAGTAATAATAATGTATATATGAAATGCGAAAACTTGCAATTAACAGGTGCTTATAAAATAAGAGGGGCATTAAATAAAATATTATCATTAAGTGAAGAGGAAAAATCTATAAGAGTAGTTTGCTTTTCAGCAGGTAATCATGCTCAAGGAGTTGCTTATGCATCTTCACTAGCGAATGTTAATTCAACAATTGTAATACCAAAAACTACACCATATGTAATAAAGCTTGAACATAATCACTTTAAAGCAATTAATAGAATTCATAATGTTTTATTAGAAGTTACAGTTGAAACAAATGGGCATGAGAATATTCAAAAAATATTAAATTCATTTAAAGAATATAATTATCAAATAAATGTTATGTATTAAAAAATAGGATAATGATTTTATGCATTATCCTATTTTTTACTTTATTTAATTAAACTCCATATTTTTGATAATATTCTTCTATTGCTAATTTAATATTATCATCAATATATATAGTTCCATTTATTTCTTTGTTATATAAGTATTCAACAACTTCTGCCATAGTAACTATTGGATAAGTTGTTATACCAAATGCTTCTTTTATTTCAGATTGAGCTGACTTTTCTCCTCTTCCCTTTTCCATTCTATCAACAGAAATAACTAATCCTGAGATTTCAACATCTCCTTGTGCTTTTAATATTGGAGCTGTTTCATAAATTGAAGTTCCTGCAGTCATAACATCTTCTACTATAACTACTTTTTTAGTATTATCTAATTTTGCTCCAAGTAAAATTCCACCTTCACCATGATCTTTAATTTCTTTTCTATTTGAACAATATTCAACATTTACTCCATATAGATTATTCATTGCTATTGCAGTTGTAACAGTTAGAGGAATTCCTTTATAAGCAGGTCCGAATAATACATCAATATCTGTTCCAATACGTTCCTTAATTGTTTGAGCATAAAATTGACCTAATTTTTCAAGTTGCTCTCCTGTTGTATAATTACCAGTATTAATGAAGAAAGGCGTTTGACGTCCACTCTTTGTAACAAATTTACCAAATTTCAAAACATTACTTTTAACCATAAATTCTATAAATTCTTGTTTGTATTTTTCCATAGAAAACAACTCCCGTGATGTGTATATTTTTCTTAAATATTGTAACATTATTCGTAAAAAAAATCTAATAATTTTTAAAAGTTTTTATATTTATAAACTTTTGGGTAATAATTCTATATATAGGATAATATGCAAGGAGATTTTTATGAAAAAAAGAAGGAAAGTAAATTTATTAGTAATTTTAAGTGTTTTTATATGTTTGGTATTTGTTACTTTAAATTCTGTTAAATTTAAATTTTTATTAGAAGTTATTAAATTAAGTAATACCTTACCTACTATATCAACAGATTTTTATAATGATCCAATTGATGATATTACATATGAAGACATAACTTACAAAAAAAGAAATGGACTATCATTAAAATTAGATTTATATGAAAATAATAATGAAACTAAACCAAAACCAGTTATTATATATGTATTTGGAGATGCATGGATTAAGGGCGAAAAGGTAATTCCATCTGCAATTTCTCCTTTAATAGAATTATTAAAGGAAGAGGGATATGCAGTTATAAGTACATCTTATGAATTAATGAAAGAAGAAATAATATTTGATAAGCAAATTTCAGATGTTAAAGATACAATAAGGTGGGTATATAAAAATAAGGATAAATATAATTTTGATATAGAAAACATAGGATTAATTGGACCATCTGCTGGAGCACATTTAGCAATGATGGCAGCTTATTCAGAAAATGATGAGTTTATAGGAGATTCTTCATTAAAGGATTACCCATCACAAGTTAAATATGTAGTTGATTTATTTGGACCAGCTGAGTTAAGTAAAATAAACTTAAATTATGGACCAAGGGAAATTGTAGAAAATCTTTCTAAAAATGATATAAAAAATTTTTCTAAATTATATAGTCCGATTAGTTATGTTAAAAAAAATTTACCTGATACATTAATTATACATAGTAAAAAGGATGAAATTGTTCCTTATGATACATCAATAAGCTTATATAAAAAATGTATTAAATTAAACAATCACTTTAAGTTTTATACATTAGAAGATTGTAACCATTGTTTAGAAGGATTATCAAATACTGAAGCATTAAAGTTATATATGGAAATTGTTAATTTTATAATTTCAGAGAACAATTAATCAAATTTAAAAGTATTAAAAATATACACCATTCCTTATAAGAAAAGGTGTATATTTTATTAAATATTATTAAAAAACATAAATCTTTAAGTTTAAGTAATCATACTTATTGGAACTACTAATAATGCCTCACCAGGAACTCTAAATCTTGGCTGTTCTGGAAGGTATATTCCAGTACTAGACAACTTTTGCATTAATGGTGAGCAACAATTTAAAAAATTTTCATAAAAATTAGCCTGTCCTGATTTGCGTAATAAATGAATACAATGTTCATTATCGCACTTTCTTATTACTTTACCAATTACGGTACAGGGACAATCTTCTTCATCATATATATTAGCATAAGTACTAACAAAATTACTATTGTTTACGGTTAAAATAACATCAGTATTTCCACAATTAATAATCATATCTTGACTATTATTAACTGTTAAAAGTGATTTTAAATATTCCACTTGTTTATACATTGTATTATAATTTAACAATGGATTTTCAGAATTCGTTGAAACTTTGCAAACAGAATTTAAACTATCAGTTCCCAAACAACAAAGTAAATTAGATAAACTATCTATGTATGAAACCATAGATTCACTAGATATATTACCTTTTAGTTTAATATAATCTCCTACATTTATATCATTTATTGAATTATATTCAGAAAATTCTTTAATTAAATTAGAATCGTTTAAACCTCTTAATAATTGTTGATGAATTTCAAAAGTTGTATAAATACGTGTTAATTCTTCTTCACGCCTTACATATCTTTTTCCCTCAAGATATTGATTATCTTTATTTGAAGTAGTTATAGTATCTGCTTCAGTAAAATTTTTACCTTTATATCCATCACGCTCATCACGCACACATCTATCTTCACCATAATGTTGATTAGAACCTTCATTACCTGTCTTAGCACTTAAAGTTCTATCTTCAATAAATTTTGAAGTTCTTTTTTCTATATATCCATCAATAACTAATGAATTTAAGTTTTTAGTTAATGATTCATCTAAATAAATAAGTAAATCAAGTGCATCAGCCAAGGAAGTTACCTCCTTATTAATTGACAAACCTCACATTATTGTATTCAAAATTAGATGATTAAGTACTTAATAATGAAAATAAAATGCTTGCAAGAAGTATGATAGCAATTATTAGTAATGAAACTATCGTTGATACAATAATTCCAAAGAATGCTATAAATAACTTTATTCCTGTAAACATTAAAATAAAGGCTATACCATATTTTATATATTTAAACATAGTATTTAATTTAGCTAGTAAGAAATAAAGACTTCTTAATCCTAATATAGCAAATATATTAGAAGAATAAACTATAAATGGATTTGTAGTAATTGAAAAAATTGCAGGGATTGAATCTAATGCAAAAATTATATCTGAACTTTCAATTAATAATAAGATTAAAAATAACGGTGTAGCATGTAAAATTCCATTTTCATGTATGAAAAATTTTTCTTCATATAATTTATCAGTAACAGGTATAAACTTCTCTAAAAATTTTAAAATTTTACTATCTGAAAAATCATTTGATTTATCTTTGTTGAATAATATTTTTAAGCCACTAAAAAATAAGAAAAAACCAAATATATAAAGTATCCAATGAAAAGTATTAATTATTGCAACACCTAAAAATATAAATATGAATCTTAAAATAACAGCACCTATAATACCATAAGTAAGTACTCGCTTTTGATAAGATATTGGTATATTAAAAGATGTAAAGATAATTAAAAATAGAAATAAATTATCTACACTTAAACTTAATTCTATTATGTATCCACCTAAGAATTCTAATGCTGGTTCATTTCCCCAAGTAATATAAATAACTATATTAACAATAATAGCTAAGCTAACCCATAAAATAAAGTTTTTTAATGCACTTCTTGCTTTCAAAATTTTTTCTCCTTATATAATTAATTCACAGAATAAATATATGATTTAATTAATTATTTTATTAATAAAGTAAAAAAGTAAGATTAAATTAAAAACTTAATCTTACTTTTTAAAATTATTAAATAGTATCATTTTTAGTAATCTTAACTACCAACTTAGCTAAAACATGTTTGTCATGAGAATTAGCAACATTCCATAATTCATGTAACAACTTTTCTTCGTCATTTGAAGGAGTTGTATTTTTAGCTAGAAATGAACCAACACTTGCTGTAATATTATTAATAGTATTATCTGACATTCCTAAGTTTTCTCCTATATTAACAGCTTTTCCTAATGCTTCTTTCCATTTATCAAATTCAGTAATACTCATATAATTCCTCCTTAATTATATATAATAGTATTAATTTTATATAAGATAAATATTCATTTAATATACTTTATATGCTTTTATATTAATCGTTTAAAATAATTAAATCTTCTGGATAAGGCATAAAAAAACTTTGATCTAATAAATTATATAACTCAAAACGTACCACATAGCTTTTAACTAAATATAATGGAACAGTAAAAGGTATATAACCATTTTTATACTTGTCTATAGTAGTCCAAAGAAATTGCAGTTCTTCTGTAGAGATTTTGTCGCCAAATTGTTCTAAAGATTTCATAAGAACATTAATATTTGAAGTATATCTAGGAGCTTTTTCTAAAAGTCTATTTAAATAAAATTCATATTCTTTAAATAAGATATTAATATCTTCAATTTTATCTGAATAAATTAAATTATCTAAAAGCTTAGAGTATTTTTGACTATATGATAAAAATAATAATGTATTTTTTAAATGAAAGCTTTTTAAACTTTCAAAATTAAAAGATTTCTTAATTAGTCTAAAATCTGATAATATAAATATTCGTGATAAAAAATGCTCCCTAATTTTAAAATTATTTAATCTATGTTCATCTTCTATTGGTATATAAGGATATTGTTTAATGATTTCTTTTGTAAAAAAACCATGTTCTCTTTTTATTGCACAACCTTTTTCTAAAGTATCATAAACTTTAGCGTCCTTTAAAGCACAGATTGGAGATTTAGATTTTAAAATAAATCCATCAACATTAGTTAATTTATTTAGAAATTTATTTGAAAAATCATGCATTTCTTGTGTTAAATTTAAATCTTCATTTGGTATTAAAAGTTCTTCTTTATTATTATTTTCAACAATTCTTAATTTACTATGATGTATTTGTAATCCACATTCTATTTCAGGACAAATTGGAATAACTTTAACATATTTTTTTAATTTTTCGATGAATTCGTTGTTTTCAATACTTCCATCATGTTTGCAATTATCGAAACCTAGGCATTTACTAATTACTATAATTGGTTTATTATAATCAGACATAAAAAAACAATCCTTTCATGTACTTGTATAAATATTTTTTGTATAAGTAGTATTATTTATACTAAAGCCTAAAATTATAAAATAAAAATAAGCTATATTTTTGATTAATATATTAATTAAATCAAAAATATAGCTTTATAAAAATATTATGAATTTAATGGGGCTACCGCACTAAAACTTTTATACACAGTATATTGTTTAAAAAAATAAAAATTAATACAATATATTGTAGGATTTATTCTTAATGCGACATACCCCATTTAATAATTTTTTTGTTTATCCTTTATAAAGGCATTAATAAATTTAATAATTAATTTAAATTTAAGTTGCTACATAAAATCATTATAGAAAATGCCCTTAATGCTGGAATTTGATTATTATATATTGTGTTTAATACCTTCATTCCTGCAGTACTTTCATTAGCAATAATATTCCAGTAACCATTTTGAGCAAGAGGAGCATATGAAGTTACATTATAATTTTCAATATTTGTTCCATTATATATTACTAAAACTTCACCTTTACCAAAATCATTTAAATTTATATGTTGAAGTAAGACACCACAACTTTCATTGTTTCCACCAAATATAAACGTTGCATTACTTTTTATTATTTTAGGATCTTTAATTTTGAAATGAGGTAAATTTTTTCTAATTTCTATTAAACCTTTATTATATTTAAAAACATCAATAAATCTTTCCTTATCGCTCCATTTAATAGAATTAATATAATCATTACTTTTATAACTATTATGATCACCTTGTTTAGTTTTTAAAAATTCAGATCCTGATTGAATAAAAGGAATACCTTGAGCTGTAAATATTATGGCCATTCCTAAAAGATCTTGCTTTACCAAATTTGAATTTAAGGGATAATCAGGAATATTAAATCTAAATTCACCAAATTTAATAGATTGATTTTGACTTTTTTCAACTTGATCCCAAAGGGTATAATTATCATGTGCATCAACATAGTTTATACTTTCGTTAGGATTACTAGTAATTGTATATATTGAACCTTTTAATCCTTCGATAATGCTCCAATTACAAATTGAACTATATTGATTACCATTTATAAAACCAGAAGAGGGATTATTATTGCCTCTTATAGCATCTCTAAATGTATCATTAAAAATAGAGAAATTTTCATTTTTTTGTGAACCCTTGTATGTTCCGTTAACTAATGGTGAACTACCACCCTTCCAAGGTTCACCATAAATTAAGAAATTCTTATCTAATTTTGTTGTTTTCTTTACAATTTCTTTTGTAGTATCTATATCTAATAACTCCATTAAGTCAAATCTAATTCCATCAATTTTATAATCTTTAATCCAATGAAGACATGAATCAATAATAAATTTTCTTACCATTGGTCTTTCAGAAGCAAGTTCATTACCACATCCTGAACCATTAGTATAACGACCTAGATAATCACTTCTAAAATAATATCCAGGTACAATATTATCCATATTAACAGTACTCATCATATGATTATAAACCATATCCATAACTACTCTAATTCCTCTTTCGTGGAACTTCATAATCATTTGCCTTAATTCAAGTATTCTTGTAACAGGATTATATGGATTACTACAATAGCTTCCTTCTGGTACATTAAAGTTTTTAGGATCATACCCCCAGTTTCTATTATTTGAACCAGGAAAACGTTCATCTACAGAACCAAAGTCAAATATAGGCATTAAATGCACATGAGTTATTCCTAATTCACATAAGTGTTCAATTCCAGTTTTTACACATTTACCATTATAAGGATTTTTATATATGGTATTTTCCTCTACTGTACCTAAATAAGTCCCCCTAAGATCATTAATAACTCCTGAACTTTCATCAATAGTAAAATCTCTAATATGCATTTCATAAATTATAGAATCATCTTTTTCAGATAATATAGGAATAGGGTGATTTGTAAAACCTATTGGCTTAGTAGCTTTTTCATTAATATCTAACACATATCCTTTATCGCCATTTACACTTACAGAATTAGCATATGGATCTACAGCATAAGTTACAGTTTCTATTATTTTACCATTTATATCCACATCTCTAAAATAAAGCTTATATAAGTAATACATACCATCTGCATCTTCTTTATTAACAACAGTAGTATAAACTCCTGTTTTATAATCATAAATCATTGGATATTTTATTACATCATCCTCATGATTTATATACCATTCTTTGTATAATAATAGCTCTACTTTAATACTTGTAGGAGCCCATAATTTAAAAGATATAGAATTGTTCAAATAAGTTACTCCCAAATCATCTTTTGAATAATAAAATTTATTTAAATAATCACGCATTACAACTTTATAAGGTCTATAAGAGCTAGAAGCAGAAACTAATAGTAAATCATTTGCTCGAATATGATGAGGAAGATTTGCTATAATTATTTTTTTTCCTCTTATAATAGAAGAAACATTTTCTAGTTTTTCTTCATTTAAATATAAATCAAAATCTATACCTAATAATGGTTCACTTGAAAGATAAATTTGTATATTTTCATGAGTATCCATAACAGCAAATTGGATATTAGTTTGACTTGCTATCACGGCATCTTTAAGAGATTTATAGCTTCTAGAATCTCCTTTAATAATATAAATATCTTTATATTTTCCTCTTAAATCATAAGTATTACTTTGTTCAGCCCAATAATTTATCCAATTATTTCCCCATTGTTTTTTTCTTATTATTAAAAAATCATTATTAATAAATGTAGAAAAACCAAAGTCAGTATTATAAACAAAATTTTTTTCTTCACCAGAAGAGTTTTCTCCAAAACTCCAACAATTCCAAATATAATCATTTCCTTGATAATTATTATCTTCTAAGTAAAAATGTACTAATGTTCCATTAAAATTATTATTTTGAACTTTTATTGTTTTTGTAGTGATAAGTTCTTCTTCACATGAACTTCCCTTAATTATAATTTCATAGCCATCAGGAACTGTATCATCAATTATTAAATAATCATTTTTTATTTCTATTCCAGGTAAAGGATTTTTAATTTCCCATTCCATTTCAGTAAGTGAAATTCTTCCATATAATCCAGTACAAACACCTAATAATTCCACAGGATGTTTATATGCAATTATATTATTAGAAGAATATATTTTTAAAATATCTTTTACCGTTTCCCAAGTAAAACTAAAACTATTTTTTTCATTTCCATAAGAATCTACCCAAATTTCATTACCATCAGTATCAATTAAAATATACTTATATCTATATTTACCAGGAGGTAATTTATTAGGAAACTTTACTTCTTTTATCATTTTTAATTCTTTATCATTTGTATCAATTTGCCATGTAAGTTTATAATCATCAGACTTTTCCCAGCCATTAAAATCACCAACTACATAAGCATACATGCAACCAGCATACTTAGCAGTAAAACGAATAGTATTTGAAATAGGACATAAATCAATTGAATATATGCCTTTAGATTTAGCGTTCATTTCAATTTTCTCAATATAATCTGTACTTTTCATATATTACCTCTCAAATTAATTCTCAACTAAAGATTAATATAATAATTACTACCATATAATTGTATTATATTATTTTATTATATATCGATTATACCATTTTTTATATTTTTTTCCTATATAATAAAAACAAGGCAGAAAATCATTATGCCTTGTTTTTATGAAATTTAAATTTTATATTATTCAACTTGAGTTAATAATCTTTTCATTACATCTTTTAATTTATTATTTCCAAGCTCTTCATTAGCCATAACAAGAACGCCTTTAATATCATTATCAGATGGTTCCCATTTATAAGCTTTAAAATCCATGATAGAATCTTCTGGTAAATATTCTTCTAATTCAAACCCTAATTCCTCAGTAGTTGCCATATATTCTTCAAATAATGTGTCTTCATCTTCTTCACTAATATTAATAGTTTCGCTTATTTCCTTATTTAAAGTATCAATATCAAGACTTAAATTAAAAGCAACTATATCTTCCCTTTTAGAACCCTTGCTCATATCCTTAATAACTTTAAATTCAGTATTTTCTTCAATTATATTTTTTATATCATTGCTATCTAACACTCTATTTCCAAATGCAATATACATACTTTTCCTCCTTGGGTTATCAAATAATGTTTTATAATTATTTTAAAATGTCATTTATTTAAAATGTTATTTATAATGTATCAGAAGAAAAGATAAAATTCAATAAAAATAGACTTATTATAAAAATTCAAGAGTAAATAATAAAATAATTATTTCTTGAATTTTTTAAAGTGTTATAATTCTTTTTAAAGATAAACTTATTACATGATAAAGAATAAATCCACTAATAGTATTAATTAATACTGCAGGAATTACTATGGTAATAAAAAGCATTGAAAAATTTGCAGGTAAACCAACTATTAATTGTGCTGATATTAAGAATGTCACTCCACTAACTAATGTTCCAATTGGAAAAGTTAATAATACTAAAATATTACTTTGAAGTTTGTTTGTAATTTTAATGAAGTCACACATTTTATTTATTAAAGTTATAACTAAGAACATAATATTTGCAGTTACTAGCTTATCTATTATATTTGGCAACTGTCCACCAGGAAACTTTGTAGTTAAAGCTGTGAATATTCCTGTTATTATAGCTGAAATAAGAGTAATTTTATAATCATTATTATTTATAATCATTATTATAAATAACATTGCTAAAGCAAAATCAGGTTGCATTGGCAAACCTAAGGCTGGAGTTATTTGATGTAATATGGCACCTATTGCTAATAAAAGTGCATTTATAACCATTTTCTTTGTATTTAAATTTCTTTTCATTTTTAAATCCCCCTAAATATAAATAAGTATTATTAAATTTTAATTCTTTTAAATTAGCAATATTTCATGGCATATTAATCACCTCCTTTTAAATAATAAAAAACTCCGTCCTAAAAATAGGACGGAGTGTAAAATCCGCGGTACCACCTAATTTATGAAGTTTTAATATCAGAAACCTCATCACTTAATCAAGTACTATCATACTTGTCCTACTATAACGTGTAGGTTACGGTATCTGGTACTAAGCTATGTTTTCCCTTTACTTCTCAAGGGCCCATTCATATAAATCCTTCTTGTTAAGATCTCACCATCCTTAACTCTCTTTAATGAAGCTAAAATATATTACTATCACCTATCAATGAATTTTAAGATTTAATTTAATATTATTATATTCCAATATTTAGAAAATGTCAAAAATTTTTTAAAATTCTATTTCATAGTTATATTTGATGATGTTGGGAATAAATTGTTAAAGAATTTATCAAAACCATCATCTTCAATAAGAACTTCTTCTTCATCATTAACATAAAATTTATTCATAGTGCTTATAACTAAGTCAAACTTCTTTAAATTATTTTCTTCAAGTAAAACTGTATATAAATACGATAAATGATTTTGCATATATTTTTGAAGATTTGCTGCTTCTTCTGAAGTAATTTTTCCTTGGCTAATTAAATCTTTAATAGGTCCATTATTAAGTGTAAAATATGCAGAAGCCTTAGATATATTAGCTATGTATTCTTGTGGTTTCTTTTTATCCATTTTTTTAATTCCTTTCATTATTAAAATAAAAAATATAATTAAATATAAAAATATTTTATATTACTATTTTATATCTTACAATAGATATTAATAAATAAAAGTAAGTTATTATAAGGAATTAAGAGCTATCTTTAAATCATCAAAATGATTATTCATTATATATGCAAACCAAAAGGTATATTTTTCAGGGTTTTCTTTTAAATCTGTTTTTAATTTATCTAAAGAAATCCATTTATAATCCTCAACTTCTATAGGATTAAATTTAATTGATCCATTATATTTTCCAAAGAAAACATGATCAAATTCATGTTCTATTAAATTATTATCAAATTTAACATAATAAATAAATGAAAATATTTCTCTTAAATTTGAATAAATACCCATTTCTTCTTTTAAACGTCTATTTGCTGCATCTTTTGTATCTTCATTTTTATTAGGATGAGTACAGCAAGTATTGGTCCAAAGACCTGGTGAATGATACTTTCCACTAAATCTTTTTTGTAGTAATAATTCTTTGTTATCATTAAATATAAATACTGAAATTGCTCTATGGAGAACTCCTTTAATATGTGCATCAAGTTTTTCAATAAATCCAATTTCATTATCATTTTCATCTACATTAATTATTATTTCGTCTTTCATTAATACTCTCCTAAAAATTTATATTATAAAAACATAAGCGTCGAAATTTACGACGCTTATAAAAACATATGTAGTGTTTTATTTTTTCTTAAGTAAAAGACATAATCCAATACAGCCAATTAAAGCTCCTATACCTGCACCTACAATAACCTTACAATCTAAGTTTTTTAATTTTTCCATCATACAACTATCATTGCAACAATCAGTTTTTTCATCATAATAACAATTATCTTCATCATTTATTTCTTCATCATCTAAATAGTTAAGATTTTCGTCATAATCAATATCATTATTAGTGGAATCAGATTTATAAAAATTTATAAATTCTTCTTCATAATTATTATTTGACTTATAATAGTTTCTTTGAGTAATAGCAGGAATTTTAATTCTTTTAGTTGCTGCATCTAAACTTTTACTTAAGTTTATTCCTATACTTTGGTACATAAGTATCACCTCAACCTTAGTATAATCACTTTTTTGTAACTTAATTCAAATTTATAAATTTTCTATTTCTTTAATTTCTTTTATATATAATTCATTAGAATTATCTGCTTGATGTACTATTTGTAAATAACTTAAAGCATCTTCATATTGATTTAAAGCTTTATAACACATTGCAACTCCAAAGTAAACATCAATAGTACCTTCTTGTAAATCTATAGCCTTTTCATAATTTATTAAAGCATTAGTATATTCCTTTATATTATAATAATATTCACCTAATCCAATATAAGCTCTACCTAAATTTTCATCAATTTTAAGTGCCTTATTAAAATATTCAACTGATTTTTCAGCAAGGTTTTTATATTTTAAATATATCCACCCTATATTTACTAAAATATATGCAGTATCATTATCATTTAATGTATTTGAATTTAATAATTCAATTCCTAGTTCTATTGCATAATCATAGTTCTTTAAATAAATATTTATATCCATTAAATAAGCTACTACAAAGAAGCTATTAGGATTTTCTACTTTTAATTTTAAGAAAACTTCATTACTTTTTTTAAAGTTCCCTAAATAAAAATATGCTTCACCTAAAAGACTTTTAGTAAAGCTTTCGTTTGTACAGTTATTATTTAAGCCTAAGTTTAAATATTTTACTGCATTTTCATAATCCTCTAATGTCATATAGCAATCAGCAATATAGGCATAAAAATCAGGATTATTGCTTTCATTTAAGCAATTAAGAGAAAAGTTTAAAGCACTTTCAACATCTTCATTCATTAAATCATTATATTTTTCTAAAAAATCTTTATTTAAGTTCATTTATACTCCTTTAATGCATCAATTTTACCACTTGTACCATAATAATTATCCAATACTACATTAGTTTCTAAAACTATTTGCCTTAGTTTAGTTATATAAGAAAGTATCTCAATTTTTTTTATATAAGAATTCATCATTTGATAGTTTATATTAGCATAATCATTAATGTCATTTCTTAATAATGAATAAGTAGTTATTAATATATCATAATTAAAAGCATTATGTATAGTTTCAATTCTAAAATTTTTTTGTACCATTAACAAGAGTTACTTTTAATGATGGTGCAAATTTTTCAAACTCTCTTTTCTAATTAAATAATAAAGAAGAGGGCTCAACTATAAGTAAAGTATTATTTTTAAGAGATGATAAAAATGCAATTGTTTGTAATGTCTTTCCAAAACCCATTTCATCCCCAAGTATTCCACCAAAACCTAGTGTTTCTAATGTCTTTAAGTAACAAAATCCTTTATATTGATAATTTCTAAGTGTTCCAATAAAGTTATCAGTAATTTCATAAGTTAATTTATCTATATTATTAAATTGTGTTTTTAGTGTTTTTAGTGTTTTTAAGTTATTTATACTTTATTGATATCAAAAGTAAAATCATTACTATTCGTAATAGATAAAAGGATTATATCAAAACTATTGATATAACCCTTAAGTATTATTTATTATCAATTTTATCTAATTTTTTATTATATAAAAACATATATAATGATACTGTAAAAATTATAATATAGCCTACTACACTTAAGTAATCTGGTAATGTGCCAAATAACATAAAACTTATTAATGCAGAAAAAACAATGTTACTATAATCAAAAATTGAAATTTCTTTAGCTTTAGCATACTTATATGCAATTGTAACTCCAAATTGACCTACGCTTGCAAATATTCCTGCTAATATCAAATAAAGAAGTTGAGCTAAAGTCATTTCCTTATAAACCATTAGCATAAATGGTAATATCACCATAGTTGAAAAAAATGAAAAGTAAAATACAATTGTATAATATTTTTCTTTGCTTCCAAGAACACGAAGGCATGTATAAGCAGCTGCTGCACAAATAGCACCACAAACCCCTATTAAAGATGGAATGATATCAAAATTAAATTGTGGTTTAATAATAAACAATGCACCTACAAATGCTATTATAATGGCTAGTACCTGTTTTATATTTATTTTTTCCTTTAAAAATAAAGCACTAAATATAATAACAAAAAAAGGACTAAGCTTATTAAGCATATTAGCATCAGATAACACTAGTTTATCAATTGCATAAAAATTAAAAACAATTCCTAATGTTCCAAAAACCGAACGTAAAATTAGTATTTTTTGATTTTCCAATTTACCAAAAAAGCTTTCTTTTTTAACTAAAATAAGTGTAAATGCTATTATACAAGATGTAATATTTCTAAAAAAAGTTTTTTGAAAAGATGGTAAATCTCCAGATAGCTTTACAAATGCAGACATCATTGCAAATCCAAATGCAGACATTATTATAAATAAAACACCTTTGCTTCTATTAGATAAAGATAAATTTTTCATAGCGCCTCCTTTAAATTTTATTAAACATATAATTAATGTAATTGATAATAATACTTTAATTATAATTTACATTAATATTAATTACTAGTAAAAGGACTAATTGTAAATAAAAAAATGGGGCTATCGCACTAAAGCTTTTATACACAATATATTGTTTTAAAAAATAAAATTTAATACAACATATTGTAGTATTTATTCTTAATGCGATATCCCCATAAAGAGTTTAAAATTTAATACTAGATACTTGTCTAACCATATTTAGTTCCTTTTCTGATTCTACTTGAACTAAAGTTTCATTCCAATCCTTATCAAATTTAATTTTAAATATTTCAACATCATTTTTATTGGTTACAGGTGCCATTGCTACATATTCTGTTTTGTTTATTAACTTTTGTTCTAAAATAGCATATTCTACTTTATTTCCTTGATCATCTGTAAATTTCATTGTTTTTTCATTCATTTTTAATTTCTCCTTTTCTAATACATATAAATTAGTATTATATAAAAGAATAAAAATTATTAATTAGTTATAAAAAATATCATTAAATTATTTCACATTTATTATAAATATGTTTTTCAATTATTTTTCCAGAATCCATAGATACAATTTTATCAGAAACAAGTTTAGCAAACTCCATATCATGTGTTATTATAAGCATTGACATACCGGTTTTACTTAAACTTTTTATCAGCTTAGCTACATCTAAAGTAAGTGATGGATCTAAAGCTGAAGTAGGTTCATCAAAACACATTAATTTAGGGTTTAAAGCTAATGCTCGTCCAATTGCAACTCTTTGTTTTTGCCCACCTGATAATTCACATGGATAATTATTAGCTTTATCACTTAAACCTAAAAAGCTTAATATTTCGTTTGCTTTATTTATTGCATTTTCCTTTTTTTCACCTAGGGCACGAGTTGGTGCTTCTATTATATTTTCTAAAACTGATTTATGAGGAAATAAATTAAAATTTTGAAAAACAAGACCTACATTTTTTCTTATTATAGAACTTGATTTTTTATCACAATACCTACCATCTTTACAAAAAGTATATCCATCTATTTCAATAGTTCCATCATCACATTTTTCAAGTCCAGTTATAGTTCTAAGTAAAGTTGTTTTACCTCCACCTGAAGGGCCAACTACTACTACAATTTCACCTTTGTTAATCTCAAGATTTACACCCTTAAGCACTAAATTATTTCCAAAAAATTTTTTTAACCCTCTTATTTTTAACATATGAGCACCCCTTAATTATAATATTGATATTTTTTTTCAATTTTATCAAATATTTTTGTGAATATTCCTATTAAAATTAAATAAACAATTCCAATAATTAAGAGTGGTAAAAGTGAAGAATCCCTGTTACAAGCTATTTTACCAACTCTTAATAATTCATCTATTCCAATTACATATACTAATGCAGTATCTTTAACTAATGTTACTATTTCATTTGCAATTGGAGGTAATATTGTTTTAAAAGCTTGAGGTAGTATTATTCTAAAAAAGGTATCCTTTTTAGATAATCCTAGAACTTGAGATGCTTCATTTTGTCCAATATCAACAGATGAAATACCAGCTCTAAAGATTTCTCCAAAGTATGCAGCATAATTTAAAGTAAATGCAATTATTGCTGCTGGAAATCTATCTATAACAATATTTAAATTTGGAAGTCCAAAAAATATAAAGACTATTTGAAGTAAAAGAGGAGTTCCACGCATTATTAAAACATAAAATCCTGTTAGTTTATTAATTATTTTTATTTTTGATAATCTTCCTAGTGCTACAAGAACACCTAAAGGTATAGATAAAATTAGTGTCAATAAAAAAATTTCCATTGTAACCTTAAGCCCTTCTAAGACTTGAGGAAATAATGTTCCAGTATAATTTACTATATCTTTTAAAAATGTTATTATAGTATACATTTGTGTTACTCCCCCATTTTATTTTTATTCCTTTATAGTTATATCTGCATCAAACCATTTAGTAGATATTTGTGCTAATGTTCCATCATCTTGTAATTCTTTATAAGCTTTATTAAAAGCATCAACCATCTCAGTATCTCCTTTTCTTATTCCAACACCATATTCTTCTTCGCCAAAGTTATCATCTAAAATATTAAATTTATCTTCACCTTTTAAACGTATATAATATCTTACTAATATTTCATCAGCAACAACAGCATCAATTCTTCCTGCTTCTAAATCCATTAAAGCTTGGTTATTATCTTCAAAAGTAATAGCAGAACCGCCATTAAAACTATTATATAAATCTTCTTCTTTTTCCATTGCACTTATAGCAGATGATTCATTTTGAGCTCCAACCTTTTTACCTTCTAAATCTTTCTTTGCTTTTATATCACTATTACTTAAAGTAACAATAACCTGTTTATTTTTTAAATATGGAACTGAAAAATCAACTTTCTTCTTTCTTTCTTCATTAATTGTATAACCATTCCATATTAAATCTATATTTCCGGATTTAAGTTCAGTTTCTTTCATAGTCCAGTCTATAGGTTGAAATACAACTTTTTTGTTTAATTTTTCACATATAGCTTTTGCAAGTTCAACATCAAATCCTGTAATTTCACCATTTTCATCTTTAAATCCCATAGGAGCAAAGGCATCATCCATTCCAACTATTAGAGTCTCCTTATTTAAAGTACTTTCAGAAGTATTTTCTTTAGAACAACCAGATACCCCTAGGCTTAAAGTTACTATAGTTGCCCCTAAAATAATATTGCTTATTAATCTTTTTAACTTCATATAAATTCCCCCATCTTTATCTAACACTTTTCTTATTTAATACTTTAGCATATTAAAGTGTTAAAATCAAGTGTTTTTTATTCGTTTTATTTTGTATAAAAAAACTCTATATAGATAAACTCTCCTATTTAAGTGTTTATCTATATAGAGTTAAATTAAAATACTTATTTTTTTAACTTATTCCAATATTTCTGTTAAATATTTTCTAAGTTCAATATCTAATGAATTATCTCTTAAATACATTAACTTACTATTTATTTCTTCGTCTTTATTATATAAAGAGTAGAAGCTTAATGTAGCTTTTAATCTTAAGTCTTCAGGTACTGAAGATAAATCAAAGGTACCTTTCTCATCTTTTAAAATCATTGATAACTCTAAAACCTCATCACTTATAGCAACTGCCTTTAAGAAAATTAATTGTTCTGTTGTATAATTTCCAACATTATTAATTATACTTAAAGTAATATCATAAGCAGATTCTATATTATTATCATAAATATATTTTTTAAAGTAAACTTCTAATGTTTTTAATACTTTAGTATTGTTTTTTACTTGAGATAAAAATCCTAAAGTTGCAATTATATTTTCATCACTAAATGTATCCATAATATAAATTATAGAATCTATAATTTTTTCTTCTTCAATTCCCTTTGCAGCCATTTTACAAAGTAAATTTACAGATTTAATACTATTTGCTGATTTGTCATTAGCTATTTTTAACAATTCATCAACACTATGTTCATTAAAGGAATATAAAATAGTAAGTACAGCATTTTTAACAGCTGTAGGCCATGCTCCTAAACCATTATATCTACTTCTTAAATATGATGGTTTTGAAATTCCACCATAAAGAAATTCAGTTAATGCACCTATATTTTCCATTCCAATTACTTTAGCTGCTTCTTTTGAATAAAGTTCCATAGAATCAAAGTTTTGAGATTTATCAACAACTTTTAGGATTTCTCCTGTTATAAGAGATTTTAATTCTTCAGCAGTAAGGTTACTTGGATTATGATATTCTTCTACTTGATCTAACACAAAGTTATAATTAAATCTATTATCTTCATTTTGAATACTTATTTCAGATGATTCATTTGTTATTGCAATTTCGTCTTCACTTTCATTAATTTCTTTTATATTTAAAGCTTTATCTAAAGCTATTTCTTCATCATTTTCTTTTTTCTTTTTGAAAAAATCAAATAATCCCATCTTTATTTCCTCCTAAATCCTTTTCACTTATTACTTCAATAAAAGCTTCTTTCAAAATTTTTGTTGTTATACCCATACCTGGTATTTTAGTGCCATTAAAATTACCGTCATATATGTAATTAACGCCACAAGAAGGGCTTCCTTCTTTTAATATTGCTTTTTTAATATTTAATTTTTTAGCAATATTTAAGGTTTCTTGTGCACCTTTAATAAATTCTTTACTTACATCATCTCCATTTTTATTAACAACAAAAGTATCTTCTAATTTGTTATTATTAAAATGATTTATAATTTCACTTGGTATTCTTGGTGTAGGCAATCCCCCAAGTTGTTCAGGACATACTAAAATAGCTTTTCCTGAAGAAAATAATTCATCGCATATTTTATTATAATTATTGTTACCATTATATTTACAATTAACTCCACATAAACATGCGCTTATTAAATACATGAAATCCCTCCTATTCTGCTTTAATTATAGCACAATAAGGAGGGGTTTCAACTGAATTTAAATTAATAATTTTTGTTATTTTAATTCAACGATAGTTACACCATCTCCACCTTCACCATATACACCTAATCTATATGATTTAACATGAGGATGTCTTTTTAACATATCATTAATTGCTTTTCTTAATATACCAGTTCCTTTACCATGAACTATAGTTACTTCACCTAAGTTTCCTAAATAAGCCTCATCTAAATATTTATCAGTTCTATAGCAAGCTTCTTCAGAATCCATTCCTCTTAAATCAATTCTAGAATCAATAGCTTTCATATTTAATTTAAGTTCTCTTTTTTTCTTTTCTTTCTTCTTAGGTTCATTTGGAACTTTACGTAAATCCTTTAATTTAACATTAATTTTCATTATTCCAGCTTCAACTTGAACATCACCTTTATTGTCAGGGTTAGATATTATTATTACTCTTTGATTTAATGAAGGTAAGAAAGCTTCCATACCTAATTTAACTTTAGTAATAACTTCACCAGTATTTTCCTTTGATTTAATCATTGCAGCTTCTTTTTCTTCAAGACTTGTTTTTAATTTTCTTCTTTCCTCTTCTAATCTATTTCTTCCACCACCTGAGATTCCCATTTTCTCAAGTTCTCTCATAGCCTTAACTATTTCATCAGCTTCATCTTTTGCTCTAGAAATTATATTTTTAGCTTCTTGTCTTGCTTCATCATATACTTTATCTCTTACAGTATCTAATTTTTTTAGTTTTTCATCATATTTAGCTTTTAATTCTTCAGCTTCTTGTTTAATACGGTAAGCTTCTCTAGCATCCCTATTAGCAACAATACTCTTTTCTTGAAGATCTCTAATTAAATCTTCGAATTGTAAATTTTCTTCAGACATAAAGTCTTTTGCTTTTGAAATTACATCAGTACTTAAACCTAATCTTTTAGAAATTTCAAATGCATTTGATTTACCAGGAATACCAATTAATAATCTATAAGTAGGTCTTAATGTTTCAACATCAAATTCAACTGAAGCATTTTCTACACCTGGAGTTTTAAGAGCATATCCTTTTAATTCACTATAGTGTGTTGTTGCT
The DNA here is from genome assembly GCF_053571985.1 of Clostridium sp. ETTB3. NCBI lineage: Bacteria > Bacillati > Bacillota > Clostridia > Eubacteriales > Clostridiaceae > Clostridium > Clostridium sp. ETTB3. Next base: position 1,396,068 of record NZ_CP199832.1, read on the forward strand.
ATTATTCTAGAACCCCTTTTATTTAATGTTTCAATAATTGCAACAGCTAAAGCAGCTCCTTCTACTGGATCAGTACCAGAACCTAATTCATCAAATAAAACTAATGAATTTGAGTTAGCTTCATCTAAAATTGATACTATATTAGTCATATGAGATGAAAATGTTGATAAAGATTGTTCAATGCTTTGTTCATCTCCAATATCAGCAAAGATATCTTTAAAGAATCCAATTGTAGACCCATCTTTTGCAGGAATTAAAAGTCCACTTAATGCCATTAAATGAAGTAATCCAACTGTTTTTAAAGTAACAGTTTTACCACCAGTATTAGGACCAGTTATCATTAAAGTTGTAAAATCCTTGCCTAAATATATATCAGAAGGAACTACAGTTTTAGGATCTATTAATGGATGTTTTCCAGCTATAATATCAAAACTTCTATCAATTGTTACAGTTGGTTTAATAGCATTTAAAGCAGAGGCATATTTCCCTTTTGCAAATATAAAGTCAAGTTCTCTTAATATATTTGAATTGCTTTTAATAGTATCTATATTATCATAAACCTTAGAAGAAAGTTCACTTAAGATTCTTTCTATTTCAGCTTTTTCCTTAAGCATTAATTCTTTAATTTCATTATTTAAATTTACTAAGCTTATTGGTTCAATAAATAAAGTTGCACCTGTTGAACTTTGATCATGAACTAATCCGGGAACAGCACCTTTATATTCAGCCTTAACAGGTAATACATATCTGTCACCTCTCATTGTATATAAAGAATCCTGAAGATATTTTGAATTACTTCTTACAATAGAATTAATTTTTTCTCTTACAGATGAATTTTTTTCTTTTAAGCTTTTTCTTATGTTATATAATGTGCCACTTGCTTTATCACTAATTTCTTCTTCTGAAATAATAGCATTATCTATTTCACTTTCAAGATTTTTTAATGGTACTAAGATATAAGCTAAATCTTCAAGGTTCTTATAGCCAATTTCATCGTCTTTTCTAGCAACATAATCCTTAAATTTTCTAGAACATCTAAGCATATTTCCAATTTTAATAAGCTGACCTGGATTTAATACTCCACCTTTTCCTGCTCTTTCAAGTTCTTCTTTAGTTTCATATAATCCTTCAAAAGGAGGAGTTCCTTTTCTAATTAATATATCTAAGGCTTCATTTGTTTCTTCTAATTTTTTTTCTACTTCAAAAACAGAACCATATGGTGTAAGATTATCTATAAGTTCCTTTCCTCCGCTAGTTACTGCATAATTTCTCAATTTATTTTTAATTTTATTAAATTCTAAAATTCTTAAAGTTCTTTCTTTCATAAATTTCTCCTATTAATAAATGCTATTTTTTTAAATCCTTATTTAGCTTTTGATTATTAATGATTAATGAAATTGTAACTATTATACTTATAATCAATACTGAAATATTAATAATGTTCTCATAATAGTGAGTTTTACCAATAAATGATGAAATTAAAATTAGCATTTCACAAACAACAATTGATAATAAGATTATACTTATTTTCCAATTCCCCTTAACTATTGAAGTTGTTTTTAGTTTATCATTATAATTTAAATTTTTAAACCAATCTGTATTTAATACAGAAGATGCATTACGCATTTGATAAATACCAAAAATAAATACAAGAATTATCACCACTATGTTTAATGTTCTCATAAAACCCTCCTAACTTATTCTATACCCCTTCTAAATTGTCCTTTTGTATAATTAGATTTATCATATTCCATTTTACTTAAATACATATTATAAACATTTTTAACTTCTTCATAACTTTCATCTCTAAAATCAAATCTTAAAGTTTTAATTCCAGCTTCTTTAAGGTAAGTTCTTTCATCAAAAAGATTTAATGGTACTGGATTTAAAATATAACTTCTACAGAATAAGTCGGTCATAACTCTTAATCTTTCATTTACTCTATCTATTAAAGTAAATTTGTCTCTAGTACATATAGCATTACAATCAACATTAGTTTTTCTTCCTCCAAATGTACTTCCAATTGGGCAATATTCACTTATCATAAGTTCTGGTTTTCCATAAATAACATAAGCATTATTGCCCTTATTTTTACGTAAAATATCTTTGATTTCAGTTCTATTAAGCTCCATGCTTAGTGTTGGAATAGATATTTCAGATTGATAAAATTCTAAACTTTGTGTATTCATAATATTAAGTTTATAATCACCTATTATTTGAAGTGAATTTCTGTATAAATGGATTATTCCTATATTAGAAGTAATAATTCCTTTAATATATGATTTTACTTTTTCTATAACAGTACATACCTTATCAAATTCCCCCTTTATAATAGAAGAAGTTTTTATATATAAGTTAATATTACCATTATATTTTTCAAAAGTATCAATTATATCAGAAAATCTTAATGCATTTGCTTCTCTACTAAAAATATCAAAAGCTATATTTTTAACATTACATTCTAATAATGCTTTTAATTGTTCTTTTGTTACACAACTATATAATTCAGTTGGACAATCATTTGTTGATTTTGTCTTTTCTACTACGATGTTCTTTTTTGCAGGACGTCTTCTTCTAGATTCCTTACAAATATTCTTAATAAGGTTTTCTATTGCATCTCTTCTTAAGTTATTTAAATCTGAAATTCTCATAAATCCATCTTCAAATTCTGTAAAATCAACAATATTTAATTTAAATGGTACATCTCCAGATTTCATTAATGCTTCTCTTATACGTTCTTTATCTAAAGGTCGCTTTTCAGCTTTTTGAATTATTTCACCAGTATAAGTATATTCTTTACCTTTATAATTTATATTTAATGCTACTGGTGAATTTACAGCAAACTTTACTGTGGCATTTAAAATTATTTTTTTTGAATATGGCTTTATGTAATCTTCTAATTCATCAAAAAGTTCTTTATTTAAACTCTTATGAAGGAAGTCGCCTGGCTTATAATTAATAGGGAATATCTTAACTATATCACCTTTATTAGCTTTAGCTTCTTCTTTTCCATTTAATAAAATTTTGCTAATTGAAAACCCTTTATCGTTATTACGAACGCCATCTCCTAAAGCTATAGAAGTTTTAAGCTTAATTTCACCACTTTTTTCAATTTGTCCTAATGGTACACCAGAGTTTTTTGGAGAATTAAAACTCATCATATCTTTACCTGGATTACTTTTTAAGTAAGCATTAGTAAATCCGCTTCTATTAAATAATTGTAATAGCTGTTCTTTTCCTTCATGCTCATTATATTTCTTTTTTAGAATAACTTTATCTACAGCTTTTCTATAATTGTCAACAACACCTGCAACATATTCTGGTCTTTTCATTCTTCCTTCAATTTTTAATGAATATGTGCCTGTATCAATAATATCTTTTACATCTTCTATTGTACACATATCTTTTGGACTTAATAAATATCCCTTTTGCTCACCAGATTTTTCACCTTGTAATGTGTATTCCATTCTGCAAGGTTGAGCACATCTTCCTCTATTACCACTTCTTCCGCCAATAATAGAGCTCATTAAGCATTGACCAGAATAACTTACACATATAGCACCATGAACAAACATTTCAGTTTCAATCATTAAATCAGTAGATATATGTTTAATTTCTTCAAATGACATTTCTCTTGATAAAACTAATCTATGAAATCCCTTTTCTTTGAAGTATATAGCAGCTTCTCCATTATGTATTGTCATTTGAGTAGATGCATGAATTTCAAAATCTTCATATTCTTCTTTTATTCTTTTAAATAATCCTAAATCTTGTATTATCAATGCATCAGCACCTATTTCATAAAGATAGCCTACATATTTTACAGCTTCCTCAATTTCAGATTCTTTTAATATAGTATTTATTGTAACATAAACTTTTACACCATAACTATGAGCATAATCTATTGCTTTTTGCATATTTTCATTATCAAAATTTGATGCATATGCTCTTGCTGAAAATTTATTTCCTCCTAAATAAACAGCATCAGCACCTTTATTAATAGCTGCATACATGCTTTCCATACTTCCAGCTGGCGCTAAAATTTCTATTTTATTCATAAAAAATCTCTCCTAAGTTTTAAAAATTAAGTTGTCTTTTGTATAAAAATTAACTAGATGAAATATAATCAATATTAATTGTATTTCATTAATAAACTACTTATTGTTATAACATAATTAAAAGTGTTTTACCATATTAATTAAGATAAGTCTGCTCATATATTGAACAGACTTATCTTAATAGTGGATTCTTTTCTCTTTTTTCAACAGCTAATTTAAATTGACTATCTATTAATTTCTTTTCTAAATCTAAAACTTTATATTTAAAGTTTTGTAATTGGAAATTAATTTCTCTGTTACGTGATTTAAATAATTCCTTTTTATTTAAGGCATCTTTTAAATCTTTTTCTAAAGATGATATTTTATTTTCTAAAGAAACTTTTTCTTCTAGGCTTTGTTTTGCATTTAACTCTTTAAATTCTTCAAGTTCAGCTTCTTTACATTTAATAGATTCATTTAAGGTATTAACATTTTCTTTAAGCTTTGAGTTTTCAGAAGAATAATCATTAATTTTTATATTATAATTTTCAACTTTTTCTTTTAAATCATCATTTTCATCACTAAGCATAATATTTATTTTTTGAGTTTTTTGAAGTTTATTTAATACTTCATTGAATTTTTCTTTTTCAATTTTACTATTTATTTCTTCAGTAAGATTTTTAATCTTAGTTTCTAATTTGTTTTTAGATTCAGTTAGCTTTTCAACCTCTTGATTTTTAGACTCAGTTAAAGTTTTAATTTCCTCATTGTTAGTTTTAGTTAATCTTTCAATTTCTTGATTTTTAACTTCAGTTAAAGTTTTAATTTCCCCATTTTTAGCTTTAGTTAATTTTTCAATTTCTTGATTTTTAGACTCAGTTAAAGTTTTAATTTCCTCATTTTTAGCTTTAGTTAATTTTTCAATTTCTTCATTTTTTGATTCAGTTAATCTTTCAATCTCTTGATTTTTAGATTCAGTTAATTTTTCAATTTCTGCATTTAAATAATTATTTTCTGCATTTAAATCATTGTTTGATTTTGTTATTTCATCAATTTTTTTAGATAATTTAAGATTTAATGATTTTATTTTCTCAAACTCTTTTACTGTTTCCTCTAACTGACTAATTGTAGATTTTAAAGATTCTACTTCTGCAGTTCTAGCTTTTGTAGTTTCATCTATTTCTATTTTTAATTCTCTTAAACGCTCTTTAAGAGTTAAGTGACGTTCTTCAAGAGAATTTTTTTTCTTTGTTATATCTCCAATTTCTAAATCACATTTAAAAAGTTCATCGGCTATATTTACAGCAGTTAATACTGCAGCAGAGCTTGTACTAAGTTTTTTATTAGTTCCTGAAATTTCTTTAATTTTAGTATCAACATAAGCTGCAACGTCTAACAAATATTTTTCGTCTTCTTTTCCTCTTAAATTGTATTCCACATCATTTATTATAACAGTTACTGTATTCATCTTGCACCTCTCACATATTGATTATGGAACAATTATATCACAATTAATACTAAATAACTATATACTACTTTAAATTGATAAATTCAGTATAAATTGCTATACTTTTAATTAATTATTTTTTGATAAAAGTAACTTAAAATTAAGAGGTATTAAATATGAACAATATTGATATGTTAGATAACTGTAATTTATGCATTAGAAATTGCAATATAAATAGAAATAAAAATATTATTGGGGTATGTAAAACTGATAACATTATAAAAATAGCACGTGCGGATTTACATTTTTGGGAAGAACCATGTATTTCAGGGGCAAAGGGATCTGGTACGGTTTTTTTTTCAAATTGTAATTTAAAATGTGTTTTTTGTCAAAATCATAAAATTTCTCAAAATGGTTTTGGAAAACAAGTTACTATAGAAAGACTTGCTGAAATTTTTATAGAACTTCAGAATAAAGGAGCAAACAATATCAATTTAGTTACTCCAACACATTATGTTCCATTAATAATTGAATCAATAAAAATTGCTAAATCAAAGGGATTAATATTACCAATAGTATATAATACTAATTCAACAGATACTTTAGAAACAATTAAAGCTTTAAATGGTTATATTGATATTTATCTTCCCGATTTCAAATATTTTGATGATAAATATTCTATTAAATATTCTAAAATCAAAGGATATTCAAAAAATGTAATTGAAATTATTTCAGAAATGATTAAACAAGTTGGTGAGCCTGTATTTGATGAAAATAATATAATGAAAAAAGGTGTAATTGTAAGACATTTAATGTTACCTGGATTATTATTTGATTCTAAAAAGGTTATAGATTCAATTTATAATAATTTTGGAGATCATGTATTTATTTCTTTAATGAATCAATACACTCCATTATATAACGCAAAAGATTATCCAGAAATCAACAAATCTGTGAATCCTAAATTATATGATTCTTTAATAAATTATGCATTATCTATTGGTGTAAAAAATGGATTTATTCAAGGTGGGGGAACTGATACAGAAGAGTTTGTACCTGATTTTAATAATAAAGGTGTTTAAAGGGATAGATTAAACTATCCCTACCTTACTTACTACACCATCAATTATTTGTTTTCTCTTTTGATTTAAGTAATCTCCATAATATTGTTCTTGTTCATCTAAATCAGATATATTTTCAATATTAACTATACTTGATAAGAGTAATTTATTTATATCAAGTCTATAAGTTCTATTTATTCCTGCATATATCTTATTATATTCTTCTAATCCTCTAGTTTTTTTATATTTTCTTATTAAAGAATCTAAAGAAGTATCATATTTTTTTATTTTATATACAATAGAATTTAAAGTAGTTGATTTATTCTTTAAAAAATGCTTTTCATAAGCTTGTTTACATTTAATTAATTCATCAATAGTATAGTCTGAATTTTCAATTGTAAACTTTATACTGTCTCCATTAAAAGCCATCTCTAAAATATTATTTATAATATCACTATTAGATTTACTATATAATTTTTTATCAGCACCTATAATTTCAAGCCCTTTTTTTAATTGATTTATCTTTTCATTTAATAAATTTTCATTTATACTCATACTCATCCTCCAACATTATTCAAATTTTCATTAGTTATAATTTTATGGTTCTACAAGCTTGATTATACAAGATAATAATAGTGATTGTAAAACTTATTTGTTCAATGAATATAAATTATTACTAAAAAACAATTAGAAAAAATTCTAAAGGTGAAATTAAAGAAATTAGCGTTAAATTTAAATATTAATAATAAAATAAGAGGGTGTATGCAGAAAATAGCATATACCCTCTTATTAAATTTAATTACTTCATTAACTTGCAAATATCATTAGTAAATTCTACTGGATCTGAAATGCTTAATCCTTCAATTAATAAAGCTTGATTATATAAAAGGTTAGTATATAAACTTAATTTATCTTTATCATGCTCATAAGCATCTTTTAATACTTTAAATACTTCATGATTAGCATTTACTTCAAGAACCTTATCAGCTTTTATGCCTTGAGAATTAGGCATTTGATTTAATACTTTTTCCATTTCAATTGATAAATCACCTTCATTTGATAAGCATACAGGATGGTTTTTTAATCTTTTAGAAATCTTAACTGCACTAATTTTACCCTTTAAAATTTCTTTCATTGATTCAAATAATACCTTATTTTCTGCATCATTTTCCTCTTCCTTTAATTCCGCATCATTATTTTCAATACCTAAATCACTACTTGAAACTGACTTAAATTCTTTTTCTTTATACTGCATTAATATCTTAATAGCAAACTCATCAATATCATCAGTAAAGTATAAGATTTCGTACCCCTTATCTAATAATAACTCTGTTTGAGGAAGTTTTTCTATTCTATCAATAGATTCACCAACTGCATAATAAATATATTTTTGATCTTCTGACATTCTTGTTACATATTCATCTAAAGTAACCATCTTCTTTTCTTTTGATGAATAAAACATTAATAAATCCTGAAGTACATCTTTTTCAGCCCCAAAATTATCATATACACCAAACTTAAGAGTTCTTCCAAATGAATTATAGAATTTTTCATAATTTTCTCTATCATTTTTAAGCATTTTTTCAAGCTCATTTTTAATTTTATTTTTAATATTTTTAGCTATAAATCTTAATTGCCTATCATGTTGTAAGATTTCTCTTGAAATATTTAAAGATAAGTCTTCAGAGTCAACTATACCTTTAACAAATCCAAAATAATCAGGTAATAAATCAGAACACTTATTCATAATCATTACACCATTAGAATAAAGTTCTAAGCCTTTTTCATAATCCTTTGTATAGAAATCATAAGGCATGCTTTCTGGAATATATAAAATTGCATTATAGCTAATTGTTCCATCAACACTTAAATGAATATGCTTTAATGGTTTATCAAATCCATAATGTTTTTCTTTATAGAAATTATCATAATCTTCTGTAGTAAGCTCATTTTTATTTTTTCTCCAAATAGGAACCATGCTATTTACTACTTTTTCTTCAATAACATCTTCATATTCATTTTCTGAACCTTCTTTAAGTTTTCTCTCAGTTAAATCCATTTTGATTGGGTAACGTATGAAATCAGAATATTTTTTTATTAATGCTTTAATTTTATATTCTTCTAAATATTCATCAAAGTTTTCATCTTCATTATTTTCTTTAACGTGTAAAATAATATCTGTTCCCACAGATTCCTTAGAACATGGTTCTATTGCATATCCATCAACTCCTGATGATTCCCACTTATAAGCCTCATTACTTTCAAATGCCTTACTTATAACAGTAACTTTATCAGCAATTAAAAATGAAGAATAAAAACCTACACCAAATTGTCCTATAATATCATAACCATCTTTAATTTCATTTTCTTTTTTGAATTTTAATGAACCACTTTTAGCAATAACTCCTAAATTATCATCTAATTCTTCCTTTGTCATTCCTATTCCAGTATCACTTATTTTTATTGTTCTAGAAGCTTTATCTAGAGATATTTTAATAAAATAATTATCTTTATTAAAGCTTATGCTATCATCTACTAAAGCTTTATAATATATTTTATCAATTGCATCACTTGCATTTGATATAAGCTCTCTTAAGAAGATCTCTCTATGTGTGTAAATTGAATTAATCATTAAATCTAATAATCTCTTAGATTCTGCTTTAAATTGTTTTGTTTCCATAAAATTCTCTCCTTTTTAATCTAAAAAGTAATTATTAGCACTCTGCATTAACGAGTGCTAACACTCTAATAATTATTTTACTACCTAAAAATATATTGTCAATAGTATTAATAAACTATTTACAAAAAAGTAAAATTATAATTAATTTTTTAAAATAAGAAAAGCCATATTAGATATAAAACTTATTCTATTTTTATATCTAATATGGTGTTTTATACTATTCAACTTTTAATATTTTATTACTAAAAGCAGGTATATTAAGTTGTAGTTTGTTATTAAAAGTAGTAAAATGTTCATTTGTATTTTTTAAATTAATTAATGATTTGTTGCTAAAAGGTACATTGAATTCAAGAATTTCATCTTTATCATCAAGATTTAATACTACTAATATCCATTTATCATTATAGCAACGTCCAAATATAAATTGCTTATTTTTAACTAAAATTTCTTTATAGTTTCCGTGAGTTAACTCTATATTAGACTTTCTAATTGAAATTAATTGAGAAATTTCCTTTTCTATTTTTTTTGCAAATTCATTATTTTCATATTTTTCAAGAAAAATCTCTGGTCTAAGATTTAAGTCTGTAATTTTTCTATCTCCTTCAATTCCCCATTCACTTCCATAATAAATTGATGGAACTCCAGGAATAGTAAATAGTATTGTATAAATATTATTTAAATATTTTTTATTTGCTACCATGGTAGCAATTCTATTTACATCATGATTATCTACGAAGTTGTATAAATTTATATTCTTATAAATACCATAATCACCAAATTCTCTATTCAATGAATAAGCAATTTCAAAGTAATTTTTATCATTATGCCCTGAATATAATCCTTTATATAATTCATAATTAGTTGCAGAATGAAGCATTTCAGGAGAAACAATAGTATTATAATCTCCATGTATCATTTCACCCATTAACCAAAAGTTTTTCTTAAAAGAATCAGTTTTTTTACGTAATTCTCTTATAAAATTTTTTTCTAATAAGTAAGCAACATCTAATCTTATTCCATCTATATCAAATTCATCAATCCATGTTTTTACAACAGTAAATAAATAATTTTTAACTTCAGGATTATATAAATTTAATTTAACCAAATCATAATGTCCTTCCCAACCTTCATAATAAAAGCCATCATTATAATGACTATTGCCATTAAAATTAATATTGAACCAAGAGGAATAAATAGAATTTGATTTTTTATTTCGAACATCTTTAAAAGCCCAAAAATCCCGTCCTACATGATTAAAAACTCCATCTAAAATTACACTTATATTATTTTCATGTAATTTAAAAACTAATTTTTTAAAATCATCATTTGTACCCAAGCGATTATCTATTTTTAGGTAATCAATTGTATCATAACCATGATAAGTTGATTGAAAAAGCGGCCCAAAATAAATTGAGTTTATCCCTAAGTCGTTAAAGTGATTTATCCAATTTTTATCAATTTTATTTAATCCAAGATTTTTGGTGGATTTTTCTTTGTTATTTATTACTCCACAAAACCCTAGAGGATATATATGATAAAATATTGCATCCTTTATTGAATTTGTCATTTTATAACCTCCTAAAATCAATTACAATAATCATAAAATTTAATTTATACCATATAATATATAATATAAAAAAACTCATAATATTCTCCTATAGTTGCTATTAATTAATATTACAATAATGTTAAAATTTTGTAATATTAATTTTTTTAAAATTAAAGTGTATAAAACGAAAAAACTGGTAATAATTATTAATGTAGATACATTTTGTATGTTGAGCTACACATACCTCTGTATAATTACCTTAAAATAAAGAAGCAAGTTATTAAATTTAACTTGCTTCTTTAAATATATATTTAATTAAAAAAATTTTCTATATCTATTATATCTTTTTTCTAAAAGATCATTTATATCAAGTGATTTTAAATTATTAATTTCAACTATTAAAGAACTTTTTAATTCTTTAACAACTGATTTTATATCATTTTGAGCTCCACCAGAAGGCTCAGTTATTATTTTTTCAATTATACCCTTATTAAGTAAATCGTAAGAAGTTATTCCCATTATTTCAGTAACTTCCTTTGCTTTAGATGAATCCTTTAATAATATAGATGCAAAACCTTCAGGTGATAAAATAGAATAAACTGAATTTTCTAAAGCCCATACTTTATCACCACAAGCTAGAGCAATTGCACCTCCACTTCCACCTTCACCTATTATAATTGAAATTATAGGAACTTTAACTCTTGCAATTTCAAATAGATTTCTTGCAATTGCTTCACCTTGGCCACGCTCTTCTGCTTCTACTCCACAATAAGCTCCTGATGTGTTAATAAAACAAATTACTGGTCTATTAAACTTTTCAGCTTCCTTAATCAATCTAAGAGATTTCCTATATCCCTCTGGATAGGGAGAACCAAAATTTCGTTCCATGTTTTCTTTTAAATTTTTGCCTTTTTGAATTCCTATTATAGTAACAGGGATTTTATCTAAAAAGCCTATTCCACCTATTATAGATTTATCATCTCCATATTTCCTATCTCCATGTAATTCAAAAAAATTGTCAAAAATTAACTTTATATATTCTTCTGCATTTGGTCGTTCAAGCATTCTTGCAATAGAAAGTCTATCCCATGCCTTAATTGTCTTGGTCAATAAAGTCACCTCCTATAGGCTTATGAAGCTCTAATAATAATGAAAGTACTCCTTTCATTTCTTCTCTTTTTACTATATTATCAACAAAACCTTTTTCTAATAAAAACTCAGCGCTTTGAAAGTTATCAGGAAGCTTTTCTTTAATTGTACCTTCTATTACTCTTCTCCCCGCAAATCCAACTAAAGATTTAGGTTCAGATAAAATTATATCCCCAAGCATTGCAAAGCTTGCTGTTACTCCACCTGTAGTAGGATCAGTAAGTACTGTTATATAAAGTAATCCAGCTTCATTGAGTTTAGCTAATGCTGAACTAACCTTTGCCATTTGCATTAATGATAAAATTCCTTCTTGCATTCTAGCACCACCTGAAGCAGTAAATATTATTATTGGTAATTTTTCTTCAATAGCTTTTTCAATTGCTAATGTAATTTTTTCACCAACAACAGTTCCCATACTTCCCATCATAAAATGGGAATCCATTACACAAATCATTGCAGTATTACCGTTAATTAAGCATTTTCCAGTTACTACTGCTTCTGTAAGTGCAGATATATTCTTATTTTTATTTAGTTTTTTTTCATAACCTGGAAAATTCATAGGATTATTACTTTCCATATTTTTGTTAAACTCTATAAATGATCCTTCATCACAAGTAAATCGTAATCTATCATAAGCAGATAATCTAAAATTACTACCGCAATTATTACAAATAAAATAATTATTTTCTAAATACTTTTTATACAATATTTTCCCACAGTAATCACATTTAACCCAAGCTCCATCAGGTACTATTGGAATATACTTATTATCAATAGAAGAAATATTAATTACTCCATAGTTTTTCTTTTTAAAAATTTTCATAATATCACCAACTTACAGTTTAAATTCCTTGCTTATAAAACTTGTATCATAAGTTCCTAAGCGGAATGCTTGATTTTTTAATATACTTATCTGAAATTCTATATTAGTATTTATTCCTTCTATAACAAATTCATCTAATGCACGGAGCATCTTTTTTATTGCTTCATCTCTTGATTTACCATGGACTATTAATTTAGCAATCATAGAATCATAATTAGGAGGAATTGTATATCCGTTATAAACAGCAGTATCAACCCTAACGCCATTTCCACCAGGTAGATTTAAAAATTTAATTTTACCAGGAGATGGAGCAAATCCTAATTTAGGATTTTCAGCATTAATTCTACATTCTATTGAATGACCATAAATTTTAATATTATCTTGAGTTAAAGAAAGTTCCATTCCATTTGCAATATTCAACTGTTCTTTAACTATATCCACTGAAGTTACCATTTCTGTTACTGGATGTTCAACTTGAATTCTAGTATTCATTTCCATAAAATAAAAATCACCATGCTTATCAAGTAAAAATTCTATTGTTCCTGCACTTTCATAATTTACAGCCTTTGCTGCATTAATGGCTGCAGTCCCCATTTTATTTCTTAATTCATCATTTAAAATAATAGCTGGTGCCTCTTCAAGAACCTTTTGATTACGTCTTTGAATTGTACAATCTCTTTCATATAAATGAATTACATTTCCAAAGGCATCTCCTAATATTTGAACTTCTATATGGCGAGGGTTTTCTATAAACTTTTCCATGTATACAGAATCATCATTAAAATTATTTTTAGCTTCTGCTTTAGCTGTAAAATATGCATTTTCTAATTCATTTTCATTTAGAACAACTCTAATTCCTTTTCCCCCACCACCAAGGGAAGCTTTAATCATTACTGGATATCCAATCTTTTTAGCTTCAGACTTAGCTTCTTCTAAATTTCTAATAAGTCCTTCACTCCCAGGAATTATAGGAATATTTGCATTTTTCATAATTTCTCGTGCCATAGATTTATTGCCCATTATATTTATAATTTCTTTACTAGGACCTATAAATTTTATATTACATTCTTCACACATTCCTGCAAAACTTGCATTTTCAGATAAAAATCCGAAACCTGGATGAATCGCGTTGCAGCCAGTAATTACTGCTGCACTTAAAATATTACTTTCATTAAGATAAGAATCTTTAGATTTAGAAGTTCCAACACAAATAGCTTCATCTGCAAGTTCAGTGTGAATAGCATTTTTATCTACTTCAGAATAAATTGCAACAGTTTTAATTCCAAGCTCTTTACAAGCACGAATAATTCTTACAGCTATTTCTCCTCTATTAGCTATTAAAACTTTTCTAATCATAAAAGCACCTCACTTAATTTAACCTACCATGAAGGTTAATTCTCCTTCACAAACCTTTTTATCATCAACATAGGCTATTCCATAACCTAAACCAGCTCGTCCACGTAGTTTTGTAATCTCAACTTCTAATCTTAATATATCTCCAGGAATTACTTTTCTTCTGAACTTAGCTTTATCTATTCCAGCAAAATATGCAATTTTTCCTTTAAATTCATTTTTACTTAATATTGCTACAGCTCCAGTTTGAGCTAATGCTTCTATAATTAATACGCCTGGCATAACTGCTTCAGCAGGGAAATGACCCTGAAAATAATTTTCGTTAACTGTAACATTTTTTATTGCAACTATTTTATTTCCTTCCATACTAATTACTTTATCTATTAATAGAAAAGGATATCTATGAGGCAATATTTCCTTAATTTCATTAATATCCATATAACTATCTCCTTATTCTCTTAATTAACTATCATTAAATTATCTTAAATAACTCCATGCCAAATTCCACAATATCCTCATCTTCCCTTAAAACTTCTATAATTTTTCCATCTACTTCTGAAGTTATTTCATTCATTATTTTCATTGCTTCAATAATGCATAAAACATCACCTTTTTTTACATTACTTCCTACAGTTACATAGGAATCTCCTCCAGGTTTTGAAGAGGAATAATAAGTACCTACTAATGGTGATTTTATAATTGTAATATTTTCATCAAGAGTAGTTGCTTCATCATTAACTTCTGTAGTATTTAATTCAAAGGTTGTTTTATTAGATGATTGTAATGATGGTTCACTTAAAGAAACATCATTAATTAAATCATTAGTAGGTTTATTTTCATCATTTTTACTTAATTTTAATTTTATATCACTATCTTCTAATTCAAATACTCTTAATGATGAAGAATCTATTTCTTTAATTAAATCCTTAATTTGGTTATAGTCTAGCACTTTAAGCTACCTCCATTTTTTAAATATTAGAGTTGCATTATGACCACCAAAACCTAATGAATTAGACATAGAATATTTAATATCAACATTTTTACCTGTATTAACAACAAGATTTAAATTACACTCTGGGTCTGGGTTAAGGTAGTTTATTGTTGGTGGAACAAAGCTATCTTCTATTGCTTTTATTGATGCAATAGCTTCTATAGCTCCTGCTGCACCTAGTAAATGACCTGTCATAGATTTTGTAGAACTAACATATGGTTTCATAAAGTCATCACCAAAAGCCTTTTTTATTGCTAATGTTTCGACTTTGTCATTTATTTCAGTTGCTGTTCCATGTGCATTTATATAAGAAATTTCAGTACAATTAACGCTAGCATCAGCCATTGCATCTCTCATACATCTATAAGCTCCATTTCCATCTGGACATGGTGAAGTTATATGATAGGCATCACTTGTTGTACCATATCCTACTATTTCACAGTAAATTTTAGCTCCTCTTTTTAAGGCGCTTTCTAAATCCTCTAAAATTAACACTCCAGCACCTTCGCCCATAACAAAACCATTTCTATTTAAATCAAAAGGAATAGATGCTCTATTTCTATCTTCACTTTTACTTAATGCTGTTAGGGATTGAAATGATGAAATTCCAAATTCACAAATAGATGCTTCAGATCCACCAGCAAAAATAATATCAGAATAACCATCCTTAATATTTCTATAAGCTTCCCCTATACAATGTGTTGAAGAGGCACATGCAGAGGTAATGCTAAAAGAGCTTCCTAAAAGTCCAAATTTAATTGCAATTGCTCCAGATGCAATATTTGATATAGACATAGGTATTGTTAAAGGAGCAACTCTATTAGGGCCTTTATTTACTAAAGATCTGATTTGAGCTTCAATAGTAGACAATCCTCCTATACCAGAACCAACTAATACTCCAACTCTTTGCTTATTTATATTATCAAGATTAAGTTTACTATCAGCTAGAGCTTCTGTAGCTGCTACTATAGCAAATTGAGTATATCTATCCATTCTTTTAGATTCTTTTCTATCCATATATAAAGTTGGATTAAAGTCTTTAACTTCTCCAGCCATTTTAACTTTTAAATTTTCATGATTAAACAATGTTATTTCATCAATACCATTCTTAGATTCTTTAATTCCATTCCAATACTCTCCTACATTGTTTCCAATTGGTGTTATAGCACCAAGCCCTGTTACTACAACTCTTCTTTTCAAAGTTAGCCCCCCTTTTATGCCATTACCATCCCACCATCAACATTTATAACTTGACCAGTAATATAATCAGATAAATTTGATGATAAAAATAATACTAAATTAGCAACTTCTTTAGGATTACCTATCTTTTTCATAGGTATACTTTTTAAAATTTCCTCTTTAACCCTATCAGGTAATGATTTAGTCATATCTGTATCTATATATCCAGGGGCTACAACATTAATATTTATATTTCTAGATGCTAATTCTTTAGCTACTGATTTTGAAAAACCAATTACCCCTGCCTTAGATGCAGAATAATTACTTTGACCTGCATTTCCAATTAAGCCTACAACTGAAGATATATTTACTATTTTCCCATGTTTTTGCTTAAACATAACTTGGGATACAAATTTTGTAGTATTAAAAGTACCTTTTAAATTTACATTTAATACATCATCAAAATCCTGATCTTTCATTCTTAAAATTAAACCATCTTTAGTTATTCCAGCATTATTTACTAATATATCAATTGAACTAAAGTGGTTTTTTATTTCAGAAACAAAGTTTTCAACTTCGTTTGATTTACTTACATCACATTTTATAGCTAAAACGTCTGCACCAAATTCTTTAAGCGCATTAATTAATTCTACTATTTCATCATTATAGTTTCTATAATTAATAGCTATATTTGCTCCATTTTGTGCTAATGTTAATGCTATTTCTTTTCCAATGCCCCTTGTAGCACCAGTAACTATAACATTTTTCCCTTTTAACATTTAATTTCAACTCCTTCTAAAGTTTTATCAAGTGATTTTAAATCTTCAACATTAAAAATATTTAAGTTAGCTTTCTTATTTCTGCTTATTTCTTTTACAAAACTACTTAATGTTTTAGAAGGGCCAATTTCAATAAATGTATCTATACCTTCTTCAAGCATTTTTTCAATTGTCTTACTCCATTTAACTGATGATTTAACTTGTTTTTCTAAAAGTGAATTAATTTCATTTTTATCAGTAATAAAATCTCCAGTAACATTAGTAATAACCTTTAACTTTGGTTCATTGAATTTTATATCTTTTAAATACTCACCTAATTTTTTAGAAGCATTATTTAACATTGATGTGTGAAATGGACCAGAAACTTTTAAAGGTATTACTTTTCTAGCACCAGCTTCTGTTAATTTAACTTGTGCTAAATTTACAGCATCTTTTTCGCCACCAATTACTATTTGATTAGGTGTATTATAATTAGCAATTTCAACTGTTCCAGCATCAGATATGCTATTTAGTATTAACTTAATTTTATTTTCACCTAATCCTATAACTGCGGCCATTGCTCCAATACCTAGGGGAACTGCTTCTTGCATTATGTGACCTCTTTTTTTTACAAGCTTAAGAGCTGTATCAAAATCAATAGCTTCACTTGCAACTAAAGCGGAATATTCACCTAAACTTAATCCGGCAGTTATATCAGCTATAATTCCCCTTTCTTTTAAAATACTTAAGATTGCAATTGATGTAGTTAAAATTGCAGGTTGAGTATTTTCTGTAATATTCAACGCTTCCTTTTCACCATTAAAAATAAGATTTTTAATATCAAATCCTAATACTTCATTAGCTCTATCAAAAACATTTTTACAAACAGGATAAGCATCATACAGCTCTTTTCCCATTCCTACATATTGGGCTCCTTGACCTGAAAAAATAAAAGCTATTTTCATAAATCCTCCATTTATCTATGAGTTAAAGCTTACTTTAATGTCCTCATATTCATTAAACATTTCTTTAATTATTTCATTAACACTTTGTATTTTTGATACCATTCCAGAAATTTGACCTGCCATAAGTGAACCATTATCAGTATCACCTTCTATAACAGCTTTTCTTAAAGCACCTTTTCCTAGTTCATCTAGTTCTTTAATACTTACATGATTATCTTCAAGCTTTAAATATTCTTTAGCAAGTTTATTTTTAAGAACTTGAACTGGATGTCCAGTACATCTTCCAGTAACTACAGTATCAATATCTTTAGCTTTAATAACTGCATTTTTATAATTTTCATGTATTTGACATTCTTCTGAAGCTAAAAATCTTGTTCCAACTTGTACTGCACTTGCTCCAAGAATAAATGCAGCTGCTATTCCCCTTCCATCAGCGATACCGCCAGCACCTATAACAGGAATATTTACAGCATCAACAACTTGCGGTAATAAAACCATAGTTGTTAATTTACCAATATGCCCCCCAGATTCACATCCTTCAGCAATAACAGCATCAGCTCCACATCTTTCCATCCTTTTTGCTAAAGCAACTGAAGCTACAACAGGAATTACAATAATACCAGCATTCTTCCATTTATTTATATACTTACCAGGATTACCGGCACCTGTAGTTATTACTTTTACTCCTTCTTCAATAGCTATATCTGCAAGTTCATCTGCATTATCTGATAAAAGCATAATATTTAATCCAAATGGTTTATTAGTAAGCTTTTTTGTTTTTTTTATTTCATATCTAATATGGCTAGCAGGAGCATTAGCTCCTGCAATAATTCCTAAGCCACCTGCATTTGATACAGCAGCAGCTAATGTACTTTCGGAAACCCAAGCCATACCACCTTGAAAAATAGGATATTTAATACCTATAAGATTACATATATCCTTTTTCATAGCTATTACCTCCAATACTACTTAGCAACTGTTGAACTTTCAATAAATGAGACAGCATCTGCAACTGTTTTTATATTTTCAACATCTTCAACTTTTACGTTAAAAGCATCTTCAATTTCCATAATAACTTGGAATAAATCTAATGAATCTGCATCTAAATCTTCTACAAAGTTAGTTTCTAATTTTACATCTTCATCATTAACTCCTAATTGATCCACTACTATTTCCTTAATTTTCTCAAATATCATACATATTTCCTCCATAACTTAATTTTACTTTCAAAAATGTATTAAAATATATTATTATCAAAAAATTAACAATATAAATTAAAAAAAATATTGATTACCATTGAATAAGTAATCCACTCCAAGTAAGTCCACCACCAAAGGCTACTAAAATTATCTTATCTCCCTTTTTAATAAGCCCTTTTTCTATTGATTCACTTAAAACTATTGGAATACTTGCTGCTGATGTATTTCCATAATGTTCTAAGTTAATTAAAAACTTGTCCCTATTTAAATTTAGTTTCTTAGCAGCATCATCTATAATTCTTGAATTTGCTTGATGTGGAATAATATATTTTATATTTTCAATACTTTCGCCAGACTTCTTTAGTAATTCTTTAATAACCTTAGGTATTATAGAAATTGCAAATCTAAATACTTCTCTACCATCCATTTCAATAAATTGTTTTCTTTCTAAGTTTGAATTTGAAAATGGTGTACTAATAGAGAACTGATTTGCATTTAATGCTTTTAAGCCTTTATTTCCATCAGAGCCAAAATAAGTACTTATTATGCCAGATTCATCATTTGTTGTTATTTCTAATACTGCAGCACCAGCTCCATCTCCAAATAATATACATGTGTTACGATCAGTCCAATCTATTATTCTTGAAAGAACTTCACTACCAATTACTAAAGCCTTTTTTCCTTCTCCACATTTTAATAATGAATTGGCTATAATTGATGAGTATAAAAAGCCCGAACAAGCAGCGCTTATATCAAATGCTGAAGCATTTATGCATCCTAAAACACTTTGTACACTACATGCTGTTGAAGGCATAATTCTATCAGGTGATGTTGTAGCAACAATAATAATATCTATACTTTCAGGTATACATCCAGCCATTTTTAATGCATTTTTTGCAGCGTTAACTGCTAAATCAACAGTCCCTTCACCAGTAGAAATTCTTCTTTCAGATATGCCTGTTCTTTTTATTATCCACTCATGTGATGTATCTACAATTGAAGATAACTGATAGTTTGTTACGATATTTTCAGGACAATAATGCCCTATTCCTAAAAACTTTACTAAACCCATCTTAACACCTTTGTTTTTAAATATAATTATTTGATAATCAAATTAAAATATTAAAAAATATATTAATTTTTAATTTATATTCATAATGAATAATAAGTTAATATCATCTTTTATAACTAAAAAATAATTTCGAATAAATATTTATGTGAAATATAACTTCCTCTAAATAGTAAAATTTTCACTCCTCCCCCAAATATTTTGACTATCAAACATCTTTATAATAATTCTACTTTTAAAATTTGTCAATATTTTTTTAAAATTTTAACTTTTTTATAAAAAATTACTTGTATTTGTAAAAGATTTCATAACAAAATATAAAAAGTTCTATGATGTACATTAATAAACTGACAGATGGACTTACGTTGAATATCGATAAACTACACGTTATAAAATTTATTTTAATATTTAATTTTTTTATATAATTATATTATAAATATAGAAATATTTGTTTAGAAGATTTTTATTTATACAAAAATATGATGTTTTTTTAATTTAATTAGAATTATTAAACAAATTATCATTAATTTATTCCAATAATATATTTCATTTGATATAATAAACATTTATAATAATACTATTTTAGGAGGGAGATTTTTATATGAAAAAGATATTAACAGAATCAAATATTAAAAAACTTCAAGAAGAATTAGAGTATAGAATGACTGTAAGAAGGGCTGAGATAGCTAAAGAAAAATTAATAGCAGCAGCACATGGAGATAGATCAGAAAATGCTGAATATAAAGCAGCTTGTGAAGAATATAGAGAAAATGATAATAGAATTCAACATTTATTAACGCTAATTACAACTTCAACAGTAATTGAAGATGAGAGAATGGATAAGTCTGTTATTGGTATTAATACTAAAGCTAAAATTAAGTTTATAGATGATGATTTTGAAGATATAGTTACAATTGTAACTACCTTAGATGCTAAACCTGAAGATATGTTAATTAGTATTGAATCAGATTTAGGAAAAGCTTTAGCAGGAAAAAGAGCTGGTGATGTTGTTGAAGTTATGGCTCCAGGGGAAAGCTATAAGGTTGAAATACTCGAAATATTATAAAAGATATATGGGGCTGTCGCACTAAAATTTTTATACACAATATATTGTTTTAAAAAATAAAAATCAACACAATATATTGTAGTATTTATTCTTAATGCCACATCCCCATTAAGCTAACTCTATTTCATTTAAAATAGGAAATTCATATTCATCAAATTCTGTTTCTTTAAAAATAGAAATTACTTCATCAAAATTATCAATTAAATTTACTCTATTATGACTTAGTATAGATTCTAATGAAGAATTCTCCCATTCTATCCATCTTATGTAGTTATCTCTTTCTTTCCTATATTTCTTAAATTCATCATTATTTATAAGAGAATCAGTAATTTCATCGCATATAAAGAAATTACAAACATAAGTTCTAAATTTTTCGTTTAAGCTACATCCTTTGCCTTCAATTACAAAAGGACATGTTCTAAAAAACATAGAAACATCATTTATAACACGAGGTTTATGTAAATTTTTCTTTGCTGCTAAATCATATTTATTATATTCTTCATATAGTAAATATTCTTCTTGTTCTGAAATTATAGCATTTCGTACTTCTTGTATATCTTCAGCACTTGCATAGTTTAAAGGACTTGTACAAGAATCATCGATATATTTATCATAACTATCCTTATCAAATGAACCTACTGCATGTATATAATAATTATATATTTTTACATTAGGCAATTTTAGTATCATATTTAAAGTTTCTATTCCCTCTGTTGTTCTCACCATTTTTTGGATATCATATAAAGTAAATTTTGGGAAATACCAACAACATCCTCTATTTTTTATTTTACATAAGCTTTTTCCAAAAATACTACTACATTTATAACATGAAGTACAGCCAAATTGTGGCGTACCATCAGTATCTTTTAAAAATATTTTATCCATTGGTATCCTCTCCTCTATATTAAAGAAATTTTATGAAAATATTATATCATTTAAATAACTAAATAAAAATAAAAAATACCCATTTGGATATTTTTTATTTATTAAAATCTATACAGCTTTCATCAGAAATTTCATACATGGCTTTTCTAAATTGTATATAAAATAATATTGCTGTTGTTGTTACAGCTATGAAATCAGCAACTGGTTCAGCCATAAATACTGCTTTAGTTTTATTTTCCATTAATAAAGGCATTATATAAATTAAAGGAATTAATAATATTACTTTTCTTAATAGTGCTAAAAATAAAGAAGTTTTTGCATTTCCTAAAGCTATAAATGATTGTTGACAAGCTATTTGTATTCCAAATATGCCTGAAAGTGCCATATAAATCCTTAATGCATGAGCTGTAAATTCTAAAAGCTCTGGATCATTATTAAAAATTAAAACAAATGATTTTGGTGTTAGCATTGCTAAGGACCATAAAATAATAGAATAACTTAAACATGATATAAGTAAGATTTTAAATGCTTTTTTTACACGTTCAGGCTTTCTTGCACCATAGTTATAACTTAATATAGGTTGTCCACCCTGAGTTAATCCAGTAAGAGGTAAAAGTGAAAATTGCATTACACTTGTTAATATTGTCATAGCACCAACAGCGATATCTCCCCCGTATCTTAATAATGATGAATTAAAGCATACAGCTATTATACTTTCTGTTGATTGCATTATAAATGGTGCTAAACCTAATGCAATTGATGGAAGTACAATACTTTTTGATAGTATTAAATTTTTTCTTTTTATTTTTAAAGTTGTTTTTTTACCAGTTAAGAAAATTATAATCCAAATCATTGATAGTGATTGAGATAATATAGTAGCTAAGGCAGCACCTGAAACTCCCATATTGAATCCAAAAATTAAAATTGGATCTAATATAATATTACAAACTGCTCCAATCAATACAGTCATCATACTTACTTTTGCAAATCCCTGTGCACTAATAAATGCATTTAATCCAAGAGTTAATTGTACAAAAATTGTTCCAATACTATAAATTTTCATATAGCTAACTGCATAATCTATAGTATTTTCACTTGCTCCAAAGGCTAATAATAAATCTTTAGAAAAACAGAAAAAAGTAATTGTAAGTATAAGAGAAATTATTACTAATAGGGAAAATGAATTTCCTAATGTTTTTTCAGCATTATCCTTTTCTCCTTTTCCTAAAAATATAGATGCTCTAGGTGCAGATCCCATGCTTACTAATGCAGCAAATGCAGATATAAGCATAATAAGTGGTAAACATACACCAACTCCAGTAAGTGCTAATTTACCAACTTTAGCTATATGTCCTATATACATTCTATCAACTAAGTTATAAAGTAAATTAATTATTTGTGCAGCAATTGCAGGCATGGCTAATTTAAATAGCAATTTACCTACACTTAGGGTTCCTAATTCTTCAGTTTGATTTTGTTGCATAAAAATTCTCCTTTAAATTAAAATTGACAAATAAATAACATTGACATAAAATATTGTACACCTAAAAAAGATATTTTTAAATTAATTTCTTAAGTTAGAAAGGATACAAAAAAATGGAAAAATATACTTCAAATATAATAACACCTAAAATAAGCATTGCACCTATGGTAGATAAATCACATAGACATTTTAGATATTTTTGTAGATTAATGAACAAAGATATACTTTTATATACTGAAATGGTAACTGCACAAGCAATTATAAATAGTGACTTAGATAAAATTCTTTACTTTAGAGAAGATGAGGGAAATGTTGCTTTGCAAATAGCAGCAAGCAATCCTGAAGATGCTTATAAGGCTGTTAAATTAGCAGATTCTTATAATTACTCAGAAATTAACTTAAATTGTGGATGCCCATCTGATAGAGTTTCTGGAAATTTGATGGGTGCATCATTAATGTCAAATAAAAATTTAGTATATGAAATTTTAATGGCAATGAAAGAAGCAACTAATAAGCCAGTTACTATTAAACATAGAATTGGGATTGATGGAACTGATGTAATTCAAGATAATAATGCTAAGATTATAATGAATGGATATGATGATTTATTAGAATTTTTAAATACAATTTCTAAAGCAAAACCTGATAGGTATACAGTACATGCTCGTTCAGCAATTTTAAAGGGATTAAGCCCTAAGGATAATAGAGAAATACCACCACTTGATTATGAAATGGTTTATAAACTAAAAAAAGATTTTAATTATTTAAATATTGAAATTAACGGTGGATTTAAAACACTAAAATCAATTAGTAAAGCTCTTGAAAATGTAGATGGAGTTATGATAGGAAGGGCTTCATATGAAGATTGCTACTTATTAGCTAATTTAAATAAATTAAATGATGAAAATAGTAAAGTTATTTCACGTGGAGAAATTATTAAATCATATATACCATATGTACAAGAAGAACTTGAAAAAGGAAGTAATGTCCATATGTTGGCATCACCTCTTCATAGTTTGCTTCAAGGTCAAACTGGAAGCAGAAAATATAAACAACTTTTATCATCTGCAAATGTAAAAAAAGATACTTTAGTACAAATATTAAATGAAATTTTAGAAACAATGCCACAAGATATTCTTTGGAATTAATTTATTTGATATGTATAAAATGCTTTATGAATAGCTTGTTTAACTTTTGGAGTTATATCAGTTATTCCATTAAGATATTCTAATAATGTTCCATCTATATCAAAAAATATAGCTTTATTCATATAATAAACTCTCCACTATTTTATTCACTTTTATTTTATATTATAGGGATAATTATGTAAATGTAAATAAAAACTGCATAAATATTAAAAATAATAATTTATACAGTTTTTATTTATATTCCAAATATAGGCTGACTAATATCTCTATAATATATTCCTATTGCAGCAATTACAGAGTAAAATGCCCCTATTGTTTTTAAAATATTTGAAGTATTTATATCCATATTAGGTTGTAATGAATAAGTAATTTCACCATTCATTTTCTTTTCATATACATGATTAAATCTTATAAATGCTATTTGTGTATATATTAATCTAGTGAGAAAAAGAAGTATAGCTGATTGTAATGTTGGTATATCTGGATTATCAGAATAATTTGTATCATTATATCTACTATATATTAATTCTATACTTTCTATAGTTGCTATATAAGAAAGAATATCAGAGATTATACAAATGATATCTGCATTTTTTTGAATTCCTAATAAATACAATTCTTCTTCATCCTCTTGAGTTATAGAATTTTCTTTGGAATTATTTTCGAATTTATTGTATTCACTCAAAGATACCCTCCAATTAATATTATATACTTTAATATATTTATAATAAAAAATAATGTACCTAGTGATATGAAAATTCTACAGTATAATTATATACATTATTTTTTATTATTTAATCATATTTAAATATTTCACTTTCTCCACAAACATCAATTTCTATAATATTTTTACTTTGAATAAAATAATTTAATGTATATTTCAAGCTCTCTAAGTCAATAACACCTTGGTCCTAAGTCAAATCAATTATTTTCATTAATATAATAAAATATCAGTAACATTTTATACTATTTGAAATAGCTTCAAACTTTTCTTTTATTTCCTTTGCAGCTAAACTTATATCATTTTTATCTTGATTATCTAATAAGGATTCAAACTTCCTAAGATAAAACTCTACTTCTTTTCTTAAATTACCTACAGTTTCTTCATATAAACTTTCTCCCATTGAAAGAATAAGTTTATTTTCTGCTTGTTCTCTTGGTGGTATTTTAAGATAGGATAATTCTTTAAAGCGCTTTTCAATTTCTTCATCACTCATATAATTATCATCTTTTTTTATAACTAACCTTTTCTTTAATTGAGTTGAAACTACTGTTACTTCAACTTCTAAAATAGAATTAATATCATAAGTGTAAGTTACATCTACTGATTCATTTCCCGCTTTATTTAAAGGAATGGGAATATTAATTTCACCTAATAAAAGATTATTTTTAGAAAATCTACTTTCTCCTTGTAAAATTTCTATTTTTATTGAAGGTTGGTTATCATATATAGTATATAATCGTTCAGTTCTGCTAACAGGAACAACTGTATTTCTTTCTATAATTGGACAAAAATGTCCTTCTTCATAATAATTTTTTTCTTTTTGAATAGAAATATTTGTTCCTAAAGTATAAGGACATACATCTGTTAAGACAATATCTTTTATTAGTTTATTTCGCTCTTTCATTGCTGCTTGAATAGCAGCACCAACTACTACAGTTTCATCAGGGTTTATTGAGGTATTAGGTAATCTGCCAAATAATTTACTAACAAAATTACGAATTATCGGTAGCCTTGTTGCTCCACCAACTAGCAAAATCTCATCAATTTCTTTTGTTTTAATTTCTGAATCTTTTAAAGCCCTTTCTATTGGTTTTCTAATTTTAGTTAATAATAATTGGCAACATTTTTCATATTCACTTATAGAAACTTCATATTTTAATAGAGCATTATTAATATTACATTTTATAGTAACAACTTTTTGGGTAGAAAATTCTATTTTTGCTTTTTCACAATTTTTCTTTATTATTGCAAGTGTTTTAGAGTCCAAATCATTAATATCTAATTTATTGTGATTTAAAAACATATTTACTAAAATATCAGTAAAGTCCTCGCCACCAAGATAATTATCGCCTGATACTGCACGTACTTCCATTATATTTTTATATATTTCTAAAATTGATACATCAAGAGTTCCTCCACCTAAATCAAATACTAAAAATTTAGTATTATTTTTTTTATTATGCAACCCATAAGCAATGGCCGCAGCTGTAGGCTCATTTACAATTCGTTCAACTTTTAAGCCGGCAAGTTTTCCAGCTCTTTCTGTTGCTTTTCGTTGTTTATCATTAAAATAAGCTGGAACACTTATTATTGCTTCTTCAACTTTTTTACCTAAATAAATTTCAGCATCTTCTTTTAAGGATTTTATAACAAAAGATGATAAGTCTTCAGCTGTAAATTTTAACCCATTTAAGATAAACTCTTTATCACTACCCATACTTCTTTTAAAAGCAGCCTTTGTACACTCAGGATGAGCAATTATTCTTTCTTTTGCTTCTTTACCAACCAATAATTCTTTATCATTATTTATACTGATAACTGATGGAGTAAGATTTTCACCAAATTTATTTGGAATTATTATTGGTCCATTTTCACCAAAAAAAGATACTAAGCTATTTGTTGTTCCAAGGTCAATTCCTATTATCATATAAATTCCCCCTTGATAAGAAAATAATATTTTTCAAATTATAATTCATGTTAATTTTAATAACTCTTCTTTTGCATTTGGATAATTTGGATTTATCTTTAAAAGTTTATTTAAATAAATTTTTGCTATTTTAAATTCACCCATTTCTTTATAAATACAAGCACAATTAAAATATATAAATTCAATATTTCCATTATTATTTAATAAGTGAAAATAATCATTTAATGATAATTCATATTGGTAACAACATTTATAAATATAAGCTCGTAAATAATAATTATCCAAATCATTTTTATCTAAACAAATTGCTTCATTTATTAATTCTAAAGCACTATTAAAATTCTCCTTATTTAATTCACTTATTGCTAATTCATAAAACGCCTTACTTTTAATAAAATCTAATTCAGGAGTATTTTCTTGTAAATTTAATAATAAAGACTTTATAGTTCTTTCAGCTTCTTCACTTTTATTTAAATTACGTAGAGCTCTTGCTTTATATAACATAATTTCATTATCATGTATTTCTAACTTATTAACATAATCAATAATCTCAATAACTTTTTCATTTTCATTGTATTCTAATAATACTTTTATTTTTATTAAATAAGGATTGCTATAATAAGGATAAATTTTAATTGATGTATTTGCACAATCAAAAGCTTCTTTAAGAAGTCCTAGATTAAATAATGATTCGGCTCTATAATCATAAATTAAATAATCATTACTACATATCTTTAATCCTTCTTCTGTTAATTCAAAGCATTCTTTATATTTACCTAATTTAATTAATACATCACATTTACAATTAATATAATATATATTATCTTTATTTATATATAATGTTTTATTATAAAAATATATTGCATCTTCATATTTTTTAGTTTTTGTATAAGTTCTTCCAATCTTATTATATATATTGGCTAATTCACTTTTATCAATAATTTCACTAAAATTTTCTATTAATAAATAATAGTAACTTAAAGCAATATCATAATCTTTCATTTCAAAATATGAACTACCTAAAAGAATATTCTTTTGTATTGTTGTATACTGATCATTTGAGTGCAAATTAATAATTATTTTAATAGCTTCTTTATATTTTGAACTTTCATAATAGCACCACCCTAATTGTATTTTTAAAGCATCATCGTAGGGATTTTTCTTAACTAGATTTTCAAGCCTTATTATTAATATTTGATTTATATAAGAAAGCCTATTTCTTATATAATTATCATATTTATCAACATCAATTAAATCTATAAACAGTTCCTTAGATTTTTCAAGTTTACCTTCTTCAAGCCATACATCAGCAAGACCAAGCTTACAGTTTAAGTTATCTGGTGAAATATTAAGGCACATTTTATATAAATTTTCTGCAATTTCATAATTTTTTTCAGCCCATTCTATTTCAGCCATAGTATAAACAATTAATAAATCATTAGGGTATTCCTTTATTAGCTTACTACATATCTTTCTACTATTAATTAAATCTCCAAAATTTATAAAACAACGTGCTTCAAGCAATTCTAAATATGGATGATAAATTTTCAATTCTTTAATTTTAATTAAATTTTCTTTTATTTTTTCAATATTATTATTATTCAAATACTCTCTAGTTTCAAAATATAAGTAAATCCAGGTATCGTAATCCTTATTACATTCTATTTTGAATAAATAATAATTTAAAATATCTTCATGATCAATTTTATATATTATATAGTCTATATACTTTGATTGAAACTTTTCATATAATTCATTTTTATTTTCTTTAATATTAAAATAAGATTCAATTAAACTCCAAATACTATGTGGAATATTTATATTTTCTGATAAAAATAAAAGTAACTTTTCACAAGCTTCACTATTAGTATCTAAGGAAATGCAAACATCAGCATTTAGTATTTCAGTCCATTTTTTTACATCTATTCGCAGTGAAAAATTATCATATATATTTTTAACCTTTTCTAGCCATAAATCTAACGAAGTATTCTTTTTAATATCATTATTTTCATTAGTTTCAGTGTATTTAATAGCTTCTTCATATGCAGTTCTCAAATTTTTAAAATCTTCTGGATTATCTTCTGGATTAACTGAAGTTAATATATTGTAATAAGCTGATTTAATCAATGATTTATCTTTTGTCTTATCTATTTTTAAGATATTCCAAATATTCATTCTACCCCCCTAGTTTAATATACTAATAATAATTATTATATCATAACTGGTAAAATTTTACTCAAACTACTTTATCTTAATAAAAAAACTTACCATGAATTTAGAGGGCACTGAAAAAGTGCCTTTTATTTTTGTCTAAATTACATGGTAAAAAATGAGAACCCTTAGAAGCGATTCTAAGGGTTCTCTATTAACTTTTTAGACATATTTGACCTCTGAAATTTTCCTAAAATTTTGATATTTACTCAATAATTTTAGTTTTTCAGTGGCTTCTGAATTTATGATAAGTTTTTTATTAAATATTTAAAATTTAATTTATATAATTTTTTCAAAAGCTATTCTTTTACTTCCGTCTTTTAAATTAATAATTCCACAATATTCAAAATCACATTTATTAAGTAATTTTTGCATAGAAATATTATCTTTATGTGTATCCACTCTTATACTATGTATATTTTTATTTAATGAAAATTCTTCTATTTTATTCATAAATATTTTAGATAATCCTAATCCCTTATAAGTATTATCTACAGCAATTCTATGTATAGTTGTATAGTTAGAATTAGTAAGCCATTGTCCTTCATAAATATTATTATAAGTTTCTTCACCATCAAATATAATTACTGCTGTTGCAACAATATCATTATCTTTTATCATTACATAGTTATTTCCATTTAAAATATCAGAATTTATAGTATCAATGTTTGGATAGTTATTTTGCCATTGATCTATACCTTGATTTTTAAAGTATTCTTGGGCTTGCTTAATAATTTTCATTATATTATTTACATCACTTTTTACAGCCTTTCTAATTTCCATTACAATTCCTCTATGTTATTTTTTTTATATAATTATATACAAAATTGGGATGTCGCATTAAGAATAAATCCTACAATATATTATATTAATTTTTATTTTTTAAAACAATATATTGTGTATAAAAGTTTTAGTGCAACAGCCCCATTTTGTTAGAAAGTGTAATAGTTATTTTTTGATTTCTAATTTATTATAACAATATTTTTTATCTGAGCATCCTGGACAACCACTACAGTTGCCAGTCTTATTCCTTTTTATTATGTGACGAATTGCTAATACTAATAATATTAAAATAATACTGCCAATAATATAATTTACCATACTATCACTTCCTTATATAATCATAATTAATAAATAAATTAATTAATGAGCATTACTTAATTGTTTTTCACTTTTAACATCTTTTCCTGATAGTACTGCAAGTGAAATTGCAATTATTGCTACTAAGATTGAGCCAATTGCACCAAATAAACTTCCAGTACCAGCAATAAAGCTTCCAACTTGATTAATTATTAATGCAACTATATATGAAGTTAATGTTTGGAAACCTATAGTAATCCACATCCATTTCCAAGATCCCATTTCTCTTTTAATAGCACCAATTGCAGCAAAACAAGGAGCATTAAGAATATTAAATGCAATGAAAGCAAATCCACTAGCTGCTGTAAACATTGTTTTAACTTGAGCCATTAATGCTGGAGTGTCTTCTGCAGCTTCAGCAATACCAAATAAAACACCAAATGTTCCAACAACATTTTCTTTTGCAACTAAACCAGATAAAGTAGCAACAGCTGATTGCCAATTTCCAAATCCAAGTGGAGTAAATAATGGAGCAATAACTTTTCCAATGCTTGCAAGTATGCTATCTTGAGCATCTACCATTTGTAATGACCAGCTAAATGAACTTGTAAACCAAATTACTGCACAAGCAACAAATATTATTGTACCAGCTTTTATTATAAATGCTTTTGCTCTATCCCACATATGAATTAATACACCCTTAAGACTTGGTATATGATATTGAGGAAGTTCCATTACGAATGGAGCAGGTTCACCTTTAAATACTTTTGTTTTATTTAAAATTATTCCACATATTATTATCATGAATATTCCTAGAAAATAAACACAAGGTGCTACCCAAGATGCTCCACCAAAAATTGCACCTGTAAATAGTGCAATTATAGGAATTTTAGCACCACAAGGTATGAAAGTTGTAAGCATTATTGTAATTCTTCTATCTTTATCATTTTCCATTGTACGAGTAGCCATTATACCTGGAACTCCACATCCTGAACTAATAAGTACTGGAATAAATGATTTTCCTGAAAGGCCAAATTTACGGAAAATTCTATCCATTATAAATGCAATTCTTGCCATATATCCACAGTCTTCTAATAATGATAATAAGAAAAATAATAACATTATTTGAGGAACAAATCCTAATACAGCACCAACACCACCAATTATTCCATCATTTATTAAACCTTGAAGCCAAGGAGCAGTTCCTATTTTTTCAAGAAAAGCCGCTACATTTTCACCTATTATTTCTCCAAATAAAGTATCATTTGTCCAATCTGTAAGAATTCCACCTAAAGAACTTACTGCAATATAATAAACGCCCCACATTATTAATGCAAAGATAGGTAATGCAAGTATACGGTTAGTAACTACCTTATCAATCTTATCTGAAAGGGTATGTTTTGAATTATCTTTTTTCTTTATAATTTTTGATACTATTGATCCTATAAATTCATATCTTTCAGCAGTTATGATACCTTCTGCATCATCATCAAATTCTTTTTCACATTTAGACACTATATTTTCAATTCTATTCATTGTTTCACTTGGAATATTAATTTTTTCAATTAACTTGCTATCTCTTTCAAATAATTTTACTGCTAACCATTGTTCATTAGCATCTATTTGATTTAAATTTGAAGAATGAATTAAACTTTTAATTTCATCTAATGCAGATTTTACTTCATTAGAAAAATTCATATTAAATTTATTAGAATTTTTATTTTTAGAAATTTCTATTGCTTTTAATGCTACTTCTTTAGTACCAGTACCTTTTAATGCGCTTGTTTTAACTACTGGGCATCCCAAAATTTGAGATATTTTTTCAAGATTAATAACGTCTCCTCTTTTTTCTACAACATCTATCATGTTTAATGCAATTACAGTTGGAATACCAAGTTCTAATACTTGAGTAGTTAAATAAAGATTTCTTTCAATATTTGATGAATCAATTATATTTATAATTGCATCAGGCTTTTCATCAAACATAAAATTTCTAGTTACAACTTCTTCTAATGTATATGGTGATAAAGAATATATACCTGGTAAATCAACTATTTCAACATTAGCATGACCTTTTAATTTACCTACTTTTTTTTCAACTGTTACTCCAGGCCAGTTTCCAACATATTGTTTAGCACCTGTAAGGTTATTAAACATTGTAGTTTTACCACAGTTAGGATTACCGGCTAATCCAATTTTTATTGCCATTATTTATTCCCCCTTATTTTAAATTACTCAACTATTACCATTTCTGCATCAAACTTTCTAAGAGTTAATTCATAACCTCTTATATTAATTTCAACAGGATCACCTAATGGAGCAACTTTACGAACATAAATTTCGCTTCCTTTTGTAATTCCCATATCCATAATTCTTCTACGAACAGGACCTTCTCCTTGAATTTTTTTTACTCTTACTGTTTGTCCACATTTAATATCTTTTAATGTAGTCATTTTAAATCCCCCTATACTAGTATTCTGCTAGCCATACTTTTATCTAATGCTATTCTAGCACCTTTAATATTTACTATTAAATTTCCACCTAAATCTGATACTATTGTAACTCCTTCTCCAATAATAAACCCTAAGCTGTTTAGAAATTTTTTTGTTTCTGCATTTCCTGTTATTTTTTTTATAGTTACTTCTTCTCCCACTTTAGATAAAATTAAAGACATATAAACACCTCTTTTATTGATAATGATTATCATTTCTTATATTTACTATTATATACAATTAAAGCAAAATGTAAATAGTTTTCTTAAAATTACCAAATAAATTTAAAAATAAATCCAAAAATAGTATAAATATCTTTAAAATGTTAATAACAAAACAAAAAAACACATATAATCTTAGTTAAAAGTTTATATGTGTTTCATAATAATTAATTTAAAACAATTTTAATCAAATTTTAAGTAAGTTGTATTTTCAGGAACTCCTGTTATAGAAGCATTATTACCTTCATTTAACATATATATTGATTTCATATCTTCGTTAGAAATTTCAAAATCAAAAACATTTAAATTTTCTTTTATTCTAGTTTTATTTGATGATTTAGGTATAGGAATCACCCCTCTTTGAATATGCCATCTTAATATTACTTGAGCTACAGATTTTTGATATTTTTCAGATAAGTTTAACATTAACTCATTTGTAAATAACTTTCCTCTCAT
This sequence comes from Clostridium sp. ETTB3, assembly GCF_053571985.1. Classification (NCBI taxonomy): domain Bacteria; kingdom Bacillati; phylum Bacillota; class Clostridia; order Eubacteriales; family Clostridiaceae; genus Clostridium; species Clostridium sp. ETTB3. Next base: position 1,430,021 of record NZ_CP199832.1, read on the forward strand.
TATTGGGCTCCATGCTATAAGCTGAATATTATTTTCTATACAATAATTTAACATTTCATTTTTAGAACTTTGAGGATGAACTTCAACTTGATTGACCATAGGCATTATTTTAGCTGTTTTCTTTAATTCTTCTAAATGTCCAATTTTAAAGTTACAAACTCCAATAGCTTTTACTTTTCCTGCCTTATAAAGATCTTCAAAAGCTCTCCAAGTTTCAGCATTTAATTTATTAGGCCAATGTATCAAATATAAATCTAAGTACTCAACTTGTAATCTTTTTAAAGAATTATTAAATGCTTCAATAGTCTTATCATAACCATGATCATCATTCCAAAGTTTAGTAACTAAAAATATGTCTTCCCTTTTAACTTTACTTTCTTTTATAGCATTACCAATACCAACTTCATTTCCATAAAATGAAGCAGTATCTATTTGTCTATATCCACATTCTAATGCATATTTTACTATTTCTGCTGTTTCATTATTATCACCAGATTTATATGTTCCAAAACCTATAGATGGTATTTTTATACCATTACTTAATACTTTAAATTTTCCCATAATTTTATATAACCTACCTTTTAACTTCTATTAATCTTATTTTATCTTCACTTGCAACAATAGCTTTTGTTGCTATATTATAAAACAAAGATGTATCTAAAACTCCAACTATATTTTTTAAATTATCATTTAATGATGAAATATCTTTTATATCATATTTATTAAATTCAACATCCATCAAATATAAACCATTATCACTTATAGTAATACCATCTTTTGAAAGACTTGTTCTCATTTTAGGTATTCCCCCTAAGTTTTTAACTTCCTTTTCAACAAAGGCTTTACTTTCTGGAATAATTTCTAATACAATTGGATATTTAAATTCTAATTTTTTTACAACCTTACTTTCATCTACAAGTAAAATATAATCATCTGCCATAGTTGCAATTATTTTTTCATTTGTGTGTATTCCACCACCACTTTTTAAAGCTGTAAGATTTTCATCTACTTCATCACACCCATCAAATGCAACAGATATTTTACTAACTGACCAGGTTGGAATAACTTTTAATCCATTTTCTATACAAAGACTAGCAGTGTTAAAAGATGGTGTTACTACTTCTATGTTTAAACCTGCTTCTTTTATAAAAGATATAAGGTATGAAATAGTACTTCCACCACCTAATCCTATAATTGTATTGTCTTTAATATATCTCAATGCTTCCTTTGCACATTTTTTCTTCATTAATGTCACTCCTATAATTAAATTTTTCTTTCTGCAATAGATTGCTCATGGTTACTTAAATTTTTGTAAACATCAGGTTTTCCTACTGTTAAAAATAAATATAATATTTCTATTACAATCATAGCAGATATTCGTGAAAAATAATATTCATCTATTAAGTCAAGCTTTATGTGGAATAAATGGCTCTATACCACACATATGTGGATCTAATTCTTTTTTCTATCAGATTTTAAATTTTATTACTTAATATAGAATTTTTATAAATAAATCCTACACCAAAACAATAATCCTATTTGAAATTATTATAAATAAAGTAATTATTTCAATTTTAAAATTTATTTATAACTTAATATATTAGGTAATGCTTTTTCTAATTGTTCTAATGATAACCCACATCTATTAGCATAATCTTCTGCTTGATCCTTATCAATAAAATTAGAATTAAAATATCTTGAATCTTCTGATGCAAAATATAAACCACAAACTGACGATACTGGATCCATCATATAACTTTCTGTAAGCTTAACTCCAGTTACCTTTTCTCCATTTAAAAGGTTAAATAATATCTTCATTTGACTTTGATCAATAAGTGATGGATAACCAAATGCAGGTCTTATTCCCCTATAACTAGCTTTAAATATTTCCTTCATTGATAAATTTTCATCCTTTGCATATCCCCAATAATTTTTTCTAATATCTTCATGAAGTTTTTCTGCAAAAGCTTCTGCTAATCTATCACATACAAGTTTTAACATAATTGCATTATATGAATCGCCCTCTGATTCTAATTTTTTAACATATTCATCTGTCTTTAATCCTGTTGTAACTATAAACCCACCTAAATAATCATCTTTATTAATTTCCTTAGGAGCAATAAAATCAGAAAGACATAAATATGGCCCTTTATTCTTCTTTCTTTGTTCTCTAAATAAATTAAATGTTGCAGCTAATGACTTATCCTTATTATAAAGTTCTATATTGTCTCCATTAGAATTAGCTTTAAAGATTCCAAAAACCCCTTTAATATCTACAATATTGTTTTCTTCAATAAAATATAACATCTTATTTGCATCATTAAATATTTTTTTTGCTTCTTTTCCATAAGCAGAATCTTCTAATATATCTGGATATAATTTTTTCATTTCCCATGCTATAAAGAAGAAAGTCCAATCTATATATGGTCTTAAATCAGATACTGTATAATTCATTACCTCTTTAATTCCTATAAAATTAGGCTTAGGAATTTCCCTGTTATTCCAATTTATATTAAATTTATTTTCTCTTGCCTCTTTTAAAGAAACTAATTCACTTTCATAACTATTATAAGTATTTCTTACTTCCTCATATTCTTTTTTTATAGACTTTATATATTCTTTTTTATTCTTACCTAATAATTTTTTAGATATTTCTACAGTTTTAGATGCATCATATCCATAAATAACTGGTCCACTATAATTAGGTTCAATTTTAAGTGCTGTATGTGCTTTTGATGTTGTAGCTCCACCTATTATTAAAGGAATAGTCATTTTTCTCTTTTCCATTTCAGCTGCAATATGACACATTTCATCCAATGAAGGTGTTATAAGACCACTTACTCCAATTATATCAACATTTTCTTTTATTGCTGTTTCTATAATTTTTTCACATGGAACCATTACACCTAAATCTATTATTTCAAAATTATTACAAGCTAAAACTACACCAACAATATTTTTACCAATATCATGGACATCTCCCTTTACAGTTGCTAACAATATTTTCCCAGCACTAGCTGCTTGTCCTTGAGATTTATCTTTTTCAATATATGGCAGCAAATAAGCCACAGCTTTTTTCATAACCCTTGCAGATTTAACTACTTGAGGCAAGAACATCTTTCCATCACCAAATAATTCTCCAATTTTTGTCATACCATCCATTAATGGTCCTTCTATAATAGAAAGTGGCTTTGGATAAGCATTTACTGCTTCTTCTAAATCTTCTTCTAAATATTCCGTAATTCCCTTAACTAAAGCATAGCTTAACTTTTCATTTAAACTTTTTTCTCTCCATAAATTTTTATTAGTTTGAACCTTTGTATTTCCTTGCTTATAATCATCAGCTTTTTCTAATAATTTTTCCGCTGAATTCTTATGCTTATTTAAAACTACATCTTCAACTAACTTTAACAAATCTTTAGGAATATCATCATAAATTTGAATCATTCCAGGATTAACTATTCCCATATCCATTCCAGCTTCAATTGCATGATATAAAAATACAGAATGCATAGCTTCTCTTATTGTGTTATTTCCTCTAAATGAGAAAGATAAATTTGATACCCCACCTGAAACTTTTGCATATGGTAAATTTTCTTTAATCCATTTGGTTGCATTAATATAATCAACTGCATAATTATCATGTTCCTCAATACCAGTTGCTATAGCTAAGATATTAGGATCAAAAATTATATCTTCTGGTGGAAAATTTAATTTATTTACTAATAAATTATAAGCCCTTTTGCAAATGGATATTTTTCTTTCATACGTATCAGCCTGTCCATTTTCATCAAATGCCATTACAATAACAGCAGCACCAAAATCTTTAACTATTTTTGCATGACTTAAAAACTCTTCTTCCCCATTTTTTAAAGAAATAGAATTTACTATTGGTTTTCCTTGAATACTTTTTAAACCAGTTTCAATTACTTCCCATCTTGAGGAATCTATCATAATTGGTCTTGATGATATATCTGGTTCAGCTGCTATAAGTCTTAAAAAATACTCCATTTCCTTTTGACTATCAAGTAAACCATCATCAAAATTTATATCTATGATCTGAGCACCATTTTCAACTTGCTCCTTTGCTATAGACAAGGCCTCTTCATAGTTTTTTTCTCGTATAAGTCTTGCAAACTTTGCAGAACCTGCAACATTAGTTCTTTCTCCTATATTTATAAAATTATTTTCTTTATTACTTCTTATTATTTCTAGTCCACAATAAATGCTTTCTTTTTTTTTTTAGGAATCTTTCTTGGCTCTAATCCTTCAACTGCTTCTGCAATTGCTTTTATATGATCTGGAGTAGTTCCACAGCATCCACCTACAATATTAACATCCTTTTCAAGTGCAAGTTCTCGTATATATCCTGCTGTCATCTTTGGAAGTTCATCATATTCTCCTAAAACATTTGGTAAACCAGCATTAGGATAACAAGATATATACACATCTTCAGTATGAGCTAATTGCTTTATAAAAGGAATCATATCAGCTCCACCAAAAGAACAATTTAAACCAATAGAAATAACATTTTCATTTCTTACTGATTGTGCAAAAGCATCTAATAATTGTCCTGATAATGTTCTACCTGACTTGTCTGTAAGTGTTCCTGAAATCATTATTGGTAAAACTACTTGCTTTTCTTCATAAACTTTATTTGCAGCAACTATAGCAGCTCTACAATTTAATGCATCAAATACAGTTTCTATTAATAAACAGTCTACTCCACCATATATAAGTGCACTTATTTGTTCTTTATATGCATTTACTAAGCTATCAAAAGTTACATTTCTATACCCAGGATTTTCTACATGTGGTGATAATGATGCTGTTTTATTTGTTGGCCCAATAGAACCAGCAACAAACCTTGGTCTATTAGGATTATTTTTAGTAAATTCATCTGCTACTTCTCTTGCTATTTTTGCAGCATTATAATTTAAATCATAAACTAAATTTTCAGTGCCATAATCTTCTTGTGAAATACTTGTAGAATTAAATGAATTTGTTTCAATTATATCTGCACCTGCTTTTAAAAAGCTTTTATGTATTTCTTTAATTACTTCTGGCTTAGTTAATGATAATATATCATTATTCCCCTTTTGATCTTTATGAAAATCTTTAAGTAATTCTCCCCTAAAATCTTTTTCAGTTAAATTATATTTTTGTATACTTGTTCCCATGGCTCCATCAAGAACTAATATTTTTTTTTCTAAAATTTCAATTAAATTACCCCTATTCATTTGCATTTCCTGCCTTTATTTTATAAATGCTTTAGAATATTATACAATTTTTTATAGTTATTTACAACCTTTATTATATTTATTAATTTTTAGTTTATATTTAAAGTAATTTTATGTTTTAAATGACAAATAAAAAGTTAAGGAGTTTTTCAAGTATTTCAACATTAACTTGCTATTTGTCACTTATCCATTATTGATAATTAAGCCTATTTTTTTATTATTGAAAATATTGATGCACTTATAATTCCTATAATTCCCCCAAGTGCAAAAAATAATAAAGTTTCTTTTGCTATAACACCTATTATAATTCCAAGGCCTACACCACAAGTTAACCCTTTTGTTAAATATTTATAATCCTTTTCTGTTAAACTTATTTTTTTCCACAAAATTATTACCCCTTATATTACATATTGCTAAATTATTTCTATATAAAATAGACTTATATATTGCAAAAAAAGTTCTCTATTTTCAAATTTTTTAATATCCTAGTAATTATCAAGCAACATCATTATATGAAACATTTTAAAAAAAGTTCCTTATAAGATACTAATATTTTAAATATAAAATAAATACACCTTAGCCTAAATAAATTAAACTAAAGTGTATTTAAATACAGTTATATAAACTAATTTTATTTACTTATTAATTCCTCAAGAATTTCTGCTGCATCTTCTACACAACCCCTACATGAGCGTAAAACTTTACCTCCCTCTAACCCTTTTAATTCTCTACATATAACAGATGAATTTTTTTCCTTAAACTTCTTTTCTATTTCCTTTAATAAACTCAAGTCTTCTTTTATTGGCTCTGCAGGATTATCTGGATTTATATTTCCATTTAAATAATTAACAATTACATAAGCACCCATTACAGCACCACAAACCTTATATGCACCTCCACTATATCTTCTAACCATATCCTTCATTGTTAATTCATCAACATCTACTAAGTCACAAAATGCACATGCAACAGCTTGAGAACAAGTATATCTATTTTTATGCAATTCAATTGCCTTTTCTTTTCTTAATCCCAATTTTGCCTCATTCCTTTCTTCATAAATAAACTTCATTTAATATTATATATATTTTTTTTATAATTGTAATCTAATAATTTCTTTATAAAATATCTTAGCATTATTACTGTATTAATAAAAAGAGTTTTTTATTATTTTGATTGATAAAATATTTTAATATCAATATAATTTCTTTTAGGAGGTAAATTACTATGTCAAAAAGTAAAGCTGTAAAAACCATTGAAGAAAACAAAAGAAGAACTTTTTTAGCTACTGAAATTACTAAACCTTTAAATTTATCAACAATTTCAATAAGTAAAGCTATAAATCCCTCTAGAAATGATAGTTATACCCTTACTTCAACTACAACCACTAGATATTTTTTGAGTAAAAATAGTGATTTTATTTCAAAAGAGGGAATTACATTATACTTAAATGATGAGTTCAAATATATTGATATTTACACCTATAAAAAAGTAACTTCTACTAATGATATTGCAAAGAAATTAGCATTAAATGGAGCTAAACATGGCACTATTGTAATTTCAGAAGAACAAACTAATGGTAAAGGAAGGCTTGGAAGGTCATTTTATTCACCTGCTAACACTGGAATTTATATGAGTATCATACTTAAGCTATCCTTAACAACAATGGATTCAGTGTTAATTACCACATCATCGGCTGTTGCAATTTGTGATGCAATTGAAAAATTAACGGGTATTAACTGCCAAATTAAATGGATTAATGATATTTATTTAAATGGTAAAAAAATTGCAGGAATACTAGCAGAAACTTCTACTAATTTTGAAAGTAAAACCATTGATTATTTAATTTTAGGTATAGGATTAAATTTTACACAACCTAAAAATGATTTTCCAGAAGAATTAAGAAAAATTGCTTCATCATTATTTGAGCATAATAATAGTACAATTAATCGAAACTTGCTTTGTGCAGAAATTGCAAATAATATTTTAAATATGATTTCTAAAATAGAAAATTATGATTTTATTTCAGAATATAAAAAAAGGAGTATAGTTTTAAATCAAGATATTATATATACTTCTAAAGGAATATCTTTAATTGGAAAAGCAATTGACATAGCTAATGATGGTTCTTTAATTGTAAAAAACTCTGATGGGTCAACTAAAATATTAAATTCTGGAGATATTACAATTAGAAAAGTAAATGAATAAAATATATGCTTCTATAAATTATAGACCCTGTAAAAAACTTTGTGTAAACTGAATAAAATTAATACATAAAAGCTGATTTAAATTAATAAATCAGCTTTTATTGTCTATTTATTTAATTCTCTAATTAATTCTTTAACTGTAATAATTTTATTCAATTTATACGCATTTTCACCACAAAATATAAGCGAATTATTAATATCCCCCTTTTACAACTCTTATTAATGCTCCAGTTATACAATATAGTATAGTTGTCATATCTATCATAAACTCCTCCAATAAATATTACTGGTATCTTTTTTCATACTCTTTAACAATATTAATACATCCAACTTAATACAGCATTTTTAAATATTTAGTATTATTTTATATTCTGTTCCCTTTGTGTTATCAAGCAATTTTATACTTCCACTATGCTTTTCTATAATAGCTTTAGTAATAGCAAGTCCTAACCCAGCCCCCTCTGTTGACGAGCTTCTAGCTTTATCTTCTCTTACAAAAGCCTCAAAGATTTTATCTCTTATTTCTTCATTAATACCTCTTCCATCATCAAAAATCCTTATTTCAATTCTATCATTAAACTTTCGTGATATAACAGATAAAGTTGTATTTTTTTCATTATATTTTATAGCATTATCTATTAAATTACTTATTGCTCTTGTAAATTTAACTTCATCAATATTAACTAAATATTCTTCTTCAGATATATTAAAATCATAATTAAAATCTTTTGCCTCTAGCTCCGGAATATAATAAGCAACAATTTCTCTTAAGACTTCATTTACATCTACATTTTTCATATTTAATTTATAATCCATACTATCTAATAAAGAAAATTCAAATAAATCAGTTATTATTTTAGTTGCTCTCCTTGAATTTATGTTAATTATAGTTAAATATTCTTGTTTTTCTTCTTTATTATTTACATATTGATAACAACGTCTTAATTGAGATGCTACTCTCGCTGTTAACTCAATGGTATTAATTGGTTTAACTATGTAATCATCAGCACCTAATCCTCATGCTAAAACCTTATCACTATCAGTTGACATAGCTGTTATAAAAATTATTGGAATCACAGAAGTTTTTCTTATTTCTTCCATTACAGTTATACCATCTATATTAGGCATCATTATATCTAATAATGCTAAATGAACTTCTTGATTTTTAAAAGCTTCTAAAGTTTCTATTCCATCTTTACATTCAATTACCTCATAACCTTCTTTCTTCATATTTAAAGCTAATAACCTTCTTATATCGTCTTCATCTTCAGCAATTAAAATTTTCATATTATTTATCCTCCAATAATTTTTCCTTAATAGAACAATAATATTCATTAAGTCCATTTATAAACCATATAGGAAAATATTGTTCATTTAAGTTATTATCTTTAAAAAAGTTATCAAGTAAATAATTATAATATAAGTTAAATAATTTTTCTTTAAAACTCATTGACTGTATTACAAATGAATCATCATTTTCTCTTATTTTTGGTAAGTTATTAATAATTTCTCTAAAAACATCTTCAACATTCATATATGTTTTATTATAATACCCAGCCCCATGTCTTTGTGTATCTCCTATGCTCAATCCTTCTTGAAATATTTCTTTATCAAAATCTAACTGAATTGTAAGTTCTTCTTTAGGAATATATCCTAAAATTTCATTTGATTTTACTTCAATTTTATCTAAATATGAAAATAATAAAGGCAAAGCTATTTCAACTTATTCATTATGAAGTATTTTGTAGTTTTTATATAATGTTTCTTTAAAGTTATTTTTATATTCTTTATCTTCAAATTGTGAATAATAAATTTTATTTATTTTATATTTTATAAATTTTTTTCCAGGAGTACTATTAGTATAAGCTATTCCCATCCCTACAATAATAACAAGACTTGTCCCAATTATAATTTTCTTCTTATATTTTATCATTTTTATTATTATCCCCCTAAATATTCAGTATTTTTAATTAAATTTCTTTAATCTTTATCAATTGGTATTGTTAATCTTAATATTAAGATAATATATTATAATTAATCTACTATTATATAAACCTTAAATTTACATTAAATTAGTATCATTGAAAAAAGAGATATAGCTAATAAAAGCTATATCTCTATAATAGATATAATATCCTTAAAATTATCTATAATATAATCAGCATCTTTAAGTTCATTATAATTTCCATAGCCATAACCACACCCAATAGAAAATAAATTATACCTCTTTGCCAATTCTATATCAACAAACCTATCACCAATAACAATAAAATCACCTTGGTACTTCTTCTTAATACACTCAAAAATTTCATACTTAGGTATAAAATTAAAATTTTCACTGCAATAAAAATCTATAAAATACTTATTTAAATTAAATGCTTCTATATGTTTATACATATAGCTAGATTTACAGTTACTTAAAAATATTAACTTATATCCATATTCATTTAATTTATTAAGTGTTTCTATAACACCATTATATAGCTGAGCTTTTCCTTCAGATATATATTTAATCATAGATTCTCCTATAATTGAACTACACTTTTCTTTTTCACACTTTGGCAAATTGGGAATAAATGTATTCCACATATCCTTTGCACTTAGGCCAAGAAATTTACTTATTTCTTGTTCTGAAAACTCTCTTTTCTTTGCATAACCATTATCAACTAAATAATCATAAGCTGTCATAAAAGCAGGTTTATATATTTTTATACTATTATGCAAAGTACCATCGTAATCAAAAATAATGTATTTCATGGACTAAAAACTCTTTAAAAGATTAGCCATTTCAATAGCTGTAACCGCTGCATCATATCCCTTATTGCCTGCCTTAGTACCAGCTCTTTCTATAGCTTGTTCAATACTATCAGTAGTTAAAACACCAAAGATTACTGGTTTTTCTGTTTGAAGTGATACATTTGCAATTCCTTTTGAAACTTCTGTACAAACATAAGCAAAATGAGGTGTTGCTCCTTTTATAACTGCTCCTAAGCAAATTACTACATCATACTTATCATTTTTAGCCATTTTTTTTGCTATTAGTGGTATTTCAAATGCTCCTGGAACCCATGCAATATCTATATTATTTTCTTCTACTCCATGCCTCTTTAAACCATCTAAGGCTCCACCTAATAACTTTGATACTATAAATTCATTAAATCTTCCTACTACAATTCCAACTTTAAGCCCTTGTGTTACTAAGTTTCCTTCTAATATTCTCATTTCTTATTCCTCCTAATTTTAAAGCATATGTCCAAGCTTTTCTTTTTTAGTTTGTAAGTAAAATTCATTTTTCTCATTGTGATTCATTTGAATTGGAACTCTATTTACAATTTCTATTCCATACATTTCTAATCCATCTATCTTTCTAGGATTATTAGTCATTAATTTCACTTTAGAAACACCTAAATCTTTTAATATTGCAGCTGCAACATCGTAACGTCTAATATCTGCTGGAAAACCTAACATTTCATTAGCTTCTACAGTATCATAGCCCTTATCTTGAAGCGCATAAGCCCTTAATTTATTAATAAGTCCTATACCTCTTCCCTCTTGTCTCATATAGAGTAAAACTCCACTGCCCTCTTCAGCAATTCTCTTCATAGCTGCATCATACTGTTCTCCACAATCACATCTTTTAGAGCCTAGAGCATCTCCCGTTAAACATTCAGAATGTACTCTAGTTAATACTTTAGTATTTTCATTTATTTCTCCCTTAACTAAAGCAACATGATGTTCACCATTTAACTCATTTACAAAGCCAAACATTTTAAAATCACCATATCTAGTTGGCATTTTAATTTCTACTACTCTTTTTACTAAATTTTCTTTTTCCTCTATTTTTCTTCTATACTTAACTAAATCTTTGATTGTAATTATTTTTAAATTATGATCATTTGAAAATTTTATTAAATCTGCTGTCCTAGCCATAGTACCATCATCCTTCATAATCTCACATATAATTCCTGCACCTTTTAATCCGGCAAGTTTAGCTAAATCTACAGCAGCTTCTGTATGTCCATTTCTTTCTAATACTCCCCCTTTTTTAGCTACTAAAGGAAATACATGTCCTGGCCTTCTAAAGTCTTCCGCCTTAGAGTTACAATCTATAACCTTTTGAATTGTAATCGCTCTTTCAAATGCTGATATTCCAGTAGTTGTATCAACATGATCAATAGATACTGTAAAAGCAGTCTCATGATTATCTGTATTTTTATCAACCATTGGTTCTATTTTTAATTTATTTAATCTATTTTCTTCAACAGGCATACAAATAAGCCCACGTCCATACTTAGTCATAAAGTTTATAGCTTCACCTGTAACTTTCTCTGCTGCCATTAATAAATCCCCTTCATTTTCTCTATCAGGATCATCAACAACAATTATAATTTTTCCTTCCTTTATATCTTTAATAGCATCTTCAACCATATTAAATTTATACATAAAACCTTGCTCCTTTCATATTAGAAAAATCCATTTTCTCTTAGAAAATCTTCTGTTAACAATGTGTTCTTTTTGTTTTCTTCCTTTTTTGATAACTCCATAACCTTTTCAACATATTTTGAAATCACATCACATTCAAGATTAACAGTATCACCATTATTCTTAGTTAATAAGGTGGTTTTTTGTGCAGTATGAGGTATTATTGAAACTTTAAATACAGATTTATCTACATATGAAACCGTTAAACTTATACCATCAATTGTTATTGAACCTTTTAAAACTATATATCTTAAAATATCACTTGTAGTTCTTATAGTGACCCAAGTAGAATTATCCTCTTTCATTAATGAAAGAATTTCACCAGTTCCATCTATATGTCCACTTACAATATGACCTCCTAATCTACTTTTTAAAGTTAATGCTCTTTCTAAATTAACTTTACTTCCTACTTGTAAATCTCCTAAATTACTTCTCCTTAGTGTTTCAGCCATAACATCAGCTTCAAAACTATTTATCTTTAAATCTGTTACAGTAAGACATACCCCATTAGTACAAATACTATCTCCTATCTTTGTATTTTCTAAAACCTTATTTGATTTTATTAATAATTTTGAAGATTTAACACCTTTTTTTATTTCCTGTATAACACCTAATTCTTCAATTATACCTGTAAACATATAATCATCTCCTAACCTATATATCCTTCAACTAAGATATCTTCATCTACAATATTGGCAGTAATATCTTTCAATTTAAATGCATCATTTAATTTATCTATTCCTATGCCACCTACTGGTGTCTTGGAAAATTCTCCTCCTATAATTTTAGGGGATATATAAATCATTACTTTATCAACTATATTTTCTTCTAAAGCAGAATAATTAAGAGTTCCTCCTCCTTCTAATAAAATACTATCTATATTTAATTCTCCAAGCTTTTTAATAAGAGCATTTAAATTAACTTGTCCATTTTTTTCTTCTATAATCAACACCTTAATATTCTTTTTTAATAACTCTTGCATATTTTTCATATTTGCTCTTTTTGTGGTTGCTATTATTGTTTTATTGTCGTTATTTTGTAATACTTTAGAATTCATAGGTATTCTTAATATACTATCAACAATAATTCTTATTGGATTACTTCCATTTTGTATTCTACAAGTTAATTCTGGATCATCTTTAATTACAGTATTTACTCCTACCATAATTCCAGAAAGCTTATTTCTTAAATTATGAACTTGTAATCTTGATTTTTTAGAACTAATCCATTTAGATTCACCAGTTCTTGTTGCTATTTTTCCATCAAGGGACATAGCAGCTTTTAATACTACAAAAGGCTTTTTAGATAATATATATTTTATAAATACTTCATTAAGCTTTTTACATTCATCTTCTAATATACCAACCTTTACTTCTATACCAGCTTTTTTTAATTTATCTACTCCCTTTCCTGCAACTAACGGATTAGGATCAATCATCCCAATAACTACTCGCTTTATATTATTTTCAACTATTTTATCTACACATGGTGGTGTTTTACCGTAATGAGAGCATGGTTCTAAAGTTACATACATAGTAGCTTCACTTGGATCTTCCTTTAAACTTTTAAATGCATTTACTTCAGCATGTCCTTCCCCATATTTTTCATGATAGCCTTCTCCAATTACAATTCCATCCCTTACAATTACAGCTCCAACCATTGGATTTGGATTTACTTTTCCTTCCCCTTTCCTTGCCAATTCAATGGCTAACTGCATAAATTTTTTATCCAAATTTATCACCTCACAATGAAATTAATTTGAATTTAATAAATCATTCAAAAAAAGCCCTGAGATTTTTACTCAGGGCTTAATAATTTGAAATTATTCTTATATTAGTATTTTATTTACAATCAATTCAATAAAAAATATTTAATAAATATAACTATAAAAATAAAATTTATAAAAATAATCATATAAATTTTGTGAAAATATAAAAGCTCTGAAATATAAAATATTTCAGAGCATAAATACACAAAACTAATATAGTATTTTTAACTACTATATTTACATTTATCTTCTTTCATCCAGACTTTACTGTCGGCCTCGGAGTCTCACCGAATCTGCTAAAATAGCTCGCGGGCTTTACCGCCGGTAGGGAATTTCACCCTGCCCTGAAGATTTATTAAATTATAATTTAATATTATTATAAATACTATTTTTTGTCAATAATTATTTAATTTATATTTTACCTAATAAAATTTGTTCTTTCAACTGGAACTAATTCAGGAAGTGGTACATTTTTAGCTGCTTCTTTACACTTAATTAAATACGCCATGTTTCTTGCTAATACTTTCATTGTTCTAACGCCCTCTAAATCTTGTACAACCTCTTCTGGTGTATTTCCATGTATTTGATTCCAATAAACAGATGACACTATAGGCATTTCATTTATTGTAAAGTATTTATTTAATTGATCAAATGTAGCACTTGCTCCACCTCTACGACATGAAACAATACTTGCTCCAAATTTATGTCTTAATTGATTTTTATCTGTTGAATAAAAAAGCCTGTCTAAAAATGAAGTTGCTGCTCCACTTGCTGCGGCATAATGAACAGGAGAACCTACAATAAAACCATCAGCACGTTCTATTTCTTTACTTACTTCATTAACTAAATCATCATGCACACATTTACCAAGTTTTCTACAAGCGGTACATCCAGTACATCCTATTATTGGCTTATTTCCAACCTCATAAAATTTAACTTCTATTCCCTCATTAATTAACTCATTTTCAATTATTTTTAATGCTGTATATGTGCATCCTTTCGATTTTGGACTTCCATTAAGTAATATTACCTTCATTTAAAACACTCCTATACTAATTTTATATAAATATTATAAATTTAAACCTATTATTTAAGCTAAATTTTTAGCCATAGCACTTTACATAACTCCTTGCTCTACTTAAAGCTATAATTATTTTATATTCAAAATTTATAATGTCTGTTTTTTTATTATAATAATGAGTTAATAATTCACCTTCAAACTCTATACATTCAACTACATCATTTAAATTTACCTTCATTTTATTATTCAATCAAATCACATCTTTCTATTATTATTTATACTAAGATTATTTTATCATATTTTCAATTTATCTTATATGCTTTTAAATGTTTTACATATTATAAATTGACATTAATATATATATATGATAACATTATAAAAAAATATGTCCGTCTTGACATTACTAAGACTATAAATTTTGTTGTTTCTGATATAAAAACAGCCAAATTTATAGTCTTTTTTTCTGTGAAAAATTATTAAAAATTATAAGTTTTTTTAAATATTAATATTAAAGGAGATGTATAAAAATATGAATCAAAATTATATGAAGGAAAAACCCATTTTACCATTGCTACTATCATTATCTCTTCCAGCTATGATATCAATGATGGTAAACTCACTTTATAACATAATTGATAGTATTTTTGTCGCAAAAATAGGTGAAAATGCAATGACTGCTATATCACTTGTTTATCCTATACAAAATGTTATCATATCACTTGCTGTTGGGTTTGGTGTGGGAATAAATGCTATGATTGCTCTTTATTTAGGAGCTGGAAAAAAGCAAAGAGCTAATGTTGTAGCTACTCAAGGCATGGCTCTTAGTATTGTTCATGGAATTTTACTAACTATAATTGGTATAATTATAATGCCTGGATTCCTTAAATTATTTACTTCAGATTTTACAATAATAAACCTTGGAACAAGATATTCTAATATTGCATTAAGCTTTTCTGTAATTATTATGATTAGTGTAACTTTTGAAAAGATATTCCAATCAGTTGGAAAAATGGTTATAGCAATGATTAGTTTAACTGCTGGATGTATTATTAATATTATTTTAGATCCAATCATGATATTTGGTCTTGGGCCTATCCCAGCTATGGGTATTGAAGGAGCTGCATGGGCAACAGGAATTGGACAAACTGTTACATTATTAATTTACATATTTGCTTATTTACAAAAAGGAATTAATATTAAATTATCATTGAAATATCTAAATCGTGAAAACCCTATTTGTTGGAAACTTTATAATATAGGAATACCTGCATCACTTAATATGGCTCTTCCATCATTACTTGTATCTGCATTAAATGGTATTTTATCTGCACTTTCACCTATGTATGTTGTAGTTTTAGGTGTATATTATAAACTTCAAACATTTATATATCTTCCTGCCAATGGAATAATTCAAGGTATGAGACCTATAATGAGTTATAACTTTGGAGCTGGTGAGCATAAAAGAGTAAAAAGAATATATAAAACTTCTTTAGTATTAATTTTAGCTCTTATGATTTTAGGGATGATTTTATGCTTTACAATTCCAAGACAGCTACTAGGATTATTTACAAGTAGCTATGAAACTATACAAGCTGGTGTAACTGCACTTAAAATTATAAGCCTTGGATTTATAGTTTCTTCAATTTCAATTTCTTCATCAGGAGCATTAGAATCACTTGGAGAAGGTATTGAATCTTTAATAATTTCCTTATTACGCTATGTATTTTTAATTATACCTTTAGCCTTTTTACTAAGTCGTATTTTTGGTGTTAATGGTGTATGGAGTGCCTTTGGTATTACTGAAGCTATAACTTCAATTATTGCATTTATAATTTTTAATAAGTCAATTAATAAACATGTATCTTAAATAAAAATATTAAAAAGGAACAGCTAATAATAAAACATACCTTTTATCAAGGATAGTTTATAATTATATCTTAGCTGTTCCTTTTTATTTAATTAATTAAATTATTATTCCATTACAATGATCAATTTCATGTTGAATAATTTGTGCAATAAAGCCAGTAAATATATCCTTTTGCTTTTTAAAATTCTTATCAAGATATTCTACTTCTATTGTTTCATATTTCATAGTTTGTCTAAATTCTATTAAAGAAAAATTATTTTCACTATTCTATTATATTTTATACATTTTATTTATTATTCATCTTACACATTTTCTTCTATTATATTATTAGATATATATCCAACTCTAGCTACAGCTAAATATTCATTAGTTTCAACAACCATATTGCTTGGTATATTTAAATCTTTGACTAATAGTTGATTTCCTTGACTTAGCTTAGACACATCTACAGATATATTTTCTGGGAAAGTTCCTGGTTCACCTTGAAGTTCTATTTCAGTAACAAATGATTCTAATAGCAATCCATTTGCTTCTATAACATCTTGTCCTGTAAATACTATTGGAATTTTAAGTTTTACAACTTCACCCTTGCTTACACTTTGAAAATCTATATGAATTACCTTTCCAAAAGAATCCTGTTGCATTTCTTTTACTATACATTTTTTATAAGCTCCATTTAACCTTAATGATATAACTGAACTTTTTGGACAACTTAATAATCTAATTAACTCTCTTTTTGTAATTTCTCCTAGAAGAGATTCTTTTAATTCCTTCCCATAAATAATACATGGAATTTGTCCGTTCATTCGTGCTTTTTTTCCCTTTTCAGTTCTTTCACTTACGTTAAATACTAAATTATCCATAACTAACCCTTCCTTTTCACTTATGATTTACATATGTTTTTTTATTTTGTATATCATATACTATTCGAATTAGTTATTTAATATTACTATAAAATAAAAAATATCTTTTACTATAACTCCTTTACTAAAACATATCTTCTTAATCCACCATATTTTAATTTATCTTTTTTAATTTCATAACCTAAATTCATAAATGTATTTAAACTAAATTCATTATATGGTGAAGCTGTTGCACTTAATATTTCAATATCATCTTTTCTTGCAATCTTTTCTAATTCTTCACAAATTAATCTTTGAAGCTTATTTCCTCTATATTCACTTTTTACTATTGTTGATTCTATTTGTGCAACTTTAAGAACTTCTTCTCCATTTAAACCTATATCATATGCATAATTTGATTCATCATATCCCTTTTTTGCATATACCCCCATTGCAATAAGCTCATCTTCATTTGTTAAGCATCCTATTATTTTTCCATTACAATTTATGTATTCTTCAAATTCTTCTCGTTTTGAATCTGCATATAACTCCTTATTTTCAAGGCCATTTATTATTAATTCTTGTAATTTTATTATCTTATTTATATCTGATAATTTTAATTCTCTTAATTTTATTTCTATTATTTCCCCATCTTTTCTTTTTACCTTTAGTGAATTTATCATAATTTATTACCATCCTTCCATTTAGTTATTAGCTATTTTAAATATAGCATTGTTTAAAAAGCTATGATTATGAATCTTTCTTCTAAATATATCTTTGTAGAAAAATTAATAATCATAACTTATCTAATTATAAATTCAATAATTTTCTCCAAGTGTTACGACCAACTATTCCATCTACTGAAAGTCCATTTGTTCTTTGATAATTTTTAACTGCAACTTCTGTATTAGCTCCAAAAATACCATCAGCACTTATCCCTAATTTTTCTTGAATCAACTTAGTAATATTGCCTCTTGCTCCTCTTCTAACCATAGGAGATCCATTTAATGTATTTGGTCCTGCAATACCATCTACTTTTTGATTAGAAAATCCTTGCTTATTACATTCTTCTTGTAATCTAGCTATCCAACTATTGTAATTTTTACTTGTTGGTTGTGGAGTTGGTGTTGGTACTGGCTCTGGAGTTGGCGTTGGTGTTGGTGTAACTCCAGAACTTCTATTAACTAAAGCTTCAGCTATCGTTTTTCCAATATAATCATAGCCAACTTTCTTATATAAAGCAACATCTTCAGTTGCTTCAACAAAGCAAACTTCAACTATCATTGATTTCATACTTGTATGCTTTAATTCATATAATCCTGTTCTTACTTTTTGTCCTCTATTTCTAAAACCTAAAGATGCCATTTTATTAACAACTCTTCCTGCAATGTCATATTCAGAGTAAACACATACCTCTGTTCCTAATGCACCATTATAAGTGCTATAAGCATTGTTAAAGTGTATTGATACAAATAAATCAGCACCCCAGTTATTAGCTTTATTAACACCATAACTTAAATCTGCAGATGAACTTGAAGTTGAGTCTGGTGGTGTAACATCTAAAACACTTACTCCCATTTGATTTAAATATTTAATTACAGCATTTTTTACTAATCTATCTTCTTTTAATTCGTCTATTATTCCTCTTGAACCAGGAACATTTGGACAATGTCCTCCTCTTACTGCTATTTTCATACTTAACACACCCTCCCACTTTGTATTTTATGCAAATACCAATAACATTGCTCCATATTTTTCTATTTAATAATCCAAAACTCTACTTTTCCCTTATTTAAAATATACATTATTTAAGTATAATTTTATAAAAAATAAAGCTAATTTTTTATAAAATTACATACCAACTTCTAAAATTTAAAAAATTAAAACTTAATAAAATACCATAACACTGTACTAATAATATTAATTTGCTATAATTCTTATTGATTAAAACATTTATACCTGTATTAAAGGCAAAAAAGAGCTTTGCTAATGAATAATTTTATAAAATAAAAATATCCTAAGAAGATTACTTTTACTTCTTAGGATTATCTAATAGTATTCTTTCAAACTACTATGTAGCTTATATAATAATAAAATTTAATTCATTAACTTATCTTCTTATTACTTTTCTAAATTAATAATCATATCTAATAATATTCCCTCATTTTTAACTTCAATTGAATTTAAGTTTACATTTTTAAAGTTTTCTTTAGAAATAATCACATTATTTTTTCCATATTCAACTTTTATATTACTATTATCAAACCAATCTATTACAAATGTTTTCATAACTAAATTCACAATAAAATTTGCTACTTTTAAATCTAAAACCTTAACTTCTCCAATGTCAATAACTAAATCTTTAGATTCATTTAAGCTTGGCTTAATTTTCATTTTAATAGGAATATCTTTATCTGATTTAACTTTATAATTTACATAAATATCTATAGTATTATCTTCTATATCTATCTTAAGATTTTTCATTTTATTATTATTAGTTTGCTGTAAAAAATAATTTATTCCTTTTACAATTGCTTCTTCTGGTGCAAAAACACTTCCTTTAATCCCCATTACAGGTTTATTTATAATTTCTAAACTTTCAGCCTTAACACCAACAATTGATTTTAAAAACCCTAATGTACCTTGTCCTATTTCTTCAGTTTCTGTAATACTGCCACTATTATTTTCTTCTTTTATTTCAGATTTAATTTTATTATTTTTACTAATAAACATAACTCCAAAAATAATTAGTAAAATTAATACACTTGCTAATATTATTTTTATTCCTTTTTTCATTTTATACCTCTTTTTATTTATCTAATGTATAATTATTAAGTAGAAATTTTTTTCATTATATCATATATTTTTATTTTATACTTTACCTTTTTCATTTTCTAATTAATATAGGTGTCATACAATTTGCTTCTCTAAGTTCTTTAGCAAATTCATATCCATTCATATTAGGCATCATTATATCTAAAATTATTAAGTCAATATGATGATTTTCTAATAATTCCATTGCTTTACTCCCTCTTCAATCTTAAAAACAATATAATCTTATCTATTTAAAATTCTTTCTAATAGTCTTCTTGTACTATTATCATCTTCTACAATCAATATATCAACCATAATTTTTCATCCTAGGTGTCAGTAATTTATTTTTTATAATACTACTAAATTATAAACTAAAAATAAATTTTTAAAATCCTTTATATTATAAAAAGCTCAAGGAAATTATTATACTTCCCTAAGCTTTTCTTAGCAATTATTTCTTTTTAATTGATCTTATTACTTCAACTCTTGTAATTACATTATTTTTTATCTTTGCAACTCTTAAAGCAAATCCTGGGTAATAAATACAAACTCCTATACCTAACTCTAATTTTCTTGTTTCTACTTCTCTTAAAATAATGTCTTCTAAATTATCTTCTTTATTTTCATAAGGTATATCAATATGCTCTAAAAAATTTATTCTTTTTACTCTTTCACTACCTCTATAAATAGTTTTATCTACTTCATCAAAATTATAAAATAAATATTTTCTTGTTGCAAATAACCCTGCAATTGCTATTACTCCAATTAAATTTTGGAATATTGTCATATGCTCAACAATTAATTGTCTTGCAATTGCAAAAAGTAAAACTTCAATTACTGTTTCAGGTGTATGTTTACATAACATCTTTATAAATTCTATTCCTATAACAAAATTAAATGCTATAGATAAATAATTGTTAAAAGCTTCTAAGTTATTAGCTCCAAAAATAGATTTTATATCAAAAATAAGATATATAACTGATATTGCAATACAAACTGATAAAAGTATTCCTATTATTACTTCAAGAGCATCTACCGCCTTTAGCACTTGCTCTTTTATAAATTTTTTCATATCCCTACCTCTTTCTTCATTATTAAAAGTCCATGTATTTAATATAGTCTTTTTAATAATACTATAAAAATTATTGATGTTACTGTGATAATAATTACATTTCCATAAAATTTATATACTGTATTGAAACCAACATACTCCAAAATATATTTTTAGATAAAAGTTATGTTATTGTTAATCCATTTTTATTTTCATTTACATTTAAAATTGGACCTTTAATAAATAAAAATATATTTATTAATTGGCATTTTTTTTGTTTTTATTTTATATCATTTACGAGGATTTTTATTACGATTATTATATTAAAAAAAGAAACCTTAGAATAAAAACTAAGATTTCTAAATAAATTATACTTATTAATCATTTTATAAAATCTATATCTCTTTAAGATATCAAATATAATCTCTAACCTTTATTAACAATAATTCAATAATCCTTTATATCTTTGTTAGAGTTTAAAATTAAGTTAAACTTCTTATAATATTATTCATTGCTCCTTCAACAATTTTTCTTTCTGTTGCTAAGTTTATTCTTACATGCCCTTTACCAGTTTCACCAAACCATATACCATAATCAACTGCTAAATTGCATTTTTCTTGGAAGAAATTTTTAATATCCTTTTCCTCTATATAATAGCTAAAATCATACCATGCTAAATAAGTTCCTTCTAAGGGAGAAACAACTACATGTGGCAAATGCTTTGATAAAATACTCTTAGTATACTCATAATTTCCTCTTATTTTATCTAAAATTTCCTTTAACCATTCTTCCCCATATCTATAAGCAGCTTCAACAGCTATATATCCAAATACATTACCATTATCTCCACCAATTGAATTATAATATTTATCAAATTTTTCTCTTATTTCATCATTTGGAATAACTACAAATGAATTTTGACAAGAAGCAAGATTAAATGTCTTTGTAGCAGCTGTTAATGTTACAAGAATATCATCATAATTACCTATAGTTGCTGCTGGAATTTGCTTTTTGTCACCAATTATTATATCTTGATGTATTTCATCTGCTAAAACAAAAACATCATTAGCCTTACAGATATCTAATACTCTTTTTAATTCCTCTTTTGTCCATACTCTTCCTATAGGATTATGAGGTGAAGAAAGAATAAATAATTTAACTTGATTTTCAATAATATCTTCTTCAAATTTCTCAAAATCAATAGTATATATTCCATTATCATTTTTTAAATTATTAAATATAAGTTTTCTTTCATTTTCTTTTATTGCATCATGAAATGGATAGTATACAGGCTCCATTACAATACAGCTATCTCCCGGATTAGTTAAAATATTAATAAACCAAAATAATGCTGGTACTACCCCTGGTGAAAATCTAATCCATTCTTTTTTAACATTATATCCATGTTTTTCTTTTTCCCAATTTATAAAAGCTTCATAATAGGAATCTGGTATTATATTATATCCAAATATACCATGATTAACTCTTTCTTTTAATGCATCTATTACTGGCTGCGGAGCTTTAAAATCCATATCTGCTACCCACATTGCAATTAAATTTTCATTTCCAAATCTACTTTTTAAACCATCCCACTTTAAGCAATTAGTTCCAAATCTATTTTCTAATCCACAATTCACTAATTTATTCATCTCACTAACCTCCACTAAAATTTACTCTAATACACTTTTTAAATCATTTATTAAATCATTAACATTTTCTATTCCAACAGAAAGCCTCATTAAATATTCATCTACACCTAATCTGTTCTTAATTTCTTCTGGCATTTCTGAATGTGTTTGTGTAAATGGATAAGTTATTAAAGATTCCACTCCACCTAAACTTTCAGCAAAACTAATAACTTTTAAATTAGATAATAAATCTTCTACATATTTCTTATCTTTAACTCTAAAAGAAATCATTCCTCCAAAACCTGTACTTTGCTCTTTATTCACATAATATCCTTGATGAGTATTTAATCCTACATAATATACCTTTTCTATCTTTTTATTAGCTTCTAACCATTTAGCAATTTTAAGTGCATTTTCCTGTATTCTATCCATTCTTATATGAAGTGTTTTTATTCCTCTAAGTAACAACCATGAATCAAATGGAGATAATATTGCCCCAGTTGATTTTTGCATAAACCTTAACTTTTCAATTATTTTTTTGTCATTAGCTATAGCAAACCCAGCTAATAAATCGTTATGTCCTCCAAGATACTTTGTTGCACTATGAATTACTATATCTGCCCCTAATTCTAATGGTTTTTGATAATAAGGTGTTAAAAATGTATTATCCACTATACTAATAATATCTTTTTCCTTACATATATCAGTAATTGCTTTAATATCTGTTACTCTCATTAACGGATTTGACGGAGTTTCAATTACTATACCTTTTGTATTTTTTCTTATTGCATCTTTTACTTTATCTATATCACTTGTATCCACAAATGAAGATTCTATATTATAAACACTATAAACTTCATCAAATAATCTAAATGTTCCTCCATATAAATCCTCTGATAATATTACATGATCTCCAGGCTTAAATAAATGTACACAAGCTGTTAATGCTGCCATTCCACAAGAAAATGCTAAAGCTTCTCTTCCACTTTCAAGTAATGCAATAGTTTTCTCTACTTCTTCTCTTGTTGGATTTTGAAGCCTTGTGTAATCATATCCAGTGCTTTGATTTAATCCCTCATGTTTAAAGGTTGCTGAAAGATAAAGAGGATAGCTGATTGCACCTGTTCCAGCATCACCTTTTCTTGCCCCTGTTACAGCATAAGTTTCAAATGAATATTTCTTTTTATTTTCCATAATAACCCCCAAATTTTAAACTTAATTAATAATGCATAAAAAAATCCACTCCTAAAAGATATTAGAAGTGGTAATCTTGTATATAAATACTATATAATTCACTTATCTTTCAGATATTCTGCAGGATTTAGCACCAACATTAATAGTTTGTAGTGAATAGTTATTGATGAAATTCCATTTAACTAGTTTATAGTTTGTAGTGAATAGTTTTTAGTTTATGATGAAAATCCTTAGGGAATTTCTTAAATCTACATTTTTAAAAATTCAGCCAAAGCTGAATTTTTTTCCTTAACTACTAACTAATAACTTCTAACTAAATTCAGCCAATGCTAAATTTCTCCTTAACTTCTAACTACTAATTACTAACTATTAATAGGTTGCTGGGTTTCATAGGGCCAATCCCTCCACCACTCTTAATAAGTTATTTGTTTTTAATTTACTATGATAATATATTATCCCTCTTAATTCATTTTGTCAATATTTCCTATTATTTTCATTTTTTATTTTTTTACTTTTAGTACTCTTTATAATTATAATTTTCAAGTATATTATTAACATTAATCTAATATATATATATTATCAATTTCAAAAGGAGAATTTGTATGTTTTGTAAAAGATGCGGAACAAAACTTCCAGACGATTCTAAGTTTTGTTCAAATTGTGGCTTTTCATTTGATCCTACTAACTCTACTAATTCTAATGATGCTATTTCAGAATTTCAAAAAAAATTCACAGAATCAATTCCAAATATAAAAGATTTTTTAATTTCAATATTTACTTCACCTATAAAATGTTGTATTGAATATTCAGAAAAACTTTCTCTTAAATTTTCTTCACTTTATTTTATAGTAACAGCTTTTATAATTTCATTAATATCTACACTATCTTTAAAAGGAATGATAAGTACTTTTTCAAAATCACTAATTAATTTTTTATATACTTTAGATAGTTCTGAACTTTCAAATGCCGAATTATTTTATATATCAGCTGACTTAAATGCACTATTGGATTCTATTCTTCCTTTTTCAAAGATATTTTTAACATTTATTCTTTCATTCTTTGCTTTCTTTGGATTATTAACATTAATTTGCTTCTTTATACACAATTGTATTCTTAAATATAAAGTTAAATTTAGAAAATATATTGTAGTTGCTTGTGTTGGTATTACTATTGAATCTGCAGTATTAATAATATTTATTATATTATCTATAATTATGCCTATATTAGCAATTTTATTTTTATCTGTAATAAATCTTGCTTTAACTATTATCTTATATGAAGGAATATCAAATTTAAAGGAAAAGAAACAATCTGATCCTTATTGCTTTGCTATTAGCTATACTATAGCATCTTTTATTACATCTTTTATTATTATTCAAATTATTATTTCTCATATATTTTCATTAATTACTTCTAGTTTTTATTAATATTACTAAATTATATTAATTTTTCCACGTAAAAAATACCAGTAATAACTAATTAAACTGCCTCCTATCAAATAGATAGGGTACAGTTCAAAATTCTACTGGTATTTTTTTATTATTTAAATTTCTTTTAATTTGTTTCTATTATATTTTTATATAAATGAAAAATTTTCTTTTGATTTCTTACTATTCTTTAAATGACTTTTTAATTTCTTCTATGAATTTATATATTGTTGGAGAAAATACTTGATGATTTTTCCATACTATTACAGCACCAGTTTCAACCTTAGGGAAAAGTTGCTTAAAACAAATATTACTTTCTTCATTAATCTTTTTCATTTTTAAATAACAATAATTTATTAATATTACATATTTTAACTTTGCTGTTTTTAATAAATACTATTATAATATATCTTGTCATTTTTATTATTTTAAAATAATAATTATAAAAATAATTGGCGGTGATTTTTTACAAATGAAAAATATTAATATTTTTGTTTATGGAAGTTTAAGAGAAGGATTTTTTAATTATGATAAATACTTATCTGGTAAAATTTCAAAGAAAATGAATGCTAAATTAAATAATGTTGAATTATATCATATGCCTTATAAGGGATATCCAGCAATAATTAATGGACAAGACTCTATATTAGGTGAAATAATGGTTATTAACGAAGCTGATTATGATTCTACTTTAGAAGCAATGGATGCAATGGAAGGGTTCTTAGGTGAAGGAAATCCTGAAAATGAATATCATAAGATGATTTTTGAAGTTGAAAATCTTGAAAGTAATGAAATTGAATCATGTTATGTTTATTTTTATAATAAAGATAAAGATGAACTTTTTGATTATAAAGCAGTTTATCTTCCTAATGGAGATTGGAAAGAACATATGTTATCAAACTATCTTGTTTAAAAAGGTGCCTTACCTAGGCACCCTTTTTACTATTATCTTGTAGCTTCTTCTTTTAATATCATTGAAACATTATATTCTTCAACACTATTAAGAGTTACATCTTTTGATGTTGGAGTATACCAATATCTACCCACAAAAAAATCCTTCCATTCATTACTAACAAAAATATATCCATGACGTGCATATATTTCATTTCTTGCAACTGCTAATTCATAAGATGATAATGATTTTAACTCCTTAGAAGTAACCTTTCTATAACTGCTATCTGGAATTATAAAATCTACATTAGAATAATCTTGATCATCATTTGAAAATCCTTCATTTTCAACCTTTTTTATCAACATTACATTAGCATATTCTATTTCGCTTAAATCATCTGTTGTAACTTTATTTTTACTTTTAACATACCATCTTTGATTACTAAAATAATTAATCATCTTTTTTTGCTTAAAATTATATCCATGACGTGCATATATTTCATTTCTTGCAATTTCTAATTCATCTGAAGTTAATCCCATTAAATCATCTTCGGTTAAATAGCGAGTACTACTATCAGGAATAACAAAGTAATTATTCTTAACAGAAGTTGTAGTTATTATATTTATTTCCTTATGTTTATTATTAAAATAATCACATTTTGAAATAGATAATACACTACTTACAATCACTACTCCACAAATAGTACCTATTACTTTCTTATTCATTATATCCCCCAATATTAGATTTGTACTTTTCTATATTATGCATGAATTTAATATTAATTTACAAATTAATGATTTTATTTAATATTATAATATAAATATATAAATAATTTTTAGATGTTAAAATATGATACTAATAGTAAGGGGCTGTCGCACTAAAACTTTTATACACAATATATTGTAGTATTTATTCTTAATGCGACATCCCCTTATATAAAATAAAAACTGTTATATAAAATTTTTACACTTCTATACAACAACTTTAAAATTACTCAACTAATTATAAGACATACATTATGCTAACCTGCACATATCACCATTTTTATTAAAATCACTTTTAAACTCTAATTCACTTATAGATTTTCCTTCAACATATAATTCATACCATAAGCAAAACATAAATACTGTCCAAACCTTTCTTGAGTTATCCCTTTTTCCTTCTATATGTTCATCTAGTAAATTAATTACATATTCTTTATTTATTAGTTTATCAACATTTGCATTAGAAATAATTTCTCTAACGTACTTTCCTAAATAACTTTTTAACCATACTCTTATAGGAGTTGGAAAACCTAATTTTTTCTTTTCTTTCATATAAGGTGGAACTATATCTTTAAAAGCTTCTCTTAATAAAACTTTTGTATTTTTCTTACTTACTTTTTGAGCTAAAGATAATTTTTCAGCACATTTTAAAACTTCTGTATCTAAAAATGGAACTCTTAGCTCTAAAGAATGTGCCATAGACATTTTATCAGCTTTTAATAAAATATCTCCTTCTAACCAAGTATTTATATCTATATATTGCATTGTTGTAACACTATCATAATTATTTTTATCACATTCTTTATATAACTTTGCTAAAATATCACTATATGTATTTTTTTCATCATAATCATATACCATATTTTTCACTTCTTCATTACTAAATATTTTAGCATTTCCTATATATCTATCTTTCAACTTAGTAGTTCCTCTTAATAAATAATTCTTTCCTTTTATATCTGGAAGCTTTTTAGCTACTTTATTAACTTCATATTTTATTACTTCTGGTAAATATGAAAATGGTTTAAGACTATAATATTCTTTATAAATATTATATCCTCCAAATAATTCATCTGAACCCTCACCTGATAAAACTACCTTTACATGTTTTCTGGCTTCTTTTGATAATAAATAAATTCCAACACAAGATGGATCTGCTAATGGATCATCCATATAATAAGCTACACTGGGAAGTGCTTTTATATAATCTTGCTCTGATACATTTATTGATATGTTTTCTACTCCTAAATATTTAGCTGTTTTCTTTGCAACAGTTAATTCATTATACTCCTCTACATCAAATCCAACTGAAAATGTTTTTATTTTAGGATTAATCTTTGCTGCTAAAGCTGTAACAATAGTAGAATCTATGCCTCCAGAAAGAAAACTTCCTACTTCAACATTAGCTATCATATGATGCTTTATTGAATCATTTACACAATCATAAATTTCATTTTCAGTTACTCCTTCATTACTAAACTTAATATCATGATATTTATAAAATTTTAAACTTCCATCATTTATCGTAAAATATGTACCATTTGGGACTTCCTTTATTTCATTAATAATAGTGTTATAATTAGGAGTATATTGAAATGATAAATAATTTTGTAATGCTTCATGGTCTACACTTATATTTTTAAGTAACTTTATTAATGCCTTATATTCTGATGAAAAAGCTATAAAGTCATCATTATTTATATAATATAACGGCTTTATTCCAAAAGTATCTCTTGCTCCAAATACTATTTTGCTTATTTCATCATATACAATAAATGAAAACATTCCCCTTAGTTTACTTAAACACTTTTCTCCATAATTAATATAAGCTGTTAATAAAACTTCTGTGTCTGAATTTGTATTAAATTTATTATTTTTAAGCAATTCTTTTCTTAACTCTTTATGATTATATATTTCACCATTAAATATAATAGTTTTATTTTCTTTCTTAAATGGCTGATTCCCACCTTCTAAATCTATTATACTTAATCTATTAAATCCAAATGCAATATTATCCTTTATAAAATATCCTGTATCATCAGGTCCCCTATGAATTATTTTTTTTGTTAATTGTCTTATAATAACTCCATCTGCTTCTTTATTTTTATAGTATATTGATATATGACCACACATATTACTCCTCCTATCATATCAATAATTATATCCACTTTTTTCTATAAATTTCTTTAATTTAAAATTTTTTTAAAATTTTTATATATCAAATAAAAGAAAGCATTAATATAATATATTAAAGTAATTAAAAGGATTTATTGTTTATGAAAAAATTACTAATTGGATTACTTATTTCTTGTTCTTGTTTAGGAGTTTCCTGTAATATACCTAATTCTATTTCCTCCCCTCAAAATGATTCTCACAATTATAATTCAAATGTTGAGGATTTTTATTTAGACCAAAATAAAAAAAATGATATTCAGCCATATATAGATGCTAAAGATTACTTACAAGAAGAGTTAGATGATACTGAATATAACTTTTATGTATCATTAAATAAAGATACTAAAACTATAACAATTACTATTAATGAAGGCGATACTTCTGTTTCAACTTTAAGAAATTTAGGAATAGATGATGAAACTATTATAGAAGAAACAAAAATGGAAGAACTTTATTCTGCTGCTCAAAATTTTGGACTTGTAATTACTAATGAATTAACTGAATTATATGATGTTCCTGACTTGAATATAGAAATTTGTGTTAAAATAGGTAATGAACTTGTTTGTACATTTGATGGCTATGGTAATTGTTTATATAGCATATTTAATTAAATAAATATAAAAATTACTTAATTTATGTATTTTTCTCTATTAATATGATAATACTAAATTTAGAAAAAGATTTCAAAAGCTTCTTTTTCTAAAAGATAAGATATACTATCACATTGCTCTTATGATGATAGTATATCTTATCTAAAAATTTATAAAAATATAACTGGAAATCAAACTTTCAGTTATATTTTTTTAACTAATAATACTGATTTTTATATAATATAAAAAATGTGTATTTCCCATTAAGAAAATACACATTAAATAAATTAAGTATTAAAAACAGTTTTCTAAAATTTTTAAAACTTCTTCAGCAGTAAGTTTTTTATAAGCTCCTCCTAAAACTGTAGAATTTGCAATAAGTGGTAACATTTCTCTTGTAGCTCCAAGTTCACTAATTGATGTAACTATACCTAATTCCTTAATAAATGACTCTAAACATGAAATTCCTTCTTGTGCAACTTCATCTTTTGTCTTTCCTTCTTCTGAAACACCCCATACTTGTTTTGCAAATCTAACAAACTTATCTAATCCATAAGAATAAATATATCTATAATATGGAATAGAAATTGCAGCTAATCCCATTCCATGGGCACAATCAGTATATGCTCCTAATTGATGTTCTATCATGTGAACTTCCCAATCTTGTTCTTTTGATAATCCTGCAACAGTATTAAGTGCTAATGTTGCACTCCACATTATATTACTTCTTGCTTCATAATTATTAGGATCCTTAACCGCAACTCTTGAATTATCAATTACAGAACGAAGAAGTCCTTCAATTACATAATCAGATGTATTATTATCTTCTCCTGAAAAATATTGTTCCATAAGATGCGACATAATGTCAAATATTCCACTTACCATTTGATACTTTGGAAGTGTAAATGTATATTCAGGATTTAATATTGAAAACTTTGGATAAACTTCTGGACCAAAAACTCTTCCTGATTTAATTTTTAATTCATCATTTGTTATTACTGATCCACCATTCATTTCTGAACCAGTACCAACCATTGTTAAAACTGAAGCAACTGGCACAATCTTATTATTTAAAGGTTCAAAGTCCATCCAATATTTCTTAAATGAATCACCCTCACAATATGCAGAAACAGAAATTGCTTTTGCACAATCTATTACAGAACCTCCACCAACAGCTAAAATAAGATCTACATTGTTCTCACGAACTAATGATGCACCTTCTAATACTTTTTCATAAGTTGGGTTAGGCATAACCCCTGATAATTCAACTACTTTCTTTCCACTTTCATTTAAAATAGTTATTAATTCATCATATAATCCTATTTTCTTAATTGCATTTTTTCCGTAAGCTAAAAGCACTGTATTTCCATAGTTAGCAAGCTCACCTTTTAAATTCTTTAAAGAATCTTTTCCAAAGTGTATTTTTGTTGGATTGTAATAAGTAAAATCATATAGCATAATTAACCTCCTTTGCTTTTTAGTGCATATATTTACACTAATTATTTTTTACTACTTTATATACATATTCATTAGTATGTTTTATATTTATAATTTTTATTTATATTTTATTTAATAACTTCTTGATTTATATTCTAATATGGAGCTACTTCTACTTGAATTATGTAACAATTCTACTGGTATACTCGAAATTTACATTCCAATATGGTGCTATTTAAATATCTAATATAATGTACAACATAATTTAAATTCCAATATGATGTTTATATTTTGCTTTAATTAATTTATTATAAAGTACTACATACGGAATCATTTGTAAATACTTTTGGTGTAATTTTGTATTTTAAAGTATATATGTTGCTTTTTATCTACTAATTTTTATATTTTAAATATTTTCTTTCTATTATTGATATTTATTAATTTAAAAATTGTTTTCTTTTTTACTTACACATCAAACCCTCTCCTTATAAATTTAAATTTAAATTTATATCTCTACTCATATCTTTATACCTTCTTAATAATAAAAGTCACCTAAAATAAAAATTTTAAGTGACTTTTATTATTACTAAACAAGCTTTTGCTCAAATATATTATCTAAATTAAGCTTCTTAACTCTTTCTGCTATTTCATCCTTATCAATAGTGTAAAGTCCTAATTCCTGCATTCTCTTAAAATAACTAGCTCCAGCAAAGGTATATCTATCCTTTCTTCCTTCTCTAGTTTCAGCTTTTTCATTTTCATAAGCAATCAAATCACCAATAGCTATAGATGAAGGGAAAATCAAAAGATGCATTCCCATCATAAGTCTTACTGCATTATGGCCAGCTAAACTTCCTGTACATATAGCTTCAGTATGACCAACAAAAAGGCCTGACTTTTCTCCTGCACAGAAAAGGTTATTAACTCCAACAACCTTCATATCATTAGTTCTTGGAGCAACAGATAAATACCTTATAGAATTTCCTTTACTTCCTGCATAAGGATCAACATACTTAGCATGTTCAAGCCCATGTATCTTTCTTAACTTTTCTAAAGGATAATAAGTTGTCATAAGCTTAGCATGTGCAGTGTGTACAAAAGTGCAACATTTGCAACATTGTTTTCAGTAATAAAGTTTAATATTAATACTATTATACTACAAGATATGGAATTAGATACATTTGCTCAAAAATTAAGATATCTTAGACTTGAGAGAAATCTAAATCAACATGAATTTGCTAATTTATTGAATAAGAGCTTTACTAGCGTTTGTAATTGGGAGCAAGGTGTTAGAATTCCAAAACTTGAAACTATAAAAGAGATAGCCGAGATTCTTAATGTAGATTATACATTTTTAAAAGACCAGGAATAATGATTACTGGTCTTTTAAAATTTACAATAAAAAATGGCTCTGTTTTTATCGTTAACATTTGTTAATATCTTCAATTGAATCAAAGTCCTTAATTGATTTACTCAAACTACTCTAATGGAGATAAATTTAAAACCAACTTATTTATTTTTTTAATTTTTTCTTCATTACTATCTTGAAGTAAGTAGTTTATTAATTCCTCTTGTCTTGCTTGTCCTAATGATATTCTATAGATTGATAGAATTTTTAGTAGATTTTCTAAATGTTCACTATCTTTACTATATGGATAATATGGTATTATTCTTTCTATTTTTACTATATCATCTCTATTATCATCACCAAGCATCCAATATGGTATTAAATCGTTTGGAGCTTCTTTCTTTTCTTCGCTATTTTCAAAAACATTATTCCACATGTCTATTATATTATTTTCTTTTTTTGTAGGATTATATCTTCTACCTAAATTGTTTCTTATAACTAAACCTTTATATCTATTTATTCTACCTTCTCTTTGTTCTAAATCTACTGGGTTTGATGGTAAATTCCAATGGATTATTTTTCTACAATACCAATGAAAATCTAAACCTTCTTGTCCTATTGACGTTGATGTTAAAACAAATGGTCTAAATGGTGAATTGAATACATCTCTAACATTATCTGTTCTACCTTGAGCTGCATCAGTATTATTTTTGTGTGATAAACTTACTGAATAGTGTGTTCTTAGGTTTATCTTTTTTGAATCAGCCTTTAGTACACTATCAACTGTATCTTAAGCATACTATCGCATTCATCTTCTATTAATTCTTTCTGAAAATCACCTTCTATAATTGGAATAAAATTAATATTACTAAATATACTTCCTTCTAAATCAAAAACAACTTTCTTTAAATCATTAATAAATTTCTTGCTGCCTTCAAATTCATTTAATGAATTTAAATATTTTACATAATCTACACCATTGATTCCAATAATCTTCGTAATCTTCTATTTCTACTGAATTCTTCTGTCTTAAGATAATATTATATCTGATATGAGCACCATGAATAACTTTTCCAAAGTTTAATGCTAAATCTAAATCGCTTCTAACTACTTCCGGTAACGTATTCTTAAATGTTAAATCATATATATCTTCATCCTCTAATGATATGTCTTTATTATTTATTATTTATTATATATGAATAAAGAGAATTTGGATAATATCTTGTGATTTTCTCCTTTAAGAATTCTGCTTCTTCTTTTGTTAATGATAATGTTAGATTCTCTTTCCAATTCTTTCTAAACTTTGTAATATTCCATCTTATCTCATCATTATCTAAATAATAACTATCCTTGTCATCACCTCCTTCAACATCGTGATTCTTATTAGTTTTAATTGAACTTATATATTGATTTCTAGAAATATTAAAAGGCATAATGTTATAAGTCCTAAGCCCGTTCCAATAAATTTCTGATGGCTTCC
The DNA here is from genome assembly GCF_053571985.1 of Clostridium sp. ETTB3. Classification (NCBI taxonomy): domain Bacteria; kingdom Bacillati; phylum Bacillota; class Clostridia; order Eubacteriales; family Clostridiaceae; genus Clostridium; species Clostridium sp. ETTB3. The sequence goes on from NZ_CP199832.1 coordinate 1,464,245, forward strand.
TCTTTAATGTTCCAATAGAATCTTTACCTATAATTCCTGTAGTATTTGATGGCTCATTTTTTATTAAAGCTTTAATAACATCTGTTTCAATATTATTAAGTCTTTTTAAATAATCCACTTTATTCTTAAAGTTTTTTTCAGCCTCAATCATACACCACGGCACAATAAAAAAGTACTTAGCTCTAGTTTGTATTGTAGATGTTCCTGGAAAAAGTATATCTGCTAATCTATCTCTTACAACACCTATACCAAGTTCATCAACTGCTCTATTTTCTTTCATAAGATCTATTACAGCCATAGCTTTTTCTCTATCTTTGCTACTAAAATCTATCCAGCCAACTTTAATCATCAAAATCCTCCTATCTATAATCTAATTGAACAACCTGCCAAATAACAATGCTTTCAATTGTTATTTGGTTGCTATATTTTTCCCACAAAACATATGATGTTAGCTACTAAAAAAGAGTTAACGCTTAATAGCCTAAACATTAACTCTAAAACTATTTTTAATCTTTTATTTTTATTAGACAATCCTTTTTATAGAAAGCTATCCCATATTTGAAAATATTCTTATAACCTTCACTTCTAAACTCCATATCATATTTTCTATATTCTATTTGTTTTATAGCTTCATCTGCTTTTTTTCTAAATCATCAATGTCATTTGCTATTTTGAACTCTACTACTATAGCAATTCCCCTTCTTGAAACTGACTTAATAAATAAATCACTTCTTCCAGTTCCACCTTGGCATGTACTACTTAGCGAAGTATTGAGCTTAGAGGTACAGCCCATCTCATCCTTACGATGAGATGCTACCTTATAATTAGATTTAACTATATATCCTTTCATATTCGAAAGGACACCTGCTAAAAATCCATGATAGAAATTTTCATATGCATCATTAAAACTTATTGTATCTAAAAGTAATTTATTTAATTCTATTTCAAACAATTCTACATCTTTATTTATTATAGCATTAAACATTTTTGTCATATCACAAAGTTTTATCTTTTCATTAAACCATTTAAGTATCTTATTTCTAAAAATATACTTTACTTCTAAGTTTGGTATTGCAAGCTCTACAAAGTTTTCTTGTGTATTTTCATCCATTCTTTCGCTTATCTTTTTGAAATATCCTGTAAAGAACATAAAGTTCCATAAGTTATCTAAATTATCATAAACATCGTCATAGGTTATATCTTCATGTACTGGTTTTTCTATAGTTTTTCCTTCTATTAAAGCCTCTATTTCGCCTTTTGTTATATCATCTGCTCTTTCTATAAGACTTTTTACTATACTGTTTGAACTTGTATTTGCCCAATATGATTTAGGTAATCTATTTATATTAGCCTTTAAGTCGTCAACATATTGCATTACACTCCAAGGATTATATACATTTGTTTCTCCAAATATATATCCATTGAACCACTGCTTTATAGTTTCATACTTTTGTTGTATATTATAATCTTCGCAAATCTTTATAACCTCATCATCTGTAAATCCAAAATGCTCTGCATATCTATCATCTAAAATAGAAATAATTTTTAAGTTATTTAATCCGGTGAAAATACTTTCTTTTGAGATACGTAAGCAACCTGTAATTACTGAAAACTCTAATGATGAATTTGTTTTTAATGCAGATTCAAATAATGCTCTTATAAAACCTATCATTTCTTTATAAAATCCCTCAAAAAATGCATTTTCTAGAGGTACATCATATTCATCTATTAAGATAATTACTTTTTCATTGTGGTATTTATTTAAGCAATCGCTTAGAAATTTTAGTGATGTGATATATAATGACATATCATTATCATTGTTTACAATTTTCATAAAATGTTCTTTTTCAGTTTTTAATAAGTCATTTTCTATTATATATTTATGCCTTTTAAATTAATTTGAAATTTCTTCCCTAATACATTGAAATGCTAAGTCCAAACTTCCTTGCTTTGCCGATTTAAGGGAAAGATTAATTACAGGATACTTCCCAATATACTTAGTATATTTTTCACTTTCTCCCTTAATATTTAATCCTTCAAAAAGATAAGAGTTATCTATTTTCTCTCCAGTAAACTCATTTCTTCTATCTTCAAAATAATATTGAAGCATACTCATATTCAATGTTTTACCAAACCTTCTTGGTCTAGTAAATAAATTTACTGCAGCTTTATTATCTAATAAATCCTTTATAAGAAGAGTTTTATCTACAAAATAATATCCTCTTGTTATTAACATTTCAAAATTATCTATTCCTATTGGAAGTGGTTTTTGCTCCATTTTGCCTTACCTCCACTTTCTTTCTTACCTTTTATTATATCCTAACTTTAATGTTGATTAAACAATAAGTTGAAATTATTTGGACTGTTATTTAAAATGTAATTCAATGGAATAGCGAGTAACCCTTATCTTTAAAAACTTATGATTTCTTGTTCTAATTTTATACCTTCACTTAACATATATTGAATAAGATCATAAAATTCCATATACATGCTGCTCTCTAACATATCTTTCAATGCTTTTATATCATTATTAGTTAATGATTTACAGTACTTTTGATTTGTTATTAGAGTTTCTTTATTCATCATCAAAGGTTTAATATCAATACCGGTCTTAGTTCTTAAGTGATTTAATATTCTTAGTCCACCAACATCTATATCTCCAAAGTGATAAAACTCTGATAAATTGTTATATATTTTATAAAGTGATTTCAACAAATTTCTTCTTGCTTCATTGTGATAACCACCTAAATATATAATTATAGCTTCTTCTGCATTAAATCTGTTAAAGCTTGTAAGATTTTCTATGGTTATAATCTTTGATACTTTATCACAAGGTATAAATTGTAGTTCATTCAAATCTAAACTGCTTATTCCGATTCCATTTGTAAAGGCTTCTAAGTTTACAGTATTACCTCTTATAGAAAATTCTCCTATTCCTTTAATTGTTATAAATGATGGATTTTTTAGTATATTAAATTCTGAGAATAAATCTTCTACAGACATATACTCCTCTTTTTCCTCACTAAAATCTATTATTATTTTCTTTATTTTCTTTTCTAGTGATTCTAACCTTTTGGAATCATTGTACAACTTTACTGATAGTTCTCTTAGGAATATTTCCTCTTTGTTGCTCATTACAGCTTCTACACCAATCAACAGCCATTCTACTTCTTCTAGATTTTCATCATTGATATATTGCTTTATTCCTTTGTTCTCATTTAACCGTGAATTTATATACTGTGCAAACCTCATTAATGTTTCATGTTTATCTTGATATTTAAAAAGCAAATCTAAAAGATTATTACTCTTTTCTTGCTTTTTTACCCTTTTTAAATAGTTATAAACACTATCTGCATTCTCTTTTACAAGCTCTACACTATTTATAAGATGCCCTATTTTATTTTTCCATGAAATTCTTATTAAGTTCCTATCCTGTAAAGCTTCACAGGTATCATTTATTATATAGAAATAATCTCCATCATCTTTGAAATAATCTGGCAATGTAGTTTTTAAAAACTTAAATTGTATTGTTTGATTTACTTTATTTAATCCAATATAACTTAATGAGTTTTCATATTTATCTAATAATGTATTTAGTATTATATTTTCATACTTATTCATTAATTTCAAACCTCTCTACATAACTGTATTTACCATCCTTTAATACTAATAAGTTAGTATTAACCTTTGGACCTATATATTGAATTTTTTCTGGAGGTGCTGCTATTATAATTTGTAATGGTAAATTGGTTAGGAATTTTAAAATACCATTTATTCTTTCATCATCCATTTTGTCAAAGGCTTCATCAAACATTATTATTCCAATACTATTTGTTGCAGTTTCTTTATATAGTTGCACAAAGGATGCAGCGATTGTTACATAGAAAGGTGTTTGAGTTTCTCCACCACTCTTTTCTTTACTAACCTTTGAATATAATGTTTTGCTTCCATCTGCATGCTTAACTAAAATATCATAATCCATATACGTTCTATAATCTGTAAACTCCTCTAAAGCTTTAAAGCTTTCCTCTTCATCAATTGTTAGTCTTTCAAAAAGCTCATTTATTACTTCTTGGTGCTTATTATTAAACTCACCACTTAGAAGTGAGAAACCTTCAAGCATATTTAAGTCATCCATAATCATTTTATAGTATTTGCTATACTTTTTGCTTTCACTATATTTAAATTCATATGATTCATTCCCAAATTCAACATTTTTCAAAGCTCTATTTAAGCTTTTAAACTCATCTTGTGCTGTTATTATATTCTCTTTTATTTTTGATAAGAATTGCTCTTTAAATTCTAGCTCCGCATTTTGCTTAGCTTTTTGAACCTTTTCTTCATAATCAAGAACTTCTGATTTTACTAACTTATCATACTCTTCTATAAATTCCTTAGCACCATCAATACTTGCTTCTCCACCAAAGTCATGCTCAGATTTATAATTAAACATTTTTTGTTGCATATCCTTTGTAATATTATCAATACGGGTTGTAAACCTATCTTTTGCTTGAGATGTGTCTTCTAAAGCTTTGTATAATGACTTATTAGCAATTATCTTTTCACATTCCTTTTCTGGATCACTTAAAATATTAGTCATTTGATTTCTTATTTCTAAAGTGTCTCTTTTACATTTCTCTAATTCACATATAGCATAATCGAATTTTATTTTTGTATTTTTAATTGTACTTTCTTCTGCTCCAATATTTTGATACACAGTTCTTTCTTTAATTTCTAAATCTTTGATTGTTTCTTCTAAAGAGTTTATTAAAAGTTGTTTTTTTATAAATGAATTATTTTTTGTGTATGCAACCTTATCATTTTCTAACGCTTTTAATTTATCTACTGATTTTATATACTTTAGTACTATATCTAAATTATGCTTTATAAATACAATAGCTTCATTTTCTAATAATTTTATGCTATTCTCGTATCCATCTATTTGTGTCTCGATATCCTTAAGTTCCTCTTCAACCTCAATTAAATCTTTCTTTGCTTGAACAAGTTGAATCTTATAGGCATCCTCACCAATGTATGGCTTTTTATAAATTTCAGGATTAATCGCTCTAACTACATTATTTTGATATAACATACAATCCTTTGTAATAGAACATTTATGTTTTTTTAATTCTTCACCTTTTTCACATAAAATAACTTTATTTAAAAGCTTATTTACAAACCTTCTAGCCCAAATACTTTTAGAAGTAACCATTGTCGCTAAAGAATTTTCCTTTGGATTATCAAACTCCTCTAAGCCACCTGTGTTAATTAAACCTATAGAGTGAATATTATATTCCTTCTTTGCTTTCTCATAAGCCTTCTGTGCTAAATCAAAATCCTCTGGTGCAACTAAAATATAAAATCTTTGTGTATTTAAATATCCTTCAACTGCATTTTTCCATGCTTCATCTGTTATTGTTAACATTTCACAAAGTATCTTTGGCTCTACAGTTTTTGATGCTCTTTTGAAAGTACTTTGAATCTCATCAATTAACTTTATTACCTTAGCATCATAATCCAGCTTTTTCTTTTCTAAATCTGTTATTTTTTTATAAAGTACTTTTTTATCTTCTTGTTTCTTTTCTTTTTCTATTTCAGCTCTTGTTTTTTCACTAAGATAATTGGATTTTAATCCATCTCTAACTTTTATAAAAGAATCTATTTCTATTTCCAAACCTTCTTTTAAACCAACCTTAGAATACTCTTCTAATTTATTTGATAACTCTTCTACTTCATCTAGTTCTATGTTACTAGCTTTTATCTCATTTATATTTTTAATAACCTTTTTAAGCTCATCGTCAAACTTATTTTTGGTAAATTTTATTTCTTTTAATTCAACCTTTAAATTTGCTATACTTTCTTCAACTCTTGTTAAGGCTATATAATCCTTATTATTTATTAGTTCATTCTCTAAAATACTTTTAGTTTTTCTTTGATTAATAATTTCAGAGGTTAGTTCAATAATTCTTTTCTCTAAATCCTCTTTAGCTAACTCTGCTTTTTTTATACTTCTTTCTAAACCTGAAATTTCTTCTTCCTTTATTAATTCTTCTATTCTACTTTTGTAATACTTATATTTTCGTACATTAATTTTATTTTTAACTATTTCCTCATAATCATTATTAATAGCTTCTAGCTTTGACATTTTAATCTTTATTGTTTTTAAAACTTGCTCAAATTCTTGATACGCCCTAACATTATTTTTTAGCTCATCTATCCTTACTTCTTTTTTATCTAATACATATGAATAAACAAACTCCTTAATATCATCTATAGGTTTAAATGCAATAGCCTTTGGTATAAGTTCAAAAAACTTATCATTTACATTACCAAAAACAAGTCTAAAGTTTCGTTTAGCTTCTGCCATACTGCTAAATGACTTTATATTATTTTTTCTTTTAAACTCATCAATTGATTTTGGTGCTTTACCATTCATAAATATTTCATCATCTATAGTAGAGTTATTGATTCTGTACCATATTGTTTTTTCATTAACATCTGATGATGAATCTATAACAGCTCCGATGATAAAACTTTTATTTTTGTCTTCATCTAAAAACTCTAGTGCAATATGTGATGTAATAAATCCTGTTCTCTCAAATGGTTTATCTTCTTTTCCTGTTTTATATCTAACATATCCAACTAAATTTCTTTTACTCTTTTCATTTGCAGCTTTGTTAAAGTGACTTTTTGAGCATGTTAAAACAAGCTGAATTGCATCTAGTATTGTTGATTTACCTGCTCCATTTTCTCCTGACAATAACACAGAATTATGTATTTTTATAGTTTCATTTACAAACCTATGCCAATTAATCAGCTTGATTTTCTTCAGCTTCTTCACTATTCTCATCCCCTTTTTTATAATTCTTAAGCTTATTATAAACTTCTCTTATATCATCAACTCTAATAGCCATTAAAATTGTAGGATGAATTATAATCCTTGTATCTTCCATTGTTAAATCAGAATCTAAATTTGTTACTATATTGAATCTCTTAAGCATTCTTAACGTATTATTTAATACAACCTTATCTATAAGTTTATCTCTTATTTTTAAAGTTATAATTTTCTCTTGAATATCACCAATATTAATTACAACATCATTAGCTAGCGATATTTCTCTTATTTTTTCATCATATATTGCTCTAAGAATTAAAATAACTATAGATTCCCATATTGTAAATCTTGTTCTGTTATTGTTTAAAAGGTTTACTAGTTGAATACATTTATACTCTTCATTAATTTCAAGGCTAAATCCTAATGGGCTAAAATATTCTGAAATTATATTTTTGTTTCTTAATATAAAATAGTAGTCATTTCTATTTGATTCTATCTTCCCACATATAAAGCAATTACTTAATAATTTATTGCTAACCTTTTTAAATTGCTCTTTATCTCGTGTATTTAAATTATTGTATAAATCCAAAGTTATTTCCTCCATATCTCAAAATCATTAAATTTAGCTCCATGAACTATTACTTGTCTTTCTAAAGGCTTTATCTTGTACTTAGAGCTATCTCTATTTCCATATAACCTAATGTAAATTAACTTAATAAAATCTGTCTCTTCTTTTAAATCTAATTTAGATGCAACAATAACATCTTTCTCACCTAAGAGTTTTAAAACCTCTTTTTCAATATTTTTAGCATTCATTGAAGAATTCATTTTTTCCTTAATTTTTTTCATTTTTTCTTCTCTTTCTTTAATATCAATTTCTATAATTTCAATAGAATCTGCTTTAAAATCCCTTTTGCCTTCAAAAGGAGCCTTTAAGGATTCGTTATCTACAAAGCCTTGATTAAATACCTTAAATAATTCATCAATTATTTCAATCTCATATATAGCTTTTAGATTAGTATCCTCCTGAATAACTTCATCTGTTACATATTGAAGTATTGACTTTATTTGTCCTGTTAAATCCTCTGTATTTGATAGTAAAAATTTCGCTCTATTTAATGCTGATTTTTGATATTGAGAATTTTTTTTGTTTATATCTTCAATAATTAAGTCTATATCGTTAAAGATATTTATTACATTTTGAATATAATCTCTTGTTTTTTCTATTGCAGCTTGAAGTTCAATTTCCTCTCTATTTCCTATATCTTCTGCTGCTTCATTTATGTAATCTGAATTATTAAGAAAGTCCTTAAGATATTCAATAATCTTTGGTCTATACCTTGATACATTGTCAGAAGTTATTAGTCTATGGTACGCCTTATCTACTATATTTGATCTATAATCATCTAACAATGCCGACATTATTTCTTTAACTGTTTTATGTTTAGTAAGTTCATTAATATACTTTTTAATATTAGCGTTTAAGCTTTTTAATCCAACAATTAACTTATCAGTATTTTCATATACTTGAGTAATCATAATACCTTTATTTATATTAACGCTTCTAATTAATGTATAGATAGTAGAAATATATCCTTCATATTCTAATTTTTTATTATTAACTAAATTATCTAAAGTTTTTATAATTTCAATAGCATAGTCTTGTAAACTTATAATTTGCTCATAATTCTTTGTTTGCTCTTGGTCTACCCATCCATATTCATATAACTTTCTAAGTATGAGACCTGCTTTATCTCTACTACTTTTTATATTTTTAATATCATCTTCATCTACAAGTTCTTCTTGATGTTCATTAAAATAATCCATCAAACAATCTATAATTAAATCTCTTTCTATACCAAAAGCTAACTGGCTATTCATAAGTTTATATATTAGAAAAATACAATCTGCATAAACTTTTTTATTTGGTGATGCTAATGGTGAAAAAAATTTATCTGGTATAACATTATATATCAAAGTTTTACTCCTTTTACCTTTTTTATATATATTGTATAATATTTCTTGGTACTTAGCAATTTTTATGCAAAAAAAGGAGGTTGCAAGCATTTAAAATGGACCCTATATAGTAGACACTCAAAAAAAGAGTATCTATATAGAGTCTTTTTTTTGTACAATTAGAGATGAGCATAATTGATCTTTTAAAAAGTGAATATTAATTAGAGATGAAAAAATAGGAAAATTAGGATTATTAGTAATAAAGTGACCTAAAAAAGGGCAGACTATCCCTATGAGGATAATAAAATGTAAAATATTAGGTTGTTAAAGAGTTAACTAGCTCGTTTAAGCTTGCTTAGAGAACAAATCTTATCTTCCTTTTTATTAACAATTGCAGCAATAGCAACTGTTAAAAGGCATATGTGACCTAAGGTATTTAGGTTAGATATGGAAGAAATATTTCTAACAGAGGCATTTTCAAGATTAAGATTCTTAAATCGTGAATTGTAGCGTTCTGATTCAGTTCTCTTTGAATAGTATAGTTTAAAATAATCTGATGTATCATCGACAGTTGATCTATAGTCTGTACTGATAGATTTATATTTTATACATCCTCTATTTTTATGACCATTATTATATTTAGGGTGATTACAAGGGCATTTAGAATCATCTTTTGATGTTCTAAATGGACAACAAAATTTTTGTTTTATTGAACCTTTTAGGTATTGCTTACCGTCTTTATGCATTGCTAAACCTGCTTCGCATAGCGGGTTACCGCAAGAAATAGTTTCAACAGTTTTGCTGTTACGTTTATTTTTAGCAATAAAAGCTTCAGAATGTAAAACATCTTTTATGTAATTATAGTTTGCTTTAGAATCAAAACCTTTATCAGCGAGAATTTTGGAATTTTTTAAGCTAAACCAAGAATTTATTTTATCTAAAAAATTAATTAGACTTGAAACATCAGCTTTTTCGCCTGTAAGAGTTACTTCATAAATTGGCAATCCTGATTTTGCATCACACATTATTAAATTTTTATAACCCCAATAAAAAGTATAATTCTTTTTTTAATCTTCATTATTTGCAGTGTGGACTCCTAATTTACAGTCCTTATCTGATTTAGGATGTTTTTCATTAGAAAATTTATTTTTAGAAAAACATTTTGGATTATTATACTTTGTATTTGCTTTTATAGGGGTTGAATCTACAGATACTATTGAGTTATCTATGGCATCTAATTTTATAAGTTCATTTACTTGTGATTTCATTATTTCCTTTAGTAAATTATTATCAATATCATGAATAAAACGTTGGTAAACGCTATAAGAAGGTAATGGTTTAGTAATGTCAAATCCGCATAATTGAGCAATTTTTAAATTAGTATTTAAAAAATCACAAAGTAGAGTTATTTCTCTAAAATGTTCACAGTTCATAACAACAAACGCTCTAGTAAGAGCGTGACGTGAATAGCCTTTTGGTCCACGTTTTGATTCAATAAATTCAGGTATAAATGATAAATCTAAATTATCAAATATGTTTTCGTAAAAATTAATTGTTGATTGTGAAGTAAATAGATTAACTATGTTAAATATCTCTTGTCTTGTTATCATTTTTTTAACCTCCGTTAGTGCAACTAATTAGTTTATGTATATGCTATTAGTTTTATCCAAAGGATCAAAAATGATACTGAAAAATTTGAGTGATATAAAAAATCTTGGCCATAAAGGCTTTGATATATAAGGGTTAAGAAATATGAGTAACCCTATGTACAATAAATTAATGAGTTGATTAAAATACAAAAATCCTGATATGTTAATCGTAAATCACTTACTAACTCACACTCTTTTAGTTTATTACTTAACTCTTTTTCTATATCTATCAACGTTAGATTTTCTAACATTTATACACTCCCCCTTTTAAAAATGAAGTAATATTTTTAAAAGCATAATTTAAATAGTGCAATCCTTTTTTTATTAGCAAACTCCTCTTCAAGATCTAAAACAATTTCTTTTTCTTTTATCTCAATAATTTAAAATCGTCTAAACTTCTAATATTTCTTCATAAGTAATTTGATTTTCATAATCTTTAAATTCAAACTCAATATCTTCTATTTTTTGTTCATTGTTATTAATCCCCGCACTCTAACATCTTCCTACTATAATAGCCAATAATTAAATTTTACCTATATTTTCATTTTTTTCAAATATTAACTTTTTATGTTTATACTATTAGTGCTCAAATAAAAAAGATAGATAATTTACACATAATTGTAAATTACCTACCTTTACACTCTATATATCTATACTATTCAGCAACTCTTTTAATGCTTTTAATTCATTATTACTTAATGTAACACCTTTACCCATCTTCTCATGATCTGGTGCCCATTCTCTTAAATCATATTTAGCGTCTTTTCCATTCCAACTAATAAGATTTAACTCTTTTTTCCAGCCTTTAGCTGACTCAGCTATAACACCAACTGTTTCTTTTATTTCATATTTTATATCCGCCATAATTTTATATCTCTATACCTCCAATTCCTTCTACTAAAAGCATTGCCTTTAATATTGAAATTAATAAATCATAAAAAATATCCTTATCCTTATTATCATCAAATAAATCCTTTAATGATATCTTTGATATAACTATCCACTCTTTACCTTCATATTTTAATATTTCACTATTAAACTCTTCTACAAATCTTTCTCTTCTCTTTTCCTTTTTAGCTCTATCCTTACCTAAACCTCTATATAATCTAACCAAAGCTCCATTACCAGCTAAATTGGATATATTTTTTACAATATAAAGATTTTCTTTATCTTTAATAGCTTGAGATAATTCTAATTGAAAACTATAGTCATTGGATTTAGATGAACCCACTGTAATGTGGGTGTTATTCAATCTTGTTTTATATCCCCACTTTCCAAAATTTACAAAAACTTCATACAATTTATTTTTATATTCTAAAACATTATACTTATTATGATTGTCCATTAAGTAAAATTCATTCATGTTATATCCATAATGTTCTGATTTATAGCTCTCTGTAATATTAAAAGCATTAATTTTATATTTACCATTTAATACTTCTATATTAATATCTTCTTTTAATCCAGTTTCATTTAATATCTGCTTAATTCTATTTGCTTCATTTTGTGTTATTAATTCATACATATCTCTCATCCCTTAATGTAAATCTAATATATTCTTCTATTTATTTTTTATTTATATAATATTTAATTTATTGACTCTAACTTATTTTTTCTCCACTCCCAGTTAGGCATATGAACACTCATATAATCCCAGAACTGTTTACTATGATTAGGATACTTTAAGTGTGCCAACTCATGAAGTATTACATATTCAATACAATAACGTGGCTTTTTAATTAACTCTAAATTTAGATTAATATTTTTTCTTTCAACATTACAGCTACCCCATCTTGTTTGCATTGTTATAACTCTAATATTATTGACCTCTTCTTTTACTATCTGTTCATATTCATGTACTAATTCTGCAAACTTCTTTTTTGCTTTCTCTTGATACCATTTTTTAAGTAATTCTTTTTTCTTGTTAGTATTATTTTTATCCTTAACATAAATTTCAATATAGCCTCTATATAGCCTTATGTACTCTTCATTAGATTCAATTATCCTTTATATCACAACTGTATATTTTTAACTGATTGATAAAGGCTACCTCACTAGTCTTTATCTTATGCTTAAATTCATCGTAGTCTTTTGCATCAGTTGGTATTTTCAATCCACATTTAATTATTTGAATGTCAGTTCTTGGTTCTACATTATCTTCATATGTCAATCCACGATTCATTTTTAATAATTGATTTTCTACTTTACCATTTTCGGGATACAAGTATAAACCTTTCTTAGCATCAAACCTAAACATGTAGGCTAATACTTGAAGATAATCCTTATTTCCAATGTTACCCAATGGTTTATACTTAGCATCAGCAATTATCCGATTGGTAGCATTTCTACTAATAAAGTCAGGATAAATAAGTCCAATATTACCATCAAATAATCTCTGTGCTCCTTTTCTACCTTTGTTCATTGGATGATAAAAGTTATTCCCAATCAATGTATTGATATATTCTTCCCATAGCCATGAACCATCAAAGAGAATACCATGAATTTTAGTCATCCCTGAACCAATTTGATGCTTCTCTTGTTGTAAAATCATTATACATAAACGTTGTAAATTCCTATACTCATGATAATACGCATGACTAATAGGTTTCTTCTTGTTTTTAATTATGATTTTCCTTCTATCATAATACTCATAATTATTTGTTGCTTGAATTACCACTGAAACTTCATCTTTAGCTTTTCGTAACACATTATTTCCATATGGCCTCTTCTTAATGAACTCAATAGTATGTCTGATTAATTCCATTATAGAGTTATCGTAAGAAAATTCTCGTTGGTTATATGCAATTTTGCCAGTAAAAGGGGTATTATCTCTAATATGACGAGCAATATCAACTGTTCCTTTAACGTTCCCATCATTATATTGACTCCGTATATATGTTTTAAATAAGCCTTTCCTCATCGCTATTTTTAAGTAATATGGAAATAGAAATAACAACAAATTAAACAATCGGTTATCTTGGTTAGCATCCGTATTTAAATCTAAAACATTAGGTATCTCCAATACATTTTCAATTAGATATTGAAAGAAATAATCGTTTTCCACAGTTGAAAAGCGTGATTTAATTATAAGACGTTCCTTGCCATATCCTAAAAACCCCATAACATTACTTGAACGATAACAATCATTAACACTTTGTAAAATTATCTGTTCTTTAGTGATATCCTCAGCATCTTTTAAAAGTTCAGGAAAAACAAATACTCCTTCTTTTTCAAGCTGGCCAAGTGTCTTATCTAAAACTTTTTTTGTTATTAGCCTTACTTCATCAAAATCATATTTACTAATAGTTGTATTGTCTTTAATCTTGAATTCCGTCATTGCCATCACCTACTCTAGGTAGTACATTCTCATAAGCCTTTTCAAATTTTTTCATAATGATATCTTCGTCATACATACCTCTCACATAATCTTGAAGTAAAGGTTGAAGGTAATCAGTCCACAGCTGGTCAAAACTTAAAGTTTTTAATTTTAAGAAATATGCTCCTCCAATATGGTAGTTTTCATTGAGATCTTCAACTTTTGATATTTCACTATTTAGAGCAGTCATACGACGAATTGCTTCTTCTTTTTTTTCCCCTAAAGCATCCAACATTTCCAAACGTTCGTCAGCTTTAATTTCAATAAATCTAAAACGACGACGCATAGCAAAGTCAAAACTATCAACAGATCGGTCAATATCATTCATTGTGCCGATGATATAAACATTATCTGGAATAAAGAATTTTTCATCAGGATCTTCATGTAAGTTTGCATATTGAGTGGATACTTCACCAGCTAGTCCACGATATCCAGGATCTATAGAGAAAAATAACTCACCAAATATTTTAGAAATTTCACCACGATTAATTTCATCAATTATAAAAATGTACTTTTTTAATTGTTCTTGCTTAGTTACTGTCTTTGATATTGTTGTTTTCTTTGCTTTGATTGCATTAAAAATGGCTAAATTATACGAGTATCCTTGAGTAGCATTATTCTTTCCAAAGAATTTGGTAACATCTTTTACTTGTGTAAATTCTTGTCCTGACTCTAACATTTCTCTTAATTCTTTAATATTTAAACTCAGCTTATTTGATACATTATTTTCAGGAATTGAAATGTTGATGTGTTTATCATCAACACTAGTAATATAAAATTTAGTGCCACGGGCAATTTTTAGTTCATCCACTCCAAATTCAAGTTCTGAAAAATAATCTGTCATTATTGCTTGAACTGATGCTTCTTTCTCAATAACTTCTTCAGATTTTTGAGAATCATAAAAGTTTTTCTTTGCCCTTGCTACAAATTTTTTAAATATGCCATCTCGAAGTTCGAACCCCATAGAGCCATCATCATTTGCTTTAGGCCTTAAACCTTCTACAAAATCAGAGTAATCGTAACTCGGATGGAACTGAACAAATTCAATTTGCTTTTTTTGTTCATCGGTAAGTAACGTATAATTATCAAAGTAGCCATTACTAATGATATCAGCAGCAATCTCTTTTGCTAAATATGATTTACCCGTCCCTGGTGCTCCACGTAAAATAATATTCTTAGATTCTATTAATTGATTAGAATATGGATTCATATAACCATTAGACTCTATTACATCATCTTTATCTGTCAATTTTTCATTTACAAGTTGATCAACTTCTTTTTTATCTTTTTCACGATACGTAAGAACAAATTGATCGCCTTCTTTCCCAAAACGCTTTAAGCATTCTTTAACAAATATAATAGTTGAAAAGATATTCCAACAATAACTAACAAGTAGTTTTTCATCCCCATACTTATATCTGAAATATTCAATTGAATTTCTATATTTCTTGAATTCTTCAACGCTAGAAAAAATCCCTCGAATTAATTCAGACTCTGGAGTATATTGACAAATAGGAAAGTTTACTTTTTCCTCTTCAGATAAAGCTACTAGAGACTCTTCAAAAATCTGACAAGCCAATCGTGGCATTGTTTGATTAGAGCTCTTTTTTTCACCTTTAGTGTACTTTCGCCTAATTATATCACCTGAAGAATTCTTAAAATATGTATCTAGTGGTTTATAGTTATCTCCAAGTCCAAGATTGTCCATTGTAAAACGTTCATCACTTGATATAACTTCATTAGCAGTAATTATTAATGTAAACTTTTCTTGTCTTGTTTCTATCACAAAATCCAATCCCATTAATATATTCCTAGCTTCTATATCATTAAATTCTTCATTTGAAATATCTACGTTATTAACCAGATGATTTGCCACAGAAATTACATATTTAGCTGGGTACTTTTTGCCTGAATCAAAAGCAAATTCATATTTTGCACTTTTATTTTTATCTGGAATACCATTCTTATCAATATATTTAACTGCATCAAGTATATTCTGTTTCGTAAAATTATTTGAATTAGCCATGTTTATACCGCCCTTAATTTGTTTTATCTAAAAATTAGTAAATATATTATATCACATATTAAGGTTACTTAAACAATTTAATAACACTATTTTTCTTTTATTCTCTTAAATAACAAAAGGCTTATGTACCTTAATACATAAACCTTTTCTCCACTTTAGTTTTACTTTACCCTTAATTTCTGTCCAACATGAATTAAATTTCTATCCGCTATATTATTTAGTGCTACCAACCTTTCTACAGTAGTGTTGAATCTTCTACTTATTGCCCATAATGTATCTCCATATTTAACAATATAATACTCTTCATCATTAGTACTAGGTTGTTGATCTTCTGATATAGCAAGAGCTGTACATATTCCTTTGTATATTGTAGCTGCAGTATTTTCTGGATTATAGTTTTTCATATCTGAACTACTATCAACAAAGGCACATTCAACAAGTAATGCAGGCATTGAAGTATTATTAATGACATATAAGTCCCTTCTATCCTTTACGCCTCTGTTTTTAAGTCCAATTGAAGCTAATTCATTTAAGATAGCTTCTCCTATCTTTGTTGATAATCCATCTTGGTGATTATCTTTAATACATAAAACCTCTGCTCCATATCCACCATGGCATGCATTATGATGTATTGATACAAACAATGTTACACCGCAGTTATTTGCTGTAATTACTCTTTGGTACAATGAATCATTAAGGCTTTTAGCAGTATTAGGCGTACAATTCACAACCGTAATCCCTCTTTCCCTAAGCTTACTTATTAAAGAATTTCCAACCAACCTATTTAGATCATCCTCCCTACGTATTCCCACTGCTCCTGTATCATAAGGAACATTATGTCCAATGTCTATTGCTAATATAATTTCTTTCATGAAATTTCACCTCCAATTAAAATATATGGCTTAAAACCATATATACTAAGAAAGGGGGTAATTTTTTATGAATTTTAATTATATAGAATCTTTAGTTGCTAAAGCTAAAAATGGAGATGTATCATCTAAGGAAATTATTTTCAAAGAATTTAGACCTATGATATTAAATATCTCAAAAAGAACCTTTGTCCATGGATATGACTTTTCTGATATAGAGCATGAATGTTATGCTACATTACTAAAATGCATCAAGATTTATGACTTAGATAAAAAGAGATTTGTTGCTTATGCTACCATGGCAATTAAAAATAACATTAATTATCTAATAAAAAAGACTTGTAATAGAAGCTCATGTGAAGGCTCTGAGGCATTAATATTAAATGGAACCTTAGAGCATGTCCTACCATCAAACAATGAACCAGTAGATGTACAAGTTACTGACAGTATACTAGCAAAAAACCTTTATAAATATATAGACAAACTACCACAGCAGCATAAGGATATACTTAATTTTACACTTATAAATAATGGCTCTCTTAAGGAATACTCAAAAAATAATAACATTAATTATCCTACAACGGTAAATATTAAAAATAGAGCAATAAATCAATTAAGAAAAGAAATCCTAACATGAGAAAAGTTATAGTAGAACCCACCTACTATAACTTTTCTTTTTCTATATATTAACTTAATAAATATAGCTTTTTTAAACTTTACAAAATAATTTTAATGCCTCAACACTATGAACACATATATTTTTATTTTGATCTACTAGCATAGTTCTTAAATCATCAGTACAAACCCACTTAAAATCATATTTGTTGCTATCATTTTTAACATTTGCACTATCTACTTCACATAAAATAGTACTAGAAATAATTGAATTATTATCATTAAAGCTTTGGGTGACACAAAACGGCTTAAATACTGTCAATACTTCCTCTTCATAGCTTAATTCATTACATTTATCTTCACCAAATATCTTTGTTACTTCAAATCCATTAGCCTTTAATTTACGTCTTAAGTATTCATATACATTTTCACTTTCTTTAATAACTCCACCAGGTAATTCAAATATACTCTCATTAGTATGTTTATTTTTATTCTCTTGCAGCAATATGTACTCTTTATCCTCTGTACACATTAAAGCTATAGCATTTACAACAACTTTAACATTCTTTTCTCTCTTTGTAAGAACAATACTTCTAGGCATATCTACTCCACTTGTAATATGACCTTCAGCCTTTAATTTTTTAATATGAGCATGTACTGATGCTGTTGATTTAATATTAGCTATCCTACATATTTCCCTAATTGTTGGTGAATACCCATTTTCCTTAATAAAAGTTTTTATAATCTCTAAAATTTCCTTTTGCTTTTTACTCACACTATATGCCCCCCCTTTTTTATCCCATAATATAATTATACAGAACATATATTCGATTATAAATTAAAAAGAAACTAAAAATATTAATATTTCACCACTATACCTGTAATAATAGATAATGATTAAGTTCAATATTGCAAGATCGTTTCATCCATATATTCATTACAACTAATTACCTTTATTCATGATTTTGATCAAATGAAACCTTAATAATTAATTCACTTATCTATAATTTCTAACCACTCTTTCTTCTTTAAATTTTTAAATAATACAACTAATATTATTCTATAAATAGATAAAAGAATTAATTGTTAAGCTTGAATTTAAAAGAGAATTCCATTCCCTTAAACCTATGGGCTCAAATCATGTTAATTCTATCTAGTCACAAATAAGAGCCCTCAATTTATCATGACACTATTACAATTCTTATACTTAATTTATGTTCTTTAAATATTACGTAAACTGTGCTCCTATTTGCTTTTCTAAAGTGGAAACTTTACTTCGTAAAGTAATAAATAAAAATATATATTACTTATAATTAATTCTGCTATTTTAATTGTTATAACTCCTCATGGCTTTAATATAGTAAATACATTTCTTTATTGCACAGTATATCTACTACCAATATTACCTTATTTACTATAACTGCTATATCCATATTAGATAATATTATTTTATATTTTTTTGGGCCCTTAATCCAACACCTAAAAGAAGTGCATGTTATTACCTAGTATTTCTAAGGCAAAAAAGGTTTCTTAAAATGAACCGAACCATTTTTAACCTAAGAAATTCTACAGATTAAACATTTCTCTTTCAGGTAACCGTTGGGGGCCAATGATCTTTTCCAGTAAAACTTTCATATCATGACCTACTAACTAATTCTTTTCTTTTAAGACTTTTTGCTCATAATTTATTTTATTATCTTTTAACTATTTTTAATCTAAAACTTGCAACGCACCTTATCCTTGCTACAAAAAGTAGACAGGTAGCCTTACTAGTACCTTTTTGTCAATTGCTAGAAAGCTAGTCCCCCTTCGCAATTACTTTTCACGTTGCAGTCCCATTGCTCATGGAACAGAGTGGAAATTTTTTTAAAAAATTAAAATATGAAAATTAATAATAATGTAAAATATCCTAATTACCTATTTTATCTCTAACAAAGTTTTCTATTTTTTCTGCACAATTTATGGCACTTATCATATCATTATCTGTAACATCTAATTGATATGGATACCTAACTTGTACTCCATATGGTGCTAATTCAATACATTCATCTTCTATTATCTCGAAACTTTTATCTATAGCTTTACACTTATTGTTAAGTAATACTAAATCATGAGTTCTTTCAATCTTATTCCCAGATTTAATAAGATAACCTTTCAAGTATTTTTCTGCACTTTGTTCACAATGATAATAACATATCATTTCTATAGTGGTAATTCAAAGGTTTATAGTTCAACTATAACAAACCAATGATAATAACATATCATTTCTATAGGTCTTGGATGCATATTCATTAAGAATTTAGCTGATTCTAAATCTCTTTTAGCAAATTCAAACCATTCAGTATATATTTTATTATTATCCATAAAGCTTTACTCCTTGATGAAATATTTTACTTTCTAATGTACAATTAGACTTAACTCTTTCATTGAATTCATCACTATAATAAATTAATAAATCTACTGGCATATTTTGAACTTTAGCTATAGCTTTTCTAATAAGCTTCATTATTTCAACTTTTCTTTTACTTTTATCATCAGTTACTATACATATATCAAGATCACTATCTTCAGTAGGCTCTCCATACGCATAAGAACCAAATAAATATATAGAACTTGCCCTGACCACTTGATTTATTTCTTTTAATAAACTTTCCAATTCAATCTTCACATTATATGGCATTACTTTCACCTACCTTAGTTTAACTCAATCTCTTTGTCGATATTATACACTATAATCCATCTATGTAGTCACTTTTTATTAACTACTAGTACTTTAAACTAAGAAATAAATTGAAATTTAACGTTCTCTATGAATATACATTCTTGTCATATTAGGTTCTCCATCTCCTTGAAGCATACATAAAAATTTCCATCCGTATCTCTCATAAAAATTATTGTGGTCTGTGATTAAATACAACGTGTCAACTCCCTTTAATTTCATAGCTGCAAAAAGTATACAGGCAACCTTGCTCCTCCACTTTTTGCAGCAGGGACACTTTCGGTAATATTTCCTTAGTTGCTAATTAGAGAACAGGAAGCCCTTCTACTCCTCATTAACACCAGTAAATATCACCACAAGACGGTGCTAAGGGGGGACAGGCAATCAGCATTAACAAAAAAGTACAGCTAGCCTTAGAGGGCACTGAAAAACTTAATGTTTTTCAAGTGCGATTATCCACAAAGTAAAAAATAGTTAATGAAGCTGAAGCTTTTAGTTTCATTAACTATTTTTATTTAGTTATTTATATAATAACTAGGATATTTCTATCCTAATATCTTCAATATTCTTTTAATATTTACTGTAAATATTGATAATTCCCCTTGAATTTCCATGCCAATTAAACCTGAAGATGATGCTTTATCATATCCATGTCTATGTTTTAACTCACTATTTTTTGATTCTATTTTATAACGCTCTTTAGACTTTTCTTTAAAATATTCGCTTTCTTGAAAAGCTATCTGCGATTTATGTATATCACTTTTTATAGTAACTGAATAAGTTTTACTCTTAGCTCCGTCTTTATAACAACCTTCTTTTTGTGTCCAAAATATTGACATAAGACCAAACAACTAAATCATAAATTCCTGTATATTCACTTAAAATCATTGTTTCTTGCTTTTTTATCATACACATCACCCACATTATTTTATAAGTTAAGTATAACATAAAAGACCTAAAAAATTGTCTTAAAAAAATTTTTTAGGTCTTTTATTCCGAAAGGCACTTTTTCAGTGCCCTCGTAGCTTTACTAGTACCTTTTTGTCAATTGCTAGAAAGCTAGTCCCCCTTGCAATTACTTTTCACGTTACAGTCCCACTACTCATGGGACAGAGCGGAAATTTTCTTCAAAAATTAAATATAAAGTTTTATGAAAATTTATTTCTGTAAAACAATCCATATTCTTGATATTATAGGAATATTCATTATTATACCAAAGCTTTAAATAATATATTTAAAAAGGACTTATAAATTCATTTATACTTTTAGTTCGTTATTTATTAAAATTGTTCATTAAATCTACTCTATAAATAATAAATAACTTCTTCTAATGAAGATAATACTGCTTTTGTCATATTCAAATAATATTGATTTGGAACTTTCATGTCTGGTATACATATTACTGGAATATTAGCTGAATATGCTGATTGAATTCCTGATTCACTATCTTCTAAAACTAAGCACTCTTCTGGATTTACTGAAATTTTATCACAAGCTTTTAAGAAAATATCTGGGTTTGGTTTTCCTTTTTCAACCTCATTACCAAATACAAATTCATCAAAGTATTCAACAATGTTATGCTGTCTCAATATCGTTAATGCTCTACCTCTTGTACTTGATGAAGCAATAGCAATTTTTAAATTGTTATCTTTTAAATACGTTAATAATTTTTTTACTCCAGTCTTTAAATCAATACCTTCATTAATAAACTTATCTTCAACTTTTAATACGTTGTCTAATCCTACCTCAATAGTCCACGGTAAATTATATGTATCTATTAAATTTGTAACATTCTTAACTTCTGTTTTTCCGCTAAAATTTTGAGCGTATTCTTCAATAGAAAAGCTATGTCCAAATTGGTTTAATATTTCTTTATAGATTTTATATGAAACTATCTCACTATCAATTAATAAACCATCTAAATCAAATATAACTGCTTTTATCATATATCTCTCCCCTTAAATACATCTATATATTAGTCAAACATTACTTGCCAATTTGGATTATTTTTAGCTTCAAAACACATTTCGATTTGTTTAGATGTAACCTTTTCTTCAGAAAGATTTGGAAGGTTTTCAACTAAAAAATAATTCATCTCTATAGTCTCTATATTTTCAATAAATTCTCCACCAGTAACTTCACATTCAACAAAAACCTTACACACTCCATAAGGATATAACGGTTTATTATGTTTATTTCTATCTTGAATAGCAATAACTCTTTTTGCAGTAACATCAAGCCCAGATTCTTCTTTTACTTCTTTTATAGTATTTGATTCTATTGATTCTAAAACATCTACCCAACCACCAGGTAGTGACCATAATCCGTTGTTCTCACGAACAAGTAATATTTTCTCATCTTTAAAAATTACTGCTCTAGTATCTAATTTAGGGGTCTGATAACCACTTTCATTACAGAATAAAGTTTTTATTTTACCAATAGGAATATCTGTTTTATAGCTTAACATTTCAGCTGCAATATTTCTTAATTGCTCATATCGTTCTTTATCATATATATCTTTTGTATATGTTAATCCACATTGTGCAATACTTTGTATCTCAATTGCCCATTTTAACCAAGGTTCTTTTAAAAATATGTTATTCATAATATCACCATCCAAACTTTAGACTATATTATCTATATATTACTTTACTCTCATTATATAACTAATATTACTATAATTTATATATAAATTATAGTAATATTAAAACAATTTTATCAACTATTAATAATTTATACTTCTTCTTTTAAAACTCTGTGTTTTCCAGTGGTTACTCATATTTCAACGCTTTTAAAAAAATACTAATATTTAAGTGTTACATATGTAAAATTAAATTTAGAATTTTGAAAAAATTATTTCTACTCTGTCCATGTGAGCGTAGCTGTAAGTGGACTGCTAAATAAAAGTAAAAGCCCCTCCTTAGGCTAGTAAAAAAAGATTGCAGAATAAATGACTTTTGGCGTACTAGTTAGGCAACCTGTACCCAAAAGTCATTTAAGTAGTAAGATTTTTTTACCTGTCTAAGGTGGACTAGTAGGACTAGTATTTTGGAATTATATATTTTTAGGACTAGTAAGGCTACTTGTCATTAAAATATGTAATGGAAGAATACCTGTCCTACCTGTCCAAATGGGCACAGTTTCGTGATTAGAAATGGTTAAAATTAACACAAATAGATTAGCTGCTAGGATTTGGGGCACGCCCCATTATATTTATTTAGAGCTTCCAGCATGGAAGGTTTCATATTAAATAATAGCCCCCACCGGGTACCCTAAATAGGACTAGATTAATCCTATTACTATCTTAGGTAATATAATGCTTGCTTCATTTTAAGAGACTTATATTGCCTTAGATAGTAAAGGTAATATCCTGTACTATTTCGGGTGGTGGATAAGGGCCCCAAAGTATAAATTTTCAGTATACTAGTAGCTTCAATAGTATGAGTAATATTAGGAATAACACTTTTAAATAGTAATAGTTACTAACATAATCAATAAAAATAATAATTAAAAATAAAGCAAAACAAAATATTATTATAAATATAAAAGGTGCGTTAGCACTTTTGTTTTAGTGGTTTGGCGTAAGCCAAACTTCTACTCTGTTAACTTTGAAAAAGTGGACTGCTACTGTCCGTAGGACTATAATTTAGAGCTTTTAAAAAATTCTTTTATATCTTCAGTGATAATAAATAGTTAAATAGATTTTTATGAAATAAAATAAAGATTAAGATTACAAGATAATAATAAATGAAATTTTTTTAAAGGTTTCCTTTTTAAAAGTAAATCCTCTCTTTTGCAGTTTAACTGTGTATGAGAGGATTTATTTTAACACCTTAGATTAATTCATTATATTTTTTATAGTTAAATCCATAAAAAAACGTTATACATTTTTCTAATATAAACTTTATTACTTCATCAGCTTCTAAAGTTTCATAAAAATCTAGCATTAATTTATTATACTCAACCTTATATCTAGCTGGTATAGAAAGTACTCCTATATCATTTGATAACAGGATAAGGTTTGATGAAAGTCTAGCTGTTCTCTCATTTCCATCATAAAAGAACTGACAGTAAGATAGCCATAGATTAAGTATAATAGCTTTTTCAAGTAAATTATCTATAGAATTTATTTTATCTATATCAGCTTTAAATACTTCCTCTAAATCCTCATAATTAATACACTTATATTCAACAGTACCTGCAATTCCAATGTTACCCTTTCTAAAGTCACCTACTATTAATGCCTCATCTTTAGCAACTTTACCATGAATATCACAAATAACTTCTTTGTTTAACTCTAAAGAATTTGTTCTACTCAAATTAACAACATAATCCCATGATAACTTTATATCATGTGGTAATTCATCTTTAAATTTATATCTATATCTAGGAATAAATGTATCCATAGCCAACACCTCAAATAAATATTTATTATTTTTCTCCTACTATTATATCCCAAGATTATTCTAGCTTAAACGAAAACTTACTGATCTATTTTTTTATAAACAAACAACCTATACTCCCTGCTTCAAAACCATATATATTATTTAGAGGTGATATCATGAAAAATTTAGCTCTTATATCATTAATAGTCAGTACTAGCTTCCCAATAGCTATTACTGCCTATCTATTGATTAGACTAGAAAAGCAACTTATTTCACTATCAAATAGTATAAATACATTAAATACCATTGTTTCAGTAAAATTAGGTGCTGTTGTAAAAGATGAAAAAGACAAAGCCGCATAATATAAAAAATCTGATAGGCCAAAAGTTTATCAGATTTTTTATATTTTATTATTAACTTTTGATTTCTTCTTTTTAAACCATATATATTAAATACCAAGCTACAAGGAGGTGAATAACATGGCAACTTCAAAAGAATTAAAAACAACTACTTTAAATATTGAAGTACAAAGCGGTGTTGATAAAGATGGTAATCCATCATACAAGAAAAAGAATTTTTCAGGTATTAACGGAGATGCTACACCAGAAGCTCTAGCAACCGTTGCAGATGCAATTAAATTAGTGTTAGCTAATCCAACTAGATACACCTTAGTTAATGAAATCTCTATGCTAGAAGACAACGCTTAGCTTATTAATCCAAATCTTATAGAAAGGAGGATAAACCATGGAATACTCATTACAAATGGTCTTTTTATGTGAGAGTGGTGAAAAGAGTTCAATTACAATTTCAGATGTAAAACCTGGACTTACAAACTCAGATGTAATAGCCCTAATGGACACCATTATCGCAAGCAATATCTTTGTAACAAGTAAAGGTGCATTAATTAGTAAATACAGCGCTCAAGTTGTACAAAGAGAAGTTACAAAATGGGATCTTAACTAGTCAAAAGGCATTGGATTAGAAATCCAATGCCTTATTATTAAGCTTTTCTTCAGATAATCTTTATTGGTTAATCATTTTTAATTTATATCTCTCAATTTTTTTAAATTACAAACCTTTTTATAGTGAACTTTATCCGTATTATTGTAATTATATACAAATGTATCTGGATACATACTATATCTTATTATTCTTCCTATTTCTATACATACCCCTGCTGGTGCTGCTATAAATAAATGAATTTCTTTATAGTTATTATATATACTATCTAGTTTATTCTTAACTATAGATTTCACTCTTAACACATCAGCTTTGTAGTTTAAATACGACAGCTTCGGATTATCAACTTTAAATGATAATAAGTCATAATCTTTATCAATAACTTGATCTATATCTTCACTATTTATTCTTGAACTTATTTGTAATGCTAATGCTAAAATATCACTACTTCTATCAATAAATTCTTCTTTAATCTCTATATTATCATCGCTCTCATCATATACCCACTTTGATTCATTCTCTATATATTGATATACTTTTACATTTGGCGAATCATTTTGCATTAAATATCCCAATGAAATTAATAATGGTATTTGGGCTATAGGAAATATATGAATATTATCAGTTGTTATTTTTGCTATTATAGAATCATAAAAAGTTACTAATTCACTTAAGTATAATTTCCACTCATCATCTGTTTTAAGATAGATATTTTTATGTCCAAACTTATAGTTAGAAGTATTACGAAGTCCAAATTTATTTTTTATATCTTCATAATCTAAAGGCATTCCCATAAGCTTTAAATCAACAATAGTGTCTTGCTTTCTTGTTCTTTCCTTATTATACTTCTCCCCTTTTAAATAATACTTACCATGTTTAGCTTCATCTACCGAATAATCATACATCCATTTTGCAAATTTTGTACTCCAATTATAAAACAAGTAATAACTTTGATTGTTATCAACATCAATATTTCCTATAATAAATCCTGCTGGATAATCATCAAACTCTGCTCTTGCTTGTTTACAAAAACACAATACCATATTTGCAATCATATCTTGCTTAATAACTGCTTGATGACAATGACCACCTAAATACATATCAATACCTTTACTCCTAAATACTGATTTCAAATGACTCCTTTCCTGTGGATTTAAATCCTCTAATCTATGATGCCCTATTACAATATTAAATTCATCTTTATTTACTTCCTCTAAACACTTATACACACTATTAATTCCAATATGAATTCTTCCGTCTTCTACTCCTGAATCATAACACATCCACGCTGTATTTAAGTGAATAATATTTACACCTTCTATTAATCTCTCAACAAAATGTACGTTTTCTTTTGGATAATCTCTATTTAATATATTTTTATACGTATTAAAAAAATTATTTTGAGCACTAATTAATGATTTTATACTATTAATTTCTTTTTCTTCATCTAATATTCCACTATCCCATAATTCTTTTACTATACTACCTCTATTATCCGGTATATTCCTACTTAAATCATGATTTCCTGGTATTATAAATACATTTTGTTTGTTTATATCAATTCTGTAAATTAATTCTAATATAAATTCTTCAGCTAAATCATAACCAGTGTCTTTGTCACTTATATCCCCTGTTATAATAATAAAATCAAACTTTTCTTCATTATTTAACTCTTCTACCTCATCAATAAGCGCATCTCTCATTACTTTTGTTTTTATACCATCACAATAAGAGTGTAAATCTGACAAATGTAACCATCTATATTTCATCTTTATCTCCTTCTAATACCTATTGAATTAAATTTGCTTCCTTTATTTCTTTAGTGTATATATTTCCATACCATACCCTAATGTCTTTTATTCCAATTATGATAAAAAAACAATACATACTTTCTCCTGGTTTAGACTTTTTTAAAGTATTTTTCCATGAAATGATATCTGTCCAAGAAGGTTTTGGAACTTTAACGGGATGAGTATGCCAATTTCCTTTAAAATATAAGCATCTTTTTTTTGATTCCCTGAGTATATCTTTATGTTTTTTACTTTTTCTTAAAAATATAAATCTAGATTGAACATCACCTTCTAAAGGTACTGTTATATCTATAATTCTTGTATTCCCATGTATATCAGTTCTTCCTAACAATAACCCTCCACTTTCAGGATCAATATTACGCTTTTGTCTAAATTCATTTAATTTTTTAATTACTACTTCATTTAATATAAAATTAATTTCATCAACCTTATATTTTAATTCCACATATCTCACATCCTTCACTTTTATATGAAGTTTTTGCCAATGTATCTCCACCTAAAGATATATCTCCGTTATTAAATATATATTCATTCAAAGTTTTTACTGAAAATAAAATATTATCATTAATCTTATTAGAATTTAACATATCTAATATTATATTTAATATCATTGCAGAACCTTTTAATAATACAATATTTCCATATTGATTAATAACTCCCCCACACCCAGTTCCTGTTAATTCATCCTTGTAATTCTTATTACTAAAATGAGCTTTGTTGGTATCGCTATTGGTATATAGACAATTGAAGCAACCAGTTCTATTATAATTAACCGCAAGTGCATGTACACCTATTCCTCTGGATTCAATCCAAGTAAATAAAACAGGTGTATCTATTTTAAGTTCTTTAAATGCCTTATTTAGCTTTATCATATAATCAGTTCCACCAGTAGCTATAATTATTAAATCATATTCACTTAGATTATACTCTTGCATATTATCAACATTAAACTTACTCTTGTTTATATTTACTTCAACCTCTGGATATTCTAACTCTAAATCAAATTTCATACTAAATACTTTACTATAGTTTGAATAATTAGCTCCAAGTGAATGTCTCATTATATTTTCCATATTAATATCATCTGGATCAATAATTGTTATGTTTTTCACACCAATTTTAGGCAACTCAGAAATTATATAACTACCTAGTGAACCTGCCCCTA
The DNA here is from genome assembly GCF_053571985.1 of Clostridium sp. ETTB3. Taxonomy (NCBI): domain Bacteria; kingdom Bacillati; phylum Bacillota; class Clostridia; order Eubacteriales; family Clostridiaceae; genus Clostridium; species Clostridium sp. ETTB3. The sequence continues at coordinate 1,492,611 of NZ_CP199832.1, forward strand.
CGATAAGTATTTTCTTATCTCTCAGTCTGTTTTTTACGCCAATTCTTCTAAATAAATATTCAGTATCACATCTTTCTGATTTCAAATATTCAATAAACATTATTTCATCTAATCCAGATAATATTGTTTTATTTTTACTACTCTTAAATTTAAGTTTTAGCACAAATGATATTGGTACAACTCCTGGAACATACATTTCAAATACCAAGAACACTTCTTTATTAACTATAATTAATTTTTCTAAAGTTTCTATATTTTCTTCACTAACACAATTATTTATTATATATCTAACTTCATCAGCAGACCATTTTTTATCACCTACTGGTGGCATAATTAGATTACTGTTTATTAACGGTATATAAATAACACTCTTTTTAGTCTTGCAATCTTGTTTTAGGAATATATCATTTATATTAATATCATCATCAATATAAATATCAATATCTTTCTTATTATATGGCTTTAGTACCTTTATCTGAGATGAAGAATTTATATATAACTGAATTTTATTCTTATTTTCAGCGCACTTATTCCAAAAATATAAAAATTCTTTTCTAAATTCTCTTCTCTCTTCTTCATGGCTCATAGTCATTAACTTTTCTATTCTAATTAGCGTATAGTTAATAATTTCTCTATAATCCTTATTTCTAACACTTATATCCTCTCTAATTGATAAGCATAAATAAAAAAGCTCATTTTTATCTAAATATAACATATGTGGTTTATTTGATATTTCATCTTTAGAATTACATAGTAAAACACATGGTAACTTATATTCATCTAATGATGCAAATAGAAAACTATACTCTTTCTCATTTATCCTATACGTAAATTTTATAATTCCAGCTTCAAAAACTTCAACATTTGAAATGTGGTTTAACTCTTTTAAATATTCAATATATTTATTTTGCAAAGCTATCTTCACTATTTACCTCATCGACTTCTGGAAGCGGAAATTTATCTCCAAATATCCCCACCAATATTTCCCCAGCCGTTCTTTCATTTTCTTCTTCTACTGCCTTCTTTAAATTTGATTCAAATGTTGTCCATCTTGTGTAAAAAGTCTTTATATATGAATATGAATTTCTTATCTTAAAGAAACAATCTGAGCCTGGAGCTTTTGGAAGTTTACATTCTATTAAATCAATAACTTCTTTGCCTTCTTCATCAATTGTTTTTTCAAATAATTCACTTGTTATATTTTTTACTGTTTTATATAATGCATTTAAATCATTATACTCACCATCAATCTTTACACTTTCAAAGTTTTCACATGCCAATATTGTTAATGCTATACTTGGTGGTATAGAGTGATCTCGTCTTGAAGTTCCATATTTTTCTGCTTTCCACCACTTTATATATCTTATAATACGTCTCTTTTGTTTCCTTTGTTTTTTTTCTTCATCATCTAAATTTAACCCTTCAATTTGCAGATGATCCTTCTTAAAATACTCACTTAATCCTTCAGGGTCAGCAATTTCCCATTTTATCTCTTCTTCTTTATTTGGATCTTTACCTCTAGCTAAATATAGCTTATCACCACACTTTGCATATATTGGAAAATCTATATGATACTTTTCTTCTCCTACTTTAGTATATTTTACAGTCACACAAGGTTCTTTTATTTCCGGTTCTCTATTTGTGTTTTTTAATGCCTCTCTTACTAACTCTTTAATCTCTAATACATCATCATACTTATTTTTATCTAAATCTATAATTGTGGCTACATCTATATCAAATGCTGTATCAGTATGATTAATAGTGGTATTTATACTATAACTACCTTGATCTATAAATCTTATCTCTTCCACCTTAATATCTTCCTCATACTTTTCTTTAAATTTGGTTGGGAACTTACTCTTAAAGTCATCCTTTAGTTTTTTCTTTTTTTCTCTAATTTCATTATTCCCATCGTACTTTACTTCATCATTATAAAATGTTATAAATTCATTTTTTAGTATTGCCATATTTTCTCCCCCTTTGTAAGCATAAAGTTAATGATATAATTATAACCTATCACGAACTTATTTTCCAAGACTTAGTGATATTTTTTATTTTTTTATATATCCTACTCCATTCTTCTCATCTTTATATAAATATAAGTCCCACCATCAATATCATTAAAGGCAACATCATGTCCAGTATAAATAAATCCTGGATAAAGCTTCTCAAAGACTTCTCTTTCCCCTTGATTTTGTGATAGCTCATATAATTTTTTATTTGAATACTTATAATCATTAATCTTTGGCAATGGTATAACTATATTTTTAGATTGACTCTATCTTTTCTTTCCTCTAGGATCCTTTGAAAGGTAATTTGCTAATTCTTCAAAGCCTAGTTCATTAGCTTGCATTCTATTTGCATTAGCTGTGCCCTTTCCCCATAGTTCTTCTGCCTTATCTCTATCCATGCCAGATATTATAATATGATGGTGTATTCTTGTTTTTGTTCTTTTATCATCTGTAGCTTCTCTATATTCTAAAACTGCTATATATTTTAATTCATCAAGCCCATTCCTCTTCCTAAAGTTTTTAACTCTCCTAATATAATTATTTCTATCACGAATAGCAGCCTCTTCACTATTTGGAAGATTAGCTGCATTATAACTAAGGCTAACTATTAAATCCCTATTATCAAAGTTAACATGAATTCTTCTTCTTAAATTCTTTCTTGCATTTTTATCATTTAGGTTCTTTTGTTCCTTTCTACTCTCCTTCTTTTTCTTTGATCTACTCTTCTTTTGTTCATATTTAGAAATAGGATATATTTCTACTTCTAAATATTTACCACATAGAAACCTCTTCTCTCTAATAGCCATACCCTTTACCCCTATAACTTTATTTCTTAAATTTAAATAACGTTCTAAAGATAATACCTATTACAAGCTCTCAAAGGCATTAAATTAAGTACCTTTAAAAACAGTTTATTTACAGAGAAAATTCCCTATTGTTTAATAAAAATAGAGAATTTTATTAAACTTTTCATGTAGACACATTGAGATTAATCTTGCCGGATTGTCAATGTGTCTTTTTACCTGTAAAAATATTATTTTCATATTTTAATCTCCAAAATCTTAAGTAGACCAGAGCCTTTAATATATCTAAAATTCTTGTCACTATTTTTAGAAACTTGTATTTTACTAAATTCTTCTTCTGTAAGGTATGTGGCTTTTACATATTCCCTTCACTCTAGTTCTAAAACTAATTTCAAAGTATTAATATCTCTTAATTCAACCATGTAACCTCTTCACCTTTAAGAGCACTGAAATCAACCCTAATCCAAATCATCATATTGCTTAAAATCTCTATTTCAAACTTTATATTTTCAATGTAACTCTTCATTAAAATTAATCCTTATTGCTTAAGGCTAATTAGCCAATTTTTCATAAGTTAATCGAAGTACTTACAATCATTTTCTTCAAGATAATCAACAATTAAATCTATTTCCTCAGAAGTAAACTTTTGTATTGCAATATCTGTTAATGTATCTATTAACTTGTTTTCTAAAATACTCATATCCTCTGGATAAATACATGTAATCGTCACTATCTCGCCTCCTATAAATTAATAATCTATACTATGCTTGTACACTTCTTCTTGTTACACTGAAATACATAATCACACGTTATGTGTTATTTCTTCTAAAAAAATCTCATAAATACATTCATGACCAAAGTTAGCTTTAAATTTCTCCATAAAATTATAGCTTGGATTTTTTAGTCCAAGTTCAATCTTAGAATAATAGCTCAGGGTATCCTAACTTTTTATCCATTTCTTTTTGAGTTAGCTTTTTACTATTTATAAAGTCTACTAAGAGAAACATGAATATAAACATAATACAATTGAAGAAATGGCTACTATAGAAAATTTCCCCATAGAACTTATTAAAATAAAACTAAAATATATTTAATTTATGATAATATTGCATATACTAAACCGAGGTGATTATATGAAAATTGCTATTTACTCAAGAAAAAGTAAATATACAGGAAAAGGTGATTCCATAGTAAACCAAATCCAAATGTGTAAGGACTATATAGAGACTCATTATATAGATAATGACCTTGAATATATCATTTATGAAGATGAAGGATTTTCTGGTGTAAATATAAACAGGCCAAGGTTCCAAAAGCTTCTTAGTGATATAAAAAAAGAAAAATTTGATATTTTAATCTGCTATAGGCTTGATAGAATTAGTAGAAATGTATCAGACTTCTCAACTACCTTAGAAGAGCTTCAAAGTTATGGAGTTGACTTTATAAGTATTAAGGAACAATTTGATACAACTACCCCAATGGGAAGGGCTATGATATACATAGCATCAGTATTTGCCCAACTAGAGCGTGAAACCATTGCTGAGCGTGTAAAGGATAATATGGTTGAACTAGCTAAGTCAGGAAAATGGTCTGGAGGTAGAACTCCACTTGGCTTTAATAGTGAAAGCTCCTCTTATATTGATGAAGAAGGTAATGAAAGAAAATTAGTTAAGCTTGTAAAAAATGATGAAGAACTACAATTAGTTAACTTAATTTATGATACCTATCTAAGAGAAGGATCATTACATAAGACAGAAGTTTACTTTGCTTCTCACAACATTAAATCAAATAGAAATATCCTTCTTGAAAAAACATCATTAAAGGTAATCTTAAGCAATCCTGTTTATGCAATAAGCTCCCCTGAACTTAAGAGGTGGCTTGAGGATGACGGATGGAATGTATATGGTGAACCTGATGGCAAACATAGCTATCTTAGCTACAATAAGACAAAGCAAGTAACTAGAAACGGAAAAACAACTAAAATATCAAATGATAAAGAAAATTGGATAGCTGCAATAAGTGATTGCCCTGGCATAATTGATGCAGATAAATGGATTGCAGTCCAAGAGCAATTTAAGGGCAATAGAGGTTCTTTCCCTAAAAAGGCAAGAACCCACAATGCAAAACTTGTTGGAAAAATTTATTGTGCTCACTGTAATAACTACATGCAGGTAGTTCATGGAAATATAAAAAAAGATACAGGAAAAAGACAATACTACTACTCCTGCTCATTAAAAAAGAAATCAAAAAGTGAACTATGCAAAAATAAAAATTTAAAGGTAGAAGAGGTAGAAAATTTATTACTCCTAGAGCTAGAAAATCTAGGCAAAAATAAGAAAAGCTATATCCAAAGCTTAAAAAGGAAAAATGACGCAGTAAAGAAAAATAAAGATGTAAAACTAAAGCAAAATGCAATTCAAAAAGAAATGTATGCCAAACAAAAAATTCTAAACAATCTAGTAGATAAATTAGCAGTTGCTGATGATCTAGACGATATAATAATACAAAGAATAAGATCCGCTAAAAATGAAATGCAAGAGTTACAGAAACAACTAGATGAAATATCAAAAGAGATAGAAGATTCAAACTATAAGAAATTAGACCTAGTCTTTATAGAAAGCTTACTAGAAAAGTGTGCTGATATAAGAGAACTAGATTCTAATGAACAAAGACTTCTAATAGGTGTTTTAGTAGATAAGATTCTATGGGATGGTAATACTCAAGATGTAACAGTATATTTCATTGGAAGTGGAGACGTAGAAAAAAAGTAGATTCTCTACTTCCAGATTCATTCCAATTATTGCAAATCCAACCATACAGCATGTCCAGTATCTAACAACACTACATTTTCCGCAAATTCCTTTAATGCATATTGTTGACATACCTTAGTATTAAGCTTACCATAATTAATATCCTCAGCTGGAACCCTTAATACAACAACTCCATCCTTATCTAACTTATTCCTTATATCATCAGACAAACTTTCCTTAGCAAGTTTACAAGATCCAGAAAAAGCACCAAGTACATCATCATTTCTTTCTCCTTGAATATCAGAAACTCCACATCTTGCACTAATACTTATTCTTGGTCCAAAAGCAGGACATCTTAAAATACACATAGAGCATCCATTTCCATACCTTAAACAATTTCCCATTGGACCTGTAGTACCAGTAGTTTCTATAAATACATCTCCTTTAACATAGGTATAATCACTTAATAAAAGACCATTTATCTTATTATTTTCAAAATCAACATCCATCACTCTTTTTTCCATATGGAGGTTTATTCCCTTTTCCTTTAAATAATCCCTTACCACTCCTTCGATTTTATTTACATCATATAAAGTTGCATGTTTATGACCTGGAAAATCTATATCTTTATGTCTTGCACATTTATCAGTTAACTTAATTAAATCTCCACCACCTAAAGCAATTAATTCTTCTGCCGCTGTATAACGTCCATTATTTCTCATTATTCCGCCAACATTTCCAAGCCCAAGTAAAAGATCTGTTTTTTCATAAATATGGACTTCTGCCCCAGCTTTCTTTGCTGTTAAAGCTGCAGCACATCCAGCCCATCCTCCACCTATTATTATTACCTTCATATTAATCTCCTCCCCTCAAATATAGCTCTTGGACTAGCCTGTACTTTACAGAATCTTTTTACTCTATGACCTGAAAATCTTGCTGTGCATGCTCCACAAACACCTTCTCCACAACACATTTTAAAATTATTACAACAAGATAAATCAATATCTTGCCTTTCTAAAGAATCTAAATATTCTATAATATTGTAAGTTAATATATCTGCCCCTGCGATATGAACTAAAGATATATTATTATATTTAACTATAGATTTAATAGCTACCTTAGCCTCAGGAGATAACTTTCCCTTTTCAATTAAATTCATTTCTTGAGGAACTATATTTAATTTATTTAACCATTCCATTATATAAATGTCCTTAAAAGGTGATTTGTCTAATATTACAGTAACTTTATTTCCATTTTGCACAAGCCTTTGTACTACTGGAATCATAGGAGCCATTCCAATGCCTCTTGCAATTACTAAAGTATCATTATCTTTTTGTTTTCCTATGTTTTTTAATCCAAATACTCCATTCCAATAAGGACCTCTAATAGTTATTAGTCCTCCTTTTTCAATATTTAATAATTGCTTTGTTTTAACTCCCCTTATTTCTATCATTATGGAAATAATATTTGTTTCAATATCAGATTCTAAAATAGAAATAGGAACATCAAAATAAACATCTTCATTACTTCTTATAAAAATAAAGCTTCCTGGTCTTGCTAAATCTATTACTAATTTATGTGGTGCTTCAAATTTAATTAAAAGAACATCATCTTGACACAACACTTTTTCACATACCTTGCAAGTATAAGTTTTTCTTTGCTCCTTAGCTTTATTACCATTATTATAAAGTTCTTGATAAATACAAACTCCTTTCCAATTTAGACAATCACAAAAATGACTTCCTTGTAATTGTGAACAAAGTATACATTCACCACTTTCAGCTAAATGACAAGGACAAAATTCAGAACCTGCATCTATACAATCAATTGTCTCCTTAAACATCTTGACTCCTTAATTAATACTATACACTATATAGATTATTTCAATAAATTTGTTTTGTTACTATAAATCGCCCATTATATAAAATTTTCTACTTTTTAATATAATAAAAAAGCACACAATTATATGAATTAAAACATATAATTGTGTACTTTAACTATTCTAAACAACCTTCTATTGTTTTTTCAGTTTTTTTCCAGAATAAAATTGCTGCTAATATTATTGATAAACAAACAGCTGCATATAACCAAAATAATTGGTTACCCATGCTTCCAAATAATATTATTAATGATCCTATTATTGCTAATACAGGGTTTATTTTAGAGTTCCACACCCCAGTAATTTCACCTTTATTTCCTAGTTGAATTACTTTAACATATAAAAGGATATATAATGTATAACCCATTGCTATAGAAATTTCAGATATATCTGAATTTGGTAATAATTCAAACTTAGTTGTTACATAATGAACAATAAACCAAACAAAACTTATAATAAATGCAACTATTGCAGAGTTAACTGGCATTAATAATTTTTCATTTATTTTGATTATTTCTTTTGATTTAGGGAACATATTTCTTAATGCTAAAGAATGTGGCAATCTAATCATCCCTAATATTATCCCATTAATAGTACCCATAATTGAAATTATAACAAATATTAATACAATTTTTGCCCCCCAAGGACCTAATAAATTGTTTGCAGCTAAATCAACGTGTGCATCTCCTAAGCTCATAATTGTTTCTGGCCCGATATATATACTTATTCCAATAAAATATAAAACATATACTATTAATATGAATATTGGAGCTATTATAAGTGCTTTTGGTAAATTTCTTTTTGAATCTTTTATTTCATGTGATATTGAAGTTGAAACAATCCATCCATCAAATGAAAATGCAATTGGTGCTATTGCCGCAATCCAACCTGTAGACTTCATTGCAGTAATATCACTTAATGAAATATTACTTGTATCACCAAATATTAATCCAGCAATTGATATTAATACTAATGGTACAAGTTTCATTATTGTTGAAGCATTTTGGAATAAGCCTCCTAACTTTGCTGATAAAGTGTTCATTACAAATAAAAATATCATTATTAATAAACCAATTAACATTTGAATTTCTAATGTTCCTTCAATTCCAAATAAGATACATATATAAATTCCAGCAACCCAAGAAACTACTGATATTAATGTTGGAAAATATAAAAATGTTTGAAACCATCCAAAAGCACATGAAGTAGATTTATTATAATATTCTTCTGCATATGAAATTAATCCACCTTCCTTTGAACTTCGTGATGCTAATTGTGATATAGTTAAACTTCCAAATATTATAGCTATAGCTGCTATAAAAAATACTAATACCCCTAAAGCTATACTTCCACCGGTAGCAATAAGAATATTATCACTTTTAAAGAATATTCCTGATCCTATAACAATTCCAACTATCATTGTTATGGCAGTAAATAATCCATATTCATTTTTTTTCATTTTCTTTCCTCCCAATGTTTTTCCGAATATTTTTCTTCTGTTATATCTAAGATTATTCTAATATAAATAATATTAGAATAATCTTTTAAGTTTCTATTAATATAACATGCAAATATAATTTAGTAAACAAATAATAAAACTTTTTTCAAAAAAATTTTTATCATTTTTATTTTTTTACACTATAGTTAATTTAATTATTATTTTTGATATTTTTTTAAATCATTTAAATATTTCTTCACCATTAATAATAAAGTTTTGTAATGCCATAAAGAACTTTATATCACATCTTTCATTACTATTTAATATTTTTATTGCATCTTCTTTAGATAATAATATAGTTTCTATATCTTCATCTTCTTCTAAATTTTCTGTAGATATTTTTCCAGAACATGTACAATAAACTAAAGCTACAGATTCATCTGTCATTCCTGGAGATAAATAAAGCTTATTTCCTATCTTATTTTCTATTACCTCTTCTAGTTTTAATCCTGTTTCTTCTTTTAACTCTCTTTCAACTGTTGAAATTATATCATCATTATTATCTATTAGCCCTGCTGGAAGTTCATAAACATAATTATTTAAAGGAACTCTAAATTGTTTAATTGCAACTAACTTCTTTTCCTCTTTATGATAAGCTAAGATAACAACAGCATCCATTTTATCTTCTTTTCCTTGAAAAAACTGTTCCTCTAATGCTTCCTTGCTTTTTCTTGTAGCAATTGTCCAAGTCTTTTCTTTTCCACCTTTATTTATATAATCTGCATTATATAAACTCAAAAAATTTGTTTTTGCTAATACTTTTAAATCTTTTACTATAGTTTTACTCAAAACACTTTCCTCCATTTTTAAATACTTAACATATATTTTTCAATATCTATATAGTTATTTTATACCATATTTATATACATTAAAAGAAAAAAGCACTAATTATTAGTGCCTTCTAATTGAAATAATTTTTCAAATTCTCTTTGTGAAATATCTTTATCACAAATTAATGCCTTTTTTAATAGTTCATCTCCACTATTATTTAATGCAATTTTCCCTATTATATCTCCATTTTTTTTATCTAATAAAGTATTAAATACTTCAACTTCCACAGAACCTTCACCTTTAAAACCATATTCAAAATCTGTATCTTGAATTATAGTTCCCAAATTTATAAATTCTGATGACTTTAAAACATCTTTCATATTATCTGCTTTAAAGCAATAATTATCTACAACATATTTATAAATTTGTTCTGTAACATTCCATCTATCACTACAATTTAAAACAACTATTACAATATTTCTTCCTGCATGTTTAATAGATGAAACTAAGCATTTTCCTGCTTGACCTGTATATCCTGTCTTTACGCCATTTGCTTCTGGAATTTTATACAAAATTTTATTTATATTATTATAATCCCTTGTAAATCCAGAATTATCTTTTAATATAGTTTTTGTTCCACATATTTCACAAAATGTTTTATTTTCCATTGCCTTTGTAGTTAATAAAGCTAAATCATAGGCACATGTATAATGCTTTGGACTATCTAATCCATGAGGACTTTCAAAATGAGAATTAATTAATCCTAAGCTTCTTGCATAGTCATTCATAATATTAGCAAATCCTTCTATACTTCCCCCTATATCTTCTGCAATTGCAATAGCTGCATCATTGCCAGACTTGTATAATAGTCCATATAATAATTCTCTTAATTTTATTTTTTCTCCTGCAGCATATTTAACTTTTGAGCCTCTTATAGATGATGCATTTTTGCTTATTGTTACTTCTTTATCTAAATTTCCTTGAGTTATGGCAATCAAGGCTGTAAGGATTTTTGTTGTACTTGCCATTGGCACTATTTCATCTGCATTTTGTTCAAATAAAACTTGCTTTGTCTTACTATCCATTGCTATGGCACATCTTGCATTAACTCTAATACTATTTAATAAATTTTCTATATTAACATCATCTGTATTATAATCATCATCTTCTTCAATTATAGCTAAATCATTATCCTCATCTTCTTCAAAACTTTGTGCATAAACACAATAACCAAATAAATCTGTTAAAATAAAAAACAAACTTAAAGTTACTCCTAGGATTTTAAAATTTTTCATTTGTATCACTCCTATTTTCTCCTTACATGTATAGTATTTTCATTATCTAAAAATTTTAAACCTATTTATTAAATTTTTATGATTTATATTTAAAATTTATGGCAATACTAAAAAAGATTAGGAGAGGGTAATTATGCATATTCTTATAATTATTGTTGTTATAGTATTAATTTTCTTTATTCCAATTCCTCTTAGTTTTCACTTATATATTTCTAAAGATAAGTTTTATATAAAATTTTATAGTTTAAATTTATTATCTAATGAAGATGGAATAATAAGAAACTTAATTAATAAAAAAAAATTAAACAAACTAGAAGAAAAGAAAACTAAAAAAACAATAGAAAATAATGATGATAATGACTCTTCCAATAAAAAAGTTAAATCTAAAGAAATATCATTAAAAAAACTTTATAACAACCTTATTCATAATAAGTTTAAGCCTACTTTAAACTTTAATAGCACAACTATTTATTCACTTGGTGATGCTGCTAATACTGCTATTGCCTTTGGATTGCTTTATAATCTTAACCCACTGCTATTAAATATATTTTCTATTATCTTTAAGGTGAAAAAATATAAAAATGATTTTAAGCCTGTTTTTAAGGATAAAATACTTTTTGAACTTACTTTAAACAGTATAATTACCTTTAATTTAGCTAAAATTATTTATATATGTTTTATTATTTTAAAATCATTTAATAAAAATAGGAGGTGAATCCCTTTATATTGGGATTATTATGGCTGATAAACATGAATTAGAAAATTTGATGAGAAGTACTATGGAGAATTTACGAGATATGATAGATGTTAACACTGTGGTTGGAGATATAGTCGAAACTAGTGATGGAACTTCTATTGTTCCTATTTCTAAGGTTACTTTTGGTTTTGCTTCTGGAGGAAGTGAATTTGGAGAACATGTAGCTATAAGAAATGGTGATGAGAACTATCCATTTGGTGGTGGTTCTGGTGCTGGTGTTAGTGTAAAACCAATAGCATTTCTAATTGTAAAAGATAGTTCTGTAAGATTACAACCTATTGATTATGATACTACTGTTGATAGAATTGTTGATTCCGTTCCTCAATTTATAGACTTAATTAAAGGTCTGTTTAATAAAAAAGATTCTACAGAAAAGAATGATGATTTAGATTTATAAAATTAAAAGCTGTACCAAATATTAATTAAATTTGATACAGCTTTTCTCTTTATTAAAATAAACTTATAAATTGATTTATTTTTCTTCATCTATAGCAGCTTCTTCTTCATTTTTTGAAGCTTGTTTTAAAATTTTATTTTCTTCTAAATCTATATCTTCAATTGCTTTATTTAATAAATCCATTGAGCTTTGGACACCTTCATCACCATATAAATCTAAAGATGGTAATTCTTTTATTGTTTTAAGTCCAAATTGTCTTAAAAATTCATCTGTTGTTCCATAAAGTATTGGTCTACCTGGAACTTCTAATCTTCCAACATCCTTTATTAAACCTCTTTCAACTAATCTTGTAATAGCTGATTCAGATTTAACTCCTCTTATTTCATCTATGTCTATACGAGTTATTGGTTGTTTATATGCTATTATAGCTAAACTTTCTATAGAAGCTTGTGATAATGAGTGCTTCTTATTCTTTTTTAATAACTTTTGAACAAATTCTGAGTTTTCACTTTTAGTTACTAATTGATAAGCTTCATCTAAGCTAATCAACCTTATTCCTCTACTTTTATCTTCATATTCAGTAGTCATTTCTTGAAGTATTTCCAACACATTTTTTTCTTTAAGCTCTAAATTATTACTTATTTCTCTTAATGGCAAAGGTTCTCCACTTACAAATAGCATTGATTCTATAGCTGATTTTATATCTGACTTTCTCGATAATTCATTAAACTCATATTGCTTAACATCAATGTTACTCAATATCTCTCCTCCTCTTAATAAGTATATTTGAAAAGTTTTCATCTTGGAAAACTTGGATAGTTCTTATTTTTATTAATTCTAATAAAGCTAAAAATATTACTACTGTTTCAAGCTTACATGAGCTTTCTTTCATTAAATTATTAAATTCAATTACTTCAACAGAATTAAATTTTTTTAAAAGCTCCTCCATTTTATCTTCAACCTTATACTTATCTACATATATCTTCTTTTGTACTACATTAACCTTATTTTGTTTTTCTCTATAGTTTTCTAATATTTTATTATAAATATTATATAAATCTAAAAGTGTAATATTTTTAAATATATCATCATTATCCACTTTTTCAGGTTTTATTTCTTCAATAACTTCTGGCTTTTTACTAAAGACTTCTCCTGAACTTACATACTTATCATTAAAAAATTCTGAAACTGCCTTAAATCTTTTGTATTCAATCAATCGTTCCATTAATTTTATTTCAATATCTTCTTCATTTTCTTCTTCCTCAACTTTTACTTTTGGAAGTAAATTTTTAGATTTTATTTCTATTAAAGTAGCTGCAACTACTATAAATTCAGAAGTAATTTCTAGATCCATCACCTTTCTAGTATTAAGATATTCTAAATATTGATTTGTAACTTTATATATCTCTACATTATATATATCCATCTTATTTTTTTTAATAAGGTGCAGTAATAAATCAAAAGGCCCCTCAAAATCTGCCACTTTAATCTTTGGCAATTCCATTAATTCATCCCACCTTTTTATTTTTATTAAACATTTTTAACACAACCCTAATGTCCATAACCTATATAATATCAAGTTTCTAATAAAAGAACAACCCTAAAGGTTATTATGATAATATATATCTTTAGGTTCATTTTGAATCTTATATTCATGAGCTAAAATGTAAAAACCTGAATCAAAACAAATACTTCCACTTATACTTATCCATTGTCCATTTTCTAAGTTTTCATCTACGCCTTTAACTCTTATTGACATTTTTTCTTTATCTGCTTGACAACAACTTACTGCTAATCTTGAAACAACAATATAGTCATGATATTCCTCACTTTTATCTATATATCCTAAAAATATAAGCCTTTTACCTTCAAATTCTTTCTTGTTTTCATTTATACTATTTAATATTTCATAGTTATCATTTGTGATTACTATTGTATCTTCTGTTTTAGTAAGTCCTAAGTTATTATTTATATCATCATTTTTTAATAAAGGAATTAAAAAAAATAAAATTACTCCAATACATAATGTAAATGTTAAAGGTATGAACTTATTTGTTATTTCCATTCTTCTTTTAATTGTAAATATTCTTCCAAACTGAATAAATGCAAATAACATTAAAATAACAATACTTACATAAAAATATTTTATCATATCTGCACCTACAAAATTAGTAATATTTCCACTCTTTATTAAAAAAATAATAGAGACTGAAAGTAATGTTAAAATTATAAACCATATTAATTCATCAACATTAAATTTTCTCATAATTCCCCCATATAAAACAAAGACAATAATCATTATTTATATTATAAAATTATTTTAATTTAAAATATTAAACTACAATTAAACATATTAGAAATACTATTAAGATAATAATTCCCAAAAGTTGAATTACAAATTTCTTCTTAAAGAATCCAAAAGATAATATTAAATTTTTTAAATCCATCATTGGACCTAAAATTAAAAAAGCTATAACTCCTTCAACTCCAAAATTATCTAAAAATCCTCGTGCAACAAAAGCATCTGCTTCTGAGCATAATGAAAGTAAAAATCCTAAAATCATCATAATTATTATTCCTATGCTTTTTCCTGATGTAATATTGTTTATTAAATTATCTTGCATAAATGTAACAAATATACTTGATATAAATGCTCCTAAAATAAAATAAATGCTAATATTTAAAAATTCATTAGATGCATTTAATATTAAATTTTTAATTTTTCCCTTTAATGAAATATAATAATTATTACTATAAGTACAACAATCACAATAAAGTCCTACTGTATCATCTTTTATTATTTCTTCTTTCTTCTTTTTATCATATATTACTCCAGTTAACAAACCAATTATTAATGCACCTATTACACCTCCGATAGTTCTATAAATAACAACATTTATGTTATTAGGAAATGCATAATATGTAGACATAATTACAACTGGATTAACTATTGGTACTGCTAACATGAAAGTAACCCCCACTCCTATAGGCAATCCCTTTTTTATTAAACTTCTTGTAATAGGGATAATTGCACATTCACATATAGGAAAAAATATTCCTGATATCGCAGCTATAAAATATCCTATGATGCTGTTTTTAGGTATTATTTTTTTTATGAATTCATCAGAAACATAAATTTGAATAACTGCTGATATTATTGCACCTATTAGTAAAAAAGGCAATGCTTCTACAATTATCCCAAGATAATTCCATATCCAAGACTCAAATTTACTTATACTCACCTTACCACCTGCTAACTTACTTTCTCATATAATCCATCAATTTTACTCTAATGTTTCTTAAAAAATCACTTTCAATCAAATTACTTTTATTTAAAGCTTCCTCAAAATTATTATTATCATTAACTATAATTATTTGTGCCTTATGATTTAATGCTTCTAAAATATTAATACCTTCTTCTAAATCTCTTTCATTTAAATTACTGCAATTATTTACTGCAATAACATCACTGTTTTGTATAAAAGGAAGTAATATTTCACCCATATTTTTAATATAAAAATTTATACTTTCACCATTACATACAAAATACATTGTATTAAGCTTTATAAGTTTTCCTATTTTATTATCAAATATACATTTATATAAATACTCCAATGTTTCTGTTCCATTATATTCAATTATTATTCTATGTGGCTTGTACTCATTTATTATTTCATATATATTTTTATCAAGCTCAGCATTATCTTCCATAAAGTTTATATGTTTAACAAATAAATCCTTCTCCTTAAACTCTTTTATTTTTACATTTCCAATTTCACAAGTTAAAACTATTATTTTTTCTCCAACTGCCTTTGTTGTTTTTATCAATGAATTAATAAAGGCTGACTTACCAGCCCCTAAAAATCCTGTAACTACCTCAATACCAACCTTCATAATTTCACCTTCTTGCTACAAAATCATAAAAAGAATTTTTTTATCTTATCTTTATTTAAATTTGTACCAATAAAAGAAATAACTGATTCTCCCATATAAACTATCTTTTCCATACTTATTTCTGATAAAGTATAATCAAATTGCTCCTTACCATTATTAGTTTCAACAATACCTTTTGCCCTTACTATTTGTCCAAATTCAAGGCTATTTTTTATAAAATTAAATTTACTTAAAAGTTCATCTTTAGATACTTTTCTATCTATCTTAAGCGCAAAGCTTTCAAACTTTTCTTCATTTTTCTTAACTGAAGTCTTTTTTAATCCTTCTCTTCTAAATATAGGTTTATCTTTTTTAATTTCTTTTTGCCTTATAATAAATTTTTTTGGTATTAATTCTTCTGCCTTGGTAGTTTTCCAATCCTTACTTATAATTATTGCATCTTTATTCATTTTTATTATTTCATCATTGATTTTATTTACTTCTTCTGTTGATATATTTTGAGTTCTGCTTAAAACTATAATATCAGCATTTTTTATTTGATTATCAAAAAAGCTCTTAAAATTAGATAAATATAAATTAAATTTTTCTGCATCAACTACAGTTATTGACTTTTCTACCTCAGCTATATTTTTTAAATCTTCATCTTCAAATGCCTTTTTTATATCACTTAATTTAGCAACACCAGTAGGCTCAACTACTAATCTATCAACATTACAATTTTCAACTACATCTAAAATTGATTCCTTAAAATCACCTATTACCTGACAACATATACATCCAGCATTAATTTCTCTAACTAAAGTATTAGTTCTTTTTAAAATAGTTCCATCAATGCTTACTTCACCAAATTCATTTTCAATAATAGCTATATTTTCCTTATAATATCCCTCTTCTATAAGCTTTTTTATTAACTGTGTTTTTCCAGCACCTAAAAATCCTGAAAATAATTCTACTTTTACACTCATATTAAACTTTTTCTTAATTATCCCCTAATATTGTTCTTAAAAAATTCTATGAAAATTTCATAGTTTTTATGCTTATTTATTTATTCATCTTAAGTTTCATATTTTAAATTTATTATTTATATATTTAATTTTTTTGCACACTTTTATAATTTCATGAATATATTATTACTTATTTAACTATACTAATATTGTAAATGTATCATTATTTAATGAACATTATACACAAAAAAAGAATTTCACTTGTTATTAATTAACAAATGAAATTCTTTTTTTACTAAATATTAAAATATACTGTTTTTATTTATGCAATGCATCTAATACTAATTGAGCAGTTGAAACATTTGTTGCAAGAGGAATTTCATAAACATCACAAAGTCTTAATAATGCATTTATATCTGGTTCATGTGGTTGTGATGTTAATGGATCTCTTAAAAATATTACTAAGTCAATTTGTTGTTCAGATACTAAAGCTCCAATTTGTTGATCTCCTCCTAAAGGTCCACTTTTTAATCTATGAATCTCTAAATTAGTATTTTCCATTATTTTTAATCCCGTTGTACCAGTTGCATATAACTCTAAATGAGATAATCTTTTCTCATTCATTTTTGCAAAGTTAACCATTTCTTCTTTTTTCTTATCATGTGCAATTAATGCTACCTTCATTTTTACCCCTTCTTTTTATCTTCACTAAACTAAAACTTTATTTTAAAATTAATTAAATTAGTTATTTTTTTGATATAAAATTATTGTTTTTTATATAAAATCTCCATAAAAAATCTTTTGCTTCTTCTGAATAGTCTATTCCAATTCTTTTTGTTTCAACTATTTCAAAATCTTCACTTTCATGTTCTTCTATATAAAGCTCACCTTTTTCATATAATTTATATTCATTTAAATTTTTATCTATTAAATATGCTAAACATAATTTAGATGGCCCATTAGCTAAATTTTTAATTTGAGTTTTTGTAAGTTCATTAAAATCCTTTTTATATCTAATTTGAGAAATATAATCAAATTCATTTAATGGTTCTAATGCTCTTATTAAAACTGCTTCAGCAACATTTTCCTCTCTTGTAACAACATTAAGACAATGATATAAACCATATATAAAATAAATATAAGATATACCACCCTCCCCATATAATGGTTCAGTTCTTTTAGTCCTTCTTCCATTATAAGCATGACAAGCCTTATCACTTTCACCTATATAAGCTTCTGTTTCAACTATTTTACCTTTTAATATTTTACCATCAACTTCTCTTACTAATACTTTTCCCAATAAGTCTTTAGCAACATCTACTGCACTTCTGTTATAAAATTCTTTATTAATAATCATAATGTACTCCTTAAATGTTTGTCTTAAGCTTAGGTATTTCCTACTTTTAATATTTTAATTCACAATTAATTAATTTTAGCTCCACATTCTGGACAAAACTTAGCTCCTATTGCTACTTTTGACCCACATTCACTACAAAACTTATTTTTTTTAACTTCTAATTCCTGTGATGTATTTTTAGTTCCACAATTTGGACAAAACTTAGTATTTTCACTTAATTGTTCTCCACAATTTTTACAAATAACATTTTTACTATCTGAAGAATCATTATCTCCATTTGATGAATTTACTAAAGAATCATTTTCCATATTCTTTTTCATTTCATTCATCATATGCATTCCCATCTGCATTCCCATTCCTGCTTGTGCCATATTAGTCATAGAACTATTAGGATTTTTCTCCATAGCCTCAGTCATAGAAACACTTTGATAATGACCTATATTACCAACCATTCCATATGCAGCATTTTTATCAATCATCTTTTGAACTGATTCTGGATAACTAAAGTTTTCAATATTTAATGAGGTTACAGTAAGACCTATTTTTAGCATTTCCATATCTAAGTCACTCTTAATTCCATTTGCAATATCAAATGAATTTGATTGTAAATTAAACATATCCTTTCCTTCTCTAACAATCCATTTCATTAAAAGTTGATCAACTACTGCTAATGCTCTCATCTTTATATCATCAACAGTAAATTGAGTTTTAATTCCAGCAATCTTATCTATTACAGTCATGGTATCATGTATCTTAACATTAAATGATCCAAATGCTCTTATAGGCATTCCTCCTGGCATTCCTGGTGCTGGTATATTTACAGGATTTTTAGTACCCCATTTAACTTGAAATTCCTTTGTATTTATAAATAGTACCTCTGCTTTAAGTCCAGATTTAAATCCAAATTTAAATCCTTTTAATGTTGATAAAAAAGGTATTATTTGAGTTTCTATTTCATAATTTCCCTCTTCAGTAAATATACCTTCAACCTTACCATTATGCATAAATATAGCATCTTGACCTGGTCTTATTATTAATCTACTATTCTTTTTAATCTCACTATTTTTCCACTTCCAAAATAAAACATCATTTCTTGTTTCATTCCATTCTATTACATCTAACAGTTGATTACCAAACAACCCCATACTATTGCCTCCTATACGGTTTATTTTAAATATACTCCCGTTACTTTTCTTCTTTAAGTTTTGCTAATTCATTATCTATTTCAGATTTATCACTAATAATATTATTTCCTTTTAAAGTTGCTAATTCATCTTCAATTTGACTGTTATTAGTTGTATTATATTTATTCATTAAATTATCAATTTCATCACTTAGCATACTATTTAATTCAGCCATTGCATTAGCTTCATCTAACATTTTATTAGCTTTTTCCTCCATTCTGCTAAATGAATCTAAACTTGATTTTGAATTACTTATAGATGAACCCATTTTATTAATTCTTTCTTGCATCTTTGCTGTTGCAACTTTTGCTTTAATTGTACCTTTTCTTTCATTAAGTTCTTCAATTTCATTTGTTAGCTTATTATACATCTCTTTCATTTTAACAGAATTATTATGAGTTGCTTCATATTTAGTATTAAGTACATTTAATTTTTCTGTTAATGATGCTTTTTTAGTTAAAAATACTCTTGCATCATCATCATTTCCTGCATCTACAGCTTTTTTTGCATAAGAAAGCATTTTATTTACTTCACTTTCACATTCATCATATTCTCTTTTTGCCCTTGTTTCTTCAGCCATTACTGATGCAGTTTCAGCTTTTACCTTGTTTAAATCATCATTTAAATTTCTCATTAATTGATCTATCATTTTAACAGGATCTTCTGCCTTATCTAATAGTGCATTAATATTTGATGACATTATATCGCTAAATCGTTTTAAAATTGACATATTAATACCTCCCAAAATATTCTCACTTATATTTTAACATTATATTACTTTCTCAAAAATATATTATTTCCTTAATTTAAGTTTATAAAATATTTAATTATCATAGAACCTTAATTTTTATAAAAATTCATTAATTAAATATATATTAATTTTATATAATTGAACCATATAATTTATCACCCTTAGTATATACAATAACTGTAAATGTTCCTAATGGTCTATAATTACCGTCTGTTGCTGATAAATATCCTCTTAACTCTAATTCAACTATATTATCATTTTCATTTTTATTTTGTAGTATAACCTTATCTAATTGAAAATAAACAGGATCTTCATTAGATAATCCAAATTGTTCTCCTAAAAAGTTAACATTTTCTTCAATTCTTTCTTTATCTTCACCAGTTATTAACTTAACTTCATCACTATCTTCATTCCATTCACTTACTATATAGTTATATACCTTAGGATTTTTATGTAAGTACTCTGTTAATAAATCACTTGCAAAATCTATCTCTTTATATTCTCCATAAACATGAGGATAATCATTCATCCTATCATATATCTTATCCCCCTCATTTAAGTCCATTATATTTTTATTTTCTTCATACACCTTGTCCAAAGCAGTAAATTTAGTATATTCAATAGGTTTATCATTATTTTCTTCTATAACATCTTGATTATTATCCTTATTTAATTCTGATTTATTGTTATCAGCACATCCAGTTAATAACAACAATAATAATAGTGTATATATTATTTTTTTCTTCATATTAATCATCCTTCCTATATTTATATTTTAATATAAAAAAAAGGATTAATCCATTTTTAGGGTTAATCCTTTTAAACTAAACTTTAAATTAAACTCCTTTTTTAAATAAGTTTTTCATATTATATTTTAAATTATCAAAGAATCCGCCTTTTTCAACATCCCTGTCACAATATAATTCTACTTCTCCTATTTTTTGTTCATTTAAATACACTTCACACTTACCTATTGTTTCACCTTCACTATAACTATCTTTTTCTTCATCTAATACAATCTTATTTATAGGTTCTCCATCACTACCCTTTAATACTACTATAAATAAATCATCTTTTGCCTTTGCAATAAAGTATCTTTCAGTATTTTTTCCTAAATAAATAGTTTCAACATCATCATCTTTATTAAATAATTTTTTACCTTCATATTTAGAAAATCCATAATTCATAAGCATACTTGCATCTCTATTTCTTATTTTATATGTTGGAGCTCCCATAATTACAGCAAGCATTCTTACCCCATTTCTTACAGCGGTTGCACTTATACAATATTTAGCTTCTTGAGTAAATCCTGTTTTTAATCCATCACATCCATCAAAAAATCGTACTAACTTATTATGATTTACTAATTCTATAGGAGATTTTCTTCCTTCAGATATAGTTTCCATATATGTTCCACTATACTTTAAAATAGTTGGATGCTTTAATAATTCCAATGACATTATAGAAATATCTCTTGCAGTTGTTAAATGCCCTTCCATTGGTAAACCATTACAATTTTTAAATGTTGTATTAGTCATTCCAAGTTCTTTTGCACGTTCATTCATTACTTTTACAAACTCATCTGTTGACCCACTTAAAAATTCAGCCATTGCTACAGCTGCATCATTACCTGAAGCTATGGCTATCCCTTTTAATATATCCTCAACAGTTCTAACTTCACCAGTATCTAAAAGCATTGTACTTCCACCCATACTTTTAGCATTTTCACTACATGTAATTTTATCATCTAATGAAATTTTCCCACTATCTATTGCTTCCATTGCTAATAACATTGTCATTATCTTAGTTACTGAAGCAGGCGCAAACTTTTCGTCTGGATTTTTTTCATACAATACTGTACCAGTTACAGGCTCAATAAGAATTGCTGATTTTGCATCAACATTCATTCCTTCTTCTAAACAAGCTGTATAAATATCATGTGGAGTAGAATTTTTAAGCTCTACTCTTTCTGCAGCCATTGGTATTACTGTATTTAAACATAATAAACATAAAAGAATAATAGAGATTTTATTAAATATTTTTTTCTTCATTTGTTCTCCTCCTTTTAAGCTTATTATTACCAAAACAAAATAAAAATATGATAAATAGTTAGTAATTAGTATTTATGTGTAAATAATTCATAAAAAAATCAACCCTAAGGTTTTAGTGTTATTCAACAGTAAAAACCTAGTGTTGATTTTTAGAATTATTCTATTTATAAGTGTTAAATTATTTAACTATATCATATATTAACGGAATATTTAATTCATAATTATCTTCAATAGTTATATTTTCTAGGATGCTTTTTCTAGCCTTTTCAATATTATTTTTATTATTTGAATGTATGTATGCTAGAACATCACCTTTATTAACTTTATCACTTCTCTTTTTATTTAAAACAAGACCAACAGCTAAATCTATTTCACTTTCTTTAGTTGCACGTCCTGCTCCAAGTTCCATTGCTATAAGACCAAAAGCTTCTGCCTTAATCTTAGTAATATATCCATCTCTTGGTGCTACAACTTCTTCTATATATTTAGCTTTAGGAAATTTACTAAAATCATCTATTGCTGAAATATCTCCACCTTGTGCTTTTATAAATTCCTTAAGCTTTTCTAATCCTTTTCCATTAGCTATATTTTCTTTTAGCATCTTTCGTGCCTGTTCTTCAGTTTCTGCTTTTTTAGCACAAATAAGCATATTTGACCCTAAAGTTAATGTTAATTCCAAAAGATCTTTTGGTCCATTTCCTTTTAATAATTCAATAGCTTCCATAATCTCTAAGCTATTTCCTATTGCAAAACCTAATGGTTGATCCATATCAGAAATTACCCCAATAGTTTTTCTTCTAAGATGATTTCCTATATCAACCATTTCTCTTGCAAGTTCTTTAGCCGTTTCTGGTGTTTTCATAAATGCACCATCTCCAACTTTAACATCTAAAACTATAGCATCTGCTCCAGAAGCAATTTTTTTACTCATTATACTTGAAGCAATTAAAGACATATTATCTACTGTAGCTGTTACATCTCTTAATGCATATAATTTTTTATCTGCTGGAACTAAGTTTCCACTTTGCCCCATAATAGCTATATTTATATTATTTACATTTTCTATAAATTGTTCTTCTGTTAATTCAACTGAAAATCCCTTGAAAGTTTCAAGTTTATCTATAGTACCTCCAGTATGACCTAAACCTCTTCCTGACATTTTAGCAACTGGTATTCCAAGTGATGCAACCAACGGAGTTAAACAAATTGATGTTTTATCTCCAACGCCTCCTGTAGAATGTTTATCTACTTTTATCCCCTTAATACTACTTAAATCAATTTCATCACCTGACTTAACCATCGCATTTGTTAAATCTGCTGTTTCTCTCTTATTCATCTTATTAAAAAATATTGCCATAAGCATTGCTGATGCTTGATAATCTGGAATACTCCCATCTGTAAATCCTTCTACAAAAAAGTTTATTTCTTCTGTTGTTAATTCTTCACCTTTTCTTTTTTTCATTATAAGGTCATACATCCTCATAAGTTACACACTCCTAGCTATTCCATTATTTTATTAAAAAAACTATCTCCAACTAACTCATTTTTCACATTAAAGAAATCTAATATTGTTTTTCCTATATCAGAAAATCTCTCTCTTGTTCCAATATTAACTCCTGGTTTTACATTCTTTCCATAAACAAGTACAGGTATATGCTCTCTTGAGTGATCTGTACTGCTAGTTGTTGGATCGCAGCCGTGATCTGCTGTTATTATAAAAATATCTTCATCAGTCATCTTTGAATAAATTTCTTGTAATCTGTTATCAAAATCTTCTAAAGCTTTTCCGTATCCCTTAGGATCATTTCTATGTCCATATAACATGTCAAAATCAACTAGATTTGTAAAGATAAGACCTTCTTTTACTGTATCCATATACTCTAAAGTTTTATCTACACCATCCATATTATTTTTTGTATGAACTGCAGAAGTAATACCCTTTCTATTGTAAATATCTTCTATCTTTCCAACGGCTGCAACTTCTAAATTATTTTCTTTTAAATATTCAAGCATAGTTTTATTAAATGGATCTAATGCATAGTCTCTTCTGTTTGATGTTCTCTTAAAGTTTGGAGCTTCTCCTATAAATGGTCTTGCAATAACTCTTCCTACTGCCCATTTATCTACAAGCATATCTCTTGCAACTTGGCACATTTCATATAATTTTTCTACTGAAATAACATCTTCGTGTGCTGCAATTTGAAATACACTATCTGCAGATGTATATATAATAGGATATCCTGTTTTAACATGCTCCTCACCTAATTCTTCTATTATTTGAGTTCCTGAAGCAACAACATTTCCTAATATCCCTTTTACATTTGCTCTCTTTTTAAATTCTTCAATTATTTCTTCAGAAAATCCTTCTGGATAAGTGTTTAGTGGCTTTTCTAAAATAACACCTGCAATTTCCCAATGCCCTGTAACAGTATCTTTCCCCTTTGATGCTTCTTTACACCTTCCATAAGCACCTACTGGTTTGCTACATTTTTTAGGCTCATTAACACCTTCTATATTTCCTAACCCTAACTTTTCTAATTCTTTTATTTCAAGTCCATTACAAGCTTTATATACATGATCTAAAGTATGACTTCCTTCATCACCATAACTTTTCGCATCTTGTAATTCTCCAACTCCTACACTATCTAATACAACTAAAATTGCTCTCTTCATTTTTTTCTCCTTTCGTATATAATGCCCATTTTAAAAAGCATCAAGCTCTTGGATGGGAATTTTTATAAACTAAGTTTATTTTATCATTATTTATTATTTCATAGTAAGTGTCCATATAAGTTAATACTTGGTTTCCTAAAAGCTTTTGTACTGCTCTTACATTTGCTCCATTTTGAAGTAAATGTACTGCAAAAGAATGTCTAAATGTATTTAAATTAACATCCTTATTTATTCCAGCTTTATGAGAATATTCTTTTACAATCCTCCATACACCTTGTCTTGTTAATTGATTTCCATTTAAATTAACAAATAAATTGTGTACCCCAGCTGAAGCTATCATATCTCTTATAGATAAATATTCTTTAAGTGCTGCTTCTGCACTTCTTCCAATAGGAATAAGTCTTTCATAATTTTTATTATCATGACACCTAACATAAAGTAAATCAAGATTTACATCCTCTACTGATAATTTGATTATTTCAGAAACCTTCATTCCTGTTGCATACATAAGTTCTAATAAGGCATTATCTCTAATCCCCTTATTACAATCTTTATCAACTATCTTTATAATTTTATCAACTTCTTCAACTGTTAATATTTCTGGTAGTTTCTTTGATTGATCTGTACTCTTATAGTAAATCTTAGGTATATCTCTAATAATCTTTTGATCTTTTAAATAATTATAAAAGCTTCTTAAACTAATGACGATTCTACTTATTGATCTTTCTGATTTTCCATCTTCTAATAAATGTTCGATATAATTTTTAACTGTTACGTTATCAGTTTCATCTAAATATATATCTTTGCTATTTAAATATTTAATATACAAATTTACATCAGTTACGTATGCATAAACAGTATTATCACTTTTATGACTTTGAAGTAATGACTCTCTATATTCATTTACTATTTCTTTCATGATTTTCCCCAATCCCACCTTAATTATTATTATTCGACAACAACTTTAAAATTTCCTTTTATAATCATCTATTCTTTAACTAACTTTATAAACATTTGTTACTACAAATTTAATAATATTTGGACAAAGATAAGCTTCAATAAATGTGCCTATAATAAATATACATGCAAATACCCCAATCTTAAAAATTAGTTCCCTCTCTACTATTGTATTTACTTTACCTTTATTAAAGAACTTATCTTTTAGTTTTGTTGAAGAAAATTCAATTCCAACTATACTTAATGCTATAAAACATGGAATATATATAATATTTTGTGGTATTGTTGCAACTAATGCTAACCATAGACCTTTTCCTTCAAATGTTGAAATTAAAAAACTAAATGTATAACCTAATGTAAAGCCCTTTATAAGATCTAATAATAAAATTATTGGCGTACCAAATACAGTAAAAGATATTGTAATTAATACTGTTAAAAGTATTAAGTTTTTCTTTAATACATTTAATAATAGCGCTTTATTATTTACTGGCTCTTTTACTATACTTTGTGCAAATGTTGAAAAATAACTTGTAAGATCTGATGCATCACTTGCTCTCATATATTTAACTATATATGTACCTAATGCTATCCCCACACAAAAAAATATGAAAACCATAAAATAAAAAAATTTATTTTCTTTTTTACTTAAATTTAATTTATTTATAATCTCCAACTAAAACCACCCCCACATTGTTATATCCTAATAATATGATTGTGATTTTAAGTATATTCATAATTGAATATATGTAACTTAAATTTTTATATAATTTTTTCTATCTTTTTAACATTTTCCTTAATATCTTTTAAATTTAAGATATAATTATTTTCTAAAATTGATATAACTTTTTTAATATCATTAATTTCCTCTTCTTTTTTATGTTTTTCGAAATTTCCTCTTCCCATTCTGTCACTTATAAATAATAAAATAATATCATTTAAATTTGTCTCTTTTATCATTTCTTTCGTTTTAGCATAAGGCAAGTTTTTAATTATATATAAATGATGCATATGAAACCTTACTAAATTTAATATTTTTTCTTTTTCATAATCATCATATTTATAATAGTTTAATATTTTTTCTGCTATTTTTACCCCTTCTACATCATGATTATAAGAAGTCCATCTTCCTTGGTTATTTTTCTTTGTAGTTATTCCTTTTCCTACATCATGTAATAATGAACCTAACATAAATGCTTCCTTATCTATAGCAAAATCTTTTATTTTTGCAGCTATATCTATTACTTGCATAACATGATTCCAAACATTTCCCTCAGGATGATACCTTGGATTTTGTTCTATTAATTGAAGTATCCATAAGGATTCTAAAGGCGTGTCTTTAAATGAATTTTTAATTTTTTCTAAATAAACTGATGGCTTATTACAAACCATTAATTCCCTTTGAATTTCCATTAACTTATTTTCTTCCATTATATTCTCCTCTAAAATATAGTATTATATTTATTTAGTTTTTCTTGCTTTCATTATTTTACAAATAATAAATTTTTATTACATGAAATTTTTGTTTATGCTAACAGATACAAATAATTTGTATTTTTAATTTTATTTTAGGGAATTCTAAAAATATTACTAATTTTGAGGTGTTTATATTTTGGAAGAATTATTTGATAGCTATTTACCAATTTTAATTCACATATTTGAACTAATGGGTATTTTTATTTTATTAATAGGTACATTTACAGCCTTTTATCACTATATATTAAAGAGATTTTTTCATAAAAATTTTAATATTAAATATGAATTTTCAGATGCAATGGTTACTACACTAGATTTTAAATTAGCAGCAGAAATACTTAAAACAGTTATTATTAAAGACTTAAATGAATTAATTATTTTGGCTTCTGTATTTATAATAAGAATTATAATGACATTTGTCTTAGAAAAAGAAATGAAAAATGATAATTAAGTCAATAGCCCACTCCCCTAAAGGGATAGGGGCTTGGGATGAAACTCCCTAGTTTCTTCTCTGAAAGTAATATTGCATAGTCTTCAGGCGAATGTGATGGTTGAACTCCAATAGGGAAAATTACTATTGAAGTTGCTAATTTCAATATTCAAAAGATGAAATATGATTTGATTTCTGGTGTTGATTATCAAAATGGGGATATGTTTGCTTTTTGGAATGTGAGAGAATTTGTCCTTCACAGGGCCGGTCATAAGTGTCAAAATCCAAACTGCAAACATAAAGATAAGAAAGAGCAGATATTAAAAGTTCATCACATTAGATACCTAAGCGAAGGTGGTAGTTATAGACCTGAAAACTTAATTACACTTTGTAGCAAATGCCATACTCCAGCCAATCATAAGAATGGAAAATTTCTTTATGATTGGTGCGTGAATGGTAAAAAAGTTAGAGGTTTTAAAGATGCTACATTTATGAGTATGATTAGATGGTATTTAGTTAATGAATTAAAATATAAACATAATAATGTGTCTATAACTTATGGATATATTACTAAAAATCATAGAATTCAAAATGGTATCGAAAAGAGCCATTTAAACGACGCTTTTGCTATTGCAAAAGGAACGAATCAAGCTCGAACTAAAGAGAGGTTTTTAGTAATTCAATATAGGCTCAAAAATAGAAGTTTAGAGAAATTCTATGATTCAAAAATTATAGATATTAGAACAGAAAAAAAGGTTTCTGGTGGAGACTTAAACTGTGGTAGAAGCACAAGAAACAAAAATCTTAATACAGAAAATTTAAGAAAATATAGAGGTGTTAAAATATCAAAAGGTCAGCGTAGAATAAGAAAACAAAAATATTTCTATCAACCTAATGATTTAGTTAAATATGATGGAAAAGTTTATACTGTTAAAGGAACTCAAAACGAAGGCAAGTATATCGCTTTAAAGGAAATTAAAAAAGTTCCTAAAGTGGAGTTATTAATACCTTATGTTTTTAAGAAAGGGCTTAACTGGAGTTATGGATTATGTTAGTGAAAACCACAGTAAATATCTGTTAATGGTTCATTTGATATTTGTTGTGAAATACCGAAGAAATTTGCTTATCAAATTTGGAGATGAGATTAAACAAATATTTTATGATATAGCCAAGGAGAAAGATATTGTGATTGTAGAAATGGAAGTATATAAGAACCATATACATCTACCGGTACATTACAAACAAACTATGTCAGTTTTAGACTTAGTTCGATGGTTTAAGCAAATTTCTACATATAGATTGTGGAGGCAAAACAATAATATGATGGAACTAGCTAAGTTCTTTTGGAAAGAAAAAACTTTCTGGTCAGGTGGATATTTCTCATGCAGTATTGGAAATGTTTCTAAGGAAACAATTGAAAAATATATACAAAATCAAGGTTAGGGCTTACATCCGATACTTTAAAAGGATAGCGGTTTTACGCCAGTATGTATAAAAATGCTACTAAAAAACAAAACTTATAAGTAACAAAAATTAAAAACTATCTTTAACTAAAAAATAGCTCAGTTAAATCCATCTAATCCACAAACTGGCTTAGTAATCTCACCGAATCATTATCTGGAATTATGCACTCTATATCAAAAGGAAGTTTTAATTTATAAAACTTTCGATTTATCGTATAATTCTTGTGTAAGATTTTTTTGTTAGCATGAAAAATATTTTACCATAAATCCTAAACTCGTGAAGTTTGGGATTTATTTTTTTAACAAAAATGAGCTGTGCACTAATGATTTAGTGAGACAGCCCCTTTTAAGTATATTTTTAAATTATAATTTAAATATAAATAACAACTCTCTGAGCTTCACTCTCTTTACAACTGAATATATCAAAGCTATAACCTGGATACGCTACTAAAGCTGGTACAGAATTTCAATAATTTACACTTCAATATATCAAAGCTATAACTCTAAATCATCTACGCATATTTCAACGTTGTTTTTATTTACACTTCAATATATCAAAGCTATAACCAACCAATTGTATATAATATTTCATCATCTTCTGTAATTTACACTTCAATATATCAAAGCTATAACCTAATAGGTTAGAACGTAGAAATACTAATAGAAATAATTTACACTTCAATATATCAAAGCTATAACGAAAATAGAAAAGAGTATGATCTTGACTATTGTGAAATTTACACTTCAATATATCAAAGCTATAACCCGTTATAAGGCTAAAGCTTAATATTAATACACTCTATTAACACTTTCTGTCTATGTGTAAACTTAGAGCTATATTTAATTTTAAAATTTAGTGCAAACACATTTATAACCCCTATATAGTACCATTGTCGACATCCTTATAATTTAACACTAAGCTAGATCGACAATAATACTATATTTTGATACCTTTAATATATTACAACTAAGCTCCGTAGAGCTTTTGAAGTGTCAAGACGGTTTTTAATAATGTCTTGAGTTAACCCTTCGCGAGTGTATTGTTTCAACCTCACGTTATAGTCGCTAAATCGACTAAATTAAATATATCAGTTGTAAAATATATTTAATATTATATTAATTTTAATTCAAATTTCTCTAGCTGTCAATTTCCTTTTGATTTCTTAATTTGTAATATTGTGTATCTTTAATATCACTTACATACTTGTCACTCATAGCTATATTTCTACTAGCATTATAGTCAGCGTTTAAGTTTCTTTTGCATACTTTACATATAAATTCTTCTTGGTTTTCTCTCTGACCTTCCTCATAATTCTCACAAATACTACAGGTTTGAGAAGTACGATATGGATCAACTTTTTTAACTATTATACCCACTTTTTTAGCCTTATACTCAATCATTTCCTGTAATTGATAATAACTCCAATCAGCCAAAAGCTTATTTTTCTTAAAATTTTCTCCAGTTAAAAATTCAACATTAATTTGTGATGCCTTATTATCAACAGCAAATTTAACTATCTCTTTAGATAAATAGTGATTATACGTAGTATTATAATTACTTTGCTTATTTTTTAAAGCTCTGAGTGCCTTTAACTTTTTATCACGACCTTTACCTGCCTTAGCTTTACTTACTTGCTTATTAACTCTTCTTCTAGTTGCTTTCATTTGAGCATTTACTTTCATAAAACTTTCAAATGAACCTATGGCTTTTTTTACATAATGTTTATCACTTAAAGAAACATATGCAGGTATCTTTATGCCTAAATCCACACCAACTACTCTACCTTTTACTAATCCAGTCTCTTTTTCAGTTTTTACACCTAATACTAAGTTTAAAATTAATTTATTATCGTTTAAGGATATTGAGCTATCACAAACTTTATAGTCCTTTAGTGGATTATCTTTAGTTTTTGCTTTGCCCTTTTCATTAACACCTACTTCTATCTCACTAGGCATTGATTGAAAGTAAACTACCTTATTTAAAGTATATATAAGCTTATCTCTATCTTTATCATTTCTACCTACTAACACTTTAAATTTTATTCCTTTTATCCACTTAATAAAAAACTCGTCATTGTCTTTATAAAATGTTAAATCTCGCCCTCTAACCATTAAAGGAAAATCTCTCTTATAATTAGTAAGGCTTCTATCACCTCTTGCTAATCCATTTTCCAATATTGTTTTAAAATCAGCTTTAACTCTTTTAATTACTAATGACATATTATCCTTATTATTAAAATTAACTTGGGATTGAAGAACAGTATATAATTCATCTATATACTTCTTTTTAAATTCTTTATCTTCTAATATTCTTGAGTTCATTTTATTGTCAAACTCTTCTTTTAACCTTACTTTCTCATTTTTATATTCTTCAATATTATTATTTATTTTTTCAATTTTATCTTTATTTATCTTTCTAGCACTTTTAGCCTTTTGTAACTCATCATTTGCTTTTTTTATATTATTATCTACTTTAGCCAACTTACTCCCAATCTTATGCTCAGCACCTGAACCAACCCCTTCAAGCTGATTATGTGTATATAATAAAGACATTCCTAAGTTCAATGCTCTATATTGTTGATATTGCTCATTTCTAATAAGTCTATATATTTCATTCCTCTTAGCAGAATCTTCTTCTATAACAACTATTTTTAATTTTCTTGTTAATGTATTATTAATTTTACTCTCCATAATATCCCTCTTTCAAACACCCTTATGAATAATAATACCCTATCAATTATTATTTATATCAACTTTATTTTCAATTGCTAAAATTTCTTATTTAATCCCAACCAAGTAATTTAGTTTCTATTTCTTCATATCTCATATATGAACCACTTTCACTTCTATCTCTTTCCTAAAAATTATTAAACTGTTCTGCAGTGAAAAACCTGTCTTTTTACTATAATCCCAAATATACTTTAGTTCACCTCTTAAACATCTTTCATCAAACATTGTTTATGTAACTGCTATTTTCTTTAATTATTTATAAAAAAATCCTTCCATTTATAGAATTATAAAACTCAATATCTAGAAGGATTTCTATTTCATTATTTAAATTTAATTAAGACACTTTATTTTTTAATCTTAGCTTGTCTGCAATGATAGCAATAAATTCTGAGTTTGTTGGCTTGCTCACTTTAGTAATCAAATCATAAAATCTAGTGTTTAAGCCATTTTAACCATATGTTTTCGTCAGTTTATACATACTTTTTATCCTCTATTGGTAGGCTTACAAAAAATGTATTGGTTGGTATAATGATATAATAGCGAATCAAAAAAGTCAACTGTTGGTTGGGTTAACTTTTGTATAAATTTACTTAACTTGCTCTTTTTCTAACTGGTCTATAAAGCCGTTCTCCTCTATCTCCCCTAATATATCTCATTTCTAATGTTTCTCTTTTTATACCAGTAATACCACTCAATTCAGTTAGTGTAACTCTCTTACCTTTATAATCTATATAAATAGTACACGATTTATTGTTTGCTTGTATATTCTTATCTACCCATCTGCAATTATCAGGTTCATAATCACCATTTACATCAATCCTATCAATACTGAGCATATCATTATACCCATTAGCATATGCCCAGTTATGAAAATTCAAGTAGCTATTTCTCCACTCATCACATACTTTTATACCTCTAGCACCATAATTATAATAATCTTTATTATTAGGGTTATAGCAACGTTGCTTCATCATAACCCATCTTCCATATAGTTTAGTCTTTTTAGCTAAGCCATGTTTATTTTTAATATTCATAAACCTAGTTCCTCCTAAAACTTTCTTTTAGGTATTATCCGTATTATCTTCTTCTGCGTGTAAATCAAAAGTACAAACACTATTTTCATCAATAAAATCCAGCTTTCATTATATCCACTTGCTTTCTGTTTAATTTATAATTTCTACAATCTTTACAACCTACTATGTTATAGTTACGAATTGTTTTCAAAATTTATTTTTGCTACAAAAACAAAAAAAATTGGGGAAATAGCTAACTTTTAATTAACTACTCCCCCGATTATTATCTATAGTGGTATCTTAAATTCTCCACCAACTCTAAAAAAAGCATTTTTTCTCTGTTTTTGTATATATTCTTTTATCTCTTGAAGCTTTTTATCGTACTGTTCACACAAAGACTCCCTATTCTTATTTAAAACAAGCTTTTCAGCTTTCTTCTCTGCACTTTGGTAATCATAACTCTTAAATCCCTTGGCTTTTTCATATGCTGGTAGTGTGAATTTATCGAGAATACTTATTTCTTTAAGCTCCTTGAACGAATCAATAATTCTTATATACTCTATGTTTTTCTCATTGGATAAAGCTTTCCTTTCACTTCCACACACAAACCCAAAACTGAATGAAGCGTTATCTTCTGATATATCTTCAAGTAATTCTAAGTTTAATTGGGATTTTGGCAATGTGAATAGAAATCTCAGCTCTCGCTCATTGACTTCATCAAATTCCAACTTTTCATATTCAAATTCTAACTTATAATTGTGATTCTTTAAGAATTTTGTCTTATAGCCATGAGCCTTGTTGCTCATTAGTGCTAATTTAAAGGCTAGTGGCTCTACACACTCCCTGAACTTTTTGCCAGTCTTTCTATCTGTTATTGGTGAGGAAAGGCTTCTAAGGGGTAAAGAACCACCAATATAAAGGTGGTTGTCGTCCATTCTTATTTCTACATTACTACTTCTAAGACTTCTTATCTCTTCTTCTTGTAAAATCCTTGTTTCTAACATTATGCCATTTCCTCCACAATATTCTCAAGATAAGTATTTTTATAATCTAATCTATTTTTTATTTCTCTTAGCTTATACTCTGCTATTGAGTATAAGCTATTATTTATAGATTCTTCAGTAGGCACTTCCAAAGTACTTAAAATATCTCTTAATTGTTTCCCCAACTCTTCAATCTTTGCTTCACAAGTTTTTCTAAGGCTTCTATTAAGCTTTCCTACAGTTTCGATTTTTCTGTACTCCTTTTTTATTTCCGTTTCTAGTTCATTAGCAATCTTTTGTCTTTCTTCCCTACTGAAACTTTTATCTAACTCTCTAGCTTCTTTAATTTTATTATATTCGTTTATATAGTATGCATAGTCGTGAATACTCTTAATGAATACTTCAGTTTCAGTAAGCTCCGTGACATCTCAAAAAATTCTATTACAATCAATTTGTTCTAATGCTATCTCATAACCTTCTAACTCTTCTCTAAGCTCTTTCAGTGTTCTGATTGCAACTTGTACACCAATAGGGTTTAATTTTAAATGTTGTCTAATATTGGGGTTGATTAGTGAACCTAGACTTAAATCGTAATAAACAATATCTTGAATCCTTTTTGCATTTATTGTTGTTGTTGTACTTTTACTTTTTGCCATAATAATAATTCTCCTCTTTCTCTAGTATTTTTTGATTTATTTATATCTTCTATCAGCATTAATTTTCTTCTTTTTCTTCTCAAGTTGTAGCCTTCTATCATTATCTACAATACTTTTCCATTCCTCACTGTCTAATCCGTATTGGCTTCTATAAAATTCTCTCAACAAATCAAAAAGTGGGTCACCAGTTAGATATGACGTATAATCTTCGCTATTGTTTCTACTCTTTTTAATTATTTTTTTAGTCATCACTCTTCCTCACTTTCATATGAAATAAAAATTTTATCTTTTGTTGTATTAGTTAATCCATAACTCTTCATTATCATATCTAGCTTAGTGATACTCTCATTACGTTTAGCCAATAGCTTAAGATAAAGCTCCACATTCCCCTCACATTGAGCCATATATATATTTAATTTGCTTATAGTTGCTAACAACATTGCCATTGTACAAATAGGAATTATATCGACATTAGTAATATTGGGAATAGTTTTTATTAACCATAAGTAGTATTTTCGTTCTTCTTTCGATGCTAATAAATCTAGGTCATTTTTCTTCTCAGCTAAATCAAATCCTATTGCACTATGAAACTCCTGAAGCTCTTTCAATTTTTCATCCATCATTAATAAAGCTCCCACTTTTTACTTTTCTTAATATTAACTTCTCTATTAGCACTCTTCTCATATGAAGACTCAAAACCTTCTACTGCATATGTTTCTCTGATAGCCTTTCTTATAACATCACTAAGACTCAGATTTTCTTCAATCATAATCCTTTGTATTTCTTGCCTTTCTGTTAAGCTAACTTTAAACATCTGTTGTATATTTCTGCTATTATCCAAACTTTTTTCTCCTTTCTTCTTGACAAATTTTTTGTTTAAATGTTACTATTGTTACAATAAGAAAAGACCTCTAGGCTATTGAATTTATTAGCCTTGAAGGTCTTTTTTTGTTTTGTATATATGTATCTATGGGTGTCTTTGTAACCCCTTATTTTTTCGTTGATAAAATTTACACACATATTTCACAACAGGGCAGGGCTGAACTCTTATACCATCTCAATAAAAAAAAGAAAGGTCATTCCTTCCGTTATTAATCATCCCAACAAAACTTAATCTCTTACTTTTATTTTTTTCTTTCTTCACACTATAACACATTATTTATAATCACTATTTAATATTATCTAATCATACTTAATACTTAATGATACTTACTTATCTCCATATCATCTAATACATCAATTCATCATATACACTTGCTTTTCTCAACTCATGTACTCACTTCAATATCTTATAGATATATCAATCTAACATCTAATACTCTACAACTTACACATATATTATTACAACTTACTTCTACATTATCATGAGTATCTTGTAATCTTATGCTTATTGTATAGTTATTCTTTAGTAGTTACATGAGGTTTCATTAGGTTATTCATATTGGTTGTTTTAATGTAGCAAGGCAATAGCCTAGCTGTCCTTATATTTTTTATCTAATGTAATTTCCTTTGACCATACCTTGCTACTTATAAACCAAATAAAGGAATTTAATAAGCTTTGAATTTATACGAAGATAAAACATACTTATTATATTTACAATCCCCTTTGAGAAATTGCATTTATCTATATATATTAAACGTATACACTTAAATACAATCTTTAAAGCTAGAATATCACCGTTCCTAATTTAAATACCCTAGCTTTAAAGAACTAGATAGTAAGAGAGAAAGGATGTTCTCTTACTTCCTAGTATGAGAATGTCATTTTATGCTATTATGGAATTTTAGAATCATAGCCATCACTATTGAAGGAATGATAGCTACTTCAAAGCTATTTTTTAAATGTGGAATTTAGAATCGCTATTGGTATCGCCTAGTGGTTTTTGGTATTCATTATGAAAATAGCCTTGAAGTAAATATCAATCTTTATCATAGTTTAGTATTAAATATCTTATTGCTTGGCTTTTGGTAGTATGTAGTTTTTTAGCTATCTGTTCCAGCTGATGCTTTAACTCTTCATCCATATTCAACAACATAGAATATTTTTTCAAGTCTTAATTGCTCCTTTCTTTTAAAATAGTTAAGCTCCAGTAGTGTAACTACTAGAGCTTTTATCTTTTGTTTTGGTCGTTCCTAAAGGTGATATATATTATTTATATACTCCCTCACTATCTATATGATTTACAAGGTTTTTTATGCAATAAATCCGAATATTTTTTATTTATTTGCTTAAATATTCGCTTATCCTTTTTGAGATTGAAGCTATTCTCCTATTTACAGTAGATTGATTTATTTCTAACTCTTCAGCAATCTCTTCCTCAGTATATCCTTCGTTGTACTTTTCTATGATATTCTTATCAATAGCATCCAATTTAATATTGTCTAATGCCCTTTGTAAATCTGCAACAAGGATTATATCATCTAAATTCATAGCCGTTTCTTTTAACCATAAATGCCCTAATAACTTCTTAATCATCTTCCAATTGCTATAATCAATCATGTCCAACTTATTCTCATATATTGGGGTCGGTGCTGGTTTTAGTGCATCCAAACCTTTCTTATACTTAATACTCAATAGCATATCTGAATTTACCTCTGATAGATGCTCCCTTACCATCTTAAAGTTTAATGGCGTTTCTATAAGTTCTCTATCCTTTTCAATAGTAATTTTCCTTATAGGTTGTCCATTCTTTATCTTCTGAAGCTCTTGACCTAGTAATTCCCTTAGTGGTTGATATCACCAAGCTCTGAATCCTCTTTGATTAACGCTGGTGTAATCTTTATATTATTACTCTTGTACTGGATTCCATTAGTCTTTAATCTCTCCACTTGAGCTTCTGTATTTCCTTCAGCATCTGTGTTTCCTTCCCCTTTAGCAATGAATCTCTTAGCCTTCTCAGCATCATTATACTGCTTGTCTGTTCTAGTATCATAAGAATAAACTTCTTCTTTCTCCATCTCGCCTTTAAGCAACCAATTAGCATAAGTTTCAATCCTTCTATTGTTGTAATTATCCTCACTAAGCTTATTGAAATTCTTATCATTAGCATTAGTATAAGAATCCTTAATTTCATTAGTTCCTAGAATACTTTCTAAATACTCAACCCTATCTTTTGCACTTGTAATTTCCTTCTTTAATTCTACTTTTGTTAATTCTAATTCCATAATCTTTTTTATCTCCTTATTATATGTATATTTGATAACTCCATTAGATAAGAGCTATCCATTGTTACTCCCTCCTTTACTTTTCATTTACAATAAGGTAATCTCCCCATCTTCAAAAGGTGTCCATTTAGGTACTCGTATATATAACTCTTACTAATAATAAGAGTAGCTACTTGTTCAGTTTTTATTTACATCTTAAAATGTAAATGTCAATATATTTTTGTATAAAAAGTGGAAAATAATTATGTACAATAATTAGAATTTACATCTTAGTCAAAGGGCTTTCTAAATGTTCTAATTTTGATTTAGTTCTATAAGAAGGTCCTTTTACAGATATAATATGAGAGTGATGTAAAAGTCTATCTAATATCGCATTTGCGATAACGGAATTTCCAAAAATATCAGACCATTTAGAAAAATTAGTATTAGTAGTTATTATTGTACAATGTTTTTCATATCTTTTAGATATTAATTGAAAGAAAAGATTTGCTGCATCAATATCTATAGGTAAATATCCTATTTCATCTATTATTAAAATCTTATATTTACAAAAATGACGAAGTCTTATATCTAATCTATTTTCAGATAAAGCTTTCTTTAATTGAGAAATTAAATCCTGAAAAGATATAAAATATGTTGAATATCGATGCTTAGCACATTCTATTCCAATAGAGGTCGCCAGGTGGGTTTTACCCACGCCGGATGATCCTACAAATAATATATTTTCTTTATTTTCTATAAATCTTAAAGTCATTAAATCAAGTATCTGCTGCTTATTTATTGCAGGTTGAAAATCAAAATCAAAATCTGTAACTTCCTTTAAAAATGGAAAGTTAGCAACTTTTACACATGCCTGCATAGCTCTATCAGATTTTGCATTAATTTCTAAATTACTTAACTCATAAAGAGCATCAACAATACTTTTATTTCCAGAGTTAATTAGATCTATATATTTATCAATACTAGCTTTGATATTAAGCAATCCTAACTCCTCAAGATTATTTAGTAATTTAACATAGTTATTCATATTATCCTCCTATTTAATTATAAAAAAGCATCAAACTGTTTTAAATTAGCTTCCGCTAGCGATTCTATATCATCCGTACTCTTATTTTTTAACACTGATCCTAAAATTTCTTTATAATCACACTCATTATAATTAATCTTATTATCACTTAATTGATGTGTTGAAATTAAATCTGTGTTAAAATATATTTGTAATTCTTTATCTATTCTTCTAAGAGTTACAGATTTACCTATATATTTAGGTGGTACAGAGTATTTACTTCCTTTATAAGTTATTAGTGAATCCTTATGAACTTTGGTTTGACGGTCGTAGTTCATATAGGATTCTATGATATGATTACTTGGTAAGGGAAGTAGATACTCCTTTTCTTTTTGAAATAATAATATAGGTGGAATGTTAGTTGCTTGGTTTGGTGCTTGATTAACCTTAGAATTTATTCTTTGAAGCAGTTCAATGATGTCTGATTCATTTTCAAATTCTCCATCATAAGGTAATATCCATTCTACAAATTTATTTGCAGATTCTACTTTTCCTTTGGTATAAGAATGCCTTGGTTTACACAATGTAATTTTAAATCCAAAGTCATCCGCAAAAGCTTTTAGCTTGCTATTTATTTTTCTTCCATCTTTAGTTATATCAACAACTGTTTTCATATTGTCAAATAAAATTTCCTTAGGAACACCTCCTGTCATTTTAAAAGATTCTATTAGGCTTTCAAATACATCTTGTTGTGTTTTATTTTTTTTATAAGTAAAACAACAGAATCTTGAATTTCCTAACTTATAAGAAAATACATTGAAAATAAAAACTTCACCATATTTTGAAGTTAACTTAATATCTTCCTTCCAATCAACTTGGGCTTGCTTGCCAGGCGGTGTTTCGAATCTAGCATGTCCTCTTATGGCTTTCTTTGGTTTCAGGTTTTTAAGTTTTACATATTTATTAAAATTTGAATAAGTTCCTATATCACCATATTTATCTTTAAAATATTGATATACTCCATTTATCGTAACGCCATTTATGGCAAGCTTTTCTTTTATTTCAATATAATATTGATCCAATCTACTACTTTTATTTCTAGTTTTTGATTTACCTTCATATCCCTCATAATATTTCTTCACAGTTCTTCGATCTAAATCATATTCTCTAGCTAACTCTGAAAAGTTAGGTTTAATATTCATAGATTTTAATATAGTTAATTGACCTTGTAAATTCATAATCATTAGTATCCCTCCAATAAATAGGATATAACTAATGATCATTTTTGTACATTTTTATTTTCCATTTTCTGTTCATTGTTATATTATCATTTACATAAAACTTTATCTCTCATTTTTGGAGCTTAAGAGACTAACCTTTTCCCCATATTCAATGGTATACAATTTGATGTATATAAAAGAGAGAATATACTCTATACATCAAAAAAGGTACTATTAATTTCACCAGCGAAAAGTTACGCTGAAAGGTTGAAAATGAAATTTTCAAGCTTAAATACTAATAGATATACTACATTTATTAATAATAAGAGTAGTTACATTGAGCTTAAAACCTAACGGTTTTAACCTCTCAGCTCAGCATCTCACATTATAAACTTTATCTCGCTTTGCTCGTTAAAGTTTAAATGTTCGAAGTTTCGCTGGTGAGTAATAGTAATTCCTATACAAAAGTTTGACTATATTGGGTCTTATATATAATTATTTAACATTTATATAAGACTCTAAATAGTCAAACTTTTATTTTATATAAATGTATCAATAGCTTTTTGAAAGTTTGGTATATAACTACTTGAAGCTATCGGATTAAATTCTAAAATTGGTTCACCAAATCCAACTGAATCAAGCTCCTTTTTCACTTCTCTTGCGTGACTTCCTACTGCAAACTCTTCAAGTCTTTTTTTAAACAATCCTTTTAATTCAACTACATTAGCTTCTTTCTCTAATAGTTCTATTTGCTCAGTTATAGTCTTATCATGTGAAGTAATTGAATAACCATAGAAAGTATAATTTATATATTCTAATCCTTCATTATCGAACCTTTCTCTTATTCTATGGTAGAACTTACTTTCTAGGTTCTTAAATTTCAAACTTGCCATATTGAAACAATTTAGTTTTCTTAGTTCTTCTTCTTCAATCCTTTGAATTACTATTCTTTCTTCAGGCATTGCGAATCTATAATTATTATCATTAGTAACTATTATTCTTCCTTGCATATAGTCTAAAATTCTTTGTGATTTCATACTTCTTAAGGCTCTCTCAATAATCCTTTGAGCTTCTCTTTTACTTCCTATTTTAAATCCCTTTAATGTATGAACATCTATTCCAGTTTCTAATGATGCTTCTTGATAATCTGAATCAATTTGCAAATCACAATACTTTTTATTGAATATCTCCAATAACTCAATAAACTTGTTAACACTAAAGTAAAGCTCTCCTTTAAAAGTCTTTAGTGAATAGAATAAAATACCCTTTATTGGATTAACATAAATAGCCTTATCTCTCCTCTTATCTTTTTTCAGCAATTGTTGCTGGTACACTTCATCTATTACAAACTTATAACCCTCGTTGTGCCATTTGCATAAGGTATCTAATTCTTTAAGTCTAGCCT
Organism: Clostridium sp. ETTB3; assembly: GCF_053571985.1. NCBI lineage: Bacteria > Bacillati > Bacillota > Clostridia > Eubacteriales > Clostridiaceae > Clostridium > Clostridium sp. ETTB3. The sequence goes on from NZ_CP199832.1 coordinate 1,534,128, forward strand.
TCTTATAATCTCCACCAGTAGACTTCCACCCCATAAATTCACATAGTTCCTTGTAATTTTTAAATACTCTCCCAACCGTTAACCCTGATTCTTCCTCAGGTGATGAATCTTCTGCAACTGATGCTGGTAATTCTATAGCTTCTAGCTCCATAGATTCTCTTTCCTTAATCAATAAGTTAGTATCATCAATAGATTTTCTTACAATTTGTAAAGCTTCCTCAGGTGCTCCCATTGCTTCAAGTTCACCATACAATTTTTGATACTCAATTAATGTTTCTATTAAAAATTCATTTACCATAATAAAATACTCCTTCATCTGTTAATTTGTATTTATTGCTGGAGCTTGTTTTATTTACTCCAGCATTAGTTACTTATCTTAAAAAATTATTCTTTAAGAAGTTGATTACACTACTTTGGCTACTAAACCAAATTGTAATTTCCCCATCATGTGTTTCATCTAATAAGTCTATTTGATACGTACAAGAATTTTTATTTTTTACTATATATACACTTCTACGCCTTTCATAACTAGCTATAATTACTGTACTATCATTATCTTGGTCAATTTCTATATCTACTTTTTTAACCGATAAGGTTCTTAAAATCCTTTTCATATCATTACCTACTTGTATAACATATCCTACATTATTTATCATTATCTTCTACCTTCCTTCTCTAGTCTTACTATTTCTCTCTCTAAAACCTCTCTAATAAAAGTTGATACACGAATTCTATTGCTCCAACAATAGTCTTCAAGTCTGTCATTTAATTCCTCACTCATTCTAATGTTGATTGCTTTAACTTGTTTTGCCATAATAATTCATTCTCCTTTTCATACTTAATTCATTTACAATATATTAATCCGTAAAAAGGTTTGAAAATGTAAAATTGTATAAATAATTTACTAAAATATTTTCAGATTGGTAATTTAAAGACAAAAAAGGACTCGGAAATAAATCCAAATCCTTTTTTATTGCTTTAAATAAAATTTAAGTAATGATGTATTTAATTCATTGATGCTATTAAAGCTATGATTATAATACCTATAACGAATATAGTAAATAATATTATTGGTGTTAAGTGATAATTTTCTTTAAGCTTCTCCTTAAACTTTCCCATTAGTTGACCTCCTTTTTAGAAAATAAACGTACGGATTAAAATCCTGATTTTATTATAGTTAAATTTATAAATCTAAACTTTTAAGTAGTACCTTATTTAAAATTTCACTCTTCTTATTAACTGTTAAACTATCTCCTTCTTGCTTCAATATTTGTATCTCTTCTATTGCATTAGAAATTCCTTTTATTTCTGAATCATTAAATCTTTCCATATCCTTAAATGATTCCTTTAGCATATCAGTATTTCTATACTTAATTTTTTGTACAATTTCAATGAAAAACTTCTTTTCCAAATCATTTAATCTGTTAACTTTTGCTTTTAACTCCATAATTTTTCCTCCTTAATTTTACATTAAGTATTCACTAGGTAAATACTTATTGATACTTTATAAAATAGTATTCAGCACCTTATATTATATCTTAAATTTCCAAATTTATCAACTTTGATTAACAATTATAATGTCTTAGACTATATAATTGAAAGTTCAATTTTATTTAATAAAAAAGTGGCTATCGCCACGCCCACTTCGTGGTTTAAAATTTACAGTTTTAAATCCCAAAACCTATTAATATCACTAGCTTTACGACTTCAAAATTTTTATAATTTCCTGTACATCAAAAAAGAAGCTTTAAATCTCTAAAGCTTCTTTTTTAAAGTTATATTTAATTTCTATTAAAATAATCTTCCACTATTAAATTACATATTCTTTCCAACTCAGAATATGAAGTTGTTCTGGTTGAAACATTAAATATATCTCTATATTTATTAGCATCAATGTCTATAAACTCTTTTTTTCGCAATGTAAACTGAGAACCAAAATATTTACTAAATGCTTCATCATCTGACATACTTGTATTAAATGCCGCTAATTTCTTACTCAATTCTACTATATGCTCTACTTTTTTAAATGTATCTATTTCAAAATAATTTTCATTTGAAATAGCCACTGCTAAAATATACTTTAATGTCCTTTTATTTAATCCATTTGTCTGTATATTTTTATACATATTTACTATATACTTTAAGTTATTATTATATATAGACAACATATCCTTTTCTAAATCTGTAATATCAGATTTTTTTTCTATAAACTCTATTATTTGCTTATCTGGACAATTTAATTGAATCTTATTAAGCCTAACTCCAATTATCGCATAATATATTTTTTCAAAATCAGCTCTTTTTAGATTTTCATAATTTATTTTAGTTAATAGTTCATAATTAATATCATAGAAATAATCATAAAAAACATTATTTGGTAATGAGTTTATAATTTCCCCAGCTCTTAATTTCTCCTGATTTTGCAATACTTTAAAATACTCTCTTATTTGGAATGTATCAGCTGATTGAATAGTATAAAGAGGTATGTTATACGCATTTATATTATTCTGAATAGCTTTAGGTAAGTCCTCAAATGATAATCTTTTCTTTTTCTTCAACTCAACTATTTCAGGTGATTCATCATTATTTATTATCTTACATATAGTTCCTTTAATTTCATCAACAACCTTAGATTTTATTATATACTCTCCATCAACAAAATTTAAAATTGTTTTTAAACGTTGTTTTCCATCTACTAATTCTGACCTAGCATTTTTTTCATTTGGTTCTCTAAGTTGATTTACTACTATATTTCCTATTGGATAATTTAATATTAAACTTAACAATAACTTGTCTATATATTCAGCTGTCCAAACATATTCTCTTTGATAATTAGGTGAAATGTCTAATCCATTAAAATTAACATTTCTAACATCATTAAGTAATGTAAAAATCGGTGATTGTGATGGTGTTATATTAAGTTTTTGATAATATTTTTCCATAAATTCCTCCCGCTCTGCAAAATATTATTTATTAATACCATTATACATCAAAAGTTACATAATTTACATTATAATTTAAATACAATATAATATTTATTAGCTAACGTTATTTCTATTAATATACAAAAATAAAATCATACCTTTATTATGTAACATAAAAATTCAATTTTATTGATTTTATTAAATATTAAATAAAATTTCTCTTTTTCACTTTTAGGCATCAATAATTACATCATTAATTACAATTAGTAAGTTCTTAATTAGCCTTTGTGTTATTTGTGAACCTAGTTGTTTATATAAATTAATATCATTACTCTGTTCACTATGACCTATTTCATTACGTATATAAGTAAAACAATCTTCATCAAATGTTTTATCTGTTCTTCTAGTTGGCTTGAAATAAAGAAAATCATATTTATCTTTATTATCATTTAGATAATCTATAACTGATTTTTGACTAATATGGGGTCTATTCTTTTGTAATAATTCCATTAAGAATTGATATAAACTCATAAATTGAGCAATATTGTTAGGATTATGTAGTGTTTTGAATATACGTTCATACTTCATAAAATTGCTATCAATACTCGTTTTAAAATTTATTATTTTATTATATAAGTCAGTAGAATCCTCATTGTATTTAAATTCTATCGAATCATGCATATTTAATCTATCTTGGCACATAATATTCTTACTATTTTCACAAATTACATTTATTGAATATACTGGAATGTTGTAAGAAACATTAGTTCTTACTATTAAATTAAAGCATATATGATAAAGATAATTATTTATTTCTTTGTGGTATTCTTTATATGTAATACCATCTTGAAGCTCCACATATATATTTTTTAAATCATCATTAATCTTAATAAGCTTAATAATATTATTATTTATTATATATTCTTTATTATTATCAATAGTAACATTATCAAATCCACGTAAATTACAAATCAAATAACTTTTTTGATTTGCACTCTCTTTCATTTTAGAATCTTTCATTATTAATATCCTCCTATAATACACTTAATTTAATTTCAATTTAGTATATATATCCTTTTAACTTCTTCAACTATATCATCTATCCTATCATTTATTGTATAGCCATCTTTTTTCATTTGATTAAACTTCTCTGCTAATCCAGCAATCCTAAAATGTAAATCTCCCTTGTTAGCCATAAAATTCAACATAAAATTATCTGCTAATACTTCCAAATCCATATACTTTCTAAAGTTTTGCTTATCATCTTTCTCTTTAAGTTTATTATACGCTTCAGTTCTATATTTTTTATAGTAGAAATGGTGACTTTCATGTACTAAGATACAATTTAAAAGTATTCTCATTACGTCTTTTAAAATCTTATCGTAACTTGGATTAATATTAAATATTCTATTAAATAAACACCTATATACATCATTTATAAATTCAAGGTTAAATCTAACATCATTGTTATTATCAACACATGCAAAAAATTTATCTTCGCAGTATTCAATTATATTATAATCTAATTTTATTTCTTCTCCATAATTTCTATTGAAATACTGTTCAATTTCTTTTTTTATAATTTCTATCTCCTCTTTAAGTTCTTTATACACATTTTCTATATACATATAGTACATTCTTTAACTTCATCCCCTTATCTAAATAATATAAACACTTTAATCAACACCTAATTAGCTTCATTACTACAAATTTATGCATAGTGCTCTATTTTCTAAAATATAATTATAATATTAAACATTTCTTTTTCTATAATTACATAATTATACCATTTTTTTACTGATATCATTCTATTTATTTATATAAAATTCATCTTTTATTTATAGTAATTGTAATTTCTTATTTCTCTTTCAATATTTTTATATACATCAGTACGTTAAGAATCTAATACTATAAATCTTAAAATTATACTTTCTTATAAATTAACTATTTATATACTTTAAACATTATAAAATTTATTATTCTGTTAGATTTGAACCTATCTCAATTCCATTTTTATATATAATAGTTTTATTAGTTAATTTAGCTTCTGGAGCTTCTATATCATCTTCCCAACCTAGTAACTTATTTTCTATATCTTCATAACTAATATAATCACTATCTTTACTTCTATCTCTTTCTTCAAAATTATTGAAGCTATAATATTTCTCCAATTGATTCTTCTCTAGTTGTTTCCATTCTTCTAATTGTTTCTCATTTAGTTTTTTACCTTCTATATAAGCTTTAATTTTTTCTAACTTTGCTTCATCAACTGTTAAAAGATACAACTGTTGTTTAAATTCTCTTATTACCATTCCATTAGTATATTTTTTCTCACTTTTATCTCTTTTATAAAGTGCTCTTTTTATAGCTTGTTGAACTGTAGTAAAGCCATAATTAACTATAGAATTTCTTATCCATTCTTTATTATCATCATTTATATACTGAGCAAAACCAGTCTTCTTACTATAGTCCCAAATATATTCTAACTCTTCTTGTAAATATCTTCCTTCAAACATTTCCTATACCATTTTACTCCCACTTTTATACTTTAAATCTATATTTTTATAATATCAACATCATTATGTATTATCAATACTGTAATTCTTGCTATATTGTTCATTTCTATTACTTATTTATTTAAAATACTCGCATTAAGGTAGCGAAGCGTAAGCTACAACTGGAAAGCTTAGATTCGAGCTAACGCATAATACCTTACCTTACATTTAACAAAAAAATTCTTTCTGTTAAACATAAGTAAGAGTATAAAGTAAAATTTACAACTGTATAAGTTGAGTTCTCACTTTTTACATCTTCAATTAATACTGAATCATTAGTTTTACCTTAAATAGCTTGTCCTTTAAGTTGTCTTTTGTTACTAATGCTTACCCTCTCATTAGAGAGCCAAACTACCTCCAGCCCTTTATTTTATCGGTTATTGGTTGGCTTCACCTAGCCTATTATTACTACCTTACATCAGCTACAATTGAAGAAACTACTGATGAATAACAATAGTGTTGATTTACTGCATTGGCTCAACTAACCTTTTACGTTTTTCAAGTGGTACGGCATCCACAAAATCCTATTCATCGCTATATGTCGCGATATTTAAATTTAAAAATATATATCGCTACTAATCGCGATATATTCACATTATAATTGTCGCGATATTAAAAGTCAAGAAATTTTTATCGCGATATGGTAAGATATATAGAGATATTAAATTTAGGAGGTGTCACCATTGGCAAAACAAATATATAAATCAAGAGTTAAACAAGGTCTAACAATAGATAAGGACTTATTTAATACACTAAATAAGCTATCTGAAGAAAGTAGAATACCAAAAAGTAAATTAGTAGATGAAGCCTTAGAACTACTTTTCAAGCAACATAACATAGAAGTTATTAAAGAAGATGAGTAAAAATAAAATGCTAATCAATAATTAAAATGGTTAGCATCTTTTTTTGAGCTGAATTGCCCTTACTACTATATGTAATCTTTGTAGTAGTCTCTGGTATAGGTAGATGATATTGTCGTATTGAAAATAAAAAAAGACCTAAATCAGTATCATTACTAATTTAAGTCTTATTATTATCTTGTTATAGAAATTCTAGCTTTTATAGTTAATTATTTTTTCATAGATTCCAATGGACTAAACCTTTGATATGACTTTCTTATATCTGTCATAGTAACATCTAAATAAGCCTGTTCTGTTACAGTAACGCTACTATGCCCCAATATCTTTGAAAGCATAAATATATCTCCTCCACTAAGTAAAAACCTTTTAGCAAAATTATTTCTTAATCCATGTGGACTTATATTTTTAGTTATTCCAGCTCTCTGCTTATAAAATTTAAAATTTCGTTCAAAATTACTCGCAGTAATTATTGTTCCTTTTTTAGTTGGAAATAAATATTCATTATTACAATATCTATCCTTATACTGAATCCATGATTTTAAAATATTCGCCATAGTATTACTAAAAAATACATATCTATCTTTTTTCCCTTTGTTTATTTCGGCTGGAATAAGAATAGTTCTTCTTTCTACATCTATATCTTCTAGTTTTAAATTAAGGGTTTCTGTTAAACGCATACCAGTATCAAATATTAGCTGAATAATAGTATAATCTCTATACTCACTATAAATTGTTATATTTATAGCTTTTATTAATGCTCTAAACTCAATATCTGTAATTTCATCCTTCATCTTTCTTTTAGCTTTTAAAAACTTAATATTCTCCATAGGTGTTACTTTTATATATTTACGTTCCAAGCAATAGTTAAAAAATACTTTCATATTCCTAATATAGTTATTAATTGTTGTATCAGATATTGTATTACCAAAATCTTTTCTCATATCAGGATAGTTAAGCTTTACAGTTCTATCATCTGATACATAACTATACTTTCCTCGTTCTTTAGTGAACTTTAAATAAGAATCAACTTGTTCATAAGTAACATCTTGAATTCTATTAATCATATATTCTTCTTTTAAGTATTTAAAAAATAATTGTAAGGTAGATTCATAACTATTTAAAGTTTTTTTACTTAACTCTTTTAAAGTACAGTGCTCCATAAAATCTTCTAAATAGAACTCTAATGTTTTTGATTGTTTTAATAATTTTGCCATAAAAAAATACCTCCATTTGCTAATACATTTCTGTATTTGCCAATAGAAGTATTCTCACATGTATAAATATCCTACTTAGTAGGTTTAAAAACATATTAGTCGGCTTTTTAATATAAATTTGACAAAATATCAATTATATGCTCTCGCCCTATTTTACTAGCTTACACCCTAATTAAGACACTTTATTCTTTAATCTTAGCTTGTCTGCAATGATAGCAATAAACTCTGAATTTGTTGGCTTACCTTTTTCATTATGAACAGTATAACCAAATAACTTATTAATTGCTTCTACTTGTCCTCTTCCCCAAGCTACTTCAATTGCATGTCTTATAGCTCTTTCAACTCTTGAAGCTGTTGTGTTATATTTCTTAGCTATTGAAGGATATAATTCCTTTGTTACAGCAGATAATAATTCCATATCATTAACAACCATAGTAATAGCTTCTCTTAAATACATATAACCTTTTATATGAGCTGGTACACCTATTTCATGAATTATGTTTGTAATTTCAGTTTCTAAATCAACTGGTCCTCTGCTTGGAGCAGTAATCATTTCTGTTGTTGTCATAGCTACTTGCTTTTTAACTGGTTCATCATTTCCTAATAATGAATCATTAAACATATCTCTAATACGTTTAGTAAATATGTCCATATCAAATGGCTTAACCACATAATAATCTGCACCTAAAGTTATTGCTCTTTGAGTTATCTTATCTTGTCCAACTGCAGATAATACAACTATTCTTGGAAATTTAGTTAAATTCATAGAATTTAATCTTTCTAATACTCCTAAACCATCTAAATGTGGCATTATTATATCTAAAACTACTAAATCTGGTTGTTTTTCTTCAATTAAAGTTAAAGCCTCTCTTCCATCCTTTGCAATTCCTGTTACAACAATGTCCTTTTGATTTAAAAGATAATCATTTAAAATACTACAGAATTCTTTATTATCATCTGCTATTACTACTGATATTTTATTTCCATCCATCTTTTTTATCTCCCTTTCTACCCATTACAATAATATATTTTATAATTCAAACTTAAAATAGAAATATAACTTAATTTCTCACTTAATTAAGCATTTAATTAAGTATATTTACTTGTTTTTTTATTTTATGTAATATATTATAACATAAATTTAATAAATAAAATAGCTTATTTTACATATTTTTGAAATTTTTCTCTAAAAAAATTGTATTTTTTTCTTTTTTATATATTGAATAAATTAAAATTGTAAGATATTATTTAATTTTAAAGCTTAAATAATATCTTACAATTATGTTTTCTCATTTACCTTATTGAATTATACCTGCTTCTTCAAGCATCCATTCAATGTATATTCCATAACCTATTTCAGGCTTATTAATAAGTACATGAGTTACAGCACCAACTATTTTATCATTTTGAATTATTGGACTTCCACTCATACCTTGCACTATTCCACCTGTTTTGCTTAATAATTCTTCATCTGTTACTCTTATTATCATACTTTTAGGTCCTGATTTATCTTGTTGTAATAACTTGATTATTTCAATATTATATTCTTTTGGTCCATTATCATCTATAGTTGTTATTATTTTTGCTGGACCTTCTACAACTTCATTTCTAAAACCAACAGACATTGGTTTATTAAATATGGAATTTACTAAAGGTTGATATGTTTTTCCAAAAATTCCTGAAGATGAATTACTTTCTATTTGACCTATTGATTTTTTTTCATTTACAAACAATCCTCTTAATTCTCCTGGTACTCCTTTTTCACCTTTTCTTACACTTAGTATTGATGCTGATAAAAGATCTCCATCTTTTATAGTAAATGTTGTATTTGTATCACCATCTGTTATTGGGTGTCCTAAGGCTCCAAATGTATTAGTATCCTCATGATAAAATGTTAATGTACCTATTCCTGCTGTAGAATCTCTAACCCACAAGCCTAATTTATAATTTTCTCCTTCTTTAATTAAATTAATATCCTTGTTAAACTTACATCCATTACGCATAAATTCTACATTTATTGTAGATGAATTAGCACTTTTTATTAAACTTATCAACTGCTTTGAGCTTTCAATTTTTTTATTATTAACTTCTAACAAAACATCACCCAACTGCATTCCAGCAACTTTTGCTGGACTTAATTCACTACCATCATCAGTTTCTACATTAGAAAATCCTACGACTAGAACTCCCTCTGTTGATAATTTTATTCCTACACTGGCTCCACCTGGATATAATTTTATATCCTCTAATTTTTGCACTGCTACCGATTTTATTGGAATAAGCCCAAGAAAATCAATATTAACTTTATCTTTATTTAATTTAGCAGTATTTAAAATCCCTTGGTTTTGTACAGAAATATCAGAAACTTCCATACTATCATTTATGTATATTTTTTCTGGTAATTGCAAAACACTAATGTATGCTATTAATGCCAAAATAGCTATTGGAGTAATAATTATACTAAAATACTTTAATATTTTTTTAATCATTTTATCTCCTCCTTGCCTTCTAACATTAATTTTCCCTCTCTACTTTCTTTATATGCTATAATAACTTTGTTAAGTTAGTTAAAAATTTATATGTAAATACATTTTCTATAAAAAAAATAAAACCATGATAAATTACCATGATTTTATTGTTTACAGTATTTATATCCATTATGTATATAAATATTAATTATTTTTAATTTCTTTTTTCTTTATTTCAGCAAAATTCACCATTTCTGATGCATTTTCGATTGTTACATCACTAATTTCATCTCCACCTACCATTTTTGCAATTTCTTTAATCTTTTCATCTTTATTTAACATTCTAATTCCAGTAAATGTTTTTCCATTTAACACCTCTTTAGAAACAAAATAATGACTATCTGAAAGTGCTGCAATTTGTGGTAAATGAGTAATACATAAAACTTGATGTTTTATAGATACTTCATACATTTTTTCACCTACACGTTTTCCTATAGTTCCACTTATACCTGTATCTATTTCATCAAAAATCAATGTAGGGATTTTATCCTTATCTACAAAAACACATTTTAATGCCAACATAATTCTTGAAAGTTCCCCACCAGATAATACCTTTTCTAAAGGCTTTAAAGGTTCTCCTGGATTTGCAGAAACTAAAAATTGTACTTCATCATATCCTCTGCTATTCATATTTTCAGTTAATACAACATCTATTTTTATTATTGCTTTTTCAAGTCCAACATAAGATAATTCTTCTTTTATCTTAATTTCTAATATTTCACTTGCTTCAACTCTTAAATCATGAAGTTTTTTTCCTATAATCTTCATTTTTGATTCAATTTTTTGTTGCTCTTCTTTTAGTTTATTTATAATTTCTTCACTATTTATTAGTTCATTATATTTTTCTTTTAAGTTTTTTAAATTATCTAATATTTCTTTTATTGAATTTCCATATTTCTTTTTGTATAAACTAATACTATAAATTCTCTCATTAATTTCAGCTAATCTATCTTCATCATATGTTATTTCACTGCCTATGTCTCTAATCTCCCTTGTAACATCTTCTAAATTATAAAAAGCTTCTTCAATTTGAACTTTCTTTTCTCTTATTACATCTGAGTGATTTTCAACTAAAGATAATTCAGAAATAACTTTTGATAATCCTTCCAATATAGAAATTCCCTCATTTGAAGAATTTAAATATCCATATGCTCTAACTAAACTATTAGAAATCTTTTCTGCATTAGCAAGCATATTAAATTCTTCTTTTAAATCTTCTTCTTCATTAACTTTTAAATTTGCTTTTTCTATATCTTCTATTTGAAATTTAATATAATCTGCTAATTTTTCTCTATCTTCATTGCCTTTTAATTCATTTATTTTTTCAGAATTTTCTATATATGTACGTCTTAATTCTTCATATTCATTAAGTAAATCCTTTATTTTATCATGATAAAATTCATCAACATATAAAATATGAGTTCCTTTATTAAGCAAATTTTGATTTTGATGTTGCCCATGAATATCTAAAAGCTTTTCTCTAATTTTTTTCAATTGAGATAAAACAATACTTCTATTATTAACTTTTATAATACTTTTACCATTTAAAGTTGTTTCTCTTCGAATTATAAGCATATCATCTTTTTCTATAGATAAATCATCTAACACTTCATATATTTCATCATTTTCTATAGAAAAAACAGCTTCAACCATTGTTTTATCTTCTCCATATCTTATTTGATCTTTAGAAAATTTTCCGCCTAATACATAATCTATTGTATCAATAAGAATTGATTTACCTGCACCAGTTTCTCCTGATAATATATTGAATCCCGCACCAAATTCAACTGATAATTCTTGAATCAACGCAAAATTTTTAATATTTAACTCAACTAGCATTATACCCCACCTTTAAAATCTAAGAAATCATTTTTCTTATCTTTGAAATAAGCTCTACAGCCTTCTCATCACTTCTAACTAATACAAAAATCGTATTATCTCCTGCAATAGTTCCTGCAACATCATTAGTATATAAACTATCTATTGCTTCTGCTGCAGCTGATGCTGCTCCAGTTAAAGTTTTTACAACAACAAATTTATCTACTTGTTCTACAGAAATTGCAGCATTTTTTAATATGCTATATAACTTATCATTAATATCTCTTTCTTCTTTTGTAGGTGCACTATATTTATATTTACCACTTTCACTTTGCATTTTTACTAATTTTAATAATTTTATATCTCTTGACACGGTTGCTTGTGTTACATCATATCCTTCAATCTTAAGTGCATCTGCTAATTCTTCTTGAGTTTCTATATCATTATTATTTATAATATCTAAAATTTGATTGTGTCTTTTAGATTTCAAATCAATCACCTTCTCTATATAAAAGTTTCTTCTTAACTTATTAGTTATCTAATATTTTTTGCCGTAAAACATTAAAATAATCATAATTATCAAATAATAAAATTTTTGCTATTTGTTTTGCCTTTTTTATTATTATAGATGTATTATCATTTATTTGTTTTGCTTCCTGTCCATCAAATGTTAAATAAATTTCTCCATTATAATTTTCAGCCTTTATAAGTATTTCACTGCTACTTTTTAAGACTATTGGCTGCATTCCCCTTGTATGAGGACATATAGGGGTTAAAATTATAACATCTACATCTGGATAAATAAATGGTCCTCCTGCAGAAAATGAATATCCTGTAGATCCTGTAGGAGTTGAAACTATTAATCCATCTCCCTTAAATCTATAGTAAAGCTTATTGTCTATAAACACTTCAAATTTAGCCATTCTTGATAATGTACCTCTTGCAATAACAACATCATTTAAAGCTTTACCCTTGTCATTATCATCTTGATTTAACATTGTACATTCTAAGAGAATTCTATTTTGAATAATATACTGTCCATTTTTAATCTTTTTTAATGCTTCACTAAAATCTTGTATTTCTATACTAGATAAAAAGCCTAAATTTCCAATATTTACTCCTAAAATTGGAACATCATACTTCCCATTAATATCTCTTGCTACACCTAATAATGTACCATCTCCACCTAATACTATTAACAAATCAAGCTTGTCTTGAAATCTGTATTTATTCATTTCATAACTATTTAACACTATAACCTTAGAATGTTTAAATACCGTTGTAATTTGAGACATTACTAAAGATAATATTTTTCCATCTTTATCTTTTGAAGGATTTAATGCTACTACAATATTTTTCATATTTCTCCCTTTAAAATCTTATACTATATACCTAAAGCCAGCTTTTTATAGCTGGCTATGTGATTCCTTTACAACTTCATCAATTTGACTCATTTCAAAAGATCCTTCTTTTTCTTTATCTTTAGTAAAGTATACTAGATATTCTCTATTTCCTTCAGGTCCCTTAATAGGTGAAAAACTTAATCCTAATATATTAAATTCATTTTCAATTAAAAAAGTTACTATTTTATTTACAACTTCTAAATGAACTTCTATATCTCTTACTACACCTTTTTTTCCTACCTTTTCTCTTCCAGCTTCAAACTGTGGCTTTATTAAAGCTACAACTTCACCCTTATCTCCTAAAAGATTTTTAACTGCAGGCATTATTGTTTTTAATGATATAAAAGATACATCTATTGATGCAAAATCTAATGGTACACCAATATCTTCTGGTGTTACATATCTTATATTTGTTCTTTCCATACAGACAACTCTTTCATCTGTTCTTAATTTCCATGCAAATTGCCCATAACCAACATCTACTGAAAAAACCTTATTTGCATGATTTTGAAGCATACAATCTGTAAATCCTCCTGTTGAAGCTCCAATATCCATGCATACTTTATTAGTAAGATCTATCCCAAAAGTATTCATTGCCTTTTCAAGTTTTAATCCTCCACGGCTTACATACTTAAGTTCTTCTCCTTTAAATACTATATCTGCATCAACACTAACCTTTTCACCAGCCTTATCTACTCTCTGTCCATCAACAAAAATAAGTCCTGCCATAATATTAGTTTTTGCTCTTTCTCTTGATGTGCAAATTCCTTTATCAACTAATAATACATCTAATCTTTCTTTTTTTGATGCCATATTATTCTCCTTTATTCATAATGTTTATAACACTTTTTTCTATTGATTTTGAATCTAATCCTGCATCTTTATATAATAAATCAATATCGCCATGAGGTATAAATTTATCACTATATCCTAAAGCTTTAAATTTACCTTTAAAATTTAATTTGCTAAGTTCCATTAAAACATAGCTTCCAAAGCCACCACATATACTATTATCTTCAATTGTAATAATGTTATATCCATCTTTCGTTAATTCTTTTAACATTTCTATATCTATAGGTTTTACAAAAGTTGCGCCTATAATTGTTGGGTTTATCCCTTGTTTATTTAAAGTTTTAGCTGCAATTACTGCATGTTGAATCATTTTACCAACTGCTATTATTGCAATTTTATCACCATTTATCATCTTTTCCCATTTCCCGTATTTTATTTCAGATAATGGTCTTATATCCTCAACACAATCTGTCCCCCTTGGATATCTTATAGCAATAGGTCTATTTTGATTTAATGCCCATTTTAACATTAAAGGCAACTCTTCTAAATGTTTAGGAGCTAAAATAGTCATATTAGGTATAGCTGATAAATAAGATAAATCAAAAACCCCTTGATGAGTTTCACCATCTTCTCCTACAATACCAGCTCTATCAATTGCAAATATTACAGGTAAATTTTGAATGCATACATCATGTATAATTTGATCATATCCCCTTTGTAAAAATGTAGAATATACTGCAAAAATAGGCTTTAATCCTGCACTTGCCATACCAGCTGCAAGAGTAACAGCATGTTGCTCAGCTATTCCTACATCAAAAAATCTATTTTTATATATATTTGCAAATTCCTTTAAGCCTGTACCATCTGGCATAGCAGCTGTAATAGCCACTATATCACTATCTTCCTTAGCAAATTCTATCATAGCATCACCAAATACTTTAGAATATGTTTTCTTTGGTGACATAAATGATTCTCCACTTTCTAAATCAAAAGGCGAAACTCCATGAAACTTATTTGGATTCTTTTCTGCAAATTCATATCCCTTTCCTTTTTGAGTGATAGTATGAATTATAACTGGTCCTTTTATTGACTTTGCCTTACTAAATACATCATTCATAAGTTCTATATCATGACCATCTATTGGACCAATATATTTAATTCCCATATTTTCAAATAACATTGGTTCAACTATTAAATGCTTTAAACTGTCTTTTACTCTATGTAAACATTGAACCACAGTTTTTCCTGCATCACTATGACTAAGTGTATTATTAATATCTTGCTTAAGCTTATTATATCCTGGTCCTACCCTAAGCTTATTTAAATGATTTGATAATGCCCCTACATTTTTAGAAATAGACATTTGATTATCATTTAAAACTATAATCATATTAGTTTTATTAAATCCAACATCATCAAGTGCTTCTAATGCCATTCCTCCAGTTAATGCCCCATCCCCTATAACTGCAATAACATTGTAGTTTTCTTTTTTTATATCTCTTGCTCTTGCAATTCCAAGGGCTGCTGATATTGATGTACTGCTATGACCTGTTCCAAATACATCATATTTGCTTTCGGTTATTTTAGGAAATCCACAAAGCCCTTTATACTTTCTTAATGTATCAAACCTATCTTTTCTTCCTGTTAATATTTTATGGACATAACTTTGATGTCCAACATCCCATACTATTTTATCTTCTTCAAAATTAAAGACTTTATATAAGCTAAGTGTTAATTCCACCACACCTAAATTTGAAGATAAATGACCCCCAGTTTTTGATACCTTATCTATTAAAAAGCTTCTTATTTCATCACTAAGCTCATTTAACTCTTTATCAGTTAAGGCATGAATGTCTGTTGGTGAATTTATATCCTCTAATAATTTTGACATAATTACCATTCCTTTGTTTAGTTTTCTCTATCCAAAAGTTTCTTAGTTAAAAACTTTAAAGCTTCTGTATCTACAGATAAGCTATCTAATATTTTAATGCTTTCATTTGTTAGCTTTTCGCACTCCTTAATGCAATAATCTAAACCATGCATTGTTATAAAATTAGTTTTATCATTTTCTTTATCACTTAATACATTTTTACCTAGTTTTTCCGTACTCCCAATGACATCTAATATATCATCCTTTATTTGAAATGCTAACCCTAATTTTTCTCCAAACTTTTCTAATAAATTAATATCTTCCTTTGGTGCATTTGCAAGTATTGCACCAGAAATTATTGAAACATTAATAAGTGCTCCAGTTTTTTTCATATGCATATATTTAAGTTCTTCTTCACTTATTTTCTTGCCTTCATTTATTATATCTACAACTTGCCCACCAATCATCCCTTCCGGTCCTGATGCTTCAGCTATTTTTTGTGCTGCCATTAAAGCTTCTTTTCCATGCTTTAATGAAAACTTCATCATTAAATTCATTGCTTCATTTAATAATGTATCACCAGCTAAAACTGCAATATCTTCACCATATACTTTATGATTAGTTGGTTTTCCTCTTCTTAAATCATCATTATCCATACAAGGTAAATCATCATGGATTAATGAATATGTATGAATCATTTCTATTGCTGCTGAAAACTCTATTATATCTTTCCAATTATTTTTATACATATTATAAGTTAATAACATAAGCAAAGGTCTTATTCTTTTACCACCTATATTAAGACTATAGCTTGCAGAGTCATATATTATTTTGTTAAAAGTGCCCTTATTTTTAAAATAATTTAATAGAAAGCTATTTATTTCACTTTTCATTTCATTAAACATCATTATCCCTCACTACTTCGGAATTTTCTTTTATTGTTAAAAATTTTCCTTCTAAAGTATCAAGGGTCTTATATAATTTATTAACTATTTTACTTCCTTTTTCATATTCTTTCATAGCATCCTCTAAACTTAATTCATCATTTTCTAAAGTAGATAAAATACCTTCTAAATTTTCAAGCATTTCATTATAACTTTCCTTCTTTGCCATGATAATTTCCCCCTCTTTCTACCGGAATAAAATTTCCCACAACATATCCATCTTCCATATAAATCTTAATTTTCTTTTTTTCATCAAAGAAATCTTTACTTTTTATTAGTTTATCATTTTCATCTTCTATTATAGCATAACTTCTTTTTAATATATTTATAGGATTATGCGCATTTAATATATTATTAAGTGAAAAAATCTTTTGTTTGTTGCTTTTTATTTTAAATGCCATAATTTTTTCAATCTTATCTTTTAAATTATCTATTTCCAAATATGCATTTGCAATTTTACTACTTGGTGAATTTAAACTTAAAACTTTTTCTAAGTTTTGAATTCTTCTTCTTTCATTAGATAATTTATTATCTATAATAAAGTTTAGTTTATTTTCATACTCATTAATTTCTCTATATAATTCATCTTCTAGAGGCACCACAATCTCAGCTGCTTGTGAAGGTGTTGCTGCTCTAAAATCTGCAACAAAATCTGATATCGTAAAGTCTACTTCATGTCCTACAGCAGATACTATAGGTAATTTTGAATTATAAATAGCTTTAGCTAACTCTTCTTCATTAAAATTCCATAATTCTTCAAGAGCTCCTCCGCCTCTTCCTATAATTATTATATCAACACTTTTTTTATTATTAAAATATTTAATTCCATCTATTACTGTTTTATATGCACCTTCTCCTTGCACTAAAGCAGGATAAAGTACAATATCTACTTTATTATTTCTTCTTCTTATAACATTGATTATATCACAAATAGCTGCACCTGTTTCTGATGTAACTACTCCAATTCTTTCTGGATTTTTAGGAAGGTTTTTTTTAACTTCTGCATTAAAATACCCCTCCCTACTTAACTTTTCTTTTAACCTTTCAAACCTTATGTGAAGTTCTCCAAGGCCCTCTTGTTGTATTGTATTACAGTATAACTGAAAGGTTCCATTAGCAGTATATACAGCTGCCCTTCCTGAAACAATTACAGCCATACCTTCCTTTAAAACAAAATCTAAATCATAGATTTTACTTTTAAACATAATACAATTAATTTTACTATTGTCATCTTTTAATGAAAAATAAATATGTCCACTTGAGTGATATTTTAAATTAGAAATTTCTCCCCTAACTGAAAGATTATTTAATATAAAATCATTATCTAATATTTTTTTTATATAATTATTAACTTCAGATACCGTTAAGGTTTTAATCCTCATATTTTTCTATAGCCTCACATGCATTTTTCATAAGTAAAGTAGTTGTAAGAGCTCCTACACCACCTGGAACTGGAGTTACAAATGAAGCTTTATCAATAACCTTATCAAAATCAACATCTCCAGTAATTTTACCTTGAACTGAATTTGTTCCTACATCTATAACTATAGCTCCCTCTTTAACAAAGCTATCATCTATAAACTTTGCTTTTCCAATTGCAACAACTAAAATGTCAGATCTTTTACATACTTCTCTTAAATTTTTTGTTTTTGAATGACACATTGTTACTGTACAGTTTTCTTTAAGTAATAAGGCACCTACTGGTTTACCAACTATATTACTTCTTCCTATAACAACTACATTCATTCCTTCTAAATTGATGTTCAAACTATTTAAAATAGTTACTACTGACTTAGGAGTACATGGCATAAAAGTTTCTTCTCCAATATATAACTTTCCTTGATTAACAAATGTTAAACAATCAATATCTTTCTTAGGAGATATAGATGAGATAATTTTTTTTTCATTAATATGCTTTGGTAATGGTAATTGAAGAATTATTCCACTAACACTTTTATCATTATTTAAAGCATCTATTTTATTTATTAATTCTTCTTCTACTATTTCTTCATTTAAATGAACCTTTTCAAATTCCATTCCTAGTGATATGGCTACCTTTTCTTGATT
The DNA here is from genome assembly GCF_053571985.1 of Clostridium sp. ETTB3. NCBI lineage: Bacteria > Bacillati > Bacillota > Clostridia > Eubacteriales > Clostridiaceae > Clostridium > Clostridium sp. ETTB3. The sequence goes on from NZ_CP199832.1 coordinate 1,553,103, forward strand.
ATTTAAATAAAAAATTGATCCACCATCATTTCCAACTAATATTGATGCTACTTTAGGAGTGCTTAGCCCTTTTAATTTTCTATCATTAACAAATGCTTTAATTTCCTCTTTTATTCCTAAAGCAATTTCCTTGCCATCTATTCTTTTACCCATTTTGCCCCTCCAAATTTAAAAATTCTTATTGTTCTAATGTTGTTTTTAATATTTTATCTAATACACCATTAATAAAAGATGAACTCTTATCATCTGAATATTTTTTAGTTAATTCAACAGCTTCATTTATTGCAGCTCCACCTGGTACATCTTCTATAAATAGCATTTCTCCTACTGCTAATCTTAAAATTGTTAAGTTTACCTTTGAAATTCTATCTAATTTCCAATTTACTAATGAGCTTAAAATTTTGTCATCAATTGTACCTAAATTATCAGTAACTACTTTTACAACATTTTTTATGTATTCAACATCTATAGTTTTTAAGTCCATTTCATAATCTTCAATAAATGTTTCTATAGTTTCATCATAACTATTTTTGCTTAATTCCATACTAAAAAGCAGCTCCATTGCTTTTTCTCTTGATTTTTGTCTTTTCATAATTTCCTCCTAGGTATGTAATGTAAATAATTTCATTATAAACTTATACTATATTAATTAAACATATGTATATTACAATATTATCTTATTTCTGTCTATAAAAATAATTTTTCATATTTTATTTTACAATTATTAAATGTATTTATTTAACATTTTTATTGTATACATTGAGAAAGGGGCTGTCGCACTAAAACTTTTATACACAATATATTGTAGTATTTATTCTTAATGCGACATCCCCTCTTTTAATTACACTTCTTTTTCTGCTTCTTGTTGTTCTTGCTTTGGAACATATATGTTTTGAACATTAACATTTACCTTGTCAACTTTCAATCCAGTCATAGCCTCAACAGTTCTTTTTACATTTTCTTGAACTGAAGCTACTACCTCTGGAATTCTCATTCCATACTCTACAGCTACATTTAATTCAATAATAGCTTTATCTTCTTCTAATGTAACTTTTACAGCCTTACCACTAGAAGCTTTTTTCCCTTTTAAAATTTGTGATATGTTACTTGAAACACCATGTGGGATTTCAACAATTCCTTGAATTTCATCTGCAGCTATTCCTGCTATAACACTTACAACTTCATCAGAAATCTTAACAATTCCTATTGCTGATTCATTGTTTACATTTTCCATGACCTTAACCTCCTAAAGGTTTATCTAGTTAAACCTACCTTTACTTATGTTCATTATAACAAAAGAGTTACTATTTTACAATGTATTATTTCATTGCAGTAACATCTACATCACTTAATGTAGTAATATCTTCAACTATCTTTTTAATTGATGCTGAATCTTCTTCAGACAAAGTTTCATTTACTTTTACATAAACCTTAACATTTCCATTTTCATTAATCATACATAAAGAATCTTCATATCCCTTATTTCTTATTTCAGATTCAACTCTACTTTCTTGATCATTCATTTTTGCTTTTTCTACTAATGCATTGTTTGCTGCATCTTTAGATTCTTGTGATGCATTTGCATCTTCAGTAATTGCTTTCATATCTGCTACATATTTCTCATCTTGTTGTTCCTTTGTTAATCTCATACTATAAAAATACTCTGTTGTACTTAATGTTTCATCTGTTGATGTTTCACTTTCACTTGATTTATTGGTACTGTTTTGTTCTAATACAGCTTCTAAGCTTGTTGGATCATTTAATCCATTTTTATTTAACTTCATTGATAATACACCCACACATACTATCAAGGCCATTAGTGTAAAGATAATCCCAAATTGTTTTTTTGTCATTTTTAATTCCTCCCATACATTTATATAACATTATATGCTATTCCTTCATTGGATATACGTTAACTTGCTCTAAACTTATATCATATAATTTAGATACAGCCTTTTGAATGTTGTACTTAATTTCACTACTTTTAGCACCTTCTGCAACTATAAGCACTCCTGTAACTGCTGGTTTATATGTTTTGGTTATAAATGGTTCACTTGAATTTGAATCACTTTTCATAACTACAGTTGTACCTTCTGTTTCTTGCTTTGTAAGCCTTGTACCTCCATTTGTATCCTCCTCTTGAGTTTCTGATGTTTGAGTACTTGAATTTGTTGCTGGCACTTGCGTTTCTCCACTTTCAAAATGAATAGTTACTACTACTTGACCTACCCCACTCATTTTAGAAAGTATATCTTCTAATTGTTTCTTTTGATCTTCCTCATAACTTAACAATTCCTTTGATGTCATTCCTCCATCATTTGTAGAAACTTCTTGTGCCCCCTTTGGTGCATTATTTTTATCAGATACATTGCTATCATTTCCTAAAAAATTACTTACTGCTAACCAAAGAAATATAATAACTAATAAAACAATTAAACAATTAACAAACTTTTTATTTTGGAACATTTTATTCATATCTTTATTTAGCTTATCTTTATCCATAACCTTATCCTCCCATACTGTATAATTTTATTTTCTCTATAGGTATTTTAAAAAGTTCTGATAAATAGTTTTTTATTTCTTCTTCATTATCAATTTTTTCATTATTTGATACAGCTTCTTCACTTTCATCATTTACATTAATTCTTATTTTATCTACAAGCCTTATACCATTTTCCCTTACACCAACTTCTAAACTATCTATACTATAAGTCATATCACTTAAATTTATATTGCATTTTATATCTGACTTAAAATCCTTATCTGAAAACTTCTCTTTTAATAAATTATCACAGTTACTATTTAAATTACTTTTAAAGGCCTCTTTTTGCTTTTCTATTACTTCTTTAGATTCACCTTCATTTGTAACTCCTAAATTCAACATATCTTCATATCTTTTTATTCTATTAATCACCTCTTGTTCTCCACCAGTAAAAAATTTAATTATTGGATTTATCATTACTGAAATCAATATAAGTCCTAATACAAACTTAATATACTTTTTCATAGAGTTATCTGGGGCAATTATCTCTATAGCTGTCATAAAAATCATGGTTGCCACTAAAGTAATAATAAAATTATTTAAGTATTCCATCTCTTATCCTCCCACAACAAATTTTCCTGCTGATATCATTATTGATATGAGAACAAAAAACATTAAACTTACACATACAACACATGACATTATTAATATTAAAGATTCACCTGCTGCTGCAATTGAATTAGTAATTCTTTTATCTGTTATTGGCTCTAGTAATGCAGCTGAAAGTTTAAATATAAGTGATGATAATGCTATTTTTATTATTGGATATACAATTATTAAAATAATAATAATTAAGCCAATTGAACCAATTGCATTTTTTATTATTAATGAATATCCAGCCACAGAAGAAATTGCATCTGATAGTGATTTACCTACGATAGGTATAAAATTATCTATTGTAAATTTTGTAGTCTTAAGTGTAACTGCATCTATCGTTGAAGAGGTTGCTCCTCTTATTGTTAGAATTGCAACAAATATAGTAATAATAATTCCTTGAAGCCAAACTGTTGATTTTTTAATTAATCCACAAAAGTTTGATAATTTAGGTTCTGTAGAAATATTATTAGCAAACTGTAATACAAATGTAATTAAAATTAATGGAATAATTACATTTAAATAAATTTTAGGTATCAATATAGTTGCTCCTAAAATTATAGGATCCATTGTTGCTGCTTGTGTTAATCCACCAGCAGTTGCTAACATAACAACCAATATTGGTAAAACCTTATCCATAAATGTTGTAACTTGAATAATTACATCTTTTGCTAGTGATAATGACACTAAAAATGTTTTTGTAAGCAATATTATTAAAATTGCATAACATGCAAAAAATGCAACTTGTGAAATGCCTTCGCTAGAAAAAGATGATTGTATATTTTTAAATAGAGAACATATTATTCCAATTACAATAATTGAAAATGCTAATGATAAAACTGTTTTTACTTCTTTAAAAAATAAACTTACAACTGCACTTAACACTTTTGAAACTGATAAATTTCCTTCACCAGTTTTAATATAATTTTGTATATATGAAACTGTATCTAAATCATTCATAAGTTCAACATCACTTTTCATTGTATTAATATAATCATATAAACTATTTAATTTTGATTCTGTTTCTTCATCATTAACTAATGTTACTCCTGTATTTTCCTCTGCATAAACTTCATTTTCACTTATTGAAGAAATATAAGTAATTCCTAATATAAGTGTTAATACCCCAATAAAAATTACTTTTAAAATATTGTTTCTCATTTTATCACCTACAATATCTGAAGTATTGAATCTAATACTGCCATAAGTATTGGAATAGCTAAGCCTAAAATCATTATTTTTCCTGCAAATTCAACTTTACTTCCTATACTACCTGCTCCTGAATCTTTGCAAATTTCACTACAAAATGATGTAATATAAGCAATAGCTAAAATTTTAAGTACTATACCAATATATACAGTATCTATATTGGCTTTATTAGCAATATCATTTATAAAATCAATTACTTCCCCTAGTTGTCCTATCATATATAGAAAAATTCCTGCTCCAGCTACAAGTACTATAAGCATTCCTAATTCTGATTTATTTTGTTTTAATAAAAGATATATAAATAAAGCAGTTAAAGCAAAAAAAGCAACTTTAATAATTTCCATAAACCTCACCTAAAGACTAAACATAGTTCTTACAGTATCAAACAAATTAGAAATCATTCCTATTACAGTAATTAAAATAATAATAATTCCCGCTAAGTTTGCTAATACTGCTATTTCTTCTTTTCCATTTCCCTTTAATATCTTTTCAATAACCATAAGTAAAATTCCCATTGCTCCAATTTTAAATAATAAACTTACATCAAACATCCTTAAGCCCTTCCCCCTTTAGATAAAAAATATTGCTAACATTGCACCAATAGATATACCTAACGTTCTATACAATTTAATATTTTCTTTTTCCTTCTTTTTAGCTTCTTTATAATTGATATCTATATTCTCCAAGGCTAAGCTAAAAATTTTTTCTTGTCCTGATATTCCACTACTACCTAAGGTTTTAAAAAAATCTTCTAATATTTTATAATCATCAGAATTTAAACTAAGTTTTTCTTTATTTTCTAAATATGCTTTTTCAAAGCTTTCATAAACACTATTGCTTGTTCCTTCATCTAGCATATTTGCCATTTTTATAAATACATTTGATATTGGCTCTGAAACCTTATTTCCAACATCAAATAAAGCAGTTGGTAAAGGTGTATTAGAATATATTATTTCATTATTTAATAACAACAATACTTTTTGTATTTCTTTTAAATTTTGACTTCTTCTTTTGTAATTTTCTCCTATGAAATAACCTATAAATGTACAAATTAGAAACATTAAAAATATCATTATATTTCTAAACATTGTAATCCCTTCTCCCTGTTAACCTTATATATCTTTTCTATTGTTCCAGCCCCCTTTCTATTGCTAAGAAGTATTATTCTTTCTAATATGCAATTATCAATTAAATCCTTAAATACAGCTCTTCCATAAACATCATTTATGTCATATCCATGTACTGTAGCAATTATATTTACTCCACAATTAAACGCCATATTTAAAGCTTCTAAATCTCCCTTTGTCCCTATTTCATCACAAACTAATACCTCTGGCGAAAGACTCCTTATTGCCATAATCATTCCTGACTTTTTTAAACAATTATCTAATATATCAGCTCTTATACCAACATTCATTTGTGGAATACCATTATAACAAGCTGCAATTTCACTTCTTTCATCTACAATAACTACTTTTTTTCCACTTAAACTTATCTTATACATACCATTAGATATATTCCTTGCTATATCTCTTAAAATTGTTGTTTTACCACACTTAGGAGGGGAAACAATTAACGTATTATATACTCTGTTATTATTTGTTATTAATTTCATTACCTTATCTGAAGAACCTACTACTTCTCTTGAAATTCTTATATTTAAAGATGATATATTTTTTATAGTTCTTACTTCTCCATTTGATATTACACATTCCCCAGCCAATCCTATTCTATGTCCACCTTTTAATGTAATATATCCCTGTTTAATTTCCTCTTCAAAAGCATATAAAGAATAATTAGATATCTTTGCCATCATAAACTTTAAATCTTCAACCTTTGTCTTATACTCAAGTATTTTTTCTCCATATGATAAATTTAATATTATTGGCTTTCCTACCTTTATACGTATTTCTTGTATTACATCATCATTTAAATATTTATTTACCACATCACCAATCTCTTTTGGAAGTATTTTGCAAATCTCATCATATTTCATAAATTCACTTCCTTAATTATCTTTCTCTCTTTAATTCTTATTTCACATAATTAATAATTATTCATAGTATAAAAAAATATGTAAAATATTTATTTTATGTGCCTTAAAATTTTCAATTTTAATACTATGTAAATTAATCTCTAAAATAAGTATTGGGTTGTCAAACCGAAACTTTTATACACAATATATTGTTTTAAAAAATAAAACTAACACAATATATTCTAGTATTTATTCTTAATGCGACATCCCCCCAAAAACAAAAAAGCATAGACTTTTGCAAATTTATTGCATTAGTCTATGCTTTATATTTTGGGGTATGTATTAAATATTTATTTATCACTATCTTGCCCTTTTTCCACAAAACGGACAAGGAATACTTGAATTATTATTTAATGCTTGTTGCTCAACAAATAATGGCTTATCACAATTTTCACATTTTATTTCTACATATTCATCTTCAATTGAACTTAAATCATCAAATGAAACTTCTTCAAAAAGTTCATCTTGTATATCTGTTAAGTCATTATCCATAAACTCCATATTTTCTTCTAAGTAATCTTGCCTTAATGATATTTCTTCAACCTTAGAAGATAAATCTGATAATATTCCACTTACAGATTCAAATAAATCTTTATATTGATTTTCTTTGATATTTTCAATTTGTTCTTTTAAATTATTTATTTTATCATTTAATTCTTTCATCTTTTCACTTCCTTCGAAGAAACTTTAGCTTTATTACTAATTATACCCACTTTTAAATTTTTTAGATAAAACAAATGCTAAGTCTTTAAACCTAGCATTTATCTTAAATATTAAACTCTTTCCATGTATTCGCCAGTTCTAGTATCAACTCTTATAGTGTCACCTTCATTAACGAACATTGGTACATTTACAACTGCTCCAGTTTCTAATGTAGCTGGTTTCATAGCATTTGTAGCTGTGTTTCCTTTAACACCTGGATCTGCTTGAGTTATTAATAATTCAACAAAGTTTGGTGCTTCAACTGAGAATGCTTCACCTTTGTAGAACTTAATTACAGCAAACATGTTTTCTTTTATAAACTTTATAGCCTCTTCTACTTTTTCATAATTTAATGGAATTTGCTCATAAGTTTCTTGATCCATGAAGTAGTATAATTCGCCATCAGAATAAAGGTATTGCATTTCTTTTCTTTCAATTACAGCTTCTTGTAATTTAGCTGTTGGGTTAAAAGTTGTATCTGTAACTCCACCTGAAATAACGTTTCTTAACTTTGTTCTAACGAAAGCGGCTCCTTTACCTGGTTTAACATGTAAGAAGTCTATAACTGTATATACTTGTCCTTCATACTCAAAAGTTGTACCTTTTCTTAAATCTCCTGCTGATATCATAAAAAATTCCCTCCAAATAACTTGAATTCATAGTTATTATGACCTATATTTTATGTAAATAGTCATAACTTCTTCTGTTGTTTAATGACACAACAAAAACATTCTATCAAAATTACTAAAGAAATGCAATTATTTAAAGTAGAACATGAAATTTTTTAATATAATTATCTATTTAACTCTAATATTGTTAATAAATTATTATCTTTTCCATTAATATTATAAGTTTTTACGGTAAAATTTTTTAATTCTTCTATGTTTTTTATTATATCGTTAGCTTTTCCATTTAATTTAATTTTTATACGCCAGCTTTCTCCACAATTTTCTATTTCCATAACTTCTATATCTTTTATTTTATTTAACTCCTTAGCAATTTCACTATATGAAATAAGCATATGTTTTGTAACTATAACTTCATTTTTATGTTCTTGCTTTTTTATTCCACTAAAAAAAACTAAAGATATTACTTGTAATATTGTAATTAAAATAATTATATTTTCTTTATGCTCTTCAATATAAAACTTAAATTTATTCATAAATCACTTTCACTACCTTAAATTCATCTATTTTAGTGGATTTACTTATTGTAAGCCCTTTCTTTTCTAAATAATCAATATCTTCATCAATATTATATATTATACTTCCGTCATTATTTTCAACATTTAATTCAACCATCTTATTATCATATAAATTTAACCACTTATAAATTTCTTCTTTATTTAAAGAACTATCTTCTTTTTCTGAGGTAATTATAACTTCCTCTTCTTTTTTATTAAATATAAACTGTAAATTAATACTTATTAATATTAAATTAACCAATATCAACACTTGAAAACCTCTTTTATTTCCTTTATTTTCTTTATTTTTCTTTTTTTCAATAAAATCTAACGGAATGAAATTTTTATATTTTAAATATTTTTTCATTTATTTTATCTCCAATATTCAATTGTACAATTTCTATTTTATAATCAGCTTCCTTTGGTATTAAATAATCTAAGCTTTTATCAATAATTAATGGAATTTCTTTTTTTATTTCATTAAATTTAAAATCATTTGTAAAGTCTTCTTTATTTTTGATCAAACTATTTACTATTAATTTATTTTTTATTTCTAAATAATACACAACTTCTTTAATTTCTATTAACACTATATAGTTAAATATCTTTTTTATTTTCTTTATTACAATATCTCTAATATAAAACTGTATTGGCAATATTATTACTTCATTTAAATCTTCACATAAAAATTGTATTCTTTCCCCATTACCAATGGAATACAAGAATAATTTTTTTCTTTTCTTATCATATTCATAATGCATCAATGCAGATTTTTCACTTCCATACTCTTCATTTATAATTTCATATACAATATCTTCCTTATCATTTTTAATTTCATCATATGTTTTTATTAGTAAATCTTCTTCCATTACATATAACTCTATTTCTTTACTTATAACCCTCTTAATAGAAATATCATCATATAATTTACCATTGTAAATATACTTATTTTTATTGGCTATTACTATATCTCTCATACTTGCTCCTTTTAAATCTCCTTTTTATACTTATATAATGTGGGAATAAATATAATTTCTGTTTTGTTCTCATCTTCTTTAACTATTACATTTATCTTTCTAATTGATTCATACGATCTTAAATAATCTTCTTTTATAAACATTTCATTTTCTTTAATAATAAATTGCATATTATTATTTTTACTAAATGTATATTGAAACTCTAAATTCCTATCTTCTTTATATTGTTTTAATATTTTTATTATTTCATTATCTTTTAATACACTTTCTTTAACTTCATTTAAAAACTCATATTCTTCACTACTTAAAGTTAAAATATCTTCTTTTATTTCATAAAGAGAAAACTTGCTTACATTTGCTATTATCATCTTTGAACTTAAAACAATTAATATTATCAATACATTTAAAAGCATTACTACTTCTAACATTATTACTCCATTATTTTTATTTAAATACATCTTATTCTAACTCCATTTTCTTTACTTTTTATACTATAGTAAATAAGCTTATTCTTTTTTTTAACTGAAAAATTTTCTATCTTATCAATAAGGACATTATTTCCCACACTAACTATTCCATTTGAAAAACTTATAGTCTTTATCATTAATTTTTCTTTATTTAAATAAATAATTTTTATCTTTTCATCATTATTTATATCCTTAAATTTAACTGTTATATTATCTCCAATTATTTCTGCTGAATACACATCATTCAGCTCTTTGTTTCCTTCTATATACTCAATTCCTGCTGAAGTACATAATGACTCTAAATTTAATAAAGCATTATCAAATTTATCTTCATAATAACAATTGCTTAAACTTAAATTATAATCATTTATGCTTTCAATAGATAAAGTAATTGTTATTCCTCCTAAAATAAAAACTATTGCTATTACTAGTATAGTTTCTATCAAAGTATATCCCATTTTATAATTACTCATAATATTCCATCCACTTATATTTAATAAAATTTCTATCAATAATTTCATTATCAAAAGGTAATTTATAGCTTATATTAACATTTACACTTTCATCATTTATTTTATTGATCGTTATAACTATTTCCTTTCCCTTTTCCATATCTTTTATAGAAGTATTTATTAAATTCTCTAAAAATTTTTCATTATATTTTAAAGAAAAACTAATTAAATTTTCCTTCCCAATTAATTCATTAATAGTCATATTGTATTTAATTTCTTGCATAACACAATAAATAATTCTATTACCTTCTTCAATTTTAATTCTTTTTATGTGACTTGCTTTATTACTTCCAATTAATAATGCTACTATAATAAACATTGATAAAATAATATTTACGCCTAATATAACTTCAATCAAAGTACTTCCTTTATATTTTTTCAAATTTAATCACCTTCATAAATATTTACTGTATCTACTCCTGTTGATATAGTAACTTTATACACATTTCCATAATTATCAAAAATTCTTATAGTATCTGATTCTACATTACCTAAAGTATTTATTTTTAAAATATACATTGCTGAAAACTTAAAGTTTCCCGGTAAAAATATAGTTTTTATTACCTTTCCACCTTGTTTTTTATCTTTAAACTTAACTACTCCTGCACTTTTATTAATTTCAATTTCTCCATAGCTATTATTTTTCATGCAATAGAATTTTCCATAACTTATCATATTGCTTAACTCATTACAAAATCCCATGGCTGCTGATTTATTTAAAATATTATTAAATGATTTTGTTAACTTTAATGTTGGAAGCATTAAAATTCCAATAATAGCAATAACAATTATTAATTCAATTAATGTATAACCTTTTTTCATATTTCAAACCAATACAATATCTAAAAGTGGCATTAAAAATTTAATAATAAAAATTATAATAATTACACCAATAAATAATATTAAAAACGGCTGAATCATTGATGTTATTTTACTAATTTTAAAACTTAAATTAGTAAATATAGTATCTTCAAGAATAGTTAATCGTTTATCTAAAGCTCCACATTCCTCTCCTAACTTAATATGAGCTAATGTAGATTTTGAAAACATATTTGTTTCAATCATGGATTGGGATAGTAATTTGCCATTTTTTAAATCATTATTAATCTTTTTTAATCCTATCATAATATTTTTATTTAAATCTCCTTGATAACAGTATTCAAGTCCTATAGCAATATTAATTCCACTATTAATAATAACTGATATCAATACAATAATAATGTATTCATTAAATAAGTTATAAATAGGTATTTTTTGCATTAAAAAATTCAAATTCTCTTTTATAAAAAATTTAAAAACAATATATGGCACACATATTCCTAAAATAAAAGTTTCTAATAATATTAAAAATGTGTTGTTTAAAAAATTATTTTTTATTAAAATAACCTTTAAATAAACATTAGGAATTTCCTTCCCCATAGCTCCATAAATATCTGCCATATTAGGAATAAAGAAAAATAACACAAAGATCCCAAGTGCAATAAGAGCTAACATTAAAAATATTGGATATGTAATTGCCTTTATAATACTTTTATTTATTTGCTCTAGTTTTTTATAATAAATTTCTAATCCTTTTAACACATAAACTATTCTTCCTGTTTTTTCACCAATGCCTACCATTGAAATAAAAAAATTAGGAATCAATGTTTCTCTTTCCTTACTAAAAGCAGACTTTAAACTTCCACCTTCTTTTATAACCTCTTCCATTTCCCTTAATAAACTCTTATATTCTTTTCTTAAGGGCAATTCATCTAGCAAAGTAAATATATTTAATAATTGAATTCCATCTTCATATAATGTAGAAATATTACCTGCAATTAAAGCTAAGTCATTATAACTAACCTTCTTTTTCATAACTAAAATTTAGGCCCTCCATTTCAATAAATTTATTATAATCACTTAAAGTTATATTTCCTTTTTCTAATAATTCATTTAAATTTTCTATCATTTCTAAATTTGATAAGATACTTCTGTCATTATAAATATTTTTTATTTTTTCTTTCATTTCCTTATTAATAATATGAATTGCAGCAACTAAAGCTCTTCCCTTATAACCTGTAAAATTGCACTTATTACATCCACACTTTTTATAAAGCTTTATTTTTTTACCATTTATAAGTTTTTCATTAGTTTCAACTTTACAATTATTGCATAAAATTCTAATAAGCCTTTGAGATATTATTCCTACTAAAGAATCTCTTATTAAATATTTTTCAATTCCCATATCCTCAAGCCTAAAATAAACTTCTCTTGGATCACATGTATGAATTGTAGAATAAACCTTATGCCCTGTAAGGGAAGCTCTAACAGCCATTTTAGCCGTTTCTTCATCTCTTATTTCCCCAAGCATTATAATATCTGGATCTTGTCTTAAAAAGCACCTTAATCCTTCTGCAAATCCTATATTTAATGTTTTGTTTAAATTCATTTGATTAATTCCGGTAATTATTGCTTCGATTGGATCTTCTAGTGTTGATATGTTTATTTCATCTTTATTTAATTCTTGTAATATACTATAAAGAGTTGTTGATTTTCCTGAACCTGTAGGCCCATTAACTATGGTAAGCCCACTGCTAACTTTCATGATGTAATTTATTTTTCTTATTTGTTCTTTTGTAAAATTAAGATTTTCAATAGCATAATTAAAATCATTTCCATATAAAATTCTTATAACTACTTTTTCTCCAAAAATTGTTGGCATTGTAGATACTCTCAAATCATAGCTTTTTTCTTTATACTCAAATGAAATCTTTCCATCTTGAGGTTTTCTCTTTTCTGTTATGTCAATATTAGAGTTTATTTTTATCTTTGATAAAACAATTTGAAATTCTTCTTTATTAAAAATATACATTATCCTTAATAATCCATCTATTCTAAATCTAACTACCACAAAATTTTTATAAGGTTCATAATGAATATCTGATACATTTAAATTTATTGCATCCTTTATTATAATTTCATATACATTTCTTTTTTGACCTAAAAATACTATTTTTAATAAATAATTAAATTCTTCCTCACTAATAATTATGGCTTTTACCTTTTTTCTAAAAATAAACATTATTTCCTCTTCTGCTTCTTTAGTAAAATTACTAGTATAAATGTAAACCTCCTCTTCATTTTCTTTAAATGGAAATGCTTTAATTTTAACTGCTTTTAATTCATTGATTCTTCTAACTACTGTAATATCAATATCTTTTACTGAAAATTTATTATCTAATTTCATAACTATTTATAAAATTTGCCACTTTAATTAACTTTTATACAAATAAAATATTTTTTATAAAAAAATAAAAAAAATTAGATAAGAATTTAGAAATATTTCTAAATTCTTATCTAATTAATATTTATAAAATTACAAGTATCAATATCCTCATCAACTAAAGTTACTGTGCCATCCGAATACTTATAAATATATTCTTTCTTATCTTCTCCAGCACTTCCTATAAATAATATTTCTCCATCTTCATTTACTGATAATCCCTTATCTACATATAATATATTGGGAAAATCAAAAATTAATCTTTTTATACCATTATCACTAATTTCATAAATTGAAAAATTATTATTTTTAACTCTTCCTAGTAAATAAAGATTCCCATTAACTTCTTCAACATCATTAATATCTATTACTTCATTTGAAATTTCTTTTACTGTATAATCTATATTAATAACTTTTAATACTGTACTTTCTTCATAGTGTTCTTCTACAAGTGCTACGCCATCTTTTATATGTTTCAAAAATTTAACAAAACCATTATTGATTTTATAAAGATTTTCTTCGCTATTATCACTAATATCATATGTAAATATTCCTGTTGTCTTCTTATCTGTATCTACACCATAAAAAGCAAGCTTTTCATTTGTAATCCAATCAATAAATTGCCCTGAAATAAGAGCTTTATTTTCTAATAATATTTCTTTTTTTTGTTTAAGATTCATAACAGCAGGGATAAGATATTCATCATTAATAAAATAAAAAATATATTCTCCATTAGGAGATATCTTCAAATTTGCAATTTTATCATGATTTATTTTAATATCTTCTGAATTATAATTAACATAAAAACTATTATCCTTAAAAAAAGTATATGTATTAGAAGATAAATTATAATTATTTATTATTTTCCCATTTGTATCAATTTCTTTATAAACGCCTTCATCATTTTCATTAAATGTTTTATAATTATCTTTCTCATCTACGAAGGCACCTTGCTTTAACAAAATGCCAGTTTCATCTTTTTTCTCATCTTTCTCACAACTAATAAGCATAACTCCTAATACCATAATTTGAATTACTACTAATAATTTTATATATATTTTTTTAGTCATCTATTTTTCCTCATTTTTTAATATGCTCTTCCATCACAAATAAAGCTTGCATCTCCAATCATATAAATTGAATTACCTTCAATTTCTATTCTTAAATCCCCACCTGGAACTTTTACATTTACTTTTTTCTTTGTTAAATTTAACTTATTGGATACTACAACTGATGCCGAACATCCAGTTCCACAAGAATAAGTTGCTCCTGCTCCTCTTTCCCAGGTCTTTACTATAATATTTTCATCATCAACTACTTTTACAAAATTTACATTTGTACCTTGTTCAAAAAGCTCATATTTTTCAATATTCTTTCCCTCACTAACATCAAAATTTTCATCATCAACAAAAATAACTGTATGAGGAACCCCAACTAAAATAGATGTTGCATTATACTTCTTACCGTTAACATTAATTTCTTCATCAATTAATTCTGATTTATTTTTTAATGGTACTAATAATCCATCAAAGGATATTTCACCCATATATACTTTTACTCCTTTAACAATTCCATTTGTTATTGTAAGTTCAAGCTTCTTTATACCATCTCCAGTTTCAACTGATATTAAATCTTTTGTTACTATATTTCTTTCATATACATATTTACCAAAACATCTAATAGCATTTCCACACATATTAGCTCTTGACCCATCACTATTAATTATAACCATTTGTATATCTGCTACATTTGAATTTCTAACAAGAACTAACCCATCTGCTCCAATTCCAAATCTTCTATGACAAAGCTTTTTAGCTAAACTTTCTTCTTGTCCAACATATTCATTATTCAAATCTAATAAAAATATAAAATCATTTCCTGTTCCATGCATTTTTGTAAACTTCATAATATATCCCCTCCTTCATTTTACCGTTTTACTATTACAAAAAATAATGATATACTTACTTTAATTAATACTAAAGAAAGGATGATATTTATGGCAATAGACGGTATCTACTTATATAGTTTAGTTGAAGATTTAAAAAAATCAATATTAAATTCTAAAATAGATAAAATTAATCAACCTGAAAAAGATGAAATTATAATAACATTACGAAAAGAAAGAAAAAACCTTAAACTTTTGTTATCTGCATCACCTAATTACCCAAGAATTCACCTAACAGAAGTTACTAAACCTAACCCATTACAAGCCCCTATGTTTACAATGGTTCTTAGAAAATACTTAACTGGTGGTAAAATAATTGACATTGTTCAACTTGAAGGTGATAGAATTGTAAAATTTTTAATTGAAGCATCTGATGAACTTGGTTTTAACAGTATCTACACATTAATCGTTGAAATAATGGGCAGACACAGTAACATTACCTTAGTTAGAGAAAGAGATAATAAAATAATGGAGTGTATTAAACATATAACTCCATCAATGAATAGCTTTAGAATTTTACATCCTGGAGCAACCTACAAGCTTCCCCCAAAATCACCTAAAGTTAATCCTTTCTCTTATAATAATATCACTTTAGAAGAATTTGTGAATAATAACTCTATTACTTTTAATAAAAATTTCTTTATTTCTTGTTTTACAGGTATTAGTAAACCATTATCTGAACATTTATTTATTGAATATAGTAAAATTTATAGTGATTTTTCTATAAATAATATAAATAATTTTATTAATAAATTTTTAAAAGACTTAATAAATAATGAAATTTTTAAAATTTATAAAGACAAAGATGGAAATTATGTAGATTTTTATATTATTCCTTTAGATCAATTTGAAGATATATTTACTGCTGAAATATTTGATAATACTCATGAATTAATGGATAATTATTATTTAGAAAAGGATAAACAAGAAAGAATAAAAGGACGTTCAGTAAATCTTCAAAAACTTGTTACTACTAATATTGAACGTTGTTTAAAAAAAGAAAAGAAATTAAATGAAGTATTAGAAAAATGTAATTTAAAAGATGATATTAAAATTAAAGGTGATTTATTAACATCATATATATACAGTATAAAAAAAGGGGACACTTCTTTTACAACTGTAAACTTCTTTAGTGAAGATGGCGAAGAAATTACAATACCTTTAGATGAAAATAAAACTCCTTCTGAAAATGTTCAAATTTATTATAAAAAATATAATAAATTAAAAAAATCAGAGGAATCTGCAATTGAACAATTAGAAAAAAATGAATATGAACTTAAATATCTTAACTCTGTATTAACTAATATAGAAAACTGTGAAAGTTATGCTGAAATTGATGATATAAAAGAAGAACTTATTTCAACTGGCTATGTTAGAAAAAGAAAAGTTAATGGTAAAAATAAAAAATCTAATCCTTCTAAACCCCTTCATTTTATTTCATCAGATGGTATTGATATTTTTGTAGGTAAAAATAATATTCAAAATGACCATTTATCATTAAAATTTGCAAATAAAAATTATATGTGGCTTCATACTAAAAATATTCCTGGTTCACATGTAATTGTATGCTCTACTGATATACCTGATAATACTTTAATTGAAGCTGCAGTTTTAGCTGCTTATTATAGTAAAGCTAAAGAATCATCAAAAGTAGATGTAGATTATACATTAGTTAAAAACCTAAAAAAACCAAATGGTGCTAATCCAGGAATGGTTATTTATCATACTAATTATACTATGACAGTAGAACCCTCTGAAATTAACAACCTGAATATAGTTAGAAGTTAGTAGTTATAAGTTAATAGTTAAGGTAGGGGATGTCGCATTA
The DNA here is from genome assembly GCF_053571985.1 of Clostridium sp. ETTB3. Classification (NCBI taxonomy): domain Bacteria; kingdom Bacillati; phylum Bacillota; class Clostridia; order Eubacteriales; family Clostridiaceae; genus Clostridium; species Clostridium sp. ETTB3. The sequence goes on from NZ_CP199832.1 coordinate 1,570,359, forward strand.
AGAATAAATACTACAATATATTGTATTAATTTTTATTTTTTTAAACAATATATTGTGTATAAAAGTTTTAGTGCGACAACCCCTTGAAATATAATTTTATAAATTCAACTTAAGTTGAATTTATACCTTAACTACAAACTACACACTTCTAACTTCTAATTAAGCTAAATGTGATTTACTACCATATCTCCATGATTTTTTATTTTTTCATTATCAAAATACTGATAATAGTAACACTTTAACTTACCATTATATAATTTTCTATTCTTAGTTGCTTTTCTTCCAAATGGATTTTCAAATCCTTCATATGATGTTAATATGTTAAAATCCCAAGTATCAAGTTTTCTCTTATTCATTCCTAAATATTTATAAAGTTCTTCAACTTCTTTCTTTTCTCCTAATCTTTCACCATAAGGAGGATTTGTAATTATAAATGCATTTTTTTCATTACTAGAGAATTGTTTAAAATCTCTTTTTTGGAATTCTATGTACTTAGCTACTCCAGCTTTTTGTGAGTTACTTCTTGCAATCTTAAGCATTCTTCCATCTATATCATATCCAATAAGTTTTATATCCTTGTTTTTAATAGACCTTTCAGCGCCTTCTTTAACTTGTTCAAATACATCTGGTCCTATTGTTGGCCAAGTTTCAGCAACAAAATTTCTAAACAACCCTGGTGCAATATTTTGCATTATCATTGCTGCTTCAATTAAAATTGTTCCTGAACCACAAAATGGATCAACTAAAGTATAGTCTTCCTTCCATCTTGATATTAAAACTAATGCTGCCGCTAATGTTTCCTTTAAAGGTGCTATACCAGCTTCTTCTCTATATCCTCTTTTATGAAGCCCAATACCACTTGTATCAATAGATAATGTTACAACATCTTTTAATATTGATACTTCTATTTTATAAACTGGACCATCTTCTGAAAAATGGCTTACTCCATATGATTCACTCATACTTGTCACTATAGCTTTTTTAACTATAGACTGACAATCTGGAACACTAAATAGTGTTGATTTAACAGATTTTCCTACAACGTGCATAACTCCATCTACCGGAATTATATCACTCCATTTTACAGCCTTTGTTCCTTGGAATAACTCTTCAAAACTTCTAGCCTCAAATTCTGCCATTTTAATAAAAATTCTATCTGCAGTTCTTAAATGAACATTTGCAATTGCAATATCCATTTCATCCCCTTCAAAATGAACTTTACCATTTTCAACAGTTAAATCTTCATATCCTAAAGCTTTTAATTCTTTAGCTGTTATTCCTTCTAATCCAAAGGTTGTTGTTGCTACTAAATTATAATCCATTATTTAATTTCTCCTTCTAAGATTCATATATCTTAACTGAATCTTCTCCATCTATTTCGTTTATTGCAACTGAAACTATTTCATTTTTTGATGTAGGTATATTTTTTCCAACATAATCTGCTCTTATTGGCAGTTCCTTGTGACCTCTATCAATTAATACAGCTAATTGAATTGATAACGGTCTTCCTCCATCAATTATAGCCTCAATTGCTGCTCTTACTGTTCTGCAAGTAAATAACACATCATCAACTAATATTACCTTTTTACCTTTTACTTCAACGCCTAAATCAACTGAATTTACTTTAGGTATTTCTGTAATTTCACTTATATCATCTCTATAAAGAGTTATATCAACATATCCTACTTCTACAGATACTCCTTCTATTTTCTCTATATTTTCTGCAATTCTCTTTGCTAATGGATATCCCCTTCTTTTTATACCAATTAATACGATATCTTCAACACCTTTGTTTTTTTCAATTATTTCATGTGAAATTCTAATTAAACTTCTTCTAACAGCATTTTCATCTAATAAATTAGCTTTTAATTTCATAAAAATAACTCCCTATTTTATATTTTCTTAATTTATCTTATAGCTTTTTTTGTAATATGATTCATAAAAATCTATTTTTATTTTATATAAAAAAAATATACTATTTATTATTAACATTATTTTTTAATTTTTCTAATAATTCTTTAAAATATTTTGGCAGTTCAGATGTAAATTCAATATATTCATTAGTTCTTGGATGTATGAACCCTAAAGTTTTTGCATGTAATGCTTGACCTTCAATATTAAATTTTTGTCTTTTATAACCATAAACTAAATCACCAACTAATGGATGCCCTATAGATGCCATATGAACTCTTATTTGATGAGTTCTTCCTGTTTCTAAAGTACACTTTACTAAGGAAACTCCTTTATCATATTGTTCTAATACTTCATAATGAGTAACAGCCCTTTTTCCCTCTTCATTAATTGCCATCTTTATTCTTTCTTTTTTATCTCTACCTAATGGCTTATCAATAGTTCCATTGGTATTGCTAAATTTCCCTTCAACTAAAGCATAATATTCTCTCTTAATTGAATGATCTTTAAATTGAATTGCTAGCTTATTATGAGCTTCATCATTTTTAGCTATTACTAATATTCCAGATGTATCTTTATCTATTCTATGTACAATCCCAGGCCTTATTACGCCATTAATTCCTGATAAGTCACTACAATAATATAATATTCCATTAACTAAAGTTCCAGTATAATTTCCTGGTGCTGGATGTACAACTACCCCTTTAGCCTTATTTACTACAATTACATCTTCATCTTCATAAACAATATCTAAATCCATTTTTTCTGGCTCAACATTTAACTCAACTGGGTCTGGCATTTCCACAGTAATTAAATCCTTATTTTTTAATTTATAATTACTTTTTATAATTTTATCATTAGCCATTACCTTTTTTTCATCAATTAATCCTTGAATAAATGATCTTGATTTTCCTTCTATATTAATGGATAAATATTTATCTATTCTTTGACCTTCTTGATCTTCATTAATTATATAATTTAAAATTTCCATATAATTTTACTCCGTTTATTTATGTTCTTAAGACATTATAATATATAAAGCTATCTTTCTCAATACTATCAGAAATTATAAACTTAATTCCTAATACTATTTATAATATTATAATATCTAATAACATAAATTAACTAAAGGAGACCGAATTTCGGCCTCCTATATGTATTAGCTATTTGCATAAAAGCTCTTAACTGCATTTATATCATCATTAAGATCTTCCACATTAAACTCTTCTTTTTCTTCAGTATTAGTAGTTTCAGCTTCCTTTTCATGAATTTCATAGTTATCAACTGGCTGAGAAACACTATAATTCTTAGTTAAATCCTTTTCTAGTTCATCAAAAGTTTGAAGTTGAGTATTCATAAATCCTCTAAACTTAGCTCTAAACTTTATAAACTCTTCCTTAACTTTTTCATATTCATCATTTATAGAAATAACATCACCATGAGCCTTATCTAAAATTCTTTGTGCAGTTTCATTAGCATTTCCTATTATTAATTCTGCTTGTTTTTCTGAGCTTTCCTTTGCTTGATCAGCTGCATTTTGTGCTAATAAAAGTGTATTTTGAATTGTAGCTTCTAATTTTTCATAATGCTCTAATTTTTCGTTTACTCTGCTTAAGCTTTCCTTTAATCTAGAATTTTCTTTATATAATTCTTCATAATTTTCAACAACTTGATCTAAAAATTCATCTACTTCTTCTACTGAGTATCCTCTAAGTCCCCTTTTGAATTCCTTATTGTTTATATCCATAGCAGTTAATTTCATTCCATCCACCTCTTCTATACAAATTTGTTTATTTTAATTTTAAATTTTCCACTTCTTGTATTTCCTACAATTTCCCCTATTATGAACTTTCCAGTTCCTCCAATAGTAATTCTTTGATTTGTCTTTATTTCTTTACTTTTTTGAGAATTCTTAGAATAATCAATTAATACCTTACCACTATCTATTAATTCAATTGCCTTTCCTCTTGATAGTCTTGCAAGCTTTGCAACTATATTATCCATCCTTAAAGATGAAACTATAATTACTTCCTCAATATAATTACATTTTGGTAAATTTTCTTCATAAATTTCTTCCACTGTTATAGGAGCTTTTCCTACATTTTTTAATTGCCCTATAATATAATCTGTAATTTCTTCATAAATAGGAAGTACTGCATAATCATCAATTACTCTTAAATCCCCTAATTTTTCTCTTTCTAATCCTAAAGCCATAATTGAACCAAGATAATCTTTATGTGATAAATTATTAAATTTTGATTTATTATTTATTTTTAATATTCTATATGGCATAGGAATATTATAAATATTATTAAAAACTAATATTCTTCTATCACATTCATCAAAGGCCCCCTTTGCTTGTACCCTAAAATTTTTAGAATCAAATTTTTCAATAAAATAATTCCATATATTAGGCTTACAAAAGAAATTAGTAAAGGTTGTAATCCCTTTACTATATGCTAAATTCATAGTTTGATAAACTTTTAAAACTTCTTCAATATCTTCTTTTGGAAAACTCCTTAGAATTTCATCTTTTGAAATCATTATTATAACAACATCCCACTTATTGAATTTATAACTAATATAGCCATAACAGGTGCAAAATCAATCATCATATTTCCAAAATATTTTTCTTGAAGCCTTCTAAATGGTTCTAATATAGGCTGATTTAATGAAACTAATATTCTATAAAAATTAGTTTCATTAATATTTGGAATATATGATAATATTACTTCAGCTAAAATTGTTAAGTTTAAGACTGAAAACAGTAAATATAAAAAACTACGTATAATTCCTATAAGAAGTCACCCCCTATTTATTCCAATTAAATAATGCCTTCGAACTTATTTCTGTTCTTAATTCATTACTAACTTCAACATTTGATGGTGAAAGTAAATAAACTCTTTGTTCTACTTCTTGAAGCTGAGCCCCTAAAACACAACATGCTCCACTTATGAAGTCAACTAATCTTTGAGCAACTTTAGTTTCCATAGCTGTAGTATTAACAACAACTATCTTTCTATTTTTTATTGCCTCTGCAATTTCTCTTGCTTCATCATAAGAATTTGGCTTAACAACCATAACCTTAGCAGATGCTGAATTATGAATATTAACCACTTTATTACCCCTTTGTTTTGATATAATTGGTTCTACTTCCTCTACTTCTTCCTCTTCATCTACTTCTTCTATATCATCGAAGTCCTCATCATAATCTGACCCACCTATTATTTCCTTAAACTTATCAAACATACTCATTTTTCCATCCTCCTATTTTTCTCTTAATCCAAAAATTCCCGAGCCAACTCTTATCATTGTGGCTCCTTCTTGAATTGCAATTTTATAATCATTTGTCATTCCCATTGATAAAATTTCCATAGATATATTCTTAAGATTTCTATCTTTTAATTTATTAAAAATCTCTTTAGTCTTGCTAAAATAATACCTATTTTCTTCATCATTTCCTTTTGGGATAATTACCATTATTCCCTTTACTTTTACATGATTGCAAGCTTCAATAGCTTTTATCATATCTTCAAGTTCTTCTTCATAAATTCCACTCTTACTTTCTTCTCTTCCAATATTTATTTGAATAAGTGCATTTACAGATGAATTACTTTTTGAAAATTCACTTTCTATCTTTTCTAAAAGTTTTATGCTAGATAAAGAATGTATTAAATAAACATTATTAACTAAATATTTAACCTTATTAGTTTGTAATTTACCTATAAAATGCCATCTTATATCTTTAGGCAATAATTCCTTTTTAGCAATTAAATCTTGAACTTTATTTTCACCAAAGTCTCTTTGACCAATATCATAACATTCTTTTATCATTTCTATTGGTTTAGTTTTAGATACTGCTACTAAAGTAACATCATTAGGTATCTCATTTAAAATTGCTATTGTTTTTTCTGCAATACTAATATTTATCCCTCCTTTAAAAGAGCATAATAACCTTTTATAATTATATATTCTTTAAAAGTATCAAATTTCCTTCTATACTATAATTAATTATAACATTTTTCTATAATTTTTTTAATACTTTTTTAAATTTAATTATCTGCTCTTTTCATAAATTTTGGTGAAATTGATATACTCGCACTTGGTAATTCCATTTCATCATATTTATTTAATGTTACATTTAATTTTCTTAAAACTAATTCATTTAAATGGCTTCCTTCAGCAAATAACGCTGCTTCAATTTGTTCTGGATTTCCAATTGCATAAAAATGAAATGGAGCTCCTTCCATTTCATTTTTATTTTCTTCAAATCTTATAAAAGCCCATGCACAAACAACCCCTGTATTATTTAAAACCCTATAATTATTTATCGCAATTGCTTCTGCACCTGCAGTTCTTAATTCATTTAATATTAATGCTGCATCAGCTGAATGTAATGTTTTTCTATTAACTTCCTCTTGACTATCACTATAAATATCATAACTCCCATCACTAATAGTTAAGACAACCCCTGGTCCTTTTGCTTCAACTACTCCAGAAAGCAAATTATATTCTTCTAATTGTTCTTTCATATGCTTTATTACTTTTTGATTATCTTTATTATCATCTACATTAAGTTGAGATATTTTCTTTAATAAATCATAATTATCTTCACTTAACGCTGTAATTTCATCATATAATTTATTTCTTTCTTCAATTGCATTTTTATATTCTTTTGAATTCATTTTAAAAAAACTATTAGTATTATTAATATCTATATTAATAACAATAAAAAAACCAATTAATATCGTTCCAAGGAAAAGAAAAAATTTGCTTTTATTTTTAACCACCTAATCACCTCTTCGTCTATTTTTGAATCTTTCTAATAAAATTCTTCTAATAGCTCCAAAGTTATCAAATATTCTTCCCCCAAATACTATTACTGATGCAATATATATAGGAATACCTAATTTATCTCCAAGATATGCTAATCCTGCTGCAAGCAAAGCATTTCCAAAAAATCCTGATATAAATATATCTGATTTAAAATTATTATTTAAAGATGCTCTAAATGCCCCAAATACAGAATCTAAACATGCTAAAATCGCAACTGACATATAGGGCGAAAAACTTTCTGGTATATTTACATCAAAAACTAGTCCTAAAAATACACCTAATAACAAACCTATTAATGCTATCATAACTCTTCCTCCTATTTATTGAATTGGCTTTATATATTCATATCTTAATGATTGTGTTGTCTTAGTTACTGTTATGTCATCACTTTGCTTAACATCACTATTATAACTTTTTAAAGCTCCATAATCTAAAACACCTGGATAGTTTACAGCAACATTTAATTTACTTTTATCTCCAATTGCTTTAATTACAACTTCACTATTTGGATCTACTCTACCTGCTGATCCTATAGAAATTGAACTACCTGCTGTTTTTATCCCTGTTTGTGGTGTAATTCTCATTTCATTTATAGATATAGCCTCAGCCCCTGCATACCATAAAGAATTAATTAAATTTATAATTTCTTCTTCACTAAGAGTATTTACATTTTGAGTACCATTTGCACCAAATACTGAATTTTTCAAAGTTAAGGTAATAGTTAATCCTGGTCCTTTTACATCTAAAAGTCCAAGTTGCATTCTTGCATTATCAAGTTGTTTTTTTATTTCACCCTCAACTTCCCCTTCCTCAGCTGCCGCATCTTCTAATTGCTTTAATTCTTCAGATAAAATTTCATTATTTTTTTGCAAATCTTCTTTTTCTTTTTTTAGATTTTCTAATTCTAATAATATATCTGAACTATTGTAATCTATATTTTTTCTATTTGCTATATTTAATTGTTTAAACTGATATGTTAATAAAAAACCTAATAATGCACAAACAATAGCAACAAAAATTTGAGATACTGTTCTTTTCATACTCTCCTCCTACTTCACATTTTCAAAACTTAAATTTTATTCATTTTCTGTTTGTATTTTCTCATTTATCTTTGCTTATGTTTCTGCTTCATTTTTAGGTTTGCTTTCATCAACTGGTTCATTTTTTATTACTGGTGATCCCTTTATACTAACATTTATATAACCTTTTTTTATATTTATATTTTCACTTAAAATTATTCTATACACATTTTCCATCTTATTATATAAATCACTATCATCCCCAAAGAAAATTTTAACATCCCCTATATACCCAATTATATTTACTATATTACTTATATCTAAACTTGAAAGATGTATTTGCTCTTTATTTTCAGAAATAAATGGATAAAAATTAGCTAAAATACTTTTATAAGTATGTATATCATCTGCATAACTCTCATCATTAACTCTACTTAAATCAATACCTTTAACTTCAACTAAATTTCTTCCTTCAATACTATCTACTTCTTCTAATACATTTAAATTTTCATTAATAATTTCAAGTTTTGATCCATTATCTATATAATAAACTGGAGCTTCTTCAGTTATTCCTATTACCAAAGTATTCACTCCCTTTCTTTTTATATTAACTGAACTTACATACCTATTTTTTAAAATTTCTTCTTTAATTTTTTTTTGATTTACAGTAAAAATATTTAAGCCTATTCTATCCTTTACCTCATCATACAAAACCTCATTTGATATAGTTACATTTCCATTAAATGAAATAGTTTTAATATTAAATATTGGTGCCTTAGTAAAGAAAATAAATGAAGCTGCTCCAATTACTACTGTCATTAAAGTTAATTTTTTTATCTTCTTCTTTCTTTTCTTTGCTCTAATAAACTTTTTTACATCTTTCATAATTTACCTTATTCCTTATAATTTCTATCTTTTACTATAATTCTAACATAAAAGCTATATTTTTTATAATTATTTTATATTATTATTCATTGATTGTACATAAAAATTTAAGAGCTCCTAAAACTAGAAGCTCTTATCCAAAATTATACTATTTTCTTTTCTACCTGCCTTGAAATATTAAGTAAAATCCCCATAGCCGTTAAATTAATTACAAGCGATGTACCACCATAACTAATAAAAGGCATTGGAACTCCTGTAACAGGCATAGACCCAGTTACAACTGCAATATTAATTATCGCTTGAACTGCTATAATTGAAGTAATCCCCATTGCTAATAATTTACCATAAGTATCTTTTGCATTCATAGCAACTCTTACTCCTCTCCATATAAATATCAAAAATAATGCAATTATAAATAAGCACCCTATTAATCCTACTTCTTCTCCTATAATAGAAAAGATAAAATCATTATGTGGTTCTGGCATATATAATGTTTTTTGTCTTGATTGACCTAAACCTAATCCAGTTAATCCACCTGAACCTAATGCTAAAAATGATTGTATTAATTGATATCCTGCATCCGCTGCATCTTTCCATGGATCTATAAAGTTTAACATTCTTTCTCTTCTATAATCTGAACTAAATATAAAAAATATTGCTAATGTAAATAGCGATGGTAATATTATTCCAAATAGGTGTTTTATTCTTCCTCCTGCTACAAATAACATAATAAATGTAACTATCATTATAATAGTTGCAATACTCATATTATGTTCTGCTAATATTAAAGCAGCAAAAAATCCTGAAAGACCTAAATATGGTACTAACCCATGCCAAAAATCTTTTATTTCATCACCTTTTAAATCAATACTAAAGGCCAAAAACATTACAACTGCATATTTTGTTAATTCAGATGGTTGAAAAGATAATGGTCCTAACGAAATCCATCTTTTAGCACCATTAATTGCTGGAAAGAAGAATACTGCAATTAATAATGGTATTGTACATATAAGTAGTTGCGGTGTAATTTTTTTTAATTTATGATAATCAATTGACATCATAATACTCATTGAAATTATACCAATAATTGCCCAAATTAACTGTCTTTTAAAGAAATACATGCTATCATTATTATGAAACATAGCATAAAATGAACTAGCGGAATATACCATTATAACACCTATAGATAACAATATGCATAATGTATAAAATATTCCATAATCTATTTGTCCCATATTCTTATTATCATTGGGCTTATTTATATTCATAGACATTCCTCCAATTTAATTAACTAAATTGCAAAAAAACCTATTATACATAAAAGTACTGTTATAATTGAAAATACTGTAACTATTTTAACTTCATTCCATCCACATTGTTCAAAATGATGATGAATTGGAGCCATTTTAAATACTCTTTTTCCTGTTAATTTAAATGAAGTAACTTGAATTATTACTGATAAAGCTTCACACACATAAATTCCACCTACTAAAACTATTATTAATGGATTTCCACTTATAATTGCTATAGTAGTAATTGCTCCTCCTATTGCAAGAGAACCTGTATCCCCCATAAATACTTTTGCTGGATAAGCATTATATTTTAAGAAACCTAATAATCCTGCTATTAATGCTACTGAAAATACGGTTAATGAGTAATCTTTTAAAGTAAATGTTAATACTGCAAAGAATGTTAAAACTAAAACTGAAACTGTTGATGCTAATCCATCTAATCCATCAGTTAAATTTACTGCATTCGTCATAGAAGCATAAACAAATATAACAAATGGAATATATAATACACCTAAAGGAAGTTCCATATTTGTAAATGGAATTGCAATATAATGTGGTAAATTTACATAGCTATAATAAGCAAATGCTCCTGAAACTATAAGTAATAAAACCATCTTTTGCCAAGCCTTTAATCCTTCACTTTGCTTTTTAAGTATTTTTAAAATATCATCTAAAAATCCTATAAACCCAAAAGCAATAAGCGAATATAATGCTATCATTCCCTTATCAGTTAAACTTCTACTAACAATAAACATAGCAATTGTAGTTGATAAAATAAATATTACACCACCCATAGTAGGTGTTCCAGCTTTCTTTAAATGAGTCTTAGGTCCATCTTCTCTAATATTTTGACCAAATTTTAATCTTCTTAATAATGGAATTGTAATTGGCCCAAGTACTAAAGATATGACAACCCCTAATATAAATGTAATAATTAATGTTTTTGTTATATTTCCTTGTAATATGTTCATAACACTATCCCCCATCTCTTACTGCTTTAAAAAGCAGTTCACCTCCTTCGTATAATTACATTTCCTCTAGACTTTTAACAACATATTCTAGTTTCATACCTCTTGATGCTTTAATTAATATTACATCATTCTTTTTTACAATACTTTTCAATTCTTTTATGCATTCCTCTTTTGTATTGTACATGATTATATTATCATTTTTAAATCCATCTTTAAAGTTATTAATTTGTTCACCTATTACAATTAATAAATCAGCCTTATCTCTTGCATATTCTCCAATTTTGAAGTGAGCATTTTTAGCTTTATCTCCAAGCTCATACATATCTCCTAATACAGCAACTCTTCTTCCATTTTTATAAGCAGAAAGAACATCTAAAGAAGATTTCATAGAATCTGGACTTGCATTATAACAATCATTTATTATTATAAAATCTTGTTTTTTTATCACTTGTAATCTCATTGATGTTGCTTCTAAATTATCCAATCCTAAAATCATTTCATTAAAAGATACACCAAGACATTCTGCAACCTCAATTGCAAGCATTGCATTTAAAACATTATGCTTACCTGCCATTGGTAGAGTAAATACAGCTTCTTCACCGAAGGCATGAGCTGAAAATTTTGTTTCATCTTCTCTTAATATAATATTAGATGCGTAAACATCATATTCATGATTATAACCAATTTTTTTAACTTTAAATCCTTTTTTATTAATATTCTTTAAATATTCATCTTCTGCATTAAGTATTAAAACATTCTTTTCATCAAAGAAAGTACTTATTTCCATTTTAGCTTTTAAAATATTTTCTTGTGTTTTAAGGTTTTCTATATGTGATAATCCTATATTTGTTATTACACCAATATCAGGTCTTGCTACATCTGCAAGAAGTTCTATTTCTCCAAGGGAACTCATTCCCATTTCAAGTATTGCTACATCATAATCACTTGTTAGCTCTAATATCATTAATGGTAAACCTATATCATTATTAAAGTTACCTTTAGTCTTAAATACATTATATTTTTTACTTAATACAGCCGCTATTAAATCCTTAGTTGAAGTTTTTCCTGTAGATCCAGTTACTCCTACTACTTTAAGTCCTAATTTTTTTCTATAAAATTTAGCTAAGTCTAATAATGCTTTTCTTGTATTTTCAACTTTAATTATAGTTCCACTTTCTTTTACTTCATTTGCATCAAATTTTACTTCATCAACAATAATAATGCTTGCACCTAATTCTAATGCTTTTAATACAAAATCATTTCCATTAAAATTTTCTCCTTTTATAGCTAAAAACACGTTATTTTTAGCTATCTTTCTAGTATCAATACATAATTTATTAAAGGTATTTTCTATCCCTTGTACAATAACCTCTCCATTTACTGCCTTTAACATTTCTTCAAAAGTCATTTGCATAATAATCACTCTACTTTCATAATTCAAATATTATTTATAACTGCTTTTAAATTATTTATAGTTATACTACTTTAATTAATCTTATTATTTTAAATAAAATTAATATCACCTATTTAATTATTATAGGCATAAATTTAGCATGTGAAAACTCACATGCTAAAAATTTAAATAATAATTAATCCTCTTCATACTCAGCACTTAATGTAAGCTTAACAGTTGTGCCTTTTGATATAAGTTCTCCACTTGGAATACTTTGATTTATTATAAGCCCATCACCTTGGATAGTATAATTAATACCTAATTCTTCTAAAAGTTCTATGGCAGCTTTTTTTGAATATCCTCTTACATCTGGCATAATTACATCTTTATTATAAGTTTCATTTTGATTTGTGTAAAGATTAATTGTTGAACCTTCCTTAACATTATAACCAGGATATGGTTGCATATTTGTAATTGTATCTCCATCACCTTCAACTGTACAATTTATATTTAATTCTTTTAATATTTTTTTTGCATCTGAAACAGAAACTCCTCTTACTTCAGGCAAAACTACATCTTTTAAAATCACATTTTCATCTTGTGAAAATTCTTGATTCATATAATTAAATATATCTTGAAATAGTTCTTTTCCTAAAGGTGCTGTTACCACACCTGCATAATAAGCTCCATTACTTGGTTCATCAATAGTTGCAAAAATTGTTATTTGCGGATTATCTACACTTGCAAATCCAGCCATAGATGAAATATATTTTCCTGATTCATATCCTCCTGTAAGAGCATTAACCTTTTGAGCTGTACCTGTTTTTGCTCCTATATGGTACCCTGCTATATAAGCCTTATTAGATCCTCCTTGATTAACAGTTCTTTCTAAATAATCTCTTAACGTAGCAGCTGTAGATTCTGAAATTACATTTTCTACTGTTTTAGGTTCAAATTCTTCATCTATAATTGTATTTCCCTCACTATCAGTATGGCTTATACTTTTCATAACATGTGGCTGAATTAAAGTTCCACCATTAACTATAGCATTAAAAGCTGTCATGTATTGAACTGCATTAACAGTATTTGTTTGACCAAAAGATATTGTTGCAAGATCCGCATCATTCATATTATCTGCTGATTTAACAATTCCTCTTGCTTCTCCTGGCAAATCAACACCTGATACTTGACCAAATCCAAACTTTTTAATATATTCAACTAATTTTTCACTGCCTATCTTTTCACCTAATTTCATAAATCCTACATTACATGAATTTTGAAGTATTTCAGGTAAAATTTGAGTTCCATGTCCTCCACGTTTCCAACATTTAATTGTATGAGGTCCTACTTGTAAACTTCCACCACAAGTAAATTCATCTGATTCATTAACTAAGCCTTCTTCTATAGCAGTTGACATAGTAATAACTTTAAAAATAGATCCAGGCTCAAATGTATCATTTACTAAACTGTTTCTCCACATTTTTTGAAGTTTTTCTGAATCACTTTCCCCAACAAAATCCTCAAATCCAGAAAATGGATTATTAGGATCAAAGTCTGGCTCATTTACCATGGCAAGAATTTCACCATTTTGAGGATTCATAATTAATATTGATACTCTTTTTGCCTTATTATCAATTAAACCTTTTTCAGCTACCTTTTCAGCTATTTCTTGTAAATTTTCATCTATTGTTAATGTTGCATCTTTACCACTAATTGGTGGAGTAAACTTAGATATTGTATAATCTAAAGCTTCACTATTTCTATCAAGTTCAGTTATTCTCAATCCTGGCACACCAGAAAGATATTCATTATATTGTAATTCAACTCCTGTTAATCCTTGTCCATCACTGTTTGTACTTCCAAGAACATGAGCTAAAAACTGTCCTTTTGGATAATATCTTTTTGTATCAGGTGAAACAATAACCCCTTGAATATTTAAATCATTAACTTTATCAGCAACATCTTTTTCAACTCTTCTTACTAAAGTAGCTGAACCTGCATCACTTCCATTTGCAAGTTTAGTTTCTAACTTATCTTTTACCTTTTTAGTATCTATTCCTGTAGCTTCTGAAATTAATGGTGCAATATCATCAGTACTCTTATCAGTTTTCTTTAAATACTGTCTTATTGAATTTAAATCAAAATCCACTCTATAAACATTAGCTGAAACTGCTAACTCATTGCCATTTCTATCTAATATTCTACCTCTTCTGGCATCAATTCTAACTTCACTAGTCCATTGTTCTTCTGCCCTACTTGAATAATCATCTCTTTTTACAATCATAACATAAGATAATCTTACAATTAATAAACCAAATATAGCAACAATAAACCCTAAAGCTAAAACCATTCTTTTTCTCATAACAGCTCTATCTTTAAAAATCTTTTTATTCATACAAATTCCTCCAAGGAGCATTTATAAACGAATGATAAAGATTTTTGTAAAAATAGAGCTGTAAGCAAAATTAAAAGCAAATATCCTATAAACTATTCATTATTTAAATACCCCTATAATTTTTTGTAAAAAATTACTCGTGCTATTTTCCTTAGTTTTTAAATGTGAAAAATATTCTTTTGACATATCAATAGTTATAGTACTTTCAGAGTTAGGATATATCATTCCTAACTCATCCTCTGCTGTGCTTTTTATTTTATCGAAAGATGCAAACTTAAGCATTTTAACATTAATTGCAGCATTTACATCTTTTTCTTCCTTCAGATTTTCTTCTAAAATTAATAATTTCTTTTGATAATCATGGATTTTACTATCTAAAAATAAAGTTGTAGATCCTAATGCAAATAAAATTGTTCCTACTGTAAAACCTGCAATTAAAATATTTTTCTTCATTGCCCTTTCTCTTTTTTTACTTTGTATCCTTTGTTTTTTTCTTTGTTTTTCAGTCTCTTTAATTTTTTTATCTGGTGCTAAAGCTGTATTTCCTCTTATATAATCATATTCTCTAACTCCCATTTTATTCACATCCCTGCTATTTTTCATAATATATTTATAATTTTTCAATCACTCTAAGTTTTGCACTTCTACTTCTTGGATTTTCTTCAACCTCTTGTTTTGAAGGCTCAATTGCTTTTCTACTTATTACTTTTACCTTTGCTTTTTCTCCACATATACAAACTGGAAATTCCTTTGGACATCTACAAGATACAGCTAAATCTCTAAACTTATTTTTAACTATTCTATCCTCTAAAGAATGGAAAGTTATTATTGCCATTCTTCCTCCACTGTTTAATTTATTAACTCCATCTTCTATTGCTTTATTTAAAATTGAAAGTTCACTATTAACCTCAATTCTAATTGCTTGGAAAGTTCTCTTTGCTGGATGAGGTCCTTCTCTTCTTGCCTTTGCTGGAATTGCATCTTTAATTATCTCAACTAATTCTAATGTTGTTTCTATATTTTTTTCACTTCTTTTATTTACAATAAAGTTAGCAATTCTTTTTGCAAATTTTTCTTCTCCATAATCTCTTATGATTCTATATAATTCCTCCTCACTATAATCATTTACTACATCATAGGCTGAAAAACTATTTTCTCTATTCATTCTCATATCTAAAGGTGCATCTTTCATATAACTAAAGCCTCTTTCACCTTCATCTAATTGATAAGAAGAAACTCCTAAATCCATTAGAATACCATCAACTTTTTCTACTCCTAGCTCTTCTAAAATAGCTCCTATATTATGAAAATTGTTATGTACTAAAGTAACATTTGAAAAATTCTGTAATCTTTCTCCTGCTGCTCTTAATGCATCCCTATCTTGGTCTATTCCTATTAATCTTCCATTTTTAGATAATCTCTTCACTATTTGTGATGAATGACCTGCTCCTCCTAAAGTACAATCTACATAAATTCCATCTTCTTTAATATTAAGTGCTTCTAAACATTCATTAAGTAAAACTGATACGTGATTAAATTCCATTTTTATTACTCCTTATATTCCTAAATCGCCATTTTTTCTGCAATTAAGTTAAAATCAATATTTGATTCATTATTTTCTTGCCATTTTTCCTTACTCTAAATCTCTATTATACTTAAAGTCCCTATGCTTACTATATCCTTTTCTATGCCGGCGTATTCCTTTAGGTTTAATGGAATTAATCATCTTCTTTAGCTTGTCCGTCTCAACTTCACAAGCATCTGCAAAAAAGAATCTTACAAATGCCTTGGCATCTTTATTAGTTAATGGTAATTTTTTAGTTTTTCTTCAAGCATTTTATACTCTTTCATTTGATATCCATAAAAATATCATCCGTTCTTTTAGTGATTATAAACTTCACTTTATAAGTTCTTTTCTTAATATCAAAAATATAACAATTGTATTTTTTTACATTTAAGCTTTATAGATGTTACACAATTAAAATATTCTCCCAATTAAGCATTAACTAATCCACTTTTAACCACTTTACATCTTATATATATATTCTATAGAATTATCTCTTTTCCTTCAAGATAAATTTGTTTAAAAATATATTTTTTTCTTGTTAAAATATAGCGAAATCAATATAAAAAATTTTTTCAAATAAAATAATATATTTTAAAATGTTTTTTTCCACAATATTCATATAAAATATTAATTTTAATTATTTTTCTATTTTTTTATTAGACATTTTTATTATAAGACGAATTGTCAAGCTAAGTGCAACACTTAGCTTGTTCTTCGTTAAATGCTTCTAACGGTGTCTTGTATCCAAGACATTTCCGTGGTCTATTATTTAAAATATCCTCAACAATATCAACATGATTTTGATTTATAGTAGAAAAATCAAATTTTTTAGGAAAGAATTATCTAATCAAGCCATTTGTATTTTCATTAGTTCCTCTTTGCCATGAACTGTAAGCATCAGCAAAATACACATCTAAGTCTAATTTATTTTCTAACTCTAAATATCCAGCAAATTCTTTACCACGGTCTACAGTCAATGATTTTAAATTATTCCTACCAAATTTGCATAATGCAATAATACAATGTTCATTAAAAGTAGAAGCTTTTCTATTTTGCATTATTCTGATTTTTGTTAAACGTGTTTTTCTTTCAACGAAAGTTGAAAGACACGCCTTAGATTTTCCCCTACTTGAAACAATAGTATCAAGTTCCCAGTGTCCAATATCTAATCTTTTTCTTACATCTTTAGGTCTTTGACTTATTGTTTTCCCTATATTGAATTTACCTCGAGTTTCTCTTGGTTTTAGTGATTTACCCTTCCTGCGAAGCAGGTCAACGGAACAGTGCTCCAAAATACCTTTATATAGCCAAGAGTATATAGTGCTAAATGAAATTATTTGTTTATTAAATTCAAGTTTTAGACGACCTGAAATCTGTTCTGGAGACCAGTGATTATTTAGCTTTTCTTGAACATAGTTTACTAACGAAGCGTTAGCAATTTTTCCATGAGGTTTACATTTAACTCTTCTGTTTTCATATTTATCTTGAGCTACATGAGCTTTGTATCTTCCATTAAGATTGTTTCTTTTAATTTCTCTTGAAATACTTGATTTATTTCTGTTGAGTTCTTTGGCTATTTTAGATAAACTCCATCCTAAATTTAAATATTCTACTATACAACAACGTTCATTTATAGTAATATGTTTATAGCTCATACAGTCACGTCCTTTAAAGTGGTTTTCTAGTCAATTATTACTTTAACATGAACGTACCCGTATGGGTTATTTTTTTTGCAATTAATTAGTGTTGCACTTGATATTGTAATTTATCATAAGAAAAAAAGGAACTGTTTTTTTACAGTTCCTTAAAAACATTATACATTAAATCTGAAGTTTACAACATCTCCATCTTTCATTACATAATCTTTACCTTCTAATCTGTAAAGACCTTTTTCTTTAGCTGCTGATTCTGAACCACATGCAACTAAATCATCATATGCAACAACTTCAGCTCTAATAAATCCTCTTTCAATATCTGAGTGAATTTTCCCAGCAGCTGCTGGAGCTTTAGTTCCTTCTTTTATTGTCCAAGCTCTTACTTCTTGAACACCTGCAGTTAAGTAGCTTATTAAACCTAATAATTTATATGAAGCTCTTATAAGCTTATCTAATCCTGATTCAGTTAATCCATATTCTTCTAACATTTCTGCTTTTTCTTCATCCTCTAATCCTGATAATTCTTCTTCAAGTTTAGCACATACAACTACAACTTCTGAATTTTCGTTTGCAGCATACTCCTTAACCATTTGAACATACTTATTATTAAGGTTTCCGCTCATCATATCATCTTCTGATATATTACAAGAATATAATACTGGCTTAGAAGTAATCATAAATAAAGATTTAACAAAAGTTTCTTCATCTTCATTTAACTCTAAAGTTCTTATTGGCTTATTAGCTTCTAAGTGTGCTTTTACTTTTTCCATTATTTCATATTCTGCTTTAGCTTTTTTATCTCCTGATCTAGCAAGTTTTACTCCCTTTTCCATTCTTCTTTCTAAAACTTCTAAGTCAGCAAATATTAACTCTAAGTTAATAGTATCTATATCTCTTATTGGATCTACTGAACCTTCAACGTGAACTACATTTTCATCTTCAAAGCATCTAACAGCATGTACTATAGCTTCTACTTCTCTTATGTGTGATAAGAATTTATTTCCTAACCCTTCACCTTTAGAAGCACCTTTAACTAATCCTGCAATATCATAAAACTCAACAGCAGTATAAACTTTTTTCTTTGTCCCATACATTTTTTCTAATACATCTAATCTAGTGTCTGGTACACTAACAACTCCAACATTTGGTTCTATTGTACAAAATGGATAGTTTGCTGATTCAGCTCCTGCTTTTGTTATAGCATTAAATAATGTACTTTTTCCTACGTTTGGTAGTCCTACAATCCCTAATCTCATCTATATAACATCCTTTCGACCTTACTAATACTTCTAAGATTATACTCTATAAGTAATTTTATTTCAATGATAAAATGTACGTTAATTCTCCATAGTTTTCATTTTTATTACAAACTATCAATTGAATTTCCTTTTACCTTTACTGATTTATTTATTAATATTGATTTGTTATATATTTATATATTAATCAAATCACTTCTTAATATGAATTTAACATTTATCACTTAATAATTATCTATTTTTCTTATAATCTACATTTTCAAATATTGCAACATTTGTCTCTGAAATTATAATTTTTACTTTCTTTGCTTTATAACTTTTTGTTAAAAAAAATTCAGCTTTCACTGAATTTTTTAATACTTTATAAATATTTTATAATTTTAGCTGGATTTCCAGCCACTACAACATTATCTGGAACATCTTTAACAACTACAGAACCAGCTGCTACAACTACATTATTTCCAATAGTTATTCCTGGTAATATAACTGAACTTCCACCAATCCATGCATTATTTCCAATAACCACAGGTTTTCCATATTCTAATCCAGATATTCTAGTTTGTGAATCTAATGGATGTGTAGCTGTATAAATACATACTCTTGGAGCTAACATACAATTATCACCTATAGTTACTTTACAAACATCTAATATAACGCAATCATAGTTAGCAAAAAAGTTTTCTCCTACATAAATATTATATCCATAATCACAACGAAAATTAGGCTTTATACAAAAATTTTCTCCTGTGCTTCCAAATAACTCTTTTAATATTTCACTTCTATTTTCTTCTGGTGAATTATTAAACTTCCACAAAATTCTTTGTGCTATATTATGTTCTTTAGTTAGCTCTTCATCACTTGCATAATATAATTCTCCAGCTAACATTTTTTCCTTTTCTGTCATACTATTCTCCCTTAATATTTAATATTTCATTTAATAATTTTATGTGTAAATTCATATTCTTTTGATTCTTCATTATTTTTATTGTAAATACAACTTACTTTAACATAATAAAAATAATTAAAATTACTATAAAATTATTATTAATATAAACCTTTTAATCTAAATATTAACTTAAAATACATTTTATATTTTATTTGTGTTAATTGTATACTAAAAACTCCTAAAAACAATCTCCACTCATATAAAAAACTCCCAAAAGAGAGTTTTAAACTAAACTTGTAACATTTCACTGATTCATAAAATTATATTGTGCCATATATAATTCATAATAAATTCCTCTTAATTTTAAGAGTTCTTCATGATTTCCCTCTTCTTCAATTTTTCCATTATTAATTACCATTATTTTATCACAATCTCTAATAGTTGAAAGCCTATGAGCAACTACAAAAGAAGTTCTTCCATGAAGTAATTTTTCTATTCCTTTTTGAACTAATTTTTCTGTTACTGTATCTATATTGGATGTTGCTTCATCTAAAATTAAAATACGAGGATTAGCAAGTAATGCTCTTGCAAATGATACTAACTGTCTTTGTCCTAATGATAATCTAGAACCACGTTCATTTACTTCTGTCTTATATCCATTTTCAAGTTTCATAATAAATTCATGAGCATTAACCGCTTTTGCTGCATTAATTACTTCTTCATCAGTAGCATCTAATCTTCCATATCTTATATTTTCCATAATAGTATCAGAAAATAAAAATGTATCTTGAAGCATTATTCCCATTTGACTTCTAAGAGATTCTAATTCAACATTTTTTATATTTTTCCCATCTATTAGCACTTCTCCAACTGTAGGATCATAAAACCTACTTATTAATGAAACAATTGTACTTTTCCCAGCCCCTGTTGCTCCAACAAGTGCAATTTTTTCACCTTTATTAACTTTAAAATTAATATTTTTTAATACTTCATTATCATTATCATAAGCAAAAGAAACATCCATAAATTCTACAGTTCCATTTATTTTACCAATACTTTTTGCAGCTTGTGAATTTTTAACTATTGGCTTTTGGTCTAATATATCAAATATCCTATCAGCAGCTGAAAAGTTAGTAATTAATGTGTTATAAAAACTTGATAAATTCATTATGGGTCTCCAAAACATCCCTACATACATAGAAAATGCAATTAATGTACCAATTGTAATTTCATTATTTATAACCATCTTATATCCCAATCCAAAAACTACTATTGTTCCAACTCCCCATGATAATTCAACTAATGGCCAAAAGAAATCATTTAACATTACAGCTTTTATAAAAGAATCATTCAATTCTTTTACCATTCCTTTAAAATTATTTCTAGTTCCCTCTTCATTTGCAAACCCTTGTACAACTTTTATTCCTGAAAAATCTTCATGAGTAAACCCATTTAAATTTGATCTTTTATTTCTATATATTTCCCATCTTTTTCTTGAAAATATCTCAATTGCAAAAATTACAATCCCTAACAATGGAAGTAATGTAATACATGCTAATGCTAACTTGTAATTAAGAATAAGCATTATAACTGCAACACAAATTAAATTTAATAATTGAGGTATTAATGATTCAATACTTTGAGAAAACAAGCTTTTTAATGCATTAACATCTCCAACCACCCTTGCTAGTATTTTACCAACAGGCCTGCTATCAAAAAAATCAAAAGATAAGCTTTGTATATGTGTATATAATTCATGTCTTATATTAACTAAAATATTATTTGTAATTGAAGTTATCATTTTCCACCTTATTCTTGATAAGACCCATGCAACTAAGTTTAATATAATCAATGCTGCTCCTATAATTAGCAATCCTTTTACATTAAAATTTACAATATAATTATCAATAGCAACTTGTAATAACCATGGATTTACTATTCCACTAACCATTACAAAAATCATAAGAATTATTATAATTAAAGCTTTAAATTTATAAGGCTTAAGATATTTTATAAGCTTCATAGTTAGTTCTTTTTTGCTTCTTCTTGTTATTTCTTCATCTTTCACAATTTCGTTATAACTCATCTAAATCACCTCTTCTTCTAGTAAATTAAAATCTCTAAATTGGTCGTTATAAATATCATAATATCTTCCCTTTTTCTTTAAGAGTTCATCATGAGTACCACTTTCCTTTATCTGTCCATCCTCTAAATATATAATTAAATCTGCATTTTTAACTGCTGAAATTCTATGCGCTATTATAAATGTTGTACTTTCATGCTTCCTATTTGAAAGATTTTTTAATAATTCATGTTCAGTTTCCATATCTAATGCTGATGTTGAATCATCTAAAATTAATATTTTAGCTTTTCTAACTAATGACCTTGCAATAGCTATCCTTTGCTTTTGTCCCCCAGAAAGACCTATTCCTCTTTCTCCTATTTCAGTATTATATCCTAATTCTAACCCTTCAATAAATTCATTAGCACATGCTAATTTACTAGCTTCCTTTATTTCTTCAAAACTTGCATTTTCATTGCTAAACTTTATATTATTTAAAATCGTTTCAGAAAATAAGAATGTTTCCTGAGGAACAATGGCCATATTTTTTCTTAAAAATTCTAAGTTATATTCTTTTATATCAATTCCATCAATTTTTATACTACCTTTACAAGTATCATAGTACCTACCAATTAAATTTATTAAAGAAGATTTTCCAGCGCCTGTTGCTCCCATTATAGCTACTGTACTTCCTGCTTTTATATCTAAATTTATATTTTTTAATACTAATTTATCATCATATTTAAAGTTAACCCCTTCAAATTTTATATTACCTTTAATATTTTTAACATCTTTAAAGTTTTCTTTAGTTTTAATACTAGGATCCTTATCCATTATTGCAAAAATTTTATTTGCAGATGACACTGTTCTTGAAAGTAAGTCTGTTAGTTCTCCAAGCATTCTCATTGGCCATATCAAATTCCATATATATCCATTAAATGCAACTAATATACCTATGCTTACTTCACCATCCATTACGAGAAATCCACCTAAAACAATCATTATAACAAGTGCAATATTTGTTAAGAACTCTATTGGTGGAAAATAATCACCTATTATTTTTGCTTGCTCCATATTTAAATCATAATAAACTTTATTCATCTTTAAAAATTTATTTATTTCATATTTTTCTCTTGAAAAAGCCTTAACAAGTTTTATTCCTGCAATATCTTCTTGAGCAATAGTATTAATTTCAGCTGTTTGATCACTTATTTTGCTATAGGTTTCTCCAAACTTATTTTCTAATTTTATTCCTATAAATCCAATTGGAATCATTACAATAAAACAAGCTAAAGCTAACTTATAATTTAAAACAAATAGTATTATTGTTGAAATCACAAAGTAAATTATATTTTCAATAAAAAGTCTCATTCCATATCCTATTGTTTGCCATATATTCTCTGCATCCTCACCTATTCTTGACATCAATTCCCCTGTATTCATATTGTCAAAATATTCAAATTCTAATGTTTGAATATGTGCAAACAAATCATTTTTTATATCTTGATGTACCCAACTACTTAATACATCATATAAAAATTCTTTTCCATATCCTAACATTGCCTTTATGATAGTTATAATCCCTATCCATACTAATACTGAAACAATAACATTTTGATTTCCTTTCATTAATCCACTATCTATGAATACTTGTTGTAAATATGGAAGGAATAAATCTACTCCTATAACTATCAACATGCACATTGTTCCAATAATAACAGTTCCCTTATATTTAGAAACATACTTAAGTATCCTCTTCATTTTTCTTCCCCCTTATAATTATAATTTTTTTACTCACCTTTTCTTCCTTTTATAAATACAAACTCACCCCTTAAAAAAATAATAAAAGGCCATGATTACTCCACGACCTTTTATTATTAAATATACTAACTTTAAATATAAAAAATACCTGTGATAATAACCACAACCTCCATAAACAAATCTTATTACATATCTTTTTAATAAATATAATATTTATTTTATATATTAAAAAGACTCCTAGAGATAGGGTTATTAAAAATATTATTGTTATATTTACTTATAATTAAATTAAACATTTCTTTTAAATTTATATAAGATTTTAACATATTCCTACCTCCTTCATTAATAATACATTTCCATTATATCCCTTTAATAGCTTCTTGTCAATTTTTTCTATATATTTTCTTTATTTTCCATGTGTAATATTTTCGGCTCTACAAAAGATATTATTAGGAGGTGATACTATTGAAAAAAAATAAATTCTCCTTTTTATTAGTATCAATTTTTATTTTAATTTCTTTAATTGTAAGCAATGCCTATGCTTATTCAAAATATTCAATCGGTGATGATTTTGAATTGAATTGGTATTTTGTTAACAGAGGCAAAGATTTAATGCCTGAATGCCCTAAAGAAGCAACAGGACTTTTATCTAAATATAATGCCTATTATTTAGGCGATACTAATGAAAAAGTAATTTACTTAACTTTTGATTAAGGGTATGAAAATGGATATACAGCAAAAATATTAGATATACTTCGTGATGAAAAAGTTCCTGCTGCTTTTTTTGTTGTAAAACCATATATAGTTCAAAATCCTGAAATAGTTAAAAGAATGGCTGATGAAGGTCATTTAGTATGTAATCACTCTAACCACCATCCATCAATGGCAAGTGTTACAGATCCACAAAAATTCAAATCTGAATTTATAGATGTAGAAAATGCTTACAAAGAAGTCGTTGGTAGCGATATGCCTAAATTTTTTAGACCACCTATGGGCAAATATTCTATTAATTCATTAAAGAAAACTAATGATTTAGGATATAAAAGTATTTTTTGGAGTTTTGCCTACAAAGATTGGATTATAGACAATCAACCTAGCGAAGAAGTCGCTATAAAAAAAATAACACAAGGTGTTCATCCTGGATGCATAATGTTATTACATGCAGTTTCAAAAACAAATACTGCTGTTTTAAAAACTGTAATACAACAAATTAGAGCTGATGGCTATGAATTTAAACCTCTTACTGATTTACCTGAATACCAATCACAATAAAAATTAATATATAAAACCTAAGTATTTCAAAATAATAAAGCCATAATATAAAGTTGAAAAACTTATATTACAGCTTTATTATTTATATTCCATATTCTTTAACTATAATTTCTTTTTTATCTAATGACTTTTTAATTATTTCTCTACATTCTTCTGGAATATTTTCATATCCTTCTTTATTATATAAACTATTATAATTTACAAAAACATTAACTACTGCACTTTCTATAGCTGAATGTAAAAGTATTGCTGCTACTATAGCATCAGATGTTAAATTCTTATTTCCAAATTCAATAGCAAAATCTATATTATCATAAAATTTTAACGAATCTTTAGCTAAATTTAAAGGAGATTCCATTGCTGCTATCGTCTTTTCTTTAATCATTTGTGATCTATATTTCTTTTCTACATCACTTTCTTTTGGAAGTTTAAATGTATCCATTAATGCTATAAAGGTTTCCCTATCTGTTTCCATATAGGAAATACTTTTACTTATAAATTCTTCACATTTTACTTTTAAACTTTTCATTTTTTCTTTATTTTCATGATTTAAATTTTCAAATGATTTTTTATCTACAGTAAATGAATATACCATAGAATTTAAAGCTCCTGCTAATGCTGAAACTAATGCAGCTGTACTTCCGCCTCCTGGTGATGGTAAATCTGTTTTTAATTCATATAAAAACTTATCTATTGAATAATCCTTAAAATACATATTAACACCTCTTTATCTTATAACTTTTTTATAAACATTTATTATTTTTTTTATTATAACATTTGCACTAAACTTTTCAGTACAATAATTCCTTAAACTTTCTGGATTATATTTACTATAATTCTCCCTTACCTTTTCCATAGCTTGTGCTAATTTATTTACATTATCTATTTCAACTAATACTCCAACCTCTTCATTTATTATATCTTCTGCTCCACCATTAAATGTTGCTATTACTGGTTTTCCACTTGCTAAAGCTTCAATATATACAACTCCAAAGGTTTCATATCTTGAAGGTAGTACAAATATATCACATTTATTCATCCAACTTGCTACCTCTTCTCTAGATAATGCTCCTGTAAATAATACTTGTGGTTCTACTCCATTTTCTTTTGCTATTCCCTTTAGCCATTCCTTTTGACTTCCATCTCCACCTATAACTAATTTAACATTTTTATTTTTATATACTTTTGCAAAAGATTTAATTAATGTATCAAACCCTTTTTCACCTTCTAAAAATGCAACACTGAAAAATGTAAAATCATTATTTTCTTTTTTAACATTTCTAATATCAAATAAAGATAAATCAACAAGATTTCCAATAACCTCTATATCATTTCTTCCTGCTAATTTTTCAATTTCCTTCTTTAAGCCATTTCCAACTGTTATTATCTTATCTGCAGTTTTATAAGAATCTATAATTCTTTTATAATAGCTTTTTCTTACATAAACTCCTCTTTCTACAGAAGAATGTTCAGTAATAACTAATGGAATATTATATTTTTTTGCTATATAAGCTGCACTTATTCCACCCCATAGTGATGATTGAGCGTGGATAATATCTACTTTACCTTCTTTTTTAGTAATTTCCTTATATAACTTTTCCACTCTTTTATCAAATACATTAAACATTAAAGAACTTTTAGGTATAAAATTATAATTTTTATATCTATAAGTTCTTAATCCTTTTTCAATTTCAAAAAACAATCCACTTTTTTCTTTTATTTTGCCCATTAATGTTAATGGCCATATTTCGTTATAAGCAACAGTTACTTTTACTCCACTCTCTTGAAGTTTATTAGCTTGTTCTCTAAAAAAACTACCATGAACTTTATTTCTTGAATTATCATACCAAGAAGGTATAAACATAACATGCATAATGATTACCCCCTTAATATATCATTAAGTCTTTTAGAAATGTACTGCCATTTATATTCCTCTATAGCTCCATGCTTTATTCCCAATTCAATCATAGATGCTATTTTATTGATTCCATTAACAATTTCATCAACATTGTTATTGACAACAATACACTTTTCTTTATTTTTCACTACATCTTTTATAGGATCATTTTCATCTCCAAGAATAACAAAAATAAGTCCTTCTGCACCAAAGTAATCATAAACCTTAGCTGGGATTTGTTTTGAATTTTTATTTCCAAATAATAAAAGCACTTGACTATTAAGCATATACCCTAAAGCTTCATCATATGGAATTCTCGGTGAAACACTAACTTTATCAATAACATTTAATTTATTTTTAACTTCATCACTATCAATATTTCCAAAAAACATAATATTTAATTTGTTGTATAAATCAATATTTTCATTTTTAATTACATTTAAAGCATCTATAAATGGATTAACATTTCTAAGCTTTGAAAAAATTTCTCCTGCATAAACAAAATTTATTTTCTCCTTTTCTATAAGCTTAGGATTTGATTTTTCCTTTATTTCTTTATATTGCTTTTCATCATATCCTCTAGTTACTATAAATGTTTTTTCTATTGGAATATTATATGAGTTTACATAATCATCTCTATTAGCATTAGTTACAAAAATAAATCTGTCACTTAAATTAACAACTTTTCTTTCAAATGATTGTTCATATTTTCTTCTTACTGGACTTATATTTTCTCTTGTTGAATCTTTAAGCCATGGATCGCTCCAATAAGTTACCCATGGTAAATCTTTAAACTCTTCTTTAATTTTCATTGCACAAATATGACTTGATGGCGGTTCATGCATTGAAAACATAACATCAAATTTTTCTTTCTTCATTAATTCTATTCCATACTTTGATGCTGCTTTAGCCCAATTAAAATACATATCTGGTACTGCAATTATAGATTTTCCTTTTTTAAGCATACTTTTTATAAAACTTTTATTATTTTGTGAAGAATTTACTGCAGCTTTATTGCTAGGCTTCTTTGGCATAATTTTTTCAAAGATTTTACCTCCTGAAATTATATGCATCTTCACTTTTTCGTTTAACATGCTAAGTATATACTCATCATAATAAATTGAATTCTTTGGGAAGTTCACCGTTAATAAGTGAACTTCATTTTCATCTATTTTAGCTAAATTATTTAAATATTGTAGTGTTTCTATAGATGCAGAATTATTTATTAATGGTGAATAACATGCTATAAATAATATTTTCATATTTTCCTCCTATGCAGCTTTTTTAGACACCTTATTTTTTATCATATCTATCGCTTCATTAAATTCTTCAATTTTTAATATCTTACATAATATAGAATATATAAGTATACCTGCAGTTCCATTAACTAAAATTATTATTATTTTATTATCAAGGTTTAACACATTATTTAATGCAACTAATACAAATAACATCATTATTGCAGCAAAAAGTATTTTTAATAACTTTATTATCATAGGTACAACATCAAAATTACCTACAAGTCTTCTAGTAGAAATAAATAAAAGTACTGCAGTTACTATAGATGATATGGTTGAAGCCATTGCCACTCCAAAAACTCCATATATCTTTGATAATGTAATGCTTAAAATAATATTTACAATAACCCCTATAACACCATTCATCGTTGTAACCTTAGTTTTTTGCATTGAAAATAATGAAGAATTTAATATGTCTCTTACTCCTGTAAATGGTAATACTAATGAATAACCTAAAAATGCCAATGAAGTCAATCCTACATCAGAAGCTGTAAAATTACCTCTTTCATAAAAAATACTAATAACTTCTTTATTTAACAATATAAATCCAAATGAAATTGGTATTAATAATAATGCTATTATTGAAACAGATTTTGATAAATACACTACAAAACCTTCATTATCTCCTTCATTTAACTTATTTGCCATTAAAGGATACATTACCGATACAATTGCTGTTGTTATTGCAGTATTAGCAAAAACTATTATCTTTTGTGCAAAATCTAAAGCACTAACAGCTCCATCTCCCAATGATGATGCAACTTTCATATCAACTACCATATTTAATGAATTAGCTCCTGATCCAATTATTACAGGAATAATTAATATTAAAATCCTTTTAATTCTTTCATCTTTTAAATCAATAAACAATTTAAATTTATATCCATATTTATATAAAACCGGAACTTGAATTGCAACTCTTAAAAAGTTACCAATAACATTTGCAATTGTAAGTCCAATAATATTTATATTTGAAAAAAATAATAAATAAATTATCATTGGTACATTAAAAAACATTCCTAAAATTGATGGTATAACAAAATCTTCACATACTTGAAGCATTGCCGTATAGCAAGCGTTTATTGATAAAAACAAAAGATTAAATAATGTTATTCTAGTTAAAAAAACTGTAAGTATAAATTTTTCATTACTAAACCCATCAAACATAAAAGAAACTATTTCTCTTGTAAATGCAAACCCTAAAGAAAATGCAATAATAGATATTACTAATAATATGGATATTATATTATTGGAAAATTTAAACATTTCTTTTTTATTTTTTTCATACTTGACTTTACTAAGCATAGGAATAAATACAGTCGATATAGCAAGCCCAACAATAGTAAAAACAGTTTCTGGTACAGATACAGCTGCTTTATAAGCATCTGTATACATATTCATACCAAATTGATAGCTTACAAGCATATCTCTAAATAAACCTAAAAATCTACTTATTATACTTATAATCATTACAATAAATGCTGCTTTAAATATTTTGCTACCTTTCATATTTTTTACCCCTATTTTTAATAACAATTCCTATAAATTTAGGAATACTTCCAAGCCTCTTTATTCTCCACGGTTCCTTGGATACTCTATAAGCCCATTCCATACCTATATTAATCATCCATCTTGGTGCCCTATTAACCTTTTCTGCAATAACATCAAAGCTTCCACCAACCCCCATAAATATTTTGCAAGGTAATTCATCCATATATTTCACAATAAAATTTTCTTGTCTTGGACATCCCATTGCTACAAAAATTGCCATTGGTTTCTTTTCTTTTATTTCTTCTAATATTTCTTTTGGATTATTTAAATCAAAAAAACCATTATGATATCCAGCAATATTTATTTTAGGAAAATCCCTAACTATATTAGCAACACAAGCCTTTAAATTTTCTTCACTTGCTCCTAATAAATAAATACTTTCTCCTGTTTTCTCACATTTTTCAAGTATTTTTTTCATTAATTCTATTCCTGCTATTTTTTCCTTTACTGGAGTCTTTAATATTTTTGCACTTATTTGAACTCCAACTCCATCTGGTATTATTACTGACTTATCAGATATAAAATTTTTAAATAATTCTTTATTATTTAATCCAACATATAATACTTCTGGATTTCCTGATACAATATGAACCTTTTTCATGGAAAAAACTTTTTCTAAGCAGCTATTCATATCAGAAGCAAAAATTTTATAACCTAACATATCTATATTTCTATATCTTTCAGCTTTACCCATATACTCTCTTTCCTTATTGCTCCTTGTTAATCATAGTATCTAATTGTTTTACTATTTCATCATCAGGATTTAAATTTTTAGCTATATCTAAATGTAATTTTGCATTTTCTAAATCATTAATATTTAAATAGCACATTACAATATTAGTACAAATTTCAACATCTCTAGATGCTTCAAATGCTTTTTTAAAGAATTTAATAGCTTCTTCAAAATCATTAATACAAGCATAATTTAAACCTAATTCAACTATAACTTCAAGTATTCCACTTTCTCTCTTTACACTTTCTTTTAAGTAATAAATAGCCTTGTGATAATCTTCTAATTTTCTAAAAGCAATTCCTAAGTAATAATAAATAAGGGGATTTTCTTCAAATTCTCCTGC
The DNA here is from genome assembly GCF_053571985.1 of Clostridium sp. ETTB3. Lineage (NCBI taxonomy): Bacteria > Bacillati > Bacillota > Clostridia > Eubacteriales > Clostridiaceae > Clostridium > Clostridium sp. ETTB3. The sequence continues at coordinate 1,601,342 of NZ_CP199832.1, forward strand.
AAGTCTTAATAATATTTCAACTGCCTTTGCTGGTTCTTCAGCTAATAATTCAATTGCATTTTCATAATCTGAAATATTTTGTATATCAGTATTTATTATTTCAACCTCTTTAGTTACCTTGCCACCCTTATTTATATATTCATTAATTGCAACTCTTGCAGCCTTAAAATCACCTTCATTTTTAAGAACAATTGCTTTATATAAATATGGTTCTGCTATTTTTAAATTATTTGTAATGCAATATTCAATATCATCTAATAATATATCCTTAAAGCTACTATCCTGTTCTCTTATAGTTTCACCTACAAGAAGTATTTTTTTCATAACTTCAAGGTCCTTTGAATATGAATAATATCCTTTTAATAAAAGATAAGCATCTAAATATCTTTCTTCTTGTATTCTTTTGCTTATTAATGATTTAATACAATTTTCTGTATCTTTTATATAATCTAAAATTAACTCATAATCATCATTAAATCTTAAATTTTCATCTGCACCAATTGCTATAAACATTCCTTCTATAAAATAGTATATTGGTAAGTTCTTTATCTTTATTTCATCATTTATATTTGAACTTATGTATTCAGAACTAATTGGTAAATATAAATCTTTATTTTTAAAAGTAACATATGATGGTATTCCTATATTTTCTTTAAATCCATCTTTATTCATTTCTAAAAATAATAATTTACTCATTCTTTCCTTAATTTTTGCCTTATAATCCATAAATTACACTCCTTTAGTAAATTATTTCATTATTCATAATACATTATTACCTTAAAAGTTTCAAATTAATTAAGTAAAATAAAAAAACTGCTGGAATACCAGCAGCCCTTTTATTATGCTAATTTTTCATTTATAATTTCCATAACCTTTTCGTTAAATCTCTTTAACTTTTCTTCAGCATTTGTTAAACTTTCTCCCTTAACTGCTGAATAAACTTTCATTTTTGGTTCTGTACCTGAAGGTCTAACAACAAATGATGAACCATCAGCTAAAATGTATTTTAATACATTTGATTTTGGTAAGTTAATAACAAATTCTGTATTGTTTTCTAAATTTTCTTCTTTACTTAACTTATAGTCAAGTCTAGTTTCAACTTTAACTCCATCAACTTCTGTTAAAGCTGTTTCTCTTAATAAATCTAAGCACTTACTAATTTTTTCTTGCCCTTCTTTACCTTTTAACTCAATTGAAATTAAGTCTTCTTTAAAGAATCCAATTCTATTATAAAGTTCAATTAAAGCTTCATATAAAGATTTTCCTTGTTCTTTATAATAAAGTGTCATTTCTGCTATTAACATAGAAGCTATAACAGCATCTTTATCTCTAACAAATTCTCCAGCTAAATATCCATAACTTTCTTCAAATCCAAATAAATACTTCTTATCTCCCTTTTCTTGGAATTGTCTTATTTTTTCTCCAATATATTTGAATCCAGTTAAAACATCCATTATTTCAACACCATAGTAATTAGCTATAGCTCTTGCACCTTCACTTGTTACGATAGTTTTAATAACAACTCCATTTGAAGGTAATTTTCCTTCTTCTTTAAGTGATGATAATATATAATCTGTTAATAAAAGACCTGTTTGATTTCCTGTTAAAACTTTATATTCCCCACTATTTTCTTTAACAACAACACCTATTCTATCACAATCTGGGTCTGTACCAAATATGATATCAGGAGTATTTGTTTTAGCCATTTCTAAAGCTAATTCAAATACTTGTGGATTTTCTGGATTTGGATAAGAAGCTGTTGGGAAATTACCATCTGGTTTTTCTTGTTCTTTTACAACTTCAACATTTTCATATCCTAATTCTTTAAGAACTCTTCTAACTGGCATATTTCCACTACCATGAATTGGAGTATATATAACCTTTAAGTCTTTAGCATGCTCTTTAACTAATTCTGTTCTTATAGTAAGACCTTTTACTTCTTCAAGATAAGCCTTATCTACATCTTCACCTATATATTCTAAAAGATTGTCTTTTATTGCTTCTTCTAAAGAAATAGTCTTTATATCTTCATAATTTTCTATGCTATTTACTTCATTAATAATTAGTCCAGCCTTTTCGTCTGTAACTTGTCCACCGAATTCATCATATACTTTATATCCATTGTATATTTTTGGATTATGTGAAGCTGTAATTACTATTCCACCTTGACAACTTAAATGTCTCGTTGCAAAAGAAAGCATTGGTGTTGGTCTTAAGCTTTCATATAAATATACTTTTACATTATTTGCACAAAGAGTTAAAGCTGCTGCTTCAGCAAATTCCTTTGACATATTTCTTGAATCATATGCAATTGCAACCTTTGGTGATTCAAAGTTTTTATTTAAATAATTAGCAAAGCCTTGTGTTGCCTTTGATACAGTGTAAACGTTCATTCTGTTAGAACCATATCCTATAACCCCTCTTAGTCCACCTGTACCAAAATCTAATTCTTTATAAAATCTATCTTCTAACTCTTTTTCGTCTGTAATTCCTCTTAGTTCTTCTTTTACGCTTTCTGATATTACTTTTGAGTTTAACCACTCATTATACTTCTCTTTATAATTCATTTTATTCCCTCCTAAACATTTTCAATAGTATATCCCTTAGTTATTATATACCAAATTTATATAAAATTAAATAAAAAAATAAGAAGATGTCGCATTAAGAATAAATACTACAATATATTGTGTTGATTTTTATTTTTAAAACAATATATTGTGTATAAAAATTTTAGTGCGACAGCCCCTTATTTTTTGCATATATTTTTTATTCTGCTACATCTTTTATATCAGCTTCTTGTGCTTCATCCATATCATCACTAACCGTCTTACGTTCATAACTTATAGAAGCAATTACTGAATTTAAATCATCTAAAATTGATATTTCTGATGCAACTTCTAAATCTCCAAATTTATATACAGACCCAACAGTTCCTGTACCTACATTAAAATCTATATATTTAGGTATTGCTTCAGCTGAACATTCAACTTTTACATTATCTTTTTCTTTTTGTAATACAATACCTTTCTTATTAAGAAATTCTTCACCAATATAATGTATTGGTACAGAAGAAATTACCTTTTCATTTCCTCTTACTTCTTCTAAATCCAAATGAATAATTTTATTTGTAACTGGATCTTTTTGAATTTCTTTTATTAAACCTTTATGATTTTCTCCATCTAAAGAAAATTCAAGAACTCCATGTTGCCCATTAATTCCTATTTCATGAGCTAATTCAATTTCTCCTACTTCAAATGCTAAGTTTTTTATTGTTTTCCCATATAAAACACCTGGTACCTTACCATGTTTTCTTGATTTTTTTGCACTATTTGGAATATCTGTTGGTCTTTTATTAATTTCTAAACCTGACACTTCACATTACCTCCTGTTTTTAAACTCTCTTAGATATTCTTGCCAGATAATTTATAATTTATACATTTACCCTATTTACATTTAAATTTTAATATATTTCCTCCTAAAATTAGGCTGAATATTTTTTCTATATGAACTTATGACATTTTTATTTTAAATCCATATAATGTATTATTATAATTTTTATTTTTGGATAAATTTTCATAATAGTTATACCTAAACTATAGACAAATCATAATTTTGTGTTAGAATTATGAACAGGTATACTAAATAATTAACGAAGGATGTGATTATTATAGTAATACAACAAATTATAATTTCATAAAAGCGCCAGAACTTAAGTGGATATAGTTAACTAGCTTTTAAATCATTTAATTAAACCAAAGGTTTGATTTTTTAAAGGAAACTCAGCTTACACTGAGTAAGTTCGATCAACCAAATCGAAGATTTGATTTTTTAAAGGAAACTCAGCTTATGCTGAGTAAGTTCGACCAACCAAATCGAAGATTTGGGGTCTCACTTAAGTTGACGAGGATGGGGAGTATCGAATTCTTCGGCGGGTGCCCCACGGTATCGCACTACCGTTAACGACTAGCAAAACTACAAAGTGATTTGTAGCACAATTCTAGTCTGGTGTTAAAACCTTCATTGTGTTTTTAAATGTCCTAGTACTAGTATACCCTTTTTAATACTGTCATTTAAAAATTACAATAAACTCTAAAAAATATTTTAATAATGGAAGGAAGATTATTTATTATGTGCGGAATAGTTGGATATGTAGGCAAAAGACAAGCGTCTAATCTATTAGTAGAAGGATTATCAAAATTAGAATACAGAGGATATGACTCTGCAGGTGTTGCAATTTTAAATGAAGGAATTAATGTTAGAAAATTCAAAGGTCGTTTAAATAATTTAGCATTAAGCTTAAAAGAAAAACCTGTTAATGGTCATATTGGAATTGGTCATACTAGATGGGCTACTCATGGTGAACCATCTGATGTAAATTCACATCCTCATACTACAGAAAATGCTACAATTAGTGTAGTTCATAATGGTATTATAGAAAATTATATGAAATTAAGAGAATGGTTATCTTCAAAGGGATATAAATTCTTTTCAGAAACAGATACAGAAGTTATACCAAACTTAATTGATTACTATTATAAAGATGATTTATTTGAAGCTGTAGTAAAAGCAACTTCTAAACTTGAAGGAAGCTTTGCTATTGGTGTAATAGCTAAAAATGAGCCAAATAAATTAATTGCTGTAAGAAAAGACAGTCCTCTTATAGTTGGTTTAGGTAAAGATGAAAGCTTTATTGCTTCAGATATACCTGCTGTTTTAAATCATACAAGAGATGTTTATCTTTTAGAAGATAAAGAGTTTGCCATACTAACTCCTAATGGTGTTGAACTTAGAAATGAAGATGGCGAAAAAATAGAAAAAGAAATTTATCATGTTACTTGGAATATTGATGCAGCTGAAAAAGGTGGTTTTGAGGATTTCATGTTAAAAGAAATTCATGAACAACCAAGAGCTGTTAAAGATACTTTAGCTAGTAAGATTGCTTTAGGAAAAGAAATTTCAATAGATAATATATCTTTCACAAAGGAACAATTAGAAAACTTTGATAGAGTTTATGTAGTTGCTTGTGGAACTGCTTATCATGCAGGTTTAGTTGGAAAAACAGTAATTGAAAAATTTGCTAAAATACCTGTTGAAATTGATATAGCATCAGAATTTAGATATAGAGAGCCAATGGTAACTAACAAAACATTAATAATTGTTGTATCTCAATCTGGTGAAACTGCTGATACCTTAGCTGTTTTAAGAGATAGTAAAAAACAAGGTGCAAGAGTTTTAGCTATAACAAACGTTGTAGGTTCATCTGTATCAAGAGAAGCTGATGATGTATTTTATACATTAGCTGGTCCTGAAATAGCAGTTGCTTCAACAAAGGCTTATGTTACTCAATTAGCTGCTTTTTATATCTTAGGTTTATATTTTGCTTCATTAAAAGAAACTATGACTAATGAAGAAATTGAAACAATTAAAGCAGAATTATTACAAATACCAAATAAAATTGATAAAGCATTAAAAATAAAAGATTCTCTTCAAAAATTTGCTTCAACTCATTATAATCACAAAGATATGTACTTCTTAGGAAGAGGTCTTGATTATGCAGTTGCAATGGAAGGATCTTTGAAACTTAAAGAAATATCTTATATACACTGTGATGCTTATGCTGGTGGAGAATTAAAACATGGACCTATAGCATTAATAGAAAAAAATACTGCAGTTATAACTTTATTAACTCAAGAATCATTAAAGGATAAAATGATTAGTAATGTAAGAGAAGTTTCTACAAGAGGTGGAAATATATTTGCAGTTGTAAATGAAGGAGATACAACTACTAAGGAAGTTGTTGATGATTTAGTTTATATTCCAAAAACTATTGATATATTAACTCCACTTATAAGTGTTGTTCCACTTCAATTAATTTCTTACTATGTTGCAAAACAAAAAGGTTGTGATGTTGATAAGCCAAGAAACCTTGCAAAATCAGTAACTGTAGAGTAATTAAAAAAAATGATATAAACAAAAAAGAATGATATTTCACAAAAATATCATTCTTTTTTATTAATTAACTAAATAATTCTTTTATTTCATCTGCATCTAAACTACTTAAGAATCCTCCATTAGTATAATTTCCATTCATTATTTCATTAATAATTTCTTTTTTACTTTCTTGAAGCTTAATTATTTTTTCTTCAATACTTCCCTTTGATATAAGTTTAATAACTTCAACAATATTTTTTTGCCCAAATCTGTGAGCTCTATCTGTTGCTTGATCTTCAATTGCCGGATTCCACCATGGATCAAAATGAATAACAACATCTGCAGAAGTTAAATTAAGTCCTGTACCTCCAGCTTTAAGTGAAATTAAAAACACCTTAACTTTATTTGAATTATTAAATTCATTTACTAATGAAACTCTCTCAGAAGCCTTTGTACTACCATCTAAATAAAAATATTCTATTCCTTCTGCGTCAAATATAGTTTTTATACTATCAAGAACAGATGTAAATTGTGAAAATAATAATATTTTATGATTGTTATTTATAAATTCATTTATTAAATCTACAGTAACATCAATCTTACCACTTCCCCCTATATACCCATCAACAAGTATTCCTGGGTCTAAAGCTAATTGTCTTAGCTTAGTCAAATAAGAAAAAATAGTTATCTTATCTTTAATTAGATCCTTTTCTTTCATCTTATTTTTGATATTATCTATATATGTCTTATAAACCTTCTTTTGTTCCTTAGTCATTTCTACTACATATCTTTTTTCTATTTTATCTGGTAATTCACTCATAACATCATTTTTCAATCTTCTAAGAATAAAAGGCTTTATATATTTTTTTAATTCAATAATTCCTTTTTCATTTTTAATAAATTTATCTTGAAATTTCTTCTTTGAATATAAATATCCTGGCATTATATAATCAAATAAAGACCATAACTCCATAAGATTATTTTCAATTGGAGTCCCTGTTAATGCAAACTTAACTTTTGCATTTAATTTTTTAACAACTTCACTACTTTGAGATAAAGAGTTTTTAATATTTTGAGCTTCATCAATTATACAATAATCAAAATTTATATCTTCATATAAATTATAATCATTTCTTAAGGTACCATAAGTTGTAAGTAATACATCATACTCCTTAATATATTCTTTTGTAAAAATTCTTTCTTCTTTATTTCCATGAATTATTTTAATATTTAAATTTGGTGCAAATTTTTCAAATTCACTTTTCCAGTTATATATTAATGATGTTGGGGTTACTATAACACTTTTCTTTCCTTTTTCAGATAATAAGAAGGTAATTGTTTGTAATGTTTTACCTAATCCCATTTCATCTGCCAATATTCCTCCAAATTCATAATAACTTAATGTTTTAAACCAATTAAATCCTGTTAATTGATAATCTCTAAGCTTAGCTTTTAAATCCTTAGGAACTTCGTAATTAATATCAGTTAAACTTTCTATTTTATTTGAAATATGTTCTACTATATTTTTACCATGTATAAAGGATAAACTGTTATCTTTTATACTCTCATTAATAAATACCGCCTTACTTTTATGTATTTTAATTTCATTAGATTTAATACTTGAATCCTCACTTAAATTATCTATTAAATTAAGTAATTTAATAACTTCCTTATCTTTTAAGTCTACAAAACTTTCATCTTTAAGCTTAAAAAATCTTCTATTATCCTTAAAAGCATTGATTATTTTCTTATATTCATTTTCATTTACATTTTCTATATTAAAAGAAAATTCTAAATAATTTCCTCTTCCTTCTGATATTTTTGCATTTAATGATGAAGCTCCATATACTCTTCTTTCTTTAAATCTCTCTGAATAATATATAGTAGCTTTTTCCTTTAATAAAGATAAATCATTTTTTAATAAATCAAATAATTTTTCATCATCTCCATTAAACATAAAAACATCTTTATTCCTATAAAATGAAAATTCATTTAATATTTTTTCTATTTCATTTTCTTCATTTAAATCTCTAATAACATATTCATTTTCTTTAACATTTTTTAATATATTAAAATTAACATTTCCATAAATAGCTTTAATTGTTGCCCATGTTTTCTTTCTATCTCTATCAAAATAAACTTCAAAACTTGGTTTTTCTTTTATAATATTTTTTGCTAAATTTTCATCTATATTTATTTCTTTACTTATAGTTTCAAATACAGGTATTACCTTATTAAATACTTCTTGCTTTTCTTTATTTTTAAATGTTATTGTTGGTTTTTTAGAAAAAATATCATTTATAAAATTATAATTTTTTATTTGCTTTTTATTTGGCAAATAAATTTTATTATTATAAAGATATACATCACCTTTATATGTTAACTTTATTGGCATATCTTCATTAGATGAAATTTTAATTTCTCCATCTTCTTCATTTATGTTAAATTCAATAGGCAAATCCTCTTTATATACCTCTGCATAAATACTATTAAGCCCTTGTGTAAACATAATAGTTTTATCATTTATATTATCAAAAAATCTTCTTAAAGCCGCTTGTGGTATAAATAAAGTTTTATTGTTTCCAAAAACATTTTTTGTTATTCTTTGAACTGAAAAACTTCTTTCAAATGGTTCATTTAATGATATGTATTCTTCTATAAAATTTAAAATATCCTCATCCTCTTCTGAAAAATAATGAACATTTGGATCATATGTAAATTCTTTTCCATATTTTAATAACTTTCCAAATTTTCTAGCCTCTATTAACTCCGCTATATTTTTAACCACATAATATTTTTTTATACCTATTTTTAAATCAATTTCATAATAATATTTATCTCTATTTACATCCCTTTGGGTTAAATTTATTTGTAAGCTTGCTTTTTCTTTGTCAGAAAGATTATTTTTATTTATTGTTCTTAGTAATATTTCTGAATAATCATTGCTATCATAAAGAGTTCTTATATTTTTTTTTGATTTATTATTACTTCTTTCTTTAACTTCTTCTTGAAATTTATAAAATGTAGCCCCTATATGCTTACAAATATATGTTGAATTAAAATCACAATTTTCTCCAAAGTCTGCACAATTACACTCAGTATAAATTAACTCATTATTTTTTAAGTCAAATGATAAATTTGTATTATATAAATTAAAATCACTTTCAGACATCACTTTCCCATAAATATCCAAAGAATCATACTCTTCATCTACTATTGATTTTATCTCAAGTACTAAGTCACCCTTAAAACATCTTAATCCCCTATAAAGACGATTATTAGAATCTTTTTTTATTATTAAAGCGTTTAATTGCGTAATATTCATACTAAGTCACCTCATCAAATGAACTATTCTATAATCTTTATTAAAAAAGTACTATCATTTATTTTACCATAATTTTAATAATATAATACATTTTTTAACCAAAAAAATGTATCAAAATATTTTTTTATAAATTATTTTGATACATTTTAATAAATTAAATTATTTGTTTATATGAGTCTTCTTTAAATCCAACTAAAATACCTTCTTCTGAAACTAATAAAGGTCTTTTTATAAGTTTTCCATCTGTTGCTAAAATCTTAATCATTTCTTCTTCATTCATTTCTTTTAGCTTATCTTTTAAATTCATTTCTCTATATAATATTCCTGAAGTGTTAAAGAATTTCTTAACATCTAAGCCACTTAATTTAATCCATTTTTTTAATTCCTCTTCATTTGGATTATTTAAAGTTATATCTCTATCTTCAAATTCAATATTATTATCAATTAAAAACTTCTTAGCCTTTTTACATGTTGTACATTTTGGATATTGAATAAATAATTTTTTCATATGCTTCTCCTTATATAGCTTTTTTTATAATTCTATCACATATATCTTATAATAGTAAATAATAGTATAATTATTTTATATTACTCTATTATTATTAATATTACATAACTGTATATACTATTAATAGTATATTTTAAATTTATTATTAATTAAAGGAGCTGTTTATCTTGGAATATTTAATAAACAATGAAGTATTGTTTAATATTATAAAGAATTTAGTAAATAATAGAAATTATACAGAAGCTGAAAATATATTATCATCTATAAAAGAGAAAAACTCTGACTATCATTACCTTTATGGATTAATTTTAAAGAAAAAGGCTTGGTTTGATGAATCATTATATCATTTAAAAAAAGCAGTAAATTTATCTCCTTCTAATGAATTATATAAAAATGAACTTATTTCATTAATGAGAAGACATAGACATTATGCAGATGATTATTATAACAATGGCTACAGAAGACGAAATCGTGGTTGTGCTTGCTGTTGCTGTGATGATTGTTGCTGTGATTGTGGAAATTTTAGTTGTTGTGATCTTATTTGTATGGATAAATGCTGCGAATGTATTGGTGGTGATTTAATAAGCTGCATTTAGGTTAATGAATCACTTATTTAACTTATTATGAATATATTATAATTGACTTTAATAATCTTTTTAAGGAGATTTAATATGAACCCTTATAAAGTACTAGGCATACGTCCTAATGCTTCTTTAGACGAAATTAAAACAGCTTATGAATCACTTGCAAATACCTATGATATAAGTAATTACCAAGGTTCTTCCGAAGAACCTCTTGCTGAAGATAAAATTTCTGAATTAAATACAGCTTATAATTCTTTAATCAACGAATATAAATATAAGGATATTCGTGATTTAATAGAAAACCAACAATTTTTATCAGCTGAAACTCAATTAAATTTAATTTCTGATAAATCTTCTGCTGAATGGAATTACCTTGAAGGTTTTGTTTTATTAAAAAAAGGATGGTTTAAAGCTGGAGTTAATCATGTAAAAATTGCTGCTGAACTTAATCCTGAAAATGAAGAGTATCAAGAAGCATTAATGGTTTTAGCTAAAAAAGTAAAACAAATGAAAACTAATTATGCTCGTACTATGCAAAATAATACTGCTGCAAATAATAACAATATGTGTGGCGGCACTGGCAGCAATCAAGCTAATATGTGCGGTGGGCAAAATTCTGGTGGCGGAATAGATCCTAATATATTAAATATGCTAATGAATAGTGGTGCTAATATGGGTGGTGCTAATCCTATGAATTCTGCTAATCCTATGAATTCTGCTAACCCTATGAATGGTAATATGAATGCTGCAAATAATCCTTTAAATAATATGGCTGGTATGGGTGGAAATCCAATGCAAAATATATTACTTCAAAGCCTTTTAAATGGCGGTGGAAACGGAATGAATATGTGTGGTAACGGTGGCGGAGGAATGTGTTAAACTTAATTAACTTAAACAAATACTTTAAAGCCCTTTAAAGGAGATTTTTAATGTTTGGTTATATCACACCTCTTAAAAGTGAACTTAAAGTTAAAGAATTTGAATACTTTAGGAGCTATTACTGTGGCTTATGTAATGAAATAAAAAATAAGTTTGGAAACATTCCACGATTTTGCTTAAATTATGATTTAACATTTATTGGTTTTTTATTAGATGGTTTGTTTAGTAATCAAATATTTATTAAACAAGTTAGATGTATTAAGCATGCCAATAAAAAAATTTTAATATTAACCGATACCACTGCTTTAGATTATTGTGCTAATTTAAGCATATTACTATTTGATTATAAACTAAAAGATAACATAGAAGATGACAAAAGTTTAAAAAGTAAGTTTTTTAAATTAATACTTTCTCCATCAACAAAAAAAAGTATTGTTAAATTGAACTCAATAGCCAATAAAATTTCAAACAATTTAATCTTAATTTCAAATTTAGAAAAAACAAAATCCCTTTCTTCATTAGATGAAATATCTCATCCATTTAGTGAAATAATGGGTTGTATTTTAAGTAATTTTCCTTATCCCTTTGAAGATGATAATAAAACCTTAAGGGAAAGTTTATATTATCTTGGTTATTTTATTGGTAAATGGATTTATTTAATTGATGCTCTTGATGATTTACAAGATGATACTAATACCAATAACTTTAATCCTTATCTAACTTTATTTAATAATAAAAATTTAAATATTGAATCTTTTCTTTCATCTTATATTGATGAAATAGAATTTTATATTTCAAACTGTATTATCAATTGCAGTGATATATTAAAAACCATACCTTTTAAAAAACATTTTTCTATTATTGATAATGTTATTAATTTAGGAATGTTAAATAAATATTATGAAGTTTTGAAAAAATACCCTTTTCTTAATGCAAAAAATACAAATACCAGTAGCAATTAATTACTACTGGTATTTGTATTTTTACTTATTATAAACTACAATTTCTCGTTTACTATCTTTTAATGGATTTCCATCGCTATCTAAATCATAAATTGATGTAACAGTAACTTTTTTTATGTCACCTTTTAAATCTTGTATGTTAGCTATAAAATAACTCTTTACCTTTTTATCTATTTTTTGTGGTTCCATTACTTCACTAGTAAATGTACCTTCTGAAGTTTCTACTATTATTTGTGCTTTATCATCTTCAGTTCCAAAAGTATATGTATTATTAGTATTATTATATAAATTTACACGGATTAATGCACCATTAAACATTACTCCTTCTTTTATCAATCTTAAATTTAATTGCTTATCTTCGTTTGCAGGAACATCAAACTCAACACAATCTATTATTCCATCTGGTGATATTGACCATCCATTTTCTTCTTTAATTAAAGCATATTCATAATCCTCATTAGTTTCTTCACCATTTATTACTGCACTTATATTTACTATAGCCTTTTTTAAATTATCATTTATATCTTCTATACTTTTTGTTGTTGATGAATTAATAATTACATCTTTTCTATTTGCTTTAATATTTTTTATTATTTGATTTGCATCATAACCTATATAATTTATATATGCATTAGAATACAATTTAACCATTTCTTCAACATTATTTTCTGAATTATATGTATTAAATAAATTTAATACTTCTTCTGCACTATTAGCCCTAACCATTTCTACTTTTTTATCGCATCCAGTAAGCATTGTAAAAACAATAGTTACTAAGCATAATAAAGTTAATAACTTTTTAAAATTCTTCATAATTAAAATCCTCACAATCGTAATTTCTCTAACTAAGTATACACCATACGACAGAAAATTTCACTAATATTTGCTTAACTTGGTATTTAAATTGTTTAATTTAAATAAATGATTATCATAATCCTTTACTACTCCATTAATATCATTTAATATGCTTTCTTCCATATTTTCATTTTCTTCTATGAATTTATTAGCATTTTTAATTCCCATATGCATTGCTTTTATAGCCTGTTCACATACTTCACTATCTGTATCAATAGGAATAAGGCTTAACTTTTCAAAAAATTCAGCAATATTTCCCCTTATCCCCAAAGAATCACTTGCATTTCCACCAAGCTGTTCAATTCTATGTGTAATTGCTTCTTCATGCCTTTTAAAAGATTCTATTATTTCTCTTAAACACTCCTTTAATTCTAAATTTTCAGCTTTATCTAAATAATCCTTAAATGTAACCCCACCCATATGAATACCAGTTAAAAATCTATTTAATTCTTTTACCACTTTATCTTTCATTTTATCACCTTTATTCTTTTTATATTATTTTATCCATTATTTAAAAATATTATTTATAAAAACATAATTCCAAATTTAAATATATACTATGTAAAATTAAAGCTATTTTTTAAACTATTATGAAAGTTATACCTAAAAATTAAACTTATTCAAAATAAAGTAATTATATTTTGAATTATCATACTTAAATCCAATATTAATAATAATACTAAAAATAAAAAGATATAGGCTAAAAACTTTTTAATTTGTTAATAACCTATATCTAACTTACCATTTAAAATATTTACTAATCTAAATCTTTAATATAAAAACCTTTATTATATATTTCTTTATCATATTTAATTTCAAGGTTTTGACATGCTCTTACATCTTTTTTGTTAACAACAAAGCTAATTCCATCTATTATGACTTCTTCATCTTCTTCGCCTTTGAAATCAGCATATATATCATATGCAGGTCTACCACAGCCATAAAAAACCTTAATTTTTATATAATTTTCTGAGCTATTTTTTATTAACTCACTTAAAGCTTCTTTTGCTTTTATATCAAAAGTAAATTTCATCTCATTTCCTCCTAAGTATTTTATACCATTTTAATCTTAATTTATATTTCCTAAATTAAACTCTTTATGAAGTAATCTTATTGCTTCTTTAACCTTTGAAGTATAAATTAAACACCAGATTGTCATATTTGAATCCGTTGTTTGCAATACCTCAATTTCATTACTTATAAGAGTATTTATTATACTTGCCATAACGCCAGGAACACCATTCATTCCAGCACCAACTATAGCAATTGTACTACATCCCTCAATAATGCTATATTTAATTCCTGCTTTATTCATAATTTCATTAAGCTTTTCCTTTTCTGATGCATCTATTGTAAACATTTGATGCTCTGGAAAAATATTAATTAAATCTAAGCTAATATGATTTTTAGCAAGTAATTTTAATAAACTTCTATAAGATTTACTATCTCTATTTTCAGATAATCTTACCCTAACTTGTATTCTATTATTTAAATGTGTAATTCCTGAAATTAATCTCTTTTCTTCTTCAGAAACATTACTCTTTATTACAGTTCCTTTGCACTCACTCATTGTATTTTTTATTACTAATGGTACATTTCCCCTCTTAGCTATCTCAACAGCCTTAGGATGTATTACCTTAGCTCCATGATCTGCTAATTGAAATACTTCATTATAAGTCATTTCATTTATAAGAGAAGCATCTTCAACTACTCTTGGATCAGCAGTCATAATTCCATCTACATCTGTATATATTGCTATTTCTTTAGCTTTTAAAGCAACACCTAATATACATGCAGAAGTATCACTTCCACCTCTTCCTAATGTTGTAAAGAATCCATTTTCCGTTACACCTTGAAATCCTGTTATAACTGGTACTTTTCCTGATTCAACTATTTTCATTATATTAGTAGTATCAACTTTAATAGATTGAGCGTCAGTAAAATTACTATTAGTTATTATCCCTGCTTGCCCTCCAGTTAATGGAACAGCAGTTATTCCATGCTTATATAAATCATTACACATTACTACTGAACTTATTATTTCTCCACAGCACATTAGTAAATCTTGAGCAGCTTTATTATTTTCTTTAAAGTTACCATCAACAAGTGATAATAAGGTATCTGTTGCATAAGGTTCTCCAGCTCTTCCCATTGCAGATACAACAACAACAGGCTTTAATCCACTTTCAATTGCCTTACTTATTTTTTTTATTACTTGTTTTCTTCTTTCTTCTGTTGATACAGATGTTCCTCCGAACTTTTGCACTATAATATCCAAGGAAATTTCCCCCTTAAGTTTTTTAAGCTCTCGCTCTCTTTATCTTTCCTTCCTCGGCAGAGATTACTATGACATTAGTTCCAACTTTTGTTACACATTCCCATGGTATTTCAACATATTCCTTACTACCAAAAAAACTAAACTTACCTGTACTAATACCAACAACCAGGAACTTAATATTTCCTTCTTCATCTATTATAAAGTCAATATTTGAAGCACTATCGTACTTTTCTGCACTTTCAAGATTAAAAATCTCATACCTTTCTAAGTCACTTAAACTTCTTATTGAACTTTCAGGTTTTTTTTCATAATACTCAAAATCCTTCATAATAATTACCTCCCTACTACACATAATATTATGCATAGTTATAGTAATATATTACTTTTATAAAAATATTATAAGACTTTAAGTTACTTAGTTTTACATATTTAATATATCAACTATATTTAAAACTTACAATAAAAACTTTTTATCAATACTATTTTTATAAGCCACTTTAGAATTTTCTAAAATTGAATTTAATTTATCAGTTTCTACTCCTTGACCTACAAAGGCAGTACTTATTATTCCTGGCTTAAAACATCTCTCCAATACATAGCTTATGTCATGCTTATCTATTTTGTTAATTCTGTTAATTACATCTTCTTGAGTTTTTATTTTATTTTGTAATAAAACACATTTTGCATTAGCAAACATTCTTGAAGATGTACTTTCTAATCCTAGTATATAGTTGGCTTTAATTTTTTCTTTATTAATTTCTAATAATTCATCACTAATTCCTTCTTTAGCAAACTTTTGTAATTGTTCATTAATTACGCTTATTGCCTTGTCAGCATATTTATTGCTTAATCCAGTATATATATTCATTGTTCCAACCCCTAAGTAAGGTTGCATGTATGAGTATATGCTATAACATAAACCTAATTCTTCTCTAACCTTTTGGAAAAGTATTGATGATGCACCACCACCAAATATATTATTTAATAATACTAATGAATATGCTTTATCATCTGCATATGCTAACCCATTTAATCCTAAGTTAATATGAACTTGTTCAATTTGTTTTTCACAATATTTACTATCACTATTTAATATAACACTTTCATATGTTGGATTATAAACATTATCCTTGCTCCACTTTCCAAAATATTCTTCAATAAGTTTTTTTAGTTCTTTTTCATCAAACTTACCGCATATACTTAATACAGAATTATAAGGTGTATAATGGGTTTTAATATAATCTTTTATTTTTTTTCTATTAAAAGACTTAATTTTATCAGCTGTTCCTAATATAGGATAAGCTAATGAATTATTGCCAAATATAGCTTCGGAATGTATTTCGTCTAAAACATCTTCAGGGCTATCCTGACTCATATTTATTTCCTCTATTACTACACCTTGTTCCTTTTTTATTTCTTCCTCATCAAATTTAGAATTTAAAAGCATATCAGAAATTACATCTAAACATAAATCCACATGAGTATTTAAGGCTTTAATATAATAACAAGTTGTTTCTTTACTTGTATATGCATTTATTTGCCCACCTATATTTTCTATTTCTTGTACTATTTCTTTAGCATTTCTTTTATCTGTTCCTTTAAAAAACATATGCTCTATGAAATGTGAAATACCATTTTCATCTTTAGTTTCATTTCTTGATCCATTTTGAACCATAATCCCTACACTTATAGAATTAACATGTTCAATATATTCAGTTACTACTCTTAATCCATTATCTAGCGTATATAAATTAAACATACTTACCTCCATTTTTATAAGTTTGATTTTAGTTTATTTTAATCTTATCATATTTATTCTATATAGTAAAAAAAAGAGAATTTTAATTAATTCTCTTTTACTATTTCAATTATTCAGTTGGTTCATCTTGTGGAAGAGCATCTTTTCTTGAAAGATTTATCCTTCCTTGTGAATCAATATCAGTAACCTTAACTAAAATTTCATCTCCTACAGATACAACATCTTCAACCTTTTCTACTCTATTCTTATCAAGTTTAGAAATGTGGCAAAGACCTTCTTTATTAGGTAATATTTCTATAAATGCTCCAAATGCAGCTATTTTAGTAACCTTTCCTAAATAAACTTCTCCTGCTTCAACTTCTTTAGTTAAACTTTCAATAATTCTTATTGCTTCATTTACTCCATCATGATCTGTTGAAGAAACAAATACTGTACCATCTTCCTTAATATCTATTTTAACTCCAGTGTCAGCTATTATTTTATTAATAACTTTTCCACCAGCGCCTATTACATCTCTAATTTTTTCTGGATCTATTGAAATAGTAGATGTCTTTGGTGCAAACTTAGATACTTCTTTCTTTGGTTCTGGAATACATTCATTTATTTTATCTAAAATGTGTAATCTTGCTTTTCTTGCATTTTTAATTGCTGTTTCAATAACATTAAAGCTTAATCCCTTAATTTTAGTATCAACTTGAATAGAAGTTATACCTTCAGTTGTTCCAGCTACCTTAAAGTCCATATCTCCAAAGAAGTCTTCAATTCCTTGAATATCAGTTAAAACTTCTTCTTCTTTTAAATCTTCTGAAGTTATAAGTCCCATTGCAATACCTGCTGCTGGTCTCTTTATTGGAACACCTGCATCTAATAATGCTAAAGTAGATCCACAAACAGATGCTTGTGAAGTAGATCCATTTGAACTTAATACTTCTGAAACAAGTCTAATAGTATATGGGAATTCTTCTTCTGAAGGAATCAATGGTTCTAAAGCTCTTTCTGCTAAAGCACCATGACCAATTTCCCTTCTTCCTGGTCCTCTTAATGGTTTTACTTCTCCTACAGAATATGCAGGAAAATTGTAGTGATGCATATATCTCTTAGATTCTGCTTCACCAATACCATCTATTATTTGTATATCACCAACTGCTCCTAATGTTGCAACAGTCATAACTTGAGTTAATCCTCTTGTAAATAATCCTGTTCCATGAGTTCTTGGTAATAAATCAACTTCGCAAGAAATCTTTCTTATTTCATCAAAAGCTCTACCATCAGGTCTTCTTTTGTGATTTAAAAGCATATCTCTTACTACTTCTTTTTGCATATTATATACAATTTCTTTTATATCAGCTAAATTATCTGGATATTTTTCAGTAAATTCTTCAGCTATTTTATCGTTTACTACATCCATAGCTGCATTTCTTTCATCTTTATCTGTAATCCACATAGCTTCTTTAATCATTTCACCTGCAAATTCTTGTATATCCTTTGCAAGTTCTTCACTTGGCTTATATAAAACAGGTTCATCTTTCTTTTTACCAAACTTAGCCATTGCCTCTTCTTGGAATGCAACTATTTCTTGACATTTTTCAAAACCATATTCTATTGCACCTATCATTACATCTTCAGGTATTTCATCTCCACCTGCTTCAATCATCATAACTCTATCTTTTGTTGCACAAACAGTTAATTGAAGAATACTTTCTTCTCTTTCTTTAGATGTTGGATTTAATACATAATTACCATCGATTAAACCAATTTGCACTGCTGCAACTGGTGTAGTGAAAGGAATACTTGAGATTGATAATGCCATTGATGCTGCATTAATTGCTAGAATTTCTGGTAAATTGTCTTGCTCTACTGATACAACTGTACAAACCACTTGAACATCATTTCTATATCCTTTTGGGAATAATGGTCTTAATGGTCTATCTACAGCTCTTCCAAAAAGAATTGCATTTTCTGAAGGTCTACCTTCTCTTTTTATAAATCCGCCTGGTATTTTACCTACAGCATATAATCTTTCTTCATATTCAACACTTAGAGGGAAGAAATCAATCCCATCTCTTGGTTTTTCTGACGCATTAACATTAGTTAAAATAACTGTATCTCCATAGCTCATAAAAATGGCTGCATTTGATAACATTCCAACTTTACCATACTCAACCTTCATAGTTCTACCAGCTATATTTTTTTCTAGTACATTAGTCATTTAATAACCTCCCTTCAGGTTTTACAGTTCTTCAAATTTAATTTTTTTAAAATAATAGAGCGGATAAAACCCGCTCTATAAAGACTATCTTCTTAATCCTAATTGTGCTATTATAGTTCTGTATCTTTCGATATCTTGTGCAGCTAAGTAATTTAAAAGACCTCTTCTTTGTCCAACCATCATTAAAAGACCTCTTCTTGAGTGGTGGTCTTTTTTGTGAACTTTTAAGTGTCCAGTTAATGAGTTGATTCTTTCAGTTAAAAGAGCGATTTGAACTTCTGGTGAACCAGTATCTCCTTCATGTCTTCCGTATTGTTTGATTAATTCTTGCTTTCTTATTGCGTCCATATTGACACCTCCAGTAATATTATCCCCTATTTCCAGGAAAAGAGAAATCACCCTCAAATCTTAGAAGTAGGTTCTTCATGAAATATTATAGCAAAGTACGTCTATCTTGTAAACATAATTTATAATTTTAAATCTATTTAGAATATATTATCTAATAATTTAATTTTATAAATTTTTTTGACAAATTGCTATATTTTTAGTTTCCACATATTTTTTATCTTTTTTTAATTGATTAACTAATTCATCAATATTATTAAATTTTATTTCATCTCTTATTTTATCAATAAAATAAAGCTTAATTTCTTTATTATATATATTTTCATTAAAATCTAAAATATAAGTTTCTATTGTTAAGTCTATCCCATTTACTGTAGGATTATTCCCTACAGAAGTCATTCCCTTAAAAATTTCTTCATTTATTTCAACATTAGTGTAATAAACTCCTTTTTTAGGAATAACTTTTGAACCTTTAACTTGTAAGTTAGCTGTTGGAAAACCTATTGTTCTACCTAATTTTTTACCATCTACTACTTTTCCTAAAAGCATATATGGTCTTGATAACATTTCACATGCCTTTTTTACATTACCTTCTAATAATTGAGTTCTAATATAAGTAGAACTTATTATTTCATTTTCAAACATACAAGGTTTTATAATATATAATTTATAATTATATTTTTGTTGAAGCTTTTCTAAAAGTTCTACATTACCTAAATTTTTATAACCAAACTTAAAATTAAATCCAACAACAATTCCTTTAATCTTATAAGTTTCACAAAGCCACTTTATAAAATCCTCTGGCATCATTTTCATAACTTCATTATCAAAATTTTTAAAAGCTAATATATCTATATTTTCTTTTTCTAAAACTTTAATTTTTTCATCATTATTCATTATTAATTTAATATCAGAATTAGGATTTATAAATTTTTTTGGATGATTTTTAAATGTAAAAACTATAGATAAACCATTATTTTGTTTAGCTAATTTTTTAACTTTTTCTACTAATGATAAATGTCCTAAATGTAAACCATCAAAACTACCTAAAGCTATATAATTATTTTTACTTTCATTCTCAAGAATGTTATTATCATATATCAGCATTACTTTTCTCCTATGTGATTAATAACTTCTCTATCTTAAACCCTGCATCATTTCTTTCTCCAAGGCCTATAAAGTTATTTTCATCATCATATACTCTATATAATTTATTATTTATAACTTTATCTTTAGTAAATCTACCATCTGCAACTCTTACACCATTAACCAACAATTTAACATATTTTTTATTAACAATTATTTTATCATATTTTTCAAGAGCTTCTTCCATAGATAAAATATAATCATTTATATTTTCTTTAGTTAACTCATTTATATTAATTGACTTTTCTTGTGAAAAAACTGAAGTCTTAGCTCTATTTAATTGCGTCATAGTTGCAAAAACTCCTAGTTTTTCTCCTATATCATAACATAAACTTCTTATATAAGTACCTTTAGAACAAGTAACTTTCATTGAAATATATGGATTATTAATTTTAATATCTTCTAAATTATAAATATTAACTAATCTTCCCTTTCTTTCAACTTCTATTCCCTTTCTTGCTAACTCATAAAGTCTAACTCCATTTTGCTTTAAAGCTGAATACATTGGAGGTATTTGAGAATACTCTCCTTTAAAACTATTAATAGCATTTAATATTTCTTCTTCTGTTAAATGTGAAGGATCTCTTTCTTCTAACACTTCACCTTCTAAATCATAGGTAGTTGTCCTAATTCCAAGCTTTAAAGTTACTTCATAAACCTTTTCAGAATCCATAATATAATCTATTATCTTAGTTGCTTTTCCTATGCAAATAGGCAACACCCCTGTTGCTTCTGGATCTAAAGTTCCTGTATGACCAACTTTTCCAGTTCCTGCTACCTTTTTTACAACTCTAACAGCATCAAAAGATGACATTCCCTTTGGTTTAAAAATATTTAAAACACCATTCATGTCTTACAACTCTTTCTGTATTTCATTTAATATTTCATATTTAGCTTCTTCCATTGATATATTTTTAATTTTTATACCTGAAGCTCTTACATGGCCTCCACCGCCAAAAATTTCAGCTATTTTTCTTACATCAACATAGCTTTTAGCTCTTAAGCTTGCCTTAACTCCATCTTCAACTTCTTTGATTAATAACGTTACTTCAACGCCTTTAATTTGAAGTCCATAAGAAATTATATCTGATGTATCACCTATATCATCTACACCTAAGTCTTTAGTAAAATCTTTATCTATTTCTAATAATGCAACTTTTCCATTTAAGATTAATTGCATACTACTTAAAGCTTTTCCTATAATTTTTATTCTGCTAAAATCTTTATTATCAAAAAGATTTTGATATATATTTGTATTATCAACACCAATTTTCTTTAATTTTGCAGATATATCATGTGTTCTTTCAGTAACATTTGAATGTCTATATGCACCTGTATCTGTAACTATTGAAGTATATATACATGTTCCTATTTCCCTTAAAGTATTGCTATTTTCATTATCAAAATCAATACCCATTTTTACTAATAATTCAAAGACTATTTCAGCTGTAGCTGCTGCTTTTGAATCAATGTAATTAATATCTCCATACTTATCATTTGTAATATGATGATCTATATTTATTATTGTACCAGTGAATTCATTTAAATTTGCACTTACTCTTTCTAAATTTCCACAGTCTAATACTATTACTACATCAGTATCAATAGTAGGTTCTACTATTTCACTAGTAATTTCCTCAGAGTCCTTTAAAAACTTTAAATTATCCGATAATTTATCCTTTGATATTACATAGCAATCTTTATTTAAACTTTTTAATCCATTAATAAGTGCAAGGACACTACCTACAGCATCACCATCAGGTGATACATGATAGGTAATGCCTATTTTCTTGCTCTTTAAAATATATTCTGCAATTTGACTTAATGTCATATTACTTGTCTTTTACCCTTTGAATTAATTCTTCAATATGCATTCCATAATTAATTGAATCATCAAGTTCAAATATAATTTGAGGATTATATCTTAAATTAATTCTTTGACCTATTTCTTTTCTTATATATCCACTAGCATTCTTTAAAGCAACAAATGTATTGTTCTTTTCTTCATCATTCTTTCCAAATATACTTACAAATACTTTTGCATATCTTAAATCCCTTGTTACCTTAACATCAGTAACTGATACCATAGCAGTAAGTCTAGGATCTTTGATTTCATTTTGTATTATATTACTGACTTCTCTTTTTACTTCTTCGTTTATTCTTCCGCCTCTATAGTTAGCCATTTAAAACACCTCTTAAAGCTCTTTTCTTTTTATAGCTTCCATTGTAAATGATTCTATAACGTCGCCTTCTTTAAGATCATTAAACTTTTCTACACTTAAACCACATTCATAACCTTTAGCTACTTCTTTAGCATCATCTTTAAATCTCTTTAATGAAGCTAATGTTGATTCAAATATAACAATACCATCTCTAATAACTCTAATTTCAGAATTTCTAACTATCTTACCATCAGTAACATAGCACCCTGCTATAGTACCAACATTTGAAATCTTGTAAGTCATTCTTACTTCAGCTTTACCATTTACAACTTCTTTATATTCTGGTTCAAGCATACCAATCATAGCTGATTTAACATCTTCAATTGCATCATAGATTATTCTATATGTCTTTATTTCAATATTTTCTTTTTCAGCTTGAACTGTAGCATTACCATCTGGTCTTACGTTAAATCCAATTACTAATGCATTTGAAGCAGCAGCAAGTGTAACGTCTGTTTCTGTTATTGCTCCAACAGCACCATGGATAACTCTAACCTTAACATCATCAGTAGATAATTTTTCTAATGATTGTCTTATTGCTTCAACTGAACCTTGAACGTCAGCTTTAACAACTATAGCTAATTCCTTAACTTTACCTTCTTGGATTTGGCTATATAAATCTTCTAAAGATACTCTGTTTGAAGCTTGATGACTATCAGCTTTGATTTTTTGCTTTCTTAATTCAGCCATATTTCTTGCTGTTTTTTCATCTTTACAAACTATAAATCTGTCACCAGCAGCTGGAACTTCTGAAAGACCTAAGATTTCAACTGGAATAGATGGTCCAGCACTCTTAATTTTCTTTCCTCTATCATCAAACATAGCCCTTATTCTACCATAAGTAGAACCAACTAAAATTGAATCTCCAACATTTAATGTTCCATTTTGGATAAGTAAAGAAGCAACAGAACCTCTACCTTTATCAAGTTTAGCTTCTATAACTGTTCCTTTAGCTTTTCTGTTTGGATCTGCTGTTAACTCTTGCATTTCTGCAGTTAATAAAACCATTTCTAATAAGCTTTCTAAGTTTTCACCAGTCTTAGCTGAAACTGGAACACATATAGTATCTCCACCCCAGTCTTCTGAAACTAAACCATGTTCAGTTAATTCCTGTTTAACTCTATCAATGTTTGCTCCAGGTCTATCAATCTTATTGATTGCAACTATCATAGGAACATTAGCAGCTTTACAGTGGTTTATAGCTTCTTTAGTTTGTGGCATTATACCATCATCAGCAGCAACAACTAATATTACTATATCAGTAACTTGAGCTCCTCTTGCTCTCATTGCTGTAAATGCTTCGTGTCCAGGAGTATCTAAGAATGTTATTTTTTCTCCATTTAATGATACTGTATATGCACCTATATGTTGAGTGATTCCTCCAGCTTCGCTAGCAGTAACTTTTGCATGTCTTATAGCATCTAAAAGTGAAGTCTTACCATGGTCAACATGCCCCATAATTGTAACTATTGGAGGTCTCTTAACTAAGTTTTCTTCAACTACATCTGTATCTTCTTCAAAAGCTTCTAATTCAACTTCATTTTCTTTTTTCTCAACTAAAACTTCATACTTTTCACAAAGTTTTTCAGCTGTAGCAAAATCTATTTCTTGGTTTACACCAGCCATAACACCTAAGAATATTAAATTCTTAATAACATCATTTGCAGGCTTACCAAGCTTTTCACATAATTCTTTAACTGTTATTGTATCACCAATTTCAATTACTCCACATGCAGCTTCAGCATTTTGCTCTGCTTGTTCTTTTTCTAATTCTTTTTTATTTTTCTTCTTTCTTTTTACACCTTTGTTAAGTGATTCAGCTAATTCATCTTCATATTCATCTACGAGACTTTTCTTTCCTTCTGATTCACTAGACGTATCTCCTAATAATTCCTTTATAAGTGTAGCATCCTCATCTTCTATTACACTCATATGATTTTTCACTTCAACGCCAAACTCTTCCATTAATAAATTTATTAAATTTTTTGAGCTTACATTTAACTCTTTTGCCAATTCATATACTCTGATTTTTGACAATAAAATCACCCCCGGTTAATTTCTTCCTTCTTCATTTTGGTATAAGGCTATTAGTTTTTGAGCCATATTTTTATCTAACACAGCTAAAACTTTTACTTCCTCTCTTCCAATTGGGCTTCCTAGTTGTTCTTTTGAAAAGTCTTCTATAATCGGAATTCCCTTTTCAGCACAGTGATTTTTAAATTTCTTTCTTGTACTATTTGAAGCATCATCACTTAATATAACAAGATGAAATTTCACTTTGTTTCTTTGTTCATCACATTTGCTGTATCCTTCAACTAAATTTCCTGATCTTTTAGCAAGACCTAAAAAATTAAAAAACTTATTCATTAACTATCTCATCCCTTAATTTGTTGTATATTTCTTCATCTATTGCAACATCAAGGTTTCTACTTAATCTTTTAGCTTTAAAAGCTTTTTCTAAGCATTCTATATTTTTACAAATATAAGCACCTCTTCCTGCTTTTTTACCAGTTAAATCAACAGAAACATCACCATCTTGGCTCTTAACAACTCTTATAAGTTCCTTTTTAGGTTTCATTTCCATACATCCAGTACACATTCTTAAAGGTATTTTTTTTACTTTCATAAAAAATCCCCCTATTCTTCTACAATTTCTGTTGCTTCTGCTTCTGCTTGTGATTTGCTTTTTATGTCTATTTTCCAATTAGTTAATTTTGCAGCTAATCTTACGTTTTGTCCTTCCTTACCAATAGCAAGTGATAATTGACTATCATCAACAATTACTTTTGCTGATTTTTTATCTTCATCAACAGTTACACTTAAAACTTTTGCTGGACTTAAAGAATTTTCTATAAATTCCTCTGGGTTCTTACTCCACTTAATTATGTCTATTTTTTCACCCTTAAGTTCATTTACTATATTTTGAACTCTTGCACCCTTAGGTCCAACACATGCACCCATTGGATCAACATTTTCATCATGAGAAACTACTGCTATCTTACTTCTTGAACCAGCTTCTCTAGAAATACTCTTTATTTCTACTACACCTTCATATATTTCAGGAACTTCTAATTCAAATAATCTCTTAACTAATCCTGGATGTGTTCTAGAAACTATAATTTGAGCTCCCTTTGAAGTATTTTTAACTTCAACAACATATAATTTAATTTTTTCATTAAATTTATATTTTTCTCTAGGAATTTGTTCATTTGGTCCTATTGCAGTTTCAAGTTTTCCAATGTTAACAAAAACATTTCCTTTATCTTCTCTTAAAACTGTTCCAGTGATAATATCATATTCTTTTTCTTTATATTCACCATATATGATACTTCTTTCAGCTTCTCTTATTCTTTGAGTAACTACACCCTTAGCAAGTTGAGCTGCAACTCTTCCAAAGTTCTTTGGAGTAACTTCAAAGTCAACAACATCATCTAAATCATAAGTAGGCTTTATTTCTTGAGCTTCTTCTAAACCTATTTCTGTAACATTATCAAAAACTTCTTCTACTACAACCTTTTGAGAGTAAACATGTATTTCACCTGTTTCCCTATCAATTGTTACCTTTACATTTTGTGCAGATGATGTTGGTCCAGCATAATTTTTCTTATATGCAGCAACTAATGCATCTTCTATTGTTGTGAATAATAAATCTTCACTAATACCTTTATCTTTTACTATTTCTTTAAGAGCACCTATAAACTCTTGGTTCATCTTAAATACCCTCCTTACTATATTTCCCCTTCAATATTTACAGACTTGATTTTATCTTTTGGTATATTAATTAATTGGTCTGCTTCAACAACTATACTATCTTCATTAACTTCTTTTAAAATACCTTTAATATTTTTCTTTCCATCAACAGATTTGGTAAACTTAACCATTACTTCTCTTCCTATAAATCTTTTATAGTGTTCTTCTGTAAATAATGTTCTGTTTAATCCTGGTGATGATACTTCTAAGAAGTAAGGATCTTTAATTGGGTCTTTTTCATCCATAAGATCACTAACTCTTCTTGAAAGAGCTTCACAATCACTTAAAGTGATGCCGCCATCTTTTTCTATATATATTCTTAAATATAATTCTCCATTTTCCTTAACATATTCTACATGATATATATCATAGTTAAGTTCATCAGCTATTGGCTTTACCATTTCGTAAATTTCATTAACTAAGGCATCATTTTTCATAATTATCCTCCTTTGCAATATTCAATTTTTAAGTAATTTAAAAAATATATATGTAAAAACGCAACTAAAAAAGTAGTTGCGTTCAAATAGAAAGAGCGGGAACCTGCCCCACTCTATACTTCCTAGCTATTAGTAAATTACTTCTTTATACATACTAACATACTTTACTAATAAAAACAAGGGGCTAAGCAACTTTTACGTTCCCCATTTTAAACTTACCCTAAATATAATGTTTTTATTCAATAAGCTTTATAATATGTAATATTTATAACTTTTTTATTTTAACTTTTATATAATTTCATTAAATTATCAAAAGCCTTTAAGGATTTTTCAACTTTTTCATAAGATATACAATAAGATAATCTAAAATAACCTGGACATCCAAATGTACTTCCTGGCACAGCTAAAATATTAAATTTCTTTGCATCTTCGCAAAACTTAACATCATTATCAATTGGTGATTTAGGGAACAAATAAAAAGTCCCTTCTGGCTTCATACATTCAAATCCTATTTGAATTAAATGATTATATAATAAGTCTCTATTTTTTTTGTAAATATTAGAATCAACTTCTAAATTTAAACTTTCTTTTATTACCCTTTGAAATAATGATGGTGCATTAACAAACCCTAAAATCCTGTTTGCTATATTTAATGATGCTACCATTTCTTTAAATTCTTTTATTTTTGAATTAACAACAACATAACCAATTCTTTCACCTGGTAAAGACAATGATTTACTATAAGAATATCCAATAAAAGAATTATCATAATAATTTAAAATAAAAGGAACTTTTGCATTATCATATATAATTTCTCTATATGGTTCATCAGAAATTAAATATATTTGACTTCCTAATTCCTCTTCTTTCATTTTTAAAATTTTTGACATTTTAATTATAGTATTTTCATTATATATAACACCACTTGGATTATTAGGTGAATTTATAATTATAGCTTTTGTTTTTGATGTTATTTCTTTTTCTAACTCTTTTAAATTGGGCTGAAAACTCTTTGTATCAGCTGAAATAATCTTAATTTTTCCATCAAAATTATTTACATAATTTATATATTCACCAAAAAAAGGCGCAAATATAATCACTTCATCACCTGGGTTTAAAATACTTTTTAAAATAATATTTAATCCCCCTGCAGCTCCACATGTCATTACTATATTTTCATAATTTAACTTAGTATTATATTTTACATTTATATTTTCAGCTATACCTTCTCTAACATCCTCATATCCTGAATTATTCATATATCCATGTAATTTATTTGGATTTTCTTCATTAAGAATTTTAATTATTATATCTTTTATTTCACTAGGTGCTTCTATATTAGGATTACCTATGCTATAATCAAAAACATTTTCTTCACCATAAATTTCTGAAAGTCTTTTTCCCTCTTCAAACATTGCTCTAATTACAGAGCTATTTGAAACCATAGTTTTCATTTTGTTAGAAATCATATATTAGCCCCCTATATTAATTTAATTTATTTTTAATAATACCTATTGCTACACCTAAAATACTTACTTCTTTTCCTTCTAAATAAATTTCACTATATTTAGGATTCGCAGGAACTAACATAGGAGAATCCCCATTTAATTTTAAAGTTTTAAGTGTGGCTTCCCCATTTAAACTTGCAGCAACAATTTCATTGTTTAATGCAGTATTTTGCTTCTTTATAACTACCATATCTCCATCATTGATGTTTTTTTCAATCATACTATCACCTTTAACATGAAGTATAAATGTATCTTTTCCTCTTTCTATCCAACTTTTTGGCAATGGGAACTTTTCTATTACCTCATCATTCATTTCAATAGGAGTTCCTGCTGCAATGTCACTATAAACATTTACGTCTATTAATTCATCTTCAGAAAATACTATATTATCCTCTAAATAAATTTCCTTTTTAGATGATCCATTATCTAAATTAAAATCAACAATATTTTTATATTTTAAATTTACATATTCAAATTTATCTATAAATTTATTTTCTATTATATTATTTAATTTTTCTTCTTTATTAAATTCTTTCTTTAAGCTAAAGCTCTTTCCTTTAAAATCTGCACCAAGAGTTTTAAGCCTTCTTCCTTTAATCATCCAACAATTATAGCTATTTTTTATTTCATTATTTAAAATAAATGCAAATGAAGAATGAGCATTATTTGAATAAACACTTTTTGCAAATTCTATTTCTCCCTTAGTTAGGGCTTCTACATTATCTAAAACTACATGAGTGTATTTATCATTTATAATTTTACTGTATTTAATTGCAAATATAGTTTCATCATATTTATCATAAGATTCATAATTTCTTAATAAATTTGTATATACTTCCATCAATGTATATATTGCTTTTCTTGTAAATGAATTTTTAACACACCTAAATTTTCTTGCTTTTCTTTCAGTAATTTCATATTCTTCTTTTGAAAAATTACATGATTTAATCCATAAAATCTCATCGTATAGTTCTTCAATAGAAATTCGTTTTAAAACTTTAGATTTCTTTAAAAATTCATTTAAATTTTTTATAAATTCTTCATGTTTTAAAAATTCAATTCCCTTTTCAAAAGATATTAATTTTAAATTTTTATTTTTATATTTTAAATATTTATTAGAATATTTTTCAATTAATACTTTTATTGAATTAAAACTTACTCTCTTTTCATTTAATGAAAATAAAGAATAAAATTCTTCTTTTTTGCTTATATTTTTATATAATCTTTCATTTTCCCTAGCTTTATCATGCTCTAAAGAAATATATAATATTTTATCATTATTATATATACAATAATTATTTTCTAAATTTATAACTCTATACAAAGCTGTTAATGTCTTTCCTGTTAATGATTTTCCTTTCATCAATGAAAAGCCCATATTTTTATTTTTTATAAATCTATCTTGTACTTTAGTTAATTTCATTTTCCCACCTACTGTTACTTTCCATTATTATAAAGAAAAACCCCAAAGAAAGATAATAACTTTGGAGTTATAAGATAATTTTATTAATTTATTATAAAATTGTCAATTAGTTTTCTTGTTATTTATTACTTAAATACTCATCTATTGCCATAGCTGACTTTTTACCTGCACCCATAGCTAAAATAACTGTTGCTGCACCTGTAACTGCATCTCCTCCTGCATAAACCCCTTCTTTAGTAGTTAATCCAGTTTCCTCATCTGCAACTATGCACTTCCACTTATTGATTTCTAATCCCTTTGTTGTAGATGATATAAGTGGATTTGGTGATGTTCCTAAAGACATAATAACAGTATCTACATCCATAATAAACTCTGAGTTTTCTTTAACTACAGGCCTTCTCCTACCAGATTTATCTTGTTCCCCAAGTTCCATTTGAACACATTTCATTCCTGTTACCCATCCATTTTCATCACATAAAATTTCAGTAGGATTAGTTAATACATCAAATATAACACCTTCTTCTTTTGCATGATGTACTTCTTCAAGTCTTGCTGGAAGCTCAGCTTCACTTCTTCTATATATAATATGTGTTTCTGCTCCTAGTCTTAATGCAGTTCTTGCTGCATCCATTGCAACATTTCCTCCTCCAACTACAGCAACCTTTTTACCTACTTTTACTGGAGTATCATATTCCTCTTTAAATGCCTTCATTAAATTTACTCTTGTTAAAAATTCATTTGCAGAAAAAACACCATTAGAATTTTCACCTGGTATACCCATAAATTTAGGAAGCCCTGCACCTGAACCTATAAATATAGCATCAAAGCCATCATCTTCTACTAAAGAATCTATTGTTACTGTTCTCCCTACTATTACATTAGTTTCAATCTTAACTCCAAGCTTTTTAATATTTTCTATTTCTTTTTTTACAACTTCATCTTTTGGCAATCTGAACTCTGGAATACCATATACTAAAACCCCACCTGCTTCATGTAATGCCTCAAAAATAGTAACATCATAACCTCTCTTTGCTAAATCCCCTGCACAAGTAAGTCCTGCTGGCCCTGAACCTATAACAGCAACTCTTTTCCCTTTAGATTCCCCTTTGCTTGAAAGATCAATATCATTTTTTCTAGCCCAATCTGCAGTAAACTTTTCTAGTTTACCTATTGCTACAGCTTCACCTTTTATTCCTAAAACACATTTTCCTTCACATTGTGTTTCTTGAGGACAAACTCTTCCACAAACTGCTGGTAATGAGCTATACTTTGCTATTTCTTTTGCTGCCCCTTCTATATTATTTTCTTTAAGCTTGGAAATAAATCCTGGTATATCTATAGATACCGGGCATCCACTAACACATTTAGGATTTTTACATCCTAAGCATCTATTTGCTTCTTTAAACGCTCTTTCTTCATCATATCCTAAACATACTTCTTCAAAATTCTTAGCTCTTATGCTAGCTTCTTGTTCAACAACAGGTGTTCTTTTCATTCTATCAACTACATTATTCATATTACTTATGACCTCCGCATCCGCAACCTTCTCTATGATGTGTGTCGCCTTCCTCTAACTTTAACATAGCTCTTCCCTCTTCACTTTTATAAAGAGTTTGCCTTCTCATGCTTTCATCAAAATCTACTAAATGCCCATCAAATTCTGGACCATCTACACATGCAAATTTAACTTTATCTCCAACAGTAACTCTGCATGCACCACACATTCCTGTTCCATCAACCATAATTGGATTTAAACTAACTGTAGTTTTAATTTCTAATTTCTTTGTAAGAGCACTAATAAACTTCATCATTATCATAGGCCCTATCACTATTGCATGATCGTATTTTTTCCCTTGATTTTCAACTAAGTCAATTAAACAATCTGTAACTCTACCATCAAATCCATAAGAGCCATCATCTGTTGATATATATAAATTTTTAGCAACTTTTTTCATTTCTTCTTCTAATATAATAAGCTCTTCATTTCTTGCTCCAATAATAACATCAACATCAATATTATTTTCATGACACCATTTAACTTGTGGATATACTGGAGCTGCCCCTACTCCCCCAGCAATAAATATAAGATTTTTATCTTTTAAATGATTTAAATCTTCATGTATTAACTCACTTGGTTGACCTAATGGTCCAACAAAATCTTTCACATAGTCTCCAACTTCATACTTTGCTAATTCTTTAGTTGTATAACCTACAGTTTGAAAAACTATTGTTACCATTCCTTCTTCCCTATTATAATCTGCTATTGTTAAAGGAATTCTCTCTCCCTTTTCATTATTTTTAATAATAATAAATTGTCCTGGTTGAGCAGATTTTGCCACTCTAGGTGCTTCAATATCCATTAAGTAAATATTATCAGTTAATAATTTTTTATTCGTTATTTTATACAAATTAATACCCCCATTTTATAGTTAGTGACAAGTTTTAAGTGGCAAGTAACAAGTTAAGGTATAAATTCAGCTAATTCTGAATTTAAATAAATATATTTTAAGAAACTCCTTAACTTGTAACTTATCACTTTTAACTACCCATAGCTCCTTAAGGAGTTTCCTCCTTATCCTATAATTTGTCACTTGTCACTTATCCCTTGTCACTTGCTACCTACTATCCTAAAGTTTCACTTCACTTCCGTAGAATGTACATGAAAGAAGCTTTTCCATTGTTTCATCGTCTATAGTTCTTGGATTAGATCCTGTACATGCATCTAATACAGCATTGTGTGCTATATGTTTAACATTTGCTAAGAAATCTACTTCAGTAATACCATATTCTTTCATAGTTGCTGGAATATTAAGTGCAACATTAAACTCTCTTATTTTATTAATTAATGAATTTGTTAATTCACTATCACTTTTTCCTTCTAATTTTAATACTCTAGCTATATCTGCATATCTATTTTCGCATTCCTTTCTGTTATATTGAATAACATAAGGTAAGAATATTGCATTTGCACATCCATGTGGAATATGAAATACAGCTCCAACTTTATGAGCCATTGAATGCACTATTCCTAATAAAGCATTACTAAATGCCATACCAGCTAAACATTGTGCTTCATGCATTAAACTTCTTGCCTCTTCATCACCATTAAAAGAATTAACTAAATTTTCATTAACCATTTCTATAGCTTTTAATGCTAATGGATCTGAAAAATTTGATCTTAATGATGCTGTATAAGCTTCAATAGCATGAGTTAAGGCATCCATACCTGTATGTGCAACTAGTTTAGCTGGCATTGTTTGTGCTAAGTCTGAATCTACTATTGCTATATCTGGAGTTAAATTAAAATCAGCTAAAGGATATTTAATTTTTGCCTTATAATCTGTAATTACTGAAAATGCTGTAACTTCTGTCGCAGTTCCTGATGTAGATGGTATTGCAACAAATTTTGCCTTTTGTCTAAGCTCTGGTAATCCAAATGGTATAACAGCTTGTTCAAAAGTAAAATTTGGATATTCATAAAAAATCCACATTGCTTTTGCTGCATCTATTGGTGATCCTCCACCCATTGCAACTATCCAATCAGGTTCAAAATCTCTCATAATAGCTGCACCCTTCATAACAGTTTCTACTGATGGATCTGGTTCAACACCTTCTATTAACTTTACTTCTAATCCAGCTTCTTTTAAATAAGATTCTACTTTATCTAAAAATCCAAATCTCTTCATTGAACCGCCACCGACTACTACAATAGCTTTTTTCCCTTTTAATGTTTTTAATACTTCTAAACTTCCCTTTCCATGATAAATATCTCTTGGTAATGTAAATCTTGCCATATTGCTCCTCCCACAAATCTTCTTTTCTCTTTTTTATATTTAACTTCCATATAAATTAAATATAAACACTCTTTAAACCAAATTATACTCCGCCTAATTTGTAATTAATTACTAATTAAGTAAAATACATATCAATTATACCATATTATTACTCATTTGAAATGTTTTTTACACAAAAAGATACCTAAAGACATTTTTATAATTTTGCCTTTAGGTATCTTTATTATAAATATTTAATTGTTTTTTTTATATTCTTTGCAATTTTCATCAAATGCTTTAATTATTTCATCTACCTTTTCCCAATTAG
This sequence comes from Clostridium sp. ETTB3, assembly GCF_053571985.1. Lineage (NCBI taxonomy): Bacteria > Bacillati > Bacillota > Clostridia > Eubacteriales > Clostridiaceae > Clostridium > Clostridium sp. ETTB3. Next base: position 1,635,564 of record NZ_CP199832.1, read on the forward strand.
CTAATGTTGCTCCTGCTGCCAACATATGACCGCCACCCCCAAAGCTTGCTGCAATATCATTAACCTTAGGCCCACTAGATCTAAATTCACATAAAATTCCATCTTCATCTTTTTCAACAAAAAAATTCCAATTTATTATACCAGCTGTATCTTGAAGAGCATTAACCATTCTAGCAGCCCTAATAGTTTCTAATTCAAATTCTCTTACAACTTCTTTAGGAACCTTTAAATATGCTAATCCATTTTCTGTAGTTTTATAATTGCTATATATATATCCTAAAAATTTTAACTCTTTTTCTTCACGTCTATACATATTTGCATAAATATCCTTTGTTTCAAGACCATAAGTTATATTAGATAATTTTTTAAATAATTCAGTAGGATCTTCTATATATGCAAATCTTCCTGTATCTCCAACAATCCCTGTATATATTGCTTTTCTTCCCTTTTCATCTATTTTAAACTTATCTGAATTACTTAAATATAAATCTAAAATCATTTCACTACATGAAGAATAATTTGTATCAACAAAAGTTAAATGCTCAAAAGGTTCATCAAAAGGTTTATGATGATCTATTTTTATAATATAACCACATTTATTAAAACTTTGATTATCAACTCTTTCTTTGTTTGCTACATCTACAATAATAGCTAATGAATTTTCATCTAATTCAATTTCTTCATCCATTTTGTTTATGTATTCTAAATTTTTAGAATGCTCTCCTAAAATTACAACCTTCTTATTTGGATATGTATTATTAATTATACTTTTTAATGCTGTTTGTGAACCATATGAATCTGGATCTGGAAATACATGTCTATATATTGCAATAGTATCATACTCTTCAATTTTATTTATTATATCTTTCATTAATTTTTCTTTCATTAATATTAACCTCCTTAATTTATAACTATATTATACTAATAATATTTAAAATAAAAAACACCCTACTTATAATAAGTAGGGTAGAATTTAAAAATTATTTTATTGACGACTTATAGAAGTCTCAACTTGTGCATTCATTTCTTTTAACATTGCATCAACATCATCTGATGTTCCTGTAACATATGATGCATATTTTTCTTCAGCAACACTTCTAGCTGATTGAGCATTGTTTATTGCTGGTGTAAAATAAGCAAATTTTAAAGATTCTGATGCTACATTATAAATCTTACCATATAAAGAAGTAGAGTCAGCTAAAAGATTTTTTACTGTATCAGTATCTTGAGCTGATTTTCTTACTGGTAAATATCCAGTAGATGTAGCAAACTTCGCTGTATTTTCAGTATTTGTAGCAAACTTTATAAATTCATATGCTGCATATTGTTGTTCTGCAGATACATTGTTTGTAATAAATAAAGAAGCCCCTTGTTGTATTATAGCTTTATCTTTTCCTTCAAAGTGAGGAACTTCCGCAACAGCAATTTCAAATTCATCATTGTTATTTATATGTGCAAATCCAGCTGATGAACCTTGGTAAGATAATATCTTTTGATTTGAAAATGGCCCTGATAAGAACTTGTCTTCTCCAACAACTCTAAATGCTCCACTTTGAGTCTTTTCTCTAAAGAATTGCATGAACTTTTTAGCCCAATCATTTTGAATATTTATCTTTCCATCCATTTGAACGAAATCTTTACCATCTTCTTTTAAAGTAGAAATAAAGGCATTTGATGATGAATCAAATCCAAATCCAGCTATTCCCAATTCATCATAAGCTTTTTGAGAAATTTCAGCTAACTTTTCAAACGTTAAATCTTTTAAATCATCTGTAGTGTAACCTAATTGTTCTAATAAGTTTTTATTAACATATAGAACTTCAGTTGATTTAGTCATTGGTAATCCGTAAACTTTATTTTCTCCCCATTGAGATAATTCTTTAGTGAAATCTGGTATAAAGTCATTTTTTATATCATCTTTCATTCCTACTGTGTCATCATTTATATATGAACTTAAATTAACAATTTTTTTATCGTTAATTAATCCTGTTGCTGCATCTGGATAAATATTAACTATTGCAGGTAATGTATTTGATTGTGATGCTGCTATTATCTTTTTGTTTAAGTCAGGAATTGCTCCTTGGCTTAAAGCAGTAACTGTTATTCCTTTCCCATTGTTTGCATTGAAATCATCAACTATACTTTGTAATACTTCAGATTGTTTACCAGTCATATAGTGCCACATTTCAATTGAAACTGGTCCTGTTAATTCAGTAACTATTTCTGAACTTTTTGATGAATCAGTTTTTCCGCATCCAGTTAATGTTGTAACTGCAACTGTTGCAGCCATTAAAGATGCTAATAATCTTTTTCTCATTGTTTTCACCTCTAAAACCTTATATATATTTATTTATAAGAAAATATATTTGAAAGACAAAAATTAGTCTTTATTTAAATTATCAAAATATAATTGCTAGTACATAAGATAATTAATTTATTAATATTTAATCTTTCAAAATATATTTTTCTTAAAAATCTAATTTTGGTTATCCCTTAGTCCCCCCAATTGATATACCATTCATAATTTTCTTGTGTAAGAATAAATAAACTATAACTATTGGCATTGTTATTATTGTTGATGCTGCCATTAATAATTCATATCTGCTTCCTACATCTGATTGGAATGCTGTTAATCCATTTGCAAGAAGTCTCATATTATCACTATTAGTAACTAATAAAGGCCATAAGAATGCATTCCATGAATTTATACCAACTAATATACAAATTGTTATTATTGATGGTTTTGCCATAGGCACAACTATTTGCCATAAAAATTTCCAATCACTTGCTCCATCAACCTTCGCAGCATAATAAAGCTGTTTTGGAATCTTTAAAAAGAATTCTCTAAGCATGTATATATATAATACATTTGCCATATATGGCACAAATAAAGCACTATAACTATCTATCATTTTTAGTGTTGAAATAGTTTTAAAGTTTGTTACAATAAGTACTTCTCCTGGAATCATCATTGATGCTAAGAAAATTGAAAATATTAAATCTCTTCCCTTAAACTCAAGATGTGAAAAAGCAAATGCTGATAAAATAGCAACTACTACAGTAGTAACTATACTTAATGCTGTAACTATTATAGTATTTATAAAATATCTTCCAAAAGGAGCCATTGATAATGCAGTACTAAAATTACTCCACATGAATTTATCCGGTACCATTGTTGGTGGTGTTTGAATAACTTCAAAGCTTGATTTTAATGAAGATGCTATCATCCAATAAAATGGAAATAGCGTTACAATAGCAAAGGCAACTAATAAGAAGTATTTAATGGCTGCTTTTATATTATTTGTAGTTTTCATTTTTACACCTCTTAGTAATGAATCTTATTACGTGCAACAGTTTTTTGAACTAAAGTTACTGTTAATATAATAACTAAAAGAACAACTGAAGCTGAAAATGCTAATGGAAAATCTTGATCCCCATAGAATCTGTCTATTATATATCTAACTACAGTTGATACTGCTCCATCTAATGTACGCCCTCCAAAAAGAACATATACTTCAGTATAAACCTTAAATGAAGCAATTAAACTAATAACGTATGTATATGCAATCATAGGTGAAACTAACTTAACTGTAATTTGTCTAAATATTGTTCCACTAGTTGCTTGGTCAATCTTAGCTGCTTGATAATATTGAGGATTAATTGATGCAATCCCTGTTGTTAATATTAAAGTATTAAACGCCAAACTTTTCCAAACAGCAAATATTATTAATGCTACCATTGCATATTTAGGATCACTTAACCAGTTTATAGGGTTAATACCTATCTTTTCCAAAAAGAAATTTATTATTCCATATTCTGAATTAAATAACCATGACCATACTATCCCTATTGCAACAAGAGATGTTACATATGGTAAGAAGTATATACTTTGGAATATCCCTCTAACCTTTTCATTTTTAATACTTACAAGTGCATTTGCAAGTAAAAGTGAAATAAATACTGATAATGCTGGTACTATTGCTGCATATATCACAGTGTTTAATAAAGATTGTAAAAATCTTTTATCTTGGAATAAGTATTTATAAGATCCAAAACCAAAAACAAATCCCTTAGCCTTAGTTTCATCAAAACTAAAAATAATAGTGTTTATTATAGGATAAAATACAAAAACACTAAGTATAATAAGTGCAGGTAGTAAATATAAATATCCTTTTCTATTTTTCTTTAACATTTTGTTATGAACTCCTCACTTTCAGCATCAAACACATAACACTTTCCAGCCTTAGGTCTGATTGTTAATTGTGCTCCTTCATCTATAAAGAATTCTTTATCAACTAGCATCTTATATTCTTTTCCCGCATGCTCTAATGTTAATAATCTTTCTCTACCTAATATTTCTACTGTAACAACTTTAGTATTAAGACCTTTTTCTGCTACCTCAAAATCTTCTGCTCTTACTCCAATAATTGCTTTGTTCTTATTCTTTGGTAAATTTTCCATAGTTAAAGTATCTAAAGTACCAACTCCATCTTTTAAATCAACATTAATAAAGTTCATTTCTGGACTTCCTATGAAAGAAGCAACAAATTTATTAATAGGATTCATATAGATATCTGTTGGTGAAGAAACTTGTTGGATTGCTCCATCTTTCATTAATACTATTTCATCAGAAATACACATTGCTTCTTCTTGATCGTGTGTTACGAATATAGCTGTAACACCAGTTTCTTTTTGAATTCTTCTTATTTCTTGTCTTGTTTCAACTCTTAACTTTGTATCTAAGTTAGATAATGGTTCATCTAAAAGAAGAATATCTGGCTTTTTAGCTAAAGCTCTTGCAATTGCAACTCTTTGTTGTTGTCCCCCTGAAAGTTGAGCTGGTTTTTTATCTAACTGATTAGCTATTTTTACTATTTCAGCAACTTCTATTACTCTCTTTTCAGCTTCTTCTTTGTTCCACTTTAAATTCTTTAAAGGGAACATTATGTTTTCTCTTACTGTCATGTGTGGATATAGTGCATAGTTTTGGAAAACAAGCCCTATTCCAAGTTCTTCTGGTTCTAATCCTGTTACATCCTTATCTCCAAAAAATATTTTCCCACTAAAAGGTTTATGTATTCCAGAAATCGTAAATAATGTAGTTGATTTCCCTGAACCTGACGGACCTAATAATGAAACTAATTTTCCTTTTGGTATTTGTAACGTAACATTATTAATTGCGTTAAAATCTCCAAATTTTACAACTAGATTTTCTAGTCTTATTCCCATTGATAATTCACCTCATACTTTTTTTAATACAATAAAATGTTAAAATAAAATTTCACACTTTTACAGAATACGACAACTTAATAATATTTGTCAACATTTTTACTTTTATAATTCAAGATTTTAGTAGCTTTTTCTCGCTTTATTCACATTTTTCTTATTTTTCTAGTATTTTATATTGTTATAAATTTTTCCCTTAAGTTTTCTGCCGCAATTATATAATTTATATTTTCCTAAATATCTTAATTTTATGTTTATCATTTTCTTATGAATTATATTAAACTAATTATCAATATTATTTAAATATTTCTAAATTAACTAAAAGTAATATTCTTTGAATATATTAAATTATTAAAAAATTTATTGCACTATTTATATGTAAGTTTAAAATCACCAAATATCTCTTGCATATTTTAACATTCTTAAATATTATATTTATGTAAATATATATATTGAGGAGGTATCCATGTTACCATTACTAATCGTTTTTTCTTATCTTATGGGATCAATTCCTACTGGATATATTTTAGTAAAGAAAAAGCTTAATAAAGATGTTAGAGATTATGGAAGTGGAAATATAGGAGCAACAAATGTTAGAAGAATTGCTGGAGAAAAACTTTCAAAAATTACTGCTATTTGTGATATGCTAAAAGCTATAATTCCCGTATTATTAACAAGAATTTTGATTTGGACACACATTTTAAACACTAATGAAAGTTTAAGTTTATCATTGGTTGCTATAGCCGCTATCTTAGGTCATAACTATACTATTTTTCTAAAATTTAAAGGTGGTAAAGGTGTTGCTACTTCAGCTGCAGCATTTATGATTGTTGTACCTATTCCTTTTATAATTACAGCAATTATATTTTTTGGTTTAAAATTATTTACTAAAATAGTTTCAATACGCTCATTAGCAGCAGGTGTAACATTATTTTTATCTACATTGCTACTTGGTTATGATAAATATTATGTTTATGCAACGTTATTTGCTTGTTTACTTGTTTTTTGGAGACATAAAGCTAATATAGTAAGATTAATTAAAGGTGAAGAAAAATAACTTTATTAAAACGCTGAAAAAAAATCAGTGTTTTTTATTTTTAGGAGATTATATGAAATTAATATTTATATATTTTTTATTAATAAATTTACTATCGTTTATTTTAATGTATGTTGATAAAAAAAGAGCTATATTACATAAATGGAGAATTAGTGAAAAATCTTTTTTTATCTTATGTATTTTAGGTGGAAGTTTAGGTGAAATACTAGGAATATATACTTTTAGACATAAGACTAAACACTTAAAATTTACTTTAGGTTTTCCTTTAATATTAATAATTCAATTATTAATATTTTTATATTTAAAAACCAAATTATAAAAACAAAAGACGTTGCATTTTTTACTGCAACGCCCCATAATCATCATCAGTTACTTTGTAACTAACTGACTACACTTTTATATTTTCCTATTATTAATTTTTTATTCATTATTTATTATTATATTTTAAATTGTACAAGCATTTAATTTATATTATAATTATCATAAAATTTATATTTTTTAGGAGTGATTAAATGGATTTTTTAAAAGGCACTTATGGATTTGATTTATTATCTATAGTACTTATTTTATTATCTTTTATACTTAATGTTTTTGATATAACAAGAATTTTAGGATTATTAATATTAATTTATGCTATTTACAGAGCATTTTCAAAGAAGATTTATAAAAGAAAAGAAGAATATAATGTATTTTATACATATACAAATAAATTATTAAATAAGTTCGGTAAATCTATACCTTATAATTTACAAAATTATGATTTAAATAACTTTGTTATCTTATTTAACAATATAAAACATAAATTTAATGAATTTCGTAATTATAAAATAACTACTTGTCCTAACTGCAAACAAAAATTAAGACTTCCAAGAAAAAAAGGAAACATAGTCGTTACTTGTAAAAGATGTTCTACAAAATTTGATTTTAGAACATAAATAAAAGCTCAGTATTAATTTATATTTTTATACTGAGCTTTTATCATATAAATATTTAATATAAATATGTGGGATATTATTAATATAATATTTTATTTTTAAGGAGGTTATGATGAAAAAAATATTTTTTATTATCCCATTATTATTTATAAATTTATCTTTTAATTGTATTAATTTATATAATAATAAAACTTTAATTAAAAATACACAAAACTTTAATTATCCTAAAAAAAATTCTATATCTAAGTGGTGGTACAACTAGTAATGTGGCTGTCGCACTAAAAATTTTATACACAATATATTATTTTACAAAATAAAAATAAACACAATATATTGTAGTATTTATTCTTAATGCGACATCCCCTTTATTTTATGTTATAATTGGCTTTTGCCCTTTTGCTATTAAATTTAGAAAAATTATAGTACAATTTTCCCTTTCATTTTTATCACAACATAACCTCATTATTCTTCCTAATCTTGGATTATTTCTGCTTACAATTTTTATTAATTCAGGTGGAACCTCTTGATATCCAATAATATTTTTTATACCTACCAAATCACTATGAATTGTTACTGCCTCAAAATCTAATTTATCAAAACCTTCATATTTTAAAATTTTTATAAGCTTTCTGCCTACTTCCCTATTCCACCTTGTCCTTTTTTCTATTTGAGTAATAAATCCTCTTCCACTTTTAAATAATATATCTGGGTCACTAACTCCATACATACCCCTATCTGAATCAATAATTGCAACTATTCCCCCTGGCTTTAAAACTTTATAAATTTCTCTTGCTCCTGTTAATGGTTTTTCTAAATGCTGAAACACAAATCTACAAATAACAAAATCAAAAGAATTTTCTTTTAGTCCAGAATTATTTATTGAACCATATTTAAAGTTTAATCTTTCTTTTGGATATTCACATAATCTATCTTTAGCTATTGATAATAGGTTTTTATCTATTTCTAAAGCTGTTATTTTACTATTGGGTAAATTTTCTAATAAAAGTTCTGTATAAGCTCCAGGACCTGCTCCAACATCTAATATTTTCATTCCATCTCTTAATCCTAACCATTTTAATGTTCTAAATTCTTTATCCCATCCTAATTTTGCTTGAGTTTCTAACCTATTTACCTCATTGTGCAATCCTATGATATCATAAATTGAATTATAACTCACTTTAATCTCCTTTAATTATTACTTAAATATATCCTATGATAATAAATTAATATTTGTTCTAATTACAATGTTTTTTCATTATTATAATATAAATTTAAGCAATATAGAAAAAGTTATAATTTAATAACTTTCCTTAGTAAATTAACTATATAATATTACTCAATAATAAAAAAAGACAAATTATTAAATGATTTTAAAATACCATTATATCCTTATATAAAGATACATTTTCTCATTTAATAATAAGTCTTTTTTATTTTAAAATATTAAAATAATGATAATTGATTAGTTTCAGACATTCCTTCTAAACATCCATGATTACTTAATGTTTCAATTACAGTCTTTGATACCTTTGATCTTAATCTTAAATCTTCTTTTGAAATAAATTCTCCATCTTTTCTTGCTTCTGCAATAGATTTTGCTGCATTCACTCCAACCCCTTGTAATGAACTTAAAGGTGGTCTTAATGCATTATCTACAATTAAGAATTTTGTTGCATGCGATTCATATAAATCTACTTTTAGCATTTTAAATCCTCTTTTATACATTTCAAAAGAAAGTTCTAATACAGTTATTAATCCCTTATCTTTTACAGTTGCTTGATTTCCAAGTTCATATAATTCTTGAAGTCTTGCATGAACTGCAGTTTCTCCCTTACAAATTAAGTCTGCATCAAAATCATCAGCACCTCTTACTGTAAAATATGTTGCATAATATGCTAAAGGATAATATACCTTATAATATGCTACTCTAACAGCCATCATAACATATGCAACAGCATGACCTTTAGGGAACATGTATTTAATTCTTTTACAACTTTCTATATACCAATCTTCAACATTATTTTCCTTCATTGTTTTTTCAAATTCTTCTGTTAATCCATTACCTTTTCTTACACTTTCCATTATTGTAAAGGCGGTTTTTGGTGCAACCCCCTTGTACATAAGGTAAACCATGATATCATCTCTTGTTGCAATACAATCTCTTAAGGTAGTATATCCTTCCTTAATGAAATATTGAGCATTATTTAACCAAACGTCAGTACCATGTGATAAACCAGATATTCTAACTAAATCTGAAAAAGTTTGTGGTTGAGTATCAACTAACATTTGACGAACAAACTTAGTTCCAAACTCCGGTAATCCATAAGAGCCAACTTCACATTCTAATTCTTTTTTTGTAACTCCTAAGGCTTCTGGAGATGTAAATAAAGACAGTACCTTCTTGTCATTAAGAGGTATAGTTTTAGGATCTAATCCTGTTATATCTTGTAACATTCTAAGTACTGTCGGATCGTCGTGTCCTAGAATATCTAGCTTAAGTAGTCTACCTGAAATAGAATGGTAATCAAAGTGAGTTGTTGTAACATCAGATGTTGAATCATCTGCTGGTCTTTGAATTGGCGTAAAATTATACACATCAGTATAATTAGGCACAACCATAATTCCCCCTGGATGCTGACCAGTAGTTCTTTTTATTCCTGTGCATCCAATAGTTAATCTTTCAATTTCTGCTTGCGATACTACAAGTCCCTTTTGATCTAAATACTTTTTAACAAATCCATATGCTGTTTTTTCTGCTACAGTACCAATTGTCCCGGCTTTAAATACATATCCTTTTCCAAATAAAACTTCTGTATATTTATGAATATCTCCTTGGTTATCACCAGAGAAATTTAAGTCTATATCTGGTTCCTTATCACCTTCAAATCCTAAGAAGGTTTCAAATGGAATATCATGACCATCCTTAATATAAGGAACACCACAATCTGGACAATCCTTATCTTCTAAGTCAGCTCCTGAGCTTACAGATCCATCTAAGAAAAAGTGTGATTTTTTACACTTTGGACATACATAATGAGGTGGAAGTCCATTAACCTCTGTTATATCTGACATAGTTGCAACAAATGAAGAACCAACAGATCCTCTCGAACCTACTAAATATCCGTCAGAATATGACTTAGCAACAAGCTTTTGTGCAATTAGATATAACACAGCATAACCATTATTTATAATTGAGTTTAATTCTTTATCTAATCTTTTTTGGACAACTTCTGGCAAAGGATTACCATAAATTGAATGCACCTTATTCATTGTCATATTTCTTATATCATCATCTGCACCTTCAATTTTAGGTGGATAAGTTTCATCTGGAATTGGCTTTAAATTATCATCAATAGAATTTGCAATATAATTTGGATTCTTAATAACTACTTCCCTCGCAATTTCTTCTCCTAAATAAGCAAATTCCTTTAACATTTCTTCCGTAGTTCTTAGATAAAGAGGTGCTTGATTATCAGCATCACCAAATCCCTGTCCTGCCATTATGATTCTTCTAAAAGCTTCATCATGAGGATCTAAAAAATGAACATCACATGTTGCAACAGTAGGTTTATTTATTTCCTTTGCTAAGTTATATATTTTTCTATTTATATCTTTAAGCTCATCTTCATCCTTAACAGAACCTTTTTCAATCATATATGCATTATTTCCAATAGGTTGAATTTCAGCATAATCATAAAATCTCATTATGTCTTTTACTTCCTCATCACTTTTTCCACCTATAATTGCTCTGTAAATTTCTCCTGCTTCACAAGCTCCACCTATTATAAGTCCCTCTCTCATTTCCATAAGTCTTGACTTTTTAGTTCTAGGTCTTCTAAAGAAATTATCTATATGAGCTTCTGATACTAGTTTATAAAGATTTCTTATTCCAGCTTGAGTTTTTGCTAATATAATTATGTGATAAGTTGGTAATTTTTTTATATCTACCTTTTCTAAAAAAATCTTATTTAATCCTGCCAATGTATCAATTTGCATTTCTTCTTTAGTTTTTTTAATACATTCAAGTAATATATCTCCTGTTGCCTTTGCATCATCTACAGCCCTATGATGGCTTTCAAGCTTAACTCCTAAATGCTTTGCAACTATATTTAGCTTAACAGATTTTAATTCTGGATATAAAAATCTACATAAAGGTACGGTATCAACTATAGTTGGTTCAAAAATTAATCCTAAGTCATTACAATTTTTCGAAATAAAACTACAGTCAAATGAAGCATTATGTGCAACAACTACACTATCACCAATAAACTCTAAAAACTTTGGTAGTATTTCTTCAATTGTTTCTGCATTTCTAACCATATCATCATTAATACCTGTAAGTTCTATTATCTTATATGGTATTGGTCTTTTTGGATTAACAAATTCACTAAAGTTACCTATTATTTCTCCATTTTTAATTTTCACAGCTCCAATTTCAATAATCTTATCATTTTTAGATGAAAAACCTGTTGTTTCTAAATCAAATACAACATAGGTATCATTTAAATTTTGTCCTTTTTCATTTAATGCTAATGGTACTCCATCATCAACTAAATATCCCTCAACTCCATAAAGAACCTTAATTTTATTTTTCTTTGCAGCTATTTGAGCATCTGGGAAAGCTTGAACCCCTCCATGGTCTGTAATTGCTATAGCAGGATGCCCCCATTTTGCAGCCCTTTCAATTATTTTAGAAACTGGTGTAACTCCATCCATTGTACTCATTGTAGTATGACAATGAAGTTCAACTCTCTTTTCATCTACTGAATCTACCTTTTCTACTTTTTTCATCTTTAAGATGTCTCTTCCCATGATTACAACTTCTCTTTGATAAGTATCATATATTGCTTCTCCTCTTACTTTACAATAAAGTCCTTCTTTAACATTTTCAAGAACTTTATCTTTTTCCTGAGGCTTTAAGAAACATTTTACAGTTATTGAACTAGTATAATCTGTAATATAAAATGTTAAAATTATCTTTCCTGTTTTAGTTTCCATTGTATCTACTTTAAATACCTCTCCTAAAACTGCAACATACCCTGATCTTTCATTTATTTCATTAATTGGAGTTTCTTCAATAGAAATATTTCTTCCATAAATAGCATTTTCAGCTTTTTGTTCTTTTTTATAAATATTTTCTCTTTTTTCATAAGGTTTCTTTTCAGCTTGCCTTTTCTCTATAGACTTATTGCCAGTAACACTTTTCGTTACTTCTTGTGCTCTTGCTTTCATTGCCTTACTTAATAATTCTTTTTCTTCTTTTTTTCTTGCTTCAAAATCTATTGTTACTTCCATTTCAGGCTCAAACTTTAATTCAAACCTACAAGAAATTCCAAATATAGTTTTTACAGTATCTTCTAGTGATTTTTCTCCATTTTTTCCTTTTAAATGCTCTGTTAATTTATCATATCCATTATATATGATAACTTTATTATCCTTAATTTCCCTTTTACAATTTAATAAAAGACTTTTACATAAAGGTGTATTTTTTATAGTACTTGAAATACATTCAATCCAATGATTTTCTATTACTTCCTCTAAAGAAATATCCGATGCATCTCTATAAAATACTATTTCTACTGTAATTCTTATCATTAAAGTCTTACAAATAATCTTTTTTATTAACTCTTCCTCTTCATGAGTTAATTTTTCTTTACCTCTTAAAACAACTTTTAAAATCATACTTTTTCTTAAAAGCTGGAACTTAATTATTTTAAGTTCTTTATCCTCTAAACTCTCATGCTTATTTATTTCAAGGGTTAATTTTTTTATAATATCTTTACTCAATCCTTTTCCCCCTGTGTTTATAATTTTTTAACTACATTATTATAGCACAAATTTTTACTTCTTAAACATGTTAAATTAAATGATAAAATAGTAAAAAGTTAATGCTATTTAAAATTTAACTTAAATAGCATTAACTTTCTTTAACTTGCCTCTTCTACAAATGAAATATAATCATTTTTTACATTATTTATTTTTTTTATAACTTCTTCATTTTTTATTTGCAATTTATATAAAATATTTTGAACTTTATCTTCTAATCTTTCAATATCTTCTATTGAATCATTAATTTGTCTTTGTACAGAAATATCAGTAAATATGTTATCAAAAAATATATCCATTGCAAAAGTAATATTAGAAAATTCTAAATTATTTATTTTTATACCTTCTAATTCCTTATTAAATTGATTTATTAATTTTTCTATATTTTCAAATTTTAATTTTACCTTTCTTATTTTATTTTGTTTAGCTATAGAAGACATTGAATCTTTAGCTACCATATCAACCTTCCCCCATTTTTTTGAGCATTCTAAATCATGCTTTGCTAATTTAACTTCTTCTAATAAATTTTTTCCAATCTTATGTGTTTTTCTAATATCTTCATTTATTTTTAAATATTCATTTAATTTTTCATCTAAAAGCCTTATTTTTTCTTTAGTAAAATAATCTCCTTGTAATTTAAGAACATTTATTTTTTCGTCCATTAATTTATCATATTCTTCTTCACAATTTTCTATTTTATCAAGTTCATTTCTTTTAATTTTTATTTTTTCTCTTAATGAATTTACTATTAATAATTGTTTTTCATACTTTACCTTTGCATCAAGATATTCTTTTTCTTGATTTTCTTTTTTACTTTTTTTATTTTTAAATATAGATGTAAATATATTAGAAATAGATAGCTTGTTCAAATCATCCATTTGTTTTTTTTCTTTATTTAATTGTCTTTCTAAATATCTTAATTCTTTTTCTTCTTTGTTTAAATTATTATCTAACATTTCTATATCACAATTTAATGTACTTTTTAAAGAAACATCATTCTTTAACTTTTTTAATTTTATGTTGATTTCATTTAGCATAACTTTTGACCTCTTTTCCTATATAAATTTATAATATACTTTTATCTTAATATCAAATTTATTCCTTAATTACTATTTTACTACAAAATTAGATGATTTCCTAATATTATTGTATTTATATTAAAAATTTGTTTGTTTATTACAAATTATACGTTAATATTTTTTATATTTATAACAATCTTGCTTTTCACTTAACATATATGAATGTTATAATAAGATAAAACTTTATATGAAAGATAAAAGGTAAGTTAATATAAATTTTAAAAATTTAGGAATTAGTAATGATTTAAATGATATATTAAAAAAATAAGGAATAAAGGAACCTACTCCTATTCAAAATCAAAGTATTACACATACTAAGCTGAATTTATACCCAAACTACAAACTACTAACTAAAAAATGCTAACTATTTAAACGCTAATTTTTTTTTCATCCTATCTTCACCTATAATTGTATTTTCAAAAATGCTTTTTGCATTTTCTTCATATTCCTTTGGCTCAATCATAGATGGAGAAAAGTGAGTTAATAGCATTTCTTTACACTTTCCTTCCTTTGCAAGCAATGCAGCTTCTCTAAAAGTCATATGTTTATTCTTAATTGCCTTTTCAATGTCTGCATCATCACCATAAGTTCCTTCACAAATAAATAAATCGCTATCTTTTATAAATGTTATTATATCCTTTAAAGGTCTAGTGTCAGTAATTAAGCTTAATTTTATTCCTCTTCTTTCTTCACCAAGTACCATTTCTTTTTTATAAGTTTTACCATCATAAATTATTATTTCATTATTTCCCTTTTGAAGCTTATTCCATAAAACTTTAGGCACATTATTTTCTTCAGCTTTTTCAAGTGAAAACTTTCTATCTCTCTTAAAATAAAAGCTATATCCTAAACATGGCGATGAATGTTCAACCTCTAAACAGCTTAATATTAATTGACAATTTTCCTTTGATAATTCTAATTTTTCTTTGTTTATATCAAATTTAACTTCTTTTGGATTTTCAATTATATTTATTTCATAAGGTAAATATTTAGCAATTACCCTAAGCCCATTTACTACCTCCGTAATTCCACTTGGCCCTATTATAGTTAAGGGTTGTATTCTTCCGCTATTTCCTATAGTTGCTAAAAGACCTGAAAGTCCAACAATATGATCTCCATGACAATGAGTTATGCAAATTAAATCTATATCTTTAAATCCTGTTCCTGCAATTTTCATAGATACTTGCGTTCCTTCTCCACAATCAATAAGAATTTTTCTACCTTTAAAATTTAAAATTGTTGATGATAAACTTCTAAATGGCATTGGCATTCCTCCACCACATCCTAATAAACATATATCAACCATACCTTAACCACCTTTCCAAATTAATATTATAATTATTGTTTATTATAATCCTTATCTATTTATATATCCAATTTATATAAAAAAAACTCCAAATTTTAAATTTGGAGTTTTTCCAGTTTGTTGAAAAACCCCCTGTTTAAAAATAGAGGATTTTTCTATTATTAGTTGTGGATAAAATTTAATATTAAAAATATTATCAAATTTAATAATATAATATAAAAATAACAAAGATAGTCTTGTTGCTATCTTCTTCATATTCTGCACTGCTGCAGTTAGCAGGCATTGCTCTGAAACTTTTTCGCGTCCGCGGAAGCGAGCATAGCGAAGCCCATGCAGATTTTTTGAATCTGCGAAGCTTCGCTCAACTGTCTCTTTTCTTCTATCATAAATTCCTTTTCCCTTCTCGGTTCTAAGAAAATTTTTATTATCGTCTTTGTGATTTTCCCAAACATGTCTTCTAATTATTTTATATTTAGATTTTTCTCCAAGACACTTATCTTTATGAGGACAACACATACATATTTCTTCAAAACAGCTATATTCTTTATAGCCTTCGCGAGTCGTTGTTTTATATATTAAAGCAACATTATTTGGACAAATATATATGTCTTTATCATAATCATATATATATTTATTCTTTGTATACATTCCTTTTTTGTGAGGAGAACGTCTATATGCAATAACAGGTATTATATCTCTATCTATTATTCCTTTAAAAATAGGATTAGTTGAATATCCTGCATCTAAACCAAGATACTTAGGTTTTATATTAAATGTTTCTTTAATTCTATCTATTCTCTTTAATATTGGTTCGTTATCGCTGACGTTACCAGGGGTAACATGAACATCCATAATTATATTATTTTTACTATCTACAGTTCTATGGTCTAAATAAAAAAAGCCTTCGGGTTTATTATCTCTCATCATATATCCACTATCAGGATCAGTTGTACTTTTCTTAATTTCTTTTGTTTCTTTTTTGAACTTTCTTGGTTTTAAAGGCTTTTTATTATGATTCTCTCTATCTTCATTAACATCAATATCTAACTGTTCTATATATTCCTTAGGAGTTACGTCTACTTCAACTTTTTCAAACTTTCTTTTATTAGCATTTGCTTTTATATGAGTTGAATCAGAATAAAGAATTTTACCTCCAACTAAATCTTTTTCCATAGCTTGAAAAACTATATTATCAAATATTTTCTGTGGAATATCAGTACCTTTAAATCTTCTAATTCTATTCTGACTTATTGTAGATGAATCTGGAATTTTCTCTGTAATTGAATATCCTAAAAACCATCTATATGCTAAATTTACTTCTATATCTTTAACTAACTGCCTTTCGGAGCGTATGCCATAAAGATATCCTATAAATAACATTTTAAATAATACTACTGGATCAACAGCTGGTCGACCATTTGTATGACAATACAAATCCCTAGTTAAATCCCTAATGAATGAAAAATCTATATATTTATCAATTTTCCTTAATAAATGGTCTTGTGGGACTAATTCTTCTAACATTACTACTTCTATTTCACTTTGTGCTTCTTTTCTTTCGTTTATCATTAATAAAACCTCTATGTAACAATTTTATATATTTTAGATTATATTACATATTTGGATAAAAATAAAGACTGCTGACACTTTGTCAACAGTCTGAAAAAACTCCAAATTTTAAATTTGGAGTTTTTCATATTTTAATTTTTAATTATATCTTTTTTTATTTTTTCAAAAGCTTATTTCTATATTACTTTATATTTCTTTGCATTATAAAGCCTGTTTTAATATAGTTTTCTACCTTAAATGGAAACCTTCCAATTTGTTTAAAGCCATTTTTATTATAAAATGAAATTGCATTTTTATTTTTCTCTAATACCCCGCTCCATATAAATTCCTTATTATCATTTTTTGCAATTCTAATTATTTCATTTAATAAAATTTTGCCTAATCCTTTACTTTGATAATCCTTTAAAATATATATTTTTTCTATTTCTAATGACTTTGGAGACTTAATATCTAACTGTGCTTCATATTTATTTAATTTAGTATATCCAACTAACTTTTTATCAACATACATAAGGTAAAATAATGAATCTTCTCTTGTAAGTTCCTTACTTAACTTTGGTATAGTAAAAGTTTTATCTATATATTCTGTAATATAAGCTTGTGTAATGTCTTTATCACAAGTATCTATATAATTCATAGATACTAACTCCTTAAGGGTAAATAAATCATTTAATGTACCCCTCTTCAACTCAACTCTCATCCCTTACCCCCATATCATATATTTTATATTTTCTTTATCAGAAGCATTTACATGAACTGCTGAAAAATCCTTTTCATTAAATTCTCTTAATACTAATCTTTCACTAAATAATGTTACTTTGTTTTCATTTTCTTTATTCATTTCACCCTCACTATGTACCATTTTTATTAAACTATTACATATTATAACATATAGTTAATTTACTTTCCATTATAGTTTAATGGGGATGTCGCATTAAGAATAAATACTACAATATATTGTATTAATTTTTATTTTTTAAAACAATACATTGTGTATAAAAGTTTTAGTGCGACAGCCCCATTAAAATTTAATTTTGATAAGTTATAATATGCTCAATTGTATTTTACTTTTTTTAAACTTTAATTAAACTACTTGTTCATTAAGCTTTTCAACTATCACTTCCTCTATCTTTCTATCTCCAATTTTAGAAATAGAAATTTTTAAATTCTTATATATAAAACTTTCTCCTATACTAGGCAAATATCCAAATTCTTTTATAATCCATCCATTAACAGTTTGTACTTCAAAATCATCTATTTCTTCTTTCATATTAAATTCTTCAAAAAAATCTGATAAAGAAACACTGCACATAACATTATACTTTCCTTCATCTAATTTCTTAAAATATTCTACAACTTCATCATGTTCATCCCATATTTCTCCTACTAGTTCTTCTAATACATCTTCAAGTGTTATAATCCCCATAGTTCCCCCAAATTCATCTATAACTACTGCCATATGATTTTTAATATATTGAAACTTTTTTAAAAGCTCTGAAATTTTAGTATTTGATGTTACATATAAAATCGGCTTTATAATACTATCAATATTTTCTTTTTTTTCATCTAATGCATCATAAAAATCTTTTTCATGAATTACTCCAATTATATTGTCTATATTATTTTCATAAACAGGAATTCTGGAAAATTTATTTTCCTTAAAAACCTTTCTAACATCCTCCATTGTAGTTTCCTTTGGTATTGAAATCATGTCCACCCTAGAAGTTAAGATTTGATCTGCGTCTAAATCATTAAACTCTATAGCTGAACGAATTAATTTGCTTTCATGTTCATCTATACCGCCTTTAATTTCAGCTTCTTCTACCATTGTTAATAATTCATCTTCAACTTCTATTGGTATTTCTTCAACCTTTATTACCTTAGACATCATCTTTTTCCATAATCCAAATAAAAAATTTAATGGTGTAAATATAATCATTAATATTTTTAATATTGGTGTAGAAAACATTGCAAATTTTTCAGGACTTTCTTTTGATAAACTTTTTGGAGATATTTCCCCAAATATTAATACAACTATAGTCATAACGATTGTTGATATTGTTACACCTGCATCTCCATAATATTTAGTAAAAACTATAGTTGCTATAGATGCTGATGCTATATTCACTATATTATTGCCTATTAATATTGTTGAAAGTATACTATCAAATTTTTTATCAAGATTTATTGTATTTTCAGCTCTTTTACTTCCATTTGTAGCTAAATTTTTTAATTTTATTTTATTCAAGCTAGAAAAAGCAGTTTCTGTTGCTGAAAAATATGCTGACATAATAATAAGAATAGCAATAACAACAATCAATATCAGGGCATTATCATCCATCTTTACATCACTCCATTTTTTTAAATATTCTAGTTTACTAACAATATATGTAGAACAGTTTAAAATATTATATAAATCAACTTTCTAATTTAATAAAAAATAAGGATAAATTAAGATTTTAAGCTTAATTTATCCTTATTAAAATTTTTTTTATAATATTATAAGTTTTCTATTTCTTTCATTAATTCTTCTATAAGGTCTTCTTCTTTAACTTTTTTAATTATTTCACCTTTTTTGAAGATTAATCCTTCACCTTTTCCACCAGCAATACCAATATCAGCTTCCCTTGCTTCACCTGGTCCATTTACAACACATCCCATAACTGCAACCTTAATATTTTTATTGCACTTTTCAAGCCTCTTTTCTACCTCTTCTGCAATTTTTATAAGGTTTATTTGTGTTCTACCACATGTAGGGCAAGATACAAATGTCATTCCTTGCTTTCTTAAACCTAAAGCAATTAACATTTCTTTTGCTACCTTAATTTCTTCTATCGGATCACTAGTTAATGATACTCTTATAGTATCACCAATTCCCTCTGCTAATAAAGTTCCTATACCAAGAGTTGATTTTATAGTTCCTCTAAACACAGTACCAGATTCAGTAACTCCTAAATGTAATGGATAATTACATTTTGTGCTCATTAATCTATAAGCTTCAATCATCATAGGTACATCTGAAGATTTAATTGATATTACTATATCATAAAAGTTTAATTCTTCTAAAATCTTAACATGTCTTAAAGCTGATTCAACTAGCCCCTTAGCAGTAGGTTTTCCATCCCTTTCTAAAATGTCCTTTTCTAAAGAACCAGAATTAACACCTATTCTTATTGGAATATTTTTAGCTTTACAAGCTTCTGTAACAGCTTTTACTCTTTCTATATTTCCAATGTTTCCTGGATTAATTCTAATTGCACTAATTCCATTTTCAACACACTTTAGTGCTAATCTATAATCAAAGTGTATATCGGCAACTACAGGCATTGGTGACCCTGCACAAATATCCTTTATTGCTTGTGCTGCTTCCATATCTGGAACAGCACATCTTATTATTTCACAACCAGCTACATGAAGTGCTCTTATTTGTGCTAATGTAGCTTCTACATCTCTTGTATCTGTATTAGTCATAGATTGAATTGAAACTGGTGAATCTCCACCAACATAAACAGATCCAACCTTAACTTTTCTTGTAATTTTTCTTTCCATATTTCCTCACTCCTATAAACTAATAGGGAATAATATATCTTTTAATGTAACTACAATCATAAATCCAATTAAAATCATAAACCCTATATAGTTTGCAGCTCCAACTATTTTATCTGGAACCTTTCTTCTTGTTATTAGCTCTATTAATAATATTACTGTCCATCCACCATCAAGTGCTGGGAAAGGTAATAAATTAAATACAGCTAAATTTATACTAATGAATCCTAAGAAATATGTCAATGTCATTAAACCATTCTTTGCTGCTTGACCTGACATCTTAATAATTGTAACTGGTCCACCTACATCAGTTTTAAAGTTAACTTTCCCTGTAACCATCATCTTTAAACTTTTATATGTTTGTGTTACTAAAGAAATTGTTTCATTGAATGATTCTTTAATAGATTCAAGTACTGTTGGATTTTCTACTGGTGTATAATAAAATCCTACTTGATACATTTGTGTTCCATCTTTATCAACTAATCTTGGTGTAACTTTAATATTTTCTTTTTTTCCATTTCTATTTACTAATAAATCAACAGTTTTCCCCTTAGAAAGCTGAATTCCCATTGATACATCTGTAGTAGTAAATACTCTAGAACCATCTATAGCTAATATTTTATCTCCAACTTGTAATCCTGATTCAATTGCAGGGGTATTTGGTTCTAATTTGCTTATTCTTGCTTCTGTATATCCTCTATTACTAATTATTATAGAAAATGCTACAATTGCAAAAATAATATTCATTGTAACACCAGCTAAAATAACTGTAATTCTTCTTAATGGTGACTTAGATGAAAAACTTCTCTCATCATCACTTACTTCCTCTTCACCAAGCATTTTTACATATCCACCTATAGGAAATAACCTTAATGAATATTGAGTTTCCTTTCCTTTTTTAGAAAAAATCTCTGGACCCATTCCTATTGAAAATTCTTCTACTTTAATTCCATTAACCTTAGCCATAATAAAATGTCCTAATTCATGAACAATTATTAATAAACTAAAGCCTAATATTGCCATTATAATATACACTTAATTCACTCCTAACGCCCATTTTTCTCTTATATATTTTTTTACTTTTTCATCTAATTCAACAATATTTTCTAAAGTTAATTCATCATAATAATTATCTTTAAACACAATCATACATTCTTCTATTATTTCTGATATTTGTAAGAATTTTATTTTTTCTTCTAATAATAATGCAACAGCTTCTTCATTTGCACCATTTAAAATAGTAGGTGCTAATCCTCCAATTCTCCCTGCCTCATATGCAAATTTTAAGCATTTAAATGTTTCTAAATCTGGTTTTTCAAAAGTTAATAATCCTACTTCATAAAAATTAAGTGGTTTTGCAATCATTTCTTTTCTTTTAGGGTAATTTAATGCATATTGTATAGGTAATCTCATATCTGGAGTACCCATTTGAGCTATAATACTAGCATCTTTATATTCAACCATTGAATGAATTATACTTTGAGGATGAACAACAACTTCAATATTGTCATAATCCTTATCAAATAAGAAATGTGCTTCTATAACTTCTAACCCCTTATTCATTAAACTAGCTGAATCTATTGATATTTTTTGCCCCATATTCCATTTTGGATGCTTAAGTGCTTCTTTTACAGTTACATCTTTTAAGTCCTCTAAAGTTTTACCTCTAAATGGACCTCCTGAAGCAGTTAATATTATTTTATTTATATCTTTATTTTCATATCCACTTAAACTTTGAAAAATTGCACTATGTTCTGAATCAACAGGCAATATCTTAACATTGTTTTCTTTTGCTTTATTCATAACAAGTTCACCAGCTACAACTAAAGTTTCCTTATTAGCTAAAGCAATATCTTTCTTTGCTTCTATAGCAGCTATAGTTGGTTTTAGCCCTATCATTCCTACAACTGAAGTTACTACCGTATCAATTTCATCTAATGTTGCAATTTTTATCAATCCTTCAATACCACTAAAAACTTGTATTTCAGGATAATTTTCATCACAATACTCCTTTATTTTTTTAGCAGAATTACTTTCCATCATACCTACATATTTAGGCTTAAATTCTTGTATTATTTCTTTAATTTTATCTACGGAAGAATTTGCAGTAATTCCTATAAGGTTAATTCTTTCTTTTGAATTTCTAATTACATCTAAAGTTTGCGTTCCTATAGAACCTGTTGCCCCTAAAATTGAAATACTCTTCATTTATACCTCCTATAATGTTCCTTCATATATTAAATCTTTTGCTATTAAACAGTATATAGGACCTATCAATATTCCTATTATTCCAAATATCTCTGCTCCTATATACATAGATAACATTACTACTAATGGATGAATATCTAATTTAGAACTTAAAAATTTCAATTCTAATACTTCTCTTATTATTTGTAATAATAAATATAAAGCAATTAATCCAACCACTAATAAGTATTTCTTCATTATTATATTGTATATTATAATTGGAATAAATACAATTATTGTTCCTACATATGGCAATATATCTAAAATACCACATATCACACCTAAAAATATTGCACTTGGAACATTTAATATTTTAAATCCCACGATAGTTATTATCATACATATTATTACTAATTTAATTTCGATTTTTATTACTTCCCCTAAATTATTTTTTTTAATTCTTATAGTTTCAATAACATCATAGGGTAAAATAAAATTTAAAAATTTTATAAATATCCTTTTATCAACAAGTATAAAATACACAGTTATATTGGCAATAACATATGATATTATTCCTTGTCCAGTTACTGCAAGTCCACTTTTAAATGTTAATGATGTTAAACCTTGATAATTATTTTGAATAAATTTTTCTAAATCTATATTAAAAATAACTTTAATTGTGTTAAGCCATTCTTTTAATTCATTTATATGATTTATGTAAAAACTTTGAATTAATCCTACAATTGAATTTCCAAAATAAAATATAAAACAAAACATCAATACATTTATTGATAAAATAGTTAAGGCTCCTGAAATTTCTTTTTTTTGAATTATCTTTTTTATTAAATCATACATAGGATTGCTAATTATTAATAAAACTATAATAATAAAAAAAGGTTTAAAATAATTTTTTATTACAAATGCTAAAATTACAAAAAGAAATAATAATAATAATAAATTAACTAATGTTTGATATTGATAATGTTTTTTATATCCCTTATATAATCTCATTTTTTCTCCTTAACTTAAAATATTATATTCTACCACACTACTAATTTATTATATATATATATCTTTTAGAATATTTTTTATTTATCAAAGTAATTTACTTTTAGTGAACTTTATTTTGTATAAATAAAAAATTGGATTCCTTCACTCCTAATTTATTGAATTAATCTTATAGTTTTAAATTTTTAAAATATATTTGTACAATTTATCATAACTAAAAAAAAAGATACAATAGCTTAATTTCTATTGTATCTTTTAACTTTAAATTCTTAATATAAATGTTAAATAATAAAATACTACTACTGCATTAAATAATATTGAATCAAATCTGTCTAATATTCCACCATGCCCTGGAATTAAGTTACTATAATCTTTTAAACCTACATATCTCTTTATTGATGATGCAACTAAATCACCAAATTGACCCATTATACCACATAAAGCACCAATTAAAAAGAAATGAATAACACTAACTTCTGGAACATAGCTACTTACTACTATTCCAAAAATTCCACATCCAAGTGTTCCACCTAAAAAACCACCTATAGACCCTTCAATAGTTTTTTTAGGGCTTACTTTTGGACATAACTTATGTTTTCCAAGATATTTTCCAAAATAATATGCAGCTGTATCAGAAAGCCATGCACCTATAAATATAAGCCAAACTAAATATTCTCCATGTATTTTAGAATTTACTAATGGAATAAAGCTAAATAAAATTACAACATAAACAAATCCTAAAAATGTTACTGAAACATCCATAAAAGAATATTTTAAATCTATAATTGGTATTATTAAAGATAATACCATTGCTATTACTAAAATATACATCATAGATTCAAAATTATTATTAAGAAGATAATAAGCAATTAATAAAGCATAGCTTATTATTGGAATACTCTTAATTTCCTTAGTACTTAATGCATGATAAAATTCATATAATCCACATACTGATAATGCTATAGTAAATAATTTTAATGGTAATCCCCCTAAAAGTACAAATATTAATAATGGTGCAAGTACAAGTGCACCTATATATCTGCTATTAACCTTCATATTCCAACTCCTATATTATACTCCACCAAATCTCCTATCTCTATTTTGATAATCATATATAGCTTGTTGTAAATCCTTTTCTGAAAAATCTGGCCAATTTATATTTGAATACCAAAATTCAGAATAAGCACATTGCCATAATAAGAAATTACTTAATCTTTGTTCTCCTGATGGTCTTATTATTAAATCTGGATCTGGTGAATCTTTAGTATATAAATAATTTGCAAATAATTCTTGCGTTATATTTTCCTTATTTATTTTACCTTCTTGAACATCATCTACAACATTTTTTACTGCCCTTATAATTTCATCTCTTCCACCATAATTAAAGGCAAAATTCAATACTAATCCAGTATTATTTTTAGTTAATTCTATAGATTCTTCAATTTCTTTTCTACATTCATCTGCAAGAGCTGTAATGTCTCCTAAAACTCTTAAAACTACTTTATTTCTATGCAATTCTGAAACTTCGCTTCTTAAGTATTGCACTAAAAGTTTCATTAAAGCATTAACTTCATCTTTAGGCCTTTTCCAATTTTCAGTTGAAAAAGCATATAGTGTAATATATTTTACTCCAAGTATATCAGCTTCTTTTATAACTCTTCTAATAGTTTCAACTCCAGCTTTATGTCCCATAGTTCTAGGTAAGTTTTTGGCTTTTGCCCATCTCCCATTACCATCCATGATTATAGCTATATGTTGTGGTATATTATCAGCATCTAATTCAAACTTAGTTTTTTCTTCTTTCTTATTTGCTTTAAAATAGCTTAACATTTTTTAGCCTCCACACTTCAACAAATGATATTTTAAACTTTTAACTACTTTTTTTAATAACCTTCCTAAAACTAATAATATAAATATATTTATAATTTATTTTAAAATTGCAGTTAATAAAAAAACCTGCTAAATAGCAGGTTTTAAATTGACATAATCTCTTTTTCCTTAGCTACAACTAGTGAATCTATTTCTTTAACATATTGATCTGTTTTCTTTTGAACAGATTCTTCACCTTTTTTAACTTCATCTTCTGAAATATGTCCGTCTTTCTTTAATGCTTTGATCTTTTCATTAGCATCTCTTCTAATAGATCTTACTGCTACTTTAGCATCTTCTCCAAGCTTTTTAACATTTTTAACAAGATTTTTTCTTGTTTCTTCTGTTAATTCTGGAACTAATAATCTTATTATAGATCCATCATTAGAAGGGTTAATTCCTAAATCTGACTTTAAAATAGCTTTTTCTATATCCTTTAATAAAGATTTATCCCATGGAGTTATAACTAACATTCTTGGTTCTGGAGCAGATATATTTCCAACTTGTTCAATTGGACATAATCCACCATAAGCTTCAACTTGAATTCTATCAAGCATCTTAGGGTTAGCTCTACCAGCTTTTAATGTAGTTAAATCTGATGTTAATACAGATATAGTTTTTTTCATTTTGCTTTCTGCAGTATTTAATACGTCCTTAATCATATATACCTCCTTAATTATTTAGATACAATTGTACCTATTTTTTGACCTTCCATTACTTTCTTAATATTTCCTTCTTCGCTTATACCAAAGACTAATATTGGAATATTATTGTCCATACATAATGTAGTCGCTGTTGTATCCATTACTTGTAATCCTTGTTCGATTACTTCCATATAAGTAAGTTTATCATATTTTTTAGCATCTGCAAACTTATTTGGATCCTTATCATATACACCATCAACATTTTTAGCTAATAATATAACATCAGCTTCAATTTCTGCTGCTCTTAATGCCGCTGCAGTATCAGTTGAGAAATATGGGTTTCCTGATCCTGCTCCAAAAATTACAACTCTTCCTTTTTCAAGGTGTCTAACAGCTCTTCTTCTTATAAATGGTTCAGCTATTTCTTTCATCTCTATAGCAGTTTGAACACGTGTCATAACACCAATACCTTCTAATGCATCTTGTAAAGCTAATGCATTAATACATGTTGCTAACATTCCCATATGGTCTGCAGTAGTTCTATCCATACCTTCGCCGGTTCTACCTCTCCATATGTTTCCTCCACCAACAACTAAGCCAACTTCTACGCCCATATCAACTAAAGTTTTAACTTCTCTTGCTATTCTTCCTACTACTTCAAAATCAAAACCAAATCCATTTGCTCCTGATAAAGCTTCTCCTGAAATTTTTAACATTACTCTTTTATATGCAACATTTGCCATTGTAATCCCTCCTTATGGTATATATGTAGTCTTTTCCTTAAAAAAAGAGAACACAAAAGTGTTCTCTTTATATTACATACCCATAGTCTTAGCAACTTCTGCAGCGAAGTCTTCTTCAACCTTTTCGATACCTTCTCCTCTTTCGAATCTAGCGTATCTTGTAATAGTTATTGGAGAACCAACTTCTTTAGATTTTTCTTCTAAGAATTTAGCAATTGACTTATCTCCATCTTTAACCCATGCTTGATCTAAAAGACAAACTTCTTTGTAGTATTTTTGGATTCTTCCCATTACCATTTTTTCAACGATATTTTCTGGTTTTCCTTCATTTAATGCTTGAACTCTATAGATTTCTTTTTCTTTTTCTAAAGCTTCGCTATCTACTTGTTCTCTGCTTAAGAATAGAGGATTTGCAGCAGCAACTTGCATACAAACTTCTCTTGCTACTTCTTCTAACATAGCGCTATCAGTGTCACAAGCAACTTCTACCATAACACCAATTCTTCCGCCACCGTGGATGTAGCTAGCAATAGCTCCGTTTTCAATATTGAATTTAACAAATCTTCTTACTGTCATGTTTTCGCCTAATTTTGCAATTAAAGCAGTTAAAGCTTCTTGTATAGTAGCTTCTCCATCAAACTTTTCAGCAACTAATTCTTCTGCTGTTGTAGCATTTGTGTTAGCAGCTATTTCAGCAACCTTTGTAGCAAATCCTACAAATTCTTCGTTAGCAGCAACGAAGTCTGTTTCACAATTAACTTCTACCATAGCAGCAGTTTTCTTATCAGCTGAAACGAAAGTCTTAACGATACCTTCAGCAGCAACTCTACCAGCTTTTTTAGCAGCAGCAGCTAATCCCTTTTCTCTTAAAAATTCAATAGCTTTTTCCATGTTTCCTTCAGTTTCAACTAAAGCTTTTTTGCAGTCCATCATACCTGCACCAGTCATTTCTCTTAATTCTTTAACTGATTTAGCAGTTATCATTATTAAATTCCTCCTTGACATTAAATGTAAACCTTATTTTAGGTTAAAAGGTAAATGAAGTTGCCCTCACCTACCTCTTAAAGTTATTACTCAGCTAATTGTTCACCTTGTCTTCCTTCGATAACTCCATCAGCAAGTTTAGCAGTTATTAATTTAACAGCTCTGATAGCATCATCATTTCCTGGAATTACGTAATCAACTTCTTCTGGGTCACAGTTAGTATCTACGATAGCTACTACTGGAATTCCTAAGATTTTTGCTTCTGATATAGCATTCTTTTCTTTTCTTGGATCAACTACGAACATAGCTCCGATGTTATCAACGTTTAAGTTAGTGATACCACCTAAGTTGTTTTGTAATTTTTCCATTTCACCTTTTAATTTGATTACTTCTTTCTTAGGTAAAACATCAAATGTTCCATCTTGTTCCATTTGTTGTAATTCTTCTAATCTCTTAATTCTTGTTTTTATAGTTTTGAAGTTAGTTAACATACCACCTAACCATCTGTTGTTAACGAAGTGCATGTTTGATCTTATAGCTTCTTCTTGGATAGCTTCTTGAGCTTGTTTCTTAGTTCCAACGAAAAGGATATCTTTTCCTTCCATTGATACTTCTCTCATGAAGTTGTAAGCTTCTTCTACCTTCTTAACTGTCTTTTGAAGATCTATTATATATATTCCGTTTCTTTCTGTGAATATATATGGAGCCATCTTAGGGTTCCATCTTCTTGTTTGGTGTCCAAAGTGAACGCCTGCTTCTAATAATTGTTTCATTGATATTACTGACATTTTGTTACCTCCTGGTTTTTCCTCCACAACCTTCATTTTTATAAAGCTTCCTAAATAATTAGGCACCAACTTTATACATTGGGTTGTGTGTGTATTTTATTACCTAGGTTAGTATATCATAAGCTTTATATAGTAGCAACATATTTTTTGCATATTTTATCTTTCACGCCATAAAAGAATAAAATTATTGTAAAACTATTATAATTAACTCATGATATAAACTTATAGATAATAATTCATCTTTTTTATTATTGCCTAAAATTTATTTTTTAAAACAAAAAATGGGCTGTCGCACTAAAACTTTTATACACAATATATTGTTTTAAAAATAAAAATCAACACAATATTATTGTAGTATTTATTCTTAATGCAACATCCACATTTTTATTTATCTTATCTTTTTTAACTCATCAACTAATTTTTCATTTAAAATTTTAATATGAGTACCTTTCATGCCTAATGATCTAGATTCAATTACACCAGCACTTTCAAATTTTCTTAAAGCATTAACTATAACACTTCTTGTAATTCCAACCTTATCTGCAATTTTAGAAGCTACTAATAAACCTTCATTACCATCTAATTCATTAAATATATGGTCAACAGCTTCCAATTCTGAATAAGATAAAGTACCAATTGCTAATTGAACAACAGCTTTCTTTCTAGAATCATCTTCTAATTCATCTTGTTTAGCTCTTAACATTTCCATTCCTACTATAGTAGTGCTATGCTCAGCTAAAACTAAATCATCATCTGTAAATTCTTCTCCAAATCTAGCTAAAAGTAATGTACCCATTCTTTCTCTATTCCCTATTATAGGCACAATTGTAGATATTTTATTAGATATTTCGCAGTTACCCTCACCCTTAAAAACACAAATTCCATTGCTTTTTACATTTGCTAAAGTTTCTGTAATTTTTAATAAGCTTTCATTATACCCTTTTGGAAATCTACATTCTTCTAAAACATATTTTTTCATTATTCCACATTCAAAATCTTTAGAAAATGTATGCCCTAAAACTTTTCCTTTTCTACTAATAATATATACATTACAAGATAATACCTCACTTAAAAGTTTGCATATATCATCAAATACTACTGGGTCTGCACCACCTGTTTGTAGAATTTTATTTAATCTTCTTGTTTTATTTAATAATGATGACAATTAAATACTCCCCCCATCAAAATCCTTATCTAATAAATGCTAATTTTCTAAATAATCAAAATTTTATGATATCTCTATTATTTTTATAGTATCATATTAATATTTCTTTTACAACATTTTTTACATTCTTTCGACAAGTACTTATTGGGGTGATTTCATTATTCTTCTTTTTTATCTTCTTCTAATTGTATTACATTTCCACATTCAGTATTTGAGCATACTGCCTGCTTACCTTTTGTTTTAGAGTACTTAATAGTCATATAGCTTCCACACTTAGAACAAGCTTCTTTAATTGGTTCATTCCAGCTAACGAAATCACATTCAGGATAATTAGAACATCCAAAAAACTTTTTACCTTTCTTACTTCTTTTAACTAAAATCTTTCCTCCACATTTTGGACATGGTACATCCAATTCTTCAACAATCGGCTTAGCATTTTTACATTCCGGATATCCTGGACATGCTAAAAATGTTCCATATCTTCCCTTTTTAATAACCATCATTCTTCCACATTTATCACAAGGTACATCACTTACTTTATCTTCAATTACAACTTTAGATATTTCCTTTTCCGCTTTTTCTATAGCTTGTTGTAATGGTGCAAAGAATTCTCCTACAACAGATTTCCACTCTTCACTACCTTCTTCTATATAATCAAGTTTTCTTTCCATACCTGCTGTAAAATCTACATCTACTATTTGTTTAAAATAATCACACATAATGTTATTTACAATAAACCCAAGTTCTGTAGGAATTAAATTTTTCTTTTCTCTAACTACATATTCTCTACTTAACAATGTTGATATTGTTGGTACATATGTAGATGGTCTTCCTATTCCCTTTTCTTCTAAAAGTTTAACAAAAGAAGCTTCTGTATATCTAGCTGGTGGTTGTGTGAAGTGTTGTTTTCCTTCAATTGATGCTGGCTCTAAAACTTCTCCCTCTTCTAATTCTGGTAATAATACATCATTATCTTCTTCTTCTGTTTTATAATCATATACTTTCATAAAACCATCAAATTTAATAGTTGATCCTGATGCTTTAAAAGTATAGTTTCCATTAACTATATCAATGCTATTTGTACTTAATTCACAAGATGACATTTGACTTGCAATAAATCTCTTCCAAATTAAAGTATATAGCTTATATTGTTCTGGTGTTAAACTTGCTTTTGCAACTTCAGGAGTTATTTCTATATGAGAAGGTCTAATTGCTTCATGAGCATCTTGTATATTTTTCTTACCTTTATATACTCTTAATTCTTTTGGTATATATTCTTCTCCATAGCTTTGCTTAATAAAATCTATAGCTTTTCCTTGCGCTTCTTCAGAAATTCTAACAGAATCAGTTCTCATATAAGTTATAAGACCTACTGTCCCAAATCCTTTTACATCAACACCTTCATAAAGAGCTTGTGCTATAGACATAGTTCTTTTAGTTATAAAATTTAATTTTTTAGATGCTTCTTGTTGAAGTGTACTTGTTGTAAATGGAGGAAGTGGATTTTTAGCTCTGCTTCCTTTTTTAACTTTTTCAACTCTATAATCATTTTGTGAAAGATCATTTATTATTTTATTAGCTTCTTCTTCATTATTAATTTCTATTTTCTTATTGTTATGCTTTGTTAATTTGATAGGAAATTTTTTTCTTCCTTTTTTTAAAACACAATCTACCGTCCAATATTCTTTTGGTTCAAAAGCCTTAATTTCTTCTTCTTTATCACATATTAACTTTAACGCAGCTGATTGAACTCTACCTGCACTTAATCCCCATTTAACATTTTTCCAAAGAATAGGACTTATTTCATATCCAACTAATCTATCTAATACTCTTCTTGCTTGTTGAGCATCAACTAAATTTAAATTAATTTTTCTAGCTTCCTTAATAGATTCTTTTACAGCTCCCTTAGTAATTTCATTAAAAACTATTCTGCAAGTTTCATCTTCCGAAATTTTTAGAATATTAGCTAAATGCCAAGATATTGCTTCCCCTTCTCTATCGGGGTCTGTTGCAAGATATACTTTATCAGCCTTTTTTGCTGCTTTTTTTAATTTATTAATTAATTCACCTTTTCCTCTTATAGTTATATACTTTGGAGTAAAATTTTCTTCTATATCAACACCTAATTTACTTTTAGGTAAGTCTCTAACATGACCCATTGATGCCTCAACAGTATAATTTTTCCCTAAGTATTTACTTATTGTTTTTGCTTTTGCAGGTGATTCTACTATAACAAGATTCTGACCCATACCATCAACTCCTATATATTCCTTAGGAGCTTTTACCCCCCTAATCCATCTCTATCTAATCTTTACATAATAATTGCCTGGTAGGCAAATAATTTCATTTTCATTTTGCATTTCAAATAATAACTCAAATAAAGCTGTTCTGTCAATATTTACACTTCCAATTATTTTATCTATATGTATAGGCTCTTTTCCTATCTTTTTTAACAAATCCATTTTTATATCATTTTTGTTATTATTTTCTCCACCTTTTTTAATTATATTAAGAAAATCATACAAATCTTGTTTTCCCAAAAATGGATCACAACCATCATATATCAAAGAATTACATCCTGCACTAGTTTCATTAAATATAGATCCTGGAACTGCTAATATTTTCTTATGTTGTTCTTGTGCATAATCAACTGTAATTAAAGAACCACTTTTCTTTGATGCTTCAACTACTATAACTCCTTCATTACTTAATCCACTTATTATTCTATTTCTTTGAGGAAAATTATAAGCTAAAGGTTTTGTTCCAGGTAAAAATTCTGAAATAAGCAATCCATTTTTAGATATTTGTTCATATAACTTCTTATTGAATTTTGGATATACAACATCTATTCCACAGCCTAAAACTCCAATTGTCTTTCCACCTCTACTAAGTATTTGACGATGAGCAATTGAATCTATTCCTGCTGCAACTCCACTTACTACTCCATATGATACTTCAAATAACTCATTTGCAATCATCTTAGCAACTTGCTCTCCATAAAGAGTATTTTTTCTTGCACCTATAACTGCTATCATTTTTTCATTAACTAAAGATAAATCTCCTTTATAAAATAACATATATGGAGGATTACTTATATTTTTTAATTTTTCAGGATATAAATTTGATGATAAAGTTACATATTGTATATCATTTTTATATAAAAACTTTTTAAAATCCTCTTCTTTATATATATCCCTATGTTTAAATCTTTTTATAAATATTTTATTTATTTCATTTTTATTAATTATATTATCAATATTATTATAAATATTTTCTTCATTATTATACTTTTCTATTAATTTTACTTTTTCATAATTACTTATATCCATTAAAATTAACCACAATTCATACTCTTTCATTTTTCAACACCAACCTTAAATAATTTCTCCAAATACATTTTTTCTAAAGCCTATTGATTCAATTATATGATAATCCATTATTTCATCACAGCATTCTAAATCAGCTATTGTTCGTGCAACCTTTATTATTTTTGTATATCCTCTAAGAGTAATATCATAATTTTTATAATAACTTTCTAACACTTTTTTAGCTCCTTTACTTAACTTAAATAATCTTAAAACATCTTTACCAACAACTTCTGAATTATATCTATAATTTGTGTTTTTAAAGCGTTCCTTTTGTATTTCTATTGCAACTATTACTCTATGTCGCATATTATCAGAATTTATTTCATCTTTTCCTATACAAATTTCTGCTGTTTTTATTCTTGGAACAAAATTTAAAATATCAATTCTATCAAGTAATGATCTTGACATTCTATTTATATATCTCTTTTTTTCTAACTCTGTACAAGTACATACAGATGTAGAATCATAATCTAACATTTTTCCGCAAGGACATGGATTAAAAGTTCCTACAAGTATAAAGTTGCTTGGCAATGTATAACTATCTTTTAATCTTGATATATTTATTATTCTATCTTCAAGGGGCTGTCTTAATAACTCTAGTACTTCCTTTTTAAATTCCAAAATTTCGTCTAAAAATAGTACTCCATTATGTGCTAAAGTTATTTCACCTGCTTTAATATCTTTTCCTCCTCCAATTAAAGCAGTTTTCGTTATTGTATGATGTGGTGATCTAAAAGGCCTTGATATATCATACCCGTCATTCCACATACCTGATACACTATAAATTTTTGCAACTTCCATTTGTTCTTCTAATGTCATAGGTGGTAATATTGAAGGTAATGCCTTTGCAAGCATTGTTTTCCCACAACCTGGTGAACCAAATAACATAATATTATGTCTTCCTGCTGCTACAATTTCCATTGCATGCTTGGATGTATATTGCCCCATTATGTCTTCATATTTATTATTATATATTATTTTCTTTTTCTTTTGAGATTCACCTTTATAAGGAAGCAAATCATTATTTTCTAAAAATGAAATAACCTGATTTAATGTTTTAAATGGATAAAAATTTCCTAATATAAAATTTCTCATTTCCCTTAAGTTTTCTAATGGAAAGATAAAATTTTGCTTCTTGCTTATATCTCCCTCAAATATAATAGGAATAGCACCTTTAACACCCTTTAATTCTCCATTTAATGAAAGTTCTCCAAAAATTATATAATCATTTAATGATTTTTCTTCAATTTGTCCTGATGCCATTAAAATTCCTAATGCTATTGGCAAGTCTAGTAAACTCCCTATCTTCTTTACATCTGCTGGTGCTAAATTTATAGTAATCCTTCCTAAAGGAAATTCATACCCACTATTTATAATTGCCATCCTTACTCTCTCTTTTGCTTCTTTAATTGATGTATCTGGTAATCCAACTATATTAAATATTGGAATTCCTCTTGTAATATCTACTTCTACATTAATTAATACCCCATCTAATCCCCTATGAGTTGCACTTATTATTTGTATAGCCATATTCTAAAATCACAATCCCTTCATATTTCAATACTATTTCTTCATTATTGACATGGTTTTACTTCTTTAACCTTATTTTGAATAAAAATACATTCTTAGTCTATGATTAAAATAAGAGGTGATTAAAATGCATAGTTATAATAAGGACATTGGTAGCTTTGGTGAAGCTTTAGCTAGAGATTATCTAATCTCTAAAGGTTATAAAATTTTAAATATGAATTTTAGAAATAAATTTGGTGAAATAGATATTATATGTAAAAAGAATAATTTATTAATTTTTTGCGAAATAAAAAGCAGGTATTCAAATTCATTTGGTTCCCCAATAGAATCTATTACCTGCTATAAACAAAAACAAATAATTAAATTATCTGAATTATATTTAATTTCTAAGAAATATTATAACTTTAATGTTAGATATGACATAATAGAAGTACTATTTAATACTATAACATCTTCTCATATTATAAATCATGTACAAGATGCATTTAGAGCATATTAGTATGATAATATATTGTTTAAAAATGACATTCTATGAATTTCTGTAGGACCATATTCTTTAAGTCCTGCTATATGCTTAGATGTACCATAACCTGCATTTTCCTCAAAAGCATAATGTGGATATTTTTTAGAATACTCCTTCATCAAACTATCTCTATATACTTTTGCAACAATTGATGCAGCTGCTATACAAGCTGATTTTGTATCACCTTTAATTACAGCTTTATTTGGTATTTGTATACCCTTTACTGTATATCCATCAGATAAAACTAAATTAGGCTTTACTTTTAAACTATTACATGCTTCAAGGAATACTTCATTATTGCAAACTCCAATTCCTCTTGTATCAATTTCCTTTGAATCTCTAGAAGCAATATAATATGCAACTGCTTTTTCTTTTATTATTTCTGCTAATTCTTCTCTTTTCTTCTCGTTTAATTTTTTTGAATCATTAATCCATAATATTAACTCATCATCAAGAACATTTAAATCTAATACTACTGCACATGAAACAATAGGTCCTGCTAAAGGTCCTCTTCCAACTTCATCTACACCTGCTACAACTTGAAAATCTCCAAAAGATTTATCGAAATTATACATTTCTCTTACTCTTTTGATTTCACTTTCAATCTTATCTTTAGCTCTTTGAAGTTTATTGCCTAAACTATTTATATTTTTACGCTTATCAGCTTTTAATATATCTATAATTTTTATTAAATCTTCAGAATTATGTACTTCATTTACATCTATTTTATCTACTTTTTCTTTAACAGCTTTATAACCTAAGCTACTAATATCTGTAGTTAACATATCCATTATCTTCTTTCCTTTTTCTTTTCATTTCTCTTTTCTTTTCTTATTCTACGTTTTCTTTCTTTTTCAGTTTCTTCTTTCTTTTCAACTTCAACTTCTTCGAAAACATCATCTGGACGCTCTAGAGAAATATTCCCCAATTTGCCTCCTCTAAATTCATCTATAAGCATAACAGCAATTCTATTATAATTAATTTCATTACGTGCCATTATACATCCTCTTTTTCTGGCAATAGCATCAAGATTATCTAATGGATTTTCATGTATTTCAGTAATTCCAAATCTTTCTATAAGTCTTTGTGGATAATACTCTTGAAGTCTTTCAACTAGCTTATATGCTAATTCTTCTATATCCATGATTTCATCTTTAATAGCTCCTGTAAATGCTAAATTTAAAGCTGTTCTTTCATCTTCAAATTTAGGCCATAATACACCTGGTGTATCTAACATTTCCATATCTAAAGAAGTCTTTATCCATTGTTTACTCTTTGTAACCCCAGCTCTATCTCCAGTTTTAGCAATATTATTTCTTGCCATTTTATTTATAAATGTAGATTTACCGCAGTTTGGAATACCAACCACCATTACTCTCATCATAAATTTAACTAAACCTTTAGCTTTAGCTCTCTCATGTTTTTCCTTTAATAAGTCTAAAAGTGCTGGCTTTATTTGTTGTAGACCTTGCCCTCTTAAACAATTAACTTCTAAAACTCTTACATTTTCATTAGATAATTCTTTTACCCATGCTTTAGTTACACTTGATTCTGATAAATCACTTTTATTTAATAAAATTACTCTTGGCTTTCCTGCACAAATTTTATCTATGTCTGGATTTGCTGAACTTCTAGGAATTCTGGCATCTCTTATTTCTATAACAGCATCAACAAGCTTTAAATTTTCGACTATTTCCCTCTTTGTCTTTTTCATATGCCCAGGGAACCAATTAATTGTAGCCATAATTCAAACCTCCAAATCTATTTTTAGTTTGTAGTTTTTAGTTATGGATGAGGATGCCGCATTAAGAATAAATACTACAATATATTGTGTTGATTTTTATTTTTTAAAACAATATATTGTGTATAAAATTTTTAGTGCAACAGCCCCTTAAATATTTTCTAAAATTCAGCCTAAGCTGAATTTTTTCATTAACTACTAACTCCTAACTACTAACTATTCAATAATTGTTGTAAACAAAAAGAGACTTAATACTAAGTCTCTTCATATCTTTATTAACTTAAATTATTTAGTTAATAATTCTTTAACTTTAGCAGCCTTACCTACTCTATCTCTTAAGTAGAATAACTTAGCTCTTCTAACTTTACCTCTTCTAGTTACTTCCATCTTTTCGATGATTGGTGAGTTAACTGGGAAAGTTCTTTCAACTCCAACTCCATAAGCAAGTCTTCTAACAGTGAAAGTTTCTCTTAAACCACCATTTTGTCTCTTAATAACAGTACCTTCGAACATTTGGATTCTTTCTCTGTTACCTTCTTTAACTTTAACGTGTAATTTAACAGTATCTCCAACGTGGAATTCTGGTAAATCATTTCTCATTTGTTCTGCTTCTATAGCTCTTAATATTTCGTTCATTGTGCATTCCCTCCTAAACTGATAATTGACGCTCTTAACAAAATTTTTGACAGCGGAACGCCCGTACTAACACAAAAGTTATTTTAACATAACTATTTTTATATTTCAAGAAATTATTTTTTATTATTTAATAATTTTTTATCTTCTTTTGTCAAAACTACACTTTTATATAAGTCAGGTCTTCTTTTCTTTGTTATTTCTAAAGATTTTAATCTTCTCCACTTCCTAATATTTTCATGATGTCCAGAAATTAATACAGATGGTACACTTTCTCCTTCAAAAATTTCTGGTCTTGTATATTGTGGATATTCTAATAATCCATCTGAAAAAGATTCATCTTCATGACTTTCAGATTTATTTAATACTCCTGGCACTAATCTTAATACAGAATCAATAACTGGAATTGCAGCCATTTCTCCTCCTGTTAATATAAAGTCACCAAGTGATATTTCTAAATCTACTTCTTTAAACGCTCTTTCATCTATTCCTTCATAATGGCCACAAAGAAAAATCAAACTTTCCTCTTTTGCTAATTCTTCTGCCATTTCTTGATTAAATGTTTTTCCCTTTGGTCCTAAAAATACAACTTTACCATTATTTTTCTTCTTACAAGCTCTTATAGAATCAACTACTGGTTGAGCTGCCATTACCATTCCTGCTCCTCCGCCATATGGATAATCATCAACCTTTTTATGCTTATTTAAAGTGTAATCCCTAATATTTTCAGTATTAATAGAAATTAAT
Source organism: Clostridium sp. ETTB3 (assembly GCF_053571985.1). NCBI lineage: Bacteria > Bacillati > Bacillota > Clostridia > Eubacteriales > Clostridiaceae > Clostridium > Clostridium sp. ETTB3. The sequence continues at coordinate 1,674,038 of NZ_CP199832.1, forward strand.
CCTTTTTCCTGAGCTTTTCCTATTATACTATGATTAAATATATCAAACATTTCAGGGAAAAGAGTTAGAATACTAATCTTCATCCATCCATTCTCCTACTGGTCTTATAATTATTTTTCTTTCATCTATATTAATATCTAAAACTATATCTTTTAATACAGGTATTAATAATTCTTTAGGTTTTCTAATCCAATAAACATCATTATTTTTTGTTTGGATAACATCATATATTCTACCCAATTCTTTTCCTGTTGTATCAAATACAGTACATTCTCTTAAATCAGCTAAGAAATAACAATCTTCTTCAAGTTCAACTGCATTTTCTCTTGTTACTTCCATAAACTTTTCTTTAAGTCTTTCTGCATCTTCAATTTTATTTACACCTTCAAGCTTAATTATAACTCTATCTTTTTGATATTTGCAGCTTTCTATTTTAACTTCTTTACCATTTATTAAAACAAAATCTAAATCATCAAATCTTCTCATATCATCAGTTAATGGAATAACCTTAACTTCACCTTTTAACCCATGAGTATTTACTATTTTTCCAACTTTTAAATTTTTACTCACAAACTTTCACCTCTTACGTTACTTTAATTTTTTCCTATATTATTTATATCAAACTTTTTGTGTTTTAGCAAAATAATTATTACTTACCTTAATGACTTTCCTATGTACGTATCTCTGCTAGAGACACACTAGTTTTTGTAGAATCGAGTAGGAGGAAAATAAATTATTTTATTTTCCTCCCTCTCACACCACCGTGCATACTGGCCTGGTACACGGCGGTTCTTTAAGTTTAATGAATTTTAATATACTGATATGTTAGGCTTTTCAAGCCTAAGTCCGTAACCTTCATCTCATATATCTGCTACATTTACTCCTAAAGTTTTTGGTAGTGTTGGACTTTGTTTTGTATTACAAACTCGTCCGACTTTAGTAAGCCTTATATGTAGTTCGTATTACTCAGACCAAGACTTTGCCTCAGACTTCCTTCAGATTCCACCTCACGATTGCCACCCTTGTCCTTGGCTAGTGGTTTCCACTACCAAGCCCACAACGGACTTTCACCGTCAAGTTGTTGTCCATGTTTGGCACACAATAAAAAAGAGTTAGGAAAAATCCTAACTCTTTACATCGATAATTTCAACTACTATTTTTTGATCTTTGTTTAGTGCTGCGGCTTTTACTACAGTTCTGATAGCTTTTGCTATCCTTCCTTGTTTACCGATTACCTTACCCATATCTTCAGGAGCAACCCTTAATTCAAGAATTAAGTCTTGCTCTCCTTGAATTTCATTTACATGAACTTCACTAGGATTATCCACTAAGGATTTAGCAATTACTTCAACTAAATCTTTCATAAGAGCCTGCAAATACTATGTACTAATGTAAATGTATTTTGCAGAGTTCACCTCCCAAAAATTACTTGTTAAGACCTACTGTGTTGAATAATCTCTTAACTACATCTGTAGGTTGTGCACCATTGTTGATCCATTTTGTAGCTTTTTCTTCGTCGATTTTGATTTCTGCAGGTTCTGTTATTGGATTGTAGTACCCAATTTCTTCGATGAATCTACCATCTCTTGGGCTTCTTGAATCAGCAACAACAACTCTGTAGAAAGGAGCTTTTTTAGCACCCATTCTTCTTAATCTGATCTTTACTGCCATTAATTTCACCTCCTTTAAAGGGTTATATATAAACTCTTAAAAAGGTAATTTACCAAATAAACCTTTTTTGGACTTTTTAGTTAATGATTTCATTTGCCTCATTTGCTTTCTCATCATTTCATGTCCTTTTATGAGTTTGTTAACTTCTTGTAATGATGTACCAGATCCCATAGCAATTCTCTTCTTTCTTGATGAAGATCCTACTATAAGCTTTGGATTTTTTCTTTCCTTTGCAGTCATTGAATAAATTATTGCTTTAACTCTAGATAATTGTTTTTCACCAGCATCAAAGTCAATTTCCTTCATTTCCTTAGGAACTCCTGGTATCATATCTATAATTTTACTTAGTGATCCTAACTTTTTCATTTGCTCCATAGCTGTTAAGTAATCATCATAAGTAAAGTCATTTTCCATCATTTTTTGACCTAACTCTTTAGCTTCTTTTTCATCAATAGCTTCTTGAGCTTTTTCGATTAATGAAAGTACATCCCCCATACCTAATATTCTATTAGACATTCTATCTGGATGGAATATTTCAAAATCATTCATCTTTTCCCCAACACCAATAAACTTAATTGGTTTTTGAGTCATATGTCTAATTGATAAAGCAGCTCCACCTCTTGTATCACCATCAAGCTTTGTTAATATAACACCTGAGATATCAAGAGCTTCATTAAAGGTTTCTGCAACATTTACAGCATCTTGTCCTGTCATTGAGTCAACAACAAGTAAGATTTCTGAAGGATTAACTTCAGCCTTTACATCTTTAAGCTCAGTCATTAGTTCTTCATCTATGTGAAGTCTACCAGCTGTATCTATAATTACAACATTGTTTCCATTTTCCCTAGCATGCTTAATACCTTCTTTAGCAATTTGCACTGGGCTTATTTTATCTCCCATTTGGAAAACAGGAATGTCAATTTGCTTTCCTACAACCTCTAATTGTTTAATAGCTGCTGGTCTATATATATCACATGCAACTAAAAGAGGTTTCTTATTTTTATCTTTTCTTAATTGTAATGCAAGTTTACCAGCCATTGTGGTTTTACCTGCACCTTGTAATCCAACTAACATTATAATAGTTGGTCCTACGCTTGAGAAGTTGATTTTACTTTCGCTTCCTCCCATTAACTCAGTAAGTTCATCATTAACTATCTTGATTACTTGTTGAGCTGGAGTTAAGCTTTCTAAAACTTCACTACCTACACATTTTTCACTAACATTTTTAACAAAAGTTTTTACAACTTTGAAGTTAACATCAGCTTCTAATAATGCAAGCTTTACTTCTCTCATAGCTTCTTTTATATCTTTTTCGTTTAATTTACCTTTGCCTCTAAGTTTTTTAAACGTTTCTTGCAACTTATCAGCTAAACCTTCAAAAGCCATGGTAACCCTCCTATGCCTATAAATTTTCTAGTATTTCTTTATAACTTTCATAGTCCTCATGAGATAAAGAATATTTTTTATTGATATTTTCTAAAAAATCAATAATTTTCTTTTCCTTGTTAAAAGACCTTTCAAGCAAATTTAATTTACTTTCATAAGTTAGAAATTGTTTATAGCATCTTTTTATGAGGTCATGAATCGCTTGGCGACTTGTATTGTTTAATTCAGCAATCTCAGCTAAAGATAAATCTTCGTTGTAATATAGCTCCATGATATTTCTTTGTTTTTCCGTAAGTAATGAACCGTAAAAATCCATTAGCAACGAAATCTCAACTCTATCTTCCATGCCTATCACCTTACCCACACCTGTGATTTTAACAGAATGAATTTTAGGTGTCAAGTATTTTTACTTAACACTTAAATATTTTTTTCTTTCTCATTATAAAGTGCTAATTTTACTAACTTATGAACAAGTTTAGTACTTTCTTTTGTACCTATAGTTATTTTAATTACTAATATAACTTTTAGCAACAAGTTTTTTCAGTTTCAAGTTTCAAGTGACAAGTTACAAATTATTGTATAAATTCAGCTAATGCTGAATTTGAAAATATATTTTCAACAACTCCTAGCTAGTTTGTAATTTGTAGTTAATTTTAATATTCCTCAAAAAATTTCTTAAATCTATATTTTTCCAAAACCACCCTAGGAGTTTTCACCTTAACTTGCCACTTATTACTTGTCACTTGTTACTCACCATTAAAATAGTGCTTCTACAAAGCTTTCTGGATCAAATGCTTGTAAATCATCTATTCCTTCACCAACACCTATATATTTAACAGGTATGTTTAAAGTGTTTTTAATTGAAATTACAACTCCACCTTTTGCTGTTCCATCAAGTTTAGTTAATATTATTCCGTCTATAGGGCAAACTTCCATAAATTGCTTTGCTTGAATAACTGCATTTTGTCCTGTTGTTCCATCTAAAACTAATAAAGTTTCCTTATGAGCATCTGAAAGTTCTCTATCTATTATTCTATTTATTTTACCTAATTCATCCATTAAATTTTTCTTATTGTGTAATCTTCCTGCTGTATCACAAATAAGTAAATCAACACCTCTTGATTTAGATGCATTAATAGCATCAAATACTACTGCTGCTGGATCTGATCCTTCACCATGCTTAACTATATCAACTTTTGCTCTTTCACTCCAAACAACAAGTTGATCAATAGCACCTGCCCTAAATGTATCTGCTGCTGCAAGTAAAACTTTCTTACCTTCAGCTTTATTCATAGCTGCAAGCTTACCTATACTTGTAGTTTTACCAACACCATTTACACCAATTACTAAAATTACTTCCTTTTCAGCATTAGTATCATTTTCATTTTCACTACCAGCTTTCATCATTTCAGCAATTACGCTTTTTAATGCAGGTCTAACAAGTTCCACATCATTTATTTTTTCTTTTCTTATTTTATCTTTTAATTTTTCTATGATTTCCATAGTAGTATCCATACCTATATCAGCCATTATAAGTATTTCCTCTAATTCTTCATATAAATCATCATCAATAGATACAGCTAAATTTAAAGCTTCATTTATTTTATCTGTTAATGCATTTCTTGTTTTAGTTAATCCACTTTTAAGATTATTAAATAACTTTCCAAACATCTTAATTCCTCCTAATTATTAGACAAGTCTACTGATACCACTTTCGATATACCTTTTTCTTCCATAGTTATACCATACATTACATCACTAGCTTCCATAGTTCCTTTTCTATGTGTTATTACTATAAATTGAATATTTTCAGAAAACTGTTTTAAAAATTCTGCATATCTATAAACATTAGCATCATCTAAAGCTGCTTCAATTTCATCTAATATACAAAATGGTGTTGGCTTCATTTTTAAAATTGCAAATAATAATGCAATTGCAGAAAGAACTTTTTCTCCCCCAGACATAAGATTAATATTTTGAAGCTTTTTACCTGGTGGTTCAACATTAATAATAATATTAGAATTTAATATATCATCTCCACCTAAAATCAATTCTGCTTTTCCACCTTTAAATAATTCTCTAAAGGTTTCTCCAAAGTTTTCATTTAAAATTTTAAAGTTTTCTTTAAATACTTCTTGCATTTGAATTGTCATTTCTTCAATAACTCCAATAAGTTCTTCTTTTGCTTTTTGTAAGTCTAACTCTTGAGATGACATAAATTCATACTTTTCACAAACTTCATCATATTCAACTATTGCAGATAAATTTACTGTTCCTAAAGCTGCTATTTTTCCTTTTAAATTTGATATTTCATCTTTTAGTTCATTTACATCATAAACATCTAATGCTATTTCCTTAGCTTCTGCAAGTGTTAAATTTAATTCGCTATTTAATCTATTATATAATGATTCTTGTTCACTTTCTATTTTAGCATATTGTATTGCTCTTTTATTAAGTTCCCCTTCATCAATTCTTATAGCCTCAATAATTTCATTAGCATGAGTTTCTTTAACCCTATATTCATCTTTTATTTTTACTTTTAATACTTCATCTTCTTTAAAGATATTCTCAAGTTCAATTACTCTTTCTTCAATTGTTTTTAAACCATTGCTCTTTTTATTAATTTCTTGAGTTAAAGTTTTTATATTTTCTTTATTAGTAATTATTCCTGATTGTAATTCATTTATCTTTAAATTCTTTTCCTTAATTTCAAACTCCTTAGATGATAATTGAGCTTTTTGACCTTGAAGATTTCCTTCTAATGTAGCACTATTTACTTTTAAACTAACTAATAATTCTTTATGCTTTTCTCTTTCATTAATATTATTAGCTAATTGCTCTTCTATTGATTTTAACCTTTCTTTTCTTTCTACCTTCTTAAGGTCTAGTTTATTTAACTCTTCTTTTTTCACTTCTAGCTTTTCAGTTAAATATTTAATGTTGCGTTTATTTTCTTCTATATCTCTTTTAGATTTTTCTATACTCTTATTTAACTTTTCACCATCATTAATAAGACCTTTTACTTCTCCATCTAAAACTGTTAATTCAATATTTTTACTATGAATTTCTTCTCTTTTATTTAATATTTCATCATCTAAATCTTTTATTTTAACTTTTATTTCATTAAATACTGTTGCTTCACTATTATACTGCTCCTTAAGTTTTAAAATATTAGAAGCAAGTTCTTCAATTTCTCTTTTTCTTCCTAAAAGATTAGCATTTTTACCTTGAATACTTCCTCCAGTTAATGCTCCTCCAGGATTAATTACTTCACCTGTTAAAGTTACTATCTTATAATTATGTCTTCCTAATTTTGAAATATTAATAGCAGAATCCATATCTTCAGCTATAATGGTTCTTCCTAAGTTATATTCAATTACTCCCTTATATTTTATATCATATTTTAAAATATCAGATGCAACTCCAATATAACCTTTACTTTTTTGAATTTCTACTGGTATATCAATCCTTTTACCTTTAATTATATTCATTGGTAAAAATGTAGCTCTTCCAAGCCCTCTAGCTTTTAAATAAGATATTAAGTTTTTAGCATCATTTTCACTTAATGTAATAACATTTGATATTGCTCCACCTAAAGCTATTTCTATTGCAGTTTCAAATTTCTTTTCCACTTGAAATATTTCTCCAAATACCTTAATATCATTTACTCCTTGTACTCTGCCTTTTTCAATATGCTCCATTAAGTTTTTAACAGTTCTATTATATCCTTCATAATGCTTTTCTAAATTAGATAAAGTTGTATTAGTTGCTTCTGCTTCATTTATCCTTTTAGATAACACTTTAAGCTTATTATCTTGATTATTTAAATTAGAATGAGTTTTTGATAATTCTTTTTTTACTAAAATTACTTCCTCTTCTAATTTACTAATATCTTCCCTTGTATTTTTTAATTTCCACTTAAATTCTTCTATAGTTCCAACATTAATAGCTAAATTACCTTCTAAACTAACAAGTGATAGTTCTAAAGTTTCTTCAATTTCATTTTTATTTTTAATGTCCTTTTGTAGTAATTGAATATTATTGTTTATATCAGAATTCTTAGAAATTATTTCATATTCACTATTTTTAATAACTGATAATTCTCTTTCAGTTTTTTCTATTTTAGTTGTAATTTCATTTATTAAAGACTCTAATTGCTTTATTTCATCATTTTTATCTTTACTTTCTTGAAGTTTAAAATTTAAGCTTTCTTCTAAATCTTTCTTTTCACTATTTAACTTAATTAAAGAATCATTTAATCCTTGTATTTCTTTTTCTTCTTTTTCAATTAATAAATTAAAATTATTAATTCTTTCATTAAAAAGTTCTATATCTCTAGTATGATTAGAATACTCTTCTTTTTTACTATAATATTCTTCTTTTTCAAGCTTGTTTTTCTTTTCTAAGGATTCAATTTTTTCTTGAAGATTATTAAGTTCCTCTTTAAACTCTTTAAGCTTTTCCCTTTTTTCACCAACTATTTCTTGTTTCTTTTCTATTTCTCCTGATAATCCTTCAATATCAACAGATACCTTATTAATATAATTTACTAAAACTGAAACTTCTTTAACATTTAGTTCTTCTGCTAGTTTTTTATATTTTAATGCCTTTTCTTTTTCAACCTTTAATGGCTCTAATCTCTCTTCATATGTAGATATAATATCTCTAATTCTAACAAGATTATTATCAGTATTATCTAACCTTTTTTCTGCTTCTTCTTTTCTAGACTTATATTTTACAATACCAGCAGCTTCTTCAAGTAAAGCTCTTCTTTCCTCTGGCTTACCACTTAATATAGCATCTATTTTACCTTGTCCAATTATAGAATATCCTTCCTTACCTATACCTGTATCCATAAATAATTCAGTAATATCTTTTAATCTACATTTTTGATTATTAATTAAGTATTCTGTTTCACCAGATCTAAAAATTCTTCTAGTAACAGTTACTTCATTATATTCCGTTGCTAATTCACCATCTGAATTATCTAGAGTAAGAGATACTTGTGCAAGACCTAAAGGCTTTCTAAATTGAGTTCCAGCAAAAATAACGTCTTCCATCTTTCCACCTCTAAGATTTTTAACGCTTTGTTCACCTAAAACCCATCTTACTGAATCAGATACATTGCTCTTACCACTACCATTAGGACCAACTACTGCAGTTACTCCCTTTTTAAATCTTAATTCAGTTTTATCTGCAAAAGATTTAAATCCACGTATCTCAAGCGATCTTAAAAACATAAATCCACTGCTACTCGAAATATGGACAAACGTATCCATATTGAGATTTTTCCTTTTTCAACGTGACCTATTTTGTCTTGATAAACATAGACTACTTTAGTTTGATATATCACTCCAAAGGCGTAAATTCCCGACTTAGCCATCGGTACACATCTATAAAATTTATTTAAGCTATTTTATAGATTTTTGCATCTCTTAAATTAAGACTTGCATTATAATCTCTATCTTCAACATACCCACAATCACAATTAAAAATTCTATCTTTAAGTTTTAAATCTTTTTTTATAGAACCACATTTATGACATAGTTTACTTGAAGGATAAAATCTATCAACAATTCTTAATTCTATACCTAAGGCATTGCATTTAGTTGCTAATTTATTTCTAAATTCATTAAATTTTTGTTGTGCAACTGCTTTAGATAAATGCTTATTCCTCATCATTCCTTTAACATTTAAATCTTCTATCGTAATATAAGATGGTTTGTTTCTCACCACATTACTTACAACTTTATTTATATAATCAGTTCTTATGTTGTTAAGTCTTTGATGAAGTATTTGTACCTTAGCTATTTGTTTTTGGATATTTTGTCTAGTAGCTTCTCCCTTCTCTTTTTTATTTCTTAATTTTAAACTTTCATATTTCCTTGAAAGTCTTTTTTGCTGTCTTGATAATTTCTTTTCTAACTTCTTAACTCTTTGAGTTTTATTTATGTTTTTATAAATGATTTTATCGCTGCAAATAGCAAAATCTTTTATGCCTAAATCAATTCCTATACCTTGATTTGTATTTTTCTGTGAGATATTTTCTACATCTATTATTACAGACACATAATATCTATTTGCTTTCTTTGATACAGTTCCGCTAATAATTTTTGAGCCTATTGGAATGTAGCCATACTCCTTTAACCTTACGTTTTTTAATGTAGGTATCATTATTTTATGTCTATCCACTTTCCAATCGCCTTTATTACTCTTAGGAAAGTATAATTTAACATCACATTTATTTTTCTTTTTAAACTTAGGAAACTTAGCTTGACCTTTAAAAAACCTTTTATAAGCGATTTCGGCATTTTGTATAGATTTTTTTCTAGCTTTAGAACCACAATTATTTATCCAATAGTATTCATCTAAAACTTTGATTTCATTATTTATATACTTATCAAAATCATTGGCACTCATAAACACCTGTTTCTTATCAATGAATCCATTTTTGTATTTAGTATATAGTTGATTGTTCGTTGATAAATATTCATTATATAGCCATCTACAAACTCCAATACTTTGATTGATTTTCTGTATTTGTTTTGCTGTTGGTTTTATCTCCACTTTGTAGGCTTTTAGCAATTTCTTCATCCCTTTCTATCTTTTTCTTATATTTTCTTAATCCGTAGATTCTACAACTAAAAACATGTAATATTGAAATTATATCTTGAACTAATTCTTCTTTCGGTGAAAGCAATTCGTTATTTACAACTATTATTTTCACATTATATTTACTCAAAAATCGTTCAAACCAATCATATCCAAAGCGAATAAACCTATCTTTATGAGTTACTATAATAGAATCAACTTTATTTTCCATGCAGTCTTCAATAAGTTTATTCCATTTTCTACGATTGTAATTCAATCCACTACCTATATCTTCAATTATTTCATCTACTATTATTCCTTTGGAAGATGTAAAGTTTAAAAGAAATTCTATCTGATTTTTTAAATCATCTTTTTGCCCATTAGTAGAAACTCTACTATAAATAATCGTCTTTCTATCATTATCAGAACCATTGATGCCTTTAAACTCTAAATACTGTTCGTAAGTATAATATCTTCTGTCTGTTGGTGTTCTTTTTGCCTTTAATATGTTTTCTCTATCCCAACGTTGAAAGGTTTTTACACTCACTCCAAGTAATTCAGCAAAATCTTTTGGTTTGTAATTTGTTATGTGTTTACTGTTCATTAATATCATTCCTTGGGCACATATTAACACTTTTAAACACATTCATCAGTATTTTAATTGACTATATATTCCTCCTTATCTAATAAAAATAGCTGGTAATAACCCAATTATAAATGCAACAAGCATAAATATTGTAACTATATAAATCATCTTTTGCCTTGTTTTTGCTTTCATAAAAACACACTCCATTCTATCTTTAGTTTATATTAAAGCTACATAAATATCAATAAAGCAATGACAAGATTCAAAAGGTATTATAAAAGTTTATTTATCACTTTCCTATACTCATTTGCCCCTTGTCATATAAATTTTATAAATTTAAATTTTAAACTCGTCTCTTTTTTCGATAATAGTTAATTTAAGCTTACCTCTTTTAACTTTCTTATTAATATGTACATAAGTTTTACCACTTCTATTACTTAAAAACTTATTAAAATAATACTTTTTATTTGCATATAATTTACTAATATCTTTTTCATTAACTTCAATAATAACATCTTTTTCATTTGGACACTTTATTTGAAGATTTTCACATATTAAATGACCTTCAACTAACTCCCTAAATGATGGATGAAATGGACCTGATACTATATCCTTACCTATAGTTATAGTATCTGTTGGCTGTAACCCTATTCTTATAACCTTTATTTTTGCTTCATTATATAATTTTAACATTTCTCCTGAAATATATACTGCATCATCTAATGAATAAGGATTATAATCACCTCTATTATACATATCTTCCATAGGAGTATCTTTAATAACTAATGATGGATATATTCTACAAATATCCGGTTTCATTGCTATAGATTTTTTAGCACTTTCAATATCTATTTCAAAGTTATCTCCAGGTAATCCTGGCATGATTTGATGTCCTAAAACAAAACCAGCTTCCTTTATTAATTTTGATGCTTTTTCAACATGCTCTATAGAGTGCCCCCTACCTGATTTTCTTAATACTTCATCATTTAAAGATTGTACTCCAAGTTCTATAATATCTACACCATATTCTTTTAAATAACTTAAGATATATGGAGATATAGCATCTGGTCTTGTTGATAATCTTATTTTATTTATTAAACCCTTTTGTTTATATTCCCTTGCAACTTCTAATAACTCCTTTTGTTTAGCAACATTAATTGCAGTAAAAGTTCCTCCAAAAAATGATACTTCAACTGTTGCACCTTTATTAAATGTAGGCAAATATTCCTCAATAGTATTTCTTACATCACTTGCAAACACTTCTTCATATTTTCCTGCAATCCTATCTTGATTACAAAATACACATTGATGTGGACATCCCTGATGAGAAATAAATATAGGAATAATATAGTAATTTTTACTCATTTTCACCCTCCAAAATCTCTAATGCTGCTTTTGCTGCATTTTGTTCAGATTCCTTTTTGCTATATCCTTCACCGTATGTTAACTCTTTACTATCAATAATAAGCTTTGTATAGAACTTTCTTCTATGAGGAGGTCCCTCAAATTTAATAAGTTCATAAATTATTGATACTTCTCCATTCTTTTGAAGATATTCTTGTAATCTAGTCTTATAATCTAAAATAATATCATTATTTATAGCTTTCTTAATTATATCTTCAAACCTTCCAATTATGTAATCCTTAGTGAATTCTAATCCCTTATCTAAATATATAGCTGCTATTAATGCTTCAACAGCATCAGCAATTAATGAAATTCTTTCTCTTCCTCCAGTTAACTCTTCACCTTTACTCATTCTTAAAAGATATCCTAAATTAAGAGATTTTCCTATTTCATGTAATGAATTTTCACAAACTATTAAACTACGAATCTTTGTTAATTCACCTTCACTTTTATCTTTATAATTTAAAAATAAATATTCAGTTATACATACTTGAAGAATTGCATCTCCTAAAAACTCAAATCTTTCATTATACTCTTCATCTCTATGTTGATTAGCATATGATGAATGAGTTAAAGCTGTAAGTAATAATTTAGGTTCATTAAATTTAATGCCTATTATTTCTTCTGCTTCTTTCATATAGAAATTATTCATTTTGTACACTCCTTCAAGTTTATTCTTCAACTTGCTTACAAAAAACAAATTCAAGAATAAACTATTTGTTAATTTTGTTTAAAGTAAATTATAACATAAAATCCCGCAAATTCCGCGGGATTTTATTTATTCTTCAACATGCTCTTTTACATATTTAACTACATCACCAACAGTTACAAAGCTCTCAGCATCTTCATCTGGAATTTCCATATCTAATTCGTCTTCTAATGCCATGATTAATTCAACGATATCTAAAGAGTCTGCATTTAAGTCTTCTAAAAATGATGAATCCATAGTAATTTCGTCTTCATTAATGCTTAATTTATCTGCAATGATTTCTCTAACTTTCTCAAACATTCTTTCACCTCCTAAACACACCCATTTAGATAATATTATATATTTTTATTACAGTCAATATACATTGTTTATATTTATTATGAAAATAAATTAAACATTAATTTTTTTCACTAATATATCGTTAAATAAATATTTTTTAAGCTCTTAATTCTAATTGTTCTTTTATTTTATCTAAAACTTTATTATCATAAAATTGTTTACTTTGTCTTATAGCATTTTTAAATGCTTTTCCATCAGAACTTCCATGAGCTTTAATACAAATACCATCTACACCTAAGAAAGGTGCTCCACCATATTCTTTATAATCAAATTTTTTCTTTATATCTTTAAATACAGGTTTTAATAAAAGCGCACCAATTTTTGCAGTAAATCCTGAAGATAACATTCCATCTTTAATTATATTTAATACAGTTGATGCTGTACCTTCATACATTTTTAATACTGTATTTCCTGTAAATCCATCACAAACAAGAACGTTTGTATCTCCAGATGTAATATCTCTTGGTTCTACATTACCTATAAAATTAAGACTTTTTTCATTTTTTAATAATTGATATGTATTTTTCGTTAAATCATTACCTTTTTCTTCTTCAGCGCCTATATTAACTAGTCCAATGCTAGGATTCTCTGAATTTAACACACCTTTGTAATATTCTTTACCCATATGTGCAAATTGCAGTAAATATTCTGGTTTACAATCTACATTTGCTCCAGCATCTACAACTATGAACGGACCATTTTTTCCTGGCATAATAGGAGTTAAAGCTGGTCTTTTAACACCTTTAATTCTCCCTACTATAAAATTACATCCTGCTAAAAATGCTCCTGTACTTCCTGCTGATAATACTGCATCACACGTTTTATCCTTAACAAGGTTTAAAGCTTTACACAAACTTGAGTCCTTTTTCTTTCTTATAGCCATAACTGGATGCTCATTAGTGCTTATAACTTCCTTAGCATCTACTACTATTATTTTATTTCCAGTATATCCTTCTTTAGTTAACTGTTCTTTTATAATGTCTTCTGGGCCAGTAATATAAAATTCTAAGTCATTATATTCATTTAATGCTTGAATTACACCATTAATAACAGCTTGTGGTGCATTATCTCCACCCATTCCATCTATAGCAATTCTCACTTATTTTCACCCCTTTATTTCTTTATATATAAAGAAAAGAAAGTCATATGACTTTCTTTTATTCTTCAGTTGAAGCAACTACTTCTTTACCTTTGTAGAATCCACAGTTCTTACAAACTCTGTGAGCCATCTTCATTTCGTGGCATTGTGGACATTCAACTATTCCTGGTAAGCTTAACTTAAAAGTTTGAGCTCTTCTAGAATCTCTTTTTGCTCTATATGTCTTTCTAGCTGGATTTCCCATTATTACACCTCCTTATTCCCCAAACAACTCTCTAAGCTTTGCAAGTCTAATGTCAACATCATAATCTATACAATTACAATTTTCAACATTTTTGTTTACACCGCATTCAGGACATAATCCCTTACAGTCTTCCTTGCAAAGTCTTTTGATAGGTAAGGTTGAAATAATACAATTTTCAATAACTTCGGTAATATTTATCGTATCACCATCCACAAACATTATTCCTTCATCTTCAAGATCAGGATTGTTTGTAAACCTTTCTTCTATATCAATATCTATTGGATAGATAAAGGTATCTAAGCATCTCGAACAATTTAACTTTAGCTTTGTTTTTACAGAAGCCTCTATTAATATAACATCTTTTTCAGATATTCCAAGCCCTTCAACATTAACATTTTCAATTGCTCTTATTTCTTCTCCTTCGAATTCAAAAGGTTCTAACTCAAATGACAAAGATATTTCTTTTTTTCTATTTTTTTTAGATAATAAATCTGAAAAATTAATAACCATATCTTATGCTCTGGATATTCTCCTCATACCTTAAAAGGTACATTATACAATATGTATAGCTCGAGCAAAGCTTATTTTCACTCCTCGCCAAAATTTACTGAATTCAAACACAATTTATTATATAAAGCTAACGAACAAAAGTCAAGCCTATTTATATAATTACTTTTGTATTAATTCTAAAGTGTCTCTCGCAATCATTAATTCTTCATTTGTAGGAATAACGAAAGCCTTAACTTTGCATCCTGGTTTAGATATTTCTCTTATCTTACCTCTAACATTGTTAGCTTCTTTATCTACTTCTACTCCTAAGAATTCTAATCCCTTTAAGCATTCTTCTCTTGTTTCTGGTCCATTTTCACCTACACCAGCAGTAAATACGATAGCATCTACTCCACCCATTATAGCTGCATATGACCCAATTGTAGCTCTTACTTTGTATTCAAATACTTTAAGTGCTAATATTGCTCTAGGGTCTTTATCTTTAAATGCTCCATCTTCAATATCTCTAAAGTCTGAGCTAATTCCAGAAACCCCAAGAACACCTGATTTTTTATTCATTAAGTCATTTACTTCATCAGCTGATAACCCTTCTTCTTTCATTAAGAAAGTAACTATTGCTGGGTCTATGTTACCACATCTTGTTCCCATAGCAACACCTTCAAGTGGTGTGAATCCCATTGATGTATCTACAGAAACACCATTTTTAACAGCACATAAGCTTGCACCATTACCTAAGTGACAAGTGATTATCTTTAAATCTTTTATATCTTTACCCATAACTTCTGCAACTTTTTGAGAAACATACTTATGAGAAGTTCCGTGGAATCCATATTTTCTAATTCCATGTTTTTGATATAATTCATATGGTAAAGCATAAATGTATGCTTCTTCTGGCATAGTTCCATGGAAAGCAGTATCAAATACAGCTACCATTGGTGTATTTGGCATTAATTCTTCACAAGCATTAATACCTATCATATTAGCTGGGTTGTGAAGTGGGGCTAATTTAAAACATTCTTCTATATATGCTTTAACTTCTGAATCTATTACAACTGAAGCGTTGTATTTTTCACCACCATGAACAACTCTGTGTCCTACTGCTGAAATTTCATCCATAGATGAAATAACTCCGTTTTCTGAATCAACTAAAGCATCTAAAACTAATTTTATTGCATCTTTATGATCTGCCATTGGTTGTTTTACGATATATTTATCTCTTCCTTCAACCTTTTGAGTTAAAACAGAGCCTTCAATCCCTATTCTTTCAACTAACCCTTGAGCTAATGATTCTTCTGTAGACATATCGATTAATTGATATTTAAGTGAAGAACTTCCACAGTTTATAACTAATACTTTCATTTTTGAACACCTCTTAAAACTATTTGATCTTTTTATTTGATCTTATTTATTTGAATTTTTTGCTTGAGCTTGAACTGCTGTTAACATAACAACACTAACGATATCATCTGAAGTACATCCTCTTGATAAATCGTTAATTGGCTTTGCAAAACCTTGACACATTGGTCCTATAGCTTCAGCTCCTGCAAATCTTTGAACTAACTTATATCCAATATTTCCTGATTGTAAATCTGGGAATATTAATACGTTAGCTTTACCAGCTACTTTACTATTTGGAGCTTTTTGTGCTGCAACACTTTCAACTATAGCTGCATCTAATTGAAGCTCACCATCTATTAATAAATCTGGTCTTAATTCTTTTGCAAGTTCAGTTGCTTTTCTTACCTTTTCAACTAATTCGTGATCTGCACTTCCCATTGTTGAGAATGATAACATTGCTACTCTTGGTTCAACCTTACAAAGATTACGTGCAGTATCAGCTGTTGCAATTGCAATTGCTGCTAATTGCTCATAATTTGGATTAGGATTAACTGCACAGTCAGAGAATAATAACATTCCGTTTTCACCGTACTTAGATCCTGGCACCATCATTATAAAGAAACTTGAAACTACAGAAACACCTGGAGCTGTCTTTATAATTTGTAAACCTGGTCTTAATAAATCACCAGTTGTATGAACAGCACCTGAAACCATTCCATCTGCATCATCTAATTTAACCATCATTGTTCCAAAATATAATGGATCTCTAACTATTTTATCAGCTTTTTCTAAAGTCATTCCTTTATTTTTTCTTGATTCATAAAATGCATTTATATAATCTTGAAGTCTATCTGATTTATTAGGATTTATAATTTCTACACCTGTTAAATCAACATCAAGCTCTTTAGCTTTGTTTAGTATTTTTTCTTCATCTCCGATTAAAATTGGAAATGCTAAGCCTTCTTTTTGAATTTTTTCAGTAGCAACAATTGTTCTTTCTTCATCACCTTCTGGTAAAACAATTCTTTGCTTATTTTCCTTAGCTGCATTCCATAACTTATCCATAAGTTCCATATTTAATTTCTCCTTTCGAATTTATACGGTCTCATCAACAATACTAATATACTCCTACGTAAGCATATTTTTCAATACCTAAATTATCTAAAAAATTAATTCTTTATATTACAAATTTTCTGAATTTTATTTTTAAAATATTTTTATATAATATATATATTATATAAATCTATCCAATTTTTAATATTATATAACCTCTTTTACTTTTTCTCCTCTATGCTATAATAACTTTATATTTCCCAAAAAGGAGTTAAAATATGAACATAACAGGAATAATAACTGAATATAATCCATTTCATAATGGACATAAATTCCACTTAGAAGAATCTAAGAAACAAACAAAATCTGATGGAACAATTTGCATAATGAGTGGAAACTTCGTTCAAAGAGGCGGTCCAGCAATAATTGATAAATGGAAAAGAACAGAAATGGCATTAAGTAATGGAGTGGATTTAATAATTGAATTACCTACTTTTTATGCTGTTTCTTCTGCTGAATTTTTTGCTAAAGGAGCAGTTTCAATTCTAAATTCTTTAAACATAGTAAACAATTTATTTTTCGGCTCAGAAATTGGAGATGCAAAAGCTCTTTCAGAAATTGCAAAAGTCCTTGTATCTGAAGATGAAAGATTTCAAAATATCTTAAAGGAAAATTTATCATTAGGTCTTACCTTTGCAAAAGCTCGTGAAAAAAGCTTAATTGAATATTTAAATAGCAGTGAAATAAATAATATAATAACTTCCTCAAATAACATTTTAGGAATCGAATACATAAAAGCTATTTTAAAATTAAATAGTTCAATTAATCCAGTTGCATTAAAAAGAGAAGGCTCTAATTATAATGATAAATCTTTATCACAAACATTTTCTTCTGCAACATCAATAAGAGAAGTTTTAAAAAATACAAGTAATATAGAAGATTTAAAAAATATAATCCCATTAGAATCCTATGAAGTTTTTAGTAAATTGCAAGAACAAGATTATAGATTTACTTTTGAAGAAGAAATGTTTAAATATATTAAGTATAAAATACAAACTAACTGTGTAAATTTTAACAATCTTTATGAAGTAACAGAAGGATTAGATAATAAGATAATTAAAGAAATTTCTTCATCAAATTCACTTCATGAGTTTATATTAAAAATAAAAAGCAAAAGATATACTTATAGTAAAATCTCAAGAATTCTTACTCATATATATTTAGGTCTTGATAATGATGATTTTAAAGATATTGCTAATGAAAATAACCTTTATGTACGTGTTTTAGGATTTAACAAAACAGGAAGAGAAATTCTTTCATTAATTAAAGCTAATTCCTCTATCCCTTTAATAACGAAGGTTCCACGCTTTACAAATAATCCACTTTTAAAATTTGACTTACAAGCTACAGCTTGTTATTCATTATTAAATGATAAAGTAAATCCTTTTAATGATTATCTTCAAAGTCCTATTATAAAATATTAATATTACAATAATTAACGCATATAAATACTATAGATGGGAGGTGTACCATGTATAGTATTATTTTTTTACTTATAATAATTTCCTTATTGCTATTATTATTATTTAAACTTTTTAATGGTAACAGAAATTATTTTATGTGTATTTTAATTACATTTTTTATTTTTTTATTTGTATCTAATTTAAGAGATTGTATTGATGCTGCTTTAGTTGGTGTGAGCTTAGTTATAAAAACTATTGTCCCAACAATTTTCCCCTTTTCTGTTATATGTAATTTATTGATTTCTTATGATGGAGTTTGGTTATACTCAAAAATATTAGGACCTATATTTTGTAAACCTCTAAAACTTTCAAAACAATCTTCTTTTCCTATAGTTGCAAGCATATTAAGTGGTTATCCTCTTGGCTGTAAATATTGCTGTGATTTATATTCTTTAGGCTACATAAATAGAGATGAGTTCGAAAGATTATTAAATATAGCAAGTAATGCAAGTCCAATGTTTTTAATTGGTTCTATAGGAGCAACTATGTTAGGCGATATAAAATTAGGATTTATTTTACTTATTAGCAATTATTCAACTCCAATAATTGTAGGTATTTTAACAATAAAAAACAGTAAAACTCTTTCTAATATGAAGGAGATTAAATCTAATTCTATCAATATTAATTTTGGAACATCATTAAAATATGCACTTGATAATGGTGTAAATACAACTTTACAAGTAGGTTCTTTTGTAGTTTTATTTTCAATAATTATAAGCATAATAAAAAACAATGCTTATGTAAGCATTATTTTTAGTAATATAGAAGCTTTTTTTAATCTTCCTCAATATTCACTTTATGGAATCTTTTTAGGTAGTATTGAATTTACTAATGGCTGTAAGCTTATAACAACACTACCTTTAACAATGCCATTTAAATTAGCTATAATTAGCTTTATTTGTTCTTTTTCTGGTTTATCAGTAATAGCACAAATAAGTTCTTTTATTTCTAAATATAATGTATCAATAATTAAATATAGTCTTTATAAATTATTACAAGGAATAATAAGCTTTATTATAACATTTATAATAAGTAGTATATTTATATTTAAATATACTACTTATACATCAACATTTGTTTCTATTAACAACAATATTTCTTTAGTTATTTACTTATTAATTTTACTAGTACTAATATGTACATTAACTATTGCGGTTTATAAGAAATTACATACTTCTTAATTCTGCTATATTTTCTTTAATTATTGTGCCTCTTTTAGTTAAATTTTCATCTATATCTTTTGCTACTTTTTCAAATGATTCTTGCATAGATTTAATTAACTCTATTTTTTGTTTTTCTATTTCTTGATCTAATTGAACTAATATTTCATTAGAATATTCTCTTGAACCAAGTCTAATAGCTTTAGCATCTCTTTCTGCTAGAGCTATTATTTCACTTGCTTTTAACCTTGCTTCTCTAACAATATCATGATTTTCAACATGTTGCTTAAAAAATTCAACACTTTCCCTTTTTGCACTATCATATTCCTTTTGTGCGTCCCCAAGGATTCTATCTTTTTCATTCAAAATCCACTCAGCTTTTTTTATTTGATCAGGTAAACACTGTGCTATTTTATCAATTACTTCTATAAATTCCTTTTTATCTATCATTGATTTTCCTGTAATAG
This sequence comes from Clostridium sp. ETTB3, assembly GCF_053571985.1. Taxonomy (NCBI): domain Bacteria; kingdom Bacillati; phylum Bacillota; class Clostridia; order Eubacteriales; family Clostridiaceae; genus Clostridium; species Clostridium sp. ETTB3. The sequence continues at coordinate 1,694,118 of NZ_CP199832.1, forward strand.
GCATTTTGGCTGAACTTTCTATCATATCCTGCAAATAATCTAATAATTCATATACACTTGAATCTCCATTATCCAAAAAATGCTCCCCCTATCTCTTATTCCTTAATTTTTCTAATAACATCTTCAACTATTTCATCTGGAACTAATCCATTTATTTTACCACCAAACTTAGCAACTTGTTTAACCGATGATGAACTTAAAAAAGAATTTGCAGCTGATGTAGTCATAAATAATGTTTCTACCTCATTATCAAGTTGTGAATTCATAAGTGCCATTTGGAACTCATACTCGAAATCAGTTACTGCTCTTAACCCCTTTAGTATAACCTTTGCTTCATATTCTTTTGCTAAATCTACTAAAAGACCATTAAAACTAACAACTTCAACATTAGGCAAATGTTGTGTTACTCTTTTTATAAGTTCAACTCTTTCTTTAATAGAAAATAATCCAACTTTATCAATATTAACAAGTACTCCAACTATTAATTTATCAAAAACCTTGGCTCCTCTTGTAATAATATCTAAGTGACCATTAGTTATTGGGTCAAAACTTCCCGGATAAATTGCTACTCTCATATTCCTCTCCCCAAGTTAATTTTTTTTATAATAACATACAGTTGTATTGCCATACTTTTTAGATTTATATAACTTTATACTACCATATCCTTCATAAATTTCTTCTATAGAATCTATTTTTGTAACTATAATACCGTCTTCACTTAACATTTTATTTTCTTCTATGATTTTCATTGCCTCAGGAATCATTTCTTTACAATAAGGTGGATCAATAAATATAACATCCATAACCTTTCCCTTTTTGGCTAAATCTCTTAACACATCATATGAATCCTTATTTAAAGGAAAACAAAAATCATCAAACTTTAAATTTTTAACATTTTCCTTTAATAAAGGAAACGTTACAGCACTTTTGTCTACTAAATAAACTTCCTTTGCACCTCTACTTGCTGCTTCTAATCCTAAACTTCCTGTTCCAGCAAATACATCAATTACTACTGCATCTAATAAATAATTTTGTATAGTGCTAAACATTGCTTCTTTAACTCTATCTAAAGTAGGTCTAGTTTCCATAGTCGCTGGAGGTATTAATTTACGTCCTCTTGCTTTTCCTGCTATAATTCTCATTTAATTTCCTCCTTTGTCATTAACATTATAATTCTAACATATAATTAATTTATTAACAATTTTTTTATTATCTTTATAATAAGACTCACAATATTTTAACTTACCCCTTATCCATTTTGTCGAATGAGTAAGTTCACCTTGCCAAATTAAAATTTGGAGGTTCATTATGAAACTCCTCCTCTCTTCGGTCGGATGAGTAAGTTCACCTTACCAAATTAAAATTTGGAGGTTATATTATGAAACTCCTCCTCTCTTCGGTCGGATGAGTAAGTTCACCTTGCCAAATTAAAATTTGGAGGTTCACTTAATTAAAGCAAATATACTTACTCCATCTTTCTAAAGAATTTTTAATTTCTTTGCAGAACTCAACTTTTTCTGGCTCATTTGAGTCAAGCAAAAGCTTTGCTTCACTTTTAGCACATCTTAATATATTCATATCATCATATATGTTAGCTAAAATAAACTCTTCATCTCCACTTTGCCTTCTTCCAAACATTTCTCCTGAGCCTCTTAATTTCAAATCTTCTTCTGAAATATAAAATCCATCAGTAGATGATATCATTATTTCCATTCTTTTTTTAGTGTTTTCACTTTTTGCTTTTGCAATTAAGAAACAATAAGATTCATAGCTACCTCTGCCAACTCTTCCTCTTAACTGATGTAATTGAGCAAGACCAAATCTTTCAGCATTTTCAATTATCATAACTGAAGCATTAGGCACATTAACACCAACTTCAATAACTGTAGTTGAAATTATTGCTTTAGTTTCATTTTTCTTAAATCTTTCTATTATTTCATCCTTTTCCTTTGGCTTCATCTTACCATGAAGAATTTCAATTGGAATTCCTCTAAACATTCCATGACTTAATTCATTATAAAGTTTTTCAACAGAATTTAACTTATTATCTTCATCTTCCTCAATTAAAGGACATACTATATAAACCTGTCTTCCTTTATCTATTTCATCTAAAGCTAAATCATATGCAGAATTTCTTTCATTTTCATTAAAAAATCTTGTATCAATAGGTTTTCTTCCTGGTGGAAGCTGATCTATTGCTGATATATCTAAATCTGAATAAACATATAAGGCAAGTGTTCTTGGAATAGGTGTAGCTGTCATTACCATTACATCTGGTCTTCTTCCTTTATTAATAAGCCTACTTCTTTGTTCAACTCCAAATCTATGCTGCTCATCAGTAATTACTAATCCTAAGTTTTTAAAATCTACATCTTCTTGAATTAAAGCATGAGTTCCAATAACAATAAGCGGTTCATCAGTGCTAATAAGCTCCTTAATACGTCTTTTTTCCTTCATTGGAGTACTTCCTGTCAATAATTCTATATGTATATTAAAAGGCTCTAATAATTTTTTTGCTTCTAAATAATGCTGATTAGCTAATATTTCTGTTGGTACCATTAATGTAGCTTGATACCTATTTTTAACTACATTAAACATTGCAATTAATGCAACTACTGTTTTGCCACTTCCAACATCACCTTGTACAAGCCTATTCATTGGCCAAGGACTTTTTTGATCTCTTAATATTTCTCTTACAACCCTTGTTTGTGCCTCTGTTAAGCTATAAGGAAGTGCCATCTTTAACTCCCTTAATTCATCTACTAATTTAAATTCAATTCCATTTTTAGTTCTTAAATTCTTTTTTAACATTAAAAGCTTCATTGAATAAGTAAAAAGCTCTTGAAATTTTAATCTGTTAATTGCAAGCTCAAGTTCCCTTTTCCCACTAGGAAAATGTATATTTTTAATTGCAAAATCTAAGCTAGTCATTTTATATTTTTCTAATAAATATTTAGGTAAATTATCATTAATAGTAATTTGTTCTAAACAATTTCCTATAAGCTTTATTAAAATTTTATCGCTTAACTCACCTTTTAAACTATACTTAGGAACTATTTCATTTTCTTTTGCAAGTTTAACTCCTATAATTGGATTAATAACTTCTAATCTATTAGCTACCCTTTTAAATTTTCCCATTAAATCATAGCTTTGCCCTATTTTAAATGTATTTTTGATAAATCCTTGATTAAACCATTTTGCTAAAACTAAATTTCCTAAATAATTAAGCCTAATTGTAGTTAATACTTTTCCTGTTTTAGTTCTTACATCCCTATCTATTCCAACACAAATACAAGATAAAACCTGTTTATCTTCTTCATCAATTTCATTAAATGGAATATTGCTTCTTAAAAATTCATAATCTCTTGGAAAATATAAAAGTAAATCTAAAATTGAAAATATGCCACATTTATTTAATTTTTCTAAAAGCTTAGGACCAACTCCCTTTAAGCATTTTACATCTTGTGATATATCCATAACCCTTCTCCAATCCGTTAAATTACAACTATAATTCTTTTAATTATAAACAATTATAATAAAATCATAAATACAATTTTATTATAATTTTACATAAAAATAAAGTACAAGAAGACTTTGTATCTCCTTGCACTTTAAAAATTATTCTACAGCCATTATGAAGTAGTATAAAGGTTGATCTCCCTTGTACATTTGGATATCACAATCTTCATACTTTTCTTCTAATTTTTCTGTAAATTCTTCTATTTTATTTTCATCTACATCTTTGCCATAAAAAATAGTTATAAGCTCACTATCTTCATCAACCATAGATTCTAATATTCCTTCTGCTACAGTAAAATAATCATCTCCAACCTTATTGATTTTACCTTCAATAAGACCTAACATGTTACCTTCTTTAATTTCAATTCCATCCATTTCAGTATCTCTAACTGCATAAGTTACAGAACCTGTCTTAACAAGTTCTAATGCTTCCATTAAAGCTGCTTCATTTTCATCTACTTCATGTTCTGAGTTAAACATTGTTATACAAGTTATTCCTTGTGGAATGCTCTTAGTTGGTATAACTCTAACATCTTTATCTGATATTTCAGCTGCTTGAGTTGCTGCCATAATAATATTTTTATTATTAGGTAAAATAAATATATGATCTGCATTTAACTTAGAAATACATTCCATCATGTCTTGGGTAGATGGATTCATTGTTTGACCACCTTCAATAACATAATCAACACCTAAATCTTTAAGAACATGAGTTATTCCTTCACCCATTGCAACAGAAATAAATGCATATTTTTTCTTTTCAACTGCTACTTCTGCTTTTGCTTGTTCTTCTGCAATTTTTTGTTGCTCTTCTTTAGAAGTTAAAAGTTCTCTATGCTCTTCTCTCATATTATCTATTTTAATTTTAGATAATTCTCCTACAGCTACTGCCTTAGATAAAACTAATCCAGGATCATTTGTATGGATATGTACTTTAATAACATCATCATATCCAACCACTATCATAGAATCTCCAAGTGGTTCTATTTCATCTTGAAAAGCCTTTGCCTTAGAAGCATCTCCTAATATTATAAATTCTGTACAGTATCCAAATTTAATATCAATTTCTTCTGTAACTTGTGCATTTGTTCCTGTTGAATTTCCAGCTGCAATATCTTTTATTTCAGCTTTTATTCCATCTTTTAATGCATCATGCATTCCTTGTAATATGATATATAATCCCATACCACCAGAATCTACAACTTTTGCTTTTTTAAGTGCAGGTAAAAGTTCTGGAGTTTTATCAAGCATTATTTTTGCTTCTAAAACAACTTCATTTAAAAGTTCAACTATATCAGTCTTATTACTTTTTATAGCTCCTTCTGAAGCAGCTCTTATTACAGAAAGAATTGTACCTTCTGTTGGTTTCATAACAGCTTTATAAGCTGCTTTACTTCCCTCAGCAAAAGCATTTGCTAGCTCAACGCTATCTACACTAGTTTTTCCTTCTAATCCTTTAGAAATCCCTCTAAGTATTTGAGATAATATAACACCTGAGTTACCTCTTGCTCCCATTAAAGCACCTTTAGCTAACTTCTTAGAAGTTTCACCTATAGATTCTGAATTTAAGTTTTCTATTTCCTTAACTGCCGCTTTAAATGTCATAGACATATTTGTCCCTGTATCACCATCTGGTACAGGAAATACATTTAAAGCATTAACAAAATCACTTTCTTCCAGTAACCTATTACTAGCATTAACAACCATATTATAAAAATCATGGCCGTTTATTCTATCATATTTCATTTTGTTCCCTCCTAGACTCTAACCGCTTGAACATTAACCGTAACTGAAGCAACCTTTAGTCCAGTATAATTTTCAACACTATAACGTACCTTTTGAATAATATTATTAGCTATTACAGAAATTTTAGTTCCATATTCAACCATTATAGATAATTCAATTATTAATTTATCATCATCATTAAAATTTAATTTAACACCCTTACTTAAATTTTCAATTCTCATTAACTCCCATAAACCTTCTGTAGCATTTTTAGACACCATACCAACAACACCATAACATTCCATTGTTGATAATCCTACTATTTTTGCTAATACCTCTTCAGAATAGTGTATACTTCCTAGGTCATTTGAATATCCTACCATACAAATTCCTCCTTTATATCTTTCCATATAAAACATTGTATATTAGTTACCATATTAATTCAAGTTAATTTATCCTTTTCGCGCTTCATTTACCATGATATTATAATTTTTTTAAATATTTTTTTCAAATAATCTTGCATTTTTAATATAAGTTATGTTAAAATCTATTTTGTCCTATTGAAGAGAAATTATCTTCATACAATAAGGAGGTGTTTTCAAGTGGCAAGAAGATGCGAAGTTTGTAACAAAGGTGTAGTATCTGGAACTCAATACTCACACTCACATCGTCAATCTAAGAGAACTTGGGCTCCTAACATAAAGAGAGTAAAGGCTTTAGTTAACGGAACACCAAAAACTGTTCACGTTTGTACAAGATGTCTTAGATCTGGTAAAGTTGAAAGAGCAATATAAGTTCAAATAGAAAATGCAATTGATTAAATCAATTGCATTTTTTATTTTACTAAATTTTAATAATCCATACTTTTAATACATATGTACTATTTCTTTCTAGTAAAAAATTTTATAATTGATGATAAAAATTTAGGTAACTTAATTGCTACTATCTTCATATATTTTCCCTCCATTCACTAGCTTTATATTAAAAACTAAGAATGTAATTTTATTTTAAAATAAAATACACCACTCCTTACTACTCATTCTATGCAGTAAAATATAAAGTGGTGCATAATTTAAAAAAATTTTTTTTATTTTATTTTATTTTAATCTTTTGAAAACATAACTAATAAATTGCCATTAGAAACTTCTATGTTTATTTCATTTGAATTAAATTCATTTGAAACAGTTCTTGAGTCTCCAACTTTTAATTTATACTTATCTAATGTATATTTTGCATCTTTAATTGTAAATTCCTTAATTTCTTCATTATATGCTAAAAATGATATATATTTATATTCATCATCACTATAAATTTTAAAATTTGAATTCACTAAAAAAACCTTATTTCTATCATCTATTATTTGCGCTCTAACACCCTTATTTAAAGCATTTAATAATAATCCTAAATTACCTAATGTATGATCTAATCTTTTCCCTGTAGACCCTAAAAAATAAATTTCACTTGCTTTTTTTGATATTGCTAATTCAAAAGCTTCTTCTGAATCAGTAAAATCTTTTTCGCAATTATACTTATATTTTGCTGCTCCAAGATTCTCTAATTTTTTTATTACTTCAGCCTTAGAGGAATCAAAATCACCAACTATGTATTGAGGAGTTATATTTAAATCATAAAGATAATTGCAACCTTTATCTACTCCTATTATTAGTTCACAAGAACTTGCATACTTTCTTATAACTTCATCTTTTGGCTTTTCTCCTCCAGACATTATTAAACATTTCATTTATTACCCTCTTAATGATTTAATATTTTCTTCAATATCTCCGCCATTAAATATAGCAGAACCTGCTACAATTACATTTGCTCCAGCTTCAATAACATCTTTTACATTATCCTTGCCTATACCACCGTCTACTTGAATTAATATATTTTCATTTCCTGCTTTAATCGCCATTTCTTTAACTTCTTTAATTTTATCTAAAGAATATGGTATAAAACTTTGTCCTCCAAAGCCTGGATTTACAGACATTATTAAAACCATATCTAAATTAGCTATTATATTTTTTAATACACAAACTGGAGTTGCAGGATTTAATGCTACTGCAGCCTTTACTCCCTTTGATTTAATATATTGTATAGCCCTGTCTAAATGCTTTTCTGCTTCATAATGTAAAGTAATTATATCTGCTCCTGCATCGATAAATCCATCTATATATCTTTGTGGATTATTAATCATTAAATGAACATCAAAAACCTTGTTTGTTTTATTTCTAATTGCTTTTATTACAGGCATCCCAAATGTTATATTTGGTACAAATTCTCCATCCATTACATCTATATGAATAAAATCTGCTCCTGCATCATTAAGCTTTATTACTTCTTCGCCTAATTTTGAAAAATCTGCTGATAATATTGATGGTGCTATTTTAATCATTAGTATTTCCTCCCATTCATTATTTCTTGTAATGTTCTTATATAAAAGTCATATCTAACTTTATTAATCTTACCCTCTTCTACTGCCATTTTAACTGCACAACTAGGTTCCTTATAATGTGAGCATCCCCTAAACTTACATTGATTATTGTATTCTTCAAATTCTGGGAAGCAATATTTTAAATCATCCTTATCTATAAAAGTAACCTCCAATGTTGAGAAACCTGGTGTATCAACTATGTATCCATCTTGTACATCAATAAGTTCACTATGTCTTGTTGTATGTTTTCCTCTTCCTAATTTATCTGAAACTTCCCCTGTTTCCATGTAATATTTTTCAGTTAAGGTGTTTATAAGTGTTGATTTTCCTGCTCCTGATGGCCCACAAAGCACAGTTACATTCCCTTCTAACTTTTCATTTAATGCTTCAACACCAAGACCTTGTTTTGCATTAATAAACAACACTTCATAACCAATTGAATTAATTTTTTCCTTAACAATTTTTCTTTCTTCATCTGATACTAAATCAACTTTATTTAAACATACAATTGCTTTTATATTATTATGTTCACATAATACTAAAAATCTGTTTAATAAATCATAATTAATATCAGGAGTTTTAATTGCAAAAACAACAAATGCTTGTGTTACATTAGCAACTGTAGGTCTGATAAGTTCACTTTTTCTTTCATGAATGTCACAAATAACACCTTTGCCATGCTCTACTACTATTTCTACGTCATCTCCAACAAGAGGCTTCATATCTCTATGTCTAAACTTTCCTCTTGCTTTGCACTCTATTAGTCCATCAGTAGTTTTTACATAATAAAAACCACCAATTCCTTTGATTATTTTTCCTTTCATAGTACCTCCAAACATTTTACTCTTCTTAATAATAATAAACACTATTATTAAATAAATGCAATATTTTATTTTATAAAATGAAAAAAAAGTGAAATTACATTATTGCAATCTCACTTTTTCATCATATTATCTATTAACACTAGTTGTTTATACTTACATCATTATTTTTATTTGTATCAATTCCTATTCTATCTGCTGTACTTTCATCTTTATTATTATCATTACCTGAGCCACTATCTCCGCTACCTGGTTTATTAGTGTCATCACCTTTATCATCATTGCCATCATTACCAGTGTTACTGTTATTACCAGTATTACTGTTATTACCAGTATTACTGTTATTACCAGTATTACTGTTATTGCCACCATTATTATCAACTGAAGATTTTTTTTCAACTTGAATTTTAACAGTTTCACCTTTTTTAATCTTATTGTTAAATCCTTTTACAACATAAGAACTCATATCAACATCTTGTGATGCGCCTGAAATAGAATATGATATTCCAGCACTTTCTAATGAACTTACTGCATCAGATAATGTCATACCAACACTAATATACTTACTAACATCTATTGAAGTTTCTGTATATCTTCCATAAATAAGAGTAATTCTTGAACCACTTGATACCTTAGTTCCACCTTCAATAGTTTGTTTTAATACCATTCCATCTTGTGATTTATCTTCTGTTTTTTGCTCTTCTAACAATACCACTAAACCTTTGCTTTCTAATTCACCCTTAGCCTTATCAACATTAGTTCCTATATAATTTGAAACAGAAACATAAGTTTCTTTAGGCCCCTTACTTATAGTTAATTGTATTGTTGAACCTATTGCTACATCTGTTCCTTTTTCAGGATATTGTCTTATTAAATATCCTGATTCAACATTGTCACTATATTCTTCAGTAATTTCATAATTTAATCCTTTTTGAGTTAAGAAATCTTTTATATAATTTATTTCTCTATCTCTTAAATCAGGTACTGTTACCTTTTTACTTGCTCCAGCTACCTTAACATTAATTACATCACCCTTTTTAGCAGTTTTATTAGCTTCTGGTGACATTTCTAATATTGTTCCTTCAGCTTTATCACTTTCAACAGTTTCATAAATCTTTAATTTTAATCCTAACTTTTCTAATTCCTTAGTTGCATCATCAACTAACATGCCTTTAATATCTGGAATTGTAACATTCTTTTCGCTATTACTAGTACTACTACCACTAAATGATCCTGATCCCAAAGCAAAGCCAATTCCTAATAATAATGCTAATACTATTGCAGATATGCCTATTATAATTGCAGTATTTTTATTTTTCTTATTTTTATTAGTTTTATTATTTTGATTAGCTTTCTTACTTTTCTTAAATATTTCTATATCATCATCTTCATCATCTTCGTCATCATCATAATCATTTTCAAAATCATCTCTTGTATAAATTTTATTTTTTGACTCTTCTGAAGTGTTCTTTGATGATTCATTTTTTACAAAATCCTCAACTCTTATTGGTTCCATAATGATAGTTTTTCCATCATCATAATTTTCAACTGTACCAATTGATACATTAGGATTTTCCTTTATTTTTTGCAAATCATCTATTAATTCTTTACAATTTTGATATCTATTAATACACTCCTTGCTCATACACTTCATAATCAAATTATTTAAACTATCAGGTATAGCTTGGTTTTGTTTCTTAGGTTCAATTGGCTCTGATTGAATATGCTTTAATGCAATTGTAACTGGTGATTCTCCATCAAAAGGAAGAACCCCTGTTACCATTTCATATAAAACAACCCCCAAAGAATAAATATCACTTCTTAAATCTACAAAAGAGCCTTTTGCTTGTTCTGGTGATAAATAATGAGCTGATCCCATTATTGTAGTTGTATTGGTAATAGTTGCTGAAGTTGAACTTTTTGCTATTCCAAAATCAGTTACTTTAATTAAGCCACTTTCAGTAACTAATATATTTTGTGGTTTTACATCTCTATGAATTATATTATTTTTATGTGCACATTCTAATGCCTTTGCTATTTGAATTGCAATACTTATTGCAGTAGTATAATTTAATTTTCCACTACCAACAATTAACTCTTTTAACGTTTTTCCATTAACATACTCCATAACAAAGTAATCAATATTTCCTTCTTCTTCATGTCCAACATCTAATACATTCACAATGTTTGCATCAGAAAAATTTGCTACTGCAGTTGCTTCTTTTTTAAACTTATCTGATATATCCTTGTTATTGGCAAATTCCTTTTTTAATACTTTTACAGCAACTAATCTACTTAACTTATTATCTCTAGCCTTATAAACTATAGCCATTCCACCTTCGCCAATCTTTTCCACCAGCTCATATCTATTTCCTAATACTTCACCAATCATTTTTACACCTCTCCTCCAAATAGCAAGACCGTAATATTATCTCTTCCCCCTCGACTTTTTGCTAATAAAATTAACTTGTCACAGGCATGATTATAATCATCAACTCTTTTAATTTCTTCTAACATTTCATCTTTTAATACTTCATTTGATAATCCATCTGTACACAATAAATATTTGTCATAAGAACTTAAATCATATTTAAATATATCAATCTTTACTATGTTGCTAGTACCTAATGCACGTGTAATAACATTTTTCTTTGGGTGATTTCTACCTTCTTCTTCTGTAATTGTACCAGAATCAATTAATTCTTGAACTAATGAGTGATCCTTTGTAATTTTTTCTATACTATTATTTGTAATTCCAAAACAACTACTATCACCAACATTAGCAATAAATATATTATTATCACTAACTAATGCAGCAACTAATGTAGTTCCCATACCTTTATATTCACTACTTTCAATTGCTTTATTATAAATTTTAGAATTTGCAAATTCAATTGCATTTTCTAGTACATTCGTTCCCTCATTGTCATAATTTTCTTTTGCGTAAGACTTCACGGCTTCCACAGCCATTTTGCTAGCTACTTCCCCAGCATTATGACCTCCCATCCCATCTGCTACAACATATAATTTATATTTAGCTTCTTCACTGTATCCAGCATAGTCTTCATTTAATGTTCTAACTATACCTACATCACTCTTCATTCCCACCATTTGTCTTCTCCCCTTTATTTTTGTGTTTCTAAATAACTTCTTCTAAGCTGACCACATGCAGCATTAATATCGCTACCCATTTCTCTTCTAACTGTAGCTTCAATTCCATGAGCTTTTAATATTCCCTCGAAATCTTCTATAGTTTTTTTAGATGGTCTTTTTAAAGTATTTTCCTTTATTTCATTTACTGGAATTAAATTAACATGACCATTCATATCTTTTAAAAGTTTTGATAGCGATCTTGCATCTTCTTTACTATCATTTACTCCTGATACCAAAGAATATTCATATGTAATTCTACGTCCAGTTTTATTCATATAATACTTACAAGCATCTAATATCTCTGCTATAGTATATTTATTTGCAATAGGCATTATAACCCTTCTCTTTTCATCACTAAATGCATGTAATGAAATTGCAAGTGTAATACTTAAATTTAAATCAGCTAATTCAATTATCTTAGGTACTATACCACAAGTTGATAAAGTAATATGTCTTTGTCCTATGTTTAATCCATATTCTGCATTAACTAATTTTAAAAACTTTATTACATTATCAAAATTATCTAAAGGTTCTCCACTTCCCATTAATACAACATTAGAAATTCTTTCTCCCAAATACTTTTGTGCTACCATAATTTGAGCAAGTATTTCTCCACTACTTAAATCTCTTATTCTTCCGCCAATTGTTGAGGCGCAAAATTTACACCCCATTCTACAACCAACTTGAGTAGATACACAAATTGAATTTCCATGCTTATATTTCATAAGAACACATTCAATTAAGTTATTATCTTGCATAGACAATAATAATTTTTTTGTATCATCTACATTAGATTCATATACTTCTACAATTTTAGGAATATCTATAATAAAGTTTTCTTTTAGTTTTTCCTTTAATGCTCCTGGAATGTTCTTCATATCATCAAAATTCCAAACATCCTTGTATATCCAAGAAAAAACTTGTTTTGCTCTAAAAGCACTTTCTTTATTTTCTTTCATCCAACCTTGTAATTCTTCTAATGTAAAATTTAAAATATTATACATTTTTTCACCTACTATTTTTTGATTATCTTAGCAACATAGAAACCATCCATATATTCATTTGGCAAAATTGTTAATGAACCATCATTGTTATACATGAAGTTATCCATATTTCCTAAGAATATCTTTTCAACTTTTGCATCTTTATGATTGTTTAAGAACCATTCAATATTATCTTGGTTTTCTTCAACATTTAATGTACAAGTAGAATATAACATTGTTCCACCACTCTTTAAATAAGTCCAAGCATTTTCCATTATTTCTCTTTGAGTTGGAACTAAATCTTTAAGTGATTTTCTTGATTTATTCCACTTTATTTCTGGTTTCTTTCTTATAATTCCAAGTCCTGAACAAGGAACATCTATTAATACTTTATCCGCAAATGAAACATATTTAGGATTTAGTTTAGTTGCATCCATAGCTTCTACTTCAACATCCTTTAATCCTAATCTTTCTAAATTTTCATTTATTAAAGATAATTTATTTTCATGTAAATCAAAAGAGTATACTTTTCCTTCACCATTTAAAAGCTCTGCTATATGAGTTGTTTTTCCACCTGGAGCAGCACATAAATCTAATACAATATCTCCTACTTTTACATCTAAAAGTGGTGTTACAATCATAGCACTTTCATCTTGAACTGTTATTAATCCCTCTTTGAATAATTCATTACTTTCAATTGAACTTCCACCCTTTATTATTATAGCTTCTGGACAAGCATACCCTTCTTCTATATCATATCCCATTTCTTCAAGTCTTTCATATACCTCATCATAATCAGCTTTACAAGTATTAACTCTTACTGTTACTTTAGGTGTAGAATTTAATCCTGCTAATATCTTTCTTCCATTTTCTTCACCATATTGCTTATAAATCATTCTTATAAACCATGGTTCATAAGAATATTGATATACTAATCTATCTATCTTATCTTTAACATCCATATCATCAGGGTTTTTAGTATAGCTTCTTAATATTCCATTTACTAATTTAGAATCTTGAACTGAAATTTGTTTTGCTAATTCAACAGCTTCATTGCATGCTGCAAACTCTGGAACCTTATCTAAGAAATGCATTTGATAAATTGCCATTCTTAATATATTTAATACTTTTTCATCCATTAATGATATATCTTTAATATAATTTGAAATTATCATATCTAATGTCTTTTTTCTTCTTATAGTTCCATAAACAAGTTCTGTTACTAAAGCTCTATCTTTTTCGTTTAAATCACTTTCATTTAATTCATTTGATAAAACTAAATTTGAATAAGCTCCTTCTATTAGTACTCTGTTAATTATATTTAATGCTACTTCTCTACTATTCATACGTTACCTCTTAATCGTTATTTCTATTGCTAATTGCAATTAATCTTATTAATTGTGATATTGACATTAATGCTGCTGCTACATAAGTCATAGCTGCTGCACTTAAAACATTTTTAGCTCCCTTAATTTCATCACCATATAAAATATTTCTATTTTCTAATATGTTTAAAGCTCTTCTAGAAGCATTAAACTCAACTGGTAATGTAACAATTTGATAAAATACTGCTACACTGAAAAATATAATTCCAATGTTTGTTAATGCAGGAATACTAAATAATAAACCTAACATAAAAATTATTATAGATGCTTGACTGCTAAAATTAACAGCTCTTGCTATAGAAGTTCTTAACACTAAAGGTTTATAGTTTTGTGCATGTTGAATTGCATGCCCAACTTCATGTGCAGCAACTCCTGCTGATGCAATACTTGCTCTGTGAAAAACCTCTGTAGATAATCTAACCTGTCTGCTTACTGGATCATAATGATCAGTTAATTCACCTCTTACTTCAACAACAGGAATATCATATAATCCTTGAGCATCGAGTATCATTCTCGCTATATTTTCACCAGTATATCCATTTGCTATTCTTACATTCTTATATCTTTTATAAGTACTGCTAACTTTTGTTTGAGCCCAAAAAGCAATTATCATTGCTGGAACTAACAAAAGCATAGTTTTGTCAAAATAAAGTCCTGGATAAAACATATATCCCCTCTCCTTTCATATTATATTAACTTACACCCTATCTCAATTTCTTTACCATTTATATATTGTTCAATAGTTAAAGGCTTTCCATTTGGAAATTGTATTTTCTTAACTAATAATATACCATTTCCTGTGCTAACTTTCATCCCTTTCTTATTCACTTCTATTATAACACCTGGCTCCTTATTACTACTTTGTAATAATACTTCTGATTCGTATATCTTCATAGGCTCCTCTTTATAGGTAGTGTGAGCAATAGGTCTTGGATTAAGCCCCCTAATTAAATTATGAATATCTTGTGCAGAATTATTCCAATTTATCTTTCCAGTTTCTTTAGAAAGCATTTTTGCATAACAAGTTTCCCCTTCTTGCTTTTCTGGAGTAATTGAACCTTCTGCTAAACCTTCAATTGTTTTAATTAAAAGTTCTCCACCTCTGTTCATTAATATGTCATGTAATTCACCAGAAGTCATATTCTTAGTTATTTCAACTTCATCTTTTAATAACATATCACCAGTATCTAATCCAACATCCATAAGCATTGTTGTATTTCCAGTTTTCTCTTCACCATTAATTATAACCCAATTTAAAGGTGCTGCACCTCTATACATTGGTAATAATGATGCATGTAAATTTATACATCCATACTTAGGTATATCTAGCACTTCTTTAGTTAATATTTGACCAAAAGCTACTACAATTATAAAATCTGGCTTAAGTTCTTTTAAATACTCTACAGCTTCTATATCATCCTTTAACTTTTCAGGTTGAAAAACTTTAATATCATGTTTTACAGCAATTTCTTTAACTGGAGAAAAGACCATTTTCTTTCCTCTTCCTCTAGGTCTATCTGGTTGAGTAAATACAGCTTCAACTCCAAATTTATCAATTAAAGCTTCTAATGATGGAACTGCAAAATCTGGAGTTCCCATAAATACTATTTTCATTAACCTTCCTCCTACTTTACATGGTCAACATATAATACACCATTTAAGTGATCATTTTCATGAAGAATAGCTCTTGCTAATAATTCTTCACCTTCTAAGATAAATTCTTCACCTTTTTCATTAAATGCTTTTACCTTAACATAATTAGGTCTTTCTACTGGGTTTGATTCTCCAGGTATACTTAAGCAGCCCTCTTCATCACATTGAGTTCCTTTAGTTTCTAAAATTTCTGGATTTATGAATACCATAGTTCCATTTTCATCACCAATATCTATAACAAATATTCTCTTTAATACACCAACTTGTGGCGCTGCTAATCCAACCCCGTTAGCTTCAAACATAGTGTCTACCATATCTTCAATTAGAGTAAGTTCTCTATTTGTTATTTCAACTACCTCTTTACATTTTTTTCTTAAAACATCGTCACCAATAGTTCTAATATTTCTTATTGCCATTTTTATGCCCTCCTAGAATAAATTATTTGGATTAATATCCATACTTATTCGTATATCATTATATACGTTCTTGTTCTCATCATAAAGTATTTCCTTAATATTTTTTGAAAAATATGAATCAAATTCACCTTTTATAACAATTTGCCATCTATAATTTTCCTTTACTTTAGAAATCATACAGGGAATTGGCCCTAAAATTTCAATATCTAAGCAACTTTCAACTAATGGTTTAATCATCATTGTTATTTTGTGCATAAAATTCTTTAATAACTCTTCTTTTTTTGATGTTCCATTTATTAAAAGTAATTTTCCAAAAGGTGGATACTTCATCATAGCCCTTACTGTAAATTCCTTTTCATAAAAACCTTCATAATCATAATTAACAGCATATTGCAAGCTATAATGTTGTGGTGTATAAGTTTGAATTAAAACTTCTCCTTGCTTATCTCCTCTTCCTGCTCTTCCTGCTACTTGAGTTATTATTTGAAAAGTTCTTTCTGCTGCCCTATAATCTGGAATATTAATAGACATATCTGCAGCTAAAATACCAACTAAAGTAACATTTTTAAAATCAAGCCCTTTAGAAACCATTTGTGTACCTATTAAAATATCTGCTTCACCATTTTTAAAAGTATTATAAATCCTTTCATATGAATGCTTATCTCTTGTTGTATCTACATCCATTCTTAATATCCGTACATTATTAAAATATTTTTTAACTTCTTCTTCAACTCTTTGAGTACCAGCACCAAAGAATTTTACATATTTACTATGACATTTAGGACATTCTCTTGGTTCCCTTTTTGTTTTACCACAATAATGACATATTAATAATCCATTTTTATGATAAGTCATTGAAATATCACATTCATCACACTTAAATACATATCCACAGCTTCTACATGAAACAAAAGTTGAAAATCCCCTTCTATTTAAAAACAAAATAATTTGTTCTTTTCTCTTTAGTCTTTCTTGTATTGCAATAAATAATTCTCTACTAAATAATGATTTATTACCACCTTTAAGCTCATTTCTCATATCAATAACCTTCATTGGTGGCATAGGTTTATTATCTACCCTTGAATTTAGCTCTAAAAGCTTCATTTCCCCAGTTAAAGCTCTATAGTAAGTTTCTATTGACGGTGTAGCTGAGCCTAAAATAACTTTACATCCTTTTAGCTCACTTAAATATTCTGCTACTTCCTTTGTTTGATATTTAGGATTTTGTTCAGATTTATAAGTATTTTCATGCTCTTCATCAATAATTATTAAGCCTAAATTTTTTGCAGGAAGAAATATTGCACTTCTAGCTCCTACTATAACTTTTGCCTTTCCTTCCTTTACTCTAAACCATTCATCAAATCTTTCACCATCAGATAATTTACTGTGAAATAAAGCAACATTTACACCAAATCTTCCTTTAAACCTTTCAATCATTTGTGGTGTTAAAGCAATTTCTGGAACTAATATAATAGCTGATTTTCCTTCTAATAATACTCTTTCAACAAGCTTCATATAAACTTCTGTTTTACCTGATCCTGTAACTCCCTTAAGCAAAAACATTGTATCATCAGAGTTAATATATTCTCTTATAATATTTTCTTGTTCTATTGTTAATGTCTTAGCACTATCCTTATTATAAACTCTATCATTATATCTAAATACGCTTTCTTCTTCTATTGATAAAACTTCATTTTCTATTAATTTATTTAATTTATATTGAGAAATTGAATGATCATTAATAAGTTCACTTTTAGTATATTTTCCCGAATTCGTCTTAAAAAATTCAACAATTTTTTTATATCCATCAGGATTTTTTATATTACTTAAATCTTCATTTTTTAAAACTATAACCTTTTTTTTCTTAGCTTTAGCTCCCTTCATTATTCCAACTGGAATAAGAAGCCTAAAAGCATCAATATACTTACACAATGTTTTTTCTCTTAAAAATTCAATAAGATTAATATCATCTTCATCAATAACTGGATCTTTTACTAAAATAGCTGCTATATTTTTAGTTTTGAACTTTATATTATCATCATTTTTCAAATTTAATATAAACCCTTCAGATGTTTTATTTCCTTTTCCAAAAGGAACTTTTACTATTTGGCCTATTTTAATTTCATTATTGAATTCTTCTGGAACTTTATATGTAAAAGGTCTATCTATTTCTAATGCTTCAGAATTTATAATAACTTCAGCATATAACTTCAAATTATCACCTTCTTACTTTCAGTTTCTATATATTTTAACCTTTAAAATATATATTGTATATAAAGAAAAGCGCAATTAGCGCTTTTCTAAAATCATATCAAATATATTACTTGCAACTTTCTTTTTACTCATTTTTTCTAGTTCAAGCTTTTCATTATTTTTAGATAAAATAACTACTTTATTGTCTTCACTTCCAAATCCAGTATCAGAAGATGTAATATCATTTGCTACTATAAAATCTAAGTTCTTGTTTTTTAGTTTTCTTTCTGCATTTTCAAGTACATTATCACTTTCAGCAGCAAATCCAACTAAAACTTGGTGAGTTTTAATTTCTCCTAGAAATTTTAATATATCATTATCTCTAGTTAAACAAATATTAAGGTCACCTTCACCTTTTTTAATCTTTTCTTTACTATATTCCTTTGGCTTATAATCAGCAACTGCTGCTGACTTTATTACTATATCTGCCCATTTAAAATTTTGTAAAATTTCTTTTTTCATTTCTTCATTAGTTTTTATGTTAATTATTTTTACGTTTTTAGGTGGTTCTAAATTTGTAGGACCTGAAACTAAAATTACTTCTGCACCTCTATCTCTTGCTTCTTTTGCAATAGCATATCCCATTTTACCAGTTGATCTATTAGTTATATATCTTACTGGGTCAATAGGTGCAATAGTAGGTCCAGCACTAACTAGTACTTTTTTTCCTAACAAATCTTGCTCTTTATCTTCAAGTTCTTCTATAACTCTTTCAACAATTGTATTTACATCCGCTAATTTACCTATACCTATATCACCACATGCTAATCTTCCACTAGCTGGTTCAATAAATTTATATCCAAAATCTTTTAATTTTGAAATATTATTTTGAACTATTGGATTTTGATACATATTTGTATTCATAGCAGGTGCTATAAGTACTTTAGCTTTAGTTGCCATTACAGTTGTAGATAACATATCATCTGCAATTCCATTTGAAATTTTACCTATAACATTTGCTGTTGCAGGTGCTATAAGCATTAAATCAGCTTTTTGAGCTAATGAAATATGCTGAATTTCCCAAGCCTTTGGCTCTGCAAACATGTCTGTTACAACCATATTTTGACTTATTGATTGAAATGTTAGTGGATTTACAAATTTTGATGCACTTTCAGTCATTATAACATGAACTTCAATATCTTTTTTTCTTAAAGCACTAATTACATCTAATGCCTTATATACTGCAATACCTCCAGTAACGCCAATAACAACACATTTACTCATAACTATTTTGTTCCTTCATTGTTTTTACAATAAGAAATTTTTCCTTCATTAACTTCGTTTATTGCTATTGTTAATGGTTTATTTGAAGGAACTGTTGTTAATGGTACAGCACCATCTATTATTTGTCTTGCTCTTCTTGATGTAACTATTACTAGTGAATATCTGTCTTCTACCTTTTTTAATAAATCTACCACTGATGGATTAATCATAGAGTTGTTCATGAATTACGCCCTCCTTAGAATCTAATATTGTATCTTTTATTCTATCTACTCTACACTTTTCTGCGACAATTATACCCTCTATTTTTTCAACTGCCGTATCAACTTCATCATTAACTACTGCATAGTTATACTTAGAAACATAGTTTATTTCTTGATATGCATTTTTAAATCTTGTCATTAATGATTCTTGCGTTTCGCTTCCTCTTTTTATTATTCTTTGTTTTAATTCTTCCATAGATGGAGGAAGTATAAAAATAAATACTCCTTCACTAAAGTTTTCCTTAACCTTTAATGCACCTTGAATATCTATTTCTAATATTACATTTTTACCTTGTTCTAACATTTCTTCAACTTTGAATTTTGGCGTACCATACATGTTACCATGTACTTCTGCATATTCTAAAAAGTCATTTCTTTCTACTTTTGATATAAAGTCTTCTTTAGTAAGGAAGTGATAATTAACACCATCAACTTCACCTTCTCTCGGACTTCTTGTAGTTGCTGAAACAGAAATAAATAAATCATCTATCTTTTCTAAAAGCGCCTTACAAATTGTTCCCTTTCCAGCACCTGATGGGCCAGAAATAACTATTAATAGTCCTCTATTATGCATTATTCATCAACCTCGTCTGCAGCTTCATCTTTGTCTACTAATCTATGTGCAACAGTTTCTGGTTGCACTGCTGATAATATAACATGATCACTATCAGTAATTATAACAGCTCTAGTTCTTCTTCCATAAGTAGCATCAATAAGCATTCCTCTATCTCTAGCTTCTTGGATTATTCTCTTAATTGGTGCTGATTCTGGACTAACTATAGCAACTAATCTGTTAGCTGATACAATATTACCAAAACCAATATTAATTAATTTTATTCCCATGCTTTTCCTCCTATTATTCTATGTTTTGAACTTGTTCTCTAATTTTTTCAAGTATATTTTTTATATCAATAACTATATTAGTCATTTTGATATCACTAGATTTTGAACCAATTGTATTTGTTTCTCTATTCATTTCTTGAACTATAAAATCAAGTTTTCTTCCAATAGGTTCATTTAATTTTAATGTTTCTCTCACTTGATTAATATGACTGTTTAGTCTTATTATTTCTTCATCAACAGTTGCTTTATCTGCTAATATACAAACTTCAGTAGCAATTCTATTTTCATCTACTTCAACATTTCCTAATAAATCTTTTAATCTTTCTTCAAGCTTTTGCTTAAATACCTTAGGAATGCTATCTGCAAATTCTTCTACCTTAGATACTAAATCTTCAATTTGATTTATTTTAATTAATATATCTTCTTTTAATTTTTCACCTTCAACTTCTCTCATGTTAATCATCATATCTAATGATGAACTTATTAAAGGTTTTAATTCTTCCCATATTTCATCTATTTTGTCTTCTTCTTCAATCATAGTGATTACTTCTGGAAATCTTGCTATTTGCATTACAGATATATCATTTTTGATATTTAATTTTTCTTCAATTTCTTTAAGACATTGTAAATATCCTTGTGCTAAGTTAATATCAACCTTAGGTACTCCAGCACCTTCATTATAATTCTTTATATTAATAAAGACATCAACTTTTCCTCTATTAAGAGAATTACTAATCATTTTTCTAATTTCTTCCTCTAAAGAAATTATACTTTTAGGCATTCTAATATTTACATCTAAATATCTGCTATTTACACTTTTCATTTCAACAGTAAATACTCTTTTTTTACCTTCTTCACTGTTGCTTCTTCCAAAGCTAGTCATGCTCCTTATCATACTATTTCTCCTGCCACTTTCTTCTTATATATAAAAATTTATTACTTTTTAAACAATAAACTTAGTTTATATCTTTATAAGGTTTTCTGTCAACATTTTATTAACAATTTGTTTACAGTTTTATTTTTAATAAAAAATAGAGCT
The DNA here is from genome assembly GCF_053571985.1 of Clostridium sp. ETTB3. Taxonomy (NCBI): domain Bacteria; kingdom Bacillati; phylum Bacillota; class Clostridia; order Eubacteriales; family Clostridiaceae; genus Clostridium; species Clostridium sp. ETTB3. The sequence continues at coordinate 1,715,823 of NZ_CP199832.1, forward strand.
AGAAAACCGAGGGCACTGAAAAACTTAATGTTTTTCAGTGCCCTCGAAAACCTAACTCTATTTTTAAAATTGATTTTTTATTTCATCATAACTTATGTTGCTGTTTATAGCTAATGAAAGTTTAACTCTAGCCTTTTGTCCAGGTAATGTATCACCAAAGATAACCCCTAAATCCTTAAGCATTTTTCCTCCACCTTCATATCCATATGATTCGTGTACTCTACCTTCAAAACATCTAGATACTACAACTATAGGCATTTTATTATCTAATGCTCTTTTTATTCCTTCAACCATTCTTGGAGGTACATTTCCTCTTCCTAAAGCTTCAATAACTATTCCACCAAATCCTTTTTCAATTGCAAAGTCAATTAATGTAGAGTCCATATCAGCTACACATTTAATTAATAAAACATCTTTATTAATTTCTTTTGCATCATATGTTTCTGTTTTCTTTGCATTTCTATAAAACATTACTTTATTATTGTCAACAATTCCTATTGGTCCAAAATTAGGAGTTATAAATGCATTTAATGCCATAGAATTTGCTTTTGTTACTTCTGCAGCTGAATTTAATTCACCATTAAAGCATACAAGCACTCCTCTTCCCTTTGCATCATCAGAAATTGCTGTACAAATTGAAGCTGCTAAATTTGAAGGTCCATCATAACCAAGTTCTGAGCCACTTCTCATTGCACCTGTAATTACAACAGGCTTATCACTATTTATTGTTAAGTCTAAAAGATATGCTGTTTCTTCTAAAGTATCTGTTCCATGAGTAATTACAACACCATCAATATCTTCTCTATTTAATAATTCTTTTGAAAACTCACTTAATTCTAACATTGTTTTAAAAGTCATATGTGGTGATGGCATACTTGAAAAACTATAAGATTCAATTTCTGCATATTCTTCTATTCCAGTTACCATAGACATTATCTCTTCACCAGTTAAACTAGGAACAGCTGCCTTAATTCTTTCATCAACCTTCATAGATATTGTTCCACCATTAAAAATTACCGCTATTTTCTTCATTTTATCCTCCAAAATATAATCTCTCTTTTAATTTGAACTTACAATTGACAAGTTTAGGTACGGGGATGTTGCATTAAGAATAAATAAAAAACAATATATTGTGTATAAAAGTTTTAGTGCGACAGTCCCAATAAATCATATTTTTCCTAAACTTGTCACAAGTGCTAAATTGCACAGATGTTGCTCTAAGCCAAAAATAAATTATATTTTTCCTAAACTTATCACTTGTTACTTCTAACCATGTTCCCGGATTTATGGCAGGGCGACATTTCCTGCATCTCTGTTTACTGAATAGTTCCAGCGCATGAGGAGCCTTTTCTCACCTCAAAAATCCTATATACTTAATTTTATATTATATATTTGAATTTTATTTATAGCAAATATTTTATTTATTTTTTTTAATATTAATTAATTTTCCACTATAAATTCTATTTTCTATTTTCCTATCAGTTATAGGATACATAGTAGTTACATAAATATATTGTTTTTCTTCATCTACTTCAACTCCTAAAAGCAAATTAGTATAAGCTTTTTTAATAAATTCTATAGCAGTCTGTCCCTCATCATTTTTATAAATTCCAATATAATCAGGATCATCTAGAATCTTTTTCATCCATTCTAAAATTCCTGTTCTAGTCCTTTTGTCAAACTGTCTTCCATGTCTTTTTATTATATGTTTTAGCACGCCTGGCGAGGCATAAATTACACCAGTAAACTCTATACCTAATTCATAAGCAACCCTTTCTCTTAAATATCCTACTCTTTTATAGGTACAAAATCTGCTCTCCATACTATCCCTCTTCACTATAATATATTAAGCATAATACTATCTGCTTATTATATTATATTCTAATTACATAGGAGTTTGTACCAAAAATAATATACTTTTTTCAATTTAACATTGCTTAATATTTTATATCCGTACTTATAAAATAGTCTGCTACTAAATAAACTATTTAGTAGCAGACTATATCTATGTTATAGTATTATACAAATCAATCCACCATTACCTTCATTAATGATTTTTTGAAGTGTTTTTTGAATTTTAACTTGCACATCTTCTGGCATCTTATATAACTTATTTTGTAGTCCTTCCTTAACTAATACCTCTAAAGATTTTCCAAACATATTACTTTGCCATAAAGATGCTGGGTCCTTTTCATATTGTTCCATAAGAGCTGTAACAAGTTCTTCACTTTCTTTTTCAGAACCCATTATAGGACTTATTTCAGTTTTAATATCAGCTTTAATAAAATGAAGAGATGGTGCACTTGCCTTTAGCTTAACACCAAATTTAGTGCCTTGCTTAACAATTTCTGGCTCTTCAAATTTCATTTCGCTTAATTGAGGTGCCACTAATCCATATCCTGTTTCTTTTACATCAACTAATGCATCCTTAATTTTATCATATTCTACTTTTGCAACATTTAAATCTTTTACAAGAGCAATTAATTCACTTTCATCTTCTATTTCAACACCACAATTTTCACTAAGTATTTTATAAAAAATGTTTTCACTTGGTTTTAATAATATATTTGCAGTTCCTTCACCAAGTTTTATTTGAGTTAAATCTGATGCACTTAAATTTTCATTTTGTTTTGCATCATAAAATACTGGTTTTATGTCCCTAATTTTATCTACACTTTCACACATTCCCTTAATTATTTTAAAATACTCTTTCTTTAGCCAATGTTCTGGCTCTAAATTTTCTACCCATGTTGGCATATCTATATTTATTTCCTTAACAGGGAATTCTTTAAGTACATGTTTAAATAGTTTTTCAATATCTTTTTCTGTCATATTATAAACATCCATAACTTGAACTTCAACATCATATTTCTTTTCAAGCTCATCTTTTAATGAATCTGTTTCTGGAGAGTTTATGTTCTTTGTATTAAGTACAACTATAAAGGGTTTATTAATAGATTTAAGCTCTTCTACAACCCTTTCTTCAGCTTCAACGTATTCTTCCCTATCTATTCCTGTTATACTTCCATCAGTAGTAACAACAAGACCTACAGTTGAATGATCAGTAATAACTTTTCTTGTTCCAATTTCTGCAGCATCTTCAAATGGTATTTCATATTCATACCATGGAGTGTTAACCATCTTAGGCTCTTCATCCTCTAAATATCCTAAAGCTCCCTTAACAATATACCCCACACAATCTACTAATCTAACCTTTAACTTTATATCTTCATCAATTGTAATTTCCACAGCTTCATTTGGAACAAATTTGGGCTCTGTAGTATGAATAGTTTTTCCTGAACTGCTTTGTGGCAATTCATCTTTAGCTCTTTCTTTCTTATAAGCATTATCAATCTTTGGTATAACCATAAGATCCATAAATTTTTTAATAAATGTAGATTTTCCAGTTCTAACTGGTCCAACAACACCTAAGTATATGTCTCCCTGAGTCCTTTCTGCAATATCCTTATATATATTGAAATCGCCCATAAGTACACCCTCCTATTTATTTTTAACACTATAATATATTCCATAGCAAAAAAAAGTATACTATTTTTTTTATTTTATTAAATATAATAAAAATTTATATTTTTATTCACTATTAAACAATTACATTCCATGTATTTTTCTTACAATTTAAAATATGTACTCATAAAAATAAATATGATGTATTATATAATTTTTTACATAATAAAAAAACTGATTCTTGTTTAACACAAAAATCAGTTTTTAAAATTATTTAACATAAATATTACTTTAAATTAAATAACATTTTCATTATATAATTAGTAATTTTCTGCTTTTTTATCTCTTTGCAGTAGTTTACTTACCATTTCTCTTGGATCACTACCCTCAAAAAGAACTTTGTATAATGCATCCGTTATTGGCATTTCAACATTTAATTTTTCTTTTAAATCATAAAATGCATTACATGCCTTGATTCCTTCAACAATCATTCCAACTTCTTCAATAGCTTCTTCCCTACTCTTACCTTTACCTATTAAGTATCCTGCTTTTCTATTTCTAGAATGCATGCTAGTACAAGTTACTATCAAATCACCCATTCCAGTAAGGCCTAGGAAAGTTTCAACTCTTCCTCCAAGCTTAGTTCCTATTCTAACTATCTCAGCCATTCCCCTAGTCATAAGAGCTGCCTTTGTATTATCTCCATATCCTAATCCATCACATACTCCAGCTGCTAATGCTATAATATTTTTTACAGCCCCTCCAACTTCAACACCAATTAAATCATCATTAGTATAAACTCTAAATGTTTTAGTCATAAAAAGGTCTTGAACTTCTTCAGCTATCTTCATATTATTTGAAGATGTAAGCACTGTTGTTGGAATATCAAATGCTACTTCTTCTGCATGACTTGGACCTGATAAAATTACTACTGGATTATTAATTTCTTCTTCAATAACTTCAACTAATGTTTTATTAGTACCTTCTTCAATGCCTTTTGCAATACATATAACAGGTACACTTTCTTTTACAAGTCCCTTAATACTTCTTGCAGCACTTCTAATTACATGAGAAGGAACAGCTAATACCACATAATCAGAATTAGGTATAGCCTCCTCTAAGCTATTATAGGCCGTAACATTTTTAGGCACATTTAATCCTTTAATAAATTTATCATTTCTTCTATTAACATTAATATCCTCTACAACATTACTATTTCTATCATATACTGATATAACATTTCCTTTGTTTGCTAATAAAATTGCTAAAGCAATCCCAAAACTTCCTCCGCCTAAAAAAGCTACCTTACTCATAAATTAACTATCCTTTCTCTCCCTATATTCTATTTGTATTCCAGTTCCACTGAAATCAAAATTATCTCTTAATTGATTTTCTAAATATCTTTCATAAGAGAAATGTCTACAACTTGAATCATTAACAAAGAACACAAACTTTGGTGGTTTTGTAGCTACTTGTGTTGCATAATATATTTTTAGTCTCTTTAATGCAACTACTGGTGGCTCTTTCATTAATACAGCCTTATTAATAACTTCATTTAATACACCAGTACCAATTCTCTTATCATAATTATCATAACATTCTCTAGCAACTTCTAACACCTTATGTGCTCTTTGACCAGTTAATGCTGATATAAATAAGAATTTAGCATATTTTATAAACTTAAGCTTACTTTGTAAATCTTTTTTATAGTTTTCCATTGTTTTATCATCTTTTTCAATAAGATCCCATTTATTAACTATAACCATTATAGCCTTGTTTAATTCATGTGCAAATCCTATTATTTTTTCATCTTGCTCTGTAACACCTTCTGTTGCATCTATCATTAAGATACAAACATCTGCTCTTTCTACAGCAGCAAGAGTTCTTATAACAGAATATCTTTCTATTTCTTCTTTAACTTTACTTTTTCTTCTAAGACCAGCTGTATCTATTAATGTAAACTTACCAAATTCACTTTCAATTTTACTATCTATAGCATCTCTTGTAGTTCCAGCTATATCTGATACAATTAATCTTTCTTCACCTAATAATCTATTTATTAATGAAGACTTACCTACATTAGGTTTACCTATCATAGCTATTTTTATATCTTCTTCTTCCTCTTCTATTGAAGCAATTGAATCAAAATGTGAAACAACCATATCAAGCATATCTCCAAGACCTTTACCTTGGCCTGCTGATATAGCTACTGGATCACCAATACCTAAATTATAAAATTCCCATGCATTTTCTTCATCTTTTAAGTTATCAATTTTATTAACAACTAAAACTACTGGTTTCTTAGATTTTCTAAGCATTGTTGCAACTTCATTATCAGCTGCTGTTAAGCCTTCTTTACCATCAACTACAAACATTATAACATCAGCTGTTTCTATAGCAATGTTCGCTTGTCTTCTCATTTGCTTAACTATTATATCTTGGTTTTCTGGTTCTATACCTCCAGTATCAATCATTGTAAAAGTATGATTAAGCCATTCAGCTTCCGCATATACTCTATCTCTTGTTACACCTGGTGTATCTTGAACTATTGAAATTCTTTTTCCTGCTAGTTTATTAAATAATGTAGATTTACCTACATTCGGTCTTCCAACTATAGCAACTATTGGTTTTGCCATTATTCTTGTTCCTCCTGACATACATCATTTATTATGCTTACTATATCTTCACCTGTGTGATCACATACAAGCACCTTAACCCCTAATTCTTTTTCTATGTCCTCAATCTTAGTATCATCTAACATAATATACTCAGCTGGACCTAGTTCATAACCTTTTCTAAACATATTATTAGGCATAATTAAGTATTCACTATTAATTTTCCCCTTTAATTGTCCAATAATATCAGTTCCAGTAAGAAGTCCTGCAACTGTTATTGTTTCCCCAAAGAAATTATTAACTATTTTATATGTATCTATTTTAATATTAGGATTAACTTCCATCAACTTTTTCATTCCACTTCTTACTTCATTAAATGCAAGGGTTCCAGTTGGTACAGAAAAAGTTCCTTTTATATTTTTATTTAAATCTTGAGCAGTATAATTTATAGCTTCCCTGAAACATCTAATCATTCCAATTCCATCTTCTATTTGTTCATATCCATTATAAAAACTTTCTTCTGGAACATCTATACCTGCAACTAAATAAAACTCATCTGAAAATCTTACAAATGGGTCATTAATTTCTTTCATAAATCTTTTTTGAAATTCCATAACCATTTCTAATTCTTTTCTTGCAGTTTCATTAGTAAATGTTTTTACTTGAACTAATCCATCTCTATATTTAGTAACTCCTATTGGAACTACCGCAATATTTGCTACTGCTGGATATAATTCATATAATTCAGTAATAGTCCTTTTAAGCTCTTCACCATTATTTACTTCTGGTATAAGAACTATTTGACAGTGCATTTCAATTCCTGCTTCTGCTAATCTCTTTATTCTATTATAAACAGTACCTGCAAATCTATTGCCAAGCATTTTTACTCTTAACTCTGGATTTGTTGTATGAACTGAAATATTTATAGGACTTATTCTATATCTAATAATTCTATCTATATCTTCTTCTTTCATGTTTGTTAACGTAACAAAATTACCTTGTAAAAAAGAAAGACGTGAATCATCATCTTTAAAATATAAACTTTCTCTCATCCCTCTTGGATTTTGATCTATAAAGCAAAACATACATTTATTACTGCATCTTTTTGCTTTATCCATGATACCGCCACCAAATTCTAGGCCTAACTCTTCGCCATATTCTTTTTCAATTTCGTAGTCCCACACTTCTCCATTTGGCTTTTGTATCTCTAAAACTATTTCTTCATCATTAGTTAAAAACCTGTAGTCTATAATATCAACTATCTTTTCACCATTTACTGATAATAAAATATCATTTTCTTCAATGCCGACTTCCTCAGCAATACTATCAGGCATTACACTTGTTATTACATTTTTCATAATGTCACTCCTATAATTACCTATCATCTCTATGATATATTACCCCAATAATTCTTTTTTTGTCAACTAACAAAAAAGAATATAAGGTATACCCTATATTCTTTATTATTACTCATTTAAATCTACATAATCACCTTTTGAAGAAAAAATTATCCATTCGCATATATTAGTAACATGATCCCCAACTCTTTCAAGATATTTAGATGCAAATAATATTTGTGCTCCCTTATTAATAATAGTTTCATCCTTTGCCATCTTCTTTAAAATATCATTAAATAATCCTCTATATAAAATATCTACTTCATCATCCATCTTGCAAATTTCATAAGCTTCTTTTACATTACCTGTAACAAATGCTTCTAATGACCTTTTGATCATCTTCCTTAAAATATCTACCATTTGCCAAACTGGTTCACACTCTTCACCTAAAATATCTAATTCAACCCTTTGAGCAATTTTACAAATATCAACTGCATAATCAGCCATTCTCTCTAAATCTGTAACTATCTTAGAAGTTGTAAATATCTTTCTTAAATCAGTTGCTACTGGTGATTCCATTGCCATAAATTTTAAGCACTGCTCTTCAATTTTTTTATTTAATTCATCTACTTTATCATCATTTTCAATTACCTTTTTAGCCAAAACCATATCTTTATTTTTGAAAGCTTCTATACTGTTATATAATTGTTTTTCAACAAGACTTCCCATTTCGGCAAGTTCTGAAGTTAAAAGCTGCATTCTCTTTTCTAAAAGATTTCTTGTCATAATCTCACTCCCTGATTTTAATTTTAAATTATTAATTCTTAACTATTTTTTGATTATGATATATTTTATTTTTAAAAATTTAATTTTATCCAAATCTTCCTGTTATATAATCTTCTGTTCTCTTATCTCTTGGTCTGTAAAATATGTCTTCTGTATTTCCATATTCAACAACTTCTCCAGATAAGAAAAATGCAGTCTTATCAGCAATTCTACCTGCTTGTTGCATATTATGAGTAACAATTACAACTGTATATTGTTTTTTTAATTCAACCATAAGCTCTTCCATTTTATTAGTAGAAATAGGATCTAATGCTGATGTAGGTTCATCCATTAATATTATTTCAGGTGAAACAGCTATAGTTCTAGCTATACATAGTCTTTGTTGCTGACCACCTGAAAGTCCTATTGCTGATTTTTTTAATCTATCCTTAACTTCATCAAAAAGAGCTGCTCCCTTTAAACTACTTTCAACTATTTGGTCCAAAGTCCTTTTATCTTTTATTCCATGTATTCTAGGTCCATAAGCAATATTATCATAAATAGACATAGGAAATGGATTAGGCTTTTGGAATACCATTCCTACCTTTTTTCTAAGGTCTATTTCCTCATAATCCTTATATATATCCTTCCCATCTATTAATATTTGACCATTTATTTTAACTCCTTCAATTAAATCATTCATTCTATTTAAAGTTCTTAAAAATGTTGATTTACCACACCCTGAAGGTCCTATTAATGCTGTAACCTTTTTTGCTTCTATATCTATACTAATATTTTTCAGTGCTTTATTTTCACCATAAAACAACTCTAAATTTTTAACCTGAATTTCAGATTTGATTATATTTGACATATTTACACCTCAAAATCCTATGATTTTACTTTACCAAAACAAAGTTATTTATACTAATAATAACTTTTAATTATTCACTATACTTAATTTTATAAATTAATAATTAGCTTTATTAAATTTCTTGCTTATAAACTTAGCTAATAAATTTAAAATTAAAATCATTACAATTAAAACTATTCCTGCTGCAGCTGCTGATGCAATATCACCTTTTTCCTTTGTTTCAAGGAAAGCATGAACTGTTAATGTTCTTGCACTTGACATTATGCTTGTAGGCATTTTATAAACTGTACCTGCTGTTAAAAAAAGTGCAGCTGATTCACCAATTACACGCCCCATTGATAATACTACTCCTGAAACAATTCCAGGTACTGCACTTGGAAGTATTACTTTATATAAAGTTTGAAATCTTGTTGCACCAAGACCAAGGGAAGCTTCTCTATATGATGGGGGAACTACCTTTAACGCTTCTTCTGTTGTACGGATAATTACAGGTAAAATTATTATTGAAAGTGTTAAAGAACCTGCTATAAGTGAATATCCAAACTTTAAAGTTGTTACAAAAAAAGCTGCTCCAAATAATCCATAAACAATTGATGGTATTCCAGATAAAGCTTCTGTTGAATATCTTATTATTTTTACCAATCTTCCTTGCTTAGCATATTCATGTAAATAAACTGCTGACAACACACCTATTGGCGTAGCAACAATTAATGATAGTCCAATTGTATATAATGTTGAAACTATAAAAGGTTTAATTCCTCCACCTCCAGATGGCTTATACTCTCCAAATAAATAATTAAAATTTATAAGCTTATATCCCTTTATAAATATAAATCCAATTATAAAAACTAAAATTCCAACAGTTATTAATGCTGATAAATATAATAATACTTTTAAAATAACTTCTTTAAATTTCCTCATGTTTACTTACCTTCCTTATTAGAAAGTTTAGAAATAACTAAATTTAATATTAATATAAATACAAATAATACAACACCTGTTGCAAATAAAAGTTCTTGATGTGATTCTGTTGCATACCCCATTTCTAATGCTATATTACTTGTAAGTGGCCTTACCTTATCAAAGATAGACTTAGGTATTTCAACTGCATTTCCTCCAACTAATATAATTGCCATTGTTTCTCCAATTGCTCTTCCACACCCTAAAACTATAGCTGCAAGTATACCTGATTTTGCTGCAGGTACAACAACCTTAAAAGTTGTTTCTATATGAGATGCTCCAAGAGCTAAGGAACCCTCTTTATAACTTTTAGGAACAGCTCTTATTGCAGTAGTTGAAACTGAAATAATAGTTGGAAGCATCATAACTGCTAAAACTATAATTACTGCTAATAAACTTTGTCCTTGCGGTAAATTAAAAGCATTTTGTATCCATGGAACAATTATTGCTAAGCCAAATAATCCATATAATACAGATGGAATTCCTGCTAAAAGCTCAACTGCTGGAATAATAATTTTAGAAAGCCAGTTTGGTGCTATTTCTGAAATAAATATTGCTGTTAGTAATCCTATTGGCACCCCTATTATTAAAGCTCCTAATGTGCCATATATAGAAGCAATTATCATAGGTAATATTCCATACTTTGGGTCATCAGATGTTGGATACCACTGTGTTCCAAAAATAAATTTAGTAAATGATTTTCCTTCTGCAAAAAATGGCCTTAACCCTTTATAAAATACAAATCCTATTATTAAAACTAAACTTATTACAGCTATAAGAGCACATATTAAAAATATTACTCTTGTAACTTTGTCTATTATATATTTGCTTTTATTTTTTTCTACCATTTCAGCCCTCCCGATTGTAGTTTGTAGTTAGTAGTTTTAGGGATAAATTCAGCTAATGCTGAATTTTAAAATATATATTTTCAGGAGCTACCGCACTAAAACTTTTATACACAATATATTGTTTAAAAAAATAAAAATTAATACACTATTAAAAATTAATACACTATATTGTAGGATTTATTCTTAATGTGACATTCCCTTCATTAAATACTAACTCCTAACTTCTAACTACTAACTAATTTTTAGTCTATTGTTATTAGCTTATTATCTGATACTATTTGTTGTCCTTCTGAACTTAATATAAAGTCAATTAAATTTTGCCCATTTTGTGTTAAAGTATCTTTTTTAGTTACTAATAAGAAAGGTCTTGAAATTTTATAATTTCCTTCTTTAACATTTTTAGCAGTTGGTTCTATACCATCAACATTTAAAGCACTAACTGTATCATCAATATATTCAAAGGAAGCAAATCCAATTGCATTTTTATTTCCTGCAACTGTAGTTTTAACAGACCCACTACCATCTGAAATTGATGCATTTTTAACTAATTCTTCTGATTTATATCCAACAATTTCTTGAAATGAATCTCTAGTTCCTGAACCTTCTTCCCTTGAAACAACTACAATTGGTCCATCTTCTCCTCCTAACTCCTTCCAATTTGTTATTTCACCTGTATAAACTTTTTTAATTTGTTCTAAAGTTATGTCTTTAACTGAATTACTAGGATTTACTAATAACGCAACTCCATCATATGCTATTGTAGTTCCCTGTACTGAATCTTTTTCTTCACCTTTTAAATCTCTTGAAGACATTCCTATTTGAGAAACACCTCCCATAACATCTTTGATTCCAGCCCCTGAACCATTTTGTTGTATTTCTAATATAACATTATTATTTTTTGCCTCATAAACTTCTTGAATACTTTCTATTAATGGCCCCACTGAAGTTGAACCTGAAATTGAAATAGTTACAGATGAAGAATTTTCTCCCTTTGAAGTTTTATCAGATCCACACCCTGTAAATATTGTTCCAATCATAGCAACTAATACTGCCCCAACCATTAATTTTAACCTTTTACTTCTCATTTTTATCCCTCCACTTTTATAAATGAATTTTATTCATATACCTTACACAAATAATATTATTCCTCTAAAGTTAAAGTAATATTACTAAATTGTTAATTGAAGTTAGATAAATGTTAAGTAAATGTTAAATTACCTTTTTTAACCTTAATCTTAGAAGCTTTATTTTATTTATATCTGCCTTTATATTTTCATATAATTTTATTTTAAATTTTTATTATAAATTTTTAGAACAAAAAAAAGATAAGCAAAAAATACTTAATATATTTTTAGCTTATCTTTAATATTTATTAATTTTTTATTTTAACAGTAAAGGTACTACCTATTCCTACTTTTGATTTTACACTTATTTCTCCATTAAATAACTTCACAATATGTTTAACAATAGCTAATCCAAGTCCAGTTCCCCTAGTTGATCTTGATTTATCAACTCTATAAAACCTTTCAAATATCCTTGGAATATCATTTTTAGGAATACCTATTCCATTATCTTTAACTTTAAAAACAAAGTATTGCTCTTCCAAAGTTAAATCAATTTTAACAATTCCATTTTCATTAGAATATTTAATTGCATTTTCAATTAAATTAACAGCTAATTGATGAAATTTATCCTTGCTTCCTAAAATTTCACTATTAAAACAATCATTATATTTAATAATAATTGATTTTTTATAAGCCTGACTTTTTACCATATCTAAAACATTTTCTATAACATCACCTGGATTAAAATATTCACTTTCCATTTTATGAATATTTTCAATATTAGATAAAATTAAAATATCATTTATTAAATTAGTTAACCTTTCTGATTCTTTATCAATAATATCTAAAAACTTATTTTTAGTTTCACTATCATCTACATATCTTAAAGTTTCTGAAAATCCTTTAATAGATGTTAATGGAGTCTTTAATTCATGAGAAACATTAGCAACAAATTCACTTCTCATATTTTCAAGCCTTTTAATATCAGTTATATCTTGAACCGTAATTACAATTCCAATTGAATTATTTAAATAATTTATAATTGGTGATTTTTTAACCCTAAGCTCTCTTTCAATTGGATGAAATAATTTAACTTCCTTTGTTCCTATTTCTGGAATTTCTCTAATAAAATTAATTAAGTCATAATCTATTATGCAATCAGATATTTTTTTACCTATATTATCTTCCTTTAAATCAAATAATTTTTGTGAGTAAGAATTAATTAAAATTATATTTTCATTATTATCAATTGCAATTACTCCACTTTCCATACTTTCAAGAATTGCTTCAAGCTTATTTTTCTTATCTAAAGAATCTATTATTCTTATTTCAAGTTGATCTGCTATATTATTAAATGTTTGTGCTAAAAAGCCTATTTCATCATAATTATAAATAATCGCTCTTTTATTTAAATCTCCATTTTCGATTTTAGAAGTAACCTTTTGAAGTTCATTTATTGGATAAACAATTATTTTAACAAGCTTTACTGCAAGAAATAATGATAAAACAAACACTAATAATATAATTGCAATATAGTATTTTAAAGTCCCTGAAGTAAACACTCTAATATTATTTACTGGAACTGAACTCCTTATAACAGTATTGTCATCAATTTTAGTTGCAACATAAACCATGCTGGTTGATAAGCTCGCACTATATCTTACACTGCTTCCAGAACCATTTTTAAATGCATCTATAATTTCTTGTCTATTATTATGATTATCTAACTTAGCAATTTCATTGTCAAAAATTACCTCTCCTTCTTTATTAATCACAGTAAATCTAACTAAATTATCTTTAAACTTATATAGTGATAATAATTTTGAATCTTTATAATCTTCTCTTGCCACACACTCATTATATATTGCTAATGTTTCTTTTGCATCTTTAATGGTACTTATATTAACTAATCCTATAAAACAACTCGTTACAATTACCAATGCAAAAATTACAGTAATAACTACTAAAGTTATAATCTTTTTCTTCATAATTTAACAATTTGGATTAAATCTATAACCTACTCCTCTTATAGTTTCAATAAATTTAGGATGTTTATCATCATCTTCTACTTTCTTTCTTAAATATCTTATATGAACATCTACAGTTCTTGTTTCACCTATATATTCATAACCCCATATTTTATCAAGAAGTATATCTCTAGTTAATATTTTCCCTTTATTTTTAATTAAAATTTCAAGTAACTCAAATTCCTTAAGAGTTAAATCTAGCTTTTTATCTTTAACATGAATTTCCCTTTTTTCAAAGTCTACTTTTAAGATTCCAAAATCAACTATATTACTTTTAATTTCATCCATTGAAAATCTTCTTAAAACAGCTTTAACTCTAGCTAGTAATTCTCTAACAGAAAATGGCTTAGTAATATAATCATCTGCACCTAATTCTAAACCTAATATTTTATCAATTTCTTCACTTTTTGCTGTTAACATGATTATGGGAATATTTTTAATTTCTATATTGCTTCTAACTTCCTTACAAACATCATACCCATCTTTTCCTGGAATCATTAAATCTAATAAAATTAAGTTTGGCTTTTCTTCAATTGCAATTTTAACTGCATCAATACCATTATTTGCTGTTAATACAGTATATCCATTATTAGTTAAATTAAAGCTTATAAGTTCTAAAATATATTCTTCATCATCTACTACTAATATTTTCTCATTTGCCATTTCCCTATCACCCCAAAATTTATTTAATATAAACAAATGCAAATAATCTTCCATATGCTCCTTTGCTTGCTCTATAAGAAAACAATTTATTCTCTTTTTCACAATGTGTACATAATTTTAATGAATAAATATTTTGCTCATTTAATCCAATCTTTTTTAAATCATCTTCAATGCATAATTCCATACTTAAATTTCTTCCATCAAAAAGCTTATCACAAGGAATTTCATTAAATTTATTTATAAACTTTTCTTTTAATTCTTCTGAAACTTCATAACAACATTGTCTTATATGAGGGCCTATATATGCTTTAATATTTTTAATATTTGACCCATATTCACTTATCATCTTTTCAACAGCTCTTGCACTAATACTATTGAAAGTTCCCTTCCATCCACTGTGTACTGCTGCAATAACATTATTTACTTCATCAATTAAAATTACAGGTACACAATCAGCAGTAAACGCACCTATTATTGTTGATTTTTCATTAGTTACTATTCCATCTCCCTCATGTTCAATAAAGTTCTTTTTACCTTTTTTATAAATATAAACTTTATCACTGTGAATTTGGTTTATATATTCAACTTCATTAACATTAAAATCCTCTTTTAATGATAATAAACTCTTTATTCCATCTTCTGTATGTCTATTAAAACTTCTTCCCATTTTAGCATTAGAAAATACCACATTAATTTTCTCACCTTCAAGAATCCAAAAATCTTTAAAACTTTTAAAATCATTAACATTTAAATAATTCATAATCCACCTCTATTTCCTCATAAATGTATTTTAACATTATAACTAAGTATTTACCAATTAATAAATTTATATTTAACATGATTTTAACTTTAATATAAATTAGTGAACGAAAAAAGACCACCAAATAAGGTAGTCCATTTTATTTTTTTTCAGTTCTTAATACATTAATTTCATCAATAAATGTAGTTATATCTTTAAATTCTCTATATACAGATGCAAATCTTACATATGAAACTTCATCTATATTTTTTAATCTCTCCATTACCATTTCACCAATAATTCTAGATTCCACTTCTATAAGCATATTATTAGAAATACTTTTTTCAATATCTTCTGCTAATTCTTCAATTTGCTTTCTAGATATAGGTCTTTTTTGACATGCAATAATAAGCCCATTTACAATTTTTTCTTTATTGAAATTTTCTCTTGTAGAATCTCTTTTAACAACCAAAATTGGAATATCCTCTATTTTTTCATAAGTAGTATACCTTCTTCCACAACTACTACACTCTCTTCTTCGTCTTATTGTCGTATTATCATCTGTAGATCTTGAATCTACAACCTTACTCTCATCAAAAAAACAAAAAGGACACTTCAAATAAATCACGCCTTTCCTATATAGTTATAAATGTATTATACAATTTTTTTTTACTTATTACTATATTTTATTTTCATCTTGTTGAGTAATTTCTATTCCAGTTGCATCTACAATTATTACATCTACACCTATTTTCACAATTTTATCCCATGGAATTTCAATATCATCTTCTTTAGAAAACCATCCCTTATTATTAGAAGAAGGTAAAAAAATAGATACTATTTTATTTGTATCTAAGTCAATTTTAAAATCACTTATATAACCTAGCTTACTTCCTGTTGATATATCAACTACCTCCATGCTTCTTATTGCATTTACAGAATATAAAATTAAGTCACTTTCCATAATTACTATTCCTCCCACCCAAATATGTATTTTCAATAATCATAATTATATATATGCCACTTAGAATTATTTTATTAAAAGAAAACCTTAATTTAGTGACAAGTTACAAGTTACAAGTGAAAAGTTATAGATAAAATTCCTTAAGGAATTTCTTAAAATATATTTTTTAAATTTAGCTAATGCTAAATTTTCCCTTAACTATTAATTACAAACCAAAAACTTCAAACTAAATTAGGGAATTTCTTAAAATTCAGCTAAAGCTGAACTTTTTCCACAACTTGTCACTTACCACTTGACACTCGCCACTCGCTACTTGCCACTTGTCACTTGCCACTCACTACTTGCCACTTTCTCCAATCTTTTGTAAAAAAATAGGACTCAAAGAGTCCTATACATATTTTCTCATATGCTTTAGTGCTGTTTTTTCTAATCTGGAAACCTGTGCTTGTGATATTCCAATTTCATCTGCTACTTCCATTTGAGTTCTTCCATTAAAAAACCTTAAGGTTAAAATTAACTTTTCTCTATCATTTAATTTTTTCATAGCTTCCTTAATGGATATATTCTCTAGCCAACTATCATCACTATTTTTAGAATCGCTAATTTGATCCATAACATAAATTGCATCTCCACCATCATGATAAATAGGCTCAAATAATGAAACTGGATCTTGAATTGCATCTAATGCAAATACAACCTCTTCACGTGGAATATTTAATTCCTTTGCTATTTGAGATATTGTTGGCTCCTTATTATTTTCCTTTATTAATTTATCTCTCACTAATAAAGCCTTATAAGCAACATCCCTCAAAGATCTACTTACCCTAATAGAATTATTATCCCTTAAATACCTTCTAATTTCCCCTATTATCATTGGAACAGCATATGTAGAAAATTTTACATTTTGTGTTAAGTCAAAATTATCTATAGATTTCATTAATCCAATACATCCTACTTGAAATAAATCGTCTACATTTTCGCCTCTATTATTAAATCTTTGAATAACACTTAAAACTAACCTTAAATTTCCATTAATAAAAGTTTCTCTAGCTTTTGTATCTCCATTTCTCATCTTTAATAGGAGCTCTCTTTTTTCCTTTTCCTTTAGTACTGGTAATTTGGAAGTATTTACCCCACAAATTTCAACTTTGTTTATAATCAAAGTCAATCACTCCTTCAGAAGTAATAACATACTGCATTTAAAATTATTTCCGTAAGAGTATTCTTTTATACTAAAGACAACCTTAAATCATTTTATTTATTTCTTTCTTTAACCTATTTATTATTTTCTTTTCAAGTCTAGATATATAAGATTGTGATATTCCAAGAATGTCAGCTACCTCTTTTTGAGTCTTTTCTGGTTTTCCTGAAAGACCAAATCTTAACTTAACTATTTCTTTTTCCCTATCATTTAAATTTTTAAGAGCTAAAAATAATAATTGCTTATCAACTTCATCTTCAATTAAATTATATACAGTATCATTTTCTGTTCCTAATATATCAGACAATAATAATTCATTTCCATCCCAATCAATATTTAAAGGCTCATAAAAAGATACTTCAGCTTTTACTTTTGTATTTCTTCTTAAGTACATCAATATTTCATTTTCTATACATCTTGATGCATAAGTAGCTAATTTAATTTTCTTTTCAGGGTTAAATGTATTAACGGCCTTTATAAGTCCTATAGTTCCTACAGAAATTAAATCTTCTATTGCTACTCCTGTATTTTCAAACTTTCTTGCAATATATACAACTAATCTTAAATTTCTTTCAATAAGTATATTTCTTACCTTTTCACCTTCAGTAGATAACTTTCCTACTAAATCATCTTCTTCTTCCTTTTTTAAAGGAGGTGGCAAAACATCATTTCCACCAATGTAATCCACTCTTTTTTTTAATATATTTAGTTTAGATAAAAACTTATTTATTAATATAACTAACTTTCCCATATATCCTCCCTATATTATACCTCTTGATAATAAAGCATGAAATTCATCTTCCCTGCTTAATTTTCTTTCACACCTACATATTATTGCACTAATTTTTGTCCAACTATTGCTATCCTCACTTCTTATCATTATATCGCCTTTAAATCCTTTAACTTCACCAATTTCATTTATAGTATCGTATTTAATAATAAATTCTTTATCCTCTGGAACATCAAATTGATTGAAATAATTGCTTTCAAGTATTATACAAGGTAAATTTGTTACTGGTTCCCTTAATTCATTTCCTGTATCTAAAAATCCTTTTGTTAGTACTGATTTTTGACCCTCTGTAATATATATATCATATAAAAAATTTTTAACTACTGCTCTTTCCTTAATTAAATCTGCTATTCTAGTTATAAAAATAAATGCAATTGCTATAATTAACACTAAATATTTTATTGAATTACTTTGAACAACAAATGCTTTTCCAATTATATAAGAGTTTTGCATTTGTACTGCTGCAAAACAAGCTCCTCCTAACATAAATGTCAACATAAAATAAACCGTAGTCGACTTTAAAACATATTTTAAATTTTTATTTTCTAGAGAAATATACATCATAAAAACTACCATTAAAATTCTCATAGCAATAGAACTTAAAATCTTTACATTACAAAAAATAACTAACGCATATATACCACCAACAACAGCTGCGATATATATATTTCTTTTATTAAAATTAAATCTTAATAATTTAAAAGAAAGTAATAATAAAAATAAATCAATTATTATATTTTCTAATATATATACATCAATATATATTTCCATTTACTCACCTCCTTAATAAATAAATTATAGCTTTATCTTTAAAATTTTTTTGTCATTTTAAAGGAGTATAACTTAAATTTTAAGCAAAGTTTTTTTACATATTACTTCCAAATATACTTCTTCTAGCATATATATTAAAATTTATAATAGAAATCCCTAAAAATATAGCACTTATAACTACTCTCTATATCATTAATAAAATAAAATTAATATAGATTATCGTAAAATAGAATAATTTAGTGTTAAAACAACAAAAAAAATAGAAATTACAACTTTTATTGTAATTTCTATTTTTATTTACTTTATATTACTTTCTAGATCTTAAAAAACTTGGTATATTAACACTTTCTCTATCTAAATCTAATAATGGATCATTGTGAGTTACTTGAACAGGCTCTTCTTCCTTTTTAACTGGTTCTACAACTGGCTTTGATTCAATTTTAGTAGTTTCTGATGTAGAAGAAGTTATTTTTCCATTGTCTTCTTCAAATCCTGTTGCAATTACAGTTAATCTAATTTCATCATTTAATGTTTCATCAATAACCGCACCAAAGATAATATTTGCATCTATATCAGCAGCTTCTCTTACTATTTCAGCAGCTTCATAAACTTCTATTGCTCCTAAATCAACTCCACCAGTAAAGTTAATTATAACTCCAGTTGCTCCATCTATTGATGTTTCTAATAATGGTGAAGATATTGCTTGTCTAACAGCATCTTGAGCTTTGTTATCACCTTTTCCATAACCAACACCCATGTGAGCTAAACCTTTATCCTTCATTACAGCTTCAATATCAGCAAAGTCAGCATTAACAACCCCTGGAATTGTAATAAGGTCAGATATAGCTTGAACCCCTTGTCTTAATACACCATCTGCTAATTTAAAAGAATCTAATAATGTAGTTTTCTTATCTGCCATAGCAAGAAGTTTTTCATTTGGTATTATAACAAGTGTATCAACATGTTGTTTTAAATTTTCTAATCCCATTTCAGCATGTCTCATTCTTCTTTTACCTTCAAATGGGAAAGGTTTAGTAACCACACCTACTGTTAAGATATTCATAGATTTTGCAATTTCAGCAACTACTGGAGCGGCCCCTGTACCAGTTCCTCCACCCATACCAGCAGTAATAAACACCATATTTGCACCTTTTATAGCTTCTGCTATTTCTTCTCTACTTTCCTCTGCTGCCTTTTTACCTATTTCAGGATTTGCACCAGCACCAAGACCTTTAGTAAGCTTTTCACCAATTTGAATTTTTGTGTTAGCTTGTGAAAGTAATAATGCTTGTTTATCTGTGTTAACAACTATAAATTCAACATTTCTTAATCCTTCAATAATCATTCTGTTAACGGCATTACCACCGCCACCACCACAGCCTATTACTTTTATATTAGTTAATTCTTGCATATCTAATTCAAAATCTAACAAAATAACTCCTCCTTAAAACTCTTTCTATTAGTAAATTAAAATGCTTTCATTTTTTTATTTTTATTACTTCAACCTTTATTAATTTTATTTTATCACAAAATAAAAATTCTTACGCATTTTAATTTTACATCATTACATATATGTTAACAATAGTAAAATGCTAATTGTTGAAGAAATTTGTATTCATTTATTTAGTTTTGTAAAAAAAGCACCTAAAATTTATTTATTAAACCTAATTTTATCCGTAAAAAAAATATTTCGACTTATTCTATTTTTATAACAAACAAATTTAATATTTATCTCTATCATAAATTATATTCAACATAAGTTTAAAAAATCCTTTAAAATTTAACATTTTTTATTATTTTATATTAAAAATATAAAATAAATTAATTAAAATACTTTAATTAATAGATATAAGCCACAGATGTTTCACATATAAATTATAAAAAGGAGCTATGCACTAATTATTTAGTACGACAGCCCCTTGTAATTTCTTATAAAATCATAAATCTCTTTAAAATTTCCCTATCTACTGCATATGCCATTGCAATTTCCATAGAAATAACACCCTTTTTATACAATTCTGAAATTGCCATATCCATAGTCTTCATACCATATTTATTTCCAGTTTGAACTACTGATTCAATTTGATTAGTTTTACCTTCCCTAATTAAATTTTGTATCCCTGGAGTATTTACCATTATTTCCAACGCTGCTACTCTTCCATTACCTTTAATGTTAGGTAATAATTGTTGTGAAATAACAGCTTGAATCACAGATGATAATTGTATCTTAACTTGCTCTTGCTGATGTGGTGGAAATACATCTATAATTCTATCTATAGTTTTTACAGCACCTATTGTATGCAATGTTGAAAATACTAAATGTCCTGTTTCTGCTGCTGTAATTGCAATAGAAATAGTTTCTAAATCTCTCATTTCTCCAACTAATATAACATCTGGGTCTTCTCTAAGTACTGCCTTTAACGCCTTATTATAACTCTTACTATCTCTTCCAATTTCCCTTTGATTAATTATACATTTATTATGATTGTGTAAATATTCTATTGGATCTTCTAATGTAATTATATGTTCTTCTCTTGTGTTATTTATTTCATTTATCATTGCTGCTAATGTAGTACTTTTTCCACTTCCAGTTGGTCCTGTAACTAAGATAAGCCCTCTTTTTTTATTAATTATGCTCTTTAACACTTCTGGATGATTTAACTCATTTAATGTTGGAATTTTAAGTGCAATAACTCTAATTGCAATTGCATCATTATTTTTTTCTTTAAATACATTTATTCTAAACCTTCCAACTCCTTCAACTGAATAAGAAGTATCAAATTCTCCAATTTCTATATATTCATCATATTTTTCTTGAAGTATTTCCCTAGAAAACCTTTCTAAATCATTTGAAGATAATTTATCTATACCTAATTGAATAAGCTTACCATTACATCTAATAGTTGGTGCTAATCCTACTGTTAAATGTAAATCTGATGCATTCATTTCTTTAGTTTTATTTAAAAGTTCTAGTAATAAATACATTTTGTTCTCCAATCATTTTTAGTTTAAAAGTATATTTTACTAAATAAAATTACTCCTTTTTATTTACTAGCAAGTTCTTTTTTTAATTTTTTTAATGCCTTTTTTTCTATTCTAGAAACATATGATCTTGATATCCCAAGAAGACTGGCTATTTCTCTTTGAGTTTTACACTTTCCATCTACCAAGCCATATCTCATTCGGATTATTTCTCCTTCTCTTTCACTTAAAGCTGTATTAATTTTTGCATAAAGAGCTCTAATTTGTATATTACTTTCAACCTTTTCAACTACAGAATCTTTATCACTACTTAAGACATCAATTAAACTAATTTCATTTCCCTCTTTATCTACTCCTATTGGATCATGTAAAAAAGTTTCTCCCTTTTGCTTTTTATTACTTCTAAACAACATTAAAATTTCATTTTCAATGCATCTAGATGCATATGTAGCTAATCTTGTTCCTTTTGATGCATCAAATGAATCAATTGCCTTAATTAATCCTACTGTCCCAATTGATATAAGTTCATCTATATCCTTATTAGGTATTTGATACTTTTTCACAATATGTGCTACCAGCCTGAGGTTTCTTTCTATTAATACTCCTTTAGCATTTTTGTCACCTGATTTTAACAATTCTAGGTATTTAGCTTCTTCTTTTTCATCTAATGGCTGCGGAAATGTATTATTTCCAGAGATATATCCTGTAAGAAATATATTACTGCAAAATATCTCTAGAATATTACTAAAAAATATCACTTAGCTTCCTCCTAGCAGTGCTTATTATATAATATGATATTTTCTAAAAATATTGCTTATAGATTATAAATTATTTTATAATACATTTCATTCCTATATTTTTATTAATTTATTAATGATTTTATTATTTCTCTAAATATAGGTGCTGCAGTATTTCCTCCAGCAAGCTCAACTCCATTTTCATTCCTTCCTTGAATATTAGGAGTAACTACTACTAAAGTATATTCATTATTATTAAGTTCAAAATATCCAGCAAACCATCCATGTGTTGTAGCACCACCTTCACCTGTTGCTGTACCAGTTTTACCACCTTCTATTACTCCATCAACTTTTGCTTCAGTACCAGTTCCATTTAAAACAACATTTTTCATATCCATTTTTACTAATTTTGAAGTTGTAGAGGTAAATATTCTATTTTCTTTATTTTGTTCATTTTCAATTATATTATTATTATCATCTACTATATCTTCTATAATAGATGGCTTAATATAAACACCATCATTTACTACAGCATTTATTGCTCCTGCAATTTGAAGCGGTGTTACAGTTACACATTGACCAATTGCAAAATTACTTATTCCATCAGTTGCTTTAGGCATTACCCCCGATGCTTCTTCTCTATTTTCTCCTGAAACACCTAAAACCTTATTAAATAACCCTAAATTAGTAGTATACTTTAACATATTTTCATATCCAATTAAATTGCCTATCTTAGCATATATATCATTACATGATAATTCAAAAGCTTTACTTACAGTTAATGCTCCATGAGCATATGGTTTGCCATTATTATTACAAATACTTCCACCACAATAAAATGTATCAGTTACATTAATCAATCCTTCATTTAAAGCTATAGCTTCTGTAAGTATTTTAAATATTGAGCCTGGTTCAAAACCTAATTGACCAATTCCTAAATTTATATTTGCTTCTGATTCATCTTTTTGTACCATAGCCCTTATCTTACCACTTTTTGATTCTAATAAAACAACACCAACATTATCTAAGTTATTAAATTCATCACTTTTAAGTACATTTCTAATTTTTTCAGTAATTGACTTATCTATTGTTAATCTTATATTTTTATTATTTTCCCCTGAATTTGTTTCATTACTTTTATAAACTGACTTGTCATCTAAATAAAACCCAATGGTAGGTCTTTTATTTTCACTAATAATATCTTCAATCTTACTTTCAAAGGAGCCTTTTATAACATTATCTTTATCAATAGAAGCTATTATATTTTCCACTCTCCATCTCTCTTTTAAATCAACTTCATTATAAACATAAGTATATATGCCCTTTATATCATTTAATTTATTAATTTTATCATAACTTTCTTTTGTAATCTTGTAATATATCTTACCACTTTCTCTCATAATATCAGAAAAATTAAATGCTTTATCTTCTGATTTCATAATAAAATTTAATGCTAATAAATCCTGCAGAGTTTCTTCATAATTATTTAATTTAAAAGGCTTTGTGTCTAAGACCATTATATATTTATTTTTATAATTAATAAGATTTTCTCCATTAGTATCAAAGATTTTATAATTATTGTCACTGCTGTATTCAACCTGATGATTTTTAAGCTCTCCTTGAACAGTACTAGTTGGATGTATCATTAAAACATATAATCTTACAGTTAAAGCAATAAAAATACATACAAACACGATTCCTATAGCAAGTGATTTTTTATTATTAATTTTAAAACTATACAAAAAAAACACCTCCTTAGCTAAATTTTAGACTAAGATGAGGTGTTTTATTCAAATTACTTTAATATATCTCTGATTTTTGCCATTAATAAATCAATTGCAACATAATTATGTCCACCTTCTGGAATAATTATATCTGCATATTTTTTAGATGGCTCTGTAAATTGTAAATGCATTGGTCTTACAATGTTAAGATATTGGTCTACAACTGATTCAACAGTTCTTCCTCTTTCATTAATATCTCTTACAAGTCTTCTTAAAATTCTAATATCTGCATCAGTATCAACATAAACCTTTATATCTAAAAGCTCCCTAATTCTTGGATCTTCAAGAATTAATATACCTTCAACTAATATAATATCTCTAGATTCAACAATTGCTGTTTCCTTTGATCTGTTATGTACAGTAAAATCATAACTCGGTTTTTCTATAGACTTACCATTTATTAAGGCTTTTAAATGCTCTACTAGCAAATCATTATCAAAAGCCATAGGATGATCATAGTTTGTTTTAACTCTTTCTTCCATTGATAAATGACTTTGGTCTTTATAATACATATCTTGTTGTATCATAGCTATACAATCTTTTGAAAAATTAGAATACAATGCATCTGCAATTGTACTTTTACCAGAACCTGTTCCTCCAGTAATTCCTATTAATATTGGTTTTGACATTACTGTATTTCCTCCTTAGTTGTTGTTTATATTAATAACATTATTTGCTTTAACAAGCATATCATTTACTTTTAAAGGCTCATCAACTTTAACTGTAAACATCATGTGTGCTCTATTTGCTACATCAGTTTTTCTCTCTTTATCTAAATCATACATATCATTTAGCTTAATTTTAAAGTATGGCACTTCTGGTCTTAGTATTTCTACTTCTTCACCTTCAAATACTCTATTCTTTTGAAGAACTGTTGCTGTTTTTGTTTCTGGGTCATATGATTTAACCATACCAACTATTTCATAATCTCTAACATAACCAGCATCATCATAATTTTGCTCTCCATTGATTCCTAAATAGAATCCTGTATGGTATGGTCTATGACTTACTTTTCTAAGCATATCCATCCATTCATCTTTAAACTTATAATTATTTGGATTTTCCCAATAACTATCTAAAGCTTCTCTATATGCCTTAACTACTGATGCAACATAAAACTCACTTTTCATTCTTCCTTCAATCTTGAAAGAATAAATTCCACTCTTAACAAGCTCTGGTATATGATGAATCATACATAAATCCTTTGAGTTCATTATATATGTTCCATTATCATCTTCTATAACAGGATAGTATTCACCTGGTCTAGTTTCTTCAACTAAGTAATATTTATATCTGCATACATTTCCACAAATACCCTTATTGGCATCTCTCTTTATCATGTAATTTGATATTAAACATCTTCCTGAATATGCAACACACATTGATCCATGAATAAATGCTTCAATATCGCATCCCTTTGGAATATTTTCTGTTATTTCATTTATTTCCTTGAAAGTTAATTCTCTAGCTAAAACTATTCTCTTAACTCCTAAGTCATACCAGAATTTAGTTGCCATCCAGTTAACAGTATTTGCTTGTGTACTTAAATGTATTTCTAATTGCGGAGCAACTTCCTTACATATAGCTATTAATGATGGGTCTGCAACTATAACTGCATCTACTCCAATATCATAAAGCCCTTTTATATATTCACCTGCTGAAGGCAAATCATGATTTCTAGCAAAAACATTTAATGTTACATAAATCCTCTTACCTCTATCGTGACAGTACTTAATACCTTCAATCATTTCTTCATTTGAAAAATTATTTGAAAAAGCTCTAAGATTTAATTTATCTCCACCAATGTATACGGCATCTGCACCAAAATCTATAGCTATTTTTAACTTTTCTAAATTACCAGCTGGTGCTAGTATTTCAGGTTTTCTCATTGATTTACCTCCTTCTAATAACTTCATTAAAATTTATTAGATTAATTTAATAGACAACTTAAATTTTAATTATAATTAAAACTTAAATCATAAAGGCTAATTTTTTCTTCTTGTAATTGCAATTCCATCGCCCATTGGAATTACAGAAGTAATTAAATTTTCATCTTGTGATACCATATCTAGGTAAGTTCTCATTCTCTTAACAATTGTGATTTTTCTTCTTTTTACTAAATCATCAGTTGCAACCATACCTCTAAATAATACATTATCAGCAATTATAATACCATCATCTTTTAAAAGTCTTAAACAATGTGGTAAAAAATGATTATAATGTCCCTTTCCTGCATCCATGAAAATTAAATCATATGGTTCTTCTAATTTTTCTAACACTTCAAGGCAATCTCCTGCCTCAATAGTAATTTTATCTTCAAGACCATATGCTTTTATATTTTCCTTTGCATACTTAATCATTTCTTCGCTTCTTTCTATGGTAGTAATATGAGGATTACATCCAGCAGCATCATGCATTATTATTGCAGAATATCCAATAGCTGTCCCAAGTTCTAATATTCTTAATGGCTTTTTCATATTTACCATAAATTCTAAGAATTTTATAGTTTCCTTTTGTGCTATAGGTACTCCATTTTCCTTTGCAAAATCTTCTAGTTCTTTTAACTTTCCTGTACTTTCAGGAATCAATCCTCTAATATATTCTTCCATATAGTCGTAGGCAACTCCACTCATACTAAACCTCCGTATATGTTAATATCCTAATTCTTCTTTTTTCTTTAAAAAGTCATTGTAATTATTTGTGAAATAATGCTTATTTTCTCCAGCTAACAAATAAAATAAATAATCCGTAGATGCAGGATTCAATGCTGCCTTAAGTGATTCTATTCCTGGATTGCATATTGGCCCTACTGGTAAACCTTTGTATAAATATGTATTATATTTTGATTCAATTGCTAAATGCCTGTTTCTAACACTTTCAATATAATACCCATGTGCATAAATTACTGTAGCATCAATTTGAAGTGGCATATTTTGATTTATTCTATTATAAATAACAGATGCAATTAATGGTCTATCTTCATCTACCCTTGCTTCCTTTTCTATAATAGATGCCACATTTACCATTTTTTCTACATCATTTTCATTAATGCTAGTATTAGCAGTAATTTGCTTAAAGACTTCTTCAAATCTATTTATCATTGTTTTAATTATGTATTGTGGTTCAACTCCAGCTTCAAATTTATATGTATCTGGGAATAAAAATCCTTCTAAATTATATCTTTTTTCTGAATTATCCTTTACATATGATGGTAACGGATAACTTTTTACTGCATTTATAAACTCTTCAGAAGTACAAATGTTTTGCTCTTGTAATCTAGATGCAATATCTTCAATATTAAACCCTTCTGGAATAGTAACTGCAATTGCATTACTAGAATCTCTCAGGGTTTCTAGCATTTCCTTTATTGACATTTTATCTTTTAAAGTATGCCTTCCTGGAACAACTTCTAAATTAAGTCCAGCTAGCTTTGAATACATCTTTATAATAAATGGACTTTTTATTTTATTTTCATTTTTTAATCTATTAATAATAGTATAAAAACTTTCTCCATTTTCTACTGTTACTACTTCTTCATTTGAAATTTTAAGAGGGTCATTAATTACTGATTTAACTTTTAAAACTCCTATTAATAAAATTAAAGCTATTATAATAAAAATAAATTTGCCGGTATTTCTCTTTCTTATTTTCTTTCTTTTTTGCTTCATAAATACCCCCTTCTATTTAAAAGTGAATAGCTAAGATACTTAGCTATTCACTATTATAATACTTTTTTATAAAGTTATAAACAATTTAAAAATTTATTTTTTACTTCTGCTTATCATTCTCTTTCTTTCAGCAGCATCTAAGTATCTCTTTCTAATTCTGATGCTTTCTGGAGTAACTTCAACTAATTCATCATTTCCTATAAATTCAATTGATTGTTCTAATGTTAATGTAGTAACTGGTACTAATTTAACAGCATCATCAGAACCAGAAGCTCTTGTGTTAGTTAATTTTTTACCTTTACAAACGTTGATATCTAAATCTTCTGCTCTAGCACATTCTCCAACAACCATACCTTGGTATACTGGTGTACCTGGAGTTATGAATAATCTACCTCTTTCTTGAGCATTAAATAATCCATAAGCAATTGCTTCACCTTGTTCAAATGAAACTATTGATCCTCTGCTTCTAGCTTCAATTTCACCTTTGTATGGAGCATATCCTTCAAATACATGGTTCATGATACCATTACCCTTTGTATCTGTCATGAATTCATTTCTAAATCCAATAAGTCCTCTAGCAGGAATTATGAATTCTAATCTTGTATATCCATTAACTGCAGAAGTCATATTAACCATTTCAGCTTTTCTTGGTCCCATTTTTTCCATAACAGCACCCATGAATTCTTCTGGAACGTCTATTGTTAAGTATTCCATTGGTTCCATCTTCTTACCATTTTCTTCTTTAAAGATAACATTTGGCTTAGAAACTTGTAATTCAAAACCTTCTCTTCTCATTGTTTCTATAAGAACTGATAAGTGAAGTTCCCCTCTTCCTGATACTTCAAAGCAATCTGGAGTTATTTCTTTAACTCTTAAACTTACGTTAGTTTCTAATTCCTTCATTAATCTATCTCTTAAATGTCTAGATGTAACGAATTCACCTTCTTTACCAGCAAATGGTGAATCATTTACCATAAAGTTCATGTTAAGTGTTGGTTCATCAATTTCAACAAATGGTAAAGCTTCTGGATTAGCTGCATCAGCAATTGTTTCACCAATGTTAGCATCAACTATACCACTTACTGCTATAATATCTCCTAATCCTGCTTCTTCAACTTCTTCTCTCTTTAATCCATTGTATCCAAATACAGCTGTTATCTTATAGTTAGACTTTGTACCATCTTGTCTTACTAATGCTACATTTTGGTTCTTTCTAACAGTACCTCTATGTACTTTACCTATAGCAATTTTACCAACGAAAGCATTGCTATCTAAAGTAGTAACAAGCATTTGGAACGGTCCATCTATGTATCCCTTTGGTGGTTCAACATGATCTATTATTGTTTTAAATAATGGTTCCATTCCATCATTTGTATCTTCAACATTATATCTAGCAAAACCTTCTCTAGCTGAAGCATAAATTATTGGGAAGTCTAATTGTTCATCATCTGCACCTAATTCTAAGAATAATTCAAATACTTCATCAATAACTTCTTCTGGTCTAGCATTTGGCTTATCTATCTTATTTATAACAACAATTGGCTTTAATTTTAATTCTAAGGCCTTCTTTAAAACGAACTTAGTTTGAGGCATTGGTCCTTCATAAGAATCAACAACAAGTAAAACTGAGTCAACCATTTTAAGTACACGTTCAACTTCTCCACCAAAGTCAGCATGCCCTGGTGTATCAACTATATTAATTTTTATCCCATTGTACATTACAGCAGTATTCTTAGAAAGGATTGTAATTCCTCTTTCCTTTTCTAAGTCATTAGAGTCCATTACTCTTTCATCCATTTTTTCATTTGTTCTAAATACGTGACTTTCTTTAAACATGGCATCAACTAATGTTGTTTTACCATGGTCAACGTGAGCTATAATAGCTATATTTCTAATGTCATCTCTAGTTATTAATTCCATTTAATTTCCTCCATCAACTTTATTATGAACTTAAACTAATAATCTTAAGTCCACCTCTTTTATTTTAAAGGCTTATTTCCTTGGTATAAAAATTAGATTTTTTTCCTCTTGTAAACCTATAAATATTTTACTTAAAAAGAAAATTGGATACACTCGTATCCAATTTTCAAATTCATCAATTATTCTACTATTATCTTAGTAACTTGTCAACTACCACTTAAATTTCCATTATAATAGGAAGTATCATTGGTTTTCTCTTTGTTTTTTCATATAAATAAGTTCTAAGTTCATCTCTTACATTTGACTTTAATGTTGCCCAGTCAGTAATATTCTTTTCTTCACATTCTAGTAAAGTATTTCTAACTATTTCTCTTGCTTCATCAATTAAACCTTCTGATTCTCTAACATATACAAAGCCTCTTGAAATAATATCTGGCCCAGCAACTATTGTCTTATTGTCCTTAGATAAAGTAACTACTACTGTTAATATACCATCTTGAGATAAATGTTTTCTATCTCTTAATACTATATTTCCAACATCTCCAACTCCAAGTCCATCAACAAATATTTGACCTGAAATGACAGTTCCACTTTTTCTAATTCCACTTCTATTGACTTCAATAACATTTCCAACTTCAGGAATTACTACATTTTTAGGATTTAATCCCAATTTAATAGCTAATTCACCATGTTGTTTTAAATGTCTATATTCACCATGAACTGGTATAAAGTTCTTTGGTTTTATTAAAGTTTGCATAAGTTTTAATTCTTCTTGACATGCATGCCCAGAAACATGAATATTTTCTGCAGAACCATAAATAACTTCTGCACCTTTTTTAAATAATTGATTTACAATTTTTGATACAAGTTTTTCATTTCCTGGAATAGGTGTAGCAGAAATAATTATTGTATCACCTTCTACTATATTTACCTTTTTATGCTCTGCAGATGCCATTCTAGATAATGCAGACATAGGCTCTCCTTGGCTTCCAGTAGTAATAATAACTATTTGATCATTATTGTACTTATTAATTGCATCAATAGGAACTAAAGTATTTTCTGCAACCTCAATATAGCCTAATTCAATTGCTACATTAATGATATTTTCCATACTTCTTCCTGAAACAGCAACTTTTCTTCCATATACAGTTGCAGCATCTATTATTTGTTGAATTCTATGAATATTAGATGCAAATGTTGCAATAATTATTCTTCCTTTAGTTTTTCCAAATATTCTTGTTAAACTTTCTCCAACAATTCTTTCTGATTTTGTATATCCTTGTTTTTCAACATTTGTTGAATCTGCCATCATTACTAATACACCTTTTTTACCAAGTTCAGCAAATCTTGCAAAATCCATTAATTCTCCATCTATAGGAGTATAATCTATTTTAAAATCACCAGTATGAAGAACAACACCTAAAGGCGTATGAACAGCAATTGCAACAGAATCTGCTATAGAGTGATTTGTCTTTATAAATTCAACTGAAACTGAATTTAATCTAATTACATCTCTTGGTTTTACTCTAATAAGCTCTGTACTGCTTAATAATCCATGCTCCTTTAATTTAGTTTCAACAATTCCTAATGTTAATTTCGTCCCATATACAGGAACATTTAATTGTTTTAATACATATGGCAATGCACCTATATGATCTTCATGACCATGAGTCAGAAAAATCCCAGATACTTTTTCTTTATTTTTTATAAGATAAGTTATATCAGGTATAACTAAATCAATTCCGAACATATCTTCATCAGGAAATTTTAATCCACAGTCAATTACAACAATATCATTTTTATATTCAATAGCAGTTAAATTTTTCCCAATTTCATTAACTCCGCCTAATGGTATAATCTTAACTTTAGCTTTTTCATTCTTCATATGTCCCCTCCTCTATTTCTCTTTTATGTATTTAAGGTAATACTAAAATATTACTCTTCACTTTCACATTTATGTTTTTTACAGCATTTAGCGCAAATACCAAAAAACTTAACACTATGGTCTAAAATCCTAAATCCATATGTAGTTTCAATTCTCTCTTCTAATTCCTCTAAAAGATCATCTTGCACTTCATAAACAGCCTTACATTCATTACAAACTAAATGGTGATGTCTATGATGTTCTTCACTATGGGCTAATTCATATCTACTACACCCATCATTTAAATCTAATTTAAAAATCACACCAACTTCTTCTAATAATAAGACTGTTCTATATACTGTAGCTAACCCAATATCAGGACATACTTTCTTTACCTCATCATATATTTCTTCTGCAGTTAAGTGCTCTCCTTCTTTTTCGATGATTACATCTACAATAGCTCTTCTTTGAGGCGTTAATTTATAACCCTTTTTCTTCAGGTTTTCTTTTAATAATTCAATATCTACATTAGCTTTATTCATCTTTAACACCTCACTTTTAATTTTACTCTTCTTCCATAAAAATTGTATTATATGCTTCTTCTACAGCAGCTAATTCAACTTCATTATCTATTAATTCAAACATATCATTGTCTTCTTCATCTTTTATTATTTTTAAAGCAAATGGATTTTCATCTTCATATCCAACTTCTTGAACTATAACATATTCACTTTTTTCATCAGTTTCTGGATTAACCATATCAAAGAATGCTATTACATTAAAATTTATTTCATTTCCATCTTCATCGAATAATTGTATTGTTTTTAAATCTTTTTCCATAATTATTACTCCTTTTTTCATAATTGTTTATTATATTATTACATAAAATTATTAAACTGCAAATAATTTATTTTAGCTAACAATCAAAAAGCTAAAAATAAAATCTAAACTAATAATTAAATTTAATTATTTATGCATCTTAAAATAAGTAATTTATATTAATTTTGAAATC
Organism: Clostridium sp. ETTB3; assembly: GCF_053571985.1. NCBI lineage: Bacteria > Bacillati > Bacillota > Clostridia > Eubacteriales > Clostridiaceae > Clostridium > Clostridium sp. ETTB3. The sequence continues at coordinate 1,748,870 of NZ_CP199832.1, forward strand.
TTTATAAATAATGACTATATTTTCACATGTTAAATTATAAAAATTTCAACTTTATAATTTTCAAACCTTTAATTATTTAGATGTTAATCTTAATCTATCTAAATATCCTTGTAATATATATGTAGCTGCTATTTTATCAACTATCTTCTTTCTCTTATTTCTAGAAAGATCTGCTTCAAGCATAGCTCTATGTGCAGCAACAGTTGTTAATCTTTCATCCCACATTTCTATAGGTAATTCTGTTTTTTCTTTAAGTAATTCTGCAAATTCTAAAGCTTTTTCTCCAGCTTCTCCAATAGTTCCATTCATATTTTTAGGCAATCCAATTACTATAGTTTCAACATTATACTCCTTGCATATCTTATGAACTTCTTCTAAATCTTGTTCCTTTTTTGTTCTTCTAATAGTTGTTATTCCTTGAGCCGTCCATCCTAAAGGATCACTTAATGCAACTCCAATAGTCTTTGAACCCATATCAAGTCCTAATATTCTCATAGAAACTGCTACTCGAAATATGGACAAACGTATCCATATTGAGATTTTTCCTTTTTCAACGTGACCTATTTTGTCTTGATAAACATAGACTACTTTAGTTTGATATATCACTCCAAAGGCGTAAATTCCCGACTTAGCCATCGGTACATATCTATAAAATTTGTTTATGCTATTTTATAGATTTTTGCATCTCTTAAATTAAGACTTGCATTATAATCTCTATCTTCAACATACCCACAATCACAATTAAAAATTCTATCTTTAAGCTTTAAATCTTTTTTTATAGAACCACATTTATGACATAGTTTACTTGAAGGATAAAATCTATCAACAATTCTTAATTCTATACCCAAAGCATTGCATTTATTTGCTAATTTATTTCTAAATTCATTAAATTTCTGTTGTGCTACTGCTTTAGATAAATGCTTATTCCTCATCATTCCCTTAACATTTAAATCTTCTATCGTAATATAAGATGGTTTGTTTCTCACCACATTACTTACAACTTTATTTATATAATCAGTTCTTATGTTGTTAAGTCTTTGATAAAGTATTTGTACTTTAGCTATTTGTTTTTGGATATTTTGTCGAGTAGCTTCTCCCTTCTCTTTTTTATTTCTTATTTTTAAACTTTCATATTTCCTTGAAAGTCTTTTTTGCTCTCTTAATAATTTCTTTTCTAACTTCTTAACTCTTTGAGTTTTATTTATGTTTTTATAAATGATTTTATCGCTGCAAATAGCAAAATCTTTTATGCCTAAATCAATTCCTATACCTTGATTTGTATTTTTCTGTGGGATATTTTCTACATCTATTATTACAGACACATAATATCTATTTGCTTTCTTTGATACAGTTCCGCTAATAATTTTTGAGCCTATTGGAATGTAGCCATACTCCTTTAACCTTACGTTTTTTAATGTAGGTATCATTATTTTATGTCTATCCACCTTCCAATCGCCTTTATTATTCTTAGGAAAGTATAATTTAACATCACATTTATTTTTCTTTTTAAACTTAGGAAACTTAGCTTGACCTTTAAAAAACCTTTTATAAGCGATTTCGGCATTTTGTATAGCTTTTTTTCTAGCTTTAGAACCACAATTATTTATCCAAGAGTATTCATCTAAAACTTTGACTTCATTGTTGATATATTTGTCAAAATCATTAGCACTTTTAAATGTTTGTTTTTTATCAATCAATCCATCTTTATACTGCTTATATAGATTATTATTAACTGAAAGATATTCATTATAAAGCCATCTACAAACTCCAATACTTTGTTCAATCTTTTGTATTTGTTTTGTTGTTGGTTTTATCTCTACTTTGTAGGCTTTTAGCAATTTATTCATCCCTTTCTATCTTTTTCTTATATTTTCTTAATTCGAAGATTCTACAACTAAAAACATGTAATATTGAAATTATATCTTGAACCAATTCTTCTTTCGGTGAAAGCAATTCGTTATTTACAACTATTATTTTCACATTATATTTACTCAAAAATCGTTCAAACCAATCATATCCAAAGCGAATAAATCTATCTTTATGAGTTACTATAATAGAATCAACTTTATTTTCCATGCATTCCTCAATAAGTTTATTCCATTTTCTACGATTGTAATTCAATCCACTACCTATATCTTCAATTATTTCATCTACTATTATTCCTTTGGAAGATGTAAAGTTTAAAAGAAATTCTATCTGATTTTTCAAATCATCTTTTTGCCCATAGTAGAAACTCTAATATAAATAACTGTCTTTCTATCATTATCAGAACCATTGATGCCTTTAAACTCTAAATACTGTTCGTAAGTATACTATCTTCTGTCTGTTGGTGTTCTTTTTGCCTTTAATATGTTTTCTCTATCCCAACGTTGAAAGGTTTTTACACTCACTCCAAGTAATTCAGCAAAATCTTTTGGTTTGTAATTTGTTATGTGTTTACTGTTCATTAATATCACTCCTTGGGCACATATTAACACTTTTAAACACATTCATCAGTATTTTAATTGACTATATATTCCTCCTTTGTTTTTTTATTTTAAAAATCTTTTTTAAATATTTATGCACTTAATTTTGTAAAAAAATAATAAAATAAAGGCACCCGATAAACGGGCACCTTTTATTTAATATCTAGATAAGATTTTATTACCTCTTCAAGTATTTCATCTCTTTCAAGTTTTCTAAGTAAAGCTCTTGCTCCGTTATAACTAGTAATGTAAGAAGGGTCCCCTGAAATCAGATATCCTACCAATTGGTTTATTGGGTTATATCCCTTTTCTTTCAATGCTGTATACACATCATTTAAAATTGATTTAGTCAAATCCTCTTTGTTAATGTTTAAGTCAAATTGCATTGTTTTATCAAGATTATTTTCCATATTGTAGCTGCTTACTTGCAGCTTCACCTCCTTACGAAAGTATTTTTAATTTTAATCATTTGAAAATCGAATAATTAATTTATTAATTATATTATACCCTAATTTTACATAATTGTATACTATACAAATTAATTATTTTACTAATTTTTCTATTGTTTGGAAAGCAGTTTCAATTGCTGTTTCGATATTTTCTGGTTTCTTACCACCTGCTTGAGCCATATCTGGTCTTCCACCACCGCCTCCTCCTACAACTGTTGCAACTTCTTTAATTATCTTTCCACAATGTATTCCCTTATCTAATACATCTTTAGTTGCCATAGTTATTAAGTTAACTTTATCACCTAAATTACTTACTAAAACAACTACACCTGAACCCATCTTACTTCTAATTTTATCAGCTAAATCTCTTAATGCATTTCCATCAACACCTTCTAAAGCATAAGCTATAGTTTTAACACCATTAATGTCTTTTGCACTATTTAATATATCATCTAAAGCCCCACTAGTAAGCTTTGATTTAAGTTCTGCAATTTCCTTATCCTTTTCCTTAAGTTCTGCACCTTGAGATGATATTTTCTTTAAAACATCCTTTTCAGTACACTTAAGTGCTGAACAAGCTTCTTTTAATAATCTTTGTTTTTCTTCCATGTATTTTATAGCAGCTCTTCCTGTTAAAGCTTCTATTCTTCTAATTCCTGCAGCAACACCAGTTTCAGAAACTATTTTAAATAATCCAATTTCTCCAACATTAGATACGTGAGTACCACCACAAAGTTCTTTAGAGAACTCTCCAGCTACAACTACTCTTACCTTATCACCATACTTTTCATCAAAAAGTGCAGTTGCTCCAGATTCCTTAGCTTCTTCAATAGTCATAAGCTTAGTTTCAACAGTATCAACTTCCATTATTTTATCATTAACTAAATCTTCAACTTTTTGAATTTCTTCTGATGTCATAGCTTGGAAATGAGTAAAGTCAAATCTTAATCTTTCATTATCAACAAATGAACCAGCTTGATGAACATGAGAGCCAACAACTTCTTTTAATGCAGCTTGTAACATATGAGTTGCTGTGTGATTTTTACAAATGTTTGCTCTTATAGCTTTATCTACAGTTAAAGTAACTTCTTCATTTAATTTAATACTTCCTTCTTTAACTTCAACATAATGAACTGTTTTACCACCAACATTTTTCTTAGTGTTGTAAACATAAGCAGAACCATTTGCTCCAGTTATCATACCAGTATCACCAATTTGACCACCCATTTCAGCATAGAAAGGAGTCTTGTCAGTTAAAATATAACCCTTAGTTCCAGTAGTTAATTCATCAACAAAATCTTCATCAGTTGCAATAACTACAACTTTTCCATTTGCTGTAGTAGATGTATATCCAACAAATTCTGTTTCAACATCAGCCTTAACTTTGTTTATTGGATTTTCATCAGCTCCCATGTAAGAAGTTTCTCCTCTTGCACTTCTAGCTCTTTCTCTTTGAGCTTCCATTTCCTTTTTAAACTCTTCATGATCAACAGTCATATTCTTTTCTTCAAGAATTTCTTCTGTTAATTCTAATGGGAATCCATAAGTATCATATAATTTAAATGCTTTTTCTCCAGAAAGTACTGTAGATTTAGCTTCTTCTAATTCTTTAATATAACCATTTAAGATATTCATTCCACTATCAATAGTTTCATTAAATCTTTCTTCTTCTAAAGTTATTATCTTAGTTATATAATCCTTGTTTTCAACTAATACTGGATAATTTCCACCATAGTTTTCAACAACTGCATCTACAACTTCCTTTAAGAATAATCCCTTAATTCCAAGTAATCTTCCATGTCTTGCAGCTCTTCTTAAAAGTCTTCTTAAAACATATCCTCTTCCTTCATTACTTGGTTGAACTCCATCAGATATAAGCATAGTTACTGCCTTAACGTGGTCTGTTACTATTCTTAATGAAACATCACTATTTGCATCTTTTCCATATTCTACACCTGATAAAGCAGATACCTTATTTAAGATATTCTTTACTGTATCAATTTCAAATATGTTATCAACACCTTGCATTATAGTTGCAATTCTTTCAAGTCCCATACCTGTATCAATATTTTTATTCTTTAATGGAGCATAGCTACCATCTTCTTGCTTATCAAATTGAATAAATACTAAATTCCAAAACTCAACTATTCTATCAGCATCAGATGCAGCAACAAAATCTTCTACATTTGTTACAGGTGCTACATTTTCACCTCTATCATAGTGAATTTCTGTACATGGACCACATGGACCAACTGTTCCAACTTCCCAGAAGTTATCATCCTTACCTAATCTAAATATTCTGCTTGGATCTATATCTGTTTTAGTAGTCCAAATTTCATAAGCTTCATCATCTTCTAAGTATATAGTTACATATAACTTATCTTTAGGTAACTTTAAAACTTCTGTTACATATTCCCATGACCATGGAATAATTTCATTTTTAAAATAATCTCCAAATGAGAAATTTCCTAACATTTCAAAGAAAGTACCATGTCTTGAAGTCTTTCCTACATTTTCTATATCACCAGTTCTTATACACTTTTGACAAGTAGTAACTCTACTCTTTGGTGGTTTTTGTATTCCTGTAAAATATGGCTTAAGTGGTGCCATACCTGCATTTATTAATAATAAACTCTTATCATTTTTAGGTACTAATGGAAAACTTTCCATTCTTAAATGTTCCTTAGATTCAAAAAAGCTTATAAAACTTTCTCTTAATTCATTTGCTCCCATGAATTTCATTTTTTTCAACCTCCAACTTTTTATAACTTAATTGGGATGTCGCATTAAGAATAAATACTACAATATTGTATTAATTTTTATTTTTTAAAACAATATATTGTGTATAAAAATTTTAGTGCAACAGCCCCTTTTTCTTTGGAAATTCAACTAACAAAAAAAGTCTTCATCCCTAAAGACCAAGGGACGAAAACTTATAATTTCCGCGGTACCACCCTAATTATGTATAAAACTTATACATCACTTAAAGTAAAAATAAGCTCCAAGATAGCTTCAATATGTCAAATAAGAAGTTTTCACCAGCCACTTCCTCTCTTAATATTTAAATCATATTTACTCATTCTCTTCATTGCTTTTTGCTATTTATTTATGACAAAATTATATTTCATTTACTCATTTCTGTCAATAAACAGTTCATTTTGAATAAATTTAATATATTTATTACTTATTTTAACCAATATTTCAAAATAAATAATAATCTATATCATCATAAATAACTTTTATTATTACTGCAATTGGAATAATTAATACCATTCCAATTACCCCACCTATTTTATCACCTAATACTAATAAAATAATAATAACAATAGGATGCATATTAGTGCTATCCCCTGTAATTTTAGGAGCTAAAAAATTACCTTCAAATTGTTGAATTAAAAAAACACCAATTGCTGAAATTACTCCCTTACTAACTGAACTAGTAAGAGCCATAAATATAATAGGTATACCTCCTATTATGGGTCCAAAATAAGGAATTATATTGGCAACTCCATTTATTATTGCTAAAACCAAAGGAAATTTTACCCTAAGTATTAAAAGTAAAATAAAGGATAAAACTCCTATTATTAATGATAATAATAATTGGCTAAATATATATCTACTTAATATTTTATCTATATTTTTATTTATATTTTTAACTATTATCCTCTTATCTGTTGGTAAAAGTAATAAAAGTTTATTATAAATAAGCTTTGAGTCAGCTAAGAAATAATAAGTTGTAATTGGCACTATTGCAAGACTAACCAGATTTTCAGCCATACTAAGTAAATTATCAATTAAATTAACAGATAAACTACTTAAAAACCTATTAATCTTTTCTCCAGTTTGTATATAAAGAGTTTCAAACCATGGCAATTTATCTAATTTAAGACTTATTGCCAAATTTAATATGTATTCTTCAATATTATCTAGCATGATTCCAAAATTTCCACTTTCATTTAATATGGTTGGAATTATGCTATATAAAAGCCCTATAAATATAATTAAAAACATTACTATAATTAATAATGAACTTTTTTTAGAAGATAAATTAAATTTTTTGCTTAAATAATTTCTTAAAGGCTTTAATGTGTATGCAATTATTATTGAAATTATCAATAAGTTTACAACTGATCTTATTGGAGCTACAAAACAATATATCATTATTAAACTAATTAATACTATTATAAAAATCAATAATTTTATAATTAAATTTTTATACTTTTTGAACATCACTATCGCCCCCTAAATTATGAGGTAAAGTTTTTAGCTTAACCCTTGAGTTTCCATTATATAAGATATATTCATCACAAAGAGTACAATGCTTTAATGTTATTACTTCTTTACCTTTAAGCATTTTGTCAAATATTCCAGAACTCATAATAATACCTTTTATCTCAAAATTTTGCTTATCTATTATTAAGTCTTCAAGAACACCTATAAGTTTTTTCTCTTTATTAATTATATCCACATATCTAATTTCCTTAAACTTTAATCCCTCAAAATTTGAAGTACCTTTAATTTTCATATCTTCATCAATAGAAATAATTGAATCTACTGAAACATACATTTGTTTTTTAAATATTGATGTAGGGGAAATTGTAAATCCCCTCACAACCCCCTTATAAAAATCTATTGAAATATCTTCTACAACTCCAATATACTTATTTTTTAAATCATATATTTTCATTAAATAAAAGTCTCTCCACTTAAACATGATTTCACCTCTAAAAATATAGTAAATTTAGTATTTACATATTCCATGGAAATTATTAGTCAATTCAAGTAGCAAGCTTGGAATAGTTTCAAGTGACAAACTAGAGCACAAATTGAGCTAATGCTGAATTTTCCCCCTTCACTACTAACTCACTTGCCAATTGCCACTCTCCACTTGCCACTTGTCACTTACCACTTGCCACTAACTACCCATTCCTATTCTATAATCTTGTGGAGATATTCCTACATGTTTTCTAAATACATTACTAAAATAATGTTGAGTATTATATCCCACCATTTTAGAAATATCATTTAGCTTTAATTCATTATCCCTCATTAAAATTATTGCATTTTTTATTCTCACATTAGTTAAATAATCTGCAAAATTCATTTTCAAATCTCTTTTAAAAACTCTAATTAAATATGCTTGACTAACTTTCATTACATTAGCCACTTCAGCAATACTTAAGTTTTCATTAAAATAATTCCTATTAATATATTTTTGAACTTCAATTAACATATCAGATTTTTTACTTTTATCAATTATCCTATTGCATAAAGAGTTATATACTATATTTATTTGAACAGGATCCTCTCTTAAAAATGATGCACAAATAACAACATTAACCTTTAATTTTTCATTAATGTTATCTTCTAAATTATTTACTGCATGATGCCATCTTTTTATTGGATTAACATCACATAAAATCACAACTTGTCCCTTAAAATCAACAATAACATTTAAGTACTTAAAATCACTCATTATTTCCTTTGCAATATTACTAATTGCAAAACTTAAATTTTCAGCCTCCCAATCTATTTCATAACTATTTTCACCCTTTACAAGAGGCTTAACAACAACAAGTGCCATTGTCTTACTATAAACTACATCAAATTTTTTCATTTCATCTGCTAAATTATAGCTTTTTACTTTTCCCAATATCCATTTTCTTAAGAACTTTTCCTTTTCAACATTCCATTGAAAATTATTGACTTTTTTATTATCATCCTCAGCAACTAAAATTTTAACCAAAGCAATTTCCTCCCTGTTATACCATTTTCAACAATACATTCTTAGCTTTATAGCATAGTCATATTATTAAATTAACCTAAAGTTCAAAGTATAAAATTCTAAATAAACGCTTTAATTAATATTTCAATTATCAAAATTAAATTTATTATTGTTAATTTAAAAATACAAAATATATTTAAACTACATTTACTATACCTTAGCCTATATACTATATATAATAAGCTAGCTTAAAGAATATACTACATAAGTATATTTATTTAATTATTCTTACAAGTATTTAACTTTATTTTAATAATTTTACTTTTACATAACTTATTTTAATTTATTACTTTCTTTTTTTATTTTACTATTACAATTTAAATCTTTTTCTTCATAAATAATATATTTTTTATAAAAATTAAAAGCAATAAACAATGCAATTAAATATATCATCCCTTTAAATCCACCAGCATTTAATCCAACAAATATTGCAATTAATACACTTAATTGTGATAATTCCAATGATGCTGATAATAACTTAGGTTCTAATATATTTCTTGTTATCATTATTACAGAAAATAAAATAATTAAAAACACAACTATTACAAACTTTCCACTAAAAAAATAAATAACTACTAAAGGTAAAAATACTAAAATCATACCCACAATAGGCAATAAATCTAAAATCATACATGTAAAGCTCAACAATAATGAATATGGTATTTTTAAAATATTAAAACCTATGAAAGTTATTACAAATGTACAAAAAACTAAAAATGAATATGTTCCAATATATTTAAATACAATATCTTTAATTTCTAATATTATTTTTATATATTTTTCATACTGATCATTTTCATTAAACTTATTTTCTTCATTTGGTGAATATTTTCTTTTTATAAACTTTTTTAAAAATACAAAACTTGATAATATGGCAAATATTATTACTGATATTATATATGGAAGAGCAGAAACTACATTTATTATTCCATTAACTATCCCCTTACTAAAATCTAATGCATAATTTGACATATCAGAAATAAACTTTGTTATGTTTGTTTTTAATGTATCTAAAATTGATTCATCTATGTTTTCAAATCCTGATAAAGATTTTTGTAACATATCACTTATTTCTGAACCATTATTATAAATATAATCATATCCTTCTGTTGCTAAATCTTTAATTTCAGAAGAAAAATAAACCACACCAACAACTAATACCGAAACTGTAATAACATAAAAAATTAATGTTGAAATAATTGCTGCTATTTCCCCCCTTATATTAAACCTTTTTATAATAAATTCTGTTGGCTTTTGCAAAATTGAAGCTGCAATTAACCCAATAATAAATGGTATAGTATATTTTATTGTTCCTGCTATAATAATAAAAGCAATTGTAAATAAGCAAAAGAAAATTAATATATTTGCAAAAGGTTTTACTTTTTTTACTATTTCATTAATATATTCCATTTTATTTCACCACCAACCTTTATATAAATATTTATCTATTAAAAAAATAAAAGGAACTAGTTTTAAATAACTCCCCTTATATATATTATTAAATTATTTATTAAATTCGAACTCTACTTTATTATTGTAAAAAGTCTATACTTCTTTTCTAATATATTAGATAATTGGGATAATCTCCTTTTCCCACCTTATTATAAGGCTTGATTTTACAATTAATTGAATACTCATTTTTCTTTTTTACGCAAGCCCCTATTTTGTTATTCTTTTATATTACATAAAACTTTACTTATATATTAATATTTTAACTGTGCATATAATTTTTAGCAATATTTCCCAAATAAAAAAAGTACCTCTTATCTTTCATTTTTGATAAGAGATACTTTCTTTTAATTATATATATCTGAAAATTCTATATTAAATTTTTCTACTTTTGAAACTATGCTTTTTTCTCTAACATTATTATTTTTAAAATTTTTCATTTTTCTTATTGGCAATTCAATACAAAATTGAGTTCCTTCTTCAAATTCAGTATTTACATACACTTCACCATTGTGAAGTTTAACTAATGATTTAACTAATGTAAGACCAATTCCAGTACCTTCTGCTCTTCTTGTTAAAAGACTTTCAGATTGAGTGAATCTTTCAAAAATTCTAAGCCTATCTTCAAAATTTATCTTTTCTCCATCATTGGAAATCTTAATAATAACTTTATTACATCTATCATTAACTTCCATATCAACATAAATATTGCCACCATGAGATGTAAATTTCATTGCATTAGAAAGTACATTTAATATTATTCTTTCTATTTGATCTGGATCACATGCAGTTATTATTTCCTCTTCTATTGTATCAAATATAATATTTCTTTTATTATCTTTCATATACTCTGCAAGTGATTGAACTATATTTTCTACAACTTCAACTATATTATAATTTCCCATATTAATAGAATAAAAGTTACCATCTATTTTGCTCATATCAATTAAGTTATTTGCAATCTTTAAAATCCTATATGAATTTTGTTTTATATTACTAAGACATTTATTAAACATATTATAATCAGGATATTCATTATTAACTTCAATATAATTCATTACTAACTGAACTGTAGATAGTATTATATTTAAAGGAGTCTTAAATTCATGAGATAAATTTGCAAAAAATTCTGTTTTTAAACTTTCAATTTCTACAGCATGTTTAAGATTTTTTTTATCTTTAATAAAGGATAATATTATACATATATATTTTATAAACTCTTCATTTATTTTCTTTGGTTTATTTTCATAATAAATATGTATACACCCTAAAAGATTATTATTTATTTTTAATAAATATATGTATTTAACACTATTAAAATTTAACTTTTCTTCAATTTTACACTCATAATTGTAAAAATAATTTTTTTCAATATCCATTGTTATATTATAGCTTTCTTCAAAAAATGCTTCATCTTCCCCAAAATGATTCTTTAATATCATTGCATTTTTATTTTTATCATATAAATATAATCCAACCTCATTACATTTAACTGCTGATTTTAAATCTTTTAAAATTCCATAATAAACTGAAGAAGAATTTAACATCTTAGGATTGTTCATTATTTTATTTGAATTTTCATTAATGCTTATTTGCAAAGACTTATCTTCACTTACAAACTTTGCAATTCCACCTATTTTTACTTTATCTTTATCATTATTCAATAATGCCTTAAATATTTCATATCTTGTTTCTATATTATCATTTATTATTTTATCTTCTACAAATTCTTTATCACCATTTTCTAAAACACTTTTATCACTTTCATCACAAATATGAGCAAGTGTTTTAGGTCTTATATCATAATCATTTTTCCCTATTATTTCTTCTTTTTTAATCCCCAATTTCTTTTCTGTTGCTAAATTAACATATTGATATATTCCATTTGTATCTTTAATAAAAATTTCATATGGAATTTTATCTAATAGTTCTTCTAAATCTTCTATTGTATAATTTCTTTTATCTATTTTGTTTACACTCATTATTTAATTCCACCCCACATAAAATTCACATTTCCCCATCATGTTTTTGCTTCATTATAACATATTATACTAAAAAAGTATAATAAACAACAAATATTATACTTTTTTCAATATTAATAATACTTTTAACTATCCATTAATTTTCCCATAATATACAAAAAAGAAGCCAAAACTAATTTGACTTCTTTTTGAATTTATTTATGTTTACATTTATGCTTAACAACTAACTCATATAAAGTTGCAACTGGTGCTCCTGTACCGCCCTTTGGTGTAGTATCACTTGAAGATTCAACCCAAGATGTCCCTGCTATATCTAAATGAATCCAAGGCTTATCTTGCACAAATTCTCCAATAAACATACCTGCTGTAATACAACCTCCATAACGTCCACCAATATTCTTAAAATCTGTAAAATCACCCTTATAAAGCTTCTTATAGCATTTATCATTAGGTAATCTCCAGAACTTTTCTCCACTTCTCTTTGAAGCAGTAATTAATTCATCATAAAATTCATCATTATTACTTATAACTCCAGTTATTTCAGTTCCAAGTGCAACTAAAGCAGCACCTGTAAGGGTTGCAACATCAACTATCTTATTTACATTTTCCTTTTCAATAATGTAAGTAACAGCATCTATTAAAGTTAATCTTCCTTCTGCATCAGTATTTAATACTTCAATAGTCTTTCCTGCCATTGAGCCAATAATATCTCCAGGCTTATAGCTTCCACCAGAAATAGCATTTTCACAAGCTGCAACTACTGCAACTACATTTTTTTCAACTTTATTTTTTGCAAGTGCTTGCATTGTTCCAATAACAGCTGCTGCTCCACCCATATCACTTTTCATTGTATCCATTGATGATGATGGTTTAAGAGAATATCCACCAGTATCAAAAGTAAGACCTTTTCCTACAAGACCAACTCTTTCATTACTATTTCCATTGCCATTGTATCTCATTACTATTAATCTTGGTTTATGAACTGAACCCTTTCCTACCTCTAAAAAGGCCTTCATTCCTAACTCCTCAATTTTCTCTTCATTAAATACTTCTACTTCAAATCCACTTTCTTTTCCTGCTTTTACTGCCCTTTGTGCTAAAGTTTCAGGATATAATACATTTGAAGGTTCATTTACAAGATCACGAGCTAAAATTATACCATCTGCAACATTGATAGCTTCTTGTATTTTTTTTCTCATTTTATCAACTTTTTCTTTTGGAGCCCCTAAAATTGTTACATTTGGCAAATAAAATTTTTCATTATTCTTATATTTATCAAACTTATATCCTGCTAATTTTATTCCATGAACTATTGCAGTAGTAATTCCCCCTGTACATAATCCATTAGCCTTTACAAAATTAATACTTAAATCATTAATTTTTAATTTTTCAGCTTGCTTAATCCCCTTTGCTACAGCATTTATTAAATCTACTTTTTCTAATTCATCAAATCTTCCAAGTCCCACAAAAATTTCATAATTTAAATCTTCAGTAGTTTTGTAAAATATCTGACCACTTTTTCCTTCAAATACTTTTTTAGATTTTAGAACTTCTACTATTTTATTGTTTGTTGGCTTGTCTTCATAAACAAGAAAAATATTTCCTTGAAAATTTCCAACACTTATATCTCTTACATCTATCATTTCTTTCTCCTTTTTATTATTTTAATAGTTTTTTCTATTATACTACATTTATCAAATTTAATTCTACTCATTTATAATTAAGTTTTTTATTACAGAAAAATACCCCTGAGGTAACTTTCCTCAGAGGCTAAAATTTTTTATTTTATAAACACCATCAAATCGATTTGTACAAAAAAATAGTGCCTATAAAAATAAGCACTACCCTTAAACTTAATCACCAACACCAAAATCAGTATTATGATATAAAACTTCAACCTTTGGGTGAGTATTTAAAAATTCATATTCATCTTTAAACCACTGAACTAATTCCTCATCTCTTTTAATTTCAGTAGTATTATTAACAAAAACATTAATAGTTGCATACTTAAAGTGTTCTAAAACAATTTCAATATCTCTTTTAATCATTTCCCTAGTTTGTCCCTTTATTCCAACCATCAAACATACAGATTGGAACTTTTCTGCAACTTCCCTTGGGTCTCTAAACCTAGCATTTTTATTTAAAAAATTATTTCTAAAGTCAAAATTAAAAGTTTCAACTCCAATTTTAAATACTATAGGAATATTAAAAAACTCCCTCATTTCATCTAATCTATTTCTATAACACCAATGACTTTCAAAAAATAAAAGTTTGATTTTCTTTTCATCTACTATCTTTTTTATGTAATTCAAAGTTTCCTTTGGTATTTCAAAGCAACTTCCTGAATTAATTACCTCAAGAACTCCAAATTCACCTGTTATATTATCTAAAACCCCTTTATTTAGCTTATTTAATTCTTCTTCATCTTTTCCATTATCATCAATGTAATCACAAAAACTACATTTTCCCCAAACACATGGAAAAGCTTTTAACAAAACAATTTCTCTACTATTTTTATTAATTATCTTACTATATCTATCCATAGATCTCCCTTTTTTAAACATTAGATTCTAACTTAAAATTATTAGGCATTGCTTTAATAATATTAATTACTAATAATACAATCATCATTTTATCAATAAATTCAGTTAATATTTGAGTTATAAATATACTTGGAACTAATCCTAAACCCATATTTTTTAAATAAATTATAATAATTGAATTTCCTGATGAAGTAATTCCTCCAAACACAACTGCAGATGCAATTGCTGCAACAATAGCTGAACATATAGCAATTAATAATGTACTAAATGGCATAATAGCTTTCTTTTTAAAACCACCTTTTTTATAAATTATACCTGCTAAAAGCCCAACTGTTATTTGTGAAGGTATAAAATATAATGCATATGGGTCAAAAGTCATTGTTGTTATTAAATAACTTAATATCCCTGTGGTAATTCCTGCTATTGGTCCAAATAAAAATGCAATTAAAAATGTTCCAATTGTATCAAGGAATATTGGCAGTTTTAATGTCACTGCTATTAGTGCGCCTATTACATTTATACCTATACATAATGATATAAGCACTAACTTTTTTGTGTTGTTTCTTTTCATTTTTTCACTCCTACTCTTAATTTAGTAAGTGTAAGGGAGATTAGATGGTCACTCCAAAAAAACAAACCTCTAAGCATTAAACTTAGAGGTTCTATAAAAAAACTTATAATTTTAAAGTTATAAAATACAAAAATAATTTATAACTAAGCCTAGTTTTTTATAGAGGGATGGTCATACGAACCTCTCCTAGTAAATCTTACTAGATTTTATTCACTTCTCTAATATTATACATTTTTGTGATATTTTTTTCAACATAATTTTAAACTCGATATTTTAACAACTAATTACATATATATTAAAATATTTAATTATATTTTTAACTATATTTGCTTAATTGATAATGATTATTGATTTCATATATTTTTTCATTTATACTTTTATTATTGTATTTTGAATTTTTTGTAAAAATAAATTAAACCTAAAAAACTTTAATTTTATTTATGAGAAATATTATATTGAAATTACACTTTATGATTATCAGCCATTAAAATTCAAATTAACAACACAATAATAAAAATGCTTATGGATGTTGCATTAAGAGTAAATAGTACAATATATTAAAGAATATATTGTGTCTAAAAGTTTTAGTGCTACAGCCCCAATGTTAGTTTTAGGAGGAAACATGAATTTTTTAATTTCTATTATTTTAACTGCTCTTTTAATTTTTATAGGGCGCAAATTTATAAAAAAGCACTCAATACTTTGCTATATAGTAACTGGAATTATATCATTACTTATAATTATTGCTTCATATAGTGGTGCTATTTCAAGCTTCCCACCATTTATTAAAAACAATATAATGCCACTATTTACAAAAAGCACATTTGCAACTTCTATTTTTGTTGTAGTTATGTATACTGGTGCATTAAAAAATGGAAGTAAATTAATGAAAATATTAATGCCAATTAGAGCAGAATTATCTATTATAGCAAGTATACTTACTCTTGCTCATAACATTAGCTTTGGAAGATATCATTTTGTAACCTTATTTACAAACCCAAAATCAATGTCACTAAATATGATTTTAGCTGCAATAATAAGTATTATTTTAATTGCTATTATGATTCCACTTATGATTACTTCATTCCCAATGATAAGAAAAAAAATGAAATATAAATCTTGGAAAATGCTTCAAAGATCTGCTTATGCTTTTTATGGATTAATTTATATTCATGTAATGCTTATAATGCTTCCAATAGCTAAATGTGGAAACTTACAATACATATTAAATGTATTAATTTATAGTTTAGTATTTTTAATATATGCTACAATGCGTGTTAATAAAGCATTAAATAAAAAGGTGTTTAATAAATCTAGAACTGTAACAGCTTATTGTATAGCAGTTGTAGCTTTTGCCTGCATAACTGCATATGCTCTTATGCCATCATTAGCTGAAAAAAATACTGCTTCTGCTTCTAATAATACTAATAAAACTGAAATTTCATTAAATGAAAATGCTGATTCTTCAAATGATGATTCTTCAAATGATGAAAATGAGATAAAAGATGAAAATTCAGATTCAAATAATAAAGCTGATAATGAAGCTGAAACAAAAGATGTTGCTTCTTTAAATATTGAAGAAAATTTAAATAAAGATAATAAGTCTTTAACGCCTCAAGACAATTTAAAAGATAACAATACTTCTTCAAATGTTGGAAATGAGTCAAACGCTGGAAATGAGTCAAATGTAAATAATACTCCTCCAAGCTCTGATAATTCTCCTTCAACTCCAAGTAATCCGCCTTCAGCTCCAAATGACACTCCTTCAAATGAACCTACTGGAAGCACTAGTTCTATTTATAAAGATGGTGTTTATGAAGGAACAGGCTCTGGATATAATGGAAACATTACAGTTAAAGTTACAATTAAAAATGATGTTATTACAAACTTAGTTGTTATTGACACAGTTGATAATTCACCTTTTGTTGATACTGCAATTTCAGGAGTATTTGATTCTATACTTAACTCTCAAAGTCCAGATGTGGATACTGTAAGTGGTGCTACTTTTAGTTCTAAGGGACTTATTTCTGCAGTAAAAGCTGCCTTAAAAAATGCAGAAAATTAACAATAAAAAAGTTTTTCTAAGCTTAATTATTTTATTAGCGGCATTTTCATCAGCAATATTAATTAAAAACATTGCAATATTAAAAAAACAAACTGATTTAAATGACACAACTAAGCTAACTAAAGAAATTTTTGCAATGGATACAATAATGAGCTTAACTGCTTATACTTCTGCAAATGATGTCTTAAACTTATGTGAAGAAAAAATAATTGAATTAGAAAACTTATTTTCAACAACTAATAATAATAGTGAAATTTCAATTTTAAATCAAAAAGGTGAAAATACATTATCTCAAGATACCTTTAATTTAATTGAAGAATCCTTAAAAATATGTAATTTAACAAATGGTGCATTAGATATTTCAGTTTATCCCATAGTTAATTCTTGGGGATTTACCACTGAAACTCCTAATGTTCCATCACTTGAAGAAATAAATTATTTATTACAATATGTAAATTATAAAAATATAACTCTTTCAAAAAATAATAACACAATAAAATTAAATAATAATATGGCAATAGATTTAGGAAGTACTGCTAAGGGATATACAAGTAATACATTAATTAATATTTTAAAAGAACATAATGTAAAATCTGCTCTTTTAAACTTAGGTGGGAATGTCCATGCCTTAGGTTCTAAGCCTGATGGTACCCCATGGAAAATTGCAATTAAAAATCCATTAACCAATAGTAATGCAGCAGTTATTTCCATTGTTAATAAAGCAGTAATTACTTCTGGTGCTTATGAAAGATATTTCATTGATGATAATGGAGTAAAATATGGACATATTATTGATCCTAATACTGGAATGCCAATAAATAATGAACTTCTTTCTGTAAGTATAATTGGCAAAGATGCAGTATTATGTGATGCACTTTCCACTTCCCTTTTTGTTATGGGACTAGAAAAATCTATTGAATATTGGAAAAAAAATAATGACTTTGATGCTGTTTTTATAACAAAAGATGGTCATATTTATATTACAGAAGGGATTGAAGATGATATTACCATTTTAGATGATTTTAGTAATATCTCTCCTAATATAATAAAAAATGAAAATTAAAAAAACTCATATATTTATTTTATTAATTATTTGTTTAATACTTTCCTTTATAAGTTTTATATTGATTAAAATGCCTTCTAAGGGCACAATAGCAAACATATATAAAGATGGAGTATGCATAAAATCAATAGACTTATCTAAAGTTACTTCTCCTTATGAAATAAACTTAACATATGATGATGAAGTTAATATAATTTCTGTTGAAAAAAATAAAATTGCTGTAATTGATGCTAATTGCAATGATAAAATTTGTATTAATCAAGGATATATATCAAATACAATTGCACCTATAGTATGTCTTCCTCATAAAATTATAATAAAAATAGAGGAAAGTCCTAAAATAAGTGAAATTGATGGCATATCACAATAATAAAATGAAAAATTAATAATATATTACAATAATTGGAGGTGAATTTTGGTGGTAATTTAAAAATTACTTCACTAATATTATGAATACAAGAAAATTGACATCCCTGGCTTTATTACTTAGTATATCACTTATAATATTTATTATAGAAGCACAATTGCCATCACTTACACCAATTCCTGGAGTAAAGCTTGGCTTGGCAAATATAATTACAGTTTATGCTATATTTATTCTTTCCCCACTTGATACTTTAATTATATTATTATGTAGAATATTTCTTGGAAGCATTTTTTCTGGTAATATGTCTATCCTTTTATATAGCTTAAGTGGTGGAATCTTATGTTACCTTGCAATGATTATAAGTAAAAAGTTTTTAAGCTTAGAAAACATTTGGATTTGTAGTATTATTGGTGCTATTGCTCATAATATTGGCCAAGTATTAATGGCAATTTTTATTACTAAAACAACATCCTTAGCTTTTTATCTTCCTGTGCTTTTGTTATCTGGAATTATAGCAGGAATATTTACTGGTTTAACTTCTCAATATCTTATAAGCAAATTAAATATTATTAAAAATTCTATATAAATTTTAAGTAGTATCTCATTCATATTATTTCCTTTTTAATAAATAGTTAAGCTAATAAAAACTATTATCACCTTAAGGAGAACTATGATTTAATTGATACTACTTTTTTTATAAATAATATTAATATGTTTAAAAACAAATATTATGTCAAATCTATTGTCTTTTATATTATATTATTATTTTTTTCCTTTCAATGTTTAAAAAACAAATAATATGGCAAATACCAATAAAACTTAATTTTTTCAAATTGCATTTTTATTTGTTTAATCCATTTTTTGCCATATTTTTAAATATTAAATTAAATTTAATTATTGTAGTGTGCGACTCTTAAAATAACTCATTATTTCTTTGCTTTACTTAATTTCCTTAATTTGCTATTTTAGATTACTATATTTTATAATGTTATCTGTACAAAGAAACAAAATCAAAGGAAATTTATTTTTTAAATTTATAAAAAGTAAATTTCACACCAAATTATTTTGAAAAATTTATTTATAAAGGAGGTCTTTGTATGTTTGGTTTAGTACCTTTTAAATTTAACAATGGAGAAAATAACAAAGGATTAACATTAAATGATGTATTTAATGACTTCTTTAATGAAAGCATGTTATCAGATCTTTCTGCTAATGGAGGATTTAAAACTGATATCAAGGAAACTCCAGAAGAATATGTTCTTCACGCAGAATTACCAGGAGTTAAAAAGGAAGATATCAATATTGACTATGATAACAACTATTTAACTATTTCTGCTACAAAAAATACTGATTCTAAGGAAAAGAAAGAAAATTATTTAAGACGTGAAAGAAGATATGGTTCAGTTTCTAGAGGATTCTATTTGAATAATGTAAATAAGGATTTAATTAAGGCAAAATTTGATAATGGTGTTTTAAATGTTCATTTGCCTAAGAAAGAAAAATCTGAAAAAGATACTAATAAAATTGTAGTTGAATAATTTGTATTAGTGCATAAGGCTATTCCCCTTTTAAGGTAAAAGGCACAAGTCCTAACCTTGATTAAGGGGAATATAGCATAAAGGGATACTATAGATGGATTTATTTTTACACAAAAATAAGCATAGATATCTATCACTAAAGTGACTTTCATCTATGCTTATATTGTGCAAATCTATATACTGTCCCTCAAAATCTTTCTACATCCCCATTTTATAAAATTAATTTCCATCATTTATCACTAATTTAATTTTTTCCTGTGATATCTCTAAAAATAATTCTAGTGTAGCTAAATCTCCTCTACACATTTTAATTATTCTTTCTCTTGAAAGCTTTCTTTGATAATAATCATGAGTATACCTATTTCTTAGCTTTATTATAGCTTGAAGTCTTTTAGAATCCTTAGCTGAAATAAACCCCAAACTACTAGCTAACTCTATTATTTCACTTCCAGATTTATTTGGTATATAATTATCTGTTGATACTAAATAAGTTTCACACATCTCTATTATAAACTCACAAAATGAATTAAAATATGAAATCATAGCCTCATTAATTATATCATCTTCACCATCTATATTACGTTTTATACATTCTCGTATTTTAACTAAAAATACTTTGCTTTCTAAAAATTTCTCTTCTAACTTTTCTTTCTTATACTTATAATAAACCATTCCTAAAACTCTCCAAATCCTTTAGATTTTCCTCTCTCATAACTTCCAACGCTTCTCTATCCCTCTTAAAAGCTGAATATCCTAAAACATAATCTAGATATTCTTCTTCTTGAAAAATTATTTTATCATCACTTATTAGTAAGATTTCACTAAAAGGATAATTAAACTCACTAATAAAAGTAAAATGAAGATTGTCATATGAAAAATATTCTGATAATATTTTTTGCAGATAATCTTCAATTTCTATTTCATCATATAATTCTAGCTGATATTTAGAAAGAATCATTATATCTATATCACTTCTATCTTTATCAAAAACCTTTTCATGATAGCTACCAAAAACACATAATGCTATTACATCTTTCAACTTGGTGGCATCTATTTTGCAATTTTTAAGCATAAGTTTTTTCATATATAATCACCTCAAGTATTTTCAATTAACTATACTTTACTCTATGATAATTATAGCATATTATTATAAAAATCAAAAATTAAAAAATAGCTTTTAACTCCCTTACTTTAATATAATAAATAAATGAAAGAATTTTTTATCTCAAATATAAAAGAAATACTTCCAAATAAAATAACAAAATCTGTAATTTATATTTCTAAAAAAATGAACACTGCTAATTGAAGTGCTCATATATCTCTTATCTATAAAATACAGCTGTAATCATAAAATTAGTGCCATACTTTTCATTTTCTATAATACCACTATTTCCCCATTTACCAAAACCAGCTTCAACTGCTAAAGGTCGTGAACTACTCTCCACTTATAGAATTGGGAGCTTCTTGGTCAATATACCTAACGGTACAAGTTTACCCAAGCTTACAAGGTAGTTCCTACCTCAAGATAATACCAAAATTATATTACTAATTTTAGTAAGTTTTTACTTTGGATTTGAATTTAGGAAATCCTATAGATTTATCTCTGAAAAAGTTTTTATAAGCTTTTTCTAAGTTTTGTTGAGCATTTGCTAGTGCTAATGAATCAACTTCTTTTAGCCATTCAAATTCTTTTTTATATTGTGCAGGTGTATTTTTTAACATTTCGCCAGTTTCTTTATAATACTCAATTTTATCAGCTAACATTTTATTATATATAAATCTAGTACACCCAAATGTTTTAACTAAATATTCTCATAAACATTCCTCCTAATGTTATAAACAGTAGTGTATTAAACTATTTTTTATTAGCTATCTTTTATTTTTTGTTAAAATATAAAATTTAATTCAATATTAAACTTTACAATTTTCTGCACAAAAAAAAGCAACACTTGATATAATTCAAATGCTGCTTATATTAAGGTTATTAATAAAACTCAATTTTATTCCATGCTTGTTTCTTTATTTATAATATTCCAAAATTCATCTTCATTAATTATTTCTATTCCAAGCTGCTTAGCCTTTTCTAACTTGCTCTTACCAGCCTCTTCCCCTATAACAAGAATATTTGTTTTTCCACTTATGCTTGTTGGAGAATCTGCCCCATATCTTATAGCTGTAGCTCTCATCTCAGCTCTACTTTTAGACATATCACCAGTAAAAACTATTTTCTTTTTATTAAATATGTCCTTTATTAAATTATTTTTAGCAAACTCAATCATTTCTTTTTCTTCTGCAACTTTTTCCTTATCCTTTGCAAACTTTCTAAAACTATTAGACTTTGCTGAACTTTTAGTACCATCTTTTCCTTGTTTATTATCATTCTTTGAAACTGATCTTGATATACTTAAAGCACACCATCTTTCTGGCTTTATAACTTTTAATAAATCTAATAAATCCAAAACATCTTGTAATGCATTGTGTGATTGTCCTTTTTTGATATTATAATGCTCTAATAAGTTAACTAACTTATATGATGGTAAAACTTCTTTTTGCTTTATTGTATTCATGCTGCAATAAAACTCTTGTTTATCATCAACCCACCCCCAATAGCTTAAGAAGTTTCTATCAAAGCTTGCATTATGAGCTACTAAAGGATATTTATATTTTTTTAGTAAATTCTTAAATTGTGTTTTAAGTTCTTCATTTTCTTCAATTGCTTCTAATCCATCTCCATATCCATTTTTATATTTTTCCTCATCAGTAATTATTGCTAAATGTAAGGTATCTATTACTCTATAATCTTCAACAACAACTGCTGCAACTTCTCTTATTCCATCAGCAGGACTGAAGCTTCTTGGAGTTTCTATATCTACAATTATAAATCTTTCTTTTTTCTGCATATCTAATAGGTAATCTGGATGTATACTATGTAATTCATCATTTATATTTAATATTATTTCATTATTATCAACTATTCCAACAATATCACATTTTACTGCATCTTTAGTATATGCACCTTTGTAATATAATTCCTTAATTTCATTTGCTTTTGGACTTATTATTTTTAATTCTTTGGCTTTGTTTTAATAAACTGTTGAAATTTGATTAACCTCTATAAATATGGTTATAATATATAATATAACTACTATTTAGGAGGTTTTTTATGCCAAGAGTTAATAATGTTATTCAGCAAGTTTCACAATTAAATACATATGAGCAAGAGAAGGTATTTGATTTTTTAAAGACTGTATTGATGTCAAATGGAATAACTAACTCTATAGATGAAGAAATCGCTGAAAATAGATTTAACAAGGGGAAGTGCTGTCCTTTTTGCAATCATGATAAAATATCTAAGTATGGAAAATATCATGGTAAGAATGGCGTTAAACAAAGGTATAAATGCCAAAATCCAGAGTGCAAAAAAACTTTCAATGATTTTTCTAAATCCCCGGTTTCAAGTAGTAAAAAGGGATTAGATAAATGGCTACTATATGCTCAATGTATGATAAATGGTAACACTATTAGGCAATGTGCAGAAATTGTTGAGATTAATATTGCAACAGCTTTCTTTTGGAGACATAAAATTATAGACGCTATTAGAAAATTTATTGGCTACGGCTCTCTTGAGGGTGTTATTGAACTCGATGAGACATACTTTGCCCTTAGCTATAAAGGGAATCATAGCAAAAGTTCTAATTTTACTATGCCAAGGGAATCAAGAAAGCGTGGTAAAGAAATAAATACAAGAGGTATATCAAAGGAATTTGCCTGTGTATTATGTGGTGTAGATAGATTAGGAAATATATATACTGGTTTAATATGTGATGGCAGACCTAACTATACTGATATAAATAGGGCTTTATCAGAGGTTGTTGAAAAAAATTCTATTTTATGTACTGATAAACATAGGAGTTATATCCCATTTGCGGCTCAACATAATTTTGAATTACATCAAATTAGGGGCGGGAGAAAAACTGTGGATATTTATAATATTCAAAGAGTCAATGCTTTTCATAGTAGCTTAAAAAGATGGATAAGAAAGTTTAATGGTGTTTCAACCAAGTTCCTAACAAACTACCTATTTTGGTATAAATGGACCCAATTATTTAAAACAGAAATGGAAAGGAATAAACCTAAAAAGTTCTTTATTCATGCTAATTCAACACATTCTGTATCTTTAATAAAGGATTTTAAGATTAGAAGACCAATATATGTATAAAGGTAAAATTTGTTTTAATTTTACTATTTTTAGTGTACAATAAATATAATGATTGATGAACAATTGTATTTAATTTGAAAGGAGGAAAGACATGAAATCTAAGTATGCGAAAAAATCATATATAGAGGTAATATGTTTTGGTGCAATTATTGGTCTGATTACTGAATTATTGAATTTTTATCCTAATGATGATTTATGGGGTTGGAGTTCTATTGCAAGCTCTTTTGGCTTTTGGATATTCTCAACAACATTTGTGATTTACTTTAGTTCTTCAAATAAAAATGCAATGATAAATACCTTCTCATATTTATCCAGTATGTGTATCAGTTATTATTTGTTACAAGGTATCATTGATTTTTTCACCCCAAATGTAACAGTTGATAAGTTTCTCCAATGGAACCATCTATTCCACTGGATTGGTATAGCTGTTTTTTGCGGACTTGTAGCTTATGTCTTGTTCTATTGAAACAAAAAGACAGTTTGGGGTAGTGTGTTGTATGCACTTCCTGTTGCGGGGATGTTAGTTGATACGATTAACAACTGCATGAAGTTCTACTATTCGCAGACAAATTTAGCAAACAGCATTTTGGGTATTATATTTCTTCTCATTATGTTCGTGGTGCTATTTAAGAAAGTAGATAAGAAATGTATATTTGTGTTTGTATTAATCGTTGTTGCGTTAATCGGCTTCATACTGTTCCCAACGACTTCTCAAAGTATTACAATGGAATCTACTATAACTTGCGAATTAGGCGGTGAAACTGAGGTGTTTTACATAAAAATGAGGGATGACGGTAAAATATTAGAAATTGAGGGTGACGAAACAGTTTATGAGGAAATAGATATTAATTCCTTAAAAACTATTCCAGAAGTAGTCCATGCATTGCAAAACTATTACGAGAGCAAAGGCGGAGCATGGAAAATGGAATAACTTCCAATTTGTAGAGTTGATTTAGCGAACAATTTTAAATTATTGCGATTCAAATAGGATGTCCAAATGGACATCCTATTATGTTATGCTAATTTCAACACTATTTTAAAACAAAGCCAATTCTTTTAATGTTTTTATTTTTTCTTCTTGTGATTCAAACCTTTTCCACTCTCTTTTTGGACTTATCATAAATTTATACCTCTATTTCAACTTTATAAAATATTAATAATTTTGTCATAGTTTCATTTATAACTTTCTTCTTTAATGTTTCAAAATATTCATTAATTACAGGAATTTCAGCTCTATATTCAGTTTCCTTTTTCTTATCCTTTATTTCCATATCATATTTATCTAATATACTTTTACAAGTATCTTCTGTCACCCAATCATAAATCCACTGTATCTTATTTTTTAACTCTAATATAGAGTTTTCATTAGATGTTTTCTTTAATGAATCAATAATAAACAAAACTGAACTTCTACTTGAACAAATCACTCTGAAACATTCAGCTAATTTATGAATATCTATTTCTTTTCTTTTACTTTTATCCTTTGTCCATCTTCCATTTATGCTATTTATCATTTGCTGTTCCATTGCTTCTATCATAAATTTATACCTCCTTATACTATTCCATTTGTTTCTATAAATCCTATACTTATCAAATAGTATTATAACAAATTTTTTAATTTTTTTTATATTTTATAGTGAATAATTTATAAATTTAGAATAAGGATTTTATAATAAATAATATTTTAAGCAGTTTAAGGTATATAGTGATTTTCCTTAAAAATCATTATATACCCATTTTTATAACTTTAATTTATTTTCAACAATACATTTAGCCACTGTAAGTTATTTCTTCCACCAATTGTATCTTCTGATTTATATATCTTAATTATTTCTAATTTTGGAACTGCTAATATCATTTCTTTAAATGTTTCTTCTGTATAGCAGTTAAAATATCTTCCTTTTTCATCAATATATTCACCTTTTCCATATTTAAATGACATATAAAATACTCCATTTTCTTCTAAATTAGATGATATATTTTTTATTACATTAATTAGGTCTCTTTTGTTTATGTGAAGCAATGAAGCACATGCCCATATTCCATGAAATTTTTCTGTTAATTGTAAGTCTTCAAATTTATTGCAAATTACTTCTTGTCCTATAACTTTACTTGCAGCAATTGATAATTCTTTTGATCCATCAACTGCTGTAATATTGTATCCTCTTTTTATAAATTCAAGACTATCTCTTCCTGAACCACATCCTAAGTCAAGTATATTGCTCCCCTTTGGTATGTGTTTTAGGAAATCATTGTATAAATGGCTCATATCTATTGATAGTGTACTTTCTATATATGATTTTGAATTGTTATTGTAAAAATCTAATGTGTTATTTATCATTTGGCTTATTTCCTTTAAAATAATTTAAATACTATATTTATATAAAATCTATACTAATACACCTTTTTCAAAACTACTCCCTCTTTAAAGCCACCACGTTCTTCAAGCTTTTCTCTTCTCTTGTTAAGTAAATCCTCTTCACTATATCCAAGATTATGTGCAAGACCAAATAATACTTCCATAACATCAGCAAGTTCTTCTAAATTCTTATCTTCTAAATATTCATTAACCTCCTCCATTAACTTAGCTTCAAGTAATTCTGTTCTTTGCTCTTTATCAGCAATTTCTATTTCACATTCCTTACCACTATTTTTGATAACTTGAGGTATTAAATCTCTAACTAATTTATTATAAACCTTCATAATACACTCCTTAAAATTTGAAATTTAAAAAGAAGCTAAATTCAATTAGCTTCCTTTAATAATATTGTATACTATTTTTTTCTATTAAAAAATCTATTCTTATAATAACTTTCAACTCTAAAATCAATAGAATCTTTCATGTGCTTCTTAAAGGCTTCATTACTTATAATATCCTTAAGGTCATCTTGAAGTGCTATTAAACATTGCTCTTTCTCCTTAAAAAACTCACCATGAGTCTTAAGTAAAAACTTAATTGGATTATTATTAGCTAAGCTAACATACTTTTTCTTATCCCAAGTTTCAAATTCTCTTGTTCCCTTATCCTTAAGCATATCAACCTTATTAGATCCTTTTCTATAAAAATTATAAAAACTTTTATAAATATCATCCTCTGATATTTCCATCTTTACATCTCCATAATTATAAAAGGCTAATAAAACTGGCATCTTATAAGTTTTACTCATACTAGTAGTTTCAATCATATTAATAAATTCTCTTCCTCTAGAATTATACAATATTTCTTCATCATGCGTTAATTTATCATTTTCTTTTATATATTCTAGATAATTAGAAAATGGATTCATTGCTTTACTTCTTATATTTTGATAAACTTCATCATCAATATAAGTAAATAATTCAACTCTGCTTGGCCTATATCCTAACATCTGTGATACAACTTCAAATTGCTCTTTAACTTTATCTTTAACCTTCATTTCCCTTTCTGCTTGTTTTTTAAAGATATCTATTATCCTAAAATCAAAATCAACAATACATTCTTCTGGAAATTCATAGTCACCTTGTTTATTTTTCTTACATTCTGAAGCTGAATATTCCTTTCCACTTAATAAAAATGGAACTAAATTAGCTTTTTTATAATTACCTATAAAGTCTAAAACATTTAAATATTTTTTATCCTTAAACTTTCTTAAACCTCTTCCTAATTGTTGTAAGAATATTGTTGGTGATTGAGTTGGTCTTAAAAACATAACCATATCAATTGCTGGTACATCTAAACCTTCATTAAACATATCTACTGAAAATATAACTTTTAACTCTCCAGAAGTTAACTTAGATAAAGCTATATTTCTCTCTTCAGAATATTCACCTTTTTCTCCACTATAAACAGCTGCTGATGGTATATTATTTTCATTAAATATCTTTGCCATATATTCTGCATGATGTCTTGAAGCACAAAATCCAATTGCTCTTTTTGAATTATATTTTAGGTAATGATTTAATATAACTTCTCCTCTTTTATTTAACATTAAAGCTTCTTCTAATTGCTTATCATCATATTTACCATTTTTATAATCTATATGTTCATAATTTACAGTTTCATCATAAATACCATAATATCTGAAAGGTACTAGCCACCCTTTATTTATTGCATCCTTTAACCTTACTTCATAAACCATATTATAATCACAAAGTGCAAATACATCCTTAGAATCAAGTCTTTCTGGTGTTGCAGTAACTCCTAATAAAAATTTTGGAGTAAAATAATCTATTATTTTCTTGTAGTTACTAGAAACTGCATGATGAAATTCATCAACTATTATATAGTCGAAATAATCTTTTGAAAAATATTCTTCATTTAAATATTGCTCTTTACCTAAGGTTTGTACTAGTGCAAATATAAATGAATTTTTTGTATCCTTTTGGTTACTATAAAAGAATCCAATATCATCAGAGTTTCTAACATTTTTAAAGCTTTGAGCTGCTTGTTTTATTATTTCTTCTCTATGAGCTACAAATAAAATTTTATTATATTTAGCTGAATCAAAGGCTGATAAATATGTTTTTCCTATCCCTGTTGCAGCAACCACTAGTCCTTTATCAAAGCCTTCTTCTCTAGATTTTTCTAATGAATATAATGCTTCAATTTGAGCTCCTCTTGGTTCAAATATATTTATAACATTATCTTCTTTACTTTCTTCTTTTTCAATATCCTTATAAATATTAGGTCTTGTCCATTGTTTTGAATAATCTTTTAACACTTCATCTGTTATTATTAATGAATGATTGTTAAATAAATCTTCAAAGGTATCATAAAATACTTTAAAGTCATTTGGAGCAGCTGATTTTAAGAATCTATAGTTCCATTCTATTGATGATGTTAATGCTCCTCTTGATATATTTGATGATCCTATATATATTTCGCTATCTATTGGATTGTGAAACATATATGCTTTTGGATGAAATGACTTGTTTGGATTATTGTAAAATCTTAAGTCTACTTTATCCTTTAGTTCTGATTTTAGTAGGTATAGTGCTTGTGGTTGTGTTATTTTTAGATAGTTTCCTGTAAGTATTCTTATTTTCACTCCTCGATTTAGTGCTTCTTTTAGATCTTGTAATAGTAGTTTTACTCCTGATTCCATTAGGAATGATACTATTATGTCTATTGTTGTTGCTGTTTTGAAGCTTTGTTTTAGTTTTGGATAGATATGGTCTTTGTCTCCTGTTATTGAGTTTGAAGTTGTTATTGTGTTGTAATTTATTGATTTTTCTTTTATTTCTATATCATTATTTACTTCTTTTACTTTATTTATCATTTAATCACCTAATACTAACTAAAGCTAGTTTTTATTTTTTATTTAATAATAATTATACATTATTTAAAATTAAAACTGACCGCATTAAAGATCAGTTTTATAATTACGATCAGTTTTATAATTATAAGAAAAATAATTTATCACTTAATTTACCTTGTGGTATAAATTCTATTGCCTTGCATATCTTATCTGCATAACCAGTAGTTATTGGCAACCTCATACTTTTAGTTGAGCCAATATGTATTTGTGATAACGCATAAATTTGATTAAGAATTGTAATCATATCTAAACTGCCATATGTTTTTTCAATTTTTAATGGTTTAGGTGAACCTAAGTTTTCTTTAATATCTGTTGTAACTACAAATGCCTTATTCCCATTAACTACATATTGTCCTTTTGCTGGATTATTAACTATATTACCATTTATACTTGCTAATTTAATTGAAGTATTCTGGTCTTATGTCAATATTTTGGACACAAAAAGTCAAACTTTTTTATGCTGCACTTCTAGCTAATAATTCACATTGTTCTGGTATCATGTAATTAATAGAAGAGTGTATCCTTTTTCTGTTATACCAACCTTCAATATATTTAAATATAGCTATATTGGCTTCTTCGAAGGTACGATATGTATTTCTATAGATTTCTTCCTTCTTTATTGAAGAATGGAAAGATTCTATACAAGCATTGTCATAAGGACAACCTTTTTTACTAAATGATTGTATAATATTAAACTCTTTACATAGCTCTTTTAAATCATTACTAGTATATTGAGATCCTAAGTCTGTATGAAATATTATATGCTTATTTTTATTAGGATTTTGATTGTAATAAGCATTTTTTAAAGCTTTAACAACTAAATCATTAGTCATTCTTTTACCGAAAGCGTAGCCAATTATTTTTTAGAATGTAAGTCAAGAACTGAAGCTAAATAGCACCAACCATCCCTACTAGTATGAATATATGTAATATCTCCTACCCATTTTTCATTAATATAAGTAGTTGTAAAGTCTCTTTTTAAAACGTTTTCTAAATCTTCTACTACCTTTTTACTTGAATGAGGCTTGTATTTCTTTACAGTTACTGCACAAAGGTTAAGTTTAGTCATTAGTCTTTGAACTCGCTTCAATGATACATTGAAGCCTTCTATACCAAGTATATAATGAATTCTAGGAGCACCATATATGCCTTTATTCTCTTTATATATCCTTTTAATAGCTGATTTTAATTCCTCATTTTCTAGTTCTCTTGCAGATTTAGTTTTATCAAAAGATTTATAATATGTGCTTCTGGCTACGCCTAGAACGGTACACATAGTCTTAATATCATGTTTGCTTTTATTATTATTTATAAATTCTATCACTTCATCTAATTTCTTGTTGCAAATATGGCCATAGCTTTTTTTAATATTTCATTTTCCTCTTTAATTCTTGCCATTTCTTTTGTTAAAGCTTTTACTTCTTTTAATGTCATAACTTCATTTTCATCTATTTTAATTTCTTTTACATCTTTAATCCAGCCGTTAATTGTTGATTTTGCAATGCCATATTCGTAGACGATGCTCTGCTAAGCTCATTCCTGATTTAAATAACTCTACTATCATATCCTTATATTCTTGATCGTATCTTCTGCCCTTTCCCATAATGGACACATCCTTTCTTAACTAAATATTATTTTAACTTAGTTCGTCTTAATGTGTCCACTACTTTATACTAACACCATTATCTGGAATTATGCAATCTATATCAAAAAGAAGTTTTAATTAATAAAACTTTCGATTTAAAGTATAATTTTGTTGTAAGATTTTTTTTGTTAGCATGAAAAATATTTTACCATAAATCCTAAACTCGTGGAGTTTGGGATTTATTTTTTTAACAAAAATGAGCTGTGCACTAATTATTTAGTGCGACAGCACCTCCATTTCTTATTCTACTAGTATCAAAAATTGTTTTGATACAGCCCCTTTTAGATTATTTTAAAAAACTTATTATAATAAAATTTTACTGATAATATTTAATTTCAAATTTAATTTTTATCTTTTTAGAAAGGTACCTCCAATGCCTGCTCATAAATATAACTAATTATATCTATTTCATACTCATCATAACTTCCATCTAGAATTTCACCATTCCATTTTGATTTAAAGACAGTATTCACTAATATCTCCATTCCACCTTCTGCATATTCCTCTAATCTTTTTCTAGCTTTTACAATAAACTCTCTATCTTCAAATCTATTTATTTTTTTTTCTAACTCATTATCATTTAAAATTATCGAATATGCTGTAGCCTTTTGCTCTCTTGAAAGATAGTTACTTCTAAATTCACGACCTTTCTCCTCTACAGTTAATTTATTATTATTTCTAAATCCTATAACAGCACATAACATAAATAAATCATGATACTTTACATCAATTAAATTATTTAAACTCTTATATATTGCCTCATATCTTTTACTAGTAAATACTAGCTGTTGCTCTGATAAAAAATCCATTTTAAATTACCTCCTTGTAGCTATTTGATCATTTAAACTAATCTCTACTATTTCAGTATGACCAGGTTTAATTTGATCCAATTTATACCATCTACCTAATTTTTTAGTTGATTTTATCTTCATTTCCTCACTTACTGTAAACTCTGTATCAGTTAATAATAATATCCATTGTGATGTAAGCATTGGTATATTCTCTATCAAATTATCTCTATTCTTCCCACTTATTCTTCCAAAAGGAGTATCCATAAATAATGGGAAATCAACATTTTCTTCTCCTCCAGATGCAACCTTTGCTAAAGCAGTAATAAATGATAGCGCCATAACTTGTTTTTGTCCTTGAGAAATATCTTGAGTTATTTTAATTCCATTCCAGTTATAAAGTTCCAATTCATATTTTTCATTAATTTTAATACTTTCAATTAAATTTTTATCTTTTATATCTATTAATCTTCTAAAAATATCACTTGTTTCCTTCTTCAACTGTTCTCTCATATCATCACTATACTCTTTAAATATTTCTTCAAAACTATTTTTTAATTTTAAAATATAATCTAATCTTTTATGATCATATTTTAAAGCAGTATCTTGCTCCATTAAATCACTATTTTCTCTTTCTAGCTTACTTAATTCTTTATCTTTCAATTCAACTTCAAATTTTAACTTTTCAATTTCAACTTTTAATTTCTCGCTAGTTTCTTTCTTACTTTCAAGATTGTTTTCAATTTCTTTTAAATTAACCTCACTATTGCTAAACTCTTTAATATTTTCTTTAAATTTATCAATCTCCTTGTTTAAAGACTCTATTTCATCTTTAACAAACCTTATCTCTTTTAATTTATTTTTAATTTTGCTTAATATTTCATCCTTATTATTAGAATACTCATGAATTGTTCCATTAATCTCTGTAACTAATGGTGTTATTTCTGATCTCTTATAATTCTCCTTCATTTTTATTATGTTATCATATGCTTCTTTAAACTTGTTAAGATCAGTTTTACAACAACTACATACCATATCACTTAAAGATTTTTCTATTACTTCTATCGATATTAAATCCTGTTGTTCCACTACTATTTGATTTAAATAACTTTTTGTTGCTTGATATGAATCTTTCATTAATATCATATGCCCTTGATTAAAATGCTCATTTTTCAATGCCTCTTTTAAATATTTTAAAGATTGTAACTTATTATCTTTTTTATCTCTTACAATATTCATTTCATTCTGAAGCTTTCTAATTCCTTCATTTTCTGCAAGCATTAATTCACTTTTCTCAATCTCTGAAATACAATAATTATAATCATTTTCTTTCAACTGTATCTTTTCATTTAAATTATTTATTTCTAACTTTTTACTTTCTATCTCCTTCTCTTTTTTCTTTAAATCTAAATTACTTGACCTTTCAATAATATTTTTATTTTCTTTATTATATAAGTTCTTTAATATAGAAATACCCTTATCAAGTTTATCTATTTGCAATAACTTAACTATTACAGTTTTTACTTCATCTTTAACTTTTGCATCAGTTTTAGCTAAAGTTTCAATTTTTTCAGCATCAAATAAGAAAAAATCTTTAATTTTTTGGTCTATTATACTATTTAATATTATTTTAATTTCTTCTTCATCTTCAATAACATTTGCTGAAAAATTTCCATTACTATCTACTTTATATAATTTAGGTGATAATATTCTCTCTTCTATAATATTATTCATATTATATCCCTGAGCAATTCTTTCTATAAAATACTTCTCTCCTTTATGCTCAAACTCTATTTTAACGGTTGCATTAACAGGCATACCCTCATTTTCATCTAGCTTTAAGAGGTTTACTAAGTGTATTTTATCCTTATTATTATCTTGAGCTAAATATACCTCTCCAAATAACCCAAACACTAAGGCTCTAAATATTCCAGTCTTTCCTTTACCATTTTCACCGAATACTACTGTTACATTTCTATCTCCATCAGAAAATTCAATCTTTTGCTTATTATAAAATTGTCTAAAATTTTCTAATGTAATACTTAAAAGCTTCATGTTATAACTCCTCCTCAACCATTAATTCTCTTATTTCCGCTAAAATTACTTCTTCAATTTGCGACTGAGATTTATTTCCCCTTTCAATTTCCTTTAATATTTGAAATGCAATAAATCTAATATCACTTGGCATTTCTTTTAATTTTTCAGATAAATTCACATTAATATCCATCTATATTTCCTCCCTTAATTCCATCATTTCGTTATATACATCCCAAGGTAGTTTATCCATTAAATATTCTAAAGAATATATCCTTAAATATGGTGAAATTAAACTTCTAGCTTGAAATCTATCAATAGCATATCTAGAAAATTCAGCAAATCTTGGCAATTCCTTTGATACAATAGTTTTATATAGCCTTTCAGATATATTGGATGGAATAACTATAAAATCATAAATTTGTGCTAAATTTTTTCCTTTAGCTCTTCTTAAAACCCTACCTCTTCTCTGAATAAATTCTCTAGGATTTGATGTACTTGCTAAAAAGTATGCTTCCCTAGTACTTGGTACATCTACCCCCTCATCTAAACACTTAATAGCCACTAATATTTGAATCTCACCCATAGAAAAATATTTCAATACCTTTCCACGCTCTTTCAAAGGTACATTTGAATCAAATCTATGAACCCTGTACCCTATATAAGATAATTGTAATGTTATCTCATTTATCTCTCCTGGCGCACAATATACTAATGTATGTGAAACTTCATTAATATTTTTATTTTTAAATATTTCAAAAAGAGTATCCTTTTTATTTTTTGCCTTTGATAGTATCATACTTCTTTTTCTATTTATCTCTTCAATTTCTTCTTTATCAGCATTTTTGCTATTGATCTTATTTATTAAAATTTTAGTGAAATATTCATATCGCTTAGATTCTTCTTCAATTAAATCAATTATTATTGGTGAATATTTGTATTCTGTTAAAATGCTATTACTTATTGCCTCTTCCATAGAATATTCATATATAGTATCACCAAAAAATTCTCTCAGAAAAGTTGTACCATTATTATCCCACCACCTATCAGGAGTAGCTGATAATCCTAATCTTGCATCTATTCCATTAAAGTTATGATTTCTAAGTCCTTTTATTCCAAAATAATGACATTCATCACCTATAATAAATGATCTACTTCTTATTTCCCCTATTATTTCATTAAATTCAATAGACGATGCTGTTTTATAAGTTGAAATAACTACTTCCATCTCAGAAATTCCAATATTGAAATCTCTAACCTTTCCTTGAAGCTTATATTTCCATGAATCTTTTAATCCGTAACACTTTAACAAATTTCTAAAACCTAATAGTTCACAGTTTTCTTCCCATTGATCTACAAGATGCGTAAAAGGTACTAAAATTATTAAAAATATTCCTTTGTTGATATTCTTATATTCATTAGCAATAAGCAAACTAGTTATTGTTTTACCAGTTCCAGTTGCCATTTCTAATATCCCTCGCCATTGATTATTCCTAAACTTATTAATTGCATTAATCTGATAATCTCGCGCTGTAATCATATTACCTCCACTAACTATATCAATTCTACTCTTCCAACCTCATCTATTATTATTCTTCCTGATACCTTTAAATCATACGGTATTTTCTTATCCAAAATATCTTCTTGACTTGTAACAACTCCTTTTTCAGATAAAAAGTCATATATTTTTCTTTCATGCATATTACCTCTATACTCATTCTTTATAATATAATAAAGAAAATCAGCAAAAGATTTAATTTCACTATTTTCCCTTACAATTATAACTTTTTCCGATCTAGAGTCCTGAAAAATTCGTCTTATTTGTCTATATCCTTTTCCTGCTACTACGCTTTTAATTAAATGCGGAGTCCACTTATAATCAATATACGGTAAAGCTTTTCTATATCCTTTTAATTCTGATAAAACTAAATATTCATTATCATGAAATTGACTATCTATGTATTCTTTTGTTTCTTTTATTACATCTTCATCAATATTAAAATCTTTAGAATTAACAAACTCGTCATTTCCAATCTCAACAAA
Organism: Clostridium sp. ETTB3; assembly: GCF_053571985.1. Classification (NCBI taxonomy): domain Bacteria; kingdom Bacillati; phylum Bacillota; class Clostridia; order Eubacteriales; family Clostridiaceae; genus Clostridium; species Clostridium sp. ETTB3. Next base: position 1,785,173 of record NZ_CP199832.1, read on the forward strand.
AGTACCTTCTTCAATAATATTGGTGACTGTTCTACTATACATCATCTCTTTATATCCCAAAGAATACATAAATTTTCTTATATCTTCCCTATAGAAAGTGTTTTCAAATTTATTTCTTACTACATCTTCTACACTTTTATATTTACATGTTTCATTATATAAGAAATTAATATGCCCATCTATATTGGGTAAAAGTTTCTTTACAATCGCTGCTATAGTTTCATTGCTTTTTATTCTATTTCTTCTAATAAAATCACTAAGTTCACTATTAAACATAATTTCTTTTAGTAACAAAATAGATGTTGTATATCCATCTTTAAACATTAGTTTCTTAACTACTTTTGATATCTCATTATTTTCACCCTCTGTTATATTTAAATGTTGTAATGTGGTAATAAACTTTCCATACCTAATAATATTCTGTGAATCACAAATTGCATTTTCAATTTTTGCTTCTGTCCATCCTAAGCTATTAAGAATTTCATCTTTTGTAGAAGAGCCTCCATTATCATTAATAAACTTAATTAACTTATCTTCTCTGGATGTAATATCAGTATTTATATCCTTGTATATATCTAACGTATTACCCTTACCAACTCTAAATTCATCTCCGTAATAATATTGAATTAATGAATATAATGCTAATTTATTATTAATTCCGTTTTCAATAAACTCATCTTTAAATTCATTAAAAACAACTCCAATATTAACAAAATCTTTAATTTTGAAAATTTCTTTTAAATAATTATATGCTTTCAATACATATTTCCTATTAAAATCATAGTTATCTATATGAACGAATGTAAGTCTATCCACCAATATTATATCCTTATTATCGCGTATTCTTCCCTCCATAGTTTTAACACTATTATTTAAATCAAAATCAAAATGCTTCTTTGCAATAATAGAAATTTGTTTAGCTCCGTCATCATCTAATCGTATCGGCTTCTTTATATACACCTTAAATATTTCTTCAAGCGTAGAATATAATGTCATCTTAACTTTTGTAGCATATTCCCCTTGTATTTTATACCTATAACTAATAAGTAAATCTTCAACTTGTTCTAAACTTACATCATCAATGCCTAATGCTGTTATTCCATTAATTAAAGTGTCTAAATTGTCATATATATTAAAAAATTCAGGCAATTCATTTATTATAGCTTCTATAGATTCTATTTTTTTATCTATTCCTTGATAATTTTTAAAATATACTAAATTTAATGGTTCAAAAATATATATTTTACCAATCTCATTTAATATAATCTTATAATAATATATATTCTCTTCCTTAAAAAATTGTAATAATTCCTTTATAAAGAAAAAATCTCTTCCTATAAACTCTAAAGATAATACTGTATGAAAATTATTATTTAATAAATATTTTACAAATTTATTCTTTCCTCGTACTTCTATTTGCCTAATTCTTTCCCTTGTAACGTTTAGTTTCTTTCCTATTGCAATTAATGTATCTCCATATATATACCTATATTCAAGTACTTCTTTTTCTTTATCATTAATACTTTTTATAGCTTCTTCTAAAAGATATCTTAATTGTTTTGTTTTATTAATAATTTCTGAAATCTTGTTTATCTCTTCATAATTATCCATTAACCCTAAATCTATAATATCCTTATTATTTATTTGCTCTAAAGTTAATGGCGAACAAATTTCTTTATCAACATTGAAAATTTTTCCGATTTCGTTAATACTAATATTTTTAAACTTTTCATACCAATATCCTACAAACTCTATCTTAACTTCTTTTTTAAAGGGCCTTTTTCTTTCAATGCTATTGAATCTTTGTAATATTTCTATCACTAGTTCTAATTTCTTTTTAGTAACTCCCTTTTTATTTGAAAATAATTCTAAATGTCTCTCATTTATCTCCGCACTATCTTTAAGATTCATTTCACCTTTAAAAAATTCTCTTGCATCCTCTAAATTTGATATGCAAAAACAAAAATCTATATCAAAAATATCATAATTAATTTTTATAAAATCTCTTTCATTTTGATATATTTCAATTAATCTATCTATAATTTTTTTAATTTTTATAACACCTATACCCCTAGATTTACATAAATTAATTATTGTTTCATTTGTTATTTGCCTTAAATATTTAACTCCATTCATTGTTAAATATCTCATTGCAAATAGATATGCATTACCATAAAAATACTTCTCTACCCTATCATCAGTACATAGACTATTTTCTTCATTATAACTATTAGTATCATCTAAATTAACTATTATTTTTTCTTCACTACTCTCTCTATAATTTTTTTCTAATTCAAATGTATAAATATTTCTATCTTCTACACATTCTACTTTGTCAAGTACTAAATCATTACTACTAGATGAAACCTTATAAAATTCAAAACCATTTTTATTAAATTCTAATTTTAATTTCTCAATATTAATCTCAGGATTTAATACCTTAAAGCCCTCTAATGGTATATAATTAAAAAATTCATTATTTTTAACTTTAAATCTCGATATAAAATTTCCTAATGAGAATATTTCAAAATCAATATTGGTAAAATCAGCATACTCTTCTGCTTTTAGAAATTCTACATTTTCATATCTCTTATCATAAAATAGCACATTTGGTTTTGTTAAGTGAAATTCAAACCCTCTTAAAGCCATCTCATCAACTACATCTCTAAATGTATCTTGATTTTGCAAATAATAATTTCTTAAATAACTTAACTCTATTTTATAGCTATTTTTGTTATCTATTAAATTTCTAAAACTAATGAGATTATCACTAATCATATCTTGCCACCCATTTATCCAATATGGCATTTTAATATACTCTTGCATATTTACACCTACTTATCATATATTACAAGTTAATACATAGAATGAGACTTTTTTTATATCTCATTCTATTCTAATTATGCCTCATATTCACTTTTATTCTCTGCTACCATTTCATATTCTTCATCATTAAAATCTACATTCCCACACATTAACTCTGCTTGTCTTAAAACAGTTTCTAAAGCTTTCTTAGATTTATCTGGTGGATAATCATATTTCTTTAAAAGTCTCTTAATTATCCTTCTCATACCTGCTTGGGCACTTTTTCTTATGCTCCAATCAATAGAAATATTTCTTCTTATAGCATAAGTTAATTCATGTGCAATCATCTTTAAAGTTTCATCTGTCATAAACTCTTTTACTGCATCATCATCAGTTAATGCATCATAAAAAGCAATTTCATCAGAATTTAATCCTAGCTCTTCTTCTCTAGTTTTCATATTCTTTAAATCATGAGCCATCTTAATTAACTCTTCAATAACTTCTGCATTAGTTATTGCTTGATTTCTATATTTATTTAAAGTTTTCTTTAACTTTTCTGAGAACTTTTCAGATTTAACTAAATTAGTTCTTTCCATAGCTTTTAAGTTACCTTCTAATAACTTCTTAAGCATTTCAGCTGCAAGATTCTTTTCTTTCATTCCTTTTACTTCTTCTAAGAATTCTTCTGAAAGAATTGAAACATCTGGTCTTTTTATTCCTAAAGTATCAAATACATCAATAACTTCCTCTGATATTATTGATTTTTCTAGTAATTGATTAACTCTTGCTTCCATCTCTTGCTTTGATTTTTTAACTACTTTTTTAGTATCTAGCTTAACTAAACTTGCCTTTACAGCTTTAAAGTAACTTACTTCTAAAGCAACTTCTTTCCCCTCATCTGTAGCCGCACATAAAGCATGAGCTTTTGCTAATTCTGTAGCAATTTGTTTAAATTCTTTTTGATCTTTTTCATCAAAACCTAAAACTAGGTTCATACCAGTAGTAATAGCTCTTATTCTTTGTGCTTGAGAATCTCCCATATATCCTGAATAATCTAGTCCATGCACCATATCTCTTAATACTTCTAACTTTTCAACCATTACTGCAATAGCTGCAGATGTGTCTATACCAGTATTATGTTTATCACTATCTGTATACTGTTTTAATGCCTTTTTAAGACTTTCAAGAATTCCTAAGTAGTCAACTACAACTCCACCTGATTTATCTTTAAATACTCTGTTAACTCTAGCAATAGCTTGCATTAAGTTATGTCCTTTCATTGGCTTATCTATATACATAGTATGCATTGATGGAACGTCAAAACCTGTTAGCCACATATCTCTTACTATAACGATTTTTAATTCATCATTATTATCTTTCATTCTATTAGCTAATGTATCTCTTCTTTGTTTACCACCAATATGTGCTTGTAATCTTTCATTATCCGCTGCACTACCAGTCATAACTACTTTTATTTTACCTTTATCAACATCATCAGAATGCCAATCTGGTCTTAATTTAATTATTTCATCATAAAGATCAACACAGATTTTTCTACTCATACAAACAATCATAGCTTTTCCATCTACAGTTTTAGCTTTTTCTTCATAGTGATTTACTATGTCTTCTGCTAACTTTTTAATTCTACTTGGAGAACCTACAACAGCTTCTAATCTTGACCATTTGCTCTTGTACTTCTCTTTATCATTATCTTCTTGACCTTCTGTTATTTCATCAAATTCTTCATCAATTTCTTCAATAATATCTTCATTAGTATCAAGCTTAATTATTCTATTTTCATAATATATTTTTACAGTAGCTCCATCTTCAACAGCTCTAGTCATATCATAAATATCAATATAATCACCAAATACCACTGGAGTTGATTTATCATCAAGTTCAATTGGAGTACCTGTAAATCCTATAAATGTTGCATTAGGAAGTGCATCTCTTAAATATTTAGCATATCCATATTTAACATTACCTTCTTTATCTGTTTTAGCTTCAAATCCATATTGACTTCTATGAGCTTCATCTGCCATTATAATTACGTTTCTTCTATCAGTTAAAGCAGGCATTTCTCCATCTTCTGGCTTGAACTTTTGGATAGTTGTAAATATAATTCCACCAGATTCTCTATCATTAAGTAAATCAAATAATCCATTTACTTCTTTTGAATTATCTTTAGCTTTAACATTAGATTGTTTTTGCTCATCTGAAAGCTTTCTAACATCTGCTTGCTTTGGAGTTTGTCTTAAAATATCAGCTGATTTAGCAAATGTTCCAAATAATTGATCATCTAAGTCATTTCTATCTGTTAAAACAACTATTGTTGGATTGTTTAAGTGCTTTACTAATTGTGCTGCATAAAATACCATTGAAAAGCTCTTACCTGAACCTTGAGTATGCCAAATAACACCGGCTTTTTTATCTCCCTTTTCACTACAAGCTAATTTAGTTTTTTCTACTGCTTTTTTAACTGCAAAGTATTGATGATAACCTGCTAATATTTTTATATTAACTGCCTTATCTCCAATTTTATTACCATTAGCATCATAATCTGCTTTTCTTGAAGTTTGGAATAATAAGAAGTTTTCTACTATATCTAATAAACGCTCCTTAGATAACATACCTCTTAGCATAACTTCATATTGTGGTACATCTAAAGATGCAATAGTTCCACCATCAATACTTCTCCAGTTCATGAATCTCTCTTCATTAGAAGTAATAGTACCAGCTTTAGCATTTATACCATCTGATAATATACAAAATGCATTATAATTAAATAAACTTGGTATATCGTTCTTATAAGTTTGAATTTGATTATAAGCTTCTTCAATACCTACATTTTCATCACTAGCTGATTTTAATTCAACTACTACTAAAGGAATACCATTAACAAAAATAATTAAATCTGGTCTTCTTTCTTCCTTTTCAACTATAGTAAATTGGTTTACTACTAAGAAATCATTTTTATTTATATTTTTAAAATCTATAATATAAGCTTTTTCAGTTTTAATAGCTCCATCTTTACTAAAAGAAACATCTATACCTTCAACTAAAAGCTTATGAAACTCTTTATTATTATCAACTAATACTGGACTATTAAATGTAATAATTTTTCTGTAAGCATCTTCTAAAGCTTCTTCTGGTAAATGTCTATTTATACTAAATAAAGCATCTTTAACTCTTTGCTCTAATAAAACATCTTTATAATTATTTCTTTCAGGAGTATCACCATCATATGCAATATCTGGCCCAAAAGCATAACTATAATCTAATTCTTGAAGTATCTCTATAGCTGCTTGCTCTAAAAGATCTTCTGTGAAATTTTCAAATAAACTCAAATTTCCACACCCCACTTAAATAATTGAGAATTGAGAGGTGAGAATTGAGAATTATTTAAGTTTTTACCCAATTCTTAATCCTCAATTCTGAATTCTCAACTCACCTTAACTACTTTTTATTTTCTTTACAATTGAATGTAATATTTTCTTTATTTCTACACAATCATTTAGGATTGAATTTCCTTCTTTTTCATTTAAATATTCTGTTGCCATTAAAAGCTCTATCCAATACTCAGCTTCTCCTGCTTCTTTTTTATAATTGAGAATAAAGAATTATTTAAATTTTATCCAAATTCTTAATTCTCCATTCTGAATTCTCAACTAATCTATCGGTACTCTTATTTCACCTGACATAAGTTTTGGTAATAACGTATCTCTTAACATTATTAACTTTTCATTTTCTTTAAAATTGTTAGCAATCTTACTCATAATTGGAGATAAATTATTACCTAATTGATTCATAATTGACTTGTCATAAGGTAATGCAATTTTATATTGTGGTATTGTACTTTTAGACAAATGTAATACCGTAGTTCCATTAACATATCCTAAAGCATATTGTTTAAATCTGTAGTCTTTTAATATGAAATATAATAGTTCATTGTTCATTTCCTTAATTTTAGATTTAACCTTAACTGTATCCATTGACATTATTAATTTTTCATAGCTACCTTTTGAAAAAATCATTATTGGATTACCAATAATTTCAGCCCCTTGCGTTAAATCAGTATGCGCAACTATAATATCATTTACTTCTACAAAGTGGTGTGGTTTAACCTTATCAGATATTACTATTTCTTTTAGCCCATCCATCTTATACCCACCATTTCTATCAAAATTTTTTATTGTAATCATTGCATCCTCTGATTCTGAAAGTTCTTTTCCCTTATAAGAATAACCATTGAATGTATCAACAATTTCATCTAATAATATAACTTCCCATCCCTTAGGAATCATTCCCAACTCACTTTCAACCATTTCTCCACTACTACTTTTATATGGCTTACCATATTCATTAGGAAATTCAAAATCAACAAACCATTGTTTAAAAATAGCTTGAGCCATTTCTTCTAGTTTTTTATTTATTTTATTGTTTGTTTCTATCTTTTCATCTAAATCTGATAATACCTTTGCTATTGCCTTTTGTTCTTCTAAACTTGGAAAATTAACTTCCAAAGCTTCTCCTAATCTCACTCTTGATAATTCAGTTTGACCTGTAGAACCTTCGCCTAAATACTCTATGTATTTCTGTTTCATAAACATATAATACCCTAGATAAATTGGGTCAATTTCTGCTTTTGGTCTTACTATAGTAACATGACTATCTACTGTCATCTTTTTATCCAACTTTTTTACTTGGGCAACTCTCCCTAAAGTTCCTACCCCTGTAGAATTTACTAATATATCATATTTTCTTAAATACTTATTTTCGGTAACTTTTTTCTTATTTGAATTGGTTAATCTTGCTAAATCAAAGTTAATTCTATTATCTCTTATACATTTTTGGTTTAATACTACAACTCCTTCTTCAATATCCTCAGTATATGAAGGTGTTATTCCTCTGCTTATTAGTTCACATAAATCAACTAATTTAGCTTTTTTAAACTCACTACTCATTCTTAATTCTCCATTCTCAATTCTTAATTAAAACTCAAATCCTATTCCCCCTAGATTCTTTTTAATCTCCTCCTCTAGGCGTCTTGACTTCTCAAATAGTTCTCCTAGCTCACTTGTTAAAGCTTTCATCTTTTCTTCAAATGGAATTCCATCATCTTCTTGCTCTTTAATTCCTACATATCTTCCTGGAGTTAGTACATATTCATGTTCTCTTACTTCTTCTAATTTAGCTGCTTTGCAGAATCCTTTAATATCTTCATATTGTCCATTTAAATTTCTATAATTATGGTAAGTATCTGATATTTTCTTAATATCTTCTTCACTTAACTCTCTATGTCTTCTATCTACCATAGTTCCTAAGTTTCTAGCATCTATAAATAATATTTCATCTTCTCTTTCTCTAAACTTAGGGTTATCCTTTTTATTTCTATTTAATATCCATAAAGATACTGGTATCTGTGTAGAATAAAATAATTTTTCAGGTAATGCTACTATAGCATCTACTAGTTTTGCATCTACTAGATTCTTTCTTATTACTCCTTCATTAGAAGTATTTGAAGATAAAGCCCCATTTGCTAAAACTACTCCTGCAACTCCATTTGGTGCAAGGTGGTATACTATATGTTCAAGCCATGCATAGTTTGCATTACCTTCTGGTGGTACCCCGTACTTCCATCTAACGTCTTCTGTTAATTTATTTCCGCCCCAGTCACTAATATTAAATGGCGGATTTGCAAGTACATAATCTGCTTTTAATGTTTTGTGTAAATCATCATGGAAAGTATCTGCTTGATGTGGTCCTATGTTACCATCTAAACCTCTAATAGCTAAGTTCATCTTACATAGTTTCCAAGTTGTTGCATTAAGCTCTTGACCATATATTGATAAGTCACCTATTCTACCTGCATGTTCTTCAATGAACTTTTCACTTTGAATAAACATACCACCTGATCCACAAGCTGGGTCATATATTCTACCTTTATAAGGCTCTATCATTTCTACTAAAGTTTTAACTACAGATGTAGGAGTATAGAACTCTCCACCACCTTTTCCTTCTGAACTTGCAAATTGTCCTAAGAAATATTCATATACTCTACCTAAAAGGTCCTTTTCACCATTTTTATGAAGTCTTATAGTTGAAATTAAATCTATAAGCTCTCCAAGTCTTCTTTTATCAAGTTCTGGTCTTGCATATCTCTTATCAAGAACACCTTTTAATGTAGGGTTTTCTTTTTCTATAAGAATCATTGCATCATCAATTATTTGTCCTATTTTAGGGTCTTTTGCATTATCTTTTAAATAACCCCATCTTGCTTCTTTTGGTACCCAGAAGATATTTTCTGCTTCGTATTCATCTCTATCTTCTTCAAAGCCATCTCCTTCTTCAACTAACTCTTCATATTTAGTTTCAAATTTATCTGATATATATTTCATGAATATAAGACCTAATACTACATACTTATATTCTGCTGAATCCATACTTCCTCTTAATTTATCTGCTGATTTCCATAGCGTTTCTTCAAATCCAATGTTTGCACTTGACATTTATATTCCTCCAAACTTTTAATTACTTTTTAAAAATTATTGTCATCAAAAACTTCAAATATTTCACTTTCAAACTCTGCTTGCTCTTCTCCTGTAGTTATACCTTCCGGTAACACTTCTAAGTAATGAGCAAGAGCTTCGATTGTTTTATGAACTATACTTTCATGTTGTCCTTTTTCTAAAACCTCTACCACAAGCTTGTATATATCAATATAAGGATTAGGATCTGCTATTTCTAGAGAATTCTTAAATCTATTAATTAATTTAGCCTTTTCAATATTCCTCTCTAAAGAATTTATTTCTTCTTTATCATATGTAGGAACTTTAACCATATCGTTAATATCTTCTCCAAAATAAACGGCTTGCTCATTTTTTATTATTGGCTTTAAGTCTCTTTTTAGCTTTTCCTTTTGTATTTCTAACTTATCTATTTCATCAATATTTTTGCTAAAGTACTCAGCCTTTATCCCAAATAGTTCTTCTAATATAGGAAGATATTTTTTAGGAATATTTTGTTTTCCTTTTATCCACATATTAATATTTTGTTTCTTTATACCCAGTTTTTCTGCTAGTTCTATATGTTGCATATCATACAAAGCTAATATATATTCTAACCCTTTTATATTACCACCACACTTTACAAACTAGATTTTATTGTCTTAGTCAATATAGTTATATTGTACAACCTTTTATTGTCTAGATCAATATTTTATATACCATTATTTGCGAAAAGGTAGTTACATTTAATCAACTACCTTTACTAATTTTTACATATTATTTTTTATGATAATTTATAATACTTAAAGCTTATTCATCATTTTAAACCAATTACTCAACCTTTGATATTTATAATTTTTAACAGTTCTAATTTATCACATTTAAGTAACCTCTTATGTAAAACTTATTCAAAGCTTTTGGTTATATTCTTAAAGAAATTATCATATTTATCTGCTCCTAAATTAATAACATAAAGACTACTAATTGCTCTTGTAATAGAAACATACATATTTTCTTCTTCACAATTTTCATCATATAATAAAAACAACGTATGTATTTCCCACCCTTTAAAACTTTTTATTGTTGATAGCTTAATTTTTCCATCATTCATTCTAAAATTACACTTTTTAGCCCTTCTAATTGATGTTAATTTTTTTTCTGCTTTATCTTTATCATTTTTATCAATAATATCTTGATATTGCTCTTCTGTTTCATGCATTATTGTAGATAATATTTTATAATTTTTTCTTAAAATCTCTTCTATTTGTCTAACACTTTCAACCCTTGGTGAAATAATAGCTATATCATTATTATTAAGTGAATTACTTTTTACATATTTAATAATATCATCTACAATCTTTGTATAATCATTATCTTCATTTACTTTCTTATACTTTATATGACTATCACTAAATAAATTTTGCTGATATACTATCTCAAATTCATCACTTGAATATTTTTCAGATAAAAATTCACTTTGAAACTTTTGTGCAACAATTGCTGTTTTCTCCTTTAATCTATAACATTTCTTTAGCGTCTTCCACGTTCCTCTTACATTAGTTTTACATTTATTTTCTTTATCTAACTCTCTATCATAAATATTTTGCTTTTCATCACCAACTAATAAATATTCACCATTTTTCTTAAGAAAATTTTCTTTTATTATTTTAAGCCATTCATATTTAAAGTCCTGAACTTCATCTATAAAAATTCCATCAAACTTATCATAACTTAAGTCTATACCATTAAATAATTCTATATTATCATATGATTCTAGATTGATCGTAATAGAATGGTTATTAGCCATACTATTAATGAATTGATGATAGTTTGTAATTACAAATTCTTTTCTTATCATTCTATCTATATTATTTTTTTTGTAATGCTAGTCCAATTCTTTCTTCTATATAATTTTTTAATGTAATATTATAAGTAAGTATTAATATCTTTCCCTTTGTTCTTTTATAACAATTAGCCGCCCGCTCTGCTAATACAATTGTTTTTCCTGAACCTGCAACACCTTTTATTTTATAATTACCTACTTTACTTTTAGCACACTCCATTTGCTCTTCATCTAAACTGATGTTTATTCGATCTTCATACAATTGAAATGATGGTTGTAGTATTCTTTTGCTTTCTATGTATAACTCTTCATTAAAATATATACTACTTCCATTTATTCTAGTATTTCTCATTAATGCATCAATGCCACTTTTAGTAATATTATCTCTTCCCATAATATTACTACTAATATTTGATACATTTCGTAAATAACTAAGTGAACTTGAGTTTTCCTTATGAAAATATACAGCTATTTGAACTACATTTTTTATATTATTTTTTCTCATACTCGCATCTTCTAACATAGGCATATGTAGTTCACATATACTTTTTTTATATCTTAATGCTTGATGTATTGGACTTTTTATATATGCATTGTTTTTTCTTAAACTAAAATTTCCTCTATTATCTATTCTATAATTTGATAATTCCCAATCTTTTACCTCTATAATTAAAATTCCGCCCTTTTTTCTTAAAATTATAATATCGGGCTTGTCTCCGTTTAGTAACGGCTGAAAATAAATCTCATAGGAGTCATCTAAGTACTCTTCAAACTTATTTATTAAAAATAATTCTCCTTCTGTTGGAGCAGGTTTAGTTGTTAAAATTTCTTCTTTGCTTGGAAATAATACTGCCATTTTATACCTCTATTCTTTATTAACAATTCAGTGCTATTCTTATAATTTTTAAATCTCGTTTTGATAATTCAGTTATTTTTTCTATTACATCATCATCTAAATTATTCTCTATAGCATTCTTGGCCATTTTTATTTGTTGTTCAAATTTTGCATTATCTATAATTTCATTTACATCTTCCATTTTTTCTTTACTTTCCTTCTTCATATCATTTACTGTTAATTCTTTTTGTCCTTCTGTAGCCTTTAAAAGCTCTGTATTTTTCTTTACTTATAAGTCTTCCATTAAATATGACTTATCTAATTCTTCTATATCTTCATTACATTTTATATTTTCTGTTAAATCTATTACTTTTTCACTATCTATAGGTTCTACTTTTTTAACATCCTCATTTTTAACTTTCATATCATCTATATTGGATTTTTCTATAACTTTACTTTTCTCTTTCTCTATATCAATCTGTCTAAATCCACATGCAACTTTTATTTCTTCTTTTATTTCCCTAGTAATTGTATTCTCTTCTTCAATTCTCACAAATATATATTTTAGTGCTACACATTTCTTTTCTATATCTTGTATAGTAGAAATCATACCTTTTAAATCATTTGCTAACTTTTCATATTTATTTCCTTCATCTTTATATTTCTTATTGTTTCCTGCACTAAAGCTAAATCCATCATATCTTATAAACAAATCGGTAAATCCATCTAATAATTTCCAAATACTTTCTTGCTTATTATATATTTTTTTAATATTTCCATTTATTCTATCAATTAAACTTTCAACTTTAGATATTTTTATATTACTTTCATTATAATCTTCAATGCTAGTACATAATAATAAATCATTAGCCGTATTTTCAAACCAAGTATTAGCTTCTTTAATAAGCTCTCTATTTTTACTAATTAATTTATTTGCCTCTTTATATGTATCATTATTTTTCTCAGCAAATATTTTAAGATTTTTCTCTACTACATTATTTACCATGCTATTTAATTTATATTGTCTAGAGTTAAATAAATAATTGAATTTATAATAATACTGAATAAAGAATTTATAAGCATATTCATCATCTATTAAATTTTTCTCATTATTATTTTTAATTACAAAATCAAAAATATCTTTGATAACTTTATCACCTTTATTTTTACAATTGTTTTCTATTATATCTAAATAAAGTCTAAAGTAATTTTTTCTCTTTCTATTTTCAATAAGATCATTTACTTTTAGGGTTTCCTTTATTAAATTAAACTCTCTATAAATATAACTTATTAATCTATCTTCTATAATTTCTTTTTCTTTATTAGTAAAGTCATAGGTTGCTTTTAATGCTGTATTTAATTTATTCGCACTATCATAATCTAAATACTCACCAAGTCTTAAAACTTCAAAAATATATTTTTTATTTATTGATATCTTTAAATACATATCAATAGCATTTTTAAAGTCTTTAAGTTCTTCATAAGCTCTTGCTATATATTCATAACTCTTAACTTCATAATCAGCAATAATTTTATTCTTATACTCTATAAGCTCTTTATATTTTTTCAATTCATAATAAATTTCTACTACTCTATTTGCTACTGATTTATTATTAATTGCTAAGTATAAATTTAATGCCTTTTCTATTTTATTAAATGTTTCATAAGACTCTATAATCTTAATAATCAGCTCTTCAACTCTTTCATTACTAACATCTGTATTAAACATTAACTTTCTAATTGTTTCTTTTTCAATTGGTAATTTACATTCTTCTTCATATACCTTAATTATGTCACTTTTATTTTCTAATTCATAATAAGATTCTATAGCTTTTCCAAATTCTTTAGTTTTATAATGACATATAAATGCATGTAATTTAAAATCTTTTGAGTTACTTGTACATTTTTCTAAAATTTTATATGTTCTATTTTCATAATCAAAGGCTTGATTTTCTTTATATACAGTAATTGCTTCTTTCAAAAGTTCATTATTATAATAAACCTCTATTGCCTTATCCATATTATTAATTTTAAAACACACATCTATTGCTTTATTTACACTTTTAGTATTATCATATGATTCAATAATCATATTTCCATATTTATTATCATATATATCACTATTCTTATTTTCATATATATCAATTATTTCATCATATTTTTTATCATTAAAAAGTAGTTCTACTGCTTTAATATAATCATTTATTGCTATATAAATTTTAGCAGCATCATTATTTAAATTAAGATTCTCATAAGAATTAGCCACCATATATAAAACTTCATTATCTTTATTTTTCTCTATTTCCTTACTAGCTTTTTCAAAACATCTTAATACTGCGTTAAAATCATCTTTTTCATAATATATTTTTATTGATTCTATATTATATTTTATATCTAATGTTAATAAGTAAAGTTCAAAATATATATTATGATTTTTATAATGATTTATTTTATCTGAAATTTTTAATGCACTTAAATATACCTCTTCTTTTTTTATCTTAAGTGATAAATCTATTATCTTTTCACCTAAGTTTTTTATTTTTTGAATATACTTTTTAGAATATACCTTTTTAAATTCATCTATAGATATATTGTATGCTTTCATATAATTACCTTGAAGTTCACACAATCTAATTGCTTCTTCAATATTATTTTCTTGTATAAAAAAGTTTATAGCTTCTTCATTTCTATTCAATCTCTTATATGCTTTACCTATACATTTTTTTGCATCAAGATCATAGTTATAATTTCTAGTTCCGCTATAATAATCAATTACTTCATCATACAACTCTTCATTTCATATAATCTTATAATTGAATTATGATTACGCTCCTTTTTTAAAGTATTTATATTATCATATAACTTTTTAATATATTTATCTTTATCAAATTTAATATTAAAATCATCTTTTAAGCAATCTGCAATTTCTTTATTATTTCTTAATGCAAATAGCATTAATTTATTTCTGTCATTTTTTAGTACTTTGTTAAAATAAATATATACTATTTCTTTATCATCTAATATTATGGCAACATTAACTATTTCTATATATATATTATTGTTTTGTACTTTTATTGCCCTTAATAGACTAATTAAAGTATTAAAGGATTTTAATTTATAAAAAATATTTATTCCATCATCTAAAATATCTTTATTTAATGTTTTTTCATAAGTTTCTAATAAGGATTTACCTTCATTTAGTAAAATTGCTTTACTTTCTCCACCTAATGATACTAATAAATCTTTAGTAAATTCATCAAATGCAGTTTCACTATCTTTAGTTAACTTTATATAGTTATCTACATGCAAATGTTCATCTATAATTTTATTTTTAAACTTTTCATATATTATAGTATTTAAATTTCTTAACTCTTCTTCACTTGAAAAATGTATCATTAAATTTTCACTTGCTCTAATTATACCTACATACCATTTTCTAAAATCTATATCAGATACTATTTCTCTTGCATCTAAAAGACTCATAAAATCTAAAATTATTAAATTTGAAAATTCTAGTCCTTTTATATTTTCTTCATTAAAATATTCAATACCAACTATCTTATTTCTTCCATATTCATCTATAAAATCATTGTAATACTTATGATAACTATCTCCAAAAGCTAATATTCCTATATTCAAATCGCTTTCTGGCATAAATGAATTTTTTATTTTTTCTATAACATAATTAATATCTCTTTCAATAAGTATTTTTACCTTATTAGAATTTATATTAGCTTTTAATTTTTTTCACTCTCTTCTATATTTTCAATGAAATTCTTAGCAAACTTTTGTATATTATATGAATTTCTATAACTATACTTTAAATTTGTTACATCACAATTAACTCTATTTTTTAAATTTCTAATAGTGCTTCCTTCTAATGATATTCTTTGATTTAAATCATAAGCTAAAACTATTTTAGATTTATTTGTATTCTGATTTTCTAAAAATTTATCAATTAAATTATACTCTACTTGAGATAAATCTTGCATTTCATCAATTAAAACTGCATCATAATTTGAATAGTTTTTATTATATTTTAATGCTTCATTTATATCGCTAAGGTAATCACCCCATAATAGCTTTTTTCTTAATTTTTTTACCTCAACCTTATATTCAATTACTATAGAAATTATATTATCTATATTTTTATCACTTAAATTTATTTCTTTTCTACTAATAAGCTTAATTAATTTTTCCCTAACTATCGTATCTATTACTTCATCTGAGTCATCTAACTTTATATCTACTAATAGAGACATAATCATTCTTACAAGCTCACTATTATGTATTCCTAAGAAAGTATTATCTTTTAATTTACTAAAGCTTTTTTTTATTATTCTTTTTATTAAATCTTCACATTCATCAAATGTAATATATTTATTTTTTTCTATTCCTAGTATCGGTGATAGATAATCTCTCAAAAACTCTTCATATGTATAAACATTAGCTTTATCTTTTATTTCTATATTATTATTTTTCGATTCTACTAAATCGTAAATAAAATCATTAAATTTATCTTTTAATGTCTTTGTAAATACAATATAAAGAAATTCTCTATTTCTTCATAAGCTAATCTATGCAACACTAATGTTTTACCTGAACCAGCAGCTCCAGATATAGCTTGTATAATTTCTTTATTATCTATAAATTTTTCAATAACTTCTTTTTGATTACTATCTAAATAATAATCAAACTCTATACTTTTTGAGTTTATTATCTCTCTTAGACACCTTTGAATTTTTCCATAATCATCTTCTATTTCTTTTTCTAAAAATTGATTACCTTCTATTACTTCTACTAGATTATTATGCTTATACTCTGATTCTAGTAATGATACTACTTTCATATCACTATAATCTCCAATATTCCAGATTATAAGTGATTCTAAATCATCTGCAACATCAAAAATTATCTTATCCCTATACAATATTTTACCTTCATAAAGTGGATCAATTATATATTTTATCTGTATATCATTTTCAACTAACATATTTTTGTAATTATATATATATTTATTTAATTCATCAAAAAGAGCTTGCTCTCTCTTAATCTTCTTTATGACCGCTTTATGAATATAAAATTTTATCATTTTAATTCCCTCCTATTCATAAAAGTTTTCTGTTACTTTCAATTATATTTTATACTTGAATTATTCCTTAATGCTTTATCTTTTCTCTTATCTCACTTATATCATAATAATAACTCAAATACTCCAAAAACGGCTCCTTCAAACTTTCCTTATCAAGCATAGGAGATAAAACTACAGGATAACTCTTATTAAATTCAAATATAACCCTTCTGCCAACACGTTCATCCTTACCAAGATCAGGTCTATTCTTTATCTTAGCTTTCATTACCTTAGCTAAATCCAATTCATCAATAATATCTAAAATATTTAATAAAAACTTATCATTTCTAAAAATCTCATATTTAATAATATAATTATACAAATCAAGATTATCAAAGATCAGCTCATAATATCTTTGTCTTTCCTCTTCAGTTTCAACATTATCATTTACATACTGTGCTGCTAGTACACACTTATAGATATAATTTTGCCAATCAAAATTCTTAACCACTACAGTATCAAACTCTTTTTTACCCTCCTTTATCTGCGGATATTTCTCAAGTAAATACTCTCTTTTATAAACAGTAAACAGTGAATGCCAAAATAACTCATCAAAATGTACATCTCTATCAGTTTTCAAATAATATTTAGATATCACATTTACAGCTTCAATAAATAATTCCTTTTTCTCACTTTCACTACCTCTTCCCATATAAATTGGAAAATCAGGTGCTTCGTCTATATAAACTACATCTCCACTAAAATAATCATCATTACTTCTTATTTGATCTTCTAAAAAGTCATTATAAAACCGTTCACTTTTCTTATATCCATTCTTTAAAAGCCTAATTTCCATTAGAATATAACCTCCTTACTGCAGCCGTATATTTTTCTAACATCTTATCTGATATAGAATAAATAACTTCATCAATATTTTCTATATTTAATTCACTAATCTTTTTCTTTCTCATAAGATTATATAATTTAAAATCTAACCCATCATTTGGTGGTTCCATTTCCTCTAAATCAACACTTTCATGATCCTCACTATTATTTACAATAAATCTATATAAAGCTTTTTGTAATCCCATATATACATAAGGATTATTAAATGTACTACTTTGTGGTAGATCTGTAAATTGTAAAGATTCATTCTTATAATTTATAATAATTGTTTCACTACCAAGTTCAATTTTTACACCTGACTTTAAATTTGGATTAACCTTTTTTTCAAATAACTCTAAAGGTTTATTATTACTTCCATTAAATATTACACTATTAGAAAAACCTAATATTGCATTTTTAGGCACTTCTACCTCACTTCTAAATTCATCATAAAAATGATCCAAATCATGATTATTTTTAAAGTTAATTTTTTCATTTGATTGTATAAATAATTGAATTGTAGTTTTATTACTCAATGATATTCTTGACTTTGGAATACTCTTACTTTTTTGCCCATATTCAATATTAAAAAATTTATTATCTTTAGACTTAATAATTAATATTAAGGTTGCTTGTCCATTTTTAAGTAATCCCTGGATAAATGGAGAAGTAATATCATATTTTATTTCAAATATATACTCATTAGTATTTTCTTCTAAATCAATATCTAATATAAAACTACAATTATCATAACTATTTGATGTATTTGTTAATATAGGATATGGAAAATTCGCATCTTTCTTGTAAATCATATTACACCTCCACGTAGTACATAAATTTTAAAGCCTTATTATAATTTTCCTTTAGCTTTAATTCTATTTGTACATTACCTTTAACTACTTTTACATCTTTAATTAAATTATTTTCTATTTTACATTTATGTCCTGTAGCCTTATCTATTACATATTCATAATTATCTTTCATATTAAATTCATTACTATACTCTACACCCATTCCATCAACAACTGATAATGTAATGTCACAAAGTTTTACTTTTTTCATTTCATCACTATCTGTAAAATCAAATTTTACATATTCTTTATCTCTTATAATTAATCTATCTACTCTATCAGGATGTGTACTATAAGTTGTTAACTTTTCTGGACTTACTTCATTTACTTCTTGTTCAGTATCACTTTCATCATTTCTTGGTTTATTTTTTATCTTTTTTAAAGGTTTCTTCTTTTTCTTCTTTTTATTGTTTTTATCTTTAGGATCCTTCTTTTCTGGAATATCTTGTTCAACCTTTACAATAGTTTTTTCTTTATCTCCACTACTTAACTTTACTGTTCCAAGACAATTAGCTAACTCTTGCTTAAATTGATTTTCCACATAGTACAATACATCTTCAGTATTCATAATCCCATCTGTTGGATTACTCTTTTTAATTTCATCTTCAATGATTTTTGCCATTACTTTAGATATATTATTTATAAATCTCTTAGCATTTTTTTGTAGGTTTTGATCTTTTATATGCTCAAAAGAAAGTTGTGTATGTGATTCATTTTCAAGAGATTTTAAAAATGCATCTTCTTTAGTTGAATCTGGTATTAAGACTGCATTAAAAGGCTTGTTTACATTTCCCTTAACCTTTTTATCTTCAATTTTCATACCTATAGTTCTAATTATAGCTACACGACCTTTTGGAATAGACTCATCATAGTTAAAATATAAATTGAAATTGTACTTTTCTTTTGTATCTTCTATTGTAACTTGCATAGGTTTTTTCTTAGTATACGTGCTTAAATATAATGGAGTAAATTCCTCTTTCATTTCTGATATATCTTGATTGTAATACTTTTTATTTTCTATATACTTTTTAATAGTTTTACTATTTATATTTTTATCATTTACTATAACTTCTAATTTATTTTCAAGTATTGCAATGAAAAAACTATCGCATATACTCTTTATAATATCTACTTCATTATTAAATTGTTCTCTTAAAAATGGTATTATTATTTTTAAACCTCTAGTATCTTTTTTAAATATTTCACTAAAAGTATTTTCATAAGGATAAAATCTTTCCTCATTATTTTCAATTTTCTTTATGTCAGTAAAATATCCTGTAGAACGATAATATTTATCTTTATACTTATGCTCAATTAACTGTACTGTTCCCCCTAAATGCTTATCTCCTTCATCATCACAATTTGCAAAATACATCATATGTAACTCTGAGGCTGCATTAGAAGCTATTTTTCCTATTCCATGTGATCCACCTCTAGATTTTTCTAAAGTACTATCCTCTTCCTCTGAATGAACACCTTTGTTATATGCATAAATTCCCCATGTATCTTCTGGTCTATAGCTTTGTCCATTTTTAGCCCCTCTTAATCCTTTTGTGTTATAATCCTCAAAAGATATATAATCAACTTCATCTTGATTCATTTTATTTTGCATATGTTCTATAGTTTCTTTAGTATAACTATTATGACCTACAAGACACTCTATTCTTTCTTTTATATTATCTAATCCTGGTATATCATTTTTATTTACTTTTCCTGTTTTTATTGTAACTATTACTGGTTCAGTTTCTCCAGGTATTTTTCCATCTAATGAATTTTGAATATTTTCTCTAACAAGTCCTGATATACCTAAATCATAAAATCTTTCTAAAACTTTATTAAAGGTTGATTCTTCTATTCCAGGAATAACGGAAAATTTCCATAAACTTTTATTTTTACTCTCCTTAAATATATTAAACATACTTTTACCCCTTATTGATGATTTTAATTTTTAATCATATATTATAACTTTAGTTATTTTATTTATATTTTTATTTAATTCTAATTATACGTTATTATGTATAATTTCCATGTCGAATATTGTTTATATTTCTGCAGTTTATTATTCCATTTAACTATTTTAATTACATATAAGTTATTATTAGTAATTATTTTTTTAATATTTAAAATATATATTAAAAGCACCTACATTTAAGTAAGTGCTTATTATAAAATATTCTTTGTTGTTATAACTTTATTTTTTAACTAATTTATTTAAGTGCTCCATATTATCTTTATTAACTATTTCTGCTACAATAAGCAATAAAAATAAAGAAAAAAATGATAATTATATTAAGCCTGAAAGAAGTTATGGTTTAGTTTTTAAGGAATTTTACATTAACACTGTTAATAAAGAAACTATTAAAGCTAAATTTCATAATGATGTTTTTAAAACCCTAAAAAGATACTAAAAAATATTATTTCACTATTTCAATTATTGTAATATGTTGAAATGGATGATACATCCCTCCTCCATTTCAAACTGTAGACAAAGTATGATAAAAAATAGGGTTAATATATAAATGTAAAATTTATTCATTAGCTCTACTTTTATGATATTATAAAGAATAAACAAAACTCATATTTTATTAGATTTACAAATTTGAAATTAAGGAGGTAATCATTATTCTATACATGGTAATAGAAAAATATAAAAATAAAGAGGCAGTTTATAAGAGATTCAGAGAAAAAGGCAGGATGATGCCCGAAGGTGTAAGCTATGTTAATAGCTGGGTTTCAGAAGATGGGAATACCTGTTATCAAATTAATGAAGCACAGAATGAAGAATTATTGTATGAATGGTCTTCCAACTGGAATGATGTTACCGATTTTGAATTTATTCCTGTTATTAGTAGTCAAGAGATGAGTGATAAAATGGCAAATAAATAGACAACTACTAATTATGAAAAGAGAAACATCATAAGAATAAAAAACAAAGAAATTAGTAATATTGATAAGATTGATGAAATTATTACAAATGCAAATCAATTAATAATCTTATGAAAATACAAACGGGACAGTAGATGGATTTGTACAATATAAGCATAGATGAAAATCACTTTAGTGATATATATCTATGCTTATTTTTTATGATAGATTTGTGAAAAACGAGGATATCTAAAAAACACAAATCTACTTAGTGTTTCATTGTTAATTAAACACTTCCATTTAATTCCACCCCTCTTCAAAACCATTTATTCCTTAAAACTAATCCAATTTACTTTTAATCCATTTATCCAAAAAATCCATTTCCTCCTTTGTATGAAACCAATGCTCACCATTTTTCATAACAGTAACTCCTGCATTATTATTCTTTGCAAAATCACTTATTGTTTCTAATGATGTTAAATAATCATTTTCCCCATATAAAATTTCTGTTGGAATATTCCACTTAATTGGATGATTTCTAACATAATTAAGATAATTCCATGATAAAGTTTCACCAAAGCTTGTATTAATTGTTTGCTTTTCTTTTAATAACTGCTCTGAAACATTTGCTAATGTCATCATATTCAAAATAACCTTTTCCATATCTACAATTGGAGAAATAAAAAAAGCTTTTTTAATTTTCATTTTTGATAATGCATTCATTGCAAAATAAGCACCTATACTATTTGCAACAATTATAATATTTCCATATTATTCCACAATCTTATTTGTTATGTGATTGACTTACTCAATAAAATCCCACGGAGTATTTGATTTATAATCTAAGCCCTTAACATCATAATAAGAAAATAAGTTTTTATAATGCTCTACTTCTAATGAATTTCCACCTTTTCCATGAATATAAAGAACTAAATTTTCCATAATTATTTCCCTAACTTAAATTTTTTAAATTTAATTAACTCTTATAATTTTTTAAAATAAATTATTAATAAAATATAACTCAATAATTCCCTAAAGCATCAATTAGGTATTTGTGCATCTAATGTATTATATAAATCCATAAACTTATCTATCTTTTCTTGTACATTTTTATTAAATGTTTGCAAATTCCCCTTAGGATTAATTGCAAAATCAGTTACTGAAATAAATACTGTAGATAAATCTGTAATTGTATCATATACCTTTTCATATTCCTTTGGCGGATTTTTTAAATCCTTTATTATATTTGCAACCTTAACCTGTCCATCTTTAATTGAAGAAATTGTATCTAAAGTTTCACTATCTAAAAATAAATTACTTAATGCATCATTGAAATCATCTACAAATTCTCCATTAACCATAGTATATTTATCTGTTTCGCTATCACTCTTTTTAAAAATGGCATTACTCCAAACCATAGATGTTTTATTCATTAAGCCTTCAGCTTCTGATCCTGTAATTATCATTTGAACCTTCATTTTATTTATATTATCAATATAATTTTCAACTTCAATTTCATATCTTGCAGCTTCTTTTTTTGCCTGTTCATTTTTATAAACTTTAAACCCTATAAAACCAACAACTATTACGCAACAAATTATAATTACTAAAATGATTATCTTTTTCTTATTTTCTTTTTTCATCTTAATATTTACTGATGAAATTTCAACCTTTTGTGCTTCCTCTTGTTGTTCAAAGGGATATCCACAATAAGGACATGCCTTAACCTTGTCTGATATTTCTTTATTACACTCAGGACATTTTATTAAATCCACTTTCTAAACCACCTAAAAAATTTCAACTTAAATTTAATTCTTTATAATTTAAAAATTATTTTCCCATAATCCTCAAATCACATCTTATTCCTCCATAACTAATTAAACTTATTTAAAATTAATTTTCAATTACCTCTCTCCTTCATTTTATCACTTATACTTCTCTATTCTCACTTATACTAATTTGACCTTATCTGACCTTAATCTTATAATATACTTGTACAAAGAGATAAGGGAAGTAATTAAAGAGCTTCCAATAAAAAAGAAAATTCAATTAAGCTTAACAAAAACAACTTTTGAACTTTCACAAAATTTATTAATTAAATGAAACTCACTACTCACATTCATTTGTAAGAGTAAGTTCAATTAACTAAATTAAAATTTAGAATTTCACTTATAAAGGAGGTCTTTGTATGTTAGGTTTAGTACCTTTTAAATTTAATAATGGAGAAAATAGCAAAGGATTAAGCATTAATGACATGTTCAATGATTTCTTTAATGATGATATGTTAGCAGACTTTAAGTCTTGTGGAAATTTTAAGACTGATATAAAAGAAACTCCTGAAGAATACGTTGTTCATGCTGAATTACCAGGAATAAACAAAGAAGATATAAACATTGATTACAACAATAACTATTTAACTATTTCAGCTACAAGAAATAATGAACATGAAGAAAAGAAAGACAATTATATTAGGCGTGAAAGAAGCTATGGTTCAGTTTCTAGAGGATTTTACATTAACAATGTTAATAAAGAAGCTATTAAAGCAAAATTTGATAATGGTGTTTTAAATATCGAGTTGCCTAAAAAAGAATTAACACAAAATAATAGCAATAGAATTTTAATAGAGTAACTTTTAACTAGTTAGTAGTTTTTAGTTATGATTGAAAGATTAAATTAGTAACAAGTTACAAGTAATAAGTGACAAGTTTAGGTTGAAACTCCTTTATTAGAAACTCCTTTAGGAGTTTCTAATAATATATTTTCAAAAATTCAGCATAAGCTGAATTTTTTCCTTAACTTGCCACTTGTCACTTGCCACTCTCCACTTGCCAACTTGATAGCAAAAAAGCAACTGTAAAACCTATTTTTAAGTTTTACAGTTGCTTTTTTTATCGTTAAAAATCCGATATTCTTGAAAATCTTCCATTCCACCTTAATGCACATGTACCCCTTTCACCATGCCTATTCTTAATAATTACAGCATTAATACATTCAGGATTTTCATCAGCATTTTTAGATTCATACTTTAACTTGCCAAGCCTAAACAGCTTGTCCCTATAAATTTTATCATCAAGCTTAACATTTCTATAAAGCCCTATTACCTGATCACTATCCTGCTCAATTCTTGCACTATCTTGAATATCACTAGATTCCAACTTTTCAACTGCTGCATCTCCCCCCTTCTTATCAACTATCCTATTAGCTTGTGCAATTAACACAACACATAAATTTTCTTCTACAGCCAAATTTTTAAACAAACCACTTATTTTCCCTATCTTATTAGTCATTAAATCCCTATCATTATGATCTACATATTTATTTACATAATCAACAAAAACAACATCAAGATTATTTTGAAGTTTATAAAGCTTAATTTCATTAATAAACTTATTAAGGTCATTTTCAATAGATACATAAAACTTATTACTAATTATTTTTGACATAAACTCTGCTATTTTACTTTTTTCACTATCATTAATAGTATTTTCATTAATTGATTTATAAGCTACAGATGCATTACTTGAAGCCATTTTTGTAAATACTTCTCTCCTTGACATTTCCGAACTTCCATAAATAACCTTATATCCATTTAAAACCAAATTAGCTGCTACTTGAAGTCCAAAAGTAGTTTTTCCTCCTCCAGTTCTTGCAAATACAGTTACAACTCTTCCAGTTTGTAAATTACCTATATATCTATCAACAGCCCTAATTCCTGTGCTCATCCCCTGATCTCTTTCTTCTTCATAAAGCCATTCAACATAATCATCATATTGTTTAGTTATTTCAAGTTCCTTTCTAATGCCACATTTATGAATTTTAACCTTTACATTTTCAATTTCACTTTCTATACTTTCAAAAGACATATCCTCATTTATCCTAGATGCCATTTCAATATAAAGATGTTTTTTATAATTATCAATTAATAAATCCATCTTTGTATTAAAAGCAAAATCACTTATACTACATGTAAATATCTCTGAAACATAAGTTACTCCATCCATTTCATTAATTTTCCCTCTATGATACTCCAAAAATGTTATTAATTCTACCTTCATTTTATTTTCTACCATTTCTAAAATTCCTAAATATATATTCATATGCTTAGAATATAAAAACATTTCTGGCTTTATCTTTTCCTTAGCTTTTATAATAAGGTCCTCATTTTTAAATAAAGAACCAAGTATTTCTTGCTCTAATACTATTTGACCATTACTTAACATAAACCTTCCCCAACCTCTACCCTATAATCAACTTTTCTTATATTCATTATTTATATATCTATATAACTTTCTATATCAAAATCATCTAATTCACTAACTCCTATAAATTCATCATTTGATGATTCAATAATTGATTTATATTCAAGCCACATATCACCATTGTCCATAAATCTACTAATTCCATTTGGCTTTGATAAAAAATTTATCAATGTCCATCTATAGCTATAATAATGATTTTGACTTATATAAACTTTTTTATAATTTTTTATTGATTTTATTATCTCTTCCTCTTTATAAATTTCTAAAGCTTTGTATATTACCCTTTTAGTGTAATCCCTTAATACCTTTTCTTTATTAATATTTATGTTATTCCAAGTATTAAATATATTAATGTATATATTATTTATATTATTATATATATAATCCTTTAAATAATATTGATTACTTTCATGATAGTTAGTAAACCCTTTATTTTCAATGCTTTCATCATCATTTATATAATTGAAAGCAGTATTAATTTGACTAGTAGCCATTTGTTTACTGGTATCTATTTGACCTCCATTTATTTGATTACTAGTATTATTTTGACTACTACTTATTTGATTACTAGTCCTAACCTTACTTTTTGTATTTTCATAATTATAAACTTCATGAACATATTCATTATTTAAATAACTTTTGGTAATTTTATATTTATTTATTTTTCCTGTTTGTTTTATTATTTTAAAATATCCCTTAGTTTCTAATGAATTTAAAATATTTAAAAGTTTTCTTTTTCCTATTGGATTACAAATATCCAGTAAACTAGCAATTGAAACTTCAACTTCTTCTTTATTTACTTCATTTATTATTGATAAAATACTAAAAAATATAAACTTTTCATCTTTACTAATTTCCTTATCACTGAAAATATATTTAATAATTTCATGATTCTTTCTCATAACTTCTCCCCCAAACTATTAAGCTGAGCTATTATTAGCCAGCTTAATATTTTAATATTTAACTCCATATAAGTGAAAAATCATATTCATGTAAAAACTTATTAATGCTTGTCTCATATATTGAAGTTGTAATTAAGTTTGGTTGTATAACTGTAAGATTTATATACTTACAATCCATTTGTGTTGCAAATTTATCAATTACCCCAATTCCTAAAATCATACTTTCATCATCATTATTAACATTTATTATGTCAAGTTCCATTGGTACTATTCTTATTACTTCCACAGTTTCATTAGTAAATAAAATCACATCACAAGTTTTTAATAAATCACCCTTTTTATTATTAATTTTTACTTCTTCATTAAATAAAATTCTTACCTTTCCTTGCTCACTAATTTCGCTTATTCTTTCAACTACTTTTTCTAATGCAATTCTTGATAACATTTCTATAAAATCTGAATATCCATAAGTAATTGTTAAATTTATAAATGAATTTTTATATTCCTCACCTTTTACAAATTCATAATATCTCTTTAACTTTAATATTATAAGTTCCTTAATATACTTATCATCTAGTTTCATAAATAAATTTTTATTATTCATAAATATCCCCCATTTCCCATTAAATTTACCTTAGCTCTTTTATCTTATAAATTAATTATAAAATATTAATGTTGCAATTTTATTACTTTTTGCAACTTTTTAAAATTTTTTTGTTAATTTTTGCAACATTTAAAATTTTTTCTATTTTTACTATTCCATTTTTTGTAATATTGTGAGAAAATAAATATTATATTAAAACCTAAAGTTGTTAATTTAAAATAAAAACTGTTAATTTTTAGAATCTAATATTTATTTTTGTTATAAAAATAAATATTATTAGAATTTATAAGTATTTTTTAGGAGGAATGTTTATGCTTAGAACTATTTTATTGGTAGATGATAATTTAAAAGAATATGATGAAATTATTAATGCTTTATTTAAAGAAGGCTTTAAGGTTATTTGCTGTGATAATGCAGAAAGTGCACTTTCTACATTAAAGAAAAATGATATAGATATAATACTTTTAGACTTTGTTTTACCTAAGATGAATGGAATAAAATTTTTAAATACTATCAGAAATGACAACGTTAACATACCTGTTATAATGTACACTTCTATAAATCATTATCTTTTTCAAAAAGAATGTCTTTCTTTAGGCATATCTGACTTTGTTGTTAAACCTTGTTATAGTGGTTTATTACTTAAAAAGATAAACTTTATTTTAAATTCACAAAATCCAATTTCTAATTTGACTAATAATGTTTGGACACATAATGATTTAAAAATTGATTTTTCCTCTAAAATTGCTATGTTAAATAATAAGGTAATTAATTTAAGTAAGACTGAATTAGAAATTTTAAGACTTTTTGTAAAAAGTGAAGGTATTGTTTTAACTCGTGAACAAATATTAAATTCTATTTGGGGCTCTTCTCAAGTTGTTAGTGATAGGACTATTGATGCTCATATATGTAAGATAAGGAAAAAGCTTAATTTAACTTGCCTAAAATCTGCTTCTGGATATGGCTATGTTTTAAAAAGTAAGGAAATTTAGTTTGTAGTTTTTAAGGTATAAATTCAACTAATGCTGAATTTAAAAATATATATTTTCAAAGGAGGCTATCCCATTAAGAATAAATTATATATTTTAATGCAAAAACTTTCTTTTCCAGTATATGTTTTAAATGTAGCCACTAAAAATTAAATAAAAAGGAGGATTTTATTATGGCAAACAAAACTCTTGAAAGTACTGTATTATCAATCGAGGTGAAATCTGGTACTGATAAAGATGGTAACCCAAGATTTACAAAAAAGAAGATAGGTAACTTAGTTTCAAATGCTGCTCCTGACAAAGTTCAAGCTGTAGCATTATTAGTTGCTAACTTACTTGAAAAAGATACTGGTTATTTTTATGTAACTGAAGTATCTCAAATTGAAGAATAATAAATAAAAAGGAGTGTGTGAATTATGGAATATACATTAACTATGACTTTTTTAACTGAATCTGGTGAAAAAGCTGCATTTACTTTATCTGGTGTTAAAAATAATGTAAGTGAATCTGAGGTACAAGCCCTTATGGATAGTATAATAGAAAATAACATCTTTTATAATAAAAAAGGTGCTTATGTATCTAAACAATCTGCACAAGTTACAGGAAAAGAAATCACAAAATTTGAAGTTTAATTATTAAATAAACTTTTCCCTTAAAATATTTAAAGCAGTAGAATGATAAAAAAGTCATTCTACTGCTCCTTTACTTTTTATTACTAATATCTTCTTCTCTTTCTACGCCCCCTAAATACAGGCCTATATTTTTCATTTTTAATTCCTTGAATCATATCCCTACAAGCTCTACACTTATCACTTTGACAATCCCAAGGTAACTTTTTGCCACAAATACTACAAAGTCTTTCATGGTCAAGAAGATTAGTTAAAAGCAATTCATTTATTTTATTTGCTGTATCTTCTTTTTCCATTGATATATATCTGTTATTTATCATCATGTTAAAGTTCTTTCCAAAAGAATAATTTAATTCTAATTCCTTATAGTAAGTTTCAAGCTCATCTAATTCCTTCTTTGAACTTATATTTTTCTTAAGAACTGGCTTCTTTAAGTTTACTACCCCTAAACTATACATTTTACAATATTCTTCCCATAACTTTTGAACATCCTTATTATTTTCTTCAAAAGGTATTGTTGCCATCTTCATAAGATCTTCTTTGCTTGAATTTATATTAAGTTTTTTTAATATATTTAAAAGATATGTAATTCTTGTTATATCTGTTTTTTCATAATGTCCTTTAAGTGGCATTACACTCCAGGTTTTTAAAGTATCTATAATATCTATGTTTATATCTAAAAGAGACTCTGGAACTCCTATATAACATTTTTTAATTTTAGATGTTTTTGTATTTAATGCATTTTTTATTAAATTACAATCAGTCATAGCAGTAACATATCCAGTATCATAAATTCCCCTACGTCCTGCTCTTCCTGCTATTTGCTTTATTTCTGAAACATTTAACTTTCTTAATGATACACCATCATATTTTCTTGTTTCTAAAAATACAATACGTTTTATTGGCAAGTTTACACCCATTCCTATTGCATCTGTACATACTATTACTTCTGTTTCACCATCTAAAAATCTTTCAAATTGTTTTTTTCTTGTTGAATATGGAAGAGAACCATAAATTATACTTGTTTTTATATTATTATTTAAAAGCTGTGCTGAAACTGCTAATGCCTTTCTTTTTCCAAATACAACTAATGCATCACCTTTTTTAACATCCTTATTTAAATCAAAAGGCTTATCTTCAAATATTAATTTTGTATCTCTTTTATGCTCTATAATTTCATAGGTATCTTTACAATCTTTTATTAATTTTATAACTATATCTAAGGCTTCTGGTGCCATACATATATGAACTTCTGGTGATAATACACCTAATATAGCTCTTGTCCAAGCCCATCCTCTTTGCTTATCAGCTATCATTTGTGCTTCATCTATAACACAAATATCATACGGTGTTTCAAGTTGAAGCTTTTCAATTGTTGAAGAAACATGATATGCATATGAAAGAATATTCTCTTCTTCTCCAGTTAATAATGAACATGCTATATTTTCAGAATTAAGCTTATCTTGAATTTCAAGTGCAAGTAATCTTAATGGTGCAAGATACACTCCACTTTCAGCTTCCATAAGTCTTTCTATGCTAGCATAAGTTTTTCCTGTGTTAGTTTCTCCAACATGAAGGTAAAAGTGTCTTTTCATAGCTCTTGCTTTTTCATATTCATTTATTGGATTATCTAATATTATTTCCTTAATATCATCTTTTGCCTTATTTTTAACATAGATATTTTCTACTGTCCATACTAATCCTTTAATACATATCCAAGGAATACATTCCTTAAATTCTTTCATTTCTTCTATAGAAGCTGTATTTTCATTTTCCTTTAAATAATCCTTATAAATTATATTTTCTATTACTGCAATTTTATTTATTATTTTATTTATCTTTTCTTCCTTACCAATAAGATTTCTCTTAAATCCAGGTAAATTAATACTTTTATAATATCCAAAGACCATAGTTCTTGCATTTTCTAAATATAACTCCATATGCTCTTTAGTTTTATATACATTCATATTAATAAGGTCATCTAACCTTTTATCTATAGAATTAACTACCTTAACCTTAAGCCTATTTATTCCCTTTGTTAAGTTTGCTGCTATTTTGCAATTTTCTATCATAAGCTCTGTAAGCTTTTCTTCATCATAGCTATTATCAGCTTTTACAACTTCTGTTGAATATTGATTTTCAATCCCCAGTAATTCACATCCCTTATCATATATATCTAATAAAAGCTTATCTTCTAATGGAGCTACCTTAGAGGTAACTGGACTTCCCCATCTTGTTTTAAATCCATTTCCTATTTCTACTTTTATTTTTTCTTCTAATGCTACCTTTTTGTCACTGCTAAGCTCTTCTAAGTTCATATCATAATAAACTTTTCCATCACGTGTTCTCTTGTACCACCTTACACTATTAAATAGAAAATCTTCATTATATCTCTTTTTAAATTCCTTATATAATTTTTCCTTCCTTTCCTCCATTACATTTGCTACTTTTTCATATATAACACTTGCAATTTCTCTTGGCAGATATTTATATACCTCTTCAACTTCATTTGTAAATTCATTTTCCTTTAATTCATGAATATATGAACCTTCCCAAGATAATTCATATATAAAATCTTTTACATATGTATAATCATAAACATTAAATGAACCACCATCTTTTAAGGTTACTTTTGAATTTGAATCTTTTTCATTAAAATTTGAATCATCAATTTGAACTTTATTTGTTGTTTTTATGTATATTGTAATTTCTTTAATTGCTTCATTAATAAATTCTCTATCTATAAATTTAGCTATATCATTTTTTGTTTCTTTTCTTAATGTACATTTAATTGAACCCACGCCATCACTTCCTTGTGTCTTACTAATATTTTTACAATATCTCTTATTATATATTAAACCTTTATCCATATAAATAAAAATTCTAGCATCTGCTTATACCATTTGCTAGAATTTTCATTTTGTGAAAAATCAATATACTATATTTAGCTTTTCTTTATATTTATCATACCATTCAATATTCCATCCATTTTTATAACATAAACTATATAGTTCATTTTCATCATTTATAGTTTCCTTTGTTATAATATCATGGGTTTCCTTATTAACATCAAATAATATAACCTTATATTTCATATATAACTTTATCCTTTTACTGCTTATGCAGATATACCTACAACCATATATTTTTCTCCTAAAACTAAAACTATTAATAATAAATATTATAAAAGGAGAATTCAATATAATTTTGAATTCTCCTTTTCTTATTTACTAGATATTAAAAATTATTAATATAATAACTATTTAAAAATTACTTTAAAGGTATATTAATTATAAATTCTGTAATACTATCATTGCTAGTAACAGTAACTTTTCCACCTTGCTTTTCCACTAATTCCTTAACAATAGCTAATCCAAATCCATGATCTTTGTTTTTATCATTCTTTGTAGTAAAACCAACATCAAATATTTTATTTATTATTTTTTTTTCTATTTTAGGACCATTATTTTGTATTTTAATTACAACACTATTAATATTATAATAAGTTTTAATAGTAATAAGTCCTTTTTCATTCATTGCTGTAATAGAATTTTTTAAAATATTCGAAATTACTCTTTGTATTTCCATTTCAGACATATTAGCATCTTCTAATAAAGCTTGTTCATCAACCATTATATTAATTCCTTTATGATTGATACCATTTATAATCATTGTTATCATAGAATTATTATCACTTATTTTTACTTCACTAATAATATTATTATGTCCATTTATTATTGCTTTTAATGACTCTCCAAGCCTATCATATTTTCCCATAAGATGCATTCCATAAAGATATGATATTTGTGCTCCATAGTCATGCTTTACCTTTTTTAGATCATTAATCTTTTCTTCTAATTCTTTATTTAAAATATTAATTTCCTTAGATTTATTTTCAATATTTGAAAAATAAATTGTAATTCCTATTATAAATAATCCAAGTATTAAAAATAAAAAATTCATAAATAATGGATTGTCTCTATCATGCATTATAAAATTAAATGATATTATAAAATCTGCAACTACAGTCATAATTATTAATGTCATTATAGAAAACCTTTTACTTTTAATAGAAGAATAAATTCTATAAATTACATCTTTTTTTACTAATATAAATATACCCATTATCAATTGTGGAAAATAAATTGATAATACATATCCTAAACTAAAATGTTCACTTGATATTTTATACTGAAAAATTCCTAAGTATAAATTTGATGTAATAAATACATTCATAATTATAACTAAATATATAATTGATATTGTTATTGTTGCACTTAAACTATCTTCTTTAAAAAATAAAATCCCTGATATTAGTAATACTAAGTGTGTTAAAATTGTTCCCAAACTTGAATTCCCAATTAAATATGTTGTTGCTATAATTATTAAAAACAAAAAAGTTATAAAAATTAATAGTTTTAATTTACTATTTTTATATCTCTGTTCTATACAATAATTAGGAATTAATACCAACATTAAACTTTGCATTATTGTATTACTTATATCTGCTAAACTTATGATATTTATTTTCATATTTTAATTATCTATTTCTATATTTCAATTATCTATTTTCTTTCATTGATTTTGGCATATCCTCTACTCCAACAAATGCTAATGATGCATTTCCTGTATTTACAAAAACAGCAGTTAATGCTAATACTAGACAACCAATTACCTTCTTAAACTTCATATTCTTTACCTCCATGTATTTCTTTAAATTTATTAAATAATAACATTGTTTGTACAACCCCTGTCCAAACAATGACTTGTGAAAACCATTTAATATTAAACATAGCAATTGATAGTATTATAAATATTAAACTATTTACAATACTAATAATCCTATTTCGTTTTATTAGATTTTCTTTTGTTAATGGCATTTTAGGATTTATTATTGGAACTTGATTATATATACAAAATATACTTATAAAGTTTAATATTATACTACTAACAATATCTAAATTACTGTTTTTGGATAATATAACTATAAACATAACAATTATTAATGTTGATAAAAAACATTTTTTTTGATTATCTTCATGGTATCCACCAGTAAATGGTTTAGTAGTAACCATATAAATTAATATTAATAAACATTCCTTAAAATATCCAAAAAAATAAAATATAGTTAAAATCAATATAAATTTTATAAGTTCATATATTAATATTGTTAATACATATTTCATTTCCTCTTGCTGCTGTGTACTATATTTATTATAGTTAGACAAATCACTTATAAGCCATTCAATAAATCTTTTTATCATTAATACTCCTTTAAATATATGTTTGGGCTCGTTTAGTATACCATATTTTTTACTTATTAACAATTTTTTAATATTTTATTATAATAAAAAATAATAATTTAACATAATACATCATTAAATTAAAACTACAAATAACAATAATAAATTATTTTATTTTGGAGTATAAAATGAAAAATATTATTGATTATTCTAAGACAAATTTATATACATTTTCAGAAAAAAGGTTTAATAATGTAGATTCACTAATTTTATCTCAATTAAGCTATATAAATTTTGATAATTTAGTTGGCTCAATAACTGCCAATAAAAGCCCCATAACTTTTAAAGATTTATTAAACCCAAAATATTTTAATAAAATGTTTAATACTATTCCATATAGTAAAGAAACTAAAGAACTTCTTTTTTATATTTCCTCAAACCCTAGATTTAGAAATATAAAAATTAATTATTATATTTCTAAATCAGATGTTGCTTTTGAAAAACAATTTTCAGCAACAACCTTTATTTTAAATGAAAATTTAGCTTATATAGCTTTTCGTGGAACTGATTATAGTCTTATTGGATGGAAGGAAGATTTTAATATGTCATTTATAACCCCAGTTCCTTCACAATTAGAAGGTATTGATTATATAAATAAAGTTTCAAAGCTAATATCTTGTGAATTTTATATTGGTGGTCACTCTAAAGGTGGTAATATTGCCATTTATGCTTCTATGTATTGTAATCCTGAAGCTTCATCTAAAATAAAAAAAATATTTAGTCATGATTCTCCTGGCTTCAAAGAAGAAATTATTAAAAGTAATGAATTTAAATTTATAAAAAATAAAATTATAAAAACAATTCCTGGTTCATCTTTAATTGGTATGATGTTTGAAAATAATGAAAATTATTATATTGTAAAAAGTAATAAATTAGGTGGATTACAGCAGCATAATCCATTTTCTTGGCAAGTAAGTAATTTTGATTTTATTTATTTAAAAGAAATATCTTCTAATTCTAAATATACCTGTAAAGCTTTAAATACTTGGATAAAAAAAATTGATAATAAAAAAAGAAAATTATTTGTGGAAAGCTTATTTAATGCTATATCTTGTACTAACTGCAAAAATTTTATTGAACTATTTCATAATTGGAATAAAAACTTTCCTATTATTTTGAAATCATTAAATAATCTTGATAAAGAAATTAAAACTATGATTATTTTATTATTTAAAGCTCTTTTAAATTTATATATTAAAATTATTACTCACAATGAATAATTTTGTAACTCCTAATGCTAATACAAATATTTACTCTATTTTAGGGAATATTAAATTTATATGATTTAAAATTTAAATTAACATAAGACAATATTATAAGTATTAATAATTTAGGAGGATAGTGAACAGAAACTATGAAGAATTATAAAAGTAAGAAAATATTTAAAATAATAAATAATAGTAATAAACATCTTAATCTTCATGAAATAAAAAGAAAAACTGGTGCTGGAAATGGGCATAAACGTTAAAACTTTAAAAAAATATAACTGAAATTTAAATCTTCAGTTATATTTTTTTATTTTAATAATATTAAATAATTTTAATAAACTTCATTTCATACTAAAATAACATTAAATTTAACTCTTGTACTCTTTAATTACATATTTTTTGAATTCCCCTATTGTTTTTGAAAGATAAACATTTTTATTCCATCCCATATAAATTTTCTTATATCCAATTTCATCCTTAATTTTAATAGTAGAAATTTTATTCATATTTATTATTGGAGTATTTACTATTATTGCAATTCCAGCTCCTGCTGCTACTAAGCTTGAAAGCATTGCACCTTCTGTTGGCTCAACAGATATTTTAGGAGTATATCCTATAAGCTCTGAATAAGAAATGCTTCTTTCACACTCCTTATTACTTTGTACAATAAAATATTCATCTTTTAAATCACTTAAATAAACCTCTTCCTTATTTGCCAAATGATGATTTTTAGGAACAATCAATACATATTCTTCTTTTTTAACTAAAACACTTTCTATTTCTGGATAATCATTAATTTTTTCAATATTATCAAAAAAGCCAAAGTTTACTTTTCCATCTTTTAAGTCCCTAAGAATTTTTTCTGTACTTTGATTATTAAAATTAAATTTTACATCAGTATGATTATTTAAAAAATTGCTTATTAAAAATGGAATATATGTTGCACCAATACAATAAGTCGATACAATTGAAATTACATTATCATTATTCTTCTTCATATCTTGTATCTTTTCTATTCCTCTTTCAACATCATTTAAAGCTGATTCTGCATACTTTAAAAAAGTTTCCCCATACTTAGTTATTTTTATATTACGCCCTTCTCTTTCAAATAATTTTACCTCTAATTCCTCTTCTAACTTTGAAATTGCCTTACTTAAAGCTGGTTGAGTTATTGATAATATATTTGATGCTGTAGTAAAATTATTTGTTTGTGAAACTACCTTAAAATATTCTAATTGTTGTAAGTTCATCTTAATATCTCCTATTAAATTTTATTGTATTCAAATTTAATCCATAACTTTTAGTTATCCTTTTATGAATATATTTAATTAGACCTAGTTACTTAAATAATGATATAATCTCAATATCAATTCATAGTTTTCATTAATGAATTATAATTTTTTTGAATATAAAAGTCAAAATATACTAATGATATTATTGTAATAAAGGAGATGTTTTTTTATGTTTAAAGTAGATAGAGAAAAATGTATTGCATGTAAACAATGTATAAAAGATTGTCCTGTACGTGTTATTTCCTTACAAGAAGGGAAAGCTTATATAAATAATGAAGGCTGTATTAAATGTGGTCATTGTATTGCAGTCTGTCCTGTAGAAGCTGTTTCAACTGATGATTATGATATGTCTGAAGTAAAGCCTTATGATAAAGAAACATTTACTGTAGAATCAGAAACTCTTTTAAATTTTATTAAATTTAGAAGAAGTGTTAGACGCTTTAAAGATATGCCTGTAGAAAAAGAAAAAATTCAACAAATCATTGAAGCTGGAAGATTTACTCAAACTTCAACTAATTCTCAAGATGTTTCTTATACTGTAGTTACAGACAAACTACCACAACTTAAAGAATTAACTTATGAAAGCTTAAATCAAAAAGGACAATATATCTTAGCTAACTTAACACCTGAAACTGAATATTTAAAAAGATATGCAACTGCATGGGTTAACTCTTATGCTGCTTTTAAAGAAGATCCTATAAAAAATGATAGAATTTTCTTTAATGCACCTGCAGTAATATTGGTTACTTCACCTAATGCATTTAATGGTGGATTAGCTTCTTCTAATATGGAACTTATGACTGATGCCTTAGGACTTGGTACTTTCTTTAGTGGATTTATTCAAATAGCTTCTAAAGATAATAAAGAAATTTTAGATTTACTTGGAATTAATGATGGTAATCAAATAGTTTCTTGCTTAGTTATTGGTTATCCAGATGTTAAGTACAAGAGAACTGTTCCAAGAAAAAAAGCTAATATTAACTGGCTTTAATATTAACTAATGTTAAAGTTAAAGCAGCTACAAACTTAAATGTAGCTGCTTTTAAATTAATCTTCTTTAAATATATCAATGCTAC
The DNA here is from genome assembly GCF_053571985.1 of Clostridium sp. ETTB3. Taxonomy (NCBI): domain Bacteria; kingdom Bacillati; phylum Bacillota; class Clostridia; order Eubacteriales; family Clostridiaceae; genus Clostridium; species Clostridium sp. ETTB3. Next base: position 1,823,096 of record NZ_CP199832.1, read on the forward strand.
ATTCTTCTAAAACTTCATTTGTATTTTCATCTTTTATAACAAATATGCATTTTAAATTAACTAACTCAGCAATATCAGTATTAAATACCATCTTATCAAATGATTTTTCTCCAGCTAAAACACTTATACTAAATTTAGGATTTGTATCAATTCCATTAACACTAACATCTTTACTTTCAACTATAATATTTTTATTAAATTTATTTTTAACACAAAGATTTAAATTTATTGATTCATCTTCATTTCTACTTATTCTAACATAATAAATATTTAATTTATCATTATTAACAATTAAATCTCCATCATCTTCATCTTTTAAATCTTCTGTTGCTATTTCAAATTCACCTTTTGTTTTTACATTATCTTCTTTAACTTTCTCTTCCTTAACTTCCTCTTTTTCAATAGGCTTAAGTCCTGTAAATTCTTGAATTGCTTCATTATCACTTAAAACTTCTTTAACTTTATTTAATTTGTGATTACACTTATTATAAGCTAAGTTTAAAGTATCCCATGTATTTTCATCATCAGAATATAAATCTAATGAATTATTAAATACTGCTACTAAAGCTTCTAATGAATATGGAAAGTTCTTATTACTTTCTTTTGTATTTCCTACAGCACTATACTCATTATCATAATATTCTTCTAATGATTTATTTAATTCCTTTATTGCTTTTTCTAACTCTACTCTTGCTTCATTAATATATTTTATATCTAATTTTTCCTTATTATATGTATCTAACATATTATCATTTATTAAATATCTTAAAGCTAAATTTTCAACCTCATCTAATAACTCACTTGTAGTTCCATAATGTTCTGGAACCTTATGCTCAATTTTTTCTACTTCACTTTTCTTTTTATTAAATATGTTAAATAACCCCATCTTAAAGCTCCTTTATACTTTAATTTTTCATCTATTTTAATCACTCTATATATTTAAAACTATACTACATTAATTATAATTTTCAAGTGTTTGCTATAAGTTTTGCTCCATAATTTATTATTTTTCTCTCATTAATTTTTATTTATCATAATTCACATAATCATTTCATTATTTTTACTTTTTGGTATTTTTTATGGAACCAAAGGATTATTTATGAAATAATGGCTATTTCTCTTATTGTTAAACGTTATCAAAAGTACTTTTTCAATTCTAACAACTAAAAAACCTAAAATTACTATATATATCAATTTTCTTTTAGAAATATTAAAATTAACTTTAAATTTCTTTAATTTTCTTAATAAATTACCCTTATTTATTCATATACTTTATTTTGCCATAAGACTATAATTAAAACGCTATATGAATTTTTATAAACACGGAGGTATAATTATGCGAAAAAAAATTGGGTTAATATGTTTATCAGCTATGTTAATAACATTAGCTGTAGGTTATTCTTCAAACACAACTGAATCTATAAGAGCCAATGCTACGGCTAAAAAAAGTAATTCTGAGCAAAAGGGAAGAAAAAGAGATTATGAAAATGATTTTGCTGATAATATAATAGACATTAGTGAATCTGCTGTAGTTTCTAAAAATATAGTTGATTCATCAGAAAAAATTTCTAATGATGAAGCATCTATAACATTAAATAAAGTAATTAGAGGTGCTGAAGCTGAAAAAATAATTAATGAATATAATAAAAATGCTTCAACTTCAAAAATCCCTCAATTAGCTAATAATTCTTTAGAATATGTAATAATTGAATATACAACTTCTTTATCAAATAATACAAAAACTACAAAAGATGGTCAATATTCCACTGTTGGCATTGAAGTTTGTAATTTAGATGGAAGCTCACTTATAAATGAAAATAATGATTATATAATAAGAAAATTTACTCTTGAAAATTCTGTTGGATTACAATCAAATGATTCTGGCTCTACAAAAATAGTATTAACTTTACCAAAAGCTCTTACTGAATTTGTAGTTAAACTAGGAGATAATCGTAATAACATGGCAAGCTTTAGAGTTAGTTAGTAGCATTAGGATAGTGACAAGTAATAAGTGACAAGTAATAAGTGACAAGTGATAAGTGGCAAGTGATAAGTGATAAGTGGCAAGTTAAGGATGAAATTCCTTAAGGAATTTCTAAAAATATATTTATTAAATTCAGCATAAGCTGAATTTATACCTTAACTTGAAACTTGCCACTTGTCACTTGCTCCTAACTAATCACCGCTTTTTCTTCATAATAATTTAAAATATTTATTATAAAATTTCTTGTATCAGTATCTAACTTTCTTGTACTTGATATTTCATGAACAGAAAAATGCTTTGTATAAAAACTATAAGCAAGTTCTGTTATAAATTTTGATGTACTAACAATTCTTGAATCATTTAATAAATCTTTAAATTTAATTGTTGTTTCAAATATATATTCCTTTGCAACTGTATAAACTTCATTTATACTTAACAATTTCAATACTATATATAAATCTTTATTTAATTTTCCCATAAAATTTTTAACTAACTCTATATAATTTCTTTCGTGATAAAAATCCACAAATTCTGTATTATTTTCCATATAAAATCACCTCTATTATAAAAATTATACTATATTAATTTGTCAATTTTGTTACAGTAATATTAATATAATCTTAAAATTATTTTACAAATTTATCCCTGCTACTCGAAATATGGACAAACGTATCCATATTGAGATTTTTCCTTTTTCAACGTGACCTATTTTGTCTTGATAAACATAGACTACTTTAGTTTGATATGTCACTCCAAAGGCGTAAATTCCCGACTTAGCCATCGGTACATATCTATAAAATTTGTTTATGCTATTTTATAGATTTTTGCATCTCTTAAATTAAGACTTGCATTATAATCTCTATCTTCAACATACCCACAATCACAATTGAAAATTCTATCTTTAAGCTTTAAATCTTTTTTTATAGAACCACATTTATGACATAGTTTACTTGAAGGATAAAATCTATCAACAATTCTTAATTCTATACCCAAAGCATTGCATTTATTTGCTAATTTATTTCTAAATTCATTAAATTTCTGTTGTGCTACTGCTTTAGATAAATGCTTATTCCTCATCATTCCTTTAACATTTAAATCTTCTATCGTAATATAAGATGGTTTGTTTCTCACCACATTACTTACAACTTTATTTATATAATCAGTTCTTATGTTGTTAAGTCTTTGATAAAGTATTTGTACTTTAGCTATTTGTTTTTGGATATTTTGTCTAGTAGCTTCTCCCTTCTCTTTTTTATTTCTTATTTTTAAACTTTCATATTTCCTTGAAAGTCTTTTTTGCTCTCTTAATAATTTCTTTTCTAACTTCTTAACTCTTTGAGTTTTATTTATGTTTTTATAAATGATTTTATCGCTGCAAATAGCAAAATCTTTTATGCCTAAATCAATTCCTATACCTTGATTTGTATTTTTCTGTGGGATATTTTCTACATCTATTATTACAGACACATAATATCTATTTGCTTTCTTTGATACAGTTCCGCTAATAATTTTTGAGCCTATTGGAATGTAGCCATACTCCTTTAACCTTACGTTTTTTAATGTAGGTATCATTATTTTATGTCTATCCACTTTCCAATCGCCTTTATTATTCTTAGGAAAGTATAATTTAACATCACATTTATTTTTCTTTTTAAACTTAGGAAACTTAGCTTGACCTTTAAAAAACCTTTTATAAGCGATTTCGGCATTTTGTATAGCTTTTTTTCTAGCTTTAGAACCACAATTATTTATCCAAGAGTATTCATCTAAAACTTTAATTTCATTATTTATATACTTATCAAAATCATTGGCACTCATAAACACCTGTTTCTTATCAATGAATCCATTTTTGTATTTAGTATATAGTTGATTGTTCGTTGATAAATATTCATTATATAGCCATCTACAAACTCCAATACTTTGATTGATTTTCTGTATTTGTTTTGTTGTTGGTTTTATCTCTACTTTGTAGGCTTTTAGCAATTTCTTCATCCCTTTTTATCTTTTTCTTATATTTTCTATCTGTTGGTGTTCTTTTTGCCTTTAATATGTTTTCTCTATCCCAACGTTGCAAGGTTTTTACACTCACTCCAAGTAATTCAGCAAAATCTTTTGGTTTGTAATTTGTTATGTGTTTACTGTTCATTAATATCACTCATCGGGCACATATTAACACTTTTAAACACATTCGTTAATATTTTAATTGACTATATATTCCTCCTTAAACATTTTTTATATTTGTATTATACAGTATATTATACCACTTGTAAACGTTATTAATATTTCTTTATTGTTAAATAACTGTAAACAAAAAAGCATACCAAACATGATATGCCTTTTTCATAACAATTATTCTTTATCACTTCTTTTAAATTTAGAAAATATTTTATTTTTTAAATTTCTCCATCCATAATCATTTTCATCATCACCAATATTTTCTTCTTTGACTTTTTCTTTAACTTCTTTAAGTATCTTATTTTTATCAATTTTACAAGTATTATTTATATTGCTTTGATTTTTATTATTTTCTTCAATTTCTATATTTTTTACAAGTGGATCGTTATCTAATTTTATATTTTCAGTTGAATTCTTTTCTTTAACTTCTGTTTTTTTTATAGATTTTACACTTACATTACTTTCTAGATTATTAGAAACTATTCTTTCTTTATTATAATTTAAGTTTAATATAGAAATAGCACTTTCAAGCATGTACAACTTATTTGTTCCATTAGAGTATAACCCCTCAACAAGTTTCCATCCCAATTTATCTTTTTTCTTAACCCAAGCCTTAATATTTATAATATCTTCTCCATGAACTATATCCTTAATTGAAAACACTTCATCAAATTTTTTATAAGCAATATTATGAATTCTTTCTATAATATTTCCTTTAACCATTGTTTCTAGAGAATTAAATAATTTTTTATTATTTAACATTTCTTCAACACATGAATTTGCATCTTTATTTATTGGAAAACCTTTTTCTAATATGATAAATCTTAATAATTTACTTTCCTCATTTTCTGATATATAAAACTCATTTACTTTCTTACTTTTTTCTAGTAAATTATTTAATTTTTCATAAAAATAGCCTAAATACATTAACATTATAATATCTTTTGAAGTTAAATACTTTTCTATATGTCTTATATTATCCATAAATTTATTTAAAGCTATTATACATTCATAATTATTATTTTCTATAAATGAATTTTTAATATTTTTTAATAAGCTTAAACTTTCTTTATTAGCTTCTTCATTCATTTTACTTTCTATTTGTCCAATAATTTCTTCTACACTTTCAATTGTATCTTTTGAATTTGTTGTTTTATTTTTGTGTAAGTCTTCATCTAGATTTATTTTTAATTCATTTTCTTCATTTAAATTATCATTTTCTGTATCTTCTAATAAGTTATTTTCTATATATTGATTTTTATCTTCTAATTGTTTTTTAAGGTTTTTCCCCTCTTCATCCTTCAATTCAGCTTTCTCATCATCTTCTTTTACTATTTCATTAGCTATATTTTCTAATTCTCTTTCAATTTCTCCAGATATTTTCTTTAAACTTAATTGAATTTCACTATCTATTTCCTCAACGGTAATATCTGTTAACTTTTCACTTTTTTCCTCTTCTTCCTTATTAAGCTCAAATTCAATTATTTCATTATTTTGAGTATTTATTTTTTCATCTTTAATACCATCTTCTTTTTTTTCATCTTCAATAACAAATTCTAACCCAGATTTATTATCTTCTAACTCCTTTAAATCAGCATCTTTTATATCCTTATTATTTATATTAATAGCTCTTTTTAATAACTCCATATCTTTTTTAATTTTTTGTATTTCATTATTAGCTAAATCAAGCTGAACTTTTAATTTATTTATTTCTTGTATTTCTAATTCTTTTTCATCAATGGTTTTTCCCAAATCAAATTCTCCTTTCTAGTCGAAGTAAAGCATTTTATAAAGTAACTTAACTTCAATATTTTCTTTATTAAAAGACAAATTCTTTTAATTTTTCATTACTTTTATCAATTACATTACATATTATAACATTGTTCTAAATTCATACCAACTAACTTCACTAATTACTTCTGATAATTTGTTATTTTTAAGCATATTTTTTACTCTCAAATCTTCTATATTTATTGATTGATTTTCTCTTATTAGCTTAGTAGATAATTTATGTAAAAAATCTTTACACTGATTTGTTATTTTTTCGTGTAATTTAGCTACTTTTAATCTAGCCTTATTTCTATGTTAATTACTATTGATTATAACATACTAAGTTTAAATTTTCTTCCATACTTTTAAGAAATGGTATCAATGTAGTTGTGTCTGTTGGCTCAGGCCCAACAGTAAGCCACGTAATATATTCAGCATCTACCCCATGCTGCACATTATAAGCTGGTTTAAGTTGTCCATTTTTCATAGCATCTTCTTTCATTGATGCTGGACATGGTAGAAAAGACTCTGGAGCTTCAGGAAATGGATTGAAAGAAAAAGATATTGTTCTTAGCATTGCTACAAAGTTAGGTTCTTTACTTAACGGAAGTGGAATATCAATAAAATACTCTAGAACTAATGATACTTATTTAAGCTTAGAGGAAAGAGCTAGACTTGCTAATGCTTAGGGAGCTGACTTATTCGTATCAATACATACTAATTTTGCTGTTTTAAGACTTTCTAATATGCCTGCTATTTTAGTTGAAACTGCCTTCATTAGTAACTCTAGCGATGCTAACCTTTTAAATACTAGGCAATCTGATTTTGCTAATGCAATTTTTAATGAAATTTATAATTATTTTGGAAATCCTGTTACAAATATTTCTTTAATTAATGAACTAGCAAGTTTAGCAGTCAGATACTGTTCAATGAATTCATTACTAGGTATAAAGAGTATTAATAAATGTATTTTAGATTATTTAAGACATGTTCGATATGATGACTCTGAGTGGAAAATAGTTGTCGGTGATATTAGCCCTTTTGTTGAATATATAAAAACTAATTATACTTCTATTCATAATAAATTATTACCTTATATTCAAAATGACCCTAAGGATTTTAATATATATGGATTTAAAATAGATTTAGCTCACTTAGCAGCTACAACTTTAGGATATATAAATAGTATACTTGATCATCCACCATCAATAGCAATACCTAACTTTTGGACTGGTTGGGGTGGTGATTTAGCTACTGCTCTAAGAGATATAACTAAATTAAAACAAACCAAATATAAAAATGAGTCTGAACAAGACATTGCAGATAAATATGTTACTGGAAAAGATTCTAGCTTCTCTAAAATTGATATTGATGCAGATATTGATGCAATAAAACTTTCTCAAAGTTTTACAACTAAAAGATTTGATATTTTACTAGATAATCATTATTCTTCGCTTACCTCACAAAAAAGAAAGGCTTTGTTTTAAAATAGTGTTGAAATTAGCATAACATAATAGGATGTCCATTTGGACATCCTATTTGAATCGCAATAATTTAAAATTGTTCGCTAAATCAACTCTACAAATTGGAAGTTATTCCATTTTCCATGCTCCGCCTTTGCTCTCGTAATAGTTTTGCAATGCATGGACTACTTCTGGAATAGTTTTTAAGGAATTAATATCTATTTCCTCATAAACTGTTTCGTCACCCTCAATTTCTAATATTTTACCGTCATCCCTCATTTTTATGTAAAACACCTCAGTTTCACCGCCTAATTCGCAAGTTATAGTAGATTCCATTGTAATACTTTGAGAAGTCGTTGGGAACAGTATGAAGCCGATTAACGCAACAACGATTAATACAAACACAAATATACATTTCTTATCTACTTTCTTAAATAGCACCACGAACATAATGAGAAGAAATATAATACCCAAAATGCTGTTTGCTAAATTTGTCTGCGAATAGTAGAACTTCATGCAGTTGTTAATCGTATCAACTAACATCCCCGCAACAGGAAGTGCATACAACACACTACCCCAAACTGTCTTTTTGTTTCAATAGAACAAGACATAAGCTACAAGTCCGCAAAAAACAGCTATACCAATCCAGTGGAATAGATGGTTCCATTGGAGAAACTTATCAACTGTTACATTTGGGGTGAAAAAATCAATGATACCTTGTAACAAATAATAACTGATACACATACTGGATAAATATGAGAAGGTATTTATCATTGCATTTTTATTTGAAGAACTAAAGTAAATCACAAATGTTGTTGAGAATATCCAAAAGCCAAAAGAGCTTGCAATAGAACTCCAACCCCATAAATCATCATTAGGATAAAAATTCAATAATTCAGTAATCAGACCAATAATTGCACCAAAACATATTACCTCTATATATGATTTTTTCGCATACTTAGATTTCATGTCTTTCCTCCTTTCAAATTAAATACAATTGTTCATCAATCATTATATTTATTGTACACTAAAAATAGTAAAATTAAAACAAATTTTACCTTTATACATATATTGGTCTTCTAATCTTAAAATCCTTTATTAAAGATACAGAATGTGTTGAATTAGCATGAATAAAGAACTTTTTAGGTTTATTCCTTTCCATTTCTGTTTTAAATAATTGGGTCCATTTATACCAAAATAGGTAGTTTGTTAGGAACTTGGTTGAAACACCATTAAACTTTCTTATCCATCTTTTTAAGCTACTATGAAAAGCATTGACTCTTTGAATATTATAAATATCCACAGTTTTTCTCCCGCCCCTAATTTGATGTAATTCAAAATTATGTTGAGCCGCAAATGGGATATAACTCCTATGTTTATCAGTACATAAAATAGAATTTTTTTCAACAACCTCTGATAAAGCCCTATTTATATCAGTATAGTTAGGTCTGCCATCACATATTAAACCAGTATATATATTTCCTAATCTATCTACACCACATAATACACAGGCAAATTCCTTTGATATACCTCTTGTATTTATTTCTTTACCACGCTTTCTTGATTCCCTTGGCATAGTAAAATTAGAACTTTTGCTATGATTCCCTTTATAGCTAAGGGCAAAGTATGTCTCATCGAGTTCAATAACACCCTCAAGAGAGCCGTAGCCAATAAATTTTCTAATAGCGTCTATAATTTTATGTCTCCAAAAGAAAGCTGTTGCAATATTAATCTCAACAATTTCTGCACATTGCCTAATAGTGTTACCATTTATCATACATTGAGCATATAGTAGCCATTTATCTAATCCCTTTTTACTACTTGAAACCGGGGATTTAGAAAAATCATTGAAAGTTTTTTTGCACTCTGGATTTTGGCATTTATACCTTTGTTTAACGCCATTCTTACCATGATATTTTCCATACTTAGATATTTTATCATGATTGCAAAAAGGACAGCACTTCCCCTTGTTAAATCTATTTTCAGCGATTTCTTCATCTATAGAGTTAGTTATTCCATTTGACATCAATACAGTCTTTAAAAAATCAAATACCTTCTCTTGCTCATATGTATTTAATTGTGAAACTTGCTGAATAACATTATTAACTCTTGGCATAAAAAACCTCCTAAATAGTAGTTATATTATATATTATAACCATATTTATAGAGGTTAATCAAATTTCAACAGTTTATTAAAACAAAGCCTAATAATTAAAAATATTTAAAATAAATTATTTATTTTAAACTATCTCAAATACACAAAAAAGAAATCTCAATTTAAAGAGATTTCTTTTTTGTCATATTTCAATTTTTAGTTTAATTTCATTTAAAAATTGTTCTTTTTCAGTTATATCCTTAAAAGCTCTTTCTGGAATAATAAAAACTATTTTACTATTTTTATTTACCAATACAATATTCCTACAAATTTCTAAGAATCTATAATTTTCTTCTTTATTTATTAATAAACTATACTCTTTTTCTTTTGATTTTATTTTTATAAAGTTTTTTTCAACTACTAATTCTATTAATTCATCGTTTATAATAGTATCTACTTCTTTATTTATTTGCTTAGTCATTTGCTTTAAACCTGCTATAAAAAGTATTGTAGTAAATAAAATTGAAAAAAATATTTTATATATATAATCTACCAATGTATACATTGCCATATACATACCAACTCCCCCCAATATGCTATATACTACGACTCTCAATTTTAGCAAAGATATTTTTTTCTTATATAAGTATCTATATACCTGATTACATTCATTTCTCGTATTATTATATCTGATATACATAGCTTCTCCTCTCTTATCCAATTTTTTTAAGAGTTATTTAACACTTTAAAAAATTGCTCTTTATCTTGTAAATTTTCTAAAACTCTATTTGGAATTACTAAAACTGTTCTTAAATCAATTATGAAAATAAATATATTTTTATAATTGATCAATTTACTATTTAAACCTAATTTAGTTTTTATTTTTACTGTATTACTAAAAATACTTATTATATTTCCATTTTCAATATTTATATAAACTTCTTTGTTATAAAATTCATTTGTAAATAATGATTTCATCAAACTATATATGTATCTTTTACATGCAACAACCTGTATTATTACAATAATGCCTAATATTAATAAAATCCAAAATAATTTATATTCATTTTCACTTTTATTATTTGAAAAATATAAATTTATGATTATTATTGTAAAAAAAAAGAAAAATAAATTGTAATATATAAACTTTTTTTTACTAAATACTGAATTTTTAAACACATATTCAGAATATGTATATATATCTTTTTTATTATTTTTATATCTAATTTCCATAGCTCCCCCTTAATATTTTAAATTTGTTTTTCTATTAAATTAATAAAAATTTCTTCTTCGTTTTTTGATTTAAAAGTATTATTCGGAACAATGAAAACTACACTTTTATTTCCATCTATTAATACCCATTTATTATTTATATTTAATAAATTATAATTTTTATTTTTATTTATTGTTAATTCTAACATCTCATTACTTACTAATTTATTTGCCACATCATAAAAACTCTCTCGATTTCTCTTTATTGCAAATACACAAATCAATATACTAATTAAAAGTGAAATTATTACTCTATATATATTATCAAATTTATATAATAATACATATATACAAATAGCCACTACTATACTCAAGCAAAACGCTATAAAATTAAGAACTTTTAACTTTTTTATACCAAAATATTCTAAAACATCACAATAATCTTCTTTAGTATTTATATATTTTATTAACATAATGCCTTCCTCCCCTATTTATTTTTCATATGTTACCTATTTATTAATATCATAGCTAATTTTACCATCTATAATGATTTATTTCAATTTAACAAAAAAACTGCGTAGAATTATTCTTCTACTCAGTTTTTTATTTTTATTTTTTAAAATTTACGGTTTTAAGCCATTTATAAGGGGTGAAAACACCACTCTAAGTTTAGCTCCAGTAAACTTTCATATAAAATTGTATTTTTCACCACATTAAATTTTTAATATTCTTGTTAACAAATTAATTAAATAACACTTTGTTTGTTAATTAATTTATTAACATTGTTGTTCATTAATTATTTTATGAACACTAGTAACACTACACTTCTTATCTTTAGCAATAGCTCTGTAACTTTTATCTTGTAATCTTAACTTTTCACTCTAGCCTTTTGTTCTTCAGTAAACATTTCTTTTCTTCCAGCACCACGTTCATTTTTTAATTTAACAACAAAATTGAATTTAAATTTCTCTACTAAAATTGAATACTAAAACTTTGCAACCACTTATAATAACTAATATAATTTGATAGAAGTTTAGTAGATATCTCCAATAATGCTATTATCTATATTATAGCACTATTTATGAATTATATGTACATATGAACATTATTATCCAACAGGCCTAAAGTTAAACTTATATCAAACTTTAATCCTTATTTTGCATAATTTTTTATTATTTTTACCATTAAATCCATACATTACTTGAAATTTTCTCTTTATTATTATAAAATATAATTATTAAATAATAATTATTATTATTTAATTTAATAATATATTTTAAAAAAAATACTAATACTATAATATATATAATAAAAATGAGGTGGAAGTATGAGTAAAATATCAATAATTGGTGCAGGCGCAATTGGTGCAACTACAGCATTTGCTTTATTACAAAGAGGAATTGCAAGAGAAATAGTAATAAATGATATAAATCAAGAAAAAGCATTAGGCGAAGTTATGGATTTAATGCATGGAAGTTCATTATGCTCTCCTTGTAATGTTACTTTAGGAAGTATAGAAGATACTAAAGATTCAGATATAGTAATTATTACTGCTGGTTCACCACAAAAGCCTGGTGAAACTAGATTAGATTTAGTTGATAAAAACTATGAAATATTTAAAAGCTTTATACCCCAAATTGCAAAGTTAAGTCCTAATTCAATTTTATTAGTAGTATCTAACCCTGTTGATATATTAGCTTATATGACGTATAAACTTTCAGGGTTCCCAAAAGAAAGAGTTATTGGCTCTGGAACTGTTTTAGATACTGCAAGACTTAGAAGCTTATTAGGTAAATATTTGGGTATTGATGGTAGAAATGTTCAAGGTTATGTTCTTGGTGAACATGGTGATAGTGAATTTGTTACATGGTCTTCTTTAATGATTGGTAACATTCCAGTTAAAAGCTTTTCCGAACAAAATTCAATAACTTGGGATATTGGAACAGAAAATGTTATTGCTGAAGATGTTAAAAATTGTGCTTATGAAGTTATAAAAAGAAAAGGTGCAACAGCTTTTTCAGTTGCAATTGCATTAACAAGAATTACTGAAGCAATTATAAGAGATGAAAAAAGTATTTTAACTGTTTCAACACTTTTAGATAATTATTATGGAGTTAGTGATGCTTATTTAAGTGTGCCTACACTTCTTGGTAGAAATGGTATTGAAAAAGTATTAAATATTCATTTATCTAAAGTTGAAGAAAGAAAATTTATTGAATCTGCTAATTTAATGAAAGAATATATAGATAGAATTAATACAAAACAAAATAATTAGTTAGTAGTTAGTAGTTAAGGATGAAACTTCTAATGGAGTTAAATTAGTGACAAGTGACAAGTTAAAGATGAAATTCCTTATGGAATTTCTAAAAATATATTTATTAAATTCAGCATAAGCTGAATTTACACCTTAACTTGAAACTTGTCACTTGTCACTTGAAACTGTTTAAGCTTGTCACTTGCAACTATTGAAGCTTGCCACTTGCAACTGTTGAAACTTGTAACTCCCTAAAGTACTCTTCTTGCTCTTTGTACTGATTCCCAACGAACATTAGTTATTCTAACTGTTTTCCCTGAATTAGGGGATTCAATCCATTGTCCATTTCCTATATACATAGCAACATGCCCAAGAGCATTATCAAATAATAAATCTCCTGGATTAATATCACTTATAGCAACTTCAATACCAGCATTTATTTGATTATAAGTACTTCTACCTATATTTATATTAGCTTTAGCAAATGCCCATTGCATTAATCCTGAGCAGTCAAATGCTCTTAATCCGCTATCTACAAATTGTTCTAAGAAATCATATTTCCCTTGTGATGCATAACTTGGGAATCTTCCTTTTAAACTATTTATTGAATCTCTAGTAACTAATTCTCCAGCCGCACCATAAGCATATGGTGAACCTATTTGAGATTTCATTGCTTCTAAAACAATTTCATAAGAATTAGAAACTGATTCTATATTAGAATTATTCCCATTACTGCTTCCATTGCTACTTCCGTTATTAGAGTTTCCATTAGTTATCTTAACATAATCTGAACTTACGTAACCTGTAGCTCCATTAAATTTAATTTTATACCAATTTCCTTCTTTTCCAATTATATTAACACTTTGATTATTTAAAAGATATCCTAATACAAATGAACTTGAAGATGCTTCTTTTCTTACTCTAAGATTAGTTGAAACATTTACTATTACTCCTGTTTCATTCATTGCTTCAGATGATGATGAATTTCCATTAGAAGTAGAGTTACTATTTCCTACATTATTAGATGTATTTCCTGAAGATGGCTTAGTTTCAGTTATATAATCTTTATGAACATATGCTGTTGAAGAATTATAACTTATTTTATACCAACTTCTACTTTCCCCTATAATATTAACTGAATTTCCTGAATATAAAGTACCTAAAACCGTTGAACTTGTTGAAGCTTCTTTACGAACTCTCAATCCACCACTACTTACATTATATACATATCCAGTTTTATTAACTTGATTTTGAACAGGTTCATCAATTCTAGAGTTTAAATCATCATCTTCTTTATTCCCTCCAGAAGTATTATTACTTGAACTTCCATTAACTGATATATAGTCTTTATGAACATATCCATAACCACTATTATATTTAATTTTATACCATTGGCCTTCTGATCCTAATATACTTACTGAAGTATTATTAGTTATATACCCTAATACTGTTGAGCTTGTTGAAGCTCCACTTCTTACTCTAAGATTAGAAGTAACATTTACAACCTTTCCTGTAGTTGAAACTGCTGAAGAATTTGTAATTTCCTTAACATAATCTCCATAAATAAATCCATTTTTCCCATTAAACTTAATTTCATACCAGTTTCCACTTTTTGAAACAATATCAAATGTAGTTCCATTTCTCATAGTTCCAAGTACTGAAGAGCTTGTACTAGCTTCCGCTCTAACTCTTAATGCCGAAGTAACATTAACTACTTGTCCTTTATTTATAGATGCAACTGAAATTCCATTATTAACTGTAGTAGCATTTACAGTTACACCCTTAGCACTTAAAATAGAACCAATTACGCCAGAAGCAATCATTATTTTTTTTAGCTTTTTTTTCTGCATTCTATTTTTTTTACACCCCCACTAATTATAATATAAATTATGACATATTAAATTATATATTTTAATTAATAAATTTTCTATATATTTTGCTATTTTTATCATTAAATTCATCATTATTATTACTTTTGTCAATTTAATATATTTTTTTTGTTAAATAAAAATAAACTTTAATTTAAGCTATATACATATACAACATAAATTAGAGTTTATATTTTTTTATTATTTTACCAATATCCCCAAATTCCTTTTTATACAAACCTTTAGATTAAAATTCATATATATCAGAAAATTCAAGATTACATTTTTCAGTGCTTTCTAGCTTTACAATTTCATTATTGTATACTGAATATTCATTTACAGTTTTAATTGGAATTGAAAAAACAATTTTAGTTCCTTTTCCAACTTCACTTTCAGCCCATATTTTCCCTTTATGCATTTCAACTAAAGCTTTCACTAATGATAAACCAATACCACTACCTTCAGTTTTTCTATTCAATTTATTGTCAACCCTTTTAAAGTTATTAAATATCAATTCAATCTCTTCTTTTGATATTCCTATTCCATTATCCTTAACAGATATTAAAACCTCATTATTTCTTACTGATAAATCAACTTCAATTTTTCCATGTCTAGTCTGCTCTTTAATTGTATATTTTATTGAATTAGAAATTAAATTTAATATTATTCTTTCAATTTTTTCTGAATCACATGCCAAAATAATCTCTTCAAATTCAGTATCAAATATTAAATCTATATTTTTTCCTTCAACATATTTAACTATAGATGTAACAATATCTTCAACTAAATAAACTATATTACAATTTTCTAAATTTAAATCAAAGTATCCCATATTAAATCTACTTATATCTAAAATGTTATTTACTAATCTTAATAATCTATATGAATTTTGTCTAATTGATGTTATATACTTTTCCAAATTAAATTCATTATAAACTTTAATGTCATTATTTTTAATTCCATGCTCTATTAATTGTAATGCCGAAAATATAATATTTAATGGTGTTTTAAATTCATGAGACATGTTAGAAAAAAATTCATTTTTTACAACTTCTTTATGAAATGCTTCTTCATATTTTTTACTTTCACTTTCATATCTTTTTTCTTCTGTTATATCTCTTGCTGAACTTATGTAAATTTGTTGTTCCTTTATGTACATACAACTCCAATTAAATATTTTATATTCTCCATTTTTACATTTACATCTATTAATACCTATACTAGCTATATTACCTTTTTTGCATTTTCTCGCTAAATTAACAGCTTTTTCTCTTTCATCAGGATGAAATAATTCTGGCCACTTCATATTTTTAAAATCTTCTTCATTCCATCCAGTACAAGCTGTCCATCCTTTTCCTATTTTCATCATATTTCCTTCAGTATCAATAATAGCCACTATATTATTCTTAGAATTTAATACCATAGAAATAATTTTTTCTAATTCATTATATTTTTGCAATGCTATATTTAAATCTTTTCTTACAAAATCAGTTAAACTAACTTCATCATCATTAAGAATTAATATATATGCCTCTTCATTTTCCCATTTAATATTATGTAATTTTCCAATGAAACTATTTATATTACCATTTTTGTTTTTAAAACTATATATATTATCACTTTCATTTAAAAGTTTAAAACTATCTTTTATATTGTAAAAAAAATGATTTTTATATAATAACTTTTCAGTAATTTTACATTCAAGTAACTCATCTTTACTATAACTTATTTTTTTTGCAAATTTTTCATTACAAAATTTAATTATTTCATTCTCATCAATAATAACTACATAATTATTTACATTCTCTAATACTTCTTTCATATTTATCCTCTATTTATAAATTTAAATTAATCTTTCATTTTTCACCTTATATTCTTACTATTGTATCCAAATAATTGATATATTTCAAGATATAGATTATCCATGTTATATAAAAAATTATGAGGATGTCCCATTAAGAATAAATACTATAATATATTGTGTTGATTTTCATTTTTCAAAACAATATATTGTGTATAAAAATTTTAGTGCAACAGCCCCATAAATTCTTTTATATTTATTTAATCCTTATAGTGTATAACATACATTATATAATTAGATGTAGCCCAAGCTTTCATAAAATCATCAAATTTATATTTTAATCTTACCCCATTATTTTCCTTTGCTGCTGGATCATTAACTATAACATATTTGCTATTTTTAGTACATTCCATTCCACATACTACTATTAAATGCCCACTTGTTGTTAATGGTGCATTTTCTATATATGGATATAATTTATTATTAATATCATTTGTATACTTTACGCTCACTTCTACTGGATACCCCTTATTAAGTTCATTTATTAATAAATCAATATTTCCAAATTGAATATATGCCTTATATCCTAAACTTCCAGCATAAGCTACATTATATGACCAATTTCCAAATTCATTATATTTATAATCAAAACATTTATATGCAACATCTTCAACCAATAAATTTTCTCCAAGTCTATTTAATAACATAGTCATACTAGTTGGACTACATATCCTATTAGCTATCTCTGCTTCTCTTTTCATTTGAGAAATACAAGGTGTTTCTATTAATTTATTAATCAATTTTTCTTTTCCATTTTTATTATTAATTTTTTCTCCACAATAAGTAATTACCACAAGTTGCAAATCAGCTTTTGATTCCTTATCATCATAATAACTGCTTATTTTTATTTGAATAGCTTCTCCTATATAACCTTCATTTATTGTTAATGTATCTACATTAATTTTAGCTTCTGTACAATTACTACTATTTGATGCTCTTTTAATATTAGTTCCCCATCTCCCCCAAGATAACCATTTTGACCATATTTTTTCTTTTAAATTATTATTTACTAAAACCCTAGCTTCAATATCCACATATGAATCCACTGGTGTTACTATATTCCAGGAAATTATTATTTTTTTAAAATCTTTAATCTTTATTTCTTTTGATAAGTATATTGTTTTATTTTTTTCTTCTTGAACTTTAAATTTTCTCTTATCAAGAAAAATAACAGGATTTAATCTTCTCTTAAACATATAATATTCCTCCTAAATAGCTGCTCTTAAATATTATTATATTTCACATATAAAAAAATGCTCACTACAAAATTATTTGTAATAAGCATTTTATTCTGTATAATTAATAAATTTTAACATTTATTTTTATACTTATAATTATATTAATTAAATCTATTTATGTAAAAAGGGGATGTTGCATTAAGAATAAATACTACAATATATTGTGTTGATTTTTATTTTTTAAAACAATAAATTGTGTATAAAGGTTTTAGTGCGACAACCCCTGAATTTATTATTTAATTACTTTACTTAATTGATTGGTAAAAATGAAAAAATAGAACACAAAGGAAGTGCTATATTTATATTTCCTTCTATTGTATTTTGAAGTTCACCAAATAATATACCATTTGATATATTTCTTACAATAAGTCTATATGATGATATTGTATTATCAGTAACATTAACTTCTATTTGTCGTCCAATATAAGCTGTTAATGCAGTTGCTAAATCACTATTACAACAACAATCTGGTGTAGCTATTGTAGGATTAACTGTAATTTCATTTGGATAAGTCATAAATTTTACATTGCATAAAGATACTGTATAATTTACATTATTTGAATTTACTGTTACTAAGTCGCTAGTACTAGTATATCCTGTTGGTGTTACATTTCCTTTAATTGTTGTATTAAAACCTGCTAATGCTATTCCTGTTTGACCACGAATCAAGGAAATTACATAATTAGCAGAACTCTTACAACAACATGATTCTCCTGTTGGACCTGTTATTCCAGTTGGTCCTGTTACTCCTGTTGGTCCTGTAACTCCGGTTGGCCCTGTTGGTCCTGTAACTCCGGTTGCCCCAGTTACTCCTGTTGGTCCTGTAACTCCAGTTGGACCTGTTACTCCTGTTGGTCCTGTAACTCCTGTTGGTCCTGTTGGTCCTGTTACTCCAGTTGGCCCTGTTACTCCAGTTGGCCCTGTTACTCCAGCACCAGTTCCAGTTGCCCCTGTTGGACCTGTTGGACCTGGAGGGCCTGGTATTACTTGATAACAAATAATTCTTCCCCTACAATCTCTAACACATTTACACCATCTATATGAAACTGGATCATAAATCCATTCATAGTTTTGTCCATAATATTCGTCTGCCATTTTTATCCCCCTTAATCTATACTTGTCATAATACTAATATACGCAAAAAAAATTAAAAGGTGTATTTTAAATACTCAATGAAATTTATTTAAATAAGGCAATACATCTTGTGAATATGCTCTTAATACTTCTGCCACACTCCAAGCTTGTGAATAACACCCTCTTCCTGTACATGCAAAATCTCCATCAAATATTTCAGCAATCCCATTAATACATCCATCATTCATAGTATCTTCAAATACCTTGCACATATGGTTTGCTTTTTTTATTGCTAAATCAGAATAATTATTAACCTTACAATAAGCTGTTATAAATCCTCCAATTAAAAATCCCCAAGTAGTTCCCATATGATATGCACAATCTCTATCAAATAATTTTCCTATATACTTACTTTTATACTCTTTATCCATAAAAGAAAGAGACCTTAATCCATAAGTTGCATATAAATGTTTATAAACTGTATTAACTATTTTCTTTTCTTTTTCAATATCTAAAATTGAAAATGGCAATGATACTGCCCAAATTTGATTAGGCCTTATTTTATCATCATTTTCATCTACAACATCATAAAGAC
Source organism: Clostridium sp. ETTB3 (assembly GCF_053571985.1). Taxonomy (NCBI): domain Bacteria; kingdom Bacillati; phylum Bacillota; class Clostridia; order Eubacteriales; family Clostridiaceae; genus Clostridium; species Clostridium sp. ETTB3. The sequence continues at coordinate 1,842,685 of NZ_CP199832.1, forward strand.
ATGATTTTTCCTCATTCCAAAATCTTTCATTAAATGATGATTTAACTTTATTAGCAAGATTTTCATATTCAAGGCTATTATCTCCAAATTCTCTTGATAACTCTTCCATTATTTTTAATGCATTATACCATAAAACATTAATTTCAACTGGTTTTCCATGCCTTGGCGTAACAACATAATCACCAACTCTTACATCCATCCATGTTACTTGATCAAGTCCTCCACCTGCAAAAATCAATCCATCACTATCCATTCCAATTGAAAAGTCTGTTTTAGTTGAATATGCTTTATAAATTTCTTTTAATTTAGGATAAATTTTTTCTTCAATAAATTTATAATCTCTTTCACCTCCTGTATATTTTAAATATTTATATGTTGCTTGAAAATACCAAAGAGAAGCATCTACTGTGTTATATCCAGGCTCAGTATTTTCATCTGGAAATACATTTGGAACTAAACCATTTTTAATGTATTTTGCAAAGGATTCTAAAATTTCTCTTGCATCATTAAACCTTTTTGTAACTAAAGTAAGTCCTTCAAATGCAATCATTGTATCCCTTCCCCAGTCTGTAAACCAAGGAAGTCCTGCTAATACAGTTTTTAATCCTGTACTTTCTCTATTTACAATAAAGTGATCTCCTGCTTTAACTAAGTTATTTGCAAATTCGTCATTTAAATTAGCATTTCTAACTAAACTTTCAGCTCTTTCTTTATATTCATTTACTATTTCAAATCCGCTTTTATCATCTAATCCTTCAATTGTACATTTAACATAAAATTTCTTTTTTTCAAAGGGATTTAATTTAATATTAACTTCATAAGGTGTATAATGATTGTCCACTCCTAAAAATCCTGTTCTATGGTCTATCATATAAAAATGATTTTCTTCTATTAAATAATTTGGAGTTGCCATACTTGTAGGAATTAAACTTCTATCAAAAAATTCACCTTCTGATGTATAAAATTCTATTTTTAAATTCTTATTTTTTTGTGGTATTAAAGTTAAAATATTTTCATTAACACTAACATCAAACTTTAAATCAGCTTTTTCACTTACTTCCCCTGCTTCCCTATAGTTAAATAACGGAATTATATTTAATTTTGCTTCCTCCACTCCATTTTCAACTTCATAGCATACTACTACTGTATTATGCTCATGCTCTACTGCTATAGTCTTTTTCATAGATACATCTTCTATTTGATAATAATATTCCGGAACTGTATCTAAAATAAATTGTTCTAAATATTCTTGCCCATTTTTTGAAGTTCCTATATATTGTTGAGAAGTTAAATCATATTTATTATTTCCAATTATAATTTCTTCTTGAGTTCTAGTTAAAATCATTTTTCTATTAACTGGTGCATTTAAAGATGCAACTAAATATCCATGAAAGGCTTGAGCCCCTCCTCCTGCAACAGTATGATTTGCATATCCACCAATACCATTTCCTATAACCCATGATAATTCATTACCATTTTCAATGCTCTTCCACATTCCTCTTCCATACTTATACATTTCTTCTCCCCCTTTTGTAATTGTTATCACATATATGAAATTATACATAAAACTTTTCATACAAACAATGAAACAAATATGCTACTTTATAAATCAAAAATGCTTTTTTATAATAAAAATAGGAATTATAACTTAAAGTATTTTCTTTAAATTTATAATTCCTAAATTATTTTATTTATGAGCTTCAAAATTTCCTTTGCTAATTGCAATATGCTCTGCAGAAAGATTTGTAACAACTTCATTTAATGTCCAATTAATTGATGTTTGTGTTACTGTAGCTTTCAAAACATTATTTATTTTTAATTTTCTTAGTGTTTCTAAAAATACATTTATTTTTGCTGGTGATAATGCATTAAATATTATGGCTCTTTCTTTTCTTCCATTAGAACAATCTGAATTTATATTATTTTCTAATATATCTTTTACAACAGTATCTGCATTTTTAGGATATAATACTATTTGATCTCTAACCCCTAAAAGCGAAGCATATCCTTTAATTGATTTAAGTTCCTTACCACCTATATTATAAATAATTACACAAGCTCTTCCTTCAACTTGTGAATTATCATTCATATCTAATTTTGTAAATGACATATATAAGCCCTCCATTTTAGCTTTAGCTATTCTTATTTAAATTATAACCCAATTATATCATATAATTCATTTCAAAATTATTATTTTCTTATTTCTTTTCTATAAAACATAATTGAAAATTAAATTTTCATTAGTCATTTTTCATGAAATAAATTTAAAAATTATCACTTACTAATTTAAATTTATTTTCCACCTATCTTTTTATATAATTCATCTTTATTTATAGATTTTTTAATAAATTTTCTTTCTCCTATACAATTCATAATATTAGACCATATACTATATTCTTCAAATGGATTATTACCTGCATTAGCTTTTAACCATAAATTAAGAGTGTTTGGAACATTACCACCCACCGATAATAAATTACCATTTTTATCACCAAGTATACATCTGCCTAAAAGCCTTATAGATTCTAAATCTAAAATAGAATTTGATTTTTTGTTCCTTTTCATTTCATAAGGAACTAATCCTTTAATTTTATTAGGCACTCCAATAAGCTCTTTTCCCTCCTTAGCTGAATACCACCAACCTCCAATTAGTGCACCATATCTATGTTTTGTTGAAACAAAATAACTATCTATTGTAATTCCATTATGAGTTAAACCATTATAATGCAAAAAACATATTATATTATATAAACTACTTAATAACCAACTTGCTGTATTAACAGATAACTTACCATTACAATAAGATAATAAATCTCTTAATAAAATTAAATCTTCCTCTTTTTTAAAAACAATCCCTACTTGTCCAATAGTTGTTTTAAAGCTTGTCTCTAATTTAGGAAAATATATATTAAATTCTTTTTTCATATCTTCATTTGCATATTTTAAGCTATCTATTTGCTTTAATGCATTTAATGCAAATTTTTCATATTCTTTATTAAACAAATATAAAACTTTGTCATCTCCTATATACATTTTTCCCAAATCAAAATTGTGACTTATTCTAAATTTTATTATATAGTACTTTCCATCATCTTTTTTAATTTTATCAATATTAATAATTTGCCCTCACCAACCCTTAAGTTTATTACTTTCATAACTTATATTTATGAATTTAACAAATTTGTTATGTAATTTTCTAAAAAAATATTTTCAAATATTTTCCAATTTGTTATAATATAATATAGTTTATAGTATTTTTAATAATATATATGGATTGGAGTGTTTTTTATGCATGATGAGCTTAAATTTAAAATATATAATAAAATTTCAAAAAAGTGTTTTAAAGTTACTAGGATTGATTATATAGAAAAGCAAGTTTATTATTATGATAAAGATGAAGAAGAAACTATTTCTTTTAATGATTGTCAATTATTAATGCCTACTGGAATTTATGATTCTTCAAATCGTGAAATTTATGAAGGTGATGTAATAATTTATCAAGAAAATAGTTTTACTTATAAAAAAACTTCACAAGTTATTTATGAAAATGGATGTTTTATTGCAAAACAAATTTTATCTGGAAATATAGAACAAATTGCTTTTGATGAAAATATGTATATTGATAAATTTAAAGACCTTTTATACTTAACAACCTTTGCTAATCATAAACCTGTTAAAATAATAGGAAATATTTTCACTTATAAGCTTAGTAAAAATAATAGCAAAATTAAAATTTCTGCTAAAATATGAAAATCTTTCTTACACTTTTCTTAATTCATTTTTTACTTTATTAAACTTATTTCTCATAAAAAAGGGGATGTCGCACTAAAAATTTTATACACAATATATTATTTAAAAAAATAAAAATTAATACAATATATTGTAGTATTTATTCTTAATGCCACATCCCCATTTTATTAAACTTCCATTATTATTGGTACTATTATAGGCTTTCTTTTTGTTTTGCTATATATAAATGAACCTATATCATTTCTTATATTATTTTTTATTTCAGACCACTTAAATATATTATTATCTATAGATTTTTGTATACTTTCATATGAAATTTCTTTTATTTCATTCACTAATGCTTCTGATTCTCTGACATATACAAACCCTCTAGTTATTATATCAGGTCCACCAACAATTGTATGACTTTCTCTTTCAATTGCAACAATAACATTTATTATACCATCTTTAGATAAATTCCTTCTATCTTTTAATACTATATTTCCAACATCACCAATTCCACTACCATCTACTAATACATTGCCCGATTGAACTTTATTAATAATAGCTGCTGATTTTCTATTTAAACTTAAAACATCACCATTTTCTAATATAAATGATTTTCCTTTTTCTAATCCTACTTCTTCAGCTATTAAAATATGCTTTCTTAAATGCTTATATTCACCATGAACTGGAACAAAATATTTTGGTTTTAACATAGAATGTATAAGCTTCAATTCTTGTTCACAAGCATGACCTGAAACATGTATTTCCTCAATTGACTTATAAATAACTTCTGCTCCCTTATGAGTTAATTCATTTATAACTTTTGATACAGCCTTTTCATTACCTGGTATTGGACTTGCAGAAATAATTATCATATCATCTTTTTCAATTTGTATACTCTTATGAGTAGATGATGCAATTCTAGTAAGAGCAGACATTGGCTCTCCTTGACTTCCCGTAGTTACAATTGTTATTTGATTATTGTTATAAAGCTTTAAATCTTTTAAATCAATTAATAATCCTTCTGGCATATCTAAATAACCAAGTTTACCTGCAACTTCTGAAATTTTCTCCATACTTCTTCCACTAAAAGCAATTTTTCTACCATATTTAATTGATGAATTAATTATTTGTTGTAATCTATGAATATTTGATGCAAATGTAGCAACTATTATCCTTCCCTTACCTTTAGAAAATAAATTATCTAATTTTTCTCCAACACTTTTTTCTGACATAGTATATCCTGGATGACAAGCATTAGTACTATCTGCCATAAGTAATAAAACACCCTGCTTACCAAGCTTAGCAAATCTTTGTAAATCTATTACCTTTCCATCAACTGGAGTAAAATCCACCTTAAAATCTCCAGTATGAACAACTATTCCAATAGGTGTATGAATTGCTAATGCACAACTGTCGGCTATACTGTGGTTAGTCCTTATAAATTCTACCTTTAATTTATCTAATTTTACTATATCTCCTTGCTTTACAATATTTATACTTACCTTATCAAGCATTTTATGTTCTTCTAATTTACTTTCAATTAATCCTGCTGTTAATTGAGTTGCAAATATAGGAACATTAACTTGCTTTAAAATATATGGTATTGCCCCTATATGGTCCTCATGTCCATGTGTTATAAAAAATCCTTTTACTCTATCAATGTTTTCAACTAAATAACTTACATCAGGAATTACTATATCTATCCCATACATTTCTGTGTCAGGAAAAGTCATCCCACAATCTATTACAATTATCTCATCACCATATTCTATTACCGTTATATTCTTACCAACTTCCCCAAGTCCACCTAATGGTATGACCTTTATCTTCTTCTTGCTTTCCATCTAAATCCTCCATATTTTATCTATATTTACTGTAATTATTTACACAAAAATAAAAGCTGTTTTTTAATCAACTTTTTTTATATTTATATTTTTTTATAAATTAATACGTCAAATTCACTTAATTAACAAAAATACTTTAAAAGCTATTTCCTTAACATTGCATTTACAAAGCTTAACATCTGACTATGTTAATTTATTACTTGTTTAATGTTGCTAAGATGTACTTAAATATAATTTCCACGTCCTAATTATAAAATAAATTAAATAAATACATTTAAAAACTACTAACTATATTCATTTAATTTATTTCATGTTATAAGTCATTATATCGAATTTGCCACTTTTTTTCAACTAAATTTATATTTCTCCAAAGTGCAAATCTAAAAAATAACTGCAAATAAGCCATCATCATATTTCGATAATAGCCATTTTGAGTCTTAAAACTTATATTAAATTTTTAATAAATCTTAAAGAAAAATAACTTTTTCCTTTATTTTATTTTAGGATAAATAAGTACATTTCAGCTTTCACATTATAAATTTAAACAATATTTTTATTTCCACATTACAATTAAAATACATTATATGAAAAAATAAATAGTTTAATCTTAAATTTTATCTATTTAGTATAAAACATCAATATAAAAGCCTTAGCTACATTTTCTGTCTCATTACAATAATGATGTGGCTTATCTGCTATAAAATGAATTACTTCCCCTTCATTAACTATATATTTCTTTTCTTCTAAACTTAACACTAAAGTTCCTGATGTTACTAAAAGATATTCTTCTACCCCCTCATAATGAAAAGAATCTTCTGTTTCAGAATTAGGCATATATTCATTAAAATATATTTCAAATTTTTTATCTTCATCAAAATTCATTAAAGGGTGAAATGAATATCCATTTCCTTCTACACTTGGATTAGTCCCCATCTTATATATCATTGGAGAATTTGAACTATCTTCCTTTAAAAAATAATTTAATGGTGTTTTTAAAGCATTTGCAAGACTCCAAATTATAGTTATTGATGGATTTCTAATTCCTCTTTCTATTTCACTTATCATACTCTTACTTACACCTGAACTAGTAGCTAACGCATCTATAGTTAAGCCTCTTAATTTTCTTATCCTTTTTAAATTTTTTCCTATATTCGTATTAATATTTTTCATAAAACTAATCTCTTTCTTAAATAAATAATTTTATAAATACTTGAAATTATATTACAAACCATATATAATTCGATATACAATACTAAAATTCGATATATCGAATAAAATAATTTCTTTCTTTATTTTTATATTTTTATAATAAATGCTATTTTATACATAAATCAATAAAAAACAGAAAAGTTATTATTTGAAATTAATAGGAGGTAAAATATATGTATAGTTTTAAAAATGATTATAGCGAAGGAGCTCATCATAAAATCTTAAATGCTTTAGTAGAATCTAATCTTGAGCAAAGCGAAGGATATGGATATGATAAATATACAGCTAATGCCATTGAATTATTAAAAGAAAAAATTAAAAATGATAATATAGATATTCATTTTTTTGTTGGAGGTACTGCAACTAACCTTGTTTCACTATCTTCTTTTTTAAAGCCTTATGAAGCTGCAATTGCTGCAGATACTGGGCATATTTTAGTTCACGAAACAGGTGCTATTGAAGCAACAGGTCATAAAGTAATTTCTGTTGAAGTAAATGATGGAAAACTTAATCCTGAACATATTCAATCTGTGCTTGATATTCATACTGATGAACATATGGTAAAGCCTAAATTAGTTTATATATCTAATCCTACAGAAATTGGTTCTATTTATAATAAAAGTGAACTTGAACAATTAAGCAACTTCTGTAAAGAAAACAAATTGCTTTTATTTGTTGATGGCGCAAGACTTGGGTCAGCATTATGCTCTGATGAAAATGATATAGAACTTTCAGACTATGGAAACTTAACTGATGCATTTTATATTGGTGGTACAAAAAATGGTGCTTTATTAGGTGAAGCATTAGTTATTTGTAATGATTCATTAAAAGAAAACTTTAGATTTAATATAAAGCAAAGAGGTGCACTTTTAGCTAAAGGAAGAATTTTAGGAATACAATTTTTTGAACTATTTAAAGATAACCTTTATTTTGATCTTGCAAAACATGCAAATAATATGGCTATCTTACTTAGAAATGAAATTACTTCAATGGGATATAAATTTTTAACTCATTCTCCAACAAATCAAATTTTCCCTATTCTTCCTAATGAAATAATTGAAAAACTTCAAGAAAAATATTTATTTTATGTATGGTCAAAAATTGATGAAAATAATTCATCTATTAGACTTGTAACTTCATGGGCAACACAAGAAGAATTTGTTTTAAAATTTATTGAAGATTTAAAAAGCCTTACAAAATAATTATAAATTATCGAGTAGGAGCTAAATAATTATTTTATTTAGCGTCCTCTCACACCACCGTACGTACCGTTCGGTATACGGCGGTTCATTAGAATTTAATGCATCATTTGATATGTTTGTGTTAGACTAACAAATCCTAGTGATTCTAGATATTTGTTATTTAGAGATTTGCTTAAGATTGGGCTCTTGGATATTCTCCAGTAGCCTTTTCTTGTATTTGCATATTCCCATGCTTTGTATTTATTAATTCCTAGTTTTACTAGATTTCTATGTCTGGTGCTAATCTTCTTCCATTGTTTCCATATGCAAGCTCTTAGTCTTCTTCTAATCCATTTATCTAGTTCTTTTAGCTTCGCCACCGCGTTAGCTATTCCATAATAATTAATCCAACCCATCATTATTTGATTTAATTTCTTTAGTCTAGATTCCATACTAATCCCTATATTTCTATTAGTGTAGAACTTAATTTTATCTTTAAATCTCTTGATTGATTTTTCATGAATTCTTATTTCTGCTCCGCCCTTCGCAAAGTAGAAAGAAAACCCTAAGAATTTTCTTTTAGATACAAAGTCTACTGCACTTTTATCCTTGTTTACCTTAAGTTTTAACTTATTTTCTATAAGTTTTATCATAGATTCCATTACTCTTATGCCTGCTCTTTTACTTTTAACATATACATTATTATCATCTGCATACCTACAAAATTTGTGTCCTCTCTTTTCAAGTTCCTTGTCTAATTCATCAAGCATTATGTTTGCTAGTAATGGACTTAACGGACCGCCTTGCGGAGTTCCTTCTGCACTTGTTACAGAAACGCCGTTAATTAGAATTCCACTTTTTAAGTATTTTCTTATTAATGATAATAGTCGTTTGTCTTTTATCTTCTTTTCAAGTTTCCCCATAAGAATATCATGGTTAACTTTATCAAAGAATTTCTCTAAATCCATATCTATAACCCATCTATTTCCCTCGTTTATGTATTGCTTCGATTTTGTTACTGCATCCTTTGCTCCTCTACGAGGTCGGAAGCCAAAGCTATTGTTTGAAAATAGTGGTTCATAAATTCTAGATAAAACTTGAGCTATTGCTTGTTGTATTAATCTATCTTGCACAGTTGGTATCCCTAATAGTCTAACTCCTCCATCAACTTTAGGTATCTCTACTCTTCTTACTGGTGATGGATTATATTTACTTTCTAGTATTTTAGCTTTAATTGTATCCCAATGTTTTTTGATATGCTCTCGAAGTTCATCGATTTTCATTCCATCAACTCCATGGCTACCTTTATTACTAATTACTCTCTTAAGTGCTAAAAGCATATTATTTCTTTCAAGAACTTCTTCAAGTAACATACTAGTATCAAATGTTTCATCGTTTACGCTTTCCCTATTTGGTAAAACCATAAAATTACTCTGCACCTTTGATTTACCTTGAAGTTCCACTTCTACTTCCACCACTTGGTCTCTATATTGAGTTTTCTGTTTTCTTTGTAATTTCTTTGATTTATCCAAAGTTGTAAACCTCCTAACGTTCAGTCCTTCGTCCGCTATCGCGATTAGCGGAGTTACTATGACATCTGCTGACTTCTGATAGTTCAGCTATATATCACTATATAGGTTATCTATTAGAAATTAATCTATTTTAGATGTATCTATCAGACCTCCCCAGGTAAGAACACGTACTTTCACCTCATATATCTGCCACATATACTTTCTCTATTTCGGATAGTTTAGGGCTTTACTTTGATATGCAAGTTCACCCATAGAGATAAGCCTCAAATGTGATTCGTATACCTCAGACCAAGGTTTTGCCTCCGACTTCCTTCAGATTCCACCTCACGATGGACACCCTTGTCCTTGGCTAATGGTTGGCACTATCAACCCCCATATCGGACTTTCACCGACGAGTACGTGCCCATGCTGGGCACACATATTAGTATAGGAAAAGTATTTACTTTCCCTATACTAAATTACAATATTCACTTATACAAATATAAAAAGTAAAAATACCTTTCTATAAATTTAAATAGTTTAAATTGAAGTTTATATAAGTTCTAAAAGCTTTAAAACATGTTTTGCTATATTTCTTTCTTTACCTTTATAAGGATAAGAGTGAATGTGAATTGCTGGATTAAAGTTTAATTCTATTATTGCATAATTAGTATTTTCATCACTATAATCTTCAAGCATCATATCAACACCACAAATCTTTGCTCCTGCTGCCCTTGCTGCATTAACTGCAATTTCCTTAAACTTTTGTGGAATATCATCTGTATAATCCACACTATCTCCACCTGTACTTATATTAGAATTTTCCCTTAAATAAACTATTTCATCTTTTTTAGGTATATAATTAAAATCCTTTCCTTGTTGCTTTAAGAATAAGGCTGCATTTTCTTCTAATCTTATTTTTTCTAAAGGTGTTACATATCCCTTTCCTCTTAATGGATCTTGATTTTTAATTTCTACAAGTTCACTTATAGTCTTTTCACCATCACCAATAACATTAGCAGGAACTCTATGAAGTATTCCTACAACTTCATCATCAATAACTAAAAATCTATATTCTTTTCCCTTTATAAATTCTTCAATTAAAACAGTATTATCATTTTTAAAAGCAATTTCAAAGGCATGAACTATATCTTCTAAGTTTGCACCATTAGGAAAAATATTAATTCCAATTCCAAAATTAGTACTCTTAGGCTTTATAACAACTGGCTTATTTATATAATTTCCCGCTTTTAACTTTGCCTCTTCAATACTATTAAATTCATCACCTTCTGGAACCTTAACACCTTTTTGTGCTAACACTTTTTTAGTTACAGTTTTATTTTCCATTATTAATACAGAAACATAAGTATCCTTTGATGTTTTAGTAGCTTGTTTTACATACTCAATTTTTTCATTTTTCTTTAAAGATATAAAATTTTCACTTCTATCTACTAAATTTACAGTAATACCTCTTTTAATAGATTCCTTCATTAAAATTTGAGTAGATAATTCTAAATCTTCATACCCCTCTAATTTAAATCTATTATTATATGCTTCTTTCTTATATTTTTTTGCTAAATTTAAAAATGTATCAACATATCCATTTTCTCTTATTAACTCTGAAACCTTATAAGCATAAGTTAATTTGCTATCATTAAACTTATCTATCATTCTATTTATAACATCTTCATAATTTAAATTAAGCTCATTATTAATTGCCTTTATTTCATTTAATATTTCTAATCCATATTCAACCTTATCAATTGCTTTTCCATCCTTACTTAATTCAATATCATTAAGTCCTGAAACTGCAACTAACTGCTGGTTTTCTAATGCTTCTTCTTGCCACTTTTCAAAAGTACTTTCTTCTTTCAATAATAAATATACATTAAATATTTCCAAGAATTTTAAATCTTCTAAGCTTATTCCACCCTTTTCAAATGGATTAATATCAATTGTTCTATATTCTAAATACTTAATTCCATCATTAATTAAAGATTCCATAAAATTATTTGTATCACTAGGTTTTAATCTTACATGACTATAAACTTCCTTATGACTTTCAATAATTTCATCTTTTAAATAACCATTAATACTACCAATATAATCTTCTACAGTTTTATAACTTGGAAATAAATCTACTTTATTTTTATACCCACATTTTCCATTTCTATGTGAAATAGCTCCATTACTGCTATAACCATTTTTAGTTAACTTCATTAATGGACATTTATTTTCAGTGATAAAACTTCCATGAACAATTGGTGCAGCTCCTAAAAGATATACTATAATCCATCTATATCTTAAATAATTTCTTGCTACCTTTAAATAAATGCTATTTTTAAAAATTTTATATGAATCATTCTTATCACTATTTTCATATAATTTCTTTATTATATCTTCATCAAAAGAAAAATTATAATGAATTCCTGAAATTAATTGTTTTTTACCTCCATATTTCTTTAATAATTTTTCTCTATATTCCTGAGCTTCCTTGCTAGCATTTTTAAACTTTGCAACTGGTATCTTATCATCCTCTGGAATAATACATGGCATTGATTCTGCCCAAAGATATTCATCTCCTATTTCTGTTGCAACAATATCATAAAGTACTCTTGTAAACTTATATGCTTCTTCAGACTTTTTAAATGCTGGTGTTATAACTTCAACCTGACTTTCTGAAAAATCTGTTGTTATATATGGATTTTCAGATTTATCTCCAAATATCTCTGGATGATCTGTTGTTGCTAAATTTCCACTTTCATCAACTCTTAAAGCTTCTCTTTCAATTCCAAAATTTCCACTTATAATTTCATTTCCAGTAAATAATTCTTTTATTTTATCTAACATTATTTTAATTTCTCCTTACTATGCTTAATGATAAAATTAATTTTTATATTCATCTCTTAGGGAGCTTATTATTATATTTCTCACATTTTCAGCTAAATCTTTTTCTTCATCCTTTGTTATATTTGCAGTTTCTATAGCCTTATGGAAAGTTACAATAACTGTTGAAGGCTTAAACTTATTATTTTTTTCAAATGAAGTAAATGAAGAATCTATAGTAACAGGTACTATAGGAGCCTTTGCTTTTATTGCAAGCTTCATACTTCCCTTTTTAAAAGGTAATGTTTTCCCATCCAAACTTCTAGTTCCCTCTGGAAAAATCATCATTGAATATCCTTCTTTTAAATTTTTAACCCCCTCATTTATCATTCTTACTCCATCTCTAGGGTTTTGCCTATCTAATGCAATACATTTACCTCTTTCCAACCAATAGCTTAAAACAGGCACTTTTAAGACTTCCTTTTTAGATATAAATCCTATATGCCTATCTGCTGAATAAAATATAACTGGAATATCTAATATACTTGTATGATTTCCTACAAATACACAAGCATCCTTTGGTATATTTTCTTTCCCAACAACTTTAATATTCATCCCTATTATATTTATAGTGAACTTTGACCATAAATATATACTCTTAGCTGCATATTCTGTTGCTTCTTCTATACCTTTAGTTTTTTTTATATGTTCATACTTCAATCCTTTTAATCTAGCAAAAATCATATAAAATGAATATTTTATGCCTTTGATTAACAAAATTTCCTTCCTCCTAATGTTTGTTTAATTACTTATCATAATGTCAATTCTATCATAATTATCGTGAATTTTCACATATTAAAAACTAATACTTTCCTATACTAACAACATTGTTCTATAACATATCATAAAGTCATATTACAAAGCTTATTTATTGTCCTATTTTGTCCAAGCTTTCTATCAACAACATTTTGATATAACAGATGCTAATACTCTAATACCAAACAACTATCTTCTATCTTAACAACATTCTTCTATAACATAACAATAAGGAGCTGAAATGTTCAGCTCCTTATTGTTATAATATTAACTTCTTTCTATCTTAACCTTACTTCCGCCCATTCCAGCTTGAGCAGGAGTTACCAATAATTTAACTGGCACCCTATTTTTAATACTTTCAACATGACTTATAATACCAACTTTTAATTTATCATTATGAATTCTTTCAAGAGAACTCATAACAACTTCTAAAAGATTGTCATCTAAAGTTCCAAACCCTTCATCTAAGAAAAATAACTCAAGTGGTGCTGTCCCCTTAAGCTGAATTTCTGCTGATAAAGCAAGTGATAATGCAAGTGATGCTAAGAAAGTTTCTCCTCCAGATAAAGTAGATGCATCCCTTCCTGCTCCACCATTTTTATAATCCCTAATAATGAATTTTCCATCTTCATCAACTTCTAACCCATAATTTCCATTAGTTACTTCCTTTAATTTTCTACTTGCTTCTAAAGAAACATATTTCAATCTTGTAGCAGCAACAAATTCAACAAACTTTTTACCCTTAAACAATTTATCCAAATCATTTAACAAGGCTAACTTATGATCTAGCTTTTCCTTTTCCTTTAGTAAATCCATTTGTTCTAATAATTTTTCTTTTATTAACTTAACCTCTTCTTGAAGCTTAATTTTCACTTCTTCTAATTCCTTAACTTGGCTTTCCTTTTCTTCTTTCTTATTTTGTATTTCAGTCCATTCCTCTTTAGCTAATTTTCTATTATTAATTTTTTGAGAAACACTTTCTATTGCACCTTTAATTTTAGCCAAATCATTATTATAATTATCAACTTCTAATTTTAATTCTTCTATTTTATTTTTATTTAAGACATTTTCTTTAACTTCATTTATATTTAAAAAGTTTTCTTCTTGTAATACCTCATATAACTTTTCTTTTTCATTAACTTTTCGCTTATAAAGCTCTGTACATTTTCCTGTTATACCATTTACTTTTAAATTACATTCTTCATAATCCTTATCAGCTTTTTCCTTTTGCTTTTCTATTAAAATATAATTTTCTTCAATTGATTTTATTTCATTTTGAATATTTTTTAATATCTCTTCAATATTATTTACATCTTCAACTTTACTTCTTATCTTAACTAAGCTTTCTTCTCTAACTTTAGCTTTTTCCTCTAAAGCAGTATTAAATTTACCTAATTCATTTGAAGTTTCATTTAAACTTTTTATTGCTTCATCTTTATTATTATTTAATTCTTCTAATCTATTTCTATAACTTTTAATAACTTTTTCTATATCTTCTTTTTCTTTTTCAATTGTATTTATTTCTTCATTTTTAGTTATAAAATTCTCAACTTTAGTTTTTTCTTTAAGTAAATTCAATTCATTTTCAATTTCCTTAAATTTAGCTTCATTATCATTAAATTCTTCTTTTAATTGCATTAATGTTTTTTCATCACTGCTTATTTTAGCTTCTAATTTGGTAAACTTAAGCTTTAATATATTAAATTCATCACTTAATAATTTTATTATTTTTTCTAATTCTTCTTTTTTAACATTATAATCATCAAGGCTTGCTTTTAATTCACTAATTTTAACTTGCGAAGTCCTTACCAAACCTTCATTAAAATCCTCTCCCAAATGTTTTATTACAACTTTTTCTTCTTCTATTTTTTCTTTTGCTACCTTAATTTTAGCTTCCATAGATTTTATAATACTATCTAAATCACTTGCACATTTTTCCTTTAATGATTTTTCCTCTTCAAACTTGATACTTTCCTTAAATTCTATATGCTTAATATTCTCCTTATGATGATGAGCAGAACCACAAACTGGACAAATATCTCCATCCTTTAATTCACTTCTTAGCTTATAAGCTAAATTTTCTCTTTCTATTTCAAGTATATAACTGCTTATTTTCTTTATTTCATTTTCTAAAAGCTCAAATTCTTTCTTTTTAACTTCAACTTCCCTTTCCAGCTCATTTATTAAGTTTTTATTTTTATTTATATCTTCCTTAGATTTATTAAATATATCCAGTTTTCTTGTTAACTCTAAATGCTTTTGTTGCAAATTAAATAATTCTTCTTGACTTCCAGGACAATTTTTATTCAATTCTTCTAAGGCTTTTTCATTACTTTTCAATAAATTTTCCTTATCATTAAGTTCAATATCTAATACTTTCTTTTCCTTTAATGAACTATCTACTACATCCTTCAATCTCTTTATTTTTATATTATAATCACTTACAACTTTTAATAAACTATTATAATCATTTGTAATTACTACACCTTGCAAAACATCCTGCTTTAATTCACTATTTATATTTAATGTGTCTCTATATTCTTCTTTTTCTTTTAATAAAGCATTACCCTTCTTTAATCTCTCTTCAGAATCTAATAACTTATCTTCATTTTCCTTTTTCTTCTTATTTAATAAGCTTATATTATTATTAATTTTTTTAATTTCTTCTTCTAAAATATTTAATGCTTTTTTATCTTCTATTGCATCCTTTATTTTTTCTTCTTGAATTTTATATTGAGGAAGCTTATCATCCTTAATTTTCTTAATATTATTCCATTTTAATTCAATACTTAACTTTTTCTCTTTTAACTCTTCACATTTATCTTTTAATTGACTTAATTCTTTTTCTGTTAAATCAATATTTTTTAAAGTATCTTCATAAGCAATAACATAAGGATTAACCTTATTTGCTGATTCAGCAAATTTAATTTTTTTCCTAATTAAATTTATTTCATTTCCCCTTTCAACAAGTATACTTTCCTTTTCCTTATAATCACTTATTTCAAGCTGCAAATTCCAAAGTTCTGATTTTTCCTTAAAATCCTTTTCTATTTCCTTAAGCTCATCATTAATATTTTTTAAATTTTCAATACTTATTTTTAAACTTTCTTCCTTTTCAATTTTCTTAGCTTCACTTATATCTTCATATCCCTTAAGCTGTCCAGCTAAAATATTTCCTGCATTCTTTTCCTTACTAATTTCCCTTAATAACTTTCCTGATAACTCATCACCATATTGTCCTAAATTAAAAAGTCTCTCAAGCATTTCCCTTCTTGGCTTTCCTTCTAATTTTAAGAACTCTGAAAACTTCCCTTGAGGCAAAACAACTGTCCTTGTAAAATCCTCTAAGCTTAACCCTATTACTTCCTTGCATTTATCAGTTACACTTTTAACCTTATCAGCTAAAACATCTTCTCCATTTGTTATGTCAACCATTTTACACTTGCCTGAAACAGGATTTCCTGACTTTTTATCTCTTTTAAATTCCCTTGTTACAATATACCTTTTTATTTCTGCACCGGATATTTGAAATTCAAAACTAACATTTGCCTTTTCACAATTTGTATTAATATAATTAGAACTTTTTCTTGAAACATCACCATACAAAGCTAATGTTATACCATCTAAAATTGTTGACTTACCACTTCCAGTTGGCCCAAATATACCAAATAATCCTCTGTCAGTTAATTTTTCAAAATCAACACTTTGCTCTTCAATAAAACTATTTAATCCCTTTACTGTAAGTTTAATTGGCCTCATCTTCATCCCCCTCTTCACTTACAAGTTTTAATAATAAGTTTACAACTTCATCATCAGCCTCTATATTTCTTTCCTTTTTATAAAACTCCCTAAATATTTCTTCAAAAGACTTTTCTTGAATAGTTACTGCACTTTCATCTTCCTCATCACTTTGAAGCTTTGGTATTATCTCCAAAATATCCTTTTTAATTCCCTTCATCTTCTTTATTTCATCTTCTCTTATATACCTATCACACTTCACCTCTAAATAAACCCAGCAATTCCTATCCTTATTTTCTTCACATTTATCAATTGCATCACTTATACTTTCACATTTCCAAACTTCTATTGGCTTATAAACCTTAAGTTCAATTTCATTAACAACACATTCTTCATTAGCTTTTACATCAATTATGAAACACTTCTTTGTAATATTTATTTCCTTTTTATTATAATGAAGTGGAGAACCTGAATATCTTGCTTTTTTATTTGTTCCTGGTACTATTTGTGGCTTGTGCACATGACCTAATGCTATATATTGAGCTTCCTTTGGAAAACATGACCCATTAACAATATAGCTTCCCCCTAATTGAATACTTCTTTCTGATCCCCCTTCTTCACTTCCCATTGCAAATAAATGCGAAACAACTAAATTAATCGTATCACTTCTATAATTCTTCTCTAAAGAATCAAATAATGACTTTATTCTTTCACCATAAGTCTTTACCCTATCTTCATCACTATCCATTTCACCATAAAGAACTTCATTTAACCTTTTTTCACTTGGATATGATACAGTTAATATCACTGCTTTTTCATTATTAATTTCTACTTCAATAAACCCTTCTCCAGAATTAATAACCTTATGTTGCCCATATTCCCCACATTGAATTACTGTTTTTGGTGTCCCAGACATTATTATTCCATGCTCCATTGCAAGAGGTCCTGCTGCAACTAATCTTTCTGGATTATCATGATTTCCTGCAATAACCAAAATCAACCTTTCCCCATTTTTAGAAAGCTTTTTTAATGTATCATAAAACATCTTTTCTGCCCTTGCTGGAGGATTGCTATTATCATAAACATCACCTGCAATAATAACTAAGTCAACTTTATTTTTCTCAACTATATCTACAAAATCATTTAAAAATAATTCTTGTTCATCCATTCTGCTTGCACCTTCTAAATTCTTACCAAGATGCCAGTCACCAGTATGTAATATTCTCAAAATACTGCCTCCCTTAACTTCTATTTATTATTAATTATTCCTATTATTCAATTATACAATCTATATTCCAAATTTTATATTAATTATGCAAAAAAAGATGATATAAAAACTTATTATTCAATAAATTTTCATACCATCTCTTTTGCTTAATATTTATTTAATTTCTTTGCACCAGCTAGAAGATATTCTTGAATTACCTATATAACCTAAATAACTATGTCCAACTTTTACTTCTTTCCCATCATATTTATTAATTTGGTCATTACTTAATTTTTCAACTCTCTCATCACTAGCTAAGTATACATCCTTGCTAAAAACATATTTTTTACCCTTATTAAATATCATAGTTTGTCACCTCAAACACTTATTTATTACAAATATATTATACACCATTTTACTTATATAACCAATTAAGTTTCAATTTTCTATTTTTTGAATAATATTATTCACATTTCCTTTTAAATTATTCATTTATGCATTTTTCAAAAAAGTCAGAAAAAAATTAAT
Organism: Clostridium sp. ETTB3; assembly: GCF_053571985.1. Lineage (NCBI taxonomy): Bacteria > Bacillati > Bacillota > Clostridia > Eubacteriales > Clostridiaceae > Clostridium > Clostridium sp. ETTB3. Next base: position 1,861,283 of record NZ_CP199832.1, read on the forward strand.
TTCCTTAATTATTTATTAAAAATTGCTTTAATGTAGTTAACTTCAATATTATATAAGCTAAAAAACTACCTATGAAAGAACTTAATGAAAAAGGTACTATATAAACAAACATTGCAACTTCACGCCCTAATACAAATGCTGCTAATGGATAAGCAAGTAGTGCTCCTATTATTCCTGTTCCAATTACTTCTCCAATCACTGCAACTTCTATTTTTTTAAATTTCTTATATAATAAACCTGATAAAAAAACTCCAAGCATACTTCCTGGAAAAGCTAATAAACTTCCAGTTCCTAGTACATTTCTAAGTAATGATGATACAAATGCACATCCAACTCCATATACTGGCCCTAAGATTACTGCTGCAATTACATTTACTAAATGTTGTATTGGTGCTACTTTTGCTCCTAATAATGGGATAGAAAATGTACCTAAAATAGTTGAAATTGCTATTAATATTCCACTTATAACTAACTTTTTAGTCCTACTTTTATTTTTACTTAATTCCATATTTTCTCCTACCCCTTACAGTTTTAATTTTTTAATTTTTTAATTCTTCTATTTTTCTTGTCCACTTTTCACACTCTAATTTTATATCATTAGCTTTTAATATTGCTGAAACAACAGCATATCCATCAACATTAGCTTCCTTTAATTCATCAATATTATTTAATGATAACCCTCCAATTGCTACTACTGGCAAATCTACAGTTTTTTTAATTGCCTTTAACTTATCAATTGTCACACTTTTAGCATCTAATTTTGTAGTAGTTGTAAACATAGCTCCAACCCCAAGATAATCTGCCCCATCTTCCTTAGCCTTCATTGCTTCTTCTACTGTTCTTGCAGATACTCCTATTATTTTCTCCTTACCTATAAGCTTTCTAACCATGTCTGCACTTATATCGCTTTGTCCAACATGAACTCCATCAGCATCACAAAGCATTGCAATATCTACTCTATCATTAATAATAAATTTAACATTATATTTTTTAGTTAAACTTCTAAGCTTCATTGCTTTTTCTAAAAAATCTTTTCCACTAGCATCTTTTTCTCTTAATTGAATCATTGCAACTCCACCTTTTAATGCTTCTTCAATACAATTATAAAAATCTCTTCCTTTTAAAATATCTGAATCTGTTACTAAATAAAGCTTTAAATCTTTCATTTTTATCACCTTTTTCTAATATTTATGCTTGCAATATCTTTAACGTTAACTAGTTTTTTAAATCTCCCTAAAGGAATTATAGATAAAAGTATTATACATAAAATACCTTCAACTCCAGCACTAGTAAAATTATATAAGAATGAATAAAGATATGTATTCATTCCCTTCGGTGCAAATTCCGCAAAAAATACTACACCTGAAACAAAATAAGAAAAAACACTTAAAGTAACTGCAAATAATGCACCTAAAATTATTTTGTATTTCTTCTCACTACCAAAAATACATGCAAACCCTAAAGCCATTGGCCCAAATAGACAATCCAAGAAAAATTGAACTGGATGTATTACATATGCTCCATTTAATAATGATAAAAAGCCCCATATTAATCCACCTGTTATACCTGCTGTTCTACCATATAATATTGAAAGTATCATTATTGGTAACATAGAAAATAACGTTATACCTCCACCTTGAGGATATTTTATAAACTGAATTAAACTAAGCATAAATGATAATCCACTCATCATTGCAATTATTACCATTTTCTTTGTTGTTATAGGATTTTTTTTTAAATCCCTAAAATAAAATATAAATAATATTACTGATATTATCGCTATAAAAACAACCATATTAATTACCTCATCTTAAATTAAATTTTATATACGATAGTTGATAATTGTAATACCTAACCTAAAAATGGGAATTTAGTTTATTTATTTGCCATATTCCAAAACTCCATTTCATAAAGACTAGATTTTATAAATATGTCCTTTAACCTTTCCTTTTTTACTTCTGATATGTCATTACATATATCATCTATATAATCAATCCACTCTTGTGTATATTCTCTAAACTCATTTGATGCGTATTCTTCTATCCATGGAGTATAAAAATTATCTTTTAAGTTTTCCTTATATGTTTCATATAAGTGCTTTCCAATATAATAATAGCTCCAAGTACATGGCATTATAGTCATTGCAATATCCTTTAAATCACCTTTTAATGCAATTCCAAGCATGTAATTTGTATAACTTTCAGTTGTTAATTCACTTTTATATTCCTCCACCTCTTCTGTACTTAATCCAAATCCATTCAAATAATTAACATGAACTGCAGTTTCATCATCTAATATACCTTTTATAGATTCATGATAAAACTTCATTTCATCCATAGTTGATGCTTTAACTAACCCCATAGCAAAAACCTTAGCATAATCCTTTAAATATAAATAATCTTGAATTAAATAATTCTTAAATTTTTCTTTATCTAAACTTCCTTCTCCTATTGCTTTAACAAATGGATGCTCTAAATATCCATCCCAAATTTCCTTTACTTCACTAAATAAAACTTCTGAAAATTTCATATTATTCACACCTTCCATACTCCTTTAATTTCTTACTATTCATTTTATAAACATTATTCATAAGTTCTTCTCTAAAGCTTCCAATTGCTATGTCATTCTTATCAGCTAATTCCCCACTTAATCCCATTGTAAGTATTCCCATAGCAACTGCTTCTATTTTTTTTAAATTATCAGTTTGTCCTAAACTTACTAACTTATCATAAGTACCTAAATAGCTTCCTATTAAGCTTCCAGTCATACAGCCAGTTCCTGTAACACTTTTTAATTTTGGAGTTCCATTAAATATTTTTATAACATCATTGCCATCACTAATAAAATCTACTTTTCCAGTAGCAACAACTATACACTCAAGTTTTTTAGCTACGTTTTTAATAACTTCTGAAATATCTTCTCCATCATCAAATGAATCTACGCCTTGTCCTCTTACATCCAATCCTCCAATGAACTTTATTTCTGCAACATTGCCTTTTATAACATCAAACTTTATTTCATTTAAAAGTTTATTTACAAAATTTATTCTTGTTTTAGTTGCAAAAACACCTACTGGATCCAATACAACAGGCTTATTAAATTTATTAGCTGCCTTTCCAGCTTTAACAAATAACTCTAATCTACTTGAATTCATAGTACCAATATTAATTACTACTGAACTAGCAACACTAACTATTTCTTCAACCTCTTCATCAGAATAACTCATTAAAGGACTTGCCCCTAATGCAAGTGTTATATTTGCACAATCATTTATAGTAACTTCATTTGTATAATGTAATACTAAAGGATTTATTTCTTTAACTTTATTTATTAATTCAAACATTACTTATTCTCCTTGTTTAATCCTCAAATTTATAAAAATGATTAACAGGTCCAACCCCTTTACCAATATCAAAGCTATGTGCTATTGCTTCTGTTATATACTCTTTGCTTAACTTAACAGCCTCAGCTATGTCATAACCTAATGCTAAGTGTGAAGTTATTGCTGATGATAAGGTACATCCTGTTCCATGTGTATTTTTCTTATTTAATCTTTCTTGTTTATAAATTTCAAATGTATCTTTTCCTATTAATACATCCACAGCATCTCCTTCTAAATGCCCACCTTTCATTAACACAAATTTAGGACCTAATTCTAATATTTTTTTCCCTGCTTCCTTCATATCATTTACATCATTTATTTTTATTCCTGTAATTTCCTCTGCCTCTAGAGTATTTGGAGTAATTATATAAGCCATTGGTATAAGTTCTTCAATTAAACTTTTCTTAGCTTCTGGCTTTAATAATGAATATCCACTTTTAGATATCATAACAGGATCCACCACTAAATATTTAGGCTTATATTTCTTTAAAGTATTTACAATAGTATGAATAATTTCTGGACTAGATACCATACCTATTTTTACTGCTGCTGGTGTTATATCTTCAAATACAACTTCTATTTGCCTTTCAATTATTTCCTTACTTAAATCTTCAACAAGAAAAACTCCTTGTGTATTTTGAGCTGTTATTGCAGTAATAACACTCATTCCATAAGTACCTATAGCACTAAATGTTTTTAAATCAGCTTGTACTCCTGCTCCTCCTGAGGAATCAGAACCTGCAATTGTTAATGTTGGTATTTTGTAATTTCTCATTTTTCTTCTCCTTTAAACTTTAAATTTTAAGTAAAACAAAGTAACTATCACTCATTTAGTTCATGATATTAAAATTATAAATTTTAAATCTTAAACTTAATTACTCTCACTAACCTTACTATTTCAAAAATTAAACTTTCATAATACATAAAAAAAGCTATATTCCTTACTGGAATACAGCTATTTCATTTAAAATTATATTAAAAATCTTCCTAAGTAAAATAAATATAAAACATTTTTATATTGAAATATTTTAAGTTAAATTTAATAGGTTCATTTTTAGTATACATCAACAAGCTTTCCTACGCCGGCATTATCCAGATCAGGTACAAGGGTTAATAATAATTTATTTCTCAGCCTTTCGGCACCCCTAGCATTTTATTTAATTCTTATATACTTATTATATTATTTAGCTACCTTTTGTCAAGATTTACAATTAATACATTCTATTATATTATATTTTATTTGTTTTAAACCTCATTAAATTTATTTATCTACATTTTTAAACTATACTCCTTAAAATTAATCTTGCAATTTTTGCTTATCTTTATTATCATATACCTTAATAACTATAAGATAATAATTTTATTAATGAACATAAGGAGGTTTTTATATGTCAAGAAAAGCTGCATTTTTCGATATAGATGGAACAATTTACAGAGAAGGACTTATAACTGAGGTTTTTAAAAAAATAATAAAATATGACCTTGTAGATGAAAAAAAATGGTATAAAGAAGTAAAACCTGCTTATATTAATTGGGACAAAAGACAAGGTGATTATGATACTTACCTTTTAAAGATGGTTGATGTTTATACAGAAGCAATATTAGGATTAGACAAATATCATATAGATTATATTGCAAAAAAAGTTATTGAACAAAAAGGTGATAGAGTTTATACATTTTCTAGAGAAAGAATAAAGTGGCACAAAGAACAAGGGGATATTGTTATTGCTATTTCTGGTTCTCCTATTGAATTAGTTAAAGAAATGTCATCGAAATATAATATGGATGATTATAGAGGGACAATTTATGAATTAGATTCTGAAAATAAATATAATGGTAACATTATTCCAATGTGGGATTCTGAAAGCAAGGAAAAGGCAATAAAAGAACTTTGCGAAAAATATGATATTGATTTAAGCCAAAGTTATGCTTATGGAGATACTGCTGGTGATTTCACTATGCTTAAATCAGTTGGTATACCTTTTGCAATGAATCCAACTCGTGAACTTATTTCTAAAATAATGGATGATGAAGAATTAAAGGAAAAAATTAATATTATAGTTGAAAGAAAAGATGCAACTTATAAATTAGATGTAAATTCTCTTACTCTTATATAAAAAATAAGGGGCTGTCGTACTAAAAATTTTACACACAACATATTGTTTTAAAAAATAAAAATCAACACAATATATTGTAATATTTATTCTTAATGCGACATCTCCTTATTTTTATCTTTTTAAAATTGATGTTTTTAACATATTAATTTGTGCATCTCTTAACTTCATAGAATAATTTATTATTTGGCTTCCTATAACTAAAATTATAAAAGTAGACTTAAAATCAATTAATAACATATAAATAGCACCTAACCAAATTAATTGCGCCATGCCATTTGATTTTATTTTACTAAAAATTCCTCTTATTACAAAAGTAAATGAATCCTTTAAAACAAAGTATATTACAATTACTCTTATTGCCATAATAACAGTTTTAAAATAAACAAATTTAAATTCAAATCCTGTTAAATTTATTAATTCTGTTAAAATTAAATATATTATTCCAAAATAATAAGTTTTTTTACTACAACAAATATATGAACCATATCTTTTAAAATTTTTAATTATCATATACTTTTCAGTACAATTTTCATTTAATATCATAAGCTTTTTACCAATGAGTAAAGCTCCAACATAAACTATTAAAATAGTACTCATTGGCATCATTGCTACAAAAATATTAAATGCCATTGCCATATATTCACTTCCTAATGGAAATAAATCTCTATAACTGTCAAATTCCTTCATAAAACTATATCCAGTTAATTTAGAAAAATATATGTCTATTAATACCATTATAAAAGTTCCTAAAATTGCTGAATAAAATAAATCATCAAAAATTGTTTCCTTTTTTCTAATAAAATATCCACAAATTAATCCCATTAAAATACCTTGGCTCATCCAAATTGCTGATGCAACATCACCTATTACAAATGTTACTATAAGTAATGAAGTAATTGAAGAAAGTAAAGTATGTCTTAAATCAAGTCTCATATAAATAAGGCATACAAAAAGTGGTACAACCATATCTAAATAAAGTGTATATGCTATTCCTGTATAAATTGCTATCATACTTGAAACTACAAATAATGCTGATAACATTGCTGATTCTGTTAATTTTTTTGTATTCAATTTACATTCACCACACTTAATCTTACTGTATCTTTAATTATTATACTCTTTTCTTTAGAAGTTAAAAGTAAACTTTTCTTAAATTTTATTTTTTTTAGCTTTATAATAAATATTCAATCCCTCAAATGTTGGCTTAACACAATTCTTAATACAATCTTCAACATAATCCTTTAAAACATAAATACTCATAATTACACCTCTTTTTAAGACATTTTTAATTATTTATGTTTTAATATATGTAATAGGAGTTATGTAAATGACTAAAAATAAAAAAAATGAATAATTTTCCAAAAAGTAGATAATCTAATATTAAAGGAGGTTAACTTTAATGTTGATTATTTTATTTGATATTATTTTATTTATTTTTAGAATTATTTTTAACCTTTTAAAATTTATAATAAAAATCACAATTGGTATATTAGCTTTTATCTTAACTAAATCTTTTTTAAGATTCCCATTTTTGCTTTTTACCATAGGTTTTTTACTTCATATAAACTTTAATACATTAGCTACTATTTATTTTTTATATTTAGTTCACTTATGTGCACTTAAGTTTAATATATATAATAAAATATATATAGATTTAAGCTATTGTTTTAATAAACTTCATAATTGCCACAAAGTTTATCATTGTTTAAAAAGCTTAAAAAATGAAAGTATTGTATTAAATAACCTTCATTTAGAAGATAATGATGAAGACAGTTGTTATATTGATGATTTAGTAATAACCAATAGTTGTATTTTTATAATTAAAACTTTAAATTATCCTTATGATGATTTTTTAAAGACTAAATATTTTAATAAAGATAAATTAAATAATGAAAGCTTCAATAATGATTATGTACTTGATAATAATATATTAAATAAATTATCAAATGAATGTATTAAATGCTACAACATTTTATCTGAAATCCTATCTTTTGATATTCCAATTACTAATGTAATTGCACTACCTCAAGATAAATTTGTTGTAGCACAAACTAAAGATATCAATACATCAATTGTAAATGCAAAAGATTTACCTTATTTTATTAAAAATAATATAAGCAAAAATAATAAATATTCTCCTTTAGAAATAAAAGAATTACTACTTCAAAATAAAAGTTGGAGCTTTGATATTGTATTTAATAAACTTTTTAACTTTATTAACCATAGCAAATTAATTATTTTATTTACTTTAACTTTTACTATATTTTATTATATTTATATAACATTTGTAACATACATCTTCTTTAAGTTAGTTAGGAGTTTGTAACAAGTAGTTTGGAGTGAGTAGTTAGGAGTTTTTAGTTATGGTTGAAACTCCTTATGAAACTAAGCTAGTAAGCTTAAATTACTGACAAGTGACTTTGATAGTGGCAAGTGACAAGTTATGGTTGAAATTCCTTAGGGAATTTCTTAAAATATATTTTTTTTAAATTCATCCTAAGCTAAATTTATACCTAAACTTGCCACTTATAACTTAAAATATATTCTCTAAAATTCAGCCCAAGCTGAATTTTTTCCTTAACTTGTCACTTGTAACTTGCCACTGTTTCTATCCTAGCATTTCATACCCATCCATATTAGCTTGTTTTACTATTTTATTATATACCTCTTTTATTTCATCAGCATTTTTATCAAATGCTACTGCTTCTACTAATGCATCTAAAACAACAATAATTTCATCTTTATTTAAATTAATATCCATATAATCTACCCCTTAAATTAATGTTTTTTACTAATCATAATAAACTTTTCTATATCTTCTTCAATAGTTTTTAAAGAATTCTTCCAAAATTTCTTATCATGAATATCAATTCCAACCTCTTTAGTTATGTCTGCAATTTTATTTTTTCCTGTTATTGATAATAATCTTTCGTACTCACCTACAAAATCTGATCCCTTTTTAAGATATTCAGCATATAATCCTTTTGCAAATAAAAGTCCAAAAGCATATGGGAAGTTATAATAATTATAATTTGCATCATAATAATGAGGTTTCCAAGCCCACATATATGGATGTAAATAATTTTCATCTAATCCATCACCATAAGCTTCTTTTTGAGCATTTAACATAAGTTTTTTAATTCTTTCAACAGTTAATGCACTTTCTTTTCTTTCCTCAAATACAGATTTTTCAAATAAAAATCTTGAATAAATATCTACAATTACTTGAGTACAATCTGAAATTTCTGTTTCTAATATAGATAATGCTTCTTTTTCTGTTGCATCTTTAATTGCCGCCTTTTTTATTATTGTTTCGCAAAATGTTGATGCTGTTTCTGCTATTGGCATAGGATAATTTGAATTTAATATAGATTCATTTTTTAAACATTCTCCATGGAATCCATGACCAAGTTCATGTGCCATAGTAACTACATCCCCAAAACTGCCTCCAAAATTTAATAATATTCTACTTTCTCCTAAAGTGTGAATACCTGCACAAAAAGCTCCCCCTACTTTACCTTCTCTTGGTTCAACATCTATCCAATCATTATTTATTGCTTTTTGAGCAAAGTTAGCTAAATCATCACTAAAGGTTTTAAAGTTTTTAACTATAAACTTTGATGCTTCATCATAAGTAAAATTCATATGTGCATTATTAATTGGTGCATATAAATCATAAAATGGAAGTCCATTTTTATGACCTAACATTTCTGCTTTTCTCCTTAAATATTTTCTAAATGCAGGAAGACTTTCTTTCATTGCTTCAATCATTGCATTTAAAGATTCCTCATCCATTTTAGAATTTAAAAGTGTTTCTTCTAAAGGAGACTTATATCCCCTTATATCACAAACAGTTAATACTTCACCTTTTATTCCATTTAAAGCTGCAGCTACACCTTCTTCAACTTTCTTATATGACTTTATTTCTGCTTCATAAGCTTTTTTTCTAACTTTTTCACTTTTATCATAAGCCATATTTAAAACAACTGTAAGAGGATATTCCTTTACTTTCCCATGCTCTGATATTTCAACAGTTAAAGATGAAATTAAATTATCCTTTAACTTGCTCCAAGCATTTGAGCCTGTATTTTTCATATTGGCTATTATGTTTTCTTCTTTTTCACTTAATAAATATTTGCTATCTTGCGCTATACTATTTAATAAAAATTTATGTTCTTTTAACAGTTCTGATTTTTCTATTAGTAAATTTAAGTCTTTTAATCCGCTTATATATCTTTCAATTTTAGTAGAACCCTCAACTAAATATGTTAATTTCTTTTCAAATATGTCTGAATTCTTTAATGCTTCTGAGTCTTTAGTATTTACACTAATACTTAATTCTATAAACACCCCAAGCTTACTTATTAATTCATTTAATTTAATACTTTTCTTTAAATATTCTTCTAATTTTACTATTACATTCTCATAATCTTTAGTTGCTTCATCAATCCATTCATTTATACTTGATATTTCTTCAGTAAGATTATTCATATCATTTTTAAATTCATTACTTCCAAATGATTGATATAATTCTTTTAAACTCCAATTTAAGCTCATCTTATTTCCTCCCTTTAATTTAAATACTTATATTAATTATATACTTATAGGTCAATTTTTTCCAATAAAAATATTATTTAAATATTTTTATTAAAATTATATTATTTTTTTACATTTAAAGTTTAAATTTATCTTATAAATAATTAAACATTACATTAAACCTCTTTAATATATTATCCCAATATACTTAAAATTGATATTTTATATAACCTATATCTATAATAATTCGACTATAAAAGCTAAAAATAGTTTAATATTCCTAATATTACATTTATAATAAATATTGTTAATTTTGACAAATAAAAATAAAGGGGAATTTTAAATCATGAGGATTTCAACAGTAATACAACTTGCAATGCAATATATACTAGTAGGAATTATAGGTTCAATCTTTGTTATTGGTTTATTTCTAATAGGTTACTTTTTAGTTTATAAAAAGCTAATGAAAGGTTCTAAGAAATTAAAACTAAGTAAAATAGCACTATGTAGTATATTTTTAATTTATATAACTGTAGTGCTTGGAGCAACAATTGGAAGTAGGTTTTCTAATTATTCAAGTGTAAATTTACACTTGTTTAGTTCATATAAAGATGCATATAATAATTTTTCTTTAGGAGAATGGAGAAATATAATTCTTAATATATTAATGTTTGTTCCAATTGGATTTTTACTACCATTACTTTTTAAAAAATTCCAATGTTTTTATATAACTTATTTAGCTGGCTTTTTCCTAACATTATTTATAGAAATTCTACAACTTATAACTAAAAGAGGAATATTTGAACTTGATGATATTTTAAATAATACTTTAGGATGTGCCATAGGATATGGAATAATAATGATTTTCATATCATTATTTAAAAGAAAAAAATCAAATCAAAAACATACTGCTTTAATTACAGCATTTTATCAAATTCCATTAATAATAAGCATTATTTTTATTAGTGTACTATTTATAAATTATAATAAGCAAGAATTAGGTAATTTATCTATTAACAATAACTATAAAGTAAATATGTCAAAAATAAATTTACATACTAAGTTAAATCTTGATAATGAATTTAAAAAAGCATATGTTTATGAATCGTATGTTGGAAGTAAAGAAGATGCTATAAATTTAGCTAACAAAATTTTTTCTAAGTTAAATACAAATATAGATGAGTCACAAAATAATGAATATGATGATACTATAATATTTAAATCTGAAAAAGGTGATTATTCTTTATGGGTAAATTACAAGGGTCTTACAACTTCGTTTATTAGTTTTAAACAAACAGAAGCTAAGGGTAAAGAAAAGTTAACTTATGAGGAAGTACAAGCCATATTAAATGAATTTGATATTGAATTACCTAAAGATGTTGATTTTAAAGATAATGGAGATGGAAATTATTCAATTTCACTAGATATGGTTAAATCAAAAGATATGTATATTGATGGAGATCTAATTTGTACAATAAATGAAAATAATACAGTTTCCAATTTTACTAATAATGTTATTTCTTATAAGCCATATAAAGAATATGATATTTTATCTTTACAAGAGGCATATAATGAAATTTTAGCAGGTAATTTTAAATTTGATGCTATGCCAAATAAAATTTCTAATATAGAAGTTATAGATTCTAATTTAATTTACCTATTAGATAGTAAGGGCTTTTATCAACCTGTTTATGATTTTACAATAAATATTAATGAAAACATTAATCATATATACATATGTGCTTTAAAATAAAAATGGACAATTAAATTATATGCTCCCATTATAGTAAACAGTTAAAATAATAAGACTGTCTACTATAATGGGAGCATATTACTTTGTCCACTTTTAATATTTTATTATCAACTATAATTTAAGCTAATTTTTCATCTATATATTTTAAAAAATTTTTTTGTTCATCTTCATTGTTAAATGCTCTTTTAGGAATATTTAGTGTTTGTGCTGAAATTAAGTTAATAAATATATTATTTTCTGTTACAATAATATCATCTATAAAATTCCATTGAATTTTACTATACATCCCTTCAATTTCTTCAATTATTCCATCTTCTTGTAAAGTTATTTTAGTTTCTCTTACTTGTTTTATAGATTTAGAAAATTCCCTATTTACTAAATCTACAATTGTTTTTTCTCTTCCTCTATCAACTATACTATCACTATATGAAAACCAAATAATTAATAATATAGTTGCTACCACTAACACAGGTATATAAAATGGTGATACTATCCTTAATAAATAAAATGTTAATGCTACTATAAGAAATGCTATTGATATTTTATATCGAAATTTAGCTTTTTTTAAACTACTAATATCATCATTCTTTAATCTTAGTAATTCTAAGTAATCATCCATGGTCATTTTAAAAATTATATGCAATATTAATTCCTCCTCTTCTCTTACATGTAAATATATTGTATAATTAGTATATTATATATACAATTAAAATAAAAGGGGATTTTTATGAATTATAGTAATAAAATAAAATTTAAAGATATAAAAGTAAAAAATAGTAAATTTAAATTAACAATTGTCAACATTATGATATTTATATTAACTATTACTGCTATTCTTACTGCTTCATATAAGGATAAGATTAAGCCTACAACTTTAACATTTAATGATGTTAATAAGTTACTTATGGATTACACAGTTACAAATCCTATTCTTTATGAAAAAATTAAAAAATTTATGCCAGAAGAAAATTTTTATATTAATAATATTAATATAATAGATAGTGAATTTGTAAATTTTAATACTATTAATGCACCTATTTCTATTACTTTAAATTATCCTACAGGAACAGTAAATTGTTTTGCTACTGCTGAAATTCAATATAAATATAAAAAGGGATGGTTTATAAAAGATTTTATTAATGTTAAAACTGATAATTTTATTCCTTTATTTTCTGCTGGTGATATTTTATTAGATACACTTATTAATGCAGTTTATTTTGGAGATGGATTTTCATTTAATAATGTTAATTATGAATACACTAAAAGTTATATAGATTCACTTTATGTTATATCTGAAGAAGGAGATACTTCATCTACTTTAGTTAAGGTTGGTTCTTTTAATACTGGTAGAAATGTACACTTTTCTGCTATCCTTTCTTACAACTTTAATGAAAATACATGGGAACTTCTAGATTTTCAACCAACTGCCTATACTTATTAAATATACTTATCTTAATAAGTAGAAAAATTAAATTTTATAATAAAAAGTATGTTCCTAGTTAAACATACTTTTTATTATATATTTTTTCATGTAATTTTAAAGCAATTTTAATATATTTTAAAAGCTATATTTTTTACAATAAAATACTATAACCAAATCTACTTTATTATTTTAAATACTGAAAATCATTATTATCATTAGTCTTATAAATTCATTTTTTTGGTTTTTTACAAAAAAAAAGAAACTGATATCAAATTTTTATATCAGCCTCTTTCTTACTTAATTTTTATTTTGTCATTTTAACTTGAAGTCTTTCAATCCATCCTTTGTTATATTTTAATGAAATATAACCAATAACACTCATTATAAATGCTCCAACTGCATCTACTACTAAATCCATCATAGTATCTGCTAAAGCAGCTCTTCCAATTAAAGGAGTTCCATTTTCTAATGCAAATTTTTGCATATTAAGTCCCAATAATCCATCAAATGTATATTCATAAAATTCCCAAACAACACCTAATGTTACTGCAAAACAAAATGAAAATAATGCTACAAAAAGAGGACTTAATTCCATTGGTACCTTTTCTGTTTTATTTAATAAAGTAACAATTGAAAAACCTAAAGCACCTATCATTGCTCCACTAAAAGTATGTAATATATTATCCCAATTTGAAATATTATAATAAAAACTTTTAACTTCTCCTAAATATATTGCTGCATATAAGAATATAGTATATAAAATTATCATATATGATGGAATTGTAATTTTAAACTTATTTTCCAATAAAGTTGGCATCATCATTGCAACTATACCTAATATACATTGAGATAACATTAATGCATAATCACTTTTTAAACGTACAAAAGGTTCTGCTGGATCTGCAACTGTTGGCGCATCTTTTATTACAAAAATTAAAAATATAGCTGTAGAAATTAAAGTAATTAATACAAAATATCCTATTACCTTTTGCCAATTAATTTTCTTCTTCATTTTACTCTCCCCATTAAAATATTATTTTTAAGTATATATATTTAAATACTCATTTTATATTATATCATGTAAAAGATAAAATAATATATTATCTTTTCACTAATTACAATTAATTCTTGTTAACTTTTTTAATTTTACTATTTACATGAAATAAAATTTGGTATATTATAATATTAATTTAAATTTAAAATACATAATCAGCACTGAAGGAAAGAGTAATTTAAATGATATCTTTAAGCGAGTAAGGGATGGTGTAAGCCTTATAAGATTAGTTTTTATGAAAAACATTCCTGAGCTTCTAACCGAACAAGTTGAGTATTAAAAGAAACATTCTCTTTTTTATGTTAGAGATATATAAGTTCCATTTGCCAAATTAAAATTTTCATCTCTTTAAAAGGAAACATTTCTTCCTTTTGTCAGAGATGTAAGTTCGATTTGCCAAATTAAAATTTTCATCTCTTTAAAAGGAAACATCTCTTCCTTTTGTCAGAGATGTAAGTTCGATTTGCCAAATTAAAATTTGGAATCTCACTTAACTAGGCTTAGACGGGGTCTTACCGTTATAATGGAACAGTCTTAAATTATTTATTAATTTAGCACTGATTAAGAGGCTTTATGCAAATTAGGTGGTACCGCGGAAGTAACCTTTCGTCCTATTAAATTAGGATGAAAGGTTTTTTTATATTATTTAGGAGGTTATTTTTATGACAAAAGAATTAAAATCTAAAGTTTTCATTCCTGAAAACTACAAATCAAATTTATCATTACTTGAAACTGAAATAGCTATAAAAAAAGTTAAGGATTTCTTTGAAAATAAGCTTGCTGAAACCTTAAATTTAACAAGAGTTTCTGCTCCACTATTCCTTGAAAATAGTTCAGGTTTAAATGATAACTTAAATGGAATAGAAAGACCTGTCAGCTTTGATATGCTTGCTATTAAAGATAGTGAAATAGAAATAGTACATTCTCTTGCAAAATGGAAAAGATTTGCTCTTCATAGATATAATTTTCAACCTGGATATGGTTTATATACAGATATGAATGCAATTAGAAGAGATGAGGAATTAGATAACTTACATTCTATTTATGTTGACCAATGGGATTGGGAAAAGGTAATTACTAAAGAAGAAAGAACTGTTGATACTTTAAAAAGCACAGTAAAAAAAATATTTTCAGTATTTAAGGCTACTGAAGATTTTGTATCTAAACAATATCCCTCAATAGAAGAAAAAATCTTACCACAAGAAATTACTTTTATAACTTCTCAAGAATTAGAAGATTTATATCCAAATCTTACTCCTAAAGAAAGAGAAAATGCAATTTGTAAAAAATATAAGGCAGTATTTATTCAGGGAATTGGTGATATATTAAAATCTGGTGAAAAACATGATGGAAGAAGCCCTGACTATGATGATTGGACTTTAAATGGAGATATTTTATTTTATGACCCATTATTTGATTCAGCAATTGAATTATCTTCTATGGGTATAAGAGTTGATAAAGAAGCTTTAGTTTCTCAATTAAAAAAGGCAAATTGTGAAGATAGATGTACTCTTCCATTTCACAAAGCATTGCTTGAAGATAAACTTCCCCTTACTATGGGTGGTGGAATTGGACAATCTAGGATTTGCATGTATTTCTTAAGAAAAGCTCACATAGGCGAAGTACAAGCTTCTATTTGGGATGAATATACTCATAAAAAATGTGAAGAAGCTGGAATAGAACTACTTTAGTTAGTTGCAAGTGGCAAGTTTCAAATTAATGTATAAATTCAGCTTAAGCTGAATTTAATAAATATGTTTTTCAAAAACTCACTAAGGAGTTTTCTCATTAACTTGTCACTTGCCACTTATCACTCTAAACTAAAAATGGGATGTCGCATTAAGAATAAATACTACAATATATTGTGTTAATTTTTGTTTTTTAAACAATATATTGTGTATAATTTAGTGCGACAGCCCATTTTATATTATTCCAGCAATAACTCCTCCGCCAACAACTTTGTTTCCTTGGTAGAAAACAACTGATTGACCTTTTGTTATTGCTCTTTGTTTTTCTTTAAAGCTAACCTTTACCTTACCATCTTTTAAAGGTGAAATAACTGCTTCTGCTGGTTTACCTGAATATCTAACCTTAGCTTCTACTGTTACTGGTTCTTCTAACTTATCAAATGCTATAAAATTAACATCTTTAGCAACTAAATCAGTCTTAAATATATCCTCTTCAGGCCCTAATACAACTTCATTAGTTCTAGGATTAATATCAGTTACAAATACAGGTCTTCCAAGAGCTATTCCTAATCCTTTTCTTTGACCTATTGTATAATAAACTATTCCTTTATGCTGACCAAGTACATTTCCATTCTTATCAACAAAGTTTCCTGGAACAACTTCTAATGGTCTAGCTTCACTTATGTATCTACCATGATTATTATCTGGTATAAAGCAAATTTCTTCGCTATCCTTTTTATTATAAACTGATAATCCAATTTCCTTAGCAATTTCTCTTATTTTATCCTTTGTATATCCTCCACAAGGCATAAGAGTATGAGCTAATTGTTCTTGAGTAAAATTATATAATGCATATGTTTGATCTTTTCTATCATCATCAGAACGTATTAATTGATATCTCCCATTTTCATCTTGCTCTATTTTAGCATAATGTCCAGTTGCAACATAATCTGCACCTATTCCTTGAGCTTTTCTTAATAACTCATCAAACTTTAAATGCTTATTACATGCTATACATGGATTTGGAGTTTTGCCATCAATATATTCTTGAACAAAATAATCAATAACCTTTTCTTTAAAGCTATCTCTAAAGTTCATTACATAAAAAGGTATTCCAATTTTATTTGCCACTCTTCTAGCATCATCTACAGCTGAAAGTGAGCAACATCCACCTTCTCTTTCTGTATAATCCTTATCTTCTTGCCAAATTTGCATTGTAACACCAATTACATCATAACCTTGCTCTTTTAAAAGGTAAGCAGCAACGGAGCTATCAACTCCGCCACTCATACCTATAACTACTTTTTTCCTCTTTTCCATTAAAATCACACCTTAAACTTTATTCGTGTCCGTGTACTGCATCATGTAATTCATCATGGTCTGTTTCTTCGAATTCCCAACCTTCAGTGCTTAATCCAGCATTTTTTCTATAATCATTAATTGCTTTGTGTATAGCTTCTTCTGCTAACACTGAACAGTGCATTTTTACTGGTGGAAGTCCATCTAAAGCTTCAGCAACAGCCTTATTTGATAATTCCCAAGCTTCCTCTAAAGTCTTTCCTTTAATCATTTCAGTTGCCATTGATGATGAAGCAATTGCTGATCCACATCCAAATGTTTGGAACTTAACATCTTGAATAATGTTATCTTCTACCTTTAGGTAAACTCTCATTATATCTCCGCACTTAGCATTTCCAACTTCTCCAATACCGTTTGCGTCGTCTATTTCTCCTACATTTCTTGGATTTCTAAAATGGTCCATAACTTTATCTGTATATATCATAATTATTTTTCTCCCTTCTTAACAAAATCACTCCATAATGGTGACATATTTCTAATTCTTTGAATAATTCCAGGTAATACCTCTAAAACATAATCAACATCTTCTTCTGTTGATCCATCTCCTAATGTTAATCTTAATGATCCATGAGCTAATTCATGAGGAAGTCCTATTGCTAAAAGTACATGTGATGGATCTAATGAACCTGATGTACAAGCACTTCCACTTGAAGCACATATTCCTTCAAAATCTAAAGATAATAATATTGATTCACCTTCTATATAAGTAAATCTTACATTTACATTACCAGGTAATCTCTTCTCTCCTCTTGGTCCATTTAAATAAGAATATGGAATTCTTTCTAAAATACCATCTATAAGTTTATCTCTAAGAACTGAAAGCTTCTTCATATGTCCTTCTAAATCTTCAGTTGCTAACTCTATTGCCTTACCTAATCCAACGATTGAAGCTATATTTTCTGTACCAGCTCTTCTAGCTCTTTCTTGACCTCCACCGTGAATTAAATTGTCTACTCTAACACCTTTTCTTATGTATAAAGCACCAATTCCCTTTGGCCCATATACTTTATGACCTGCTAAAGATAAAAGGTCTATATTCATTTCTTTTACATCAACTGGAACATTTCCTACTGCTTGAACTGCATCTGTATGGAATAATACTTTTCTTTCTCTACAAATTGCACCAATTTCTTTTACTGGTTGAATAGTTCCAATTTCATTATTTGCAAACATTATAGATACTAATATAGTTTTATCTGTTATTGCATTCTTTAATTCTTCTAAATCAATAAATCCTTCTTCATTAACATCTAAATAAGTTACTTCAAATCCATTTTTTTCTAAGTATTCACAAGTATGAAGAACAGCATGATGTTCTATTTTAGTTGTTATTATATGATTTCCTTTTTTTCTATGTGCTGATGCAATACCTTTAATTGCCCAGTTATCTGACTCAGATCCACCACCTGTGAAGTAAACCTCATTCATATCACAATTTAAAGCTTTAGCGACTTGCCCTCTTGCTTTATCTATCGCCATTTTAGTTTCTCTTGATATTCCATAAAAAGATGATGGATTACCAAACTTTTGTGTGAAATATGGCATCATTTCTTCTAAAACTTCTGGCTTTACATAAGTGGTAGCCGCATAGTCCATATATACTGTTTTCATATATTATTCACTCCTCTGTAATGTTAACGCTTCATTTTTTTCTTTAATTTTATTGTAGTCATCTACTATATCTTGTAATGTTATGCCTTCCATAACCTCATCTATACTACTTTTTATTTTTGTCCATAAAAGCCTAGTTGCACAACAATCTATATTATTACAAGCAACCCCTTCAATACAATCAGCAATCTCTATAGGCCCTTCAAGTACATACATTATATCAGAAACCTTAATATCCTTTGGCTCTCTTCCTAAAATATAGCCTCCTTGAGCACCTCTTATACTATTTATAAGCTTTGCTTTCCTAAGTGGAGAAAATAACTGTTCTAAGTAATATTCAGATATTCCTTGCCTTTGTGAAATAGTTTTTATTGATAGAGGAGAATCTCCATAATGTATTGCTAATTCAACCATGGCTTTTACTCCATATCTTCCTTTAGTTGATAATTTCATTTTCTCACCCCTTATTCAGACTTTTTTGCTCTACTTTATATTTATATCATACTAACTTACTCTGCTTTTGTCAACACTGAAATTATCTTACATTGCAAATTAAATTCAATTTATTTATGTAAACTTTTAGCACAATTTATTGTGAACTACTTTGCTTTATAAAAGCTATGAATCTTTTAATAAATATAATGAATAGAGGCTACCGCACTAAAACTTTTATACACGATATATTG
Organism: Clostridium sp. ETTB3; assembly: GCF_053571985.1. Lineage (NCBI taxonomy): Bacteria > Bacillati > Bacillota > Clostridia > Eubacteriales > Clostridiaceae > Clostridium > Clostridium sp. ETTB3. Next base: position 1,880,892 of record NZ_CP199832.1, read on the forward strand.
TTTTAAAAAATAAAAATTAACAAAATATACTGGTTAATGCGACATTCCCAATAATCCCATATCTTTATATAATATTAAAATTTATTAATTACCCCTCAAGCATTATTTCTAATATTTCTTTATCAGTTTCCTTCATTCCTTCTTTTCCAAGTCTTCCTACTGCAGTTATTGTTTTTTCAATATTTTCTTTTAATATTCCTGTATTTGCTACATAGCTTTTATCTTCCATAGCAAGATAATGCGCCATCATACCAGCATCAACGCTTGTTGCAATTTTAGCTGCACAAGATGCCTTTGCTCCATCACAAACTATTCCTGAAATATTTGCTAATGTATTTGTAACTGTTTTATTTATTTGCTCTAATGTACCACCTTCTAAATATGTAATTGCAGCTCCACTAGCGCATCCTGCACTTACTGCCCCACAAAATGCTGAAAGCCTTCCTATTCCTGTTTTTTGGTGTATAGTAATTAAATTTGAAAAAACTAATCCTCTATATAATTCTTCTTCTGTTAATCCTTTTTCCTTTGCATATATTATTACTGGAATAGAAGTTGCCATACCTTGATTTCCACTTCCTGAATTTGTCATAACAGGCAATGAGCATCCACTCATTCTAGCTTCTGAAGCAGCTGCTGCATAAACCTTTAACTTAGTAATAATTGAATTTGGATAACACTTCATAAGCATTTTGCCTATCCCTACTCCATACTCTCCATTTAATCCTTCTTTTGCAATTTCTATGTTATAATTTATTTGCATGTCTAACAATTCTTTAATATGTTTTATATCCACAGTATTTGCAAATTCAAATATATCATTAACATTTAATATACTTCTATCAATAAATACTCCTAAATATTTACTTGGGTCTTCATTTCCTTCAAATAATACTTCCCCATTTTTAATTACCTTAGATATATTATTGTGAGCATATTTTATTTCTACTAATGCACTTTCATTTCCATTGTATACTTCCATTACTATATGTAATTGAATATCACTTTCTAATCTTTCAACAAAACAATATTCTTCATTCATAAGCTTATTTGCTTCTTTTATATGTTCTTCTTTTACCTCATTAATAACTTCAAGTTCCTTACTTGAATCACCTGCTAAAACACCAATAATTGAACTAGCCTTAATTCCAACTAAATCTCCTGTATTAGGAACTGTTACACACATTGCATTTTTTATTATATTTCCACTACATTTTGCTATAACCTTTTCTGGCATTTTCCCTAATACTTCTCTTGCTTTTGCAGCTGCATATGCAATTGCAATTGGTTCTGTGCATCCCATTGCAGGCACTAATTCTTCTTTTAAAATTTGTAAATAATCACTATACTTCTTTTGTTCCATCATTTGTTCCCCCATTTAATTATTAAATTATTATCTATAAATATAAAAATGTAAACTTCTCTCAATCTATTGTTAACTATTTTATTGCCTTTTCATATTATTGATTATTATTTTTTAATCTTATCCCAATAATCTTTTATAGCTTTTTCAAATTTATTATCACCATATTCATAATAAATTTTGTTATTAATATTTTGTGGTAAATACTGTTGTTTCACATAATGATTTGGATAATTATGTGGATATTTATATTCAACTCCCCTACCCATTTTACAAGCTCCACTATAATGTGCATCTTTTAAATGATTAGGTATATCCCCTATAGACATATTTTCTAAATCATTTAATGCTGCATCTATTGCCAAACATGCTGAATTTGATTTTGGACTTGTTGCTAAAAGTATTGTAGCTTCTGCAAGAGGAATTCTTGCTTCTGGAAATCCTAACTCTCTAGCAGAATCAACTAATGATTTTACAATCATACTAACTTGTGGATAAGCAAGCCCTATGTCCTCTGCAGCAATTACCTGCAACCTTCTACATATAGAAATTAAATCACCAGCTTTAATAAGCCTTGCTAAATAATGAATTGCAGCATCAGCATCGCTACCACGAATTGATTTCTGAAACGCACTAAGTATATCATAATGTGAATCACCATCATTATCATATGCAATTACCTTACTTTGAGTTGAATCTTTTACAGTTTCTAAATCAATTACTACAACTTTATCACTATTAGGTTTAGTTGAATTTAAAGCTACTTCTAATCCATTAATAGCTTTTCTTACATCTCCATTACAATATGCACATAAATAATTTATTGCTTCAGGCTCAACTTGCAATTTTATTTCATTATATCCTTTACTTTTAATTTCAATTGCCCTATTTAAAGCTTTTTTTATATCATTTTCTTCAACTGGCTTAAATTCAAAAATAGTTGATCTTGAAAGTAACGCTTTAAATATATAAAAATATGGATTTTCTGTTGTTGATGCAATTAAAGTTATTCTACCATCTTCTATGTATTCTAATAATGATTGCTGTTGTTTTTTATTAAAATTTTGAATCTCATCTAAATAAAGAACTACACCATTAACACCTAAAAATGTATCTAATTCCTTTGTTATTTCTTGAATATCTTTTAATGAAGCATTAGTTGCATTAAGTTTATAAAATATTTTTCCTGACTTTTCTGCAATTATATTAGCTACTGTAGTTTTTCCTACCCCTGGAGGGCCATAAAATATCATATTTGAAATTCGTCCACTTTTTACTATTCTATCTAAAATTTTATTTTCTCCTAATATATGCTCCTGACCAAAAACTTCACTTAATTGTTTAGGCCTTATTAAATCCGCTAATGGCTTCATCTTTTCACCTCAAAATAACTGTTTTATCTAAAGTATAACATAATATTATAATTGTAATAAATTTTATTTTTCTTTTTAATATACTTTCTACTTTTTTATTTAATTTTAAACTTATCTTTGCTTTATATAAAATAAATTATTATAAATTTTTCTAATAAATAAAAAAGCCTGTCCATATTTAAAATGTAAAATTATTCTGTAGTATACATTTTATTATGAACAAGCTTTTATTAAATATATATATATTTATTTATGTTTTAAGAAAATTTACTATTTATAAAATTCTTGAGTAGCATATACCTTATTTCCTATTTTATATACTCCTACTCCAATACTTGAAAAATTATCTGATAAAATATTTGCTCTATGTCCTGATGAATTCATCCAATTGGTCATAAATTGCTGTGCTAATGCATCTGCACTCATATTTCCACCAATATAAGCTATATTTTCTCCCCATGCCTTATATGATACTCCATCATTTCTCATTTGAGTAGTTATAAGGTTACCACTTAAATCTTCATGACTAAAATAATTATTATCTCCCATGTCTTTAGATTTAATTCTTGCATATTTTTGCATTACATCATTATATGTTAATGAAGAAACTCCTGCTTTTGCTCTTTCCTCATTCACTTTATTGTATATAGCTCTTTCTACTTCTGCCATAAAGCTTTGCTCTGAATTAATAGTATCATTTCCTATAGAATTATCTGGCTTTTCTTCCACTGTTGGTGGTGTTACCTCAGGCTTTTCTGGAATACTTGGTGTTTCATCCACTGTTGGTTCATCTGTATTACCTGGCTTTTCATCTACAGATGGTATGTTAGGAACACTTGGTTTTTCTTCTGTTGTTGGAGGAGTTACCGTATCCCCTGGCTTCTGAGCTATACTTGGATTATTCGGTTTTTCATTATTTCCAGTTGGTGGCGTTATCTCAATATTATTGTTGCCATTATTACCACCTAAATTATTATCATTGTTACTATTGTCATTTCCATTTTGATTATTGTTGCTACTGTTATTATTACTGTTTCCATTATTGATATTTCCATCATTATTAGGCTTATTTATAGTGCCTCCAATAATTATTCCACCACATGAACCGTTGTTACTCCACCATATCTTTTTAAATTTAAATCCATGTAATAAACTTCCTGAAATACCACACTTAGTGTTTTGAATTAAATTTTCTTTTGAATTATTTTCCACATTTATTTCATTTTTATTTTTTACAGCTGCAAAGGTAGGTGTAACCATTCCCCCTAGAACTGATAATGTAATTATACCGGCAATTAGTTTATTCTTCATCTGTACCACTCCTTTTTATTTTTTCGAACAACTTTACTATTGTCCAATATCTTATTAGTTCAAAGTACTTTTTACTTTCACTAACGCTGCCATCTATAGTTATATCATAACTCCTCAAAAAAACTAATAGTAAACCTCCTCCTTACATGGTTTTAATATCAATTTATTTTTCTAAATTCCTTAATTTCCATTAAAACACCATATAAATTTCAGCATGATTTCTACTTTTATAACTACTTAGAAATTTTATACTTTCAATAAATTACCACGTATATTTTATTTATTTTTCTTAAATCCCTCATTTTCATTTTGAGCTTCTTCTAAACTTGTATATTCTTTGACTTCCTTAATTACATAATTTTTACCTTCTTTTTTTAAAATAACTTCTATAGGAACATCTTTTCCTTCAACACAATCATATCCTTCATCAATTCCATCACTTTGTAATTCAGTTCCCTTTGCTTCCATATTTAACACCATACAAATAGTATAATTATTTCCAGCCCTTAATATGCTTTTTACTTCACTTTCATATTTAGTAAATTTAACTTTCCCTATAAAGTAACTATAAAACACCTCATAATTACATTCATTAAATGTTTTTTCATCAATATAATCACTTACTTCATCATCATATGATTTTTCGTAAAACAATACCTTCTCAATTGTTTCTTTCATTTTATTAATCTCATTATTTGATATATTATTGCTACTACACCCCACACTATTAATAGAAATAATAATTAATATTATTGAAATTATCTTTTTCATTGAACTTTACCATCCCCTAAACTTTATTTATACAATCTTATGTAACCTTAATTAAAGATATGATATACATATACTAATTACAAGTATATAGTTCTGTTATATTAAAATGTTGTTAACAACAATTTAATATAACAGAACTATATAGTAATAAAACTACATTACTATACTTAATCTTGCTCAAAACTATAAACTTAATTTTTTCAATTAATATAAATAAAATTTTCAACTTACTTCAAATAAAATCAATCACAAATAAACCATTCTCAAATTTAGACAATAGCTTCTTTCTAAATTAAAACTTATCATTTAAAATTTATATTACTATGTAAATTTTAAATACAAATAGTCTTTTCTTTTATTTTATTCCAAGATAAATAAGTATTAATTTCAGCCTTTATATTAATATTAAAATTAATTTTTTCTATTATTGAATTATTCCTTGTATATTCAATACTATTTTTATATTCAAAGGCTCTCCAATTTAAATAATGATCTAAATATTTACTTGCAACACCTCTAAATTTAACTAGCCACCATTTTATTTTATTAGAATATCCCTTATCAATTTCATTAATTTCTTCTTTATTAATCTTTACCTTATTAACTACATTAAGTGCTCTGCAAAAGTTTTTTAACCTTCCATTTATAAATCCTACGGTATAAGCTTTTTTATCTAGTCTTGGTATAAGATTATCCCTTAATTGATTAGCTCCAAAAAACTTTCTTCCTCCCATAATTGGAAGAATTTCAATTTTATCATTTAATGCATTTATAACTATAATTTTATCTCTCTTTTCTTCATGGAACTTTCTATCGCCCTTAAAATTTTCCAAAGTAACAAATTGAGTAAGCTCAATATATATCCCTGATATTTTTTCTTTATAATTTTTCTTAGCTAAGTCATGTAAAAATCTATGTCTCCAAAAAAATGCTGTAACTAGCGTAATTCCAGTCTTTGCAGCACAAATCCTCAAGGGTAGCCCTTGTATAAAAAATTCAAAATACTTTTCGTAATTTTCTCTAAACTTTTTAGAATATCTAAAAGGATTATTTATATTGCCTGTAAAAGTCTTTTTGCAAAGTTCGTTTTTACATCTAAATCTTTGATGCCCATTAAAAAATCCAAACTTTATTATTTTTTCACCCTTGCAGTAAGGACATTGTTTTCCTTCTTTAATTTTATTTTCTTCAACATTCTTATAATATTTCTTGTAATTTAATTGTTCATTGCTTAATTTAGGACTAGTTTTAATTAAAGTTTTATAAAATCTACTATTTATCATAATCATCACCAGTTATGATTATTAACTTAATTTTATAATTTTAAACAAATTTTATTATCTTATCGTATATTTTTATTTTTTTACATACAAAAAAAGAGCACAAAAGTACTCTTTTTCAATTATACGTTAGGATATTTAATTCCACTCCAGTATACGTTATTTTTAATAATAACCTTATCTGATAATGTAACTCCATCTAAAGCCCATTTCTTAAATTCTTCAAACCCAGTTCTATCAACTATATATCCTATATGCTCCTTACCACCTGGTGCATTTTTATCAATATATTTTTCAACATACTTATAAGTATTAACTATTATTTTAATTATGCTTTCTTCATCAGCCCAAATTAAGAAATCTTCAGCAAGTCTTGGATTTTTCTTCCCTGTTCTACCCATTATTGCTAATCTATAATATTTTTCTTTACTTCTAGTCCATGCTCCTGTTGGGCAATTAATTACACATTCACCACATCCAATACATTTGCTATGATCTCTTACTGGTGTATAATTTTCACCATGTAAAGCTGCTGTAGATTTTTTAGTACATGCTCTAACACAAGCACCACAAGAAATACATTTACTTTCATCTAATTGTGGTTCAGTCATCCCAATAATACCAAAATCATGCATTCTAACTTTCATACAATCATTTGGACATCCTGTTAATGCAACTTTAAAGTGTAAATCATGTGGAAATATTGCTTTTTCTATCTTTTTAGCAAAATTAGTTGTATTATAATTTGCAAATGGACAGACATTATTACCTATACATGCACTTACATTTCTTGTACCTGCAGATGTATATCCCTTACCTGGAATTTCTTGATTAATTTCTAATCCTTCAATTATTGGTTGAAGTAATTCATTAACCTTATCCATATTCTTCATATCTATTCCTGGAACTTCAAACCCTTGTCTTGTAGTTAAATGAACAGTTCCATTACCATATGTTTCAGCAATTTCTTGAATAAGCCCTAAATACTTGGCATTTAAATGTCCACCTGGTACTCTTATTCTTGAAGCTGTAATTCCTCTATGTTTTGTAACTCTAAAGGCATTCTTTTTAAGCTTTTTAGTATTGATATCCATTAATTACTTCCTCCTAATCAATTAAAGATTTTCCTACTGTATAATTAAATACTGGCCCATCTAAACAAATATATGTATCATCTATTTTACAGTGCCCACATTTACCTATTCCACAGCACATTTTTCTTTCTTGAGAAATCCAAATGTTTTCTTCCTTGATTCCAAGCTTTAAGAATTCTAAAACTGTAAATTTCATCATCATTGGAGGTCCAACAACAACAACTTGTACATTATCCATATTCTTAATTTCTAATTCAGGAATATATTTAGTAACTAATCCAACATTACCTTCATAACCTTCTGGTGCAGTATCAACTGTTAAAATAAGATTCATAGTTTTTTTCCAAATTTTCATGTCTTCTTTAAACAAAACATCTTCTGGTGATTTGAATCCTGTAATAAGAGTCATGCTTTCACAATCATTGCTGTTATTAGAGAAATATTCTACTATTCCTCTTACTGGTGAAAGTCCTGTTCCCCCAGCAACAACTACTACTTCTTTGTTTTTATAGTTTTCTATATCAAAACCATTTCCATAAGGTCCTCTTAAAAACAACTTATCTCCAACATAGTTTTTAAATATTTCATTAGTAACTTTACCAACTCTTCTTATTGTTAAGTCAACAAAATCTTCTCCAATCCCACTTACTGATATTGGAGCTTCTCCAAACTTAGGAAGTGATACTTCAAAGAATTGACCAGGTTTAACATCACCCTTATAAGCCATTCTAAAAGTATATTCTATTGGTGTGTGTTCAATTACTTCTAAAATTTCAGATCTAAATGGTATGTATTCATTCTTAGTCATTATTCTTCACCTCATTCATAGCGCCTTCTAACTTATTTACAATTGTAGAGAAACTTATATATTCTGGACATATATCATCACATCTACCACATCCAACACACATGTGATATCCCCATTTTTTCTTATAATCATATACCTTATGAAGAGTTTTAAATCTCATTTTTTGTCCTTTTTCTTTTCTAAAGCTATGTCCACCTGCCATATCTGTATATCCATCTACATGACATGATGCCCAAACCCTTCTTCTTTCACCTGCATTTTTATTATCCTTATAAGTTATATCTTGCATAGTGAAACATGTACATGTTGGACAGACAAAATTACATCTTCCACATGCAATACATCTTTCATTATATTCATTCCACATAGTAGATTTCATAACTTCTAAGCTTAGATTTTCTGGAATATTAACATTAACTTCATTTTCCTTAACAAAATCAGGAGTAACTTCCTTCTCCTCTTTTTCTATAGAAGCAATTATATTTGCTATTTCCTCATCCTTAATATCTAAATACACATCTTGTCCATCAACTTTAATATATGCATTATATTCATCAGTTTTATTTGTTCCCATGCTTACACAAAAACAATTTTCAAAACTTTTTTCGCATCCAATTAAAACAAACTTTGCTCTTTCTCTCATCTTTTTATAATAGATATCTTCAAATCCATTTCTTAAATAAATATCATCTATTCTTTTTAATGAATGAATTTCACAACTTCTTAAAAATATTAATGCTGGTCTTTCATCAACTTCAGCTTCTTTACAATCTTCCTCAGTAAAGAAAAATAAAGTCTGTCTTATAGGTAAAATAGTTTCTTTATATGAATAACTTGATTTTTCATTAAATTCAATTTCTTCTATAGTTGAAACTTCTCCATATCTAACTCTATCTGTATCTGAAAAAGTTCCTGCCCCTTCAAAAACTTTAGGAGCATAAATTTTATATGTTTTCTTTAACTTATTTAAAGCTAAATTCATATTTTCTAAGTTAAGTTTATATCCCATGTAAAACACCTCTTAGCTTATTTTTTATTCTACTTGTTAATACATTAACAATCATCTGGTTTAATTATATTTTTTTCCTAAAAAAAAAGATGTGATATTCATCACATCATTTTAATATTTTCTTAATTTTCCTTAAAAAATTTAACAAGCTTTTCCCTATCAAGAACTATAATTTTCTTATTTTTATTAATAATTAATCCTTCATTTTTTAAAATCTTTAAAGATCTTGATATTGTTTCCCTTGGAGCTCCAAACATATCTGCAAGATATGTAACAGTTATATTTAAATCTATTAGTGTACCTTCCTCAATTTCTATTCCATAATCTTTAGATAATTTCCATAGTTTTGCTGCAACTCTTTTTTCAACTTTTATAGGAATTGAATTTTTACCTTGCCTATATAATCTTCTTACCTTTAGTGCTAATGAATTTATAATTACCCTAGATAATTCAAAATCATCTTTCATAATCTCCAAAAACTTATTTCTATCAAAACAAAAAACTTCAGTTTTTTCAAATGCTTCACAATTAATTGAAGATGGCAAATCATCTATTATAACTTCATTAACTACTGTTCCTTCTCCTAAAATAAAAATAACCTTTTTTTGTGCAGATTCACTTTGCTTATATAAAGCAACCTTTCCAGTTTTAACTATATATATACTTTTTATTAATTCCTTATCTCTAAAAAGATGTTCTCCCTTTTTTAATTGCCTTATAAAGCAAATTTCATTAAGCTTATCTAATGTATCTTTATTTATTTGAGAAAATATTGAAATTTCATTTAATTTAAAAACATTTTTACTCAAAATTTTATCCCCTTGTAATATTATTGTGAATATTATATCACAACTTTCATAAAAATCACCTATTATATGTATAGAAGTTTTCTATAATTTCTGATTAATTTATAGGTAATAAATATATTAAATAAATTTTAAAATGATACATTACAATAACAACATTTTTATATAACAGATGCATATACTTAACATTAAATACCGTCACTTATATCAACAACATTTTGATATAACATAGTTATATAAAGCCATAACACTAACTAATTAAAACCCCTCCCCCAACCATTTCCTTTATTGCACACCAAAAAATAGCAAAATAAAAACTTTTTACTTTTTATATACCTCTTTCCTAAAACAACCCTCAAAATTCTTTATTAAAAATATAAAATATGTTGAATTATCACAAAATATATTTATACAAAAAGGCCCTAGTAAAAACTAGGACCTATATATATTATTGATTATTTATTTTTCTTTTCTTTTTTAGTTGTAGCTGCTTCAGCCTTTGCTTCATTTTTAGCATTTTCACCATAGTAGCTAGTGATATACATTTCTTTTAATTCCTTCATTAATGGATATCTTGGGTTAGCTCCTGTACATTGGTCATCAAATGCTTGCTCAACCATTTCATCTAATGTTTCGAAGAATTTAACTTCGCTTACACCAGCATCTTTAATTGTCTTAGGCATATTTACTTTGTTTTGTAACTCATCTATAGCCTTTAATAATAATTCAACTTTTTCAGCTTCAGTGTTTCCACCTAATCCTAAATGATCAGCAATCTTAGCATATCTCCATGCTGCATTTGGATATTTGTATTGAGCAAATGCTGCTTGCTTAGTTGGAGCATCAGTAGCATTGAACTTAATAACTTCTTTCATAACTAAAGAGTTAGCCATACCGTGTGGTAAGTGATGGAATGCACCTAGCTTATGAGCCATTGAGTGGTTAATTCCTAAGAATGCATTACTGAATGCCATACCAGCCATACAAGATGCATGAGCCATTTTTTCTCTTGCCTTAATGTTAGTTGTACCTTCATTGTAAGCATCTGGTAAATATTTGAATACTAATCTAATTGCTTCTAAAGCTAATCCATTAGTGTATTCAGATGCCATTACTGAAACATAAGCTTCAACTGCGTGAACTAATACATCAATACCAGCACAAGCTGTTAATCCCTTAGGAGAAGTCATCATTAATTCAGCATCAACAATAGCCATATCTGGAGTTAATTCATAATCAGCTAATGGATATTTAACTCCTGTTTCTTCATCAGTTATAACTGCAAATGGAGTAACTTCTGATCCAGTACCAGCTGAAGTTGCTATAGCAACCATCATAGCTTTTTGACCCATTGTTGGGAATTTGTATATTCTCTTTCTTATATCCATGAATGTCATAGCTAAATCGTGGAAGTTAACTTCTGGATGTTCATACATAACCCACATAATTTTAGCAGCATCCATAGCTGATCCACCACCAAGTGAAATTACAACATCTGGTTGGAAGTTAGTCATTTCTGCAGCACCAGCTCTAGCACATCTTAATGTTGGGTCTGGTTCAACATCTGAGAATATTTTGTATTGGATTCCTTGTGCTTCTAAAACTTCTGTAACCTTGTTAGTATATCCCATTTCAAATAATACTTTATCTGTTACAATGAACGCTTTCTTTTTACCCATTTCACCTAATTCAGCTAAAGCTACTGGTAAACATCCGTATTTGAAGTAAGTTTTTTCTGGAACTCTAAACCAAAGCATATTTTCTCTCCTTTCAGCAATGCTCTTAACATTAATTAAGTGCTTAGGACCAACATTTTCTGAAACTGAGTTTCCTCCCCATGATCCACATCCTAATGTTAATGATGGTGCTAACTTGAAGTTAAATAAGTCTCCGATAGCCCCTTGAGCTGCTGGCATGTTAATTAATGTTCTAGCAGTTTTCATTCTTTCACCGAATGTTAATACTCTATCTCTATTCTTTAATTGATCAGTGTATAAAACTGATGTATGACCCATACCACCTAATTCAATTAATCTATCAGCTTTATCTAAAGCTTCTTCAAATGATTTAGCTTTGTACATAGCTAATACTGGAGATAATTTTTCATGTGAGAATGGTTCTTCTAATTCAACTGAAGTAACTTCTCCAACTAAAACTTTAGCGCTTTCTGGAACGTTAACTCCTGCCATCTTAGCAATCTTATAAGCAGATTGACCAACCATGTCAGCATTTAATCCACCTTTTTCATTTAAGATTATGCTTCTAACTTTATCTATTTCTTCACCTTTAAGGATATATGCTCCTCTTTCAGCTAATTCTTTCTTAACTTCATCATAAACTTCTTCTAAAACAATGATTGATTGTTCTGATGCACAGATAACACCGTTATCAAATGTCTTAGAAAGTAATATTGAGTTTACAGCCATTTTAATGTGAGCTGATTCATCAATTATTGCTGGAGTGTTACCTGCTCCAACCCCTAAAGCTGGTCTTCCTGATGAGTAAGCAGCCTTAACCATTGCTGGACCACCTGTAGCTAATATTATATCTGATTCTCTCATAACGTTTTGTGATAATTCAACTGATGGTTGATCTATCCATCCTATTATTCCTTCTGGAGCTCCTGCTTTAACTGCAGCTTCTAAAACTATTCTAGCTGCTTCTATTGTAGCATTTTTAGCTCTTGGATGTGGAGATATTATTATAGCATTTCTAGTCTTTAAAGCTATTAAACACTTGAATATTGCTGTTGATGTTGGGTTTGTTGTTGGAACTATGGCAGATATAACACCGATTGGTTCTGCTACCTTAGTGATTCCACTTGTTTTATCTTCTTCTAAAACTCCACAAGTTTTCATATTTTTATATTGGTTATATATATATTCAGCAGCAAAGTTGTTTTTTACAACTTTATCTTCAACTATTCCCATTCCAGTTTCTTCTACAGCTAATTTAGCTAACTTAATTCTGTTATGGTTAGCTGCTAAAGCTGCTTGTCTAAATATTTCGTCTACTTGCTCTTGAGTGTAAGTAGCGAATTTCTTTTGTGCTTCTCTTAATTGTTTAATTCTTGCTGTTAATTCTTGAGCGTTTGTAACTTTCATTTATTACATCCTCCTAAATACTCAATATTTATAATAATTTTTAATTAATCTCTTAATTTCAGTGGCTTTGTTAAGTTTTTATTTTAATTGTTAACTTTTTAACTTACCCACAACCTTATTGTACTAGCTTGTTTAATTTTTGTCAAACTTTTTTTTTAATTTTTTTAAATTTTATTTTTTATTTTTCCTATAATCCCCTTATTTCTCATTATAAGAAATATTTTTACCCACTTAATATTATTTTAGACATTCTTTTCAAATTACTAAAAGGCTTTTTCCCATTAATACTATAATTTAATTATTTATTATATTTAACTCTCAAAACCACTATCGTTATATTAATAACAATCCCCTTTTATCTAATTATAATACTTACATTTCAATTTATTTTTTTACTAAATTATTTTTTTCCCTAATCATAATATTTTATTTATATAATAATCTTTGTTTTAGTAATTGATTTATATTAAGTATTAAATATATATAATTTAAAGTATAATTACTTTATTTTGAATTAAGAAATTTTAAAAATATAGTATTTATATATCTTATAAAATCAACTTTAATTTAGTCCAGGTCATATAACAAAATATCAATTAAATAATATGCTCCCATTATGATAAACAGTTTAAATTTATAAACCAATCTACCATAAAGGGAGCATATGCTATATATATTTATTTTTTATCTATTAAGCAAGAGATGTTAATAAACTCCTATCACTTAATTCACCTAATGCATTTGCTTTGCTAAACATCTCCATTAACTTCTCTGTAGTTAAATTTTTCTTTTCTTTTCCCTTAACATCAATAATTATTTTTCCTTGATGCATCATAAGCAATCTATTTCCACATTCTAAAGCATGCTTCATATTATGAGTTACCATTATTGTAGTAATCCCCTTTTCCTTAACAACTTCCTTAGTAATTTCCATAACCTTAGCTGATGTTTTAGGATCTAAAGCAGCTGTATGTTCATCAAGAAGTAATAATTTTGGTTCAGACATAACAGCCATCATTAATGTTAATGCTTGTCTTTGTCCTCCTGATAATAATGTAACCTTATTATAAAGCTTATTTTCTAATCCTAAATCAATCTTAGTTAATAATTCCTTATAATAATCTATTCTTTTTTTATTAATCCCAAAGGAAAGGCCATATCTTTTACCTTTATTATCTGCTAATGATAAATTTTCTAATATTGTCATGTTAGGTGATACACCTAATGATGGATTTTGATATACTCTTCCTATTTGCTTTGCTCGTTTAAATTCATCTTTATGAGATACATCTTTTCCATCTAATAATATTAATCCAGAATCAACACTTATATTTCCACTTATTAAATTTAATAAAGTTGATTTTCCAGCTCCATTAGAACCAATAATAGTAACAAATTCACCTTTCTTTATATCAACATTAAAATTATCAAAAACCTTATTTTCATTTATGGTGTTAGTATTAAAAACTTTGCATAATCCCAGAATCTTTAGCATCATCATCACCACCCTTATCATTAATTGATTTTGTATTACTCTTTTTACGTTTAAATTTAAATACATTATTATTTGCAGCTAGTGCTATTGCAACTAAAACAGCTGTTAATATCTTTAAGTCATTTGGATTTAATTTCATCCATAAAGCAACTGCTATTACTAATTTATATATAATAGCTCCAAATATGGATAAAGTAGTAACTTTTATAAATGATATCTTTCCAAATATAGATACACCTATTATTACTGCAGCTAATCCCATTACTACTATACCTGTTCCCATAGTAACATCTGAAAATCCTTGGTGCTGAGCTGTTAATGATCCTGCTAATGATACTAATCCATTGCTAATTGCCAATCCTAAAACTTTTACTAAGTTTTTATTTACTCCAAGTGAAGATACTACTTGTTCATTATCTCCTACTGCTGTAAGTAAAAATCCACTTTTAGTTTTTAAATATAAGTCTAAAATAACTTTTACAACTATTACTATTGCTAAAATGATAAATATTGGACTTATCTTAGTACCCTTAAAAATATAATTTGTATTAAATAAAGGTATATTAGATTTACCCATTATTCTTAAATTAACTGAATAAAGCCCCATCATTACAAGTATTCCAGACATTAAATTACTTATTTTAAGCTTAACATGTAAAAAACCTGTTATAGCTCCTGCAATTGCACCTCCAATTGTTGCTACAATTATAGATACCCATGCATTTACTCCATTTACTAAAAGTGCTGCTGATATTGCTGCTCCCAAAGGAAACGTCCCATCCACTGAAAGATCTGGAAAATCCAATATCTTATAAGTTATATAAACTCCCATTGCAACTAATGCAAATAATAAGCCTTGTTCTAATGCATTAACTACTAATTCCACTATTTAACCCCTCCAGTTACTTTAGTAGCCTTAGAATTAATATCCTCTGGAACAGTTATATTTAATTTTTTAACTACATCAGTATTAATTGTTATTGTAATATCACTTAAAGTTGTTATTTCTATATCACTTGGTGATTTTCCATTTAAAATTTCAGCAGCCTTATATCCTGCTTCTTTTCCTAACTTATTATAATCTATACCACTTGAACAAAGTCCACCTTTTGATACTCCAGCTTCTTCACCACATAATATAGGTATATTTTTGCTTAAACAAATATTTCCTACTAAATCATAAGCTGAAGCTACGGTGTTATCAGTTGGTGCATATAATGCATCTATTTCTCCTAATGCAGCAGTTAAATTTTGATTTATTTCATTTACTGTTGTAACTGAAATTTCTTTAACCTTGATATTTTTCTTTTCAGCTTCTTTCTTTAATTCTTGCACTTGAGCTAAAGAATTTGCTTCTGAAGAATTATAAATAACACCTATTGTTTTTATATCTGGAACTAATTTTGTTAATAATTCTAATTGTTTTTCCATAGAAACCATATCAGATGTTCCTGTAACATTAGTTCCTGAACTTTCCCATGATTTTGCTACTCCAGCATCAATAGGATCTGTAACTGCTGTAAATACTATTGGAATATCCTTTGTTGAATTATATGATGCTTGTAAGCTTGAAGTAGCTATTGCAAATATTAAATCTACATTAGAAGTAACAAATTGATCTGATATAGTTTTTGCAATTGCCATATCTCCTTGTGCATTTTGATAATTAATTTTTAAATTTTTACCTTCTTCAAATCCCTTTTCTTTCAATCCTTCAATAAATCCTTCTCTTGATGCATCTAATGCATCGTGTTGTACTAATTGATTTATTCCAATAGTATATGTTTTACCATCTTCATTAGTACTTTCACTTGCTTTAGTTGCATTTTCACCTTTTTCACTTGAGTTATTGCTTGAGCAAGACATTAATCCTGTCATAACTAATAATCCGCTTAAAATTAAAGCTAATTTTTTCTTTCCTACCATATTTCTATCCTCCTAAAATTCAAAATAACCTAGCTTGTCCTATTACCCTTCTTTTTTACCTTCTACAACGATAAAACTATATGTAATTTTATTCTTATTTAATCATAATAGTGTTTTTTTATCCTTTTGTTACCAAAACTTAAGTTATTATATTAAATTATTAATTTTAATAATACCACTATTTGTATATAATGTAAATATTAATATTTTATTGAATAATTTACTTTTAATCCTATATAAATATGAGAAATCTTTTATCTTCACACTAACTTTGTGGAATTAATTTTATATGAAATAAATTACATAACTAAACTTTACTACTTAAAAACTTTTATTATTTTCCATATATTAAAATAAGGCTATATAAAAACTTATCATAATAAAATAAAGTTTTATATAGCCTTTTATTAATATCATTTTATATTATTCAGGAACAGCTCTATGCCCTATCCCTATTACTACTTCATCTAAATGTAATAACCCAACACTTAAAAATATACATACACTTAAATGCTCACCCTTTCTAGCAATTCCTACTTTACCTCCAACATTTTGACCAGTAGCCCTTTCCCTAACTTGCATTAATGCATCTCTTGTTGCTCCAATTACTCCACCTTCATGTAAATGCTCTTCCCTAATAACATTACTTCTTTTAGATGCTACTAAAGTTCTTTCCATAATTTTTGTTGTTGATTCATTTATATTTCCACCAATATTAACTGCAGTTGCTAAAATCCCCTCTTTTTTATATTCTGCTTTTAACTTTTCTTCTTCTTCCCTAGTGGAAATAGCCATTTGTGTGGCAACCTTTGCAACTTCCATGCTTAAATTAAAATACATTCTAACCTCTCCCATACTCCATAATAAACTTTAATAAATTAATTTATCCCAATTTTATTTCTAATATATAATTTCTTATTGTAAAATTAACTATGTGAATTTTAAACTTACTTTTTTAAATTATACTTTTCTTCAAAAAAATTAACCATTTTCTTAAGGGCAGTAATTAATATCTCTTCTTCATCCTTTGGAAGTTCCTTCATTATACTCTTTATCATATCATCATGAAAATCAGCATGACTCTTAAAAGCTTCATCACCCTTTTCTGTTAATTTAATTAATACAACTCTTCTATCTTCTTCGATTCTTCTTCTTTCAACATATTCTTTCTTAATTAATCTATTTATTGCTGTAGTTAATGTGCCTACTGTAATTTCTAAATCCCTTGCAACTTCTGTCATAGTCATTTCTCTATCTAATCCAATAGCTTCTATTATATGCATTTCTGTAACAGATAAATCATTAAACTCACCTTCTTTAAGTACAGATGCTTCAATTTTTAAAATATCATTAAATAAATCAACTAACAAAGTATTTAATACATCTCTAGCTTCATTTTGTATCATTTGTTTCACTCTCCCAAAATAAACATATATTTTTATTATAAAATAAATTATATAAATTAAGCCAGTATTATTTGAAATTATTTATTAATTAATATTTATAATTATAAAAAAAGGAATGCTTATTCATAGCATTCCCAAATAATAATTTAAATTACTTTTATCCACAACATTTTTTGTATTTTTTACCACTTCCACAAATACAAGGATCATTTCTTCCTATTTTAACAGTGTTAACAACTCTTGCTTTAAGTTTTTCAACTTCATCTTGTGTATATCCTTTTAAAGACCATTTTCTAATACTCTTTGCAAATAATTCTAATTCATGTACAAAAATATTTCTTTCTTCATCTGATTGAATTTCATAAGCTTCAAGGAAGTTATCTATTGCTTCTTGCATTTCCATTTCATTTTTAATAGCAACAATAAACCCAACCATTTCATCTTTTAATATATTTTTATCTATAACAAAGACTTCACCTAAAACTTTTTCTATTTTAGCTCCTTGCTTATTTTCTTCAACAAAATCAATTTTTCCTGCTTTTATTAATGATTTTTTATCAAACTTATAATAATCATTTTCAGCCTTTTCTTGAAGCTGTAATACACCTTCTACATCTTCAACATCTATATGACATAATAATTTTTCTTCAATTACATAGTCATAACCTAATTCTTCACCATTTGCTATTAATCCATTTAAGTATGATTCTTCAAATGTTTTTCCAAATATATTTTCTAAATTAGCTTTTACTAAATCAAAGTTGCATACACCATAATAATAAACCATTCCTGCCATGGCTTTTATTATTTCTCCATTTAATCTTGCTTTATCTCTAACTTCTTTATTTAGTTGCTTAGAAATAACTTCTTTTAACTCTTCTGGCATTACTACAAAAGCTTCCTCATCCTTAATACCAGAAAAAGCTAATCCTCTATTTCTTAAGTAATTTATGTAAATTACTTCATCAAATTTATACTTCTTTAATCCATTTACTTTAATTAATTCTTCAACAAATTTTAAAGTATTTTCTTCCATTGATTCTAATGCAATATTAGCCTTAGTTAAAACAACATCTTTGATTTTTTCAACAGCAGCTGCTTTTTTTAATGTTGTAATACCTTTTACTGAATATTTTTTAGCTATTTTAACTAATTCATCTTTAGTCATTTTTTCTAAAAATGAATTTAATGTGCAAGCTTCATCTAGACTTTTCCACATTTTTTCATCATTTCTTAAATCCGCCTTTATTATTTCCTCTTGAAGTTTATTCTTATCTTCCATTAAATTAAGTCACCCCATATTCTATTTTACAAAAAATTCACTTATTCTATTATATAGCTTTTTTTAAGTTAGTCAAAATTATTTTTTACCATTAAAGTATTTAACAAAAATTATTCTATTTTTATACTTCATTGTTAAATAATCCAGCACCTTTAATAATATCTTGTTCTATAAATAAACTATTAACTGCATTTTTATAATCTATAGCTTTTTGAGCTTTTTTAATTTTCTTATAATACTTTTTATTGTTAGTAAATATATGTGACATATATCCCCATAATTCCTTCATTCTATACATTGCATTTTTATCTTCATTTAATAATATTGTATAATTTTCAAATATTTCATCATGAAACATTTTTATTATTTCTTTATTGGCAAATTCATTATTTTTGATTTCTCCAATTAAACCAGGATTAGCTAATATCCCTCTTCCAAGCATAACCTTATTTACTTCTGGAAATTCATTTATTATTTTATTATAACTATTAAGTGTAAAAATATCTCCATTATAACATATAGAATGCTTACTTAATTTTAATGCATCTTTAAACACTTCTAAATTTGGAGTATTTCCATAAAAATCTTCTCTTGTCCTTGGATGAATTATTAATTCTTCAAGTGGATATTTATTATAAATTTCTATTAATTTATAAAATTCATCAGCGCGTTCTTTTCCTAATCTTGTTTTTATTGATATTTTCATATTATCAATCTTATATATTTCATCTAAAAACTTATCTAATTCTTCTGGATATGCTAAAAATCCAGCCCCCCTCTTTTTTGAAACAACAGTTCCTGCTGGGCATCCTAAATTTAAATTTATTTCTTCATAACCTAATTGCTTAAGCTTATTTGCAGTAAGAATAAACCCCTCTGCATTATTAGTTAATATTTGTGGAACTATATTTAACCCTTTATTATTTTGCGGTAAAAGATCTTTTAATTCTTTAGTTTTTAAACTTACACTTTGATTTGGAACTATAAATGGTGTAAAGTATTTATCTATATTATGAAAATATTTTTCATATGAATTTCTATATATATGGCCTGTTATACCCTCCATTGGTGCTAAATAAAATTTCATTTAATTACTCCTTGTTTGTAAATATTCTAAAGTTATTATATCAGCCAAAACTTTTATAATCTATAGAATAAATATATTAAACAATCAAAAATATCTTCCTTTTATTTACTTGTAAAAGCTTTATAAGTTATGTTAAAATAAATCTAAATAATATTTGATTATCAAATAATTTGTTTGCAAGTTAAAAGGAGAATTAAAAATGAAGAAAAAGAAAATTATTATCATATCCTTAAGCGTCATTTTATTATTTATTATAATATCATTAGGATTTATAGGAAATTATTTTTATAATTTATCTTTAAACCCTAACACTCCTAAGGACATTGTCTTTGGTACTCCAGAAGAAGCTTCCCAAACAAGTGGACAAGTATTAGATGAAGATATTGAATGGCTATTAACAAGTTCTAATTATAAAGATGAATATATAAACTCATTTGATAATTTAAAATTGCATGCATATAAAATATTAAATCCTCAACCAACAAATAAATGGGTAATTTCAGTTCATGGTTATACAAGCGAAGGTCGTAAAATGAGCTCTTACTCCAAAAAATATTATGATATGGGATATAATATTTTAATACCAGATTTAAGATCTCATGGTTTAAGTGAAGGTAATTATATTGGTATGGGTTGGGATGATAGATTAGATATAATAAAGTGGATAAATACAATATTAAATGATGATCCTGATGCTGAAATAGTATTACATGGTGTTTCAATGGGAGCTTCTACAGTATTAATGGTATCTGGTGAAGAAATTCCTTCTAACGTAAAAGCAATTATTGCTGACTGTGGTTATACTTCTGTTTGGGATGAATTTTCCTATCAATTAGATAATTTATTTTCATTACCACCATTTCCAATAATGAATGTTTCATCTTTAGTTGCAAAAATAAAAGCTGGATATTTTTTAGGTGATGCTTCAGCAATAAAGCAAGTTAAAAACTCTAAAACTCCAATTTTATTTATTCATGGTGATGAAGATGATTTTGTTCCTTATTATATGATGGATGAACTTTATGATGCTACAAACTCTGAAAAAGAAAAATTAACAATAAAAAATGCTGGACATGCTAAAGCTTCAGAAATTGATCCAGAA
Source organism: Clostridium sp. ETTB3 (assembly GCF_053571985.1). Taxonomy (NCBI): domain Bacteria; kingdom Bacillati; phylum Bacillota; class Clostridia; order Eubacteriales; family Clostridiaceae; genus Clostridium; species Clostridium sp. ETTB3. Next base: position 1,902,109 of record NZ_CP199832.1, read on the forward strand.
ACTTATTGGACAACAGTTTCTAACTTTATAAATAAATATATAAATCAATAACTATAAACTTTAAAATAAATAAAAAGGGTGATGTATTCAGAATAAATTTATTAATTCAATCTGATACATCCCCTTTTTATTTACTTAATAATAACATTCCTTCCTGCATCCTTGCTTAAACAAATTATTTTTTAAGTTATTTTCATTCTGCTTCTTCTCTTTCCAAAATTTATTTCCTTTACAATATTAATTATTAAATATTCACACTTTTTTTCTGTTCTTATTGGATATCCCCAACCTCCCATGCCAGATGATACTATAATATCCATATTTCCAACTCTTTCATATCCATAATTCATTTCATTGATTTTAAATAAATTCATCAAATGTCCTAATGGCCATATTTGCCCAAAATGAGTATGTCCTGAAACCATTAAGTCATATCCATTTTCACTATTTTCATTTATTTCACAAGGTTGATGATCTACAATTATAGTATAATAATCTTTATTAAATTCACTAACAAGATCTTGAGCTGATTTTCTTTCTTCAGAATCTGATCTATCTTTTCTTCCTATTATACATAATTCATTATTTATTTCATATATATCATCTTCAAGAATTTTAATTCTACATTCACTTATTGCTTCTTTTAATTCTTCTTCAGTATAATTAGGGTTTATTGCATATCGTGATTTATCATGATTTCCATAAACATAAACTATTCCATAATTACTTTTAATAGATGATAAAATTTTAAATGCATCTTTCATTTGTTTTAAAGTTGTATTTTCATCAACAATATCTCCACCTAGTATTACTATATCAACATTTCTTTGAGATATGTTATCACAATATTTTTGTAATTCATTATTACTCATTGTAGTTCCAAAATGTAAATCCGATATAAAATTAACTTTATATCCTTCATTTCTAATATTTTTATCAGTATATATATTATATTCTTTTTCAATTACATTTTTAGCATTTATACATCCATAAGTAATAAAAATTCCTGTTAATATTATAGGAATTATACCACTATTATATATTTCAGTTACCATATTATTTCCTCCTTTAGTAAACTTCACTATAATCCAATAAATTAAATCAATACACCATGCAAATATTACAAAGTGAAAACTAATTATTTCTGCTTTAATTATATTAATAATAAGCTTATTTTATATAAAAATAAAGCATTTTTGTATTTTTTTACAAATACTATATTTTATTTATAATCTAATATTATTATTAATTTTAAATTTTCTTAACTTGCAGAGAAATTCAATGAATATTATACTTGTAATGGTAACATATTCTGTAATATATACTATAAATAGATTGAGAGGACCTTATATGAGAAAAAAAGATATATTAGAACTAAAAAAACGTTTTAAAAAGGACCATTGTACATTTACAAAAATGTGTGGTTGTTATGTTAATGGTGAAAAAAATATTTTATTAAAGTTTAGAGAAACATTTTTAAACTTAGAAGAAGATGACTATTTTAAATATTTAGAAATTGCAAAAAAAGTTCTCTCTGGAACTATTGAAAATAATATTTTAGAACTTAATTTTGAACTTAATGAAGAACATGTAAATGAAAAGCAATTAGAGTTTATGAAATTGAAAAATAGTCAATTAAAAGATGATTTATTGCTTGATGATTTTTATAATTCAATTATAAATAATTATGATTATGAAGGTAACTTTTTAATTCTTATTTTCCATGATGCTTATGATATAATAACAAAAACTAAAGATAATGCTAAATTAGATGAGTCAGAAGAAGTATATGAATATATTCTTTGTGCAATATGTCCAGTTGAATTATCAAAAGCTGGATTAAGATATTTTGAAGAAGAAAATTCAATAAAATCTCGTACTAGAGATTGGGTTGTAGAAGCACCTAGCAATGGTTTCGTATTCCCAGCCTTTATTAATCGTACTACTGATGTAAATTCAATTATGTATTATACAAAAAATGCTAAAGATACACATCCTGAATTAATGGAAAATGTTTTAGGTTGTCCTTCAAAGCAAACTAATACAGAAAAAAAAGAAACATTTAATGATATTCTTCGTGATGCTCTTGGACCTGATGAAAAGAAATCAGATCATTTTTTCATGGAAATTCAAGAAAGTCTTAACAATAAAATTGAAGAACATAATATTATTCATGAAGATAGTGAAACTCCAATATTTTTAACTGATGAAGTTATTCAAGATATTTTAAATGAAAGTGGAGTTCCAGATGAAATTACTACAAAAATAGAAAAATCTTATGCTGAAAGTTTTGGAGATACTCCTCCTGTTGCTGATATATTAATAGATAATAAAGCATTAGCTGCAAAAGCTCAAAAGAAAAAAGAAGAAATGCTTGAAAAACAAGTTAGAATACTTGAAAATAAGCTAGAAAGAGTTACTCAAGATAATTCATTAAATACAGAAGCTGCTGTAGAAGTAGATTCTAATAATTTAATTGAAGAAAATGAAAATAATACTTTTAATGATAATTTATCTGAAGTTGACAATAATTATGATATTGTACTTCAAGTAAAACCTGAAAAAGTATCTAAAATTAAATCTGAAATAATCAACGGTCAAAAGTGTATTATTATACCAGTTGATGAAGATGAACATACTAATGTAAATGGTGTTGAAAACTTAATTTAAACTAAAATTATAACTTCCTTTCATTTTTCTTCCTTCAAGTAATTAAATATATTTTTTATACTTTTTGAAGTACTATATAAATTATCATTATTAAAACTAAAAGTTTATTATTTTTACAGTTATTGCTTTTTTATTTGCAATAGGTGCTATTAACGGAACACTGTTTTCACTATTATTAGGAATTAAGTCCATTTGGATTTGTAGCATTATATTATATTTACAATCATTTTGGATATACTTTTATGAAAAAAATACTTTAACAAAAAAATAGTGACAAATTTATGAGTGCTCATAAATTTGTCACTTATATTGTTTTATTTAATATCTTAAAAGTAAATATAATTTTAATTTAAGTACTTTTCTAAATTAAAAAATATATACAAGACCAAAAATTAAAGTAATGGGCTTACAGCCTCGGGCATGAAGCCACGAGGTTTTATGCCCTAAATCTATAAAATAAACCTTTAACCTTCTTAACTTACAGGTAATACTATTGTAAACTTACTTCCCTTTTCTAATTCACTTTCTAATTTAATATCTCCATTGTGTAATTCAACTATATTCTTAACTAAAGTTAAACCTATTCCACTACTACTTACCTTAGTAGAATTAAAACCACTTCCTTGTTCAAATCTATTAAAAATAAACTCCTGATCATCTTTAGAAATACCAACTCCGTTATCCTCTACAGAAATGCTTACAGTATTATCATTTTCTTTAATTAAAACCTTAATTTCTCCATTTTCATCTGTAAATTTAACTGCATTTCCAATAAGATTTACTATACATCTTTCTATTTCTTTAGGATCACAACATATTTCTAACTCTTCAATTTCAGGATCTATAATAAGTTCTATTCCTTTTTCCCCAATATAATCCTTCATATTTAATGCTGTTTCTTCAACTAAATATACTATATCAATATTTTCTTCTTTCTTTATTTTATAAGCACCTGACTTTATTTTAGAACTATCTATAATGTCATTTATTATATGTAACAAACTATTAGAACTCTTTTTTATTACATCCATATAATGTTTGTTTTTTTCTTCTGACGCTTTATCATTTTTATCTAAATAGCTTAATAATTGAAGTACCGATAAAATAACATTTAGTGGTGTCCTTAACTCATGAGATAAATTAACAAAATAATCATTTTTAAATTTTTCATTTTTAATATTTTGTTCATATAATTTTTTATTTTCTTCCATTTTATTATTAATTTCTTTTGTTTGCTTATGAACTAATACTTTAAAAAATTTCATTCTATATATAAAGTATAAAATTATTATTACAACTACAACTATATAAAGAAAATATGCCATTTTTGTTTTCCAAAAAGCACCTTCTACCTTAAAGCTTATACTTGTTTCTTCTGTTAAACTTCCATCTCCCTTTACTGCTTTAACTTTAAAATTATATTTTCCTGCTTTTAGTCCAGAATAAAGTACATATCCATCACTATTACCTTGATTCCACTTACTATTTAATCCTTCTAATTTATATAAATATGTTATATCTCCAATTCTTGAATAATCCGGAAGAAAATATTCAAATGCTATATTATTATTACTCTTAAGAGTAATTTTCTCTTCATCATTTACACTTTTATTTGAATCAATCCAATATCCACCTATTTTTACCTTTTCATCACAACTTTTAATTTCTTTTATTTCACTTGGATTAAATTCAACTACTCCATTAGTTGTTCCAAAAAGTAATGTTCCATTTTTGCCTTTATATTTAACCTTATTGTTAAAGTTAGAACTACAAATTCCATCTATCTCCATAAAATTTATAAATCTATTTTCATTTACAATAAACTTAATTAACCCATTGCTTGTCCCTAACCATATATTTTTATCATCATCTATATTTATACTTTTTATATAATCACTCATTAAGCCATCTTTTTCTAAATAACTTGTAAAACTTTCATTTTCAATATTAAATTTATTTAAGCCAACTTCAGTGCCTATCCACATATTCCCTTCCCCATCACTTTCAATACACTTTATTCCATTATAGCCTAATAAATCATGACTTAATAAATAATTTTTAATCACCCCTTCACTTTTATGAAATTTTATTAATCCAACATTCCTTCCCCCAGCTATCCAAATAATGTCTTCATCATTTTCATCTTGACACATATCTATAAGCTGAAAATCATTTATTCCATTTTCACTAAAATTATAATTATAATTTATTATTTCATCACTTTGATTATCTTTTCTATAAAGCCCATTATAAGTTGAGAGCCAAATACTTTTATCATCCTTTAAAACATCTATATCCTTTTCAAAAAATATATTATTTTTTTTATATTCAGTAACCCTAAATACCTCTTCTGTTTCTTTATCAATTGTATTTATACCTTTATTAGTTATTACTATATATTTATTAATGCCTTCTTGAATATCTTTTATTGTATTACTAAATAGTGAATTTTCCTCTCCTTCTCCTTTAGTAAATCTTATTATCTTATTTTCTCTTAATTTATATAAAATTACACCACTATGTTGAGTACCTATCCATAAATCATCATCTTCATCTTTAAAAATACTTGTTATATTATAATCATAAATTCCATTTTCACTTAAAATTGTATTTATTTCACTTCTAAATTGTTGACTAGGATTCAATATACTAATTCCACTATCTGTTCCAATCCATAATACTCCATTACCATCCTCATATAAGCAAGTAATAAAATCACTTAATATATAATTAGATAAATTTTTATTAGATTTATAAATTTTAGTACTATTATCATTTTGATTATATTCTATAAGCCCATTAAATCCGCCAAACCATATTTTATCATTGCTACTACATAAAACTTTATTTATTTCATTGTATTCAACATCATCAATATCAATTTGATATTTATAAAACTTATCCTCTCCAACTATAACCTTATATATACTATCTTTACCTACATTCCATATGTTTCCCTCATTATCCTTATCCATTTGATATATATATTTAAGATTACTTTCATTTTTTTCATTAAATATTTCATATGTATTTAATTTTATTGCTACTGTTCCTTCTATTGTAGATACCCATAAATATCCTAAATCATCTTCTTCAATATCAGTTATGTAATTATTATTTATACTTTTATTTGTATCATCAGAATAATAATTTATAAATTTATTACTTTCCTCATCATATCTATTAAGTCCATTGCTAGTTCCAACCCACATTACATTGTTACTATCCTTGTATATATCTGTAATTACTGAATGTGATAAATTAAATTCTTTTTCATCTATTCTTTTTATTTTATTTTCGTTTACATTAATTATACTTAATCCACCATTACTTCCTACCCATATGTCTCCGTTAGGGCTTTCAATTATTTTTGTAATATATGGTGATGAAATAGTATTTTTATTATCACTTTCATAATTATATTGTATTATTATATTTCCGTTGTACTGATTTAACCCATCTTCTGTTCCTATCCATATATATCCTCTAGAATCTTGATATATATCTGTTATATTATTATTGGTTAAACCATCATCCATTGTTAAATTATAAAAATTAGCTTTATCTTTTTCAGCAATAGACTTATTATAATATTCTTCTTTTGTTGCATAAACTAGCGTTTCATTAACAAATAATACTATAACTACCATTACGTATATAATAATTTTTTTAATTTTTGCCCCCAATCGTCTCTACTCCCCTTATCTAAACTAATTTTTAACTTCTTTTAAATTTTACCAAATTCCCCAAAAAAAATCACTATTTTTTTCATTTTTTTCATTTTTTTATTAATAATAAAAATCCTCTGCTTTTTTAACAGAGGGTTTTTCAACAAACTGAAAAACAGAGCAAAATATGCTCTGTTTTTTGGTTTTTTTGTAACTTTATTTATTATTTTTTAGCCATTTAATAGCACTATATGCATGAATTGCAGCTCCTGTTGGAAGTATATCTTCATTAAAAACTACTTTATCACTATGCATTGGTTCTCCAAATAAATTATTTTCTTGTTTTGATCCTGCACCTAACATTACATATAAGCTTGGTACATTATATGAATATGCAGCAAAATCCTCTGAGCCCATTCCTGAAGATTTAAAAAGTACAACTGATTGCTCTCCAACAACTTCCTTCATGTATTCTGTAACTTCATATGCTAAATTATCGTCATTTGCTAATGGTAACACAGAAGATAATTCTATTAATTCTGCTTCTCCTCTAAACATTTTTGCAGTAGATACAACTATATCATTTATTCTATTAAAAATAAATTCTCCTAATTCTTTATCTAAACTTCTAATAGTCCCTTCCATAATAACCTCTGATGGAATTATATTTGGTGCATCTCCTCCAGCAAATTTACCTATAGTTACAACTGCTGCTTTATTTGGATCTATTTCTCTGCTTATTATTTCTTGTAAAGATATATATATGTGAGCAGCTATATTTATAGGATCTACCCCCGTTTCAGGCATTGCTCCATGACAGCCTTTTCCTTTTACAACTATTCTAAATCTATTACATCCAGCTATACTAGTCCCTAATCCACATAAAATAACATTTGATGGTGTACCTGAATGCACATGCATTGCCATAGCTGCATCAACTTTAGGGTTTTCAAGAACACCTGCTTGTATCATTTTTTTAGATCCTGTAAACCCTTCTTCATCAGGTTGAAATACTAATTTTACAGTACCTTCAATTTGTTCTTTATTTTGCATTAAAAGCTTAGCTGCTCCTAATAACATTGCAGTATGCATATCATGACCACATGAATGCATACATCCATTTTCTGCTTTAAAATCACACTCATTATTTTCCTTCATTGGAAGAGCATCCATATCAGCTCTTAATAAAAATGTTTTTCCTGATTTATTTCCTTCAAGTGTAGCTACTATACCACTTTCACATATTTCCTTAGGCTCGTACCCCATTTTTTTTAATTGTTCTATTACATATGCCTTTGTTTTTGGTAATTCAGCCCCAACTTCAGGATTTTTATGAATAGTTCTTCTATAGTTTATAATTTCATCTTTAATTAAATTAGCTTGTTTTAAAAATTCATTCATTATTTTACTTCATCCCTTCTTTTGTTTACATACTACATTTTTCATTCTTCTAAATTTATTTTATAAATAATATTATATACCAATAATAATTATATTTAAATCCCTTTTTTAATTCTTTATGTTTACACATTTTTTATTTTAAACAATATTATATCTTTTTAATATTATATAATATATAATCCAATGATAGGAGATGAGATACATGTCAATAGATTGTCCTAATTCAAATCATTTTTGCTGTAATAACAATAATGAGTTTGAAAACCTTTCATTACTCTTTAATAACCCATTTTTTTATACCCTAGCTATAGTATTATTATTTGGTGGTGGTGGATTTAGTCCTAGTAGCTTTTGGGGAAGTTATGGAAATATATTTCGTTGTAGTGCATTTAATAATGGCTGGTGCAATGATACCAATCTTAATAATACAAGCTTTAATACACTTAACACTCCATTTAATAATAACTTTTTTAATACTACTAATAATTCAGGACTTCTTACTGATAATTTCAACTAACAAGGTTAGATAGTGACAAGTGGCAAGTGGCAAGCTTAGATAGTGACAAGTGGCAAGTGACAAGTTATAAGTTAGGATGGACAAACTTAATTCACTGCAAATAATAAATCCACGACATTTTTGTGTGGATTTATTATTTAGCTTTATTTTGAATAATGATTAACTTCTCCTAAATCATTACAAATACTATCTTTAAGATTTAGTCTAGTTCAAAATAAATTAATTATATTTAAAATTCAGTATTAACCATATAATAAAATATAGTCTATTATTTAAATTATATTTTATAGTAAAATGTGAATTTATATATCTTTTCTAAAATATTTCCCTTTAAAATCAACCATATTTGTTAATTTATAGGCTTCTTTTCTAGCTTCTTCTATAGTTTTTCCCTTACCAACAAGCGATAAAACTCTTCCCCCACTAGTTATTAATTCTCCATTTACTAATTGGGCAGCAGCTAAAAATACTTTATTCTTAATACCTTCCTCAATAGTAATTTTAAATCCCTTTTCAAACTTTTCTGGATATCCCTTAGAAGCTAAAACTATATTAACACAACTTCCTTCATACCATTTAACTTTAACTTCATCTAATTTACTATCTAAAGCCGCTTGTACTAAATCAACTAAATCACTTTCCATTAAAACTAAAATAGATTGAGTTTCAGGATCTCCCATTCTCACATTATATTCTAATAAATAGGTTCCTTTTTTAGTTATCATTAAACCAAAGAAAATAATTCCTTTAAAATCAAATTCTTCTTCTTCAATTCCCCTTAAAGTATTAGCAACTATATTTTCTTCAAAATCCTTCATCACCTCTTCAGTAACAAATGGATTTGGTGCTATAACTCCCATACCTCCAGTGTTTGGTCCCTTATCCCCATCAAAAATTTGCTTATGATCTTTTCCTGAAATAAATGGTATTAAGGTTTTACCATCAGTAATTGAAAGAATTGAAGCTTCTATCCCTTCTAAGAACTCTTCAATAACAATACTTTTACCTGCACCTTTAAAAACATCTAAAATCATGAAGTCATCAATTGTATTCATAGCCTCTTCTCTAGTTCTTGCAATTACAACACCTTTTCCTGATGCTAATCCATCAGCTTTAATAACTATTGGATAGTCACATTTTTGTAAATATTCTTTAGCTAAATTGTAATCAGTAAATATTTCATATTGAGCTGTTTTAACTCCATATTTCTTCATGAACTCTTTAGCAAATGTTTTACTTCCCTCTAATTGAGCCGCTCTTGCATCTGGCCCAAAACACTTAAGACCTACCTTCTTAAACTTATCAGTTATACCATTAGTTAATGGCTCTTCTGGTCCTACAAAAGTAAAATCAATATTATTTTCTTTTGCAAATTCAACTAATTCATTTAAATCAGTTATATTAATATTTTCACATTTATTTTCAAGTGCAGTTCCACCATTACCAGGTGCTACAAATATTTTACTTACATTTTTATTCTGAGCTAATTTCCAAGCAATAGCATGCTCCCTTCCACCAGAACCAACTAATAATATTTTCATTATAATACCCCCAATTTAGTGTTTAGTTTTTAGTTTGTAGTTAATATGGGAACTCCCTAGAGAGTTTCAAGTTTCAAGTTTCAAGTGGCAAGTGATCAGTTTAGGTAAAAATTCAACTTAAGCTGAATTTTAAAATATATTTTCAGAAACCACTTTTATAGTTTGTAGTTAGTAGTTGATGTTGAAATTCCTTGTTGAATTTCTTAAATTTTTATTTTTAAAAACTCCACTAGGAGTTTCATCCTTAACTACTAACTCCTAACTTCCTTCCACTTGTCACTCTTAACTAGTTCTTAGTTCTAGTGTTTAAAGTGACGAATCCCAGTAAACACCATAGCAATTCCATGTTCATTACAAGCATCAATTGATTCTTGATCTCTTATTGAACCACCTGGTTGAATTATTGCTTTAATTCCATACTTAGAGCATTCATCAACTATATCTCTAAATGGGAAAAATGCATCTGAAGCTAATATAGTAGCTCCCTTACCCCTTTTTAGAGCCTCAATTGTTGGCCAAATTCTATTAACTTGTCCTCCACCAATTCCTACAGCAACACCATCTTTAACTGTAACTATAGCATTTGATTTAACATACTTAACTACCTTCATTCCAAATACTAAATCTCTAATTTCAGCTTCAGTTGGTACTTTTTCTGTAACAACTTTTAATTCATCTAAAAGTTTAATATCTTCTTCTTGAACTAATATTCCACCATCAACACTTACCATAAACTTCTTATCACATGGTTTAACATTACATTTAATAACTCTTAAATTTTTCTTAGCTTTTAAAATTTCTAAAGCATCTTCATCAAAATCTGGAGCTGCAACTACCTCTAAGAATATTTTCACCAGTTCTTCTGCTGTAACTTTATCAATTTTCTTATTAATAGCAACTATTCCACCAAATATTGAAGTTGGATCCACATCATGTGCTTTAGTATAAGCTTCTATAGTAGTCTTACCTACTGCAACACCACATGGAGTATTATGCTTTAATGCGCAGCAAGCTGTTTCTTGAAATTCATTAACAACCTTCCATGCAATATCTAAATCCTTAATGTTATTGTAAGAAAGTTCTTTACCATTTAATATATCAAAATCATTCATACCACCATCAAATTCATTTGAAACATAATATGCAGCACTTTGATGTGGATTTTCACCATATCTTAAACCTTGCTTCTTCTTATATGAAATTGAAAGATATTCTGGATATTCTTCTTCATCACTTAACATAAAATTAGATATTGCTGCATCATAAGCACTCATTAAATTAAATACCTTTCCAGCAAGCTTCTTTCTTAACTTATAACTCACTTCTCCAGTTTCCTTAATTTCATTCATTACAACTTCATAATCAGAGACATCTGAAACAACTACAACATCTTGAAAATTCTTAGCTGCTGCTCTAAGCATCGTTGGCCCACCAATATCTATAAATTCAACCTTTTCTTCAAAATTTAAATCCTCTCTTACCTTTTTAAAGAATGGATATAAATTAACTATAACCATATCTATAGTTTCAATATTTTTTTCTTTTATAGTTTTTATATGTTCTTCATTATTTCTTATAGCAAGTATTCCTGCATGAATAATTGGATGAAGAGTTTTAACTCTTCCATCTAGCATTTCTGGGAAATTTGTAACTTCATTAATTTCTGTTACAGTAACACCATTTTCCCTTAAGTGTTTATACGTGCCTCCAGTTGAAATAATCTCAACTCCATTTTCTATTAAAAATTTTGAAAAATCTAAAATTCCATTTTTATCAAATACACTAATTAATGCTCTTTTAATCATGTAAAAATCCCCCTATTTTAAAATATTTACTCTGCCGTCTATAATCTCAATTTTATCTTTACTTATTAAATCAATAGCTTTAGGTAATAATTTATGCTCTTCTACTAATACCCTCTTTTGTATATCTTCTGCAGTATCATCAAAATATACTGGAACTACTTCTTGAAGAATTATTGCCCCACCATCTACTTTTTCATTAACAAAATGAACTGTACATCCAGTAAATCTAACCCCACTAGCTTTTACTGCATTATGAATATGTATTCCATACATTTTATCTCCACAAAAACTTGGTATAAGTGAAGGATGAATGTTTATTATTTTATCTTTAAATTCTTTTAATATATCACCATCTAATATGGAAAGATATCCTGCTAAAACTATTAAATCAACTCTATTCTTGGTTAATTCTAATATCTTATTTGAAACTTCACTGCCATATTCCTCTTTAGAAACAACATATGTTGGAATGTTCTTGTTTTTAGCTCTTTCTAGTGCATATATTCCTTCTTTACTTCCAATAACCATTTCCACTTTAAAGGAAGCTTGTCCATAATCTAAAATTGATTGCAAGTTTGACCCGCTACCAGATACAAGTACTGCTACTTTAAGCAAACTCCTTCACCTCCAGCTGTTACAACCCCAATTTCATAAGCCTTCTCCCCTAATTCATAAAGCTCTTTTATAACAGCATCCACATCTTTTTCATCAACACATAATACAAATCCAATTCCCATATTAAATGTGTTATACATATGATTTCTATTTACCCCTTTTTCTATCATATCTTCAAATATTGCTGGTAATGGATAACTATCTTTCTTTATTTCTGCTGTTAATTTTAAACCATTAAACATTCTTGGAATATTTTCAATAAATCCTCCACCTGTTATATGAGACATACCTTTAATATCATACTTTTCAATTAATCTTAATATTGGCTTAACATATATCTTTGTTGGAGTAATTAATGTTTTCCAAATCTCTTTTCCATTAAATTCTTCATTTAAATTTGTATATAACTTTCTAACTAAAGAAAATCCATTTGAATGTATTCCTGAAGAAGCAATACCAATTAACTTGTCTCCTGGCTTTATATTTTTTCCATTTATTATTTTATCTTTATCAACAATACCTACTGCAAACCCTGCAATATCATATTCTCCTTCTTTATAAAAACCTGGCATTTCAGCAGTTTCTCCACCAACTAAAGCACAATCTGACATAATACATCCATGTGAAATACCCTTAACTAATTCTGCTGCTACTTCTGCTTCTAGTTTTCCACAAGCTATATAATCCAAGAAAAATAATGGCTTTGCTCCATGACACAAAATATCATTTACACACATAGCTACACAATCAATTCCAACTGTATCGTACTTATTACTTTTAAATGCTAATTCAAGCTTAGTTCCTACACCATCTGTACCTGAAACTAAAACTGGATTTTTATATCCCTTTGGTAATTCAACCATTCCAGCAAAACTTCCAAGACCATTTAAAACATATTTACTAATTGTTTTTTGTGCATATTCTTTTATTAGCTTTACTGATTTATATCCCTCTTCTATATTAACTCCAGAATCTTTATAAGTTATCATTTAAATTCCCTACCTTTCACCTTCTATTGGCGTTGCAACAGGATATATTCCATTAAAGCATCCTACACAATACCCTTGATTTGTATTAAAGCACTTATACATACCTTCCATACTTAAATATCCTAAAGAATCACAACCAATTATTTCTCTTATTTCTTCTAATGAATGATTAGCACCTATAAGTTCTTTTCTATAAGGAGTATCAATTCCAAAATAACATGGATATTGAACTACTGGTGATGCAACTAAAAAGTGAACTTCCTTTGCTCCTGCTCTTCTTAAAGATTCAACTAAATGTTTTGATGTTGTCCCTCTTACTATTGAATCATCTATAAGCACAACTTTCTTATCTTTAATATTTACTTTTAAAGGATTTAATTTAACAGCTACAGCTCTTTCTCTAACTTCCTGAGAAGGAGTTATGAAAGTTCTTCCTACATACCTATTCTTTACAAATCCAGTATCATAAGGGATTCCTGAAGCTTTAGCATATCCTATAGCTGCTGGCGTTCCTGAGTCTGGAACTGCAATAACTATATCTGCTTCAATTGGATTTTCTCTATATAATTGTTCTCCTGCTCTAACTCTTGATTCATGAACATCTAATCCATCTATAATAGAATCTGGTCTTGCAAAGTAAATGTACTCAAATGCACAAGTTTGACATTGTGTATTTTCAGAATATCTATATGAATTTATTCCACATTCATCAATTACAACTATTTCACCTGGCTCAACATCTCTAATTAATTCAGCACCTATAGCATCCAAAGCACAACTTTCAGATGCTAATATATAACCTTCTTCAATTTTACCTAAACAAAGAGGTCTTATTCCATGAGGATCTCTTACACCAATAAGCTTATCTTTAGTTAATATAACCATTGCAAATGAACCTCTAACAGCTTGAATAGCATCTAATACCGCTCTTTCAACACCTTTTTTAGCACCTCTTGCAATTAAATTAGCAATTACTTCTGAGTCAATTGATGTATGAAATATATGCCCTCCATCTTCTAATAACTCTTTAATAACATCTGCATTAACTAAAGTTCCATTGTGTGCCATAGCTATTGGCCCTAACTTTGTTTGACTTAATAATGGTTGTGCATTTTCTATTCTAGTATCACCACTTGTTGAATACCTAACATGTCCAATTCCAGCAAAACCCTTTAAACTATTTATATCTTCTTGAGAAAAAGCTTCTGTTATAAGCCCCATACCTTTTTTAATATTTATATCTTCTCCATTAGCAACTGCTATACCAGCACTTTCTTGACCTCTATGTTGAAGTGCATATAATCCATAATATATTACCGAAGCTAAATCTAATGACTTATTAGAATAAATCCCAAAGACTCCACATTCTTCTTTAAATTTATCATTACTTAGATCAATTATTGTATTATCTAACTTTGGATTCATACCTTTAATCCCCCCGATTAATCACTTTTAACTAGTTTCAAGTGACAAGTCATAAGTTTCAAGTTTAGGCAAAAATTCAGCTTAAGCTGAATTTTGGAAAAATATAATCTAAGAAATTCCCTAAGGAATTTCATCCCTAACTTGTAATTTGCCACTTTTCACTTATCACTTGAACTTGCCATTTGCTTCCCTTGACTAACTTATTCTTTTTAATATTTCAACATATGCTTCTTTAACATTTCCAAGATTTCTTCTAAATCTATCTTTATCTAACTTTTCTCCAGTTGTTGCATCCCATAATCTACATGTATCTGGTGAAATTTCATCTGCTAATACAATTTCTCCATTACATCTTCCAAATTCTAATTTAAAATCTATTAATTTTATATTAGATTTTAAAAACATTTCCTTTAAAAATTCATTAATTTTTGATGTTAAAGAATAAATTTTTGCTAATTCCTCAAAATTTGTTATACCTATAGCAACTGCATGATAATCATTTATTAGTGGATCTCCTAATGCATCATTTTTATATGATAATTCAAATACAGTTACTTTTAATTCACTGCCTTCTTCTAACCCTAATCTTTTTGCCATTGAGCCAGCTGCAACATTTCTAACTATAACTTCTAATGGTATCATTTCAATCTTTTTACATAATTGCTCTCTATCATTTAATTTTTCAATAAAATGAGTTGGAATACCTTCTTTATTTAACATTCCATATATCATTGAAGTTATTGCATTGTTTAAAATACCCTTATTTTCAATTTGTTCCTTCTTTTCTCCATTAAATGCTGTAGCATCATCCTTATAATAAATTATTACTTCTTCTTGATTTTCTGTAGCATATATTTTTTTTGCTTTACCTTCATACAATTTTTCTAATTTACCCATTACAAATCTACTCCTTCACCATTTTCATCTATAAATTTTCTCTTCATTTCTTTTCTATATTTAATTAATTTATCTTTTAAACTTTCATCTCCAATTGATAACATTTGAACAGCTAACATTCCTGCATTATAAGAATTATTTATACCAACTGTTGCAACTGGAATTGTTTTTGGCATTTGTACAATTGAAAATAATGCATCTAACCCTTCAATAGCTCCCTTACAAGGAACTCCTATCACAGGTATTATTGTTTTAGAAGCTATTACACCTGGCAAGTGTGCTGCAAGCCCAGCTCCTGCTATTATAACCTTACATCCCTGTATTTCAATTTCTTTTAAAACCTCTTCTAATTTTTCTGGAACCCTATGAGCCGATAATACAAATGCTTTATATTCAATTCCAAATTCCTTTAAACACTTAGCTGCCCCTCTCATTATTTCAGTATCAGATTTAGATCCAAAAAATATTGCTACTTTCATAAAAACCCCCTATTTTAGTTTGTAGTTAATAGTTATGTATGAAATTCCTTAGGGCATTTCTCAAAAATATATTCTCAGAAACTCCCAAGGAGTTTCATCCTTAACTTGTCACTTGCCATCTTTAACTAGTGAGTAGTTTGTAGTTTATGATGAAATTCCTCAGGGAATTTCTTGAAAATATATTCTCTTTTCTAAAATTCAGCCCAAGCTGAATTTTTTCCTTAACTCCTAACTTCAAACTTCAAACTACTAACTACCTAAAGTATTCCACTCCTGATTCAAAAATCTTTTGATTAAAGTTTCCTGGTATATTTTTGTATAAATTATCTCCAATTCTTTCAGAATGACCCATTTTACCAAGAACTCTTCCATCTGGACTTGTTATCCCTTCTATTCCAAGCATTGATCCATTTGGATTAAATGGCATATTTAATGATATATTTCCTTTATTATCAACATATTGAGTTGCTACTTGTCCATTTTTTATTAATTCTTTTATTAACTTTTCTGGTGCAACAAATCTTCCTTCCCCATGAGAAATTGCTACATTATGAATATCCCCTAAATTGACTTTGTTAAACCAAGGTGATTTCTTAGAAACAACCTTAGTTTGAATTATTGAACTCATATGTCTATTAATTTCGTTATAAGTTAATGTTGCCATTTCCTCTTCAATATCAATTATTTCACCATAAGGTACTAATCCTAATTTGATTAATGCTTGGAAGCCATTACAAATTCCTAATATTAATCCATCTCTATTTTTTAATAAATCCATAACTGCCTCTTTAATTTTTTCATTTCTAAATACAGTTGCTATAAATTTACCTGAACCATCAGGTTCATCTCCAGCTGAAAATCCTCCAGGTAACATTATTATTTGACTTTCTCTAATTTGCTTTTCTAAGTTTTCAATTGATTCTACAAATGCTTCCTTAGAATAATTTCTAAATACTAATGTTTTTGTTTCTGCATTAGCTTTCTTAAATTCCCTTTCGCAGTCATATTCACAATTTGTACCTGGAAATACTGGAATTATTACCTTTGGTTTAGCAATTTTTATAACTGGTGATTTATTATTTGATTCTTTATATAAAACTTCTTTTACTTTTTCATTTTTATCATTAGTTTTAATTTTAAATACCTTTGATAAATTTTTTTCATAAGCATTTTCTAAAATATTTAATTTCAAATTCAAATCAAAATCTTTAGAAGTTATTGTTTCTTCTTCAGTTGTATAGCCTATTGCCTTATAAGCGCATCCTTTAAATTCTTTATTTATATTTACTTCTTGGTTTACTTCTAAAACTAAAGTTCCATAATTTAGTCCAAAAAGCTCCTCTTTACTTAAATTAAAGAATTCAACCCCAATTTTATTTCCAAATGCCATTTTAGATATTGTTTCTGCAACTCCCCCAAATTTAACACTTGATGCTGATATCACCTTTCCTTCTAAAATAAGCTCATATAATCTTTCTAAATTTCTTTTATATTGATTTACTTTTAAAGTAAAATCTTCATTTTTTTCAGCCATTAATAATACTAATTTAGATCCTACTTTTTTAAACTCTGCACTAATTATATTTTTTGCTTTTTCAATTCCAACAGCAAATGCTACTAATGTTGGAGGCACATCTAAATTTCCAAAACTTCCTGACATAGAATCTTTACCTCCAATTGCAGGTATCCCTAAATCAACTTGAGCTTGATATGCTCCAAGCAATGCAGCAAATGGTTTTCCCCATCTTTCTGGATTCTTTCCTAATTTCTCAAAATACTCTTGAAGAGTTAATCTTACTTTTCTGTAATCTCCACCTACAGCTGCAAGTTTTGTAACTGCTTCTATTATTGAGTAATATGCCATATGATATGGGCTCCAAACTCCTAAATCTGGATTAAATCCATAACTCATTATTGTTGCTTCTTCACTTACACCATTTAATACTGGAATCTTAGCAACCATTGCTTCTTGTTCTGTTGCTGAATATTTACCTCCATATGGCATAAGAACTGTTCCAGAACCTATTGTTGAATCAAACCTCTCAACTAATCCCTTTTGTGAAGCAACATTTAATTTTGATAAATTTTTTATCCATTCCTCTTTAACATTTATATCTCCAACTGCTAAAGGATATTCCCCTGGCAACTTAACTTTTACATTTGTTACTTGTTTTGCACCATTTGTATCTAAGAAACTTCTTTTTAAATTAACTATTTCCTTTCCTCTCCAATACATTCTTAAACATTCATTATTTGTAACTTCTGCAACAGCAACTGCTTCTAAATTTTCTTCTTTAGATAAATTTATGAACCCTTTTACATCTTCTTTAGCTACCACTACAGCCATTCTTTCTTGTGATTCAGAAATTGCAATTTCAGTTCCATCTAACCCCTCATATTTCTTAGGAACCTTATCTAAATTAATATCCAACCCTCTTGTTAATTCTCCAATAGCTACAGAAACTCCACCAGCCCCAAAGTCATTACATCTCTTTATCATTTTAGCAACTTTAGGATTTCTAAATAATCTTTGTATTTTTCTTTCTGTTGGAGGATTTCCTTTTTGAACTTCTGCTCCACACTTATTTATTGATTCTTCAGTATGCCCTTTTGATGAACCAGTTGCTCCACCAACTCCATCTCTTCCTGTTCTACCTCCAAGAAGTATTACTATATCACCAGCCTTAGGTTCTTCTCTTATTACATTTTTACTTGGAGCTGCTGCTATAACTGCTCCAATTTCCATCCTTTTAGCAACATAATTTGGATGATATACTTCTGAAACTTGTCCTGTTGCTAATCCTATTTGATTTCCATATGAACTATAACCATGAGCTGCACCTAAAGTAATTGTTCTTTGTGGTAATTTTCCTTTTAAAGTTTCTTCTACAGGTACTGTTGGATCTGCCGCACCTGTAACTCTCATTGCCTGATATACATATGTTCTCCCCGATAGTGGATCTCTTATTGCTCCTCCTAAACAAGTTGCTGCTCCACCAAAAGGCTCAATTTCAGTTGGGTGATTATGTGTTTCATTTTTAAACATTACTAAATATTCTTCAATACCATTATTTGTTTCTATATTAACCTTTATTGAACAAGCATTTATTTCCTCTGAAATATCCAAGTCATCTAATATTCCTCTTTTTCTCATTTCCTTCATGGCAATAACTGCTATATCCATTAAGGTCTTATCTTTATTGTTTTTTTCATAAACAAAATCTCTTGATTTTAAATACGATTCATAAGATTTTTGTACTGCATTATTTAATTTACCTTTTTCAAATTTTATATCTTCAATTGAAGTACTAAATGTTGTATGTCTGCAATGATCTGACCAATAAGTATCTATTACTTTTATTTCTGTAATTGTTGGTATTCTTTCTTCACTTTTAAAATAGTCCCTTATCATCAATAAATCATCTACACTCATTGCAAGACCTAATTCTTTATGAAATTTTTCTATTTCCTTTTTATCTTTTTTAACAAAATCATAAAGTATTTCTACATCTTTAGGTTCTGATAATTTAGAATAAAGCTCTTTATTACTTAGCGATACTTCCCTTGAGTCTACAGGATTTATATAGTAAGATTTGATTTTTTCTATATCTTCCTTTGTTAATTTCCCCTTTAAAACTATAACTTTAGCTGTTTTTACTTCAACATTTTCTTCAGCACCTACTAATCCAATACATTTTGATGCCGAATCAGCTCTTTGATCATATTGTCCTGGTAAAAATTCTACAGCAAATACTATTTCATCAGGCGATATTGGAAAGCTTTCTTCGTATAAATTATCTACTGTCTTTTCAGCAAATATTGTATATAAAGATTTTTTATAATTTTCTTCATTCATTTCATCTAATATATATTTATTTACTACTCTTACAGCTTGAAGATTTTTTACCCTTAAATTATTTTTAAAATCTTCTAATAAACTATTAGCTTCAATATTAAAGCCATCCTTTTTTTCTACAAAAATACACTTAATACCTCGCATCCTACACCTCGTTTCAAAACACGAATATTATTTTATTTTTAATTAACATTTTTCGTGTCAATTAAATATTACCAATTGGGTTTATTTTTGTCAATGAATTATTTTTTATTTATCTATTAGTATTTTTATTTACCTTTGATAAAATTTATATCTTTAAATTAATTTTTATTAAATTAATATTATTAAAATTAGAAATATTATATAAGATAAATTACATTAAAAATAATTTAAATTCATTACTTGACATATCACATTAGAAACCATTAAAATTTAATGACCATTATTTTAAGGAGAAAATTAAATGATTATTGGAAGAGATTTAACAGATGAAAATAAATATTTAAATAATACAATAAAGAAAATACACGAATTGCTTGATAGTTATGGAGTTTCAAGTAAAGAACAAGATAAAGAAATAATAAATCACAGAAAAATTTTATGGGATAATAGAAATGAATTGGATGAAATTGAAATCAATGAAAACTGTGGACAAGTTGCTTTAAATGAACAATTACATGCCAAAAAAATATCTAGGATACGAACATTAGAAAAACAGCTTTCTAATCCTTATTTCTCAAGACTTGATTTTAGAGAAGACGGTGAAGAAGCAGAAAGCTTTTATATTGGATTATCTACTGTAGAAGATGAAGATAATTTTGATATTTTTGTTTTTGACTGGCGTTCTCCTGTTGCTAATATGTTTTATGACTTTGAAGTTGGTCCTGCATATTATGATGCACCAGTTAGAAGAGTTGAAGGATATATAGACTTTACTAGACAATATAATATTAAAAATGGTGAAATAGTATTTATTCATAACTCAAATGAAAGCTTATGTGATGAAGCCTTAACATCAATGTTAAGTGGAAATGCTACTGATAAAATGAAAAACATAGTTGCTTCTATCCAAAAGGAGCAAAATGATATTATAAGAAGTGATGATAGTAAAATACTATTTATTCAAGGAGCTGCTGGTTCTGGTAAAACTTCTATAGCCTTACATAGATCTGCTTATCTTTTATATAAGCATAGAAAAAATTTAAGTGCTGATAATATTTTAATCTTTAGTCCAAATGAAGTTTTTGCTGAATATATTTCTGATGTACTTCCTGAACTTGGAGAAAGTAATATTCGTCAAACTACATTTGAAATTTATTCAAAGAGATTTTTACCATCTAATTATTTATATGAAAATAAAAATGATCACTTAGATTACATTTATTCTAATCATACTGATTTAAATGCTTTTAAATTAAGAGCTAAATCTATGGAATATAAAAACACATTAGAATTTATGGAAGCTTTAAATAAATTTGTTTTTGATATTCCAAAACTTATTACTAATGTTACTCCTATTATAATTGAAGGTGAACAAATAATAAATAAAAAATCAGTAGAAAATACTATTTTTGAAAGATTTAAGGATATACCATACTTAAATAGAATTGAAGTTGTTAAGCAAAGTTTATTTTCTCAAGTAGAAAATAAATATTTATCTTCAAAAGATAATTCTCACTTTGATTATGTTGAAGATAAGAAAACTTTTTATGATTTCTGTAAAGCTCAAGTTGATGCACAAGTTGATGCTATGATTAAAACATTAGATAGTGTTGATATTTATAAATTACTTTGGAGTAATATTGAAAAATATACTAATATGGACTTAAATTCTACAAAAGAACTTACTTTAAATTATTTAAATAATAATGAAGTTAAATTTGAAGATATTACACCTATAATATATATAAGATCATCATTAGAAGGATTTAGAAGCTACGGAAATATGAAACATGTTCTTATTGATGAAGCTCAAGATTATAGCCCATTATTTTATAAAATAATAAAAAGATCCTTCCCTAATGCTTCTTTAACAATCATGGGTGATTTAAATCAAAGAATTGATAAACATTCTAATGTAAAAAACAGAAGTAGTATTACCAATATATTTAATGATGTAAAAACAGTTGTATTAACTAAGAGCTATCGTTCAACTGGTAATATAACTAACTTTACTAAGGATATCTTAGATACTCATGAGCCAATAGAAGCTGTTGATAGGCTTGGTGATAATCCAACTATTCATATTGTTAATGATAACTTAGAAGAAAGAATTTCTACTAAAATAAAAGAAATGACTGATAAGGGTTATAAATCTATAGCTATCATTTGTAAAAATAAAGAAAATAGTAAAAAACTTTATTCTTCATTAAATGAACTTAATGAAAATGTAAACTTAATAATTAGTGATAAATGTGAATTTAAAATTGGTATTAATGTAATTTCTTCTTATATTGCAAAAGGACTAGAATTTGATGGAGTTATACTTGCTGATGGTGAAAGTTATTTATCAATTGAAGATAAGCATTTATTTTATACAGCTTGTACAAGAGCACTACACGAATTACACATATACACTAATTCATCATTAGAAAATATATTACCTAAAGATAGTAGTTTATATACAGTTGTTAATGATTAAAAAAGGGGATGTCGCATTAAGAATAAATACTACAATATATTGTGTTGATTTTTATTTTTTAAAACAATATATTGTGTATAAAATTTTTAGTGCGACAGCCCCCTTTTATTCTATTTATCCTTTTTTAACATTTCTCCAATTGCAGCAATACTTCCAAGTGATGATAATGTTTCATTTGGTAATATAAGCTTGTTAGCTGGATTATTAGCCATTTCTTTAAGAGCTTCTACTTGTTTAAGTGCTATAACTCTTTCATCTGTTCCTGATTCAAGTATAGCTTTATTAACTTTCATAATAGCTTCTGATTCTGCTATTGCAATTTGTTCTATGGCTTTTGCCTTACCTTCTGCTTCTAATAATTGTGATTCTTTTAAACCTTCTGCTCTTCTAATATTAGCTTCTTTTTCAGCTTCTGCGGCAAGTATCTTAGATTGCTTTTCCCCTTCAGCTTTTTCAATTTGAGATTGTCTTAAACCTTCTGCTTGAAGAATCATAGCTCTCTTATCTCTTTCAGCTTTCATTTGCTTTTCCATTGCTTGTTGTATTTCATCTGGTGGAATTATGTTTTTAATTTCAACTGATAGTACCTTAATACCATAAGCATCAGTAACTTCATCAATAATACCTAATAATTGTTGATTAATGCTGTCTCTTCCAGCAAGAACTTCATCAAGAGTCATATTACCAAGTATATTTCTTATATTTGTTGTAGCTGAATAAACTATACCAGCTTTATAATCTTCAATGTTATATACTGCATCTTTAGCATTAATCATCTTATAGAAAATTACGTTATCTACTGAAATTTTAACATTATCCTTAGTTATAACTGATTGTGGTTGAACATCTAAAATTTGTTGTTTAGTTGATACTTTCTTTCTTACAAAGTCAACACCAGGAATTATAAAATGCCATCCCGGCTCTAAAATTTTATGAAATTGTCCCAACCTTTCAACTACATATAAATACCCTGTGTTTACAACTTTAATTGATGATAATAGCACTATAAAAATAATTACTAATAATGCTAATAAAAATATTATTCCTGGCATATTAATTCTCCTTTAATTTTACAATTAATTTAGTTCCCTCAAGACCTGTAATTATAAATTTCTCACCTTTTTTTATTATTTTTCCTTTATTGCAAGCAGTCCAATAAATACCACTTACATTTATCAATGATGTTTCTCCCATATCTTCTTCTGCAGTCATTGTTTTACCAATATAAGTTTCCTCCATAGTTGGTACTTGCTTTACATCTGTCTTGAATTTTTTCTTTGCCAATGGGTAACCAATAGAAATAGTTACAACTCCTATAATTAAAAATGCTATTATTTGATATAAAACTGTAAAATTTAATAAAGAAAGTATTATTGCAACTAATGCTCCTAGTGAAAACCACATAAATATAAAACTACTAGTAATAATATCAATAACAACTAAAAATATTGCAACAAGAATCCAAATAATTACCTCAATCATTGCTTCTCCCCCCTTTTAACTTAATAATTTAATTATATACCATATTCATCTTGTTTTGTGGTAATAATTACAAAAGTAATTTTTAACTTCCTCTTTATTATAATATATGCAAAATCACTTTGCAAGTTATTTTTTATTGTTTAAAAAGTTATTTATTACTACTTTAAATATTTTGTTTTAACTATTTATTAAATAATTTGATTTTCTAGTGTTTTCCTTTTATTATTTATTTATATGTATTTTATTAGTAAACTAATACAATACTAAAATTATATAACGTATTGGAGATGATATTATGGATTTTATAAAAGTAGGATCTGCATGTCCTAAAACTAAAGTTGCAGATGTTATTTTTAATGTTGAAAATATATGCTCATGTATTGATGATGCTTATAATAAAGATGTTAAATTTTTAGTTTTTCCTGAACTATCTATTACTTCTTATACTTGTGCTGATTTATTTTTAACTTCTACATTAATAAATAAATCTATAGAAGGAATAAAATTAGTTTGTGAAAATAGCATTAACAAAGATATGCTAATTGCTGTTGGATGTCCACTTATCCATAACAATGTTCTTTATAATACAGCCTTTATAATATTTGAAGGAAAAATTCTTGGAATAGTTCCAAAATCATATATTCCAAACTATAGCGAATTTTATGAAAAAAGATGGTTTACAGCTGCTGCAATGTTAACTGATGAACTTGTAACTCTTCCATTCCAAGAAAATATACCATTTGGAACAAATCTTATATTTGCTGCCGGTGATTATAAATTTGGTATAGAAATTTGCGAAGACCTTTGGGTAGCAATTCCTCCAAGCTCTTACTTATCTCTTTTAGGAGCTAATATTATAGGTAATCTTTCTGCTTCAAATGAATTAGTAAGCAAAAAGGATTATAGACTTTCATTAATTGCTAACCAAAGTGCAAGATGTATGTCATCTTACATTTATTCCTCTGCTGGAGTACATGAATCTACAACTGATTTATTATTTAGTGGTCATTTAGTAATAAGTGAAAATGGTACTATATTAAAAGAAAATAATAGATTCCAAAGAGAAAATGAAGTTATAACATCTTGTATAGATGTATTTAAACTTAATGCTGAAAGATTAAAAAATTTAAGTTATAGAGATTCTTCTAAAATAGTGCCATTTAAACCTAAAAATATTAACTTTAATTTTAAAAATACAAAAATAAATAATTTTGATAGATATATAGACAAACATCCCTTTGTTCCATCTAATGAACATGAAAGAGAAGAAAGATGCAAAGAAATATTTAACATACAATCTTCAGCACTTGCAAAACGTTTAGAACATACTAATTTAAAGAAAGCTGTAATTGGAATTTCTGGTGGCCTTGATTCAACTTTAGCCTTATTAGTTATAGTTAAAACATTTAAGCTTTTAGGAATAGATAATAGTAACATTATAACTATTACGATGCCTGGATTCGGTACCACTGATAGAACATATAATAATGCATTAACACTTTGTAGAGAATTAAATACAGATTTAAGAGAAATAAATATCGTTGAAGCTTCTCTTCAACACTTTAAGGATATTGGTCATGATAAAAATATACATGATGTAACTTATGAAAATGTTCAAGCAAGAGAAAGAACTCAAATATTAATGGATTTAGCTAATAAAGAAGGTGGATTATTAATAGGTACTGGTGACCTTTCTGAACTTGCACTTGGATGGTGTACTTACAATGGAGATCATATGAGTATGTATGCTGTTAATCCATCAATTCCCAAAACACTTGTTAGATATTTAGTTAAATATGTAGCAGAAAAGGAATCTACAAAAGAAGTTGCTCATACTTTATTAGATATTTTAGATACTCCTGTTAGTCCTGAACTTTTACCTAAAGGTGAAAAAGGTGACATAGTTCAAAAAACTGAAGATATTGTTGGTCCATATGAACTTCATGATTTCTTCTTATATCACTTTATTAAACATGGTTCTTCTAAAGAAAGAATTGAATTTCTTGCTAAGGAAGCATTTAAAGATGATTATTCTGAGGAAGAAATTGATAAATGGCTTGATAAATTCATTTACAGATTCTTCACTCAACAATTTAAAAGAAGTGCTTTACCTGATGGACCTAAAGTTGGTTCTATTTCTCTTAGCCCTCGTGGGGACTGGAGAATGCCATCAGATGCTTCATTTAATTGCTTTAAGTAATAGAAAAACAGGTAGCTTACAAATTGTAAGTTACCTGTTTATTCATTTATCTAATAATTGAAGTTTATTTATTTTTTAAAGTATCAATATATTTAACTGCACTTAATGCTGCTATATTTCCTTCTCCAGCTGACTTAATATATTGATAAGGCTTTCCAACGCAATCTCCAGCTGCAAAACATCCTGGAATATTACACTTCATTTCCCTATCAACTTTTATATGTCCACCTTCTATTTCTAAACCTGGAACTAATTGTCCTGGTGAAATACTATCCTTTAATACAAATACACCATCAGTTTCTAATTCACCATCATCTGTTTTTATTGAAGAAACTTTTTCTTCTCCAACTATCTCCAATGGCTTTTTAGCTACTATTTCTATATTTTCATTTACTTTTACAGCATCTTTGTACATAGGAATATAATAAACCTTTTCTGCTACTTCACTAACAAAATCAGCTTCTTCTTCTGCTTCTTTATTATATCCTATAATCGTTACAGTTTTTCCTCTATAAAGTGGTGCATCACATGTAGCACAATATCCTACACCTTTTCCTAATAACTGTTCTTCGCCTTTAATAGGCTTAGTATATTCCATACCAGTGGCTAAAATTACAGTAGTTGCTTCATACATTTTTTCATTTACCATTAATGCAAAATAATCACCCATTGCATATATGTTGTTTACTCTTTCTTCTGTAATTTCAATTCCCATATTATCTATATGCTCTAAAAATTTATCTCTAACTTGTGCTCCAGTAACTCCATAAAACCCTAAGTAATTATTGATTTTTGGAGCCTTACTTAACTTATAACTTAATTCTTTATTACCAAAAATAATAAATTTTTTATTTCTTATCTTTGCATTAAGAGCAGCTGATAATCCTGCTGGACCACTACCTACTATGGCTATATCATATCTTTCCATAGTAATCTCTTCTCCTTAAAGGTGTTTTTCAACAGCATCTTTTAATTGATTTTTTGGCATAAACCCAACTAAAGTATCTACAGGCTCTCCATTTTTAAATACCATTATTGTTGGTATACTTGCAACTCTATATTTACCAGCTAAGTTTGGGCATTCATCAACATTTACTTTTGTAAATTTAGCATTTGTTAATTCTCCTGCTACTTCTTCAAAGATAGGTCCTATCATCTTGCAAGGACCACACCAGTCAGCCCAAAAATCTACTATACTAACACCATCAGCTTTTATAACTTCTGAATCAAATTCATTTTCTTTTAAATGTTTTACCATTTCAATTCCTCCTATTTCCCATTAGGGAATATAAATATTATTTGTTTCATTTTACAGCGATAATTATTATTAGTCAATAATTTTATCCCTATATTTAGTTTATCCTTTTTTTTACTTAAAAATTCTGCCGCTAAGTCACTTAATTAATATTTAAATATTTATTTAAATTATATTTATAAATAAGAGGCTGTCTCACTAAAACTTTTATACACAATATATTGTAGTATTTATTCTTAATGCGACATCCCCTTATTTATATAATTATTTATTTTTATAAATATCAATAACTCCAGCTTCTTCATCAGAAATAGGAATTAATATTGTTCCAAACAGCTTTTCTTCTTTTTTAGCATAAAAATGATAATCCATTCCTACTTTTAAGTTTTTTATATTTTCATTTTTCATTATTTTATATTTTTTGTTATCATATGATTTACCTACAAAGTATTTTTCTGTCTCTTTTTTTACTATAATTCTATAAAGCATTATCTCCCTCAATTCCAAGAATCTACACTTATAATTTGTTAAAACTAGTTTTTATATTCTATATATTAAAAAAATAATTTTTCAATATATTATTATCAATATCATTTATATTATAATCATCAATGTTTTTCTTAGAAACCCACTTTATTTGATTTATACTTCTATGACAAGTAAGGTATTCTTTTACTGTTCCAGTAAAAACTCTTAATATGTCTCCATTTTCAATTTCATAATCTTTAAATGATTTTAAATCAAAAATTGTGCACTTTAAATCTTTATCTATTGCTTTACTTATACATTTTTCATCGGTTTCTTTTCCTTTAATATCTTTTCCAAAAAGCCCCCATGTTCTTTCATTCTTTTTACCTCTTTCAGCAAGCAATACATTACCAAAATCATCATAAATAATAATTGAACATTTAACTAAACTCCCCATATGTACCTCCATCACAACTTCTTTAAATACTTTGCACTACTTCATTAATATTTATTATAATACTTTATTATTAATAATAAAACATTTTTTTATTTTTTGTTATATTGTAATGTAATTTTATGAATATATACAAAAATATTGTTAATAATTAAGATGAGGTGATTAATATGGGATTTTTTAGATATATACTATTTATTTTATTTCTCGCTTTATTTATTAAACTTTTAATTTCCTATGTGGAAAAACTTAGTATTTCCTTAAATGATAAAATTATTAAATCTCAAATAGAGCTTGGTTTATTATCTATAAAAGATTTTCAAAAAGACAATTATGAAACATTTATTAAAATCATAAAAATATATCTTGATATATTAGGATTTAAAAATATATCTCCCCTTAATTCAGATAATAATAAGCTAACTAATTTTAAATGTATATCTAACACTGATTCTATACTTGTTAGCTGTGCTCAAAACTCTTTATATGGAAAAGAAGCAAAAGATGAAGATGATTGGGAAACTACAGGTAGACCTGAAATACAAAGTTTCTTAGCTCGTATGTATATTAATGATTGTAAAAAAGGAATTTTTATAACTAATAGCTATTTTTCTGATTTAGCTATAGAATTTGTTGATAATTTTAATAATAAAAATCAAGATGTAGAAATAAAGCTTATTAATGGATATGAGCTTACAAAATCAATAAGAAATCATAAATATTATATATTAAAGGAGGAATTACTAAATGAAACTAAATACAATATATAGCTACTTAATAATAATTTTATTTACCCCTTTAATTGGTAAACTAATTAATCAAATTTATTCATATTATAAAATGCATAAAAAGTTTGAAAATTGTAATTTACTTTCTAACTTAGCTTATAGATTAACTCCTCATGAATTTGAAATTTGGTGTAGTGAATATTTATCAAATTTAGGATTTACTAATATAATACTACTTCCAATAGGTCCTGATGCAGGAAAAGATATTATTTGTGAAAAAAACTCTGAAAAATTTTATATTGAATGTAAAAGATATTCTCCTAATAGCTATATATCTTCATTCCAAGTTGAAAAATTATTAGGTAGTATGATTTCTGATAATGTAAAAAATGGATTAATTATAACTACTGGAGATTTATCAAAAGAAGCTAAGGATACACTAAAAAAAATTAAGAAACCATATAATATAAATGTAATAACTTCTAATGAATTATCACTTTCCTATTCAAAATATATCCTTAAGCTTAATTAATTTTTAGCTATCTCATTTTTCCTTTAATTATATTGAGATGTGTCATGTTTATACACATCTCATCTTAATTTTTCTCATTTTTAAAATTAAAACTATATAATATTTCACTTTTGCAAAATACACTATTTTTATGTTACAATTTAATTACTAAATTGTTATTTTAAGGAGAAATTTATTATGTATTCAAATTATATTTTTGATTTATATGGAACTTTAATTGATATTAATACAGATGAATCAAGTAATGAATTTTGGTACAAGCTTTCATTATTTTATTCATTTAAAGGTGCTATTTATATTGCCGAAGAATTGAAAACCACTTATGAAAACATGGTTAAAAGCAAATTACAAAGTTATACTAATACTAAATATCCCGATACTCCTCTTGAACCTATTTTTAGTGAATTATATAAAATTAAAGGAATTACTCCTTCAATTAATCTTGTTAATGATACTGCTCACTTTTTTAGAACATTATCAATAAAATATATTAAATTATATGATGGTGTAATTGAATTATTAGAATTATTAAAATCTAAAGGTAAGAATATTTATTTGCTTTCTAATGCACAAAGAATTTTTACTCTTTATGAAATGAAAATGTTAGGTATTGAAAAGTATTTTGATGATATTTTATTTTCAGCAGATTATGAAATTTGTAAACCTGACACAAATTTTTATAACACTTTAATTGAAAAGCACAACTTAGATATTAACGATAGTATTATGATTGGAAATGACTACATTTGTGATATTGCTGGTGCAACTAATGTAGGACTTAATTCACTTTATATGCATTCTAATCTTTCACCAGAAATCAAAGGTCCTCTTACAAGCACTTATTCTATAATGAATATTGATATTCCCAAAATATCACAATTAATTATTCAAAATTATTAATACTTTACTTACTAAATTAAAAAGAAATATTATTCTTAAAATAAATATTTAATTTTATTTTATAAATAATATTTCTTATTTTTTATTTATAAGTTTAATATTCTTTCTTCTACTATACCATCACAGTCTCTTAAATCAATATCTAAAATCTTAGCAATTGTTGGTCCATGATTTATTAATTTTCCCTTTTCTAATACAACTCCCTTTTTTATTGTCTTTCCATATGCAATAAAAAATGTTTTGTAATTATCCCTAAATGGTAAATATCCATGTGAAGCTCTTAATTTGTGTTTTATTTTAGATGATTCATCTATAACTTCAATAGATTCTCCTAAAAAATCATCTATAAAATAATATCCCCTTTTAGCTTCAATCATAAAACTAGCATTTATATCTGCTCCTAAATTTTTAATTTCTTCATTATTATATACTTCTTCTATAACATTACTATATTTATTTTTTAATTCATTTAATATATCTCTTACTTTTTTTCTAGTCTCCACATCATTTTTATTTTTTAAATAAATATAACTACTACCATCACAACTTTTAGCAATAGCTTTATAACTTTTGATTTTATTACCATTAACATTTATTAAATCATTTTTCATCAATATTGAATTTAATTTAATTACATTATTAACATTTATTTGACTGTGATCCCCCAAAGCAATTATAGTTGAATCTTCATATATTCCTGCAAGTTTTAAAGATTCAATTATTTCTCCTAATCTTTCATCATGACGTTTTAAAGATTCAATAACTTTTTTATTTTCAATTCCATATTTATGTTTTTGGCTATCACTATCTATTAAATGAAGTAATATTAAGTTAGGTTTTAATTCCCTAATTGTTTTTTTAGCTACTTCAGTAGCAAAATTATCTAAATAAGGTTCCTCCATCCCCTGCCTTAAATATCCAAATCTTTTATTCATATTCACTTGATAAATCTTGCTTCCAGCTAAAGCCGATTTTAATATTTGATTATCATATCTTTTAGTACAAAAAATTTCTGGCATATTATAAGTAATTTTGCTTCTTGCAGTTACTGGCCATAAAATTGAACAAGTTTTCATTCCACTTTTTTCTGCTAAATCAAAAATTGTATCACCTTTAATATATTTTCTATACCAATACCAATTGGGATTATCATTTTTAAAATCTAAAACTGTATTATTTATAACACCATGATTTTTAGGATATTTTCCTGTAACTATTGTTGCATGAGCCGGATATGTTAAAGATGGATAAACACTTTCTACATTTTTTATTAATGCTCCATTTTTTATTAACTTTGAGAAATTAGGCTGTTTACTTAAAAACTCTAAATCTTCTTCTGATACCGCATCAAAAGATATAACTATTACATACTTATTTTTCATTATATTCTCCTAATTTTAAGTTATATTATTATATTATATTAATTTTATTATAAAATTAATATAATAATTTCTTACTTAGCTATAAAATAAAATAGATATAATCATAATAACTTCATTATATTAAATTTCACAATTTTAAATCTTAAAATTCCTTTTTATCAATTTCCTCATAAATAAAAATTCTTTATATCTTCTTTGTATTTAAAATAGTAAATAGTTTATACAAATATTTTCTATAAAAAAAGCACTGAATACACAGTGCTTTTCAAATTTCAAGTGATAAGTTGCAAGTGACAAGTTGCAAGTTTAGGTGTAAATTCAGCTTATGCTGAATTTAATAAATATATCTTCAGAAACTCCCCAAGGAGTTTCCTCCTTAACTTGCCACTTATCACTTATCACTAGATAAGTCTACTTCCTTCTTTATCTTGAGTAAGTTTTCCTGCTTTCATAAGTCCACCTAAGGCCATTTTAAAATAATTTTTACTAGTTCCAAAAACAGCCTTTATATCTTCTGGATTAGATTTATCATTAAACTCCATAAACCCACCATTTTTTCTCATATAAGCAACTATCTTTTCTTGTAATTCATCTCTTTCATTTAATCTAGTTTTTCTTGGAGTTAATCCAATTACTCCATCTTCATAAATTCTTTTAACTCTTAAATTCATTTCATAACCTGGATGAACTTCATTGTAATATTCGTTAGGTAACACTAACCCTCTATATTTAGCATTAATTGCAACATTTAAAGTGCCTGATAATGTTTTTGAAAATACCATTGCTGTTACTTCATCACCAACTTTAAAAGTTCCTTCTTCAGCAACTTCTATATATGGTTCAACTTCTGTTGTTGCTGCAAGTCTTCCTGTTTTATCCACATATATGTAAAATAAATATTTCTTTCCTGTATGTAATTTATATCTTTGCTCTTTTAAAGGTACAAATATATCTCTATCTAATCCAAAATCTACGAATGCTCCAAATTCACTTTGCTGAACAACCTTTAAATATGCTACATCTCCAACTGTTGCTAAAGGCTTTTTAAATGTAGCTATTGGTCTATCCTTAGAATCTCTATATATAAATACAGTAACTTCCTTTCCTACTTCTATCCCCATTCCTTCAGCTAATGATTTTGGAAGTAAAACATCTTCTCTACTTTGCTTATCTCTTAAATAAAATCCAAAATCCTTTTCTCTATCTACTATTAAAGTATTATACTCACCTATTCTTAACATAAGTACCTCCTATTTTTTATATTTTTTGCTTAAGCTAACATAATTATCAGCAGATTTTTTTATACTTTCAATTTCAACTTTTGTTAATTCCCTTATAACCTTAGCTGGATTTCCTAAAATAAGAACACCTTCAGGAAATTCTTTTCCTTGAGTAATTAAGCTCCCTGCTCCTATAATAGTATTCTTGCCAATTTTAGCATTATTTAATATTATTGATCCCATTCCTACAAGCACATTATCAGAAATATTGCATCCATGAATTATAGCTCCATGTCCTATAGTAACATTTTTTCCTATAATACAAGAAGAAGTTATATCAACATGAATTGCTGAATTTTCTTGAACATTAGTATTTTCACCAATAACTATTTCGTTAACATCTCCTCTAATCCTAGCTCCAAACCAAATATTTGCATTTTCCTCAACTTTAACTTTTCCTACTATATCAACACTTTCTGAAATATATGTATTTTTATTAATTATAGGATTAACTCCCTCAAAATCCATAATCATATTTTTAAACTCCCTTATATTTATAAATTATCACTAAAGTTTTACTTTATTTTATCATCCTTTATAATTATTGTCATTATTTTAATATCTTTAATACTATATATAAGTAAGCAAATAATTTTTTTGAGGCGAATTTGTGGGTAAAAGTAAAAGCAAACATAAAAACAAAGTAAAGTTTGATCAAAATAAATTGAAATTTTATTATGGAATTCCTCATTGCCACTCTGCTTATTCTACCGGTAAAGGCACACCATTGGATTTATATGAATTTGCAATAAAATGTAAATTAGATTTTTTATTTGTAACAGATCATAATGATTTTTTATCAAATAAAACATCAATAAAAGATAATGTTTTAACTCGATGGGATGCTACAAATTATTATGCAAATAAAATAAGGCGTAGTAAAGATGATTTTCTTCCATTAGTAGGATTTGAATGTAGAACTTTTCCTTATGGTGATTTTAATATAATTAATCCTTCAAGCTATTTTACAGGTGGCATAAAAGATCTTAGATTATTAACCTTATGGATGTTAAATAATCATCAAGCTTTTATAATAATTAATCATCCTCATAAGGAAGTTTGTAAACTTAAATATAGTGAATTTTTTAATAAAATAATAACTTGTATAGAAGTATACAATGGAAATCCTGCAAGTCGATATACAAAACATGAAAAATATTATTATCAGTTACTTGATGATGGTTGGAAATTAAGTGCTATAAACGGACAAGATAATCATAGAATTAATTTTGATCAAGCTGAATATCTTACTGCTTATATTGCAAATGATTTTTCTAAAAATTCATTAATTGATGCATTTAGAAATCATAGAACATATTCTACTGAATCTAGATTTTTGAAATTTTATTTCAATATAGACGAAACCTTTATGGGTGAAATTATTTCTATTTATTCTCCTAAAATTAAATTTTCTATTTTTTGTGAAGATATAAGATATAAAATAAAAGAAATACAAATCATTTCAAATAATGGTAGCATTATAAAAAAAATAGAAGATATAAATTTAAATAATATAAAATACATTTATGAACACGAAAATTTATTAACTGAAACTTGGTACGTTATTAAAGTCTTACAAGAAGATAATAAAACTGCAGTAAGTTCTCCAATATTTATTAATCATTTAAATAATTATTATAATTAAAACCTTATAAAAAGGGGCTGTCGCACTAAAACTTTTATACACAATATATTATAGTATTTATTCTTAATGCGACAGCCCCATAATTTCTTTATTTTTTATTATCTTTTGAGTTATTTAAATGTTTAACTCTATTTGGTTTTGCTTTTGGTCTTATTTCTATTTTCTTTTCTTTTTTCTTAGGTCCACCAGTTGTAACGATGTCCATAAACCATAAAAAGAAAGTCATAGTTAATATAGTTAATATAAATGTTACCCACATAATATTTTTACCTAAAATAACTGGCATAAATATTTGTAAAATAAATAAAGCTATTGCAATTCCTAATGGTATATATTTGTTTATTCTAACTTTAGAAAATACATACTTGTTTCCAAAATACATAATTCCAAATACAGCAACTAATAAAACTAAAAAATATAATAACGTTCCTAAAAAGTTCCCCATTAGTCCTTCTCCTTCCTATTATCATTATAATATATATATTACTTTCAATTTTACATATTTTCAAGAAGGTTTTAAGTCCATATTTTATCTTTTATTAAATAATAGTGTTCTTTTTATAATAATATTATTTAAGACTTCATTTTTATTATAAAATTTGATAAAATATATTAAAGATATTATAAATTTGTTAAAGGGGTGTTATCATGGGTTTAAATCAAGCATATCAACTTGATGATTTAGATCTTCAAATTTTAGATATATTAATAAAAGATTGTAGAACACCATACCTAGAAATTGCAAGACTATGCCATGTTAGTGGTGGAACAATCCACGTTCGTATGAAAAAAATGGAAGAACTAGGTATAATAAAAGGTACAAAAATTTTATTAAATTTACCTAAACTTGGATATGATGTTTGTTGTTTCGTGGGTATATATATTGATAAAACATCTTCATTTTCAGAGGTTTTTGAAGAAATGTCTAAAATTAAAGAAGTTGTTGAATTACATTTAACTACAGGTAACTACACAGTATTTGCTAAGGTTATATGCAAAAATATAAGTGATTTACAAGATATACTATTAAATAAAATAACTGTAATTCCTGGAATTCAAAGAACTGATACAATTATTTCTTTAAATCAACCAATTGATAGAAATATTACAATTTAATTATTTATACATATTAACTTTTTTTATTTTTACTATGTATATTTAAAGCTCCTTTGTTTAAAATAACTATATTATTTTAAATAAAGGAGTTGTTTTTATGAAAATATTAAATATAATATCTCTTGCATTAATAATAATAGGTGCAGTTAATTGGGGATTATTAGGCTTCTTTCAATTTGACCTTGTTGCTGCCATCTTTGGAGATATGAGTGTATTTTCTAGAGTAATTTATTCATTAATAGGAATTTGTGGACTATACTCTATATCATTTTTTACTAAAGATTGCTTTACTAACAAATAATTAATTTATACATAAAAAGAGTACAACTAATTAACTAATTGTACTCTTTTAAAATTTATAATTCTTTTATTATTTCAAATAAATCAAGTGCTGCCGCCTTTGGCCCTTGTTGTTCTTTTCCTTTTATAGCTAAACAAGTTTTTATTTGCCCAACTTTTACATCTCCATCAAACATATCATTAAAATATTTTTCAATTAACTTATTACATTCTTCTTGCTTTTGAGCTGCTCCAAACGGATTTGCAAAATAGCTTTTTACAAGTCCCTCTTCTGTAGTTGTTCCCTTTGCAACTCTTGGTCCTGCTTTAAACAATTTAATTGCTTCTTCTGGAGTTTCAAAGTAATCTATTGCTCTTTCTCCCTCTAAAATATCAGTAAAGTTATTTGCATACAAAAATAAATCAACCTTATATCCCTTTATTATTTCATTATAGGGAGAAATAGGCATTACAAGCCTTGCATTAATTTTATCTGGATTCATAAATATACTTCTATCTATTTCTCTAAAAGCATATCCTTGTGCTAAATCATCTAACCTTACAAAAGCACCTATTTCAGTACCATATGCATAAATTTTGCCATCAATATTTTTGAATGTACCCATATCATCAAAAATAACATTCATATTACTTATATATTCTTCGCTCATTGTTCTAAAAGCCTCAAGACTTTCTGATTTTCCTGCTCCACTATCTCCCATAATTACAACATTTGCATTTTTTCCATTTTTCATTTGAATATTTACCATTGCACCATGAATAGGTAAATTTCCTCTTTTTATCATTATTAAATTATGCAATGTTAAAATCATTTTTTTCATATATCCAAAGTAATCTATTTCTTCTGAATAATTAATATATCCTAACATAATATTATTTTCTTTATCATCATAAAAAACAGTTTTTAATTCTTCTCCATCATTTATTCCAAATACAAAAATAATATCTGGACATCTACCCCTACATTCTTCTTTTGTAGCCATTTCAAATAAATTACATAAAGTAATTCCATGATTCATATAATCCCTATGAAAATAAACATAAGCTATTAGCTCTCCAACTTTAGCTGGATAACAAAACCAATGATCTTTATTAATATGTTTATAGTTTAATGGATTTTCCTTTACTTCAGTAAACATTCCATTTCTAGTATTTTTCTTTGGATAAGTAATAAATGGAGGTTCTAATAAAATGCAATCTATAAAATTTACATCTTCTAATATTTCATAGCCCTTTGGTATGGGCCATAATAGTTTGCTAATCATTATACTACAATTTCCACCAGCTGTAATTTCTCTAAATACTTTTGGATTTCTTCCTAATACATTTTGTTCAATTTTCCTATAAAATCTTAATATTAATTTTTCAAAAGATGAATTTGCTTCAGTAAAATTCATAGCTGCTAAGCCTTGACTAATTTTATCATTTTGAATAACTGTATATCTTTCTAATCTTCTCCAAAATAAATAAAAATCTTCAATTACTTTAGTAAAATCTTCTTTATTACGTAATAAGTTTTCATATTTAGGATTAAATTCACAAACTTCTTTAGCACTCATTATTGTTAACCACTTAAATACCAAAGTTAAATCTCCTCTTATTGTTGGTAAATCTGTAGTTTCTAATGAATTAACTAAATACCTGTATGCTAATGACCTCTTTTTTTCTGATTTTTTTAAATAAACATTTAAAACTCTTCTAAAACCTTCACTTTCTAATAAGCTTTCAAAATTAGTACAATATCTAGCTGAGAAATTCATCAAAACTTTATCATTACTTATTGAAAACTCCTTCTTCATAGTTCTCCCCCTTATATTTTTAATTTCCTCTCGGTCTATTTAATATTTTATACAATTATACCATATTTTTACTTCACATTCATAAATAAAGTGTTAAATATTTATAAAGCTTTAGTGATAAAAAAAATTTTTTAGGCAATAATTATTAATATCTATTTTCTATTGGAGTAAATTATGAAAAAAAGTAAACT
The DNA here is from genome assembly GCF_053571985.1 of Clostridium sp. ETTB3. Lineage (NCBI taxonomy): Bacteria > Bacillati > Bacillota > Clostridia > Eubacteriales > Clostridiaceae > Clostridium > Clostridium sp. ETTB3. The sequence continues at coordinate 1,940,327 of NZ_CP199832.1, forward strand.
TATCTTCTTTAATATAATATTAATTTTTGCTATTTGTATTTTAAATTTTTTCAATATTAATTCAAAATCATATATCAATAATGATTTAATTATACATTATATAGATGTTGGGCAAGGTGATTGTATATTAATTCAAGTTAACAATAAAAATCTTTTAATAGATTCTGGTCCATCCTCTAATAGAGATGATTTATTAAATTACTTACAAAAATTAAATATAGATAAATTTGATTACATCATTGCTACTCATCCTCATGAAGATCATATTGGAAATATGGATACAATTATTAAAAGGTTTAACGTTAGTAATTTTTACGCTCCTAAAATAATTAATACTTCTATATCTTTTGAAAATATGATAAGTGCATTAGTAGATAAATCCTTAAAAGTTAAAGTTCTAAAAAGCGGAACTAACACTATTAATTTAGGATTAAATACCAAAGTAGAAGTTTTTTCCCCAGAAGAAAATATTGTTAGTGATAATTTTAATGATTACTCTTCTGTCATTAAAATTTCATTTCTCAATACTTCATTTTTATTTACAGGCGATGCTGAAAACTTTACTGAAGACTATCTTATTTCAAATAATTTCAACTTAAAATCTGATGTTCTTAAGGTAGGACATCATGGTTCTTCAACCTCTTCATCATTAAAATTTTTAAAAGCTGTCAATCCATCTGTTGCAATAATCTCAGTAGGAAATAATAATACATATGGACATCCATCACTTCAAACTTTAACTTCTTTAAAAAATATGAATATTGATACATATAGAACTGATTTAAATGGAACAATAATATTGTCCTCAAATGGTAATATTATAAATATTACTTTATCCTCTAAATGATAGATGCTCCTAATAAACTTAGGAGCATCTATCATTTAAGGATGATTTCCTTAAATTAATATTATAAATTATATTATTGTTTCTGAGTTATCAATTTCTTTATTTTCTTCTTGTTGTCCATTATCTTCAATTATTATAATATTATCATTAGCATTATTTTCTTGTTCTTTTTTTACGTCTTCTATATTTTTCTCATTATCTATTTCTTTAATATCATTTATAATTTGCTCAGTTTTTATTTCTTTAATTTCATCAAAATCATCATTTTCTTTAGTATCTTCTTCAGTTTTAATATAATTTTTCCAATTTATAAAAATTTTATATAAATTAACTACATCTTGTTCATTATATTGTAATATTGTTTCTATTTTTTCTTTTGGCATTCTTTGAATATATTCTTTATCCTTAAGTACCTTATGAAAAGTTTTTGCTAAATTAGAACCACTTATTACATCACCTTCTCTATAAACTTCAAATATCTTCTCTAAATTTTTTAAGCCAATTGATATTTTCATATCTTTCTCATATTCTTTTTGAATATCAATTGATTTAAATTCCTTTTCAAAATCAAAATATATACCATATTTATTGAATAGATATTTGATTACAGTAAAATCATTATTACCTGCAAAAGTTACTATAACTTTTTTACCTTCTCTTTTCATTTTAATAAAATACTTTTTGGCTAATAATAATATGTCTACAACTTCACTTTTATTTTCAATCATATATTGAGTTACATTAATTTTTTTATTTTTCTTATTGTATACACAAGCTCCAAATACACCAATACATTTAGGTTTTTTATATACATAATGCTCTAAGTCAAAATAAATACTTTCCTCTGGCTTACAGTCAACCTCCTTATTATTTAAAATTTCCTCTAACCTATATTCTTCTACATCTACTATATTTTCTCTAATAATCACATCTTATCACTCTCTCCTAGATAAATTTATCTCCTGTATTGAAATTTTATTATTTTTATATCTCTTTATTATATCATGTTATTTGTAGAGTGAATACCATTTGCACATCTTAAATTTTTATACTTTTTTACTTTCTCTTACTGTTCTTTTAAATAATTTTTATTGACCATATATATGTTTCTTGATATTATTATATATAATAATGAAAATTATTTTCAGTTCGAGGTGATAAATATGTGCATTTGTGATTTAAAGCTTGGTGAGAAAGCTATTATTAATACAATTAACGGTAATGATAAATTATCTAAAAGACTTTCTGCATTAGGTTTAATTCAAGGAACAGAAATTGAATTAAAAAGAATTGCTCCATTAGGAGATCCACTAATTGTAAATTTAAGAGGCTTTGATTTAGCTATTCGTAAAAAGGATGCTAAAAATATAATATTAACAGCTTAATTTTTAAATAGGAGATGACATAATGATAAATATAGCCTTACTAGGTAACCCTAATGTAGGTAAAACTACATTATTTAATAGTCTTACTGGTTCAAATCAAAGAGTTGGAAACTGGGCAGGTGTTACCGTTGATAAAAAGGAAGGATACTTTAATAATTTTAATATTGTAGATTTACCTGGTATATATGCAATGGATACTTATTCTAATGAAGAAAAAGTATCAAAAGAATTTTTAGAAAATGGACAAGTAGATTTAATTTTAAATATTATTGATGCTTCTAACATTGATAGAAACTTATATTTAACAATGCAATTAAAACAATTTAAAAAACCTATTATTTTAGCTGTTAATATGATTGACGTAGCTGAAAAAAAGGGAATACATATAGATTATGAAAAACTTGGACAATTACTAAATGTTGTTGTAATTCCAATTCAAGCTTCAAAAGAAATAGGTATAGAAAAAGTTAAAACAGCTTTAAGTTCTATAAATAAAAATAAAATTGATAATACAGATTATTCTTTTTCTTCTGAAAAAGAAACTTATGCTTATATAGAAGATTTATTAAGTAAATGTACTAAAACATCTAAAAACTCTAAAAAACATATTAAGGAAAACTTAGATAATATAATGTTAAATCCATGGTTTGCCTATCCTATATTTTTTGCAATTATGGCTTTAATGTTTCAAGTAACCTTCTCTTGGATTGGACAACCACTTTCAGATTTACTTGATTCATTATTAAATGATTCATTAGTTCCAATAATAGAAGGATGGATTAATAATTATTCTCCTTGGTTCCAATCACTTATATTAGATGGAATAGTTGGTGGTGTTGGAGGAATAGTAGTTCTTCTTCCTGTTATATTATCGCTATTTGCTTGTATTACAATATTAGAAGACAGTGGTTATATGGCTAGAGTTGCTTTTTTAATGGATAAAATCATGAGAAAAATGGGTCTTTCAGGAAAAGCATTCATTCCTATGATTGTTGGGTTTGGTTGTTCTGTTCCTGCAATAATGTCTGCAAGAACATTAGAAAGTGAAAAGGATAGAAAATTAACAGCATTGCTAGTTCCTCTTATGAGCTGTAATGCAAGACTTCCTGTTTACAGCATATTTGCATCTGTATTTTTTCCTAAATATGTTGGACTAGTTGTTGCTTCATTATATTTCTTAGGAATTATTTTAGCATTTATTTTAGGTATTATATTTAAACATTTAATATTTAAAAATGAGGAAGAGCCTTTATTAATAGAACTTCCTGAATATAAGTTACCATCACTTAAAAACTTATTTGTTCAATTATATGAAAAAAGCAAAAATTTCTTAATAAAAGCTGGTACATTAATATTTGCTATGAGCATAATATTATGGTTCTTATCTAACTTTAACTTTAGTGGTATGACTGATGTTAATGATAGTATATTAGCTTCAATTGGTGGGTTTATAGCTCCTATTTTCAAACCTCTTGGCTTTGGTAACTGGCAATCATCAGTTTCATTATTAACTGGATTAATTGCAAAAGAAACTGTTGTTTCTTCTATGGGAGTAATTTTTGCTGGTAGTTTAGAAGTAATGTTACCTCTTCACTTTACTGCACTTTCAGCTTTATCATTTATGGTTTTTATTTTACTTTACACACCATGTATTACAGCTGTTGGTACAATGAAAAAAGAATTTGGTACTAAAATAACTTTATTTTCAATTACTTATCAGTTAATCTTAGCTTGGAGTATATCATTCTTGGTATTTAATATTGGTTCATTATTTTTTTAATTTTCTAAATTAAATGCTTAGATTTTTACTTAAAAGAAGGTGAATTTATTTGGAAATAATTATAACAGCAATTTTAATTATTGCTTCTGGATATATAATTTTTAAAAATATAAAAAAATCATCTAAAGGTGATTGTAATTGTGGAAACTGTTCATCTAGTTGCCCCAAATACAAAAAATAAGAAAAGTATTATGAACTGCTCTCTATCTTAGTTGATAGATTGCAGTTCTTTTTTATTTTATTTCTAAATTATTTCTAAATTATTTCTAAGTTTTATTTTAATTATATTAATTCTATTCCTATTAATTTCAATGAATCCTTAATTAAAATACGTACTACCTTAATTAATACCATATTATATTCTAAATTATGATAATTATTTATACAAATTTGGTTATGCAAATTATCTAAAACTTCTGCTAAATCAATAATATATCTTATTATAATTGATGGATCCATTTCTTCTACTGCCTTTTTTATATTTTTTTTATAATTATCTAGAAGCTTAATTAATTTAAAATCTTTTTGAAAATTAAATTTATTATAATTACATTCTTCATAATTTATATTTGCTGTTTTAATATAAGAATATATAACATATGGCCCTGATTTTTTTTCTAATGAAAAATCCTTACTAAAATCAATACCTATATTATTTTCTCTATAATTAATTAAAAAAGAAAATATAATTCCACTTAATAATATATTCTTTAATAAATCTTCATTATCTTTTAAGTTAATATTTTTTCCCTTCCACTCATTTTTAATTTCGTCAATAGTTTCACTTATTAAATTTGAAAATGAAACATACTTTTCATCTCTTATAAAAACATCACTTTTTGCAAATTTAATTAATCCTGTCTTAATATTAATATATTGACTTCCCCATTCATACCCTAAAAGTTCTATTATATTCTTAAATTTCAAAAATTTAGTTGTTTCATTTTTTCCTGAAATATATATGTATTTATAAAAATTATATTTATCTTTACTTTGTATTATAAATGATAAATCCATTAAATTTTTATTTATTTTATTTTTATTAGCTATTATATATGGTGGCATATTATATTTTTCTAAATCTATAATATGAGCTTCATTAATTGTTGTTATTAAATTTTTTTCTTTTAAATCATTAAGTAAATTAATATTATTAAAGTTTTTTTCTTTTTGTAAATTTAATTTTTTTTTAATTTCATTATCAAATCCTATTATTAATAATTTGTAAAAATCCTCCCACAATATTTTTGTACTATTTATATCTACAACATTGTACCCCATCTCAGTAAATAAATTGCAAAATATATTGCTAACTATAATTTGAAAATAATTATTTAAATTAAACTTTTCATTTTTATTAATAAATGAGTTTTCTATACAAATATATTTTTCCTTATTATAAAGCTCAATACATTTATTTTCATTGTTTATAATCCTTCTTAATACATTTTTAGTATAAGTATATTTATCAATAAAAAAATTAAGATATGCTCCATTAACTTCAATTTTTTCAAAAATAGTATCATTTAATTTTAATTTTAAATAAGATGATACTTCTGATGGTGATTTATTTAATTTTTCATTTAATTTAAAACATAATAAAGAATAATCTCCATTTTTAATGTCACTTGGAGTAACTATTGAATTTTCAATTTTTTCTATACTCAAATTTAAATAAGAACTAACTTTTATTGCTATATACTTCTTATAATTCATTATTTCCTCCAATGGTATATAAATAAAATTATATCTACAAAAAAATGTGGCAAATTTAATTGCCACATTTTTTTACATTCCAAAAATTAATTTAGCTATTGTATAAAAAATATTGTATATTAAATTAACAGGAATTGATAATATAGTTCCACCAATTAAAACTATTAATATAAGTATTAAAAATTGATATTGATATATTTTATCTGAAACCTTATAAAATGTTTTTGGCCATAAATCTCTAAATATTTCAAATCCAGCTAGTCCAGGTAAAGGCAATAAATTAAATACAAATAAACTAATATTTATTGAACTTACAAATTTCAACATATTAAATAATATAAAAAATATAGTTTCTGGTAGTATGTATGATAAAAATTTTGAAGTAAATACAAGTAAAATCATACCTATAAATCCTACTAATAAATTTGCTAAAGGTGCTGCAATTGAAACTTTTATAGCATCCTTATATCTTCTTTTATATGCACTAGGATTTGTATTTAATGGTTTAGTCCATCCAAATCCAGCTAATAAAATCATTATAAAACCTATTAAGTCTATATGTGCAGCCGGATTTAAAGTTAATCTTCCTTGAAATCTTGGTGTTTTATCTCCTAATTTATCTGCAACTAAAGCTTTTGCATATCCTTGTACAGTAAATGCAATTAATATAGCTGGTATTTTTAAAATAATATAAAGCAAATTTAATCTAAATGGGCTCATTATTTTACTCCTTTCTTATCTTTTTAAAAACATTATACCACATATTATGGTATATATTGTCCTATTTAAAATAATTTAATAAAAATAAAGCAATGTATTTATAAAATTTATCTTTATTAAAGCTAAACTTATAAAACATTGCTTTATTTTAACTATTTAATTAAATTTAACGTATTTAAATTATTTTTAAGATTTTAATTGTTCTTATTTTTTATTTTCAGAATTATTTTCTAATTCATCTTGTGTTTCTTTTTCTGGTTCCTTTTCTGGCTCTTTTTCTGGTTCCTTTTCTGGTTCCTTTTCTGGTTCCTTTTCTGGCTCTTTTTCAGGTTCTTTTTCAGGTTGTTTATTTTCTCCAGTTGAATCTTTATCATTTACTCCTGAACTATTTCCATTGCTTGGTTTATTTGTTCCTGTTGAATTTCCTCCAGTTGAACTATTTTGGCTTCCACTATTATTTTGATTTAAATTATTTTTATTATCAGATTTTGAAGGTTTACTTATATAATTATCTTCATAATGTATATTTTCATAATCTTTAGGATTTATATTATGTCTTTCATTGTATTCATTTTCTTCTTCTTTGTATTCAGACATTGCTTCGTTAAATGATTTATAATCATAAGTTGATGAATCTGGTACTTTATTTTCAAAAACAAATTCTTTTAAATATTTAGTATTTTGTTCTGTATCCATTAAAAATACCCACCCTAAATTCTTAAATAATCTTCCATCTGTTAATTCTGGTATTGGTATTTGTAATTGCTTTATTTCTAAATTAGGGAATTTATAAATAGTATACGCCATATTTAAAGCTTGAATTGGATCTATGTTAGTTTTTATATAATCTAACATACTATTCATTATTCCTAAATATTTGCTTGGCTTAGTTTCTTTTAATTTTTCAGTAACTTTTACTAAAACTTCTCTTTGTCTATCAGTTCTTGCAAATTCATCTCCTACACCTTTTCTTATTCTTGCATAAGATAATGCTTGCTTACCATTTAACAATTGCTCACCAGCTTCAGTTACTGGACAATCATTTCCACCTGTAGATTCTCCAATGTATTTATTTAACTCATTTAACATATAATCTTCTACATTAAATTCTAATCCACCTATTTGATCTATTATTGCCTCAAATCCCCAGAAGTTTATAATAATATATTTATCAAGATTAATTCCATATGTATTTTTAATTGTTTCAATTAATAATTCTACTCCCCCATAAGCCATTGCAGCATTTAATTTAGCTTCACCATGACCTGGTATATTTACTAATGTATCTCTAAATAACGATGTTAATCTTATGTTTTTATTGTTATTATCTAAAGTGGCTATAATAATAGAATCTGCTCTAGCTGCTTCATCTAATGTTCTTCCATCTGTTCCAATTAATAAAACATTCGTTATTCCCTCGACTTCTTTATATTCAGTATCTTCAATATTATTTGGTATACTTATTTCAGAATAAATCTTACTTTTTATATAAAGATATCCATATGCTAATATACCAATTATTAATGCAAAAACAGCTATAGTTGATATTATTATTTTTCTTTTTGCTGACCATCTTTTCTTTTTAGAAGTTCTTCTTCTAGTTTTATTTCGTTCATTCATAATTGTGCCATCCCTTCAAAAATATTAATTAAACTTTTAAAGTTAAATACATCATTATTAGTTTAAATGTAGTTTATATAAATTATACTTTTTAATTATAAGATAATAAATGCAATAATACCACTATTTTAAGCCATTTTTTAGTTTTTTTTATTATTTTTTTTCATAATTATTTATTTTATCACAAATTTCTGTATTATTTGTAGTAGAACAATTACATTATTAAAATAAATTTGGATAAACTATAAATAAAAGAATTTCTATAAATTAAAGAATTTAATATTTACTTATATAATTTAAAGTATTATTATAGATATTATGAAAATTTAGTAAATTGATGGAGGTCTTTTTATGAACATAAGTATTATTGGAATGCCTCTTTTTTATGGGTGTGATAACCCTGGTGTAGAAAAGGGTCCTGAAGAATTAAGAAAAAACAACCTCATTGATATATTTGAAAAAAATCATACTGTTTGTGATTTAGGAGATATAGAAGTTGAAAAAGTAAATGAAAGTGAAAAATATTCAAGTAATTCACAATTAAAATATTTAACTCAAGTTGTTGATGCAAATAATGGACTAGCTTCCAAAGTTCTTGAAGCATTACAAAATGACACTTTCCCACTTATAATTGGCGGAGACCATTCTCTAGCTATGGGTTCTATTGCTGGTGCAAGTAAACATTTTGGTAATAATTTAGCTGTAATTTGGATAGATGCTCATGGAGACATTAATACACATGATACTTCTCCATCTGGAAATATTCACGGTATGCCACTTGCTGCTTCTATGGGATATGGTTATGAAAAACTTACTTCAATATTTTTTAATGAAGTTAAAATTAAACCAGAAAATGTTTTTATACTAGCTTGTCGTGATTTAGATAAAGGTGAAATTGAGTTAATAAATGAGTTAAAAATGAATGTATGGACTACTGAACAAATAAACAAAGAGGGTACTTCAAAAGTAATTAATGATTTATTAACATTGATTAAAGAAAAAAATATAAAAAATATCCATTTATCTTATGACATAGATTGTTTAGATCCTGATTATGTACCTGGTACTGGAACTCCAGTAAATGATGGATTAACTTATAGTCAAAGCAAGGAACTACTTGAGGCAATTTTAGGTACAAGCTTAGTAAAATCTATGGATTTTGTAGAATATAATCCTATGTTAGATAAAAATAATAAAACTAAGGAAACTTGTTTTGAATTATTAAACCTAATCTCAGATAATTTATAATATAAAAATGGGGATGTCTCATTAAGAATAAATACTACAATATATTGTGTTGATTTTTTTAAAACAATATATTGTGTATAAAATTTTTAATGCGACAGCCCCACTTTTTATATAAAATTGTTTATTAATATAAGTTATGATATTATAAAATCAATAAATATTTTTTGGAGGAACATAATGAAGCTTTTATTTTTCGATACTGAAACAACTAGTGTAAAACCAGGTCATATTTGTCAGTTAAGTTATATAACTGTAGATACCTCAACTAAACCACAAACTACTATTGGAAAAAACTTTTTCTTTACAGTAGATGAAATGGATCCATCTGCTCAAGAAGTTCATGGATTTTCATTAGAAAAATTATATGAATTATCTAATGGGCTAGAATTTTTAGAACAACTTCAATATTTTATGTCTGATTTCTTTAATGCTGATTTTGTGATTGGTCATAATGTCCAATTTGATGTTAAATTTTTAAAACATGAAATTGATTCATTATATGAAGCTGGTATGATTGATTGTTCTTGGAAACCTAAAAAGACATTTTGTACAATGTCATACTACAAAAACATTTGTCAAATACCATCACCAAATGGTAATGGCATAAAAAATCCTAAACTTTCTGAAGTAATTAAATTTTTAGGTATATCTGATGAAGTAATTGCTAAAAAAGCTAATGAATTATTCCAGGGAAGTGGTAATTATCATGATGCTAGATTTGATACAGCTGCACTTTATCTTTTAGTAATAGAAGGTATGAAGCAAAAATATATTAAACCAGGATTTTTCTCAAGTCAGCTTTAAATTATAAAAAAAAAAGAAACTGCCTCTAATCATATAATTGGCATTTTCTTTTTTTATAATTTATTAAGCTTTAAAATTTAATAATTCATATAAATTTTTACACTTTTCTTTATCCATAGCAGGTATACCATCTAATCTGTATTTTATCCCCATTTTTTCATACTTATTTATTCCAAGTAAATGATAAGGTAAAAGCTCAACTTTTTCAACATTTTCTAATGTTTTAATAAATTCACCTAATTCCTTAATATACTCCTCACTATCTGTCATACCTGGTACAACAACTTGTCTTATCCAAAGTTTTATATTACACTTTTTACAATCTTCAAGGAATTTTAAACTTTCATCAATATTTATTCCTGTCATATTTTTATAACCTTCTGCTGTTAAATGCTTAACATCAAAAAGAACTAAATCAGTATACTTTAATATTTCTTTATAATCTCCAAATCCTACTCCAGATGTATCTAATGTAGTATGTATTCCTTTTTCCTTACAAAGTCTTAAACATTCTTTTAAAAATTCTGGTTGTCTTAATGGATCTCCCCCAGAAAAAGTAACCCCACCACCTGACCTTTCAAAGTAAGCTCTAAATCTTGCTATTCTATTAACTAATTCTTCTGGTGTTAACTCTAAAGTTTCTTCACCTTTATCAATCCATGTATCTGGATTATGGCAATATTGGCATCTTAATGCACATCCTTGCATAAATACTACAACTCTTACTCCTGGTCCATCTACAAGCCCCATTGTTTCTATTGAATGTATTGTTCCTCTTAACATCTTCCATCCTCCGTTTTATCTATAAATTTTATTATTTAAAATAAAACTTTATTAAATATAGCATTTTCATAAATCATATTTTATTATACATCCTATTTTAAAATTTGTTAATACTTATAATACAATGTGGATGTCAAATTAAAAATAAATAATACAATATATTCTGCTAAATTTTAATTACTGTATATAAAATTTTTAGTGCGACAACACCATTTAATAATAACAAAAATATATTATATTAATTTTAATGATTATAATTTACTATGTATTTTTTTTCTTCAGTTTACCAATTATAAATTTATATATCATTTTTTATTTTTCATTTAAATTTAATAACTTTTCTCTTTTATATAATTAACTACTTTTTATATTTTTATATTTTTTATTCATTCTTAGTTTTACTAAACTTTTAATGCAGAAATGTTAAACTTAATTTTTATTTCTTCCTTAAATCCCTCTATTTTAAAAGGAAAGCAATAGATTATATTTTAAACATTTTTTATTAAAATTATTGATTTTTTCATTATATCCCTATATAATAGCATTGTTTGTTTAGTAATTTTAAACCTTTAGTTTAGTAATAGTTATTATCAAACAAAATGAAAGGTAAGGTGAAATTGTGCAAATTGGAAATAAAATTAAACGAATGAGAATTGAAAGAGGATTAACACAAGAAGAGCTTGCTAATAGATGCGAATTATCTAAAGGATTTATATCTCAAGTTGAAAATGATTTAACTTCACCTTCTATAGCAACACTAATTGATATTCTTGAAATACTCGGAACAAACCTTAAAGAATTCTTTAGTGATGATAAGGATGAAAAAATAACTTATACATATGAAGATATGTTTGAAACCGAAAATTCAGATTTAAAATATAAATTAATGTGGTTAGTTCCTAATGCACAAAAAAATGAAATGGAACCTATAATGATAACAATTGAAGCTGGTGGGAAATACTTAGAAGAAGAACCTCATGAAGGTGAAGAATTTGGATATGTTTTATCAGGAAGCATAATATTACACTTAGGTGATAAATCTTATAAAGTTCGTAAAAATGAAAGTTTTTATTTTAAACCTAGAGCAAATCACTATATAAGTAATAATGGTAAAACTACAGCTAAAGTTATTTGGATTTCTACTCCACCAACATTTTAAATATTTTTTTAATTACTAAGTAAATTCAACATCTAAATTTTAATTTAGAACTTCATTTATAAAGAAAGAGGTGTTTTTTTTTGAATCAAAACATAATAGAAATACAAGGTGTATCTAAGGTTTATGGTGATAATACTGTTTTAGATAATCTTTCATTAAATATAAGAAAAAATGAATTCTTAACTTTACTTGGTCCTAGTGGATGTGGTAAAACTACAACTCTTAAAATTATAGCTGGTTTTGAAACTGCTGATAGTGGAAAAGTTATATTTAATGGAAGTGATATTTCAAACATACCTCCATACAAAAGACAATTAAATACAGTATTCCAAAAGTACGCTTTATTTCCTCATATGAATATTTATGAAAATATTGCTTTTGGATTAAAAATAAAAAAATTACCAAAGGATGAAATTGATAAAAAAGTTCGTGAAATGTTAAAAATGGTATCACTTGAAGGCTTTGAAAAAAGATCTGTTGATTCACTTAGTGGTGGTCAACAACAAAGAGTTGCTATTGCTAGAGCTTTAGTTAATGAACCTAAGGTACTTTTATTAGATGAACCACTTGGAGCATTAGACTTAAAACTTAGAAAAGAAATGCAACTTGAATTAAAGAAAATACAAAAAAGACTTGGAATTACATTTATTTTTGTAACTCATGATCAAGAAGAAGCTCTTACTATGTCTGATACTATAGTTGTAATGAATAAAGGTAAAATTCAACAAATGGGTTCTCCTGAAGATATTTATAATGAACCTGCTAATGCTTTTGTTGCTGATTTTATTGGTGAAAGTAATATTTTAAATGGAATTATGCTTGAAGATTATAAAGTAAAATTTGCAAATAATACTTTCACATGTGTTGATGGCGGATTTAACAAAAATGAAGATATTGATGTTGTAATTAGACCTGAAGATATAGAAATAACTACTCCTGATAAAGGAATGTTAACTGGAAAAGTTAATTCTGTTATTTTTAAAGGCGTTCATTATGAAATGGAAGTTATTACTGAAGATACTACATGGATTGTTCATAACATTAAACATGCAGAAGCTGGAAAAATAGTTGGCCTAATAATAGACCCAGAATCTATACATATAATGAGAAAGGTGAAAGGTTATGAAAAAGAAAAGTAATCAAGGTGTTTTGCCTGCAGCACCTTATGTTGTATGGAGTTCACTTTTTATTGTTATTCCTCTTTTAATTATAATATTTTTTAGTTTTACAATAAAAACAGATACAGGATATAAATTTTCTCTTGAAAATTATGAAAAATTAATGAATCCTAATTATTTTAGTGTTTTTGGAAGAAGTCTTCTTTTGGCTTTCCAATCTACAATTGCCTGTTTAATAATTGGATATCCAGTAGCTTATTTAATTGCTAATATGAATAGTAAAAAAAGAAACTTTTTAATAATGTTGTTTATTGTTCCTATGTGGATGAATTTTTTACTTAGAACTTATGCATGGTTACCTTTGCTTGGTAAAAATGGATTCATAAATACTATATTAGCTAACTTTGGCATAGGTCCCTTAAAATTATTATATAATGATTTTGCTGTATTACTTGGAATGGTTTATAACTTTTTACCATTTATGATTTTACCCATTTATACTGTTTTAGTAAAAATGGATACTGATTTAATAAATGCAGCCTCAGATCTTGGTGCTACTAAAAGTACAATTTTTAGAAAAATTATTTTCCCATTAAGCATGCCAGGTGTTATTTCTGGAATAACTATGGTATTTATGCCTGCAGTATCAACCTTTGTAATTTCTAGAATCTTAGGTGGCGGACAATATATGCTTTTAGGAAACTTAATTCAAACACAATATACAACAATGGGTGATTGGAACTTTGGTTCTGCTATTGCAATATTTATGATGATTATAATTTTAATTTCAATGGCTTTCATGAATAAATTTGAAGGTTCGGATGATAAGGAAGGAGGAAGCAGATTATGGTAAGAAAACTAGAATCTTTCATAAAAAAATTCTATTTAATCTTAATTTTTATTTTTCTATATCTGCCTATAGTAACTTTAATGGTTTTCTCCTTTAATGATTCTAAGTCTATGGGTAAATGGAATGGATTTACTTTAAATTGGTATATTGAATTATTTCAAAATGACAGTATTATGAGTGCATTAAAATACACATTATTGGTTGCTATAATTTCATCAATAGTTGCTACTATAATTGGTACATTTGCAGCTATAGGTATTAATAGAATGCGTGGTTTTTCAAAAAAAGCATTATTAAACATAAATTATTTACCTGTTTTAAACCCTGATATAGTAACTGGTATATCTCTTATGAGCTTATTTATATTTTTAAGTCCTTATTTAAAATTTGAGTTTGGATTTACAACCTTGCTTCTTGCTCATATAACTTTTAATATACCATATGTTATTTTATCAATATTACCAAAGCTTAAACAATTGCCAGCTAATATCACTGAAGCAGCATTAGACTTAGGAGCAACTCCTGCATATGCAATGCGTAAAATAATTTTACCTCAAATAAAGCCTGGAATATTTGCTGGTTTCTTAATGGCATTTACCATGTCAATTGATGATTTTGTAATAAGCTTCTTTACAACTGGACCTGGTGTTAATAATCTTTCTATTGAAATTTACTCAATGGCAAGAAAAGGAATTAATCCATCAATTAATGCTTTATCAACATTAATGTTTTTAACAGTATTAATTTTATTATTAATTGTAAATAGAAAAGACTTCATTTCAAGAGGTGAAAAATAATGATGAAATTAAAGAATTTAATTACACTACTTACCACAGCAATATTAACATCTACATTTTTTACTGGATGTAGTAATAATAACTCTGGTATTAATGGAACTATAAATGTATATAACTGTGCAGATTATATTGATGAATCTTTAATTTCAAAATTTGAAGATGAAACTGGAATAAAAGTTATTTATGATAAATATGATACTAATGAAATTATGTATCAAAAAATTCAAACTAGTCCTGGTGTTTATGACTTAGTATTTCCTTCTGATTACATGGTTGAAAAAATGAGAAAAGAAGGTTTATTAGAAAAATTAAATTTTAATAATATTCCAAATTATAAATATATAAGTGATGATTTTTTGAATTTATCTTATGACCCTACTAATGAATATTCTGTTCCATATATGTGGGGAACAATTGGAATATTATATGATTCAACAGTAATTACTGAACCAGTTACTAGTTGGGATATCCTTTGGGATGAAAAATACAAAGATAATATATATATGTTTGATTCTTTAAGAGATTCTCTTGCTATTGCTTTAATAAAAAATGGATATTCATTAAATTCTACAAATCCTGATGAAATAAATGTAGCAAAAGAAGATTTAATTAAACAAAAGAAATTAACTAGTCCTGTATATTTACTTGATGAAATAAAAGATAATATGATAGCTGGCGAAAAGGCATTAGCCACTGTTTATTCAGGTGATGCTTCTTATTCAATAAGTGGAAATCCTAATTTAAAATATGCTATTCCACAAGAAGGTTCTAATAGATGGGTTGATTCAATGACAATTCCTAAAGGTGCTCCAAATAAAGCTGGTGCAGAAGCATTTATTAACTTTTTATGTGATCCTGAAAATGCAAAAATAAATGTAGAATACATAGAGTACTCAACACCAAATTATGGTGCATATGAATTATTGGATGATGATGTAAAAAACAATCCTGTAGCTTATCCACCAGAATATGTTTTAGATAAATGTTCAA
This sequence comes from Clostridium sp. ETTB3, assembly GCF_053571985.1. NCBI lineage: Bacteria > Bacillati > Bacillota > Clostridia > Eubacteriales > Clostridiaceae > Clostridium > Clostridium sp. ETTB3. The sequence goes on from NZ_CP199832.1 coordinate 1,956,144, forward strand.
TTTTTACTGACTTAGATAAAAAATCACTAAAATTATATGAAGAAGCCTTTATGGATGTATTAACTCATTAAAATGGGGCTGTCGCACTAAAACTTTTATACACAATATATTGTTTTAAAAAATAAAAATTAATACAATATATTGTAGTATTTATTCTTAATGCGACATCCCCATTTTATTTATAATTTTAATTATACTATAATATATACTATAATTATATGTTAAGGAGGATTTTATGGTTAGATATCACATAATAGCTGATGGTCGTGTTCAAGGTGTTGGCTTTAGATTTTTTTGTATTATGAATGCACAAAATTATGATTTAACTGGCTGGGTAAGAAACATGGATAATGGTATGGTTGAAATTGAAGTTCAAGGAGAAATTGATTCTATAAAAAAATTTCTTGAAATTATAAAAAATGGGAATAGATTTATTAAAGTAGATGAACTTTATCAAAAAAAGATTGAAGTGATCTACAATGAATATAGCTTTACAGAACGTTATTAAATGTTAAAAATACAAAAATAGAGTTAAATGTATAAATATCTAACTCTATTTTTTATATTTTTAATTTTTAACTTTATTATCATATTCCATTAAATTATATTTCTCTATTAAAGTTACTAATTTATCTGCATAAACTGGTACTCCATCTGAGTTTCTAACAGTGCTATATCCAGCATCTTCTAAAGCCTGTGCTTGTTGAATATAATTTTTCCCTGCAAATAATCCATATTCAGAATATCTTGAGTTTTCATATAAAAACTTTCCATGATCATTTATAGATTCTTCTATATTGTTGTATTTTCTAAAGCTTGCTATAGTAATATCATTATAATTTTCACTTGTAGAAATTGTAGCAATATCTCCATCCCATCTTGAATCAGCCTTTATTCCAAATAAATTATTATGTGTAACTGCAAGGTCTGACTGTCCCCATCCTGATTCTAATATAGCCTGTGCAATAGTTATTGATGGTAAAATACCATATTTATAATAATTTTCAATTGCTCCTTCTGCTACTTTTTGTAAAAATTCCATCTTATCTGAATCCAAATTAACATTTAAATTTACTTCTATATTTTTTTCATTGCTCATATTAGTTGTAGCATTTGCTATACTTACTTCTTCATTATAAACATTTGAACTTTCATTTATATATCTAGTATTAGTAATTTTTTGAGATAATTTAAATCTTATAGTACTAAATATAGTTACAATCATTAAAACAAAAAGAATACAAGCTTTAATAAACTTATAAGAATTTATTTTTCCCCCCGATAAAGCATAACTATTTACCCCTCTGTATTTAATGTTATTTTTCATCTTAAACTCTCCTATAATTTTTAAATACTTCTTTTGTTGGCTTACCTTCATTATATACTTTTAAGGAAATCCATTTTTACATATTTATAAATCATAATTACCTCCTACACTTTATTTTACCTTTTTAAATATATTTTTATTACTAATAGCTTTATTATTTTTGAATGTTCAAAAAAAAAGCTATAATAAGTTATTATTAAACTTACTATAACCTTTTATTCATATATTAATTTATTTCATATATATCTCTATCATTGCGTACTTTAATTAGAGTTAATATTCTCAAAAAAATTATTTGTTTCACTTATTACTATATTTCTTAATTTAATTAAACCAATTAAATTAGGCAATGCCATTAATCCATTTACTATATCTGCAATTATAAATACTAAATTAAGAGATAAAAATGGTCCTACTCCAACCAAAGCTATAAATATTATCTTATAAAATTTAATTCCTTTAATACCTATTAAATATTGAATGCATCTTTCCCCATAATAATTCCATCCTATTATAGTTGTAAAAGCAAAGAAAATTAAACCTATATTAACTATATATTTACCTATAATTGCAAATGGTAATCCATTTTCAAATGCAAATGTAGTCATTGCAGCTCCTTCTAATCCACTATTAAAACTTCCTGTTAATACTATTGCTAATCCAGTCATAGTACAAATAATTATTGTATCTATAAATGTTCCTGTCATTGAAATTAATCCTTGCTTAACTGGATATTTTGTTTTAGCTGCTGCTGCTGCTATTGGTGCACTTCCAAGACCTGCTTCATTTGAAAATACACCTCTTCCTATTCCCATTTGAATTGCTAATGATATAGTAATACCTGTAGTACCTCCTAATGCTGCACTTGGATTAAATGCACTTTTTATTATTAATGTTATTGCTGAAGGTATTGCTTTAAAATTACATATCAATACTAACAAAGCTCCTATTATATATAATATTGCCATTGTTGGAACTATCTTTTCTGCTACATTAGATATTCTTTTTATACCTCCTAAAGTAACCAGTGTAACTAATATAGTTATTATTATTGCAGTAAACCATATTGGAATATTAAAAGAAATTAATGCTGCTTTTGATATAGAATTCACTTGTCCAAAAGTCCCTATACCAAGTAGTGCAACTGCAATACCAAAAAATGCAAACATATTAGCTAAAAATTTATTTCCAACTCCCTTTTCAATATAATACATAGGACCTCCAGACATTTCTCCATTTTCATCAACTTCCCTATATTTTATAGCAAGAACTCCTTCTGCATATTTAGTTGCCATTCCAAAAAATGCAGCAACCCACATCCAAAATAAGGCCCCTGGTCCTCCTGTTGCTATAGCTGTTGCTACACCAACAATATTTCCTGTTCCTATAGTAGCTGATAATGCTGTACATAATGCTGCAAAACTTGATACCTCTCCCTTTGCTTCATTATCGCTTTTATCATCATCATTTAAAAATAGATACTTAATTGCTAATGGCAATTTAAACATCTGAATAAAGTTTAATTTAAAAGTAAAATATATACCTGTCCCTACTAATAAAATTAATAAAGGTGGTCCCCATACTATTCCATCAATATTTTTTAATACCTCTTCTAAATTAATAAAAAAACTCATAAAAAAATCCTCCTTAAAAATAAAAATTTATAGGAGGAGATTAGAAATAGTTTGTAGTTTGTAGTTATGAGTTAGGTTATTACGTAATAAAAAACTCAATTAAAAGTTTGTTCCTTAACTACTAACTACTAACTATTAACTAAAAACTATTTTAATCCCCTGTCCTTTTACCTGAGAGTTTCAACTTATTTAAATAAGCCTTGCTCCTTCGGTGCTCTTAATTGAGTCTCTCCAGAGGCTCGTCCAGTAACGGTCCTAATACCTGAAAGATTTACTTCTTCGGTGGATATAAATCACTCTCCCATTACCTTCAACCGAACATATTAAATTTTATAAAGTAATTATATAAATAAATATTAAATTAATCAACTTATAAAACATATTATTTACCATATAACCTATTTAATGCACTTATTACAGATTTAATTGATGCTCTTGTAATATTACTATCAACCCCTACCCCAAATGTCTTTTTATGAATATCATTCCTGCTCATATAAACATATGCTGCTGCTTCTGCTTCTGAACCTGCTCCTAATGAATGTTCTTTATAATCTATTATGCTAACATCAATTAACTTACTATTTGCTAATGCCTTTCCTAATGAATCTATTGGTCCATTACCTATTCCATCTATAACATATTCATTTCCATTATATTCAATTACTGCATTTACCTTGGTTGTTTCTGATACATCACTATCAATATCTGATATAGAAATACTAATTAAATTAAAAGGTTCTTGTAAGGTTAAATATTGTTCTTTAAATGCTTCCATTATTTCATTTGGTTGAACTTCACCCTTACTTTCTGAAATTTTTTGAACTACTTCTGCAAATTCCTGTTGCATTGATTTTGGTAATTTAAATCCAAAGCAATGATCCATAACAAATGCAACTCCACCTTTTCCTGATTGGCTGTTTATTCTAACTAAAGGTTCATATTCTCTTCCTAAATCACTTGGATCTACTGGTAAATATGGTACTTGCCATAATTTTGATCCTCTCTCCTCATACTTCTTCATTCCTTTATTTATTGCATCTTGATGCGAACCAGAAAAAGCAGTAAACACTAAATTTCCTGCATATGGATGCCTAACTGGTACAGGTATCTTTACACACCTTTCATATATTTCAATAATATCATTTATATTTTCAAGATTTAAAATAGGATTAACACCATGAGAAAACATATTATATGCAACAGTTAAAATATCAACATTTCCTGTTCTTTCTCCATTACCAAACAATGTTCCTTCTATTCTATCTGCTCCAGCCAATAATGCTAGTTCAGCATCAGCAACACCTGTCCCTCTATCATTATGCGGATGCACACTTACTATTACCCTTTCTCTATCTTTAAAATTTTTACACATATATTCTATTTGATCTGCAAAAACATTTGGTGTATCCATTTGAACTGTTGATGGAAGATTTATTATAATTTTATTTTCCTTTGATGCCTCCCATGCATCAGCAACTGCATCACATACTTCTAATGCATATTCAACTTCTGTTCCAGTAAAACTTTCAGGAGAATATTCTAAAAAAATCTCGCCCTCAAAATCTGAAGTATATTTTTTTACTAACTTTGTTCCCTCAACAGCAATTTTTTTAATTTCATCTTTGCTCATATTAAAAACAACATCTCTTTGTAATACTGAAGTTGCATTGTAAATATGAACTATTGCTTTTTTTACCCCTTGTAAAGCTTCAAAAGTTTTTTCTATTAAATGTGGTCTTGCTTGAGTTAATACCTGTACAACAACATCATCTGGAATACAATTATCATCAACTAATCTTCTCAAAAAATCAAATTCTATTTGTGATGCTGATGGAAATCCAACTTCAATTTCCTTAAATCCTAATTTAACTAATAAATTAAAAAATTCTAATTTTTCATTTATGTTCATTGGATTTATAAGTGCTTGATTTCCATCTCTTAAATCAACACTACACCAAATAGGTACCTTTTCAATAATATTATTTGGCCATGTTCTTTCCTTAAAATTAATAGTTTCAAATCTCTTGTATTTACTGTAATTTAACATTTATAAAAGCCCCCTTAAATAAAATAAAAAACCGCTAAACAGCTCCTATTCATTGGAGCGTGTTTACGCGGTACCATCCAAAACTTTTACTTAATTAAAATAACGGTGTTATCCGATAAGAATTACTTCTAATTCATCCTTATAGCTCATGAGCGAGTTCAAAAATATAATTTATAGACTCTCAGCAACTGTCTACTCTCTGAAAAATTATTAATTTTCTACTACTCTCATTCCCAGCAATGCCTTATTTATTTTCTATAATTTTACTATATTGTATTATCTCTGTCAATATACATAATATTTTTATTTTTATACTCTATTTCGTTCTTCTCCTCTATAAAAAGCCTTAATATTTTCTATTACTTCTTCAAATAACACTTTACGAGCTTCTATACTTGCCCATGCAATATGAGGTGATAATAGTAATTTATCTTTATTTTTTACAGTCAATAGTGGGTTTTCTTCATTAATTGGCTCAACCTCAAATACATCTAATGCTGCTCCTCTTATTTTATCTTCATCTATAGCCTTTGAAAGATCCCTTTCTACTACAATAGGTCCTCTTCCCATATTTACTAAAATAGCTGTATTCTTCATTTTGCTTAGTGCATCATAATTTATTAATCCCTTTGTATTATTGTTTAATGGTGCATGAATAGAAATAATATCACTTTTATTTAGTAATTCTTCAAATTCAACTCTTTCAAATTCACTTGAATTATTTCTTCCTGAAGTAGAATAATATATTACCTTTGCTCCAAATGCTTCTGCTATTCTTGCAACTCTTCTTCCTATTACTCCTAATCCAATTATTCCCCATACTTTATTTTGAATTTCATAATAAGGTCTATTTAAACATGTAAATAATCCTGATTTAGAATATTCACCAGACTTAACATAATTATCATGATATATAACTTCATTTAATAATCCTAAAGCCATTGCAAATGTATGTTGAACTACTGCATTAGTTGAATATCCCGCAACATTTGAAACCCCAATTCCTCTTTTTCTTGCATAATCAACATCTATATTATTAAATCCAGTTGCTGTTTCAGCAATAAATTCTAATTTATTTGCATTTTTCATATTATCTTCATTTAAAATAACTTTATTAGTTAATATTATATTTGCATCTTTTATTCTATTACTTACTTCATCTTCACTAGTAAATTCATAATAATCAACTTCTCCAATTTCATTAAGTTTTTCTAAATCTATATTTCCTAAAGTTTTTCCATCAAGTATTACTATTTTTTTCATATAATTCCTCCATAAATCATTATAAAAAAAGAGCTACATTAAAAAATCAAATTCAAATGTAGTTCTATATAATGTATTGGTGCAGATGGTGGGATTTGAACCCACACGGAGAATATCCAATAGACCCTCAATCTATCCTGTCTGCCTATTCCAGCACACCTGCATAAGATAACTCTTATATTATATATTTTATGTTAATGTAAAATTAAATTCAATCATATTTTCCTCTCTATTTTTTTAATGCTTTTAATATTTTTATAATATCTTCTATATCTTCACTAGTTAAATTTTCATAATTATCCAACTTATTTTTTATATCTTCTATTACTTTTTCTTTATAACTCTTTTGCATTTTTCTTCCTCCATTTGCTATATACAAAGTAATACTAGTTGTTATAACTCCTATAACTCCTATTCCAATAATCATTAATAAAACAGCAATTGATTTTCCTAATTGAGTCTTTAATAAAATATCACCATACCCAACTGTAGTAAAAGTTACAAAACTCCACCATAAAGCATCTCCTATTGACATTCCTTCAACTATTGAAATTAAAACAGCACCTATAACTATAAATATTGTTGAAAGTACTAATAAAAAATTTAATCTGCTCTTTTTAATTTCATCTTTAACTCTTATTTTAAATTTTAAGGCACAAATTATTAGCATAAAAATCTTTATTATTTTTATACAATAAGCTGAATTGATCTTAGAAGGAATTATGGTCAACCCCACTAACCTTATATAAAATCTTATTGAAAAAATGGATAGTAAATCTATTATATTTTTTTTTATAAAATTTCTTTTAGATTTACTTATTACTAATCTTGTAACGTAATCCCCTATAAATATTAATCTTACTATATTATCTATATAATAAAATGTCCAACTAACTTCATTTGGTATATCTATAAAAATATCTATAACAAACATTAATGCTAACATAAGTGCAAGTAATCCTATAAAAAAATCATATACACTTTTCTTTTCCATATGTTTACCTCATAAATATAAATTTATATATTTATATTTATGTTAGAATTACTTAATATATGATAAGTAGCACTAAAAAAGACCAATGCACTTATGCATCAGTCTTTTAAAATTAACATCTTCCATACATTTTTGTATATTTATATATTTTATCAGCTAATTCTGTATTGTAGCTTCCTTCCTTAATTCTCCATTTCCAATTTCCACCTAAAGTTGAAGGAAAATTCACTCTTGTTTCATTTCCAAGATTTAAGAAATCCTGCATTAAAGCTATAGAAACATCTGCTACGCTTGCCCACGCCCCTCTTATGAAGCCCCAGTTATATCCTTCTTCTTCTGTTAAGGCTAAATATTCCTTGCAATACTTAACATCTGATTTATTTCCAGTTAACTCAAACCAACCCCTAAATGTATCATTATCATGTGTTCCTGTATATGCAATACAATTATTAGTATAAGTATGAGGTAAATAATTACTTTCTTCTCTTTCATCAAAAGCAAATTGTAATACCTTCATTCCTGGAAATCCTGTTTCCTCTAAAAATTCTTTAACTTCATTTGTTAAAAATCCTAAATCTTCTGCTATAACATTTATTTCACCTAATGATTCTTTAATTGCATTAAATAGCTTAATTCCTGGTCCTTTTACCCATTTACCATTAATAGCTGTAGTATCTCCATAAGGAATTTCCCAATAGCTTTCAAATCCTCTAAAATGATCTATTCTAACTACATCATAAAGTTTTAAACTTTCTTCAACTCTCTTAATCCACCATTTATATCCTGTTTTCTCCATGTAATTCCAATCATAAAGAGGATTTCCCCATAATTGACCTGTTTCTGAAAATGCATCTGGAGGGCATCCTGCAATAGAAATTGGTTTTAATGTTTCTTCATATATTAAATATGCTTCAGGATTACTCCAAACATCAGCACTATCTTCTGCAACATAAATTGGCATATCTCCTATTATTTTAATTCCCTTTTCATTAGCATAGCTTTTTAATTCATTCCATTGTTTAAAGAATAAGAATTGAATAAATGACCAAAACTCTATTTCATCTGATAACTCATTTCTATAAAGTTCAATTGTTTCAGGTCTTCTCTTTTTTATATCATCATCCCATTCTTGCCAACTAGCTAAATTAAATTTACCTTTAACAGCCATATAAAGAGAATAATTATCTAACCACCAATTATTTTCTTCTTTAAAACTTTCAAAGTATTCTTTTAATAAAAAGTTATGACTTTTTTTAAAGTTCTCATAAGCTCTTCTTAACACTATATATTTAATATTAAATAAAAGCCCATAATCAATGCATTCTTCATTATCTCCATAATTTTCATTAATATATTCTGCTTTGCTTAAAATTCCTTCATCATTTAATATATCAAAATCAATAAAATAAGGATTGCCTGCAAAAGCTGAAAAAGATTGATATGGTGAATCCCCATATCCTGTTTGCCCTAACGGCAATATTTGCCAATATCTCATTCCTGATTTATATAAAAATTCAACATATTCATATGCTTCCTTACCAAATGTCCCTATTCCAAATTTTCCTGGTAATGATGCTATATGCATAATAACACCTGCACTTCTCTCCATACCCCTCTACTCCTTTTACCTATTAAATTTAACTATATATATTATTAAAATAATAATTATTTTACTTTTTGCTAATATCCATACAAGATTCTCTTTCTATTAACTCAGTATCTAATAAAATATGTTTATTTTCCCCTTTTTTCTTTAATAGTTCAAATAAAATTTCTACACTTTTTTCTGCCATTTCTTTTTTAGGTTGATTTATTGTGGTAATACCTGGATTATAATAACAACTAACATCCATACCATCAAAACCAATTATTGATATATCTTCTCCAACTCTTAATCCACTATCTGATACTGCCTTAGCAGCGCCAATAGCCATGAAATCTGAAATTACAAAAATTGCAGTTATATCTTTTCTATGTTTTAACAATTTCATAGTTTCTTCATAAGCTTTTTCTGAATCATAATCTCCAATTATTAGATTTTCATCATTTATTTTTATATTATAATCCATTAAAGCCTTAATATATCCCTTATATCTCCACCAACTAACACAAAAGTCATTTTTTTCTCCTATCATTATTGCAATATTTTCATGACCTTTTTTTATAAGATATTCCGTAGCTGAATATGCTGATTGAAGATTATCTATTCCAACTGTAGAATATTTATCTCTTCCTGCTGAAGATACTGTATTAACAGAAGTTAATACAACTGGAACGTCTATATTTTTAAAACTATCTTCATCTAAATCTATGAAATTTCCACCTAAACAAATTATTCCTTGAAGTCTTTTTTCTTTTACAAAAGAAATGATATTTTCAACTTCTTGTTCTAAAACATAATCATTTTGCTGTAATATCATAGTGTATTTTTCTTCATTAATCTTACTTCCTATAACATTAATAAGTTCAGAAAAAAAAGGATTAAAAACTCCTTTTACTAAAACACCTATGTTTTTAGTTGTATTTTGCTTTAATATTCTTGCACTATTATTAGGCACATAATTGCTTTCTTTTATAACACGTAATACATTTTCTCTAGTACTTTCTTTTACATCCGGATGATTATTTAATACACGTGAAACAGTACTTACTCCAACACCTGATATTTTAGCAATATCTCTTATATTCATAGATAAACCTCCTTAAAAAATATTTTGAATTATTTTAGCACTCCTATTTCCTTATTAATTTATATCCAAAATACTCCTTTTTACATCATTATAATTCATTAATTATTCATAAAATATACCACTAATAAACTACTTATGTCCATATTTCATCTTAACATAATATATAATGCAATATCTCGGTATCGTTTCCATATAATTGTATCTCATTTTTCAAATTTTTTCAAGTTTATTATTTTCAATTACATTTTTTAATAAATCCTAAACAAATTAATTATTTATGTTTCTTTTGCATTTACTATAATTTCATAATTAATACCATCATCATTTATATTTATTTTATTATTATCCTCTTCATTGCTATATCCTTGTGATACATTTTTAACTTGCATCAATAATAACTTTAAATGGTATCTTTGAACTATAATATATATTGTCAAACATATTTGTAACTTCCTTCAAAATATTACACCCCAAATACATAAGAACTAAAAAAATTGGTATCTATACCTATTATTTAATAAAATTTCTACCAAGATTTTAACAATAAAAATCTTGGTAGATTATGAGAAATTCGTATATACCTCAAATAATTTAAATATATAGGTATCATTCTCCATCATATTTTATACCACTTTTAAAACATCCTCAAGTTTTTTTTCATTTTTTTCCTTCCAAATGAAAAATATTATTTTTAATAATACTGCATCATTAAATTCTCTTATATCGTAATTTGTATATTTTTGAATTTTGTCTAATCTATAAATTAATGTATTTCTATGTATATATAATTCTTTAGATGCTTCACTTAAATTTAATCCACATTTAAAAAATACTTCCATAGTTCTTATCATTTCATTATCTAATTTTGCTATTCCTTTTTCAAAGCTTATATATATATCATTTTTCATTTCTTCAGAAACTGAATCTATAATTCCTTCTAATATAAGCTTATTTGAATCAAATATTCTATCTATTATATTATATTTAAAAGCTAAATTTATTTTATATGATGTATCATCATAATATTTCTTTAACATCAAATAACTTTCTACGTTACAATAACCAATATAAGCTTTACATGGAACTGCTCCTTCTACTGTATACTTAATACTTTTAGCATGTTCCAATATATCTTCAAATTTTCCAAACATAAGAATATGTCCATTATGACTTATAATTTCTACTTCTTTACAACAATACCCTTGTTTAAGATAAGACATTATTTCATCTCTATAATTATCTACATATATGTTTATTAAATCAAATTCTTCAATAAGTATTGGCCAGCTTGCTTTTATTACTTCTTCTTCTATACTCTTATCATTTAACAACAGTGAAACTATACTTTTTTTACTTAAAAACACCTTGTTAAGTCTTTCTTCTATATAAAGTTTTAATAAATCAAGTGTAATACTAAGTGCTGTATTTACCTTGATACAGCACTTAGTGTTATTATAATTAAAACTTTTTTCAGATTGATTTTGTACAAGTTCAAATAGAGGTGTAGAAAATTCTCCTACTTCTTCTATTGTTAATTGAAAAGGTATTTTGCAACTGTCATATACTTCTTTTACCAATTTCTCAACACACTTCACAATATCTCCTCCAAAGAATTATTATACAATTCTTAATTCTGTTTCTTTATCAAATACATGTAATTTTTCAGTATTTAAATAAAGACTTGCTACTTCACCGATCTTTAACTCTGTACTTCCTTCTACTTTAACATTCATTTGGCTATTTCCACATTTAGTGTAAATATAACTTTCAGAACCCATAAGTTCAATAACTTCTACATGTCCTTTTACTATACTTCCTGGATGAGCAGCAATTAATTCATCATTATCACTTAAATGTTCTGGTCTTATACCAAATGTTACAGACTTACCAACATAACCTTCTTTTACTAAAACATCAGCTTTTGGTTTTGGTAATGTTATTTTGTTATTTCCAAATACAGCAAATACATTATTGCCATCCTTTTCTATTTTACCTTCTAAGAAATTCATTTGTGGGCTTCCTATAAATCCTGCTACAAATAAGTTAGCTGGGTTATTGTAGATATTGATTGGAGAGTCAACTTGTTGAATAACTCCATCTTTCATAACAACAATTCTAGTGCCCATTGTCATAGCTTCTACTTGGTCATGTGTTACATATATAAATGTTGTTTGTAATTTTCTATATAACTTAGTTATTTCTGTTCTCATTTGAACTCTTAACTTAGCATCTAGGTTTGATAAAGGCTCGTCCATTAAGAATACTTTAGGATGTCTTACAATAGCTCTTCCTAACGCAACTCTTTGTCTTTGACCTCCTGATAAAGCCTTTGGTTTTCTCTTTAATAAATGTTCTATATCAAGAATCCTTGCTGCTTCTGTTACTTTTTGTTCTATTTCAGCTTTTGGAACCTTTCTTAATTTTAAAGCAAATGCCATATTATCAAATACTGTCATATGTGGATATAATGCATAGTTTTGGAAAACCATTGCTATATCTCTTTCCTTTGGTTCAACATCATTTACAAGCTTGTCCCCAATATATAATTCCCCTTTTGAAATATCTTCAAGACCTGCAATCATTCTTAAAGTTGTTGACTTACCGCATCCTGATGGTCCAACAAATACTACGAATTCTTTATCTTCAATTTCTAAATTAAAATCTTTAACTGCAGTTACATCTCCTGGATAAATTTTATAAATATGTTGTAATGATAAATTTGCCATTTTTTATTCCTCCCATAAAAACAACTTCTAATCTTTTATTAACTTCATCTCATATATTTATTGTACACCCTGAAACTGTTTTCAGCTATATACATATTTTACAAATATGTTATCTTTATTTTGTAAATTTATCTAAAATAATATATATTATTTAAAACTATCCATTAAAACTATTTATATTAATATATAAGGAGATGTCGCATTAAGAATAAATACTACAATATATTTTGTTGATTTTTATTTTTTAAAACAATATATTCTGTATAAAAGTTTTAGTGCGTCAGCCCCCTATATTATTTAATTATTTTCCTCTTCCATTTGCTTTTTTAAAGCATGTGCAAATTCCTTTTGCTCTTTTCTATCTTCTTTTTCTAATTCTCTTAAATCTTTATCAATTTCCTTTGCCATTTTCTTTGCATCTTTTTCTTCTTCTTTATACTTCTTTTTTAGTTCATGTTCCTTTTCTTTTTCTGACTTCTTTTCTTCTTTAACCTCTTCCTTCATTTGTTGCTTTAATTCATGGGCAAATTTCTTTTCTTCATGCCTTTCATGTCTTTCTTCTTTTCTTTCCTCATGATGAATTTTCATTTCATTAATTGATTCTTTTAAACTCATAATAAAATCTCCTTATTTAAAATCATCTTACCGCTCTTAAAGCCTCTTCATAATTTGGTTCATTTATTACATCTTTGCAATACTCAACATATGTAACTTTATTATTTTCATCTACAACAAATACTGCCCTAGTTAAAAAACCAAACTCTTCTATTAAAGTTCCATATTTCTTTCCAAAACTTTTTTGTTTATAATCTGATAATGTTTTTACTTTATCAATCCCAGCATTTCCACACCATCTTACTTGTGCAAATGGTAAATCCATAGATACTACATATACTGTAACATCTTTTAATTTTGTTGCTTCTTCATTAAACTTTCTAACTTCCATATCGCATACAGAAGTATCAATAGATGGTACTGTTATAAAAATTCTTTTCCCACTTGTATCACTTAATGTAACATTTTTCAAATTATTATCTACAACTAAGAAATCTGGAGCATTGTCACCTACTTTAATTTTTTCTCCAACTAAAGTAATAGGATCTCCATTAAATGTTATATTCATTTTTAATACCTCCCTTAAAACTATTAATTTATACATTAATATACTTCCCCAAGTTCATAAATTTTAATTATATAAAATAAAAATCAGCACTTATAATTGCTGATTTTTTCATAAATTTAATTATTACCTTTTTATTATTTCTACAAAAGTTTCATTATAAGTAATTTGTCCACCAATATCAGATATCCCACTATTAGTTAAGAAATTAGGATTTCCATGTCTTTCCCACCATCCAACAAACATCATTACTATATTATCTCCAATGGATTTATCTATATTTATCTTTACCTTTATTTGTCCATTTTCAGATTTTAAATATATAATTTCATTATTATTTATATTAAATCTTTTTGCTTCTTTTTCATTAATATATGCAATAGCTATTCCATCATCATCCATAAAATGCTGACTAGATAAACTATCCCTCCCATGATTAGTTAATAATCTTAATTTGCTTATATCCTTATATTTATTAGCCTCAAATTTTTTAATTTCTTCACAGTTTATTATTTCAAACTTACCACTCTCATTTACAAAATTCTTGTCACTCCATGCAACATCCTTATGTAAGGTAAAATAATTATTTTTTAAATATTCTAAGCTTATATCACTATTAATATTTTTTAATGGATATATTACTTTTTCTAAATATTCTTTCTTTGTTACAATTGGATAATTACTCATTTTTAACCTTTTAGCAACTTCCATAAAGAAATAATATTCATCCATTAATTTTTCTTGTGGTTCTAATATTTTTTCATTATAAACTAAATATGGATTCATCATTGAACTAAATAATAAGTCTTCACTTTCAAGCTGACTAGTTACTGGTATAAACAAATCACATTCCTTAACTGTATCTGTAATAAACATATCAAAGCATACTTTAAATTCTACCTTAGATAAAGCTCTTTTTAAATTATTTATATTAGCAAGTTGATTTAATAAATTACTTTTAGTTATAATAGCCATTTTTATTGGAATGTTTAATTCATAATCACCTTTATTATCTTCATGATTTATAAATATATCATTTTTATAATAGGTATTTCCTAAATTACATTTTTCTATAAATTCACTTATTTCATTTGTATAATAATATCTATTATTTGAAAACTTTTCACTATCATAAGGATCAGTATTTAATATTTTAGGATATACTTTATTTGCATAATTTACTCCACCACCACTAAATCCAATTTGTCCTGTAATTGCACCTAAAGCATCTATTAATCTTATAGTCATCCCACCATTTTTATATTTTTGCATTCCAAAGCCTAATAAAATAGTAGAATACTTTTGACAATATAATTTTACAAGTTCCTCTATTGTATAAATTTCTACTCCACATTCCTTGCTTAAGTCTTTAATATTTAATGATAATATATAACTTTTATATTCTTCAAATCCATTAACATATAGCCTTATATATTTTTCATCATATAATTTATTTTTAATTATTATTTGTCCCATTGCTAAGGCTAATGCTTTATCACCATTTGCTTTAATTTTAATATACTTATCTGCTAATTTAGCAGTTGCAGTTTCTATTGGATCTATTACAATGATTTTACTTCCTTTTTTCTTAGCCCTTTTTATCATTTGCATAGTATGTATTGTTGTATTAGCAGGATTTTTCCCCCATACAAATATATTTTTACTATTTAACATATCTTCTAATGAATGACTTCTAGAATCACCAAAATCCAACTTTTGTGCTGCAATTCCTGCACTCCAGCAAGGCCCCCCTTTTGATAAACTAACTCCCCCATAAAAATTAAAAAACTTTTCTCCAATACTTTTTAGTACTGTACCATTTCCATATTGCTCATAATATAAAACTGATTTGCTTCCAAATTTACTTTTATAATAACTTAATTTTTTAACCATTATATTTATAGCTTCATCAAACTCAATTTCTTTCCACTTATCATTAATTTTTATTAATGGCTTATAAATTCTTTTACTATGATTTAATCTTTTTAAGTGAGCTAATCCCTTTTTGCATATAAATCCTTTTGTATAAGGATGCTCCTTATCACCTTCTATTTTTATAATATCATCATTTTTTACATACACATTAAATTTACAACAATCTGCACAATCTAAAGTACATCCATGACTAATTTTTTTCATTTTTCACATCCCCTCTTATTAAAGTTATATATCACTTTTTATCTTATCTCTATAAGATAAAATTGTACTTAAAAATATAGTAATACATATTATATTGGTTATTGAAATTAAACTACTTACAATTTTTGCTTCCATAGTTATTGGAACTATATCTCCATATCCAACAGTGGTAAATGTTATTATAGTATAATAAAACAAATCAAAATAATTTGGTGAATTACTAAAAGCATCCTTACCAGTATCACTAACAAAACAAACTGCTAAATATAAGTTTAAAATAATTAACACAACAATTAATATAGATGCTATTATAACTCTACTAAAATTAGTTTCATCTTGACTTTTGCTTTTTATTTTATATGGATCATTCATAAGTGCTACTAATATTTTAATATTTAATATATAGCATATTGATACACCTAAAAGTCCTATTTTATAACAGCTTTTAAATTGCTGTGGAAATATTAATAACACTGTAAAATATGTACTTATAATAAAATAACTTAAAAGTAAATCTATCTTTAAATTAACATTTTCCACTCCATATATAAATTTATGAATTTTAACTGTTGAAAGTAGTATATATCCCATACAAAAATGAATAAGTACTAAACTTACTGAAATAATAATTAACTTAAATATTAAATTTATAAAAAAGTTATTATATATATCAATATGCTTTAACACTGCTGTTGCTACTGAAACTGTAATAAATATTTCTGCTACAATAATCAATGTTCCTTGAATTATTCTTCTTGCTAATGACCTATCTTTAAATAATTCTAAATATACACTGTTAATTTCAAAAATAATATTTTTTAATCTTTTAAATAATCTTATATTATTGCTAGTATTTCTTTGTATAACAACTAGTAACAATATAATTGTTGAAACAATAATAAACACTTTTCCCATTTTTCTTTTGTTCTTCTCCTATTTTTTTATAATTATAATGATGCTATACTAATATTATATCAACTTAATCTTATTGGAGGTGATAATAAAATGAAAAACTTTGATATAATTACTGATGATAGAAAAAACCATTCTGATCTTGTTCTTAAAGGTCTTTTAGTTGGAATTTTAACTTCTTTTGTAGTTGTATTATACAGATTTGCATTATCTTATGCAGAAGAACTTTCATTCTTTATTTATTCATTTATTAAAGCAAGAAAATACCTTATTTTAGTATGGTTTATTATCTTAATAATATTAGCCTTTCTTATAGGAAAACTAATTGATAAAGAACCTTATATAAGTGGAAGTGGTATTCCACAAGTTAAAGGTATTATGGGTGGCTATATAAAAAATAGACCATTTTCAATTATACTTAATAAATTTATTGGCGGTACCCTTTGTATTATATCCGGATTATCACTAGGAAGAGAAGGTCCTTCTATTCAACTTGGAACTTGTGTAGGAGATATAATAAGCAAAAAATTTAAAAGTACACGCCTTGAAAGACGACTCCTTCTTAGTAGTGGTGCTACAGCAGGATTAGCCGCAGCTTTTAATGCTCCCTTATCTGGTGTATTATTTTCACTTGAAGAAATTTATAAATATTTTTCACCACTTGTATTAATTTCAACAATAACTTCTGCTGTTGCTGCTGATTTTATTTCAAAACAATTTTTTGGATTAAAACCAATATTTAATTTTACAACCTCTAGTGTTATGCCTTTAAGTAATTATTGGCTTTTAATAATATTAGGAATCTTATTAGGAGTATTTGGTTCATATTATAACTACCTTACCTTAAAAACTCAAGACTTATACTCTAAATTAAAATGTTCTACATCAATAAAATTAATGATTCCATTTTTACTTGCTGGAATCTTAGGATTATTATTTCCTGTAGTTTTATGTGGTGGGCATGCTATAGTTGAGGAACTAACTTTAACATCTGCTTTAAGCTTGATTTTATTGATGCTAGTAGCAAAATTTTTATTTTCAATAATATCATTTGGTTCTGGCGCTCCTGGTGGAATATTCTTTCCTCTTTTAATTATTGGTGGAACCTTTGGGGCTGTATTTGGTTATATTTCAATTAATTATTTAGGAATATCTAGCGAACTATTTAATAATTTTATTATAATTTCTATGGCAGGTTACTTTACGGCAATAGTAAGAGCTCCTATTACAGGAATAATTTTAATTACAGAAATGACTGGTTCTTTTTCTAATTTGCTTTCACTTTCTATAGTATCAATAATTTCTTATATAATTGCTGATGCATTAAAAAGTGAACCTATATATGACTCTTTATTAAAAAATCTTTTAACAAAAAATAATATTAATGAATATCACAACACTAGCAATAAAAAAATTATTATTACTAATGTAGTTCATTTTGGATCAAAAATAGAAAAAGTAACCTTAAATAGCCTTAAGCTTCCTGAAAATATGCTTATTGTATCAATTAAACGTGATGAGCGTTCTATTGTTCCAAAAGGAAATACAATTATTAAAGCTGGTGATACAATTCTTACAATGACCGACTTAAAAGATGAATGGAAAGTTAGAGAACTCATGGAATCCCTTACTACTAAGGAGTAAAAATAAAAATGGTAAATTAATTTTGAAAAATTAATTTACCATTTTTTTAATTTTCTTTTGCTAACTTACATTCCATTTTCCTCCATAATCTATATGAAAAAAATCCAGTTATTATTAAGGTAACAATTATCATAATAGTATTAATTATTGATCCATTAAAACTGTCTCCTAAATAACTATATAAATAAATAGCTGGTATATTAGCAAGTGAAAATATTAAAACAAATTTTTTAAAGTTGATTCCCATATAAGATGATACAAATACAATTACATCTGTAGGTGCAATAGGACATAAAACACCTACTGCAAGTATTTTATAATTATAAGATTCTATAAGTTCCATTATCTCTGGATGCTTTTTATTAATTTTTTCTCTTAATCCATTAAATATATCCATTTTAGCAATTGCAAAAACTATTATTCCACTTAATACAACTCCTATTAATGATAATATAATTGCCTCTTCAGCTTCAAAAATTAATCCACCTAAAATCATTAATGTAACACCTGGAATAAAACTTATTAATCTAATGCACCAAATTGCAATAAATATAATTTCAGAATACTTACTAGAATCAATATAGTCTCTTAATGAATCTATATCTAAACTTATTCCATTTGATATGCCTATTATTAATATTAAACTTATTATTAATAATAAAATAATGCCACTCCATCTATACTTCTTTTTCATTATTTAAAGTTTTTCACTCCCTTAATAGACTTCATCTTTTTTTGTATTTTTTATTATAAAATAACTAATTAAAAATTTCTATTAATATTATTAATATATTTTTTGTTATTCTATTTTTATTACTGCATATATTATAGTAATACAAATTTTTGGAGTTGAAATAATGTCAAAAAAAACTGATTGGGGCAAAGTTTTTAGAGCAACTGTTAACGATATAATTTGTGCTATTAAAACACCTTCTAATAAGCCAAAGCAACCAACTTGTCCAAATCCCAAAGCTCGCATATGTATTTTAATTCTTATTGGAATTACATTGCTGTTTTCAGGAATAGGAATTTACAGTTGGATAATAATAATAATGTTATTTATAATTTTATCGTTTGTATAAAAAAAATTTGTATTATTAAAAAATTTATGTTATTATAAATTCTGCGAGTAATACATGCAATCGCTGCTAACTTTTAAAGTTAGGAGAGGAAAGTCGGAGCTCCATAGGGCAGGGTGCTGGTTAACGGCCAGTCAAGGTGACTTGAAGGATAGTGCAACAGAGATATACCGCCAGAAGTTTTTAACTGAATTCACTTTTGTGACTGGTAAGGGTGGAAAGGCGAGGTAAGAGCTCACCAGCATGGTGGTGACATCATGGCTATGTAAACCCCACCTGGAGCAAGACCGAGTAATGGCATTATGGGATTGCCCGTCCCGCCATGTGGTGTGTCGCTTGAGCTTGCTGGTAACAGTAAGTCTAGATAGATGATTGCTTAATACAGAACTCCGCTTACGGATTATCTCGCATTATGAAAAACACTAGGTTATTGTCTAGTGTTTTTCTTTTCTTATAATATCATCTAATTTTTATTGTTTATTTTAATAATAAAAGACATAAGTTATTGTTTAAATACAATAAACTTATGCCTTCATGATTAAATATTATTTAATAAAAACTAAATGGATCTTCTTCAACTGTAGAAGTGATAAACTCTACATCTTTAAATTTTTCCTTTAAATTTTCCATTACATTAAAGAAAGTTATTTGCTCTGATGCAAAATGACCAACATCTAAAATACTTATCTTCATTTCCTTATAGTCAGATGCAAAATGATAAGTAGTATCCCCTGTAATTATGCAGTCAGCTCCTAAAGCAACAGCTTTGCTTATAAAATCTTGTCCGCTTCCATTTATAATTGCAATTTTATTAACCTTATCTTTACCTTTAACTACTCGTAAATTATTTATATTTAATGATTTTTTTATTTTACTTATTAAATCCTCTAATTGTATTGATTCGTTTAAAGATACAATTCTTCCAAGGCCAGCTTTATCATCCCTCTTGTTTTTTTCCAATATTTTAGAGTTATCAAATCCTAAAATTGAAACAATAGTATCATTTAATCCATTTTCTACTGAATCCAAATTAGTATGACTTGAATATAAAGAAATATCATTTTTTATTAACTCAATTATTTTTTTACCTTGTAAAGTGTCAGTTGTAATACTGCTTGGTCTTTTAAAAATAAGAGGATGATGAGTAATTATTAAGTCAACATTTTCTTTTTTAGCCTCTTCAATAACCTTTAAAGTACAATCTAATGCTAATAAAACTTTTTTAACTTCTTTATTTTTATCACCAACCATTAATCCAACATTATCAAAGTCTTCTTTTAAATAAGTTGGTGCTAATAATTCCATTTCATTAATAATATTATTTACCTTTATCATAAAATCACCTTATAAATAATTTAACATTCCTGTTATAATACTAATTTTTTCTTGTATTTCTGCTCTTCTATTATTTGCACTTACAGTTTCTTCAGTTATAAAACCTAAAATTCTATTATATTCATCTATTTTATTTTGTAAAAAATCTTTCATTAATGGATTTTTACTTCTTAATAATATTGGACTTACTTCATAATATATGCTATCTAATTCAGTGCTTTGACCATCTGCACTTCTTACCTTAAATAACTCATAATATATACCTTCATCTAAACATAAGTCTTCTTTTATAATTTCATAATTATTCTTATATAAATACGCCCTTAATACTTCTGGGTTTTGTGCTGGTACTAAAATTAAATATTCTGCACTTTTAACTTTCTCTAAATCAGCTTCTAATATATCTCTAATTAAATTTCCACCCATTCCAGCTATTACAACTTCATTTGCTTCACTTACTTTTAATGGTTCAAATCCACCACCTAATCTAAATTCAAGTTCATCTCCAATACCTTCTAATATTGCATTTAATCTTGCTTTATCTAATGGATCCTTATTAATATCACAAGCAATTGCTTTATTACAAATTCCTCTTTCTAAAGCTATTAATGGAACATATCCATGGTCAGTTCCTATATCAGCAAGCACTTCTGTATTTTCTAAATTATTAATTATAAACTCTATTCTTTTACTAACATCCATTTTTACTACCTCTAATAATATATTATTTAATCATTTGCTGTAAATTTATTTATTTTTTTTACTTTATTAAGTTATGTTATTTTTTAAATTTTATTTATCTACTTAATGCAAAAATTAGCACCAGTCTTTGGTGCTAATTTACTAATCCAAGTAATCTTTTAATTTCTTACTTCTAGATGGATGTCTAAGCTTTCTTAAAGCCTTAGCTTCTATTTGTCTAATTCTTTCTCTTGTTACATTAAACTCTTTACCTACTTCTTCAAGAGTTCTTGCTCTTCCATCATCTAATCCAAATCTTAATCTTAAGACTTTTTCTTCTCTAGGAGTCAATGTATCTAAAACATTAATTAATTGTTCCTTTAACATTGTAAATGCAGCTGCCTCAGCTGGTGCAGGAGCATCATCATCAGGTATGAAATCACCTAAATGAGAATCTTCCTCTTCTCCAATAGGTGTTTCAAGTGAAACTGGTTCTTGAGCAATTTTTTGAATCTCTCTAACCTTTTCTACTGGAAGGTCCATAACTTTAGAAATTTCTTCGGGGAATGGATCTCTACCTAATTCTTGTAATAATTGTCTTTGAACTCTTATTAACTTATTTATAGTTTCTACCATATGAACTGGAATTCTTATTGTTCTAGCTTGATCAGCTATGGCTCTAGTAATCGCTTGTCTAATCCACCATGTAGCATAAGTAGAAAATTTAAACCCTTTTCTAAAATCAAATTTTTCTACTGCTTTAATTAATCCAAGGTTTCCTTCTTGAATCAAGTCTAAGAATAACATTCCTCTTCCAACATATCTTTTAGCTATACTAACAACCAATCTAAGGTTTGCTTCAGCAAGTTTCTTTTTAGCATATTGGCTTCCTGCTTCAATTTGTTTAGCAAGCTCCATTTCTTCTTCAGATGATAATAGTGGAACCTTTCCTATTTCCTTTAAATACATTCTTACAGGATCATCTATTGCAATTCCTTCCGGTACTGATAAATCTATTTCTTCTTCTATAATATCAACATCATTTGCAGCACCTTGAACTTCAATTCCCATTGATTCAAGAACCTCATAAATCTTTTCAATTTGCTCTGGACTTAAATCTATGTTTTCTACCTCATCTAAAATTTCTTGATATGTTAATACCCCATTTTTCTTACCTTTATCTAGTAAGTTTTTTACGATGCTCATTTTATTATTTCTATCTTGACCATCCTTAGGCTTATTCTTATTTACTTTTGTTTTTTCTTCCACTAGCTGATTACCTCCTTTCGTTATATGACCAACTAAACTCTCTTAGCTTCTTTCAACTTTTTAGTTATACTTGCTAACTCAATGGCTAATTTTATTGATTCTTCAATTTTGCCCTCGTTTTCAAGTTGCTTTTGCTCTTTTCTAAGTTGATCTATTCTTTGCTTTAATTTATATGAAATAATTTCATTAATTAAATCATTAATTTGAACTTTTATATTATCAGCAAAGAATATATTCTCTTCTTTAATCTTGACTAGCTCTCCAATTGTTTTTACATCGCTTAGTCTTGATTCTATAAATGATTCTATATTATTTATATTTTCCCCTTTAGCCAATATAATAACAGTGAAAATTTCTTTATGTTCTAGTAAAATAAAGTCGTTTTCTGATATTCTTTCCTCTATATACTGTAAATACTCATTATTTTCAAGCATCATTTTTAAAAGTGTTCTTTCTGCTTTTAAAAATCCTGGTTCTACATATAATTTTGACCTATCTTCTTCCTTATTATTCCTAAAATCATTTTCTCTATTATCTTTCATTTTACTTTTAAGGATATCATACAATGCCTGTTCTTTTATTCCAGTATTTTCAGATGCTTTTTTTATATAAACATCCTTTTCAACAGGATTTAAATCTGAGATTATATCCATAACTCTTTTTGAATATAAAATTACAGATTGGCTATTTTTAAAATCAATACCTTCTTCAGCTTTTTTAATTCTATAATCTATTAATGGTGCTGCGTTATTAATTAATCTTAAAAATGCATCCTTTCCATTGCTTCTTACATATTCATCTGGATCTTTTCCTTGTGGAATGCTTAATACTCTTACATCAAAACCTGCAGTTCTTAAAATTTCAAGTCCTCTCAACGTTGCCATTTGCCCTGCTACATCAGCATCATAAGAAATAACTACTTTATCTGCATATCTTTTCAATAATCTTGCTTGATTAATAGTTAATGCTGTTCCTAATGATGCAACTACATTTGTTATTCCATGCTGGTGTAAAGATATTAAATCCATATATCCTTCAACAATAACAAAGTATCTTTCACTCATATTATGCTTTAATGCAAAATTTAGCCCATATAAGTTAGTTCCTTTTTGGAAAACTAAAGTTTCAGGTGAATTTAAATATTTAGGTTTTGAATCATCTAATACTCTTCCTCCAAATCCAATTACTTTTCCTTGATAGTCAAAAACTGGAAACATAACTCGATTTCTAAACCTATCATATTTAGTACCTTTTTCCTTATTTACAGAAATAAGACCAGCTTCTTCTAACACCTCATCACTAATACCTTTATGTCTTAAATAAAACATTAAATTATTCCAACTATCATTAGCATATCCTAATCCAAATTTTTTAATTGTTTCTTCTTTAATACCCCTATTTAAAAAGTATTCTTTTGCTTTTTGGTTATTCATAAGATTTGAAAAGAAAAATTTTGCTGCTTCAACATTTACTTTATACAGCAAATCCTTTTTTTGTGCACTCTTACTTCTTGGTCCATTTCCAAACTCTAAAGGAATATTTGCTCTAGCTGCAAGGTATTTTACTGCTTCAATGAAAGATAAATTTTTATCTTTCATCACAAATGAAATAACATTTCCTGCTTCACCACATCCAAAGCACTTGAAAATTTGTTTCTCCTGAGATACTGAAAAAGAAGGTGTTTTTTCGTTATGAAAAGGGCATAGCCCTGTGAAGTTTCTACCAGCCTTCTTTAGTCTAACCCTCTCTGAAATTACATCTACAATATCATTTTGTGATTTTATTTTTTCTAAAATTTCTTCAGAAATCTGCAAGGAGATCCCCTCCTTACTTAATTTAATTTTTCCCACTCTATACATTTCGACATGTTTTTATAAATTCCTTCTAAATTTTTTAACTTAATTTATTTTTTATGTCTTAAATATATATTTTTATTCTACCCTAATATTATCTATTCTATCTTAACTGTTAAAATCCTTTTTATTCTACAAAATTTATTGTTCCCAATTTTTTTGTATTATACAACTTTTTTACTAATAAATTACAAACTTTGGTACATATATTTTATTAAATACCGATAAACAATAATCATCTGTCATTCCTGCAATATAATCTGCAACTCCCCTTTTCAGTCCTTCCTCATTAATTATATTTTTATATAGCTGAGGTAGCTCATCACTATGATTATAAAAATAATTTATAACATTACTTAATATAAATTTTGCTTTATTTCTTTCTTCTTTTAATTCATCTGCCAGATAAATATTTTTAAACATAAACTTTCTCAATTCAACCATAGCCTCTTTAACTTCATTGCTTTGTTTAATATCATAATTTCCAGATTTTAAATTTTTAGTACTTTCAATTATCATATCGTTAACTAATATTTTTATTCTCTCTGAATGACTTTTTCCTAATACTTTAACAACTTCCTTAGGTAACTGATCTTCAGTTAATAATCCAGCTCTTATTGAATCATCAATATCATGATTTAAGTAAGCTATTTTATCACTATATTTTACTACCCTACCTTCTAATGTTTTTGCTACATTTTCCTTTTGTGAAAGTCCACTATGATTTAATATTCCATCTATAACTTCAGCTGTAAGATTTAATCCTACACCACTTTTTTCTAACTTTTTTACAACTCTCACACTTTGTTCATTATGCCTAAAACCACCATCTAAAAACTCGTTAAGCACTTCTTCTCCATTATGAGCAAATGCAACATGCCCCAAATCATGCCCTAATGCAATTGCTTCAATTAGCATTTCATTTAAACCTATACCTATTCCTATAGTTCTTCCAATTTGAGCTACATCTAAGGTATGCGTAAGCCTTGTTCTATAGTGATCTCCAAACGTTCGTATGTATACTTGTGTCTTATGTTTTAATCTTCTAAAGGACTTACAATGTATAATTCTATCTCTATCTATCATAAAGCAAGTTCTAATACTATCATATTTTTCTTTTAATTCTCTCCCCATACTTTTATTACTATGAATAGCCTGTGGAATTAATGTCAAGTCTTCATTATTTTCTATTCTTTCTCTTAGTTCCATCTAACTCACCTCAAAATAATCTATTCTATATTTTTCTCATAAATCCTCTATTTTATAATATATGACATTTTAGAATATTTGATTATATTATAATTACATTCTACGATATGTATATTTATATATTTTTCATAATATTATTATATTAAGAAATTTATGCAAGGAGTCTTATAATGGACAATGAAAAAAAAATCATTGATATTAATAATATAAAACAAAATATATTACCTAAATTTTTTTTAGATAATGCACAAATTACTATGGTTAAATTTAAAGATACATCTAAACAAAGAGCTGTATTTAAAGTAACATTAAATCAAAAAAATTATTGTTTAAAAAAAGTTTATTATGATGAAAGTAACTTACTTTTTGTTTATTCTGCAATGGAATGGTTGTATAGAAATAACATTAAAGTCCCTAAATTATTACCTTCATATGATAATCGTAGGTATATTTTTTATGAAAATATGCTATTTATACTAACCCCATGGGTTGAAGGAGAAAAATGTAATTTCGATTCATTATCAGATTTAAATTTATCTATTAAAACACTTGCTAAGTTACATAAGTGCTCTAAGGATTTCATACCTATAGATGGAAGTAAAAAAAGAATTGGCTTAGATAATTATTATCTTTGTATAAATAAACATTTCAATGATTTATTAGAAAATGCAAACTTAGCTTTTTCATATAATGATAAATTTTCAAGACTTTATTTAAATAACTTAAATACTAATTTATCACTTGCAAAATTATCTCTTGAAATAGCCTCTTTTATTGATTTTAAAGACTTAAGTATTTCTCTTTGTCATGGTGATTATGTAAATAAAAATATATTAATAAATAGGAATAATAATGATGTTTGGATTATTGATTTTGATAAATGTAAAATAGATTATTGTGCTCATGATATTTCATATTTTTTAAGAAGATTACTTAAACGTAACAGCACTAATTGGAATTCTGGTTTAACAATTAATCTTATTAATACTTATAAGAAATACAATGAATTAAGTGAATCTGATTTTAAATATATATTAGCCTATTTAGCCTTTCCTCAAAAGTTTTGGAAAATTTCTAGGGATTACTATAAAAATATAGATAAATGTAATAAAAATTCATTTATAACTTTATTAAGCAAGGGTTTAAATAATTCTGAATCTCAATTAGATTATATTAATAATATGCTTTATATTTATAAACGTTACTACAATATAAAATTTTAATATTTAAATAAAAAAGGAGTGAAAAATCACTCCCTTTTATTAAATATTTATTTTCTTGGATTCTTAACTTGTGCTTGTGCAGCTGCAAGTCTTGCCACTGGAACTCTAAATGGAGAACAAGATACATAGTTTAATCCAATATTATGGCAAAATTCTACTGATGATGGATCTCCTCCATGTTCTCCACAAATACCTAATTTTATATTTGGTCTTGTTGATTTACCTTTTTCAACAGCAATTTTAACTAATTGCCCTACTCCTTTTTGATCTAATTTTGCAAATGGATCTTGTTCATATATCTTCCTTTCATAATAATCAGATAAGAACTTAGCTGCATCATCTCTAGAAAAACCAAATGTCATTTGAGTTAAATCATTTGTACCAAATGAGAAAAATTCTGCTTCTTTAGCTATTTCATCAGCTGTTAGAGCAGCTCTTGGAATTTCTATCATTGTACCAACATGATAATCTAATTTAACTCCTGATTCCTCCATAACTTGTTCAGCAGTTCTAACTACTATATCCTTAACAAATTTTAATTCTTTTACTTCACCAACTAATGGAATCATAATTTCAGGAACTATATCATATCCCTTATTCTTTTTCACTTCAATAGCTGCTTCAATTACAGCTCTAGTTTGCATTTCAGCAATTTCTGGATAAGAAACAGCTAATCTACAACCTCTATGACCCATCATAGGATTAAATTCATGCAAGTTTTCTACAGTTGATTTAAGTTCTCCAAAACTTAATCCCATTGTTTTTGCAAGTTCTGCAATTTCATCATCAGTATGAGGTAAGAACTCATGTAATGGTGGATCTAAGAATCTTATTGTTGCTGGCATTCCCTTTAAAGCTTCATACATTCCAATAAAATCTTTCTTTTGTATTGGAAGTAATTTAGCTAATGCAGCTCTTCTTTCATCTTCATTTTTAGCTACTATCATTTCTCTCATAGCCATTATTCTATCTTCTTCAAAGAACATGTGCTCAGTTCTACAAAGTCCTATACCTTCTGCACCAAATTCAATTGCTTGCTTTGTATCTCTTGGATTATCAGCATTAGTTCTAACACTTAATTTTCTAATATTATCTGCCCATTCCATAAATGTTGCAAAATGTCCTGAAATTTCTGGAGTAACAGCTTTTATTGCTTCCCCATATACATTTCCTGTAGATCCATCTATAGATATATAATCTTCAGAAGTATAAACCTTTCCGTTAGCTTCCAAAGTTCTTTCTTCTTCATTAACTTTTAAGTCTCCACAACCAGCTACACAACAAGTTCCCATACCTCTTGCAACAACTGCTGCATGAGATGTCATACCACCTCTTATTGTTAATATACCTTCAGCTGCAATCATACCTTCAATATCTTCTGGTGAAGTTTCTAGTCTCACTAATACTACTTTTTCACCCTTTTCAGCTCTTTCTTTTGCTTCTTCTGCACTAAATGCAACCTTTCCACAAGCTGCTCCCGGTGATGCAGGAAGTCCCTTAGCTATAACTTTTGCATTTTTTAATTCAGTAAAATCAAAAGTAGGATGTAATAATGAATCTAATTGCTTAGGTTCAACTTTTAATATAGCTTCTTCTTTAGTTAACATTCCTTCTGAAACTAAGTCAACAGCTATCTTTAAAGCTGCTTGTGCAGTTCTCTTACCATTTCTTGTTTGTAAAAAGTATAATTTACCTTCTTCAATAGTAAATTCCATATCTTGCATATCTTTATAATGATTTTCAAGGGTATGAACTATATCGATAAATTGTTTATATATAGCAGGATTTTGCTCTTGTAGTTTAGATATTGGTAATGGTGTTCTAATACCAGCAACAACATCTTCTCCTTGAGCATTCATTAAATATTCACCGTAAATTTCCTTTTCTCCAGTTGCTGCATTTCTAGAAAAAGCAACACCTGTACCTGAACTTTCTCCTTTATTACCAAAAATCATTTGTTGTACATTTACTGCTGTTCCCCATTCTCCTGGTATATCATTTAATCTTCTGTAAACTATAGCCCTTGGATTATCCCATGATCTAAATACAGCAGTTATTGCTTCAGTTAATTGTACAGTTGGATCTTGTGGAAAGTCTCCACCCTTTTCCTTTTTATATAATTCTTTAAATTTAACTACTAATTCTTTTAAGTCATTTTCATTTAATTCAGTATCATATTTAACACCTTTTGCTTCTTTAGCTTTATCTATTAAATTTTCAAATAACCTCTTTTCTATACCCATAACAACATCTGAGAACATTTGAATAAATCTTCTATATGAATCATAAGCAAATCTTGGGTTATTTGTTGCCTTTGCAACTGCTTCTACAGCAATATCATTTAAACCAAGATTTAATATTGTATCCATCATTCCTGGCATTGATACTCTTGCACCAGATCTTACAGAAACTAATAATGGATTTGTGTTGCTTCCAAATTCTTTTCCTGTTATTTTTTCTAATTCTTTGATATTTTTATGAATTTCTTCTACAATTGAAGCTGTTATTTGTTTTCCATCCTCATAATACTTATTACAAGCTTCTGTTGTAACAATAAATCCTTGAGGAACTGGAATTCCTATTCTAGTCATTTCTGCTAAATTTGCCCCTTTACCTCCAAGAAGGTTTCTCATTGAACCATTACCTTCACTGAAAAGATAAACATACTTTTTATTCTCCATCTCAATACTCCTCCGTTCATACAATAATATATACTAACAAGATTTACTCTTGTAGTTACCCTTTAATTTATTTTGCCTCTCCTAGATTAACAAACAATTTAGTTATGTTAGTCTTAGAAATCTTCCCAACTATTTTTAAATTAAATTTTTCATCGTCTGAATCGTAAGATTTTTCTACTATTGGTATACTGTCTATTTCATGCTCAATTATTTTTTTTGCTAATGTATATGCACTATCTTCTACTGTACCATAAATTATATTTGGCATTCTAGTCATAATTATTCCAACTGGAACCTTATGTATATCAGTTCCACCAATTGCAATTTTCAAGAAATCTTTTCTTGAAACTGCCCCAACTAAGCTTCCATTACTTTCAACAAATAGTGTTCCTACATCATGTAAAAACAAATGAACTATTGCATCATATACCATAGTATCATCGTTAACGGTTACAGGCTTTGACATAATGTCGCCAACTCTAATTTTAGATATATTTTCTAATATATCTCCATCAACCTTTTTTCCTAAATAAACATAACCTACTTTTGGCCTAGCATCTAAAGTACCAGTCATTGTAAGTATTGCTAAATCAGCCCTTAAGGCTGCTCTTGTTACCCCTAACTTTTCTGCTATTGCTTCACTTGTAATTGGCCCTCCGGCTTTAACTATTTTTATTATTTCTTCTTGTCTGTTTGTAAATTTCAATGCTATTCCTCTTTTCAATCATTTAAGGAATATTCAGATAATTAAGAATTTTTTCTATTTACAGTATAATTATAACATTTTATCATTTTTTTACTATACCTAATTTTTAGAAAAATCACTTAAATTATTTGAATATTCCTATTCTTTTTTAATTTGCTATATTATATCTTTGTTTTTCTTTAATTTACTATTTTGGGTTATCATCTTCATCGAAATTTACAGTATACGTAAAGCTATTATTTTCACTTTCTTTATCTTTGTTAGTTTTTCCATATTTCTTTACAGAATCTATATTTACATTTTGTACTTTATCTTTTACTTTATCTGCAAAATCACTTGCTTTATCCTTTGCTTCATTTACAGCTTCAGAAATATATTTGTTAACTACTTCTACACTTCCATCAGCTCTTGTTATTTCTATAGTAACTTGTGTTACTACAGCAGCAACTACTACAAATGCTAATATTGGCGGAATAATAATTGCAATAACACCAGCTGCAATTCCTGCATTTACAGGTACATCAACTATTTTTTTTCCGTCTTTACTGACTTTTATTCTAGTAACATTTCCTTTGTTTATTAAATCTTTTAACCAAATTTTTAATTCTTCTATAGTTTCTGTTTTTTTATATTCACCTTCATCTTTAGATTGTTTTTCTAAAAATATTATTGCCTCTAAAACATCTCCATTAGATACTTCTAGTGCTTCTTTAGCCTTACTATAACTTACTCCAGTTCTTTCTCTTACCTTATCAACCTTTTCTAATGTGATATCCATACTTCTATCTACTCCTTTATATAATTTAGCATTTCTAAACTTTTTGGTTTTCTTGAATAATTTGAATTAATAATAAAAGTTGTTATTTTTTCAATTTGTTTTTTAATATTTTTATCTATATTTAATCTATATATTTTATCCATAGATGTTTTGCTTAAAAATCTAAGAGCATTAAATCCAGCTCTTGATATATATATTCCATATTCTTTATTACATGTATCACAAACACCTCCAAAATATGATAAAGAAATATAATCACTTGTATTAATATTTTTTTTACAAATGCTACATTTATCAAATTGTAATCCATATCCAGTTGCATTAAGTAATCTTAATTCAAATGCTCTAATTAATAATTCGTAATCCATTGCATCTGTGTTAAGCAAATATAGACATGTTATAAACTCTTTAAATAATTCCTTATTTACTTCTCCATCTTCTACACATATATCAATTAATTCACAAATATACGAAGAATAAGTTAATTTATCTAAATTATCTAGTAATCCTTGAAACGAATTAATAATTTTACCTTCTTGCAAATTATATAAATTTCTTCCTTTAAAAAATATATAATCTGCAAAACATAAAGGTAAAGTAAGTGCTAAGTTTTTACTTTTGCTTTTCTTAGCACCTTTAGCTATAAAAGTTATCTTACCTAACTCTTCACAATATGCCCAAATAAGTTTGTCATTTTCTTTATAATCTATTGATTTAATTATAACACCTTTTGTTTTTTCAATAGACAGAATAATCAACCCCTATCTACTTATTTTTTTTATACCCTAACTCTCTAAGTAGAAGACCGTTATCTCTCCATTCCTTTCTTACCTTAACCCAAATCTTTAAATTAATTTTTGCACGAAGGAATCTTTCTATTTCATATCTTGATGTTTCACCAATTTTCTTTAAAGATGCTCCATTTTTTCCTATTATTATTCCTTTATGAGAGTCCTTCTCACAAATTAAATCCACTTCAATATGATATGTACCTTTTTCATTTTGTTTCATTTGAATAACATCTACTGCTATTCCATGTGGAACTTCATCTCTTAAATTTTTTAATGCCTTTTCTCTTATGATTTCCGCAACAATAAATCTTTCTTGAACATCAGTTATCATGTCTTCTGGATAATATTGAGGTCCCTCTGGCATTTTATTTACCATTAATTTAACTAATGAATCTACATTTTTTCCCTTTAATGCTGAAATAGGTATTAACTCTTCAAAATCATACTCTTTTGAGAACATTTCTAAAGTTTTAGCTACTTTATCATGAGAGTTTTCATCTACTTTATTTACAACTAAAAATACAGGTGCTTTTTGAGCCTTCAATGCTTCTAATATAAATTTATCACCTCTACCAATTTCTTCACATGGATTTACTAAAAATAATACTAAATCAACTTCTTTTATAGAATCCTTAGCAGAATTAACCATATATTCCCCTAATTTATGTTTTGGTTTATGTATCCCAGGTGTATCAACAAAAACTAACTGATAATCCTCTCCAGTTAAAATAGTTTGTATGTTATTTCTTGTTGTTTGAGGCTTATTAGATACTATTGATAATTTTTCCCCCATTATTTCATTTAATAAAGTAGATTTTCCTACATTTGGTCTTCCTACTATTGTCACAAATCCTGATTTAAACATATTTTCCTCCTAGCCTAGCAAGTCTTTCTTTGAAAAAGACCCTGGCAATATTTCTTCAAAAGTTTTTACTATATAATCATTTTCATTTTTTATAATTATTACTGGTATTTTTTCATCTCTTACAAATTCAGCAATTACCTGTCTGCATATTCCACATGGATATGTATATGAATTTGTATCTCCTACAACTGCAACTGCTTTAATTTCTCTATTTCCATCATGAACACCTTTAAAAATGGCTGTTCTCTCTGCACAATTTGTTGCTCCTAAAGAAGCATTTTCTATATTACTTCCCGTATATATTTCCCCATTTTCAAAAAGTATAGCGGAACCTACTTTAAAATTTGAATATGGGCAATACGCTTTTTCTCTTGCTTCTAACGCACTTAATATTAACTCTTTATAATCCATATATATTCCTCCATTTAAATAGTATATCACATATATTATATTAATTTTAACATTGAAAAAAAGATTTTATTAATAAATTTATAACTTAAATATAGTAAATATTAATAATGTTAACAGTATTCCTAAAATACCACCAACAATCACTTCAAAAACACTATGAACTTCCGAGTCTACTCTACTTTGAGCTGTTATAAAAGCCATTAAATAAGCTAAAATTATACAAATTGGTTTTTCAGTTATAAGTGAAATAGCTGTTGATAATGAAAAGGCTAATGCACTATGCCCACTAGGCATTCCTCCTTTAAGTGGTGTTCCTTCTCCATATATAGCCTTAATTATTAATACTGCCAATATAACTATTACTAATGCTATAAAAATCATGTATGGTTCTGAATGTTTTATCTTATATATAACTTCATAAGAAAAATTAGATAATTTATCCCAAAATACAATATATCCAACTAGTAATGCATTTACAGCTGTAACTAAAACTGCCCCAGCTGCTGTATTTTTAGCAACCTTTGCCAAGGGGTGATAATAATTAGTATTTAAGTCTACAGCAGCTTCAACTGCAGTATTCACAAGTTCTGCACTAATCACCATTGTAATTGTAATAGCTAATGATAAAAATTCTGCTTTTGAGATATCAAAGAAAAAACAAGCTATAAGTACTCCTATAGCTGCTACTATATGTATTTTCATATTTCTTTGCGTTCTTACTGCATCAATAATACCATTTATTGCATGATTAAAACTTTCTAATAACTTTTTCATCTCCATAAACTTCACCTCTTATTAAGCTTATCTTGTTATATTTAATTTCTCTAATATCTCTTCTTCTCTTTTTCTCATTTTAACCTTATCTTTATCACACATATGATCATATCCTAAAAGATGAAGTATTGAATGTACCACTAAATAACATACCTCTCTTTCAAATGAATGATTATATTCTATGCTTTGTTCCTTTGCTCTTTCTAATGATAATACCATATCTCCTAATACAAGTTCATCACCATCTAAATATATCTTATCAAACTTTTTATTTTTATAAATATCCTTAAATACCTTATCTTCTGAATAGTCAAGCATAGGAAATGATAATACATCTGTAACTTTATCAATTCCTCTTGTACCTTTATTAATTTCCCTTATTTCATTATTATCCACAAATAAAAGTGAAATTTGATATGGAACATTAACTTCTTCTTCAGTTAATGCTACATTGCATACTTCATTAATAATATTTACAAGTTTTTCTGTAGCTTCTATTATATTTTGTCTATTATCAGTATATAGCATAATTATTCCTCCCTTAAATACATATTAAATAATATGTATTTATTTATTTGCGTTTATTCATTATACGTCTTTTACATACACTTGGCAACTTATATATAAAAAGGGGCTGTCGCACTAAAAATTTTATACACAATATATTGTAGTATTTATTCTTAATGCGACATCCCCTTTTTATTACTTTATCTTTTCAGTTGGATATTCTATCCTATGATGATAAATTCCCTTTAAGACCTTTAAAAAACATGCTTTTATAACTTCTAAATCCTTAAATGTTAAATCACATTCATTTAATTGATTTGAATTTAATTTATCTTTAATAATATTATTTACCATTGCCTCAATTTTATCTAATGTTGGTTCCTGAATCGATCTAACTGCAGCTTCTACACTATCTGCCATCATAATAATAGCAGCTTCTTTAGTTTGAGGCTTTGGTCCTGGATATCTAAAATCATCTTCTTTTATTAAATCTGGATTTTCACTATTATTTTTTAGCGTATAATAAAAATATTTTACTAATGTTGTACCATGATGCTGTGCTATCATATCAGTAACTATTGTTGGAACATCATATTCCTTAGCTAATTCTAGTCCATCCTTAACATGAGATATTATTATTGTAGTACTTAATGCAGGTGATATCTTATCATGAGGATTTACTCCTCCAAGTTGATTTTCACCAAAGAAAAACGGCCTTTTTATCTTTCCAATATCATGATAATATGCTCCTACTCTAACCAGCATTGGATTAGCTCCAACTTCTTCTGCTGCAACTTCTGCTAAATTAGCTACCATTATACTATGATGATATGTTCCAGGTGCTTCCATTAATAATCTTTTTAATAATAGATTGTTTGGATTAGATAATTCTAACAACTTCATATTAGTAACTAAATTAAAACTTGATTCTAAAAATGGTAATAAGCCCATAGCCAATATTCCTGAAATAAATGCTCCTCCTGTAGCTAAAGCTACATCAATCAGTATCCTTTTTATATTATTAGATAAAAGTATTCCGCTTGATAAAACTATAATAGCACTTGAAACTGCTAAATACGCAGTTGAATATAATATATCATTTCTTTGATTAACTTTTTTCAATGTTAATGAAGATATTATATTTGCAACAATAGCCACTAAAATTATCTGTGGGTCAAATCCAATAATAATTCCTATAAATAATAAATTAAATGAATTTATTATTATTGAAATTTTTGATCCTAAAAATACTGTCATAAGTATTGGTGTACATGCAATTGGAATTAAAAATACAGATACAAGTGTAAATACCCTTGCTATAATTAACGATAATAAATTTAATAATAATATTAAAAATACTAATTTAGTATTATTTAATATTTTATTATTTTCATTTTTCATATATATATATTGTAATATTAATACAAATAAAACATAAAAAAATAATATTATATAAGTATAAATATAATCCTTGCTTATATCTTCTCCAATGAGACCAAGTTCTGTCAAAATATTAATTTGCTTTTGGGTAATAGGTTCTCCTTCCTTAACTATTATTTGATTTTTTTTAATCATTACTTTAGATACACCTTTTAATGCCTCTTTTATAGCCTCATCTGTTTTTGATTGATCAAAAAAGTAATTTGCCTTAACTTGGCTTTCACATATTTCTCTTAGTATAACTTCAATATTTGATTCTAATCCTTGTCTTGATAAATATTCATCAACTATTGATTTTGCATCAGCAATGGCTTTACTATCTTCTTCTATTTGATTTTCATATGCCTTATCTATTGCTGTTAAAGCAATCCATTGCAATTCAGTATCTTTATCTACACTTAAATCAAGTAATTCTTTATATTCTGAATCTGAAAGATTAATTGTATCTATTTTTTTCAATTCAGCTATTTTACTTTTTTCATCTATATTATTACTTTTTAAATTAATTAATTTGTCAAAAAAGCCTTTAACATTATCACTAGCTTCAATTTTAATTTCATTTTTAAGTGTAAATTTTTTTTCTACTTTTGCTGTAACTTCCTGTTCTTTTAACTTAGTAGCTTCTTCATCAATTATATCCCGTGGTGCTTTAATATCAACTGTTGCAATATCCCCTTCATTTAACTTGTATCTTTTTGGGGTAACAACAGTCATCAATATAAAATAAATTAAAATGGCTGTAATAGTAAATAAAAATATTCTTTTCCATTTATCCATATGATCCTTCCTTAAAACATCACCTTTATCTTGCATTTTGTTCACCTTCTCATTTTCTCCTAATATTTAATAATCAACTGTTTCTTCACTAACTATATTCTCCTCTACAACAAATACTACATTTACTAATAAATTTTCTTCGTCTATTATTTTTTCTTCAAGTAATTTATCTATAATTTTTGCATCTCTATTTAAATCATTTAATAAAGAATTTTCTAATTTTGAAACTGAATCTTCTATAGCTTCTTCTTTAGTAACTACAATTTCATTTTCCACTCTTTCATAATATAACACCTTATTAAATAATTTTCCACTCATTTCTATTTTATCATAACTCTCAAAATCTTTTGTAGCCTTTTTTAAATATATTTTTTTACCAAATATCTCTACATAAATATCACTATCTTTTCTTCCACTCCTTTCTAAATAAGTACCAGCAATCTTAACATTCATTGATTTTTCATAAAATGTATTTGCAATTACTATACCTCTCGGAGGAAGTATATATTCATTTCCTTCTGATCCATCTATACCTTCAATTACAACATCCCCCTTTTTAACTAATTCACCTGTTTTTACTGCACTTCTTCCTGCAAACGTATATACTCTCTTTACTTCTCCATCTTTAGAAGCCACAAGATTTCCATATTCATAACTTTTAGTTTGTGGAGGATTAATTTTTTCTTGAATAACAACTTTTAAAGTTGAGCCTTCAATTCTTACTCTCAACCATAATATTTCATCATTTATATTTTCTAATTTCTTTTCTATTTCTTTTACATCAATATTTTTTTTAGCTATTCCTGGCTTTATACCAATTTGATTTAACTCTTTTCTAATTTCAAATGGTGGAATATTTTTTTGAACTTCTACTTCTATAGACCATATGTAAGTAGATAAATAACCTATTATTGCTAAAAATAGTACAGCTCCAATTGCTAATGATATTCTTTTTTTTATACCTCCTAAAAAAAATATAAATCCCTTACTTTGTATAATATTTATTCTGCCACCTAATTCTTCAACAACTTCCTTTGCTTTATAATAATCTAAATAATCTATTTCTAATACTAAAGTAGCTACATCACTTTTCTTAATTTTATATACTTTTATATTTTTTACCCA
Organism: Clostridium sp. ETTB3; assembly: GCF_053571985.1. Taxonomy (NCBI): domain Bacteria; kingdom Bacillati; phylum Bacillota; class Clostridia; order Eubacteriales; family Clostridiaceae; genus Clostridium; species Clostridium sp. ETTB3. The sequence goes on from NZ_CP199832.1 coordinate 1,994,147, forward strand.
AAATATATTAAGCAATCTTTCAGTCTTTATAATCTTAATCTCTACTAATATTTTACTTTTTTTTATATTATTAAAAGCCATTTTATTCACCTCACATATTCAATTGAATCAAAATACCCTTTAATAGTTATTGTATTTGCTGCTATATATAATATTTCAAAATTATTACCTTTTATTTCAATTGGTGCCATATTAGTGTTAATTTTTATTTTATTTTTTTCAAAAATTTGTATACCTTTATGATTTTCTATAGTTATTTCATTTCTTCCCATAACAATTATCTTTGGGATATCTAAGATTACATCCTTTGGAAGCTCAAGTTTTTCTACTAAAACTTCTTTTCCTTTTTTAAATTTTCCCTCCATAATTTCTCTCCTTTTAAAATACTCTCTCATTGTACCTTATGATTTAACTTTAAAGAAAATCACAAAAATAAAAAAAGAACTCAATTTACATTGAGTTCTTTTTTTATATTCACTATTTAAATACTATTTAACAATTCGACTTGTAAGTTTTATACTCTGCGTTATCTACAACCTTTGGTCTAACTGCTGACATAAGTTTACCCATGTCTTTCATGCTATTTGCACCCAATCTTGTAGCTGTTCTTTTACAATTCGTAAAATTATTATTCACTTAATTGCTGAGGAAGGTAACCTAGTAAGAATTTAATTCTTAACTATTTCCCTTTTCAAATCCAAACATCGCTTAATTACATTGTTTGGTTTTTTTGCTAAATTTATATAACCTTATCGTCCTCAAGCGTAACACCATTGGTATTCCCACTAGCAATATCGCAGATATTATATTTGAAAATTTAAAAATCCCCAAACTTTTTCAAGTCTTTATTTTATTGTTGGCATAGTTAAATACCTTTAAAAAACTAAAAACTACTTGAATTTTCTCTTTCTTGCAGCTTCTGATTTTTTCTTTCTCTTAACGCTTGGTTTTTCATAATGTTCTCTCTTTCTAACTTCTGAAAGAACCCCAGCTCTTGCGCATTTTCTCTTAAATCTTCTTAATGCACTTTCTAGTGTTTCGTTTTCTCCAACTTTGATTTCTGACATCTATTATCCCTCCCTCCGCTAGCTCAAATTAGTATCTTTAACTCAGCTACGGGCTTAATAACACATATTTTATTATACAATATTGACCCCGAAAATGTCAATATTATTTATACTATTTTTCTATTAACCTGGTGGCCATTTTAACTCTCTTGCACCTAATACATGAAAATGCATATGATTTACAGTTTGCCCTCCATCAACACCACAATTATTGATAATTCTATATCCTGAATCAGCAATATTTAGTTCCTTTACTATTTTATTAATTGCAATAAAAATGTGTGAAACTATATCAGCATTTTTTTCATTTATTTCATTAGCGCTACTAATATGTTCTTTAGGTATAACTAAAAAATGAACTGGCGCCTCTGGACTTATATCATAAAAGGCTAATACTTTATCATCTTCATATATTTTCTTTGAAGGAATTTCACCTGCAATTATTTTACAAAATAAACAATCTCCCATAAACTCACCTCCTTTTAATTAGTTTTGAGTTAGTAGTTGATGTTGAAATTCCTTGAAAAATTTCTTAATTTCATATTTTTAGGGGATATTTCATTAAGAATAAATACTACAATATATTGTATTAATTTTTTTAAACAATATATTGTGTATAAAAGTTTTAGTGCGACAGCCCCTTCCTTAACTTGTCACTATATTATGCCATATTTGCTATAGCATAATCTTTTACAGCTTCTTTTATTTCAACATCTACTATTTTACCAGTTATATCTGCAGACATACAATGTACTATTACTTTAATATAGTTTCTTGTATATCCCTCATAATAATCTGGCTTATCTTTAATTTCCTTTTCTATTAATACATCCATTACTCTTCCAATAAATTTTTCAGTAAATGCATGCTCATTAATATCATTTAACTCTATTAAAGCCTTACTTCTTTCATCCTTAACAGTTCCATCTAATTGATTAGGCATATCAGCTGCCTTTGTTCCTTTTCTAGGACTATATTTAAATACATGAGTTTTTGTTAAATGAATTTTCTTTAAATATTCATATGTTTCATTAAATTCCTCTTCTGTTTCTCCTGGGAATCCAACAATTACATCTGTAGAAATAGATACATCAGGTAATGTTTCTCTTAATAAGTTAACTGCTGCCTCATATTCTTTAGCCGTATATCTTCTATTCATTCTCTTTAATGTAGCATCACATCCACTTTGAAGAGATAAATGGAAATGAGGGCATAGTTTTTTAAATCCTTTTATTTTTTCAATAACTTCACTAGTAAAGAATGCTGGCTCAATAGACCCTATTCTTATTCTTTCTATTCCATCAATTTTTTCTATTTCTTCTATTATATTAATTAAATTCACATTTCCTTCTAAATCTAATCCATAAGAAGCTGTATGTATACCTGAAAGTATAACTTCCTTAAAGCCATTAGCAGCAAGCTCCTTAACTTCCGCTAATACCTTTTCTGGATCCTTTGAGCAAACTGATCCCCTTGCATAAGGTATTGTACAATATGTACAAAATCTATTACATCCATCTTGAATTTTTAAAAATGCTCTAGTTTTATCTTGATAATCTTCTATTTTTAAATCTTCAAATTTCTTATTTTGAAGAACTGGCTGTACATGAACTTGTGCTTTTCCTTCATCTTTTGCCTTATTAACATAATAAACTACATCACCTTTATTTCTTGTACCTAAAACTACATCTACTCCTGGTATTTCCGAAACCTCTTTTGGTGCCATTTGAGAATAACAACCAACTGCTGCTATTATTGCATTTGGATTTGTTCTTCTTGCTCTGCTTATTATTTGTCTAGATTTCTTATCTCCCATATTAGTAACAGTACATGTATTTATTACATATACATCAGAAAATTCATTAAAATCTACAACTTCGTATCCTTCTCTAATGAATTTTTCAGCCATTGCTTCTGATTCATACACATTAACTCTACATCCTAACGTAGCAAATGCAACCTTCATTAATCATTTCCTCCTAAATCACTAAGCTCATATTGTATTAATGACGTAGCAACAAATCCAGCTGTTTCAGTCCTTAATATTCTCTTTCCAAGTGTTACTATATGAGCACCTTTTTCCTTTAATTGTTCTATTTCCTCTTCTTCTATTCCGCCTTCTGGCCCTACAAATATACCAATATTTTTTATATTATTGATTTTTTCTTCATTTCTTAACTTATTAATTAATGTTTTAATTCCAAAATTATTAGCATTTTCATATGGAACTAAAAACAAATCTAATTCATCAACTTTTTGTAATACTTCTTCAAATCCTATTGGCTCTGTTACTTTTGGAACAATACTTCTCTTACTTTGTTTTGCAGCCTCTAAAGCAATTCTATTTAATCTATCTAACTTTTTAAATTCACCCTTTAATTTAACATCAACTCTATGTGTAATTGTTGGTATAAATTCTGTTATTCCAAGTTCTGTACCTTTTTGAACTATTAAATCCATCTTTTGAGCTTTTGGAAGTCCCTGAAATAAAAATACTTTTATTTCACTTTCATTATTTAAATCTAGCTTTTCTATTATTTCAAGAGAAACTTCTTGCTTATTTACATCAGTAACTTTAGCTAAGTATTCTAAACCTTCACAGTTATTTAATACTACCTTTTCACCTTCTGCAATTCTAAGAACCTTATATATGTGTTTTACATCATCTCCTAGAATCTTGGCTACATCTCCATTAATTAATTCTTTTGGAGTAAAAAACTTATGCATTATTTTATTCTCCTCTAAAACTATTTTAATTTAGCAACTATACAGTTCCATTCACCATCTCTGTTCTTTTCTATTACTTCAAAGCCTGTTGCTTCTAATTTTTCACAAACCATATCAACTCTATCATGAATTATTCCTGATGTTATAAATACTCCACCATCTTTCATAACTCTCTTTACATCATCAGTTAATATACAAATTATTTCTGCTAAAATATTTGCAACAACTATATCTGCCTTTCCATCAATAACTTCAACTAAGTTTCCATGAAGTATTTCTATGTTATTTAAGTTATTATATCCTACATTTTCAATAGATGATTCTACAGCTACTGGATCTAAATCTACTCCAACAGCTAATTTTGCTCCTAATTTTGCTGCTGCAATTGCTAATATTCCAGAACCACAACCTACATCAAATACTGTACTTTCTTCTTTAACATATTTTTCTAAAGCTTGAATACACATTCTTGTAGTTTCATGAGTTCCTGTACCAAATGCCATACCTGGATCTAAATTTACTACTAATTCCCCTTCTTTTTGTTCATATTCTTCCCAAATTGGCTTAACAACTATTTTTTCTCCAACTTTTGATGGTTTATAATATTGCTTCCATGTATTAGCCCAATCCTCTTCATACATTTTTTCATGCTCAACTTTAGCTTCTCCTAAATCAATTCCCATTTCTTTTAGTTCTACTAATTTTTCATTAACATATCCTAAAATTTCTTCAATATTATCTTCTTCTGCAAAATAAGCTTTTACAACAGCAAATTTACCCTTATGCTCTAAAACATTTATATCTGCAAAATCCCATGTTAATGGTCCTTGTTCTCTTCCTAAAATATCTTCTGGATCTTCTATAGCAACACCCTTACAATCTAAACTATAAAATATTCCTGATACTGGTTCTAATGCCTCACTTTTAGTTATTACTCTAACCTCTATCCACGTTCCATCCATTGTTAATCATCCTTTCATATCTTTTCTCCTTGACTAATACTATATTTTACACATATGTTTACCTAAAGTCCATAAATTTTTATATAGAAAAAGGATAACTATCAATTATTTATTTATAGTTACCCCAATTTATAATTTTTAAACAGTAATATCTTTATTTTTTATTAATTTTCTTTTTCTAACCATTTTATCATTTGCTATATTATAAGTTATTGCTCCCATACATACAAACATTATACCTAATTGTGGTGCATATAATGTACAATCAACTATTCCTTGTATAATTATCATTGCATTTGTTGCTGCAAGTAATGGAAATAATTGATTTTTTTCCTTGTATAGTTTTGTCATATCCTTATATAAATTAAATTTAATATAAAGATAAATACCTAACCCTATAACTCCAGTGCTTACTAAAAATGTAAGCCACAAATTATGTGGATGAATTAAAAAAGAAATAATTTGATTATGTAAACTTGGATCATCACTAAAAATAAAATTTGATCCTCTCTCAAAGGTTCCAAGCAAGCCCCATCCTAATATCGGCTTCTTAAAGAACATATTTGTTGAACCTTCCCATATCCCTATTCTAGAATTAAAAGATATTACAATTTCACCTATTGGTGTTATTTTTGTAATCTTATTTTGAATAAATACAAATAATAATGATAATAGTCCTACTATTGTACATACTGCTATTATTTCCTTTTTGTTTTTATTTCTAGAAGTTATATAATATATAAATATTCCACCTATTAATGCTATAAATGCACCTGTAGATTCTGTTAATAATAATGCTACAGATATTAAGATAATTACGAGATTATATGTAAGAGTTTCACTGCTACTTTTTTTTGTTCCTTGAAGATAAAATATAATTAAAATTATATTAGCAAACCATGCTCCTGTCATATTTGGATTTCCAAATGAACTAAAAATTCTATGTTCTGGTCTATTTAATAGAATAAATGTTATTTTTTCTATTACTCCTCCTATAGCTGCTATTACACTTAAATATGTCACAATTTTTAACACCATATTTATTCTACTCATTTTTGTAAAATAGTTTTGAGCAAATATGCATACTGTAAAATATAAAAACAATCCAAAAGATGCTAAAAAAGACAAAAGACTTTTATTTATTAATCCACTAAACATAGAATATAAAAATAAAGAAAACAATCCTATATTCCAATAGTTCCTTTCAACTTTTACTTTTCTTTTTAATAATAAATTCACTGAATATACAGCTGGAATTATTGCTGTATAAGGTGAAAAAACTACCATTATAATATAATATATCATATTTTACCACCAATTCTATTGTTAATTAATTAACTATTTCAATTTAATAGAAAAAATAAATTTTCACTATAGATACTATTAACGTAAATCCATCTTTTTGATTATGCTTATATACTTTAATTATAGTTTTATATTAATTTACTTTTCAATTTATTTATATTCTGCAATTAAAAATTTTGTTTTTATTCCTTGAGCTGTAAACATTTCCTCATGTTCTGTAGAAACATTTCCTTCAAATCCACTAGCATGTAAATCATATGTAATATATTTTATTTCTAAATTACATTCTTTAAAATACTCAAGTGACTCTTCAAATAATTCATCATCATCAGTTTTAAACCAAATTTCAGCTCCTGATTTTAAAAACTTTTTATATTTTTGAAGTTGTCTTGTATGTGTTAATCTTCTTTTTTTATGTCTATCCTTTGGCCATGGATTACAGAAATTTATGTATATTCTTTCTATTACATCTTTTTCATCTAACATATCATCAATCAATAATATTTCTTGAGACATAAGTGCAACATTATTAACTTCATGCCCTTCCTTTTCATAAGCTGATTCAATATTTCTTTTAGCTAAAACTAAAACTTCATCCTTTATATCAACCGTTATATAATTAATATCTGGATTTTGTGAACCATGTACTGCCATAAATGTTCCTTTTCCACATCCTAATTCCATGTAAATAGGATTATCATTCTTAAAAAATTCTTTCCATCTACCTTTATATTCGCTTGGTTTTTGTATAAAAAACTCACATGCTTCTAATTCTGGTCTAGCCCATGGCTTTTTTCTCATTCTCATAATTATATTCACTCCAAATCATTCTTTAAGTTCATAGATTAATTATACAGATAATTTCTTTTATTTCAACTAAATTAGTTATTTGAAATATAATCAACCTTTTTTTATAATTAAAAATTGACTATGCATTATGAAAAAACAATATTTAAAATATTATTTTTTAAGTTTTATCTACTTTTAACTAATATATTTATACTAACTTTGCGAAAAAAATTTTTAATATCTTATTTGTTTTTATATCATGTTTTTAAATGTTTACCATTTTTTAAAATTATAATAATTGATTTTTATATACATTCTTTTTAAAATTAATATATAAATGGTATAAAACGGGAGTTATAACAATGGAAAACAACGAAAATAAACTACGATTAGATTAAGATATTTCAGTAAAATAAAAATTTAATTCTTTATAGAATAAAAAGAAACTAGAATTTATATTAGATTATTATAAATTACCTATACTGGGCATTATAGTAGCAATAATAATTATAAGTTATACAACATACTCAATATTCACAAAACAAGATACTTATTGTAATATAACATATTTTAATAGTTATATAGATAAAGTAAAAAGATGTTGAATTTTCACAACATCTTTTTGTTTATTTTTATTTTTTATTAAATAAATCTTTAAATCCCTTTTTATGAGTTATTTCTCCATCTACACTCTCTCCACAAGCTTCCATGAACGCTTCTAAAGCTTCTTTTTGTTTAGAAGTTAAGTTTTTAGGAGTATCCACTACAACTTTAACATATTGATCTCCTCTTGAAGAAGAATGTACTTTAGGAACACCTTTTCCTTTTAATCTAAACATTGTTCCTGATTGAGTTCCTGCTGGAATAGTATATTTAACATCTCCATCTACTGTAGGAACTGTAATTTCAACACCTAAAGCTGCTTTACCCATTGATATATGAGTTTCTATATATATATCATTGCCTCTTCTGTCAAATTGTTTAGATTTAGCAACATTTATCTTAATATATAAATCTCCTGGAGGCCCATCATTAGAACCATGCTCACCTTGTCCTCTAAGTGGCATAACATTTCCTGTATCAACACCTGCTGGAACATTTATTTTTATTGTTCTTGTTTTTCTTACTTTACCTTTACCACTACATCCTGAACATGGCTTTTCAACAATTGTTCCTTTACCACCACAAGTATTACATGTAGTTGTACTTACAAAACTTCCTATTGGGCTTTGTCTTTGTACTCTTATTTGACCACTACCATGACAAGTTGGACATGTCTTTGGTGAAGTTCCAGGTTCAGCTCCTGTACCTCTACATTTTTCACAATTTTCATGTCTATTAATTGTAATTTCTTTTTCTACACCAAAAATAGCTTCTTCAAATGTTAAATTTAATGAATATTCAATGTCAGCACCTTTCATAGGACCATTTCTTCTTCTTGAAGAACCTCCACCGCCTCCAAAGAAGCTTTCAAATATATCACCAAATCCGCCCATATCTGAGAAGTCAAAGCCACCAAATCCTCCTGAACCAAATCCGCTTCCATCAAAATCTACAGTTCCATATTGATCATATCTTGCTTTCTTTTCTGGATCAGAAAGTATTTGATATGCTTCATTTATATCCTTAAATTTTTCTTCTGCTTCCTTATTCCCTTGATTCTTATCAGGATGATATTTAATAGCTAGCTTTCTAAAGGCTCTTTTTATTTCATCATCACTTGCACCCTTTTCTAGTCCAAGAACAGCATAATAGTCTTTATTTGCCATCTATAAAGTCACCACCTTATTCATATTCCACTTAATTTATATTATCATTTATACCATTTTTCGTAAATACATTAACTCTTAAAAAGGGAAGACGACAATTGTCTCCCCTTTTTAGTTATTAAATATTATTTATCATCTTTAACTTCAAAATCAGCATCTACAACATTGTCATCATGTGTTGCACCTGTACCAGCATTTCCACCCATATTATTTTGATCAAATCCTGCACCTTGAGCACCTGCTGCACCTTGTGCATCAGCATACATCTTAGAAGAAATAGCATAGAATTCTTGAGTTAATTCTTCAGTTGCTTTCTTAATTGCTTCTAAATCTTCTCCATCTTTAACAGCTTTTAATGCATCTAATTTTGCTGTAATCTTAGCCTTATCATCAGCAGAAACCTTGTCTCCAAGCTCTTCTAATTGCTTTTCTGTTTGATATGCTAATTGATCTGCATTATTTTTAGTTTCAATTGATTCTTTTCTCTTCTTATCTTCTTCAGCAAACTTTTCTGCTTCTTTTACAGCCTTATCTACTTCTTCTTCAGAAAGGTTAGTTGAAGCTGTAATTGTAATATTTGCTTCCTTACCAGTTCCCTTATCCATAGCAGATACTTTAACAATACCGTTAGCATCTATATCAAATGTAACTTCGATTTGAGGAATTCCTCTTGGAGCTGGAGCTATTCCTGATAAAGTAAATCTACCTAAAGTCTTGTTATCACTTGCCATTTGTCTTTCACCTTGAACAACGTGAATTTCAACTGATGTTTGACCATCTGCAGCAGTTGAGAACACTTGACTCTTCTTAGCTGGAATAGTTGTATTTCTTTCAATTAATGGAGTTGCAACTCCACCTAAAGTTTCTATACCTAATGTTAATGGTGTAACGTCTAATAATAATACATCTTTAACTTCACCAGTTAATACACCTGCTTGAATTGCAGCACCCATAGCTACACATTCATCTGGGTTAACTCCTTTTGAAGGTTCTTTTCCTGTAAAGTTTTTAACAGCTTCTTGAACTGCAGGTATTCTAGTTGATCCACCAACTAATATAACTTTATCAATTTGACCAATTGATAATCCAGCATCACTTAATGCTTTCTTCATTGGTTCTATTGATCTTTGAACTAAATCATGAGTTAATTCATTGAATTTTGCTCTAGTTAAGTTCATATCAATGTGCTTTGGACCAGTTGCATCAGCAGTGATGAATGGTAAGTTTATATTTGTTTGCATTGATGAAGATAATTCAATCTTAGCTTTTTCTGCTGCTTCTTTTAATCTTTGAACTGCACTCTTATCATTTCTTAAGTCAATTCCATATTGTGATTTAAAATCATTTGCTATATAATCAATGATTTTTTGGTCAAAGTCATCTCCACCTAAGTGAGTATCTCCATTTGTAGATAGTACTTCGAATACACCATCACCTAATTCAAGTATAGATACGTCAAATGTACCTCCACCTAAGTCATAAACGAATATCTTTTCACTATGGTCAGTCTTATCTAATCCATAAGCTAATGAAGCAGCAGTTGGTTCGTTTATTATTCTTAATACTTCTAATCCTGCTATTCTACCAGCATCTTTAGTTGCTTGTCTTTGAGCATCATTAAAATAAGCTGGAACAGTTATAACTGCTTGAGTTACAGGTTCACCTAAATATGCTTCTGCATCAGCTTTAATTTTTTGAAGTATCATTGCTGATATTTCTTGTGGTGAATAAACTTTATCATCAACATGAGTTTTGTGATCAGTTCCCATTTCTCTCTTTATAGAAATTATTGTATGTTCTGGATTTGTAATTGCTTGTCTTTTAGCAATTTGTCCTACTAATCTTTCACCATTAGCTTGGAATGAAACTACTGATGGAGTAGTTCTAGCACCTTCAGAGTTAGTGATTACTACTGGTTCTCCACCTTCCATTACAGCTACACATGAGTTTGTTGTACCTAAATCAATACCTATTATTTTTCCCATAATATATTTCCTCCTTGAACTTTACATATATATTGTAAATTTACTTACTTACTATTTTGCTACAGTAACCATTGAATATCTGATTACTTTATCTCCTCTTTTATATCCTTTTTGATATACTTGGGCTATATCATTAGTTGATAAATTTGCATCTTCAACTACCGAAATTGCTTGATGGAAATTCGGATCAAATCCATTATTTGTATCAATTTCTTCTACACCTAATTTTTCTAAAGAGTTTATGAATCCTTTTATTGTCATCTCTACTCCCTTTTTAAGATCTTCTACAGTTCCATCAACTGCTATAGCTCTTTCTAAATTATCAGCTACAGGAAGTATTTCCTTTAATACATCTGTACAAGCATCTGTATATATTCCTTCCTTTTCTTTAGCTGTTCTTTTTCTATAGTTATCATACTCAGCTGTTAATCTAAGTAATCTTTCTTTTAAAGCATCAACTTCATTAGAAAGCTTTTTGTTTTCATCTTTCATCTTTCCTATTAAAGCTAAATCATCATTTTCTGTATATTCTTCAACTATTTCTTCAGCTTCTTCTTTTGAAGTAGCTTCTGTATCTTCTGTTACAAGTTCATTTTCTTCTACAGCTGATTGATTTTCTTTAGTTATTTCTTCAGCTTTAAAATCTTTGTTTTCTTCCATCCTTACACCTCATCTCATTCAATACTCTTGATCCTTAAGACTTTTGTTTAATTCTTTCATAACTTGAGACATTATAGTAACTACTTTAGAATAATTTATTCTTTGCGGACCAATCAATCCAACACTTCCAATAGGTCTTCCGCCTAAAAAATATTCTGCTGTTATAACTGAACAATCCTTAGCTTCTGGAATATAATTTTCCTCACCAATTTTTATTGATATATCTCCACTATTCTCTAATAGTTCTATAACACAATCCTTATTACTTATTAGTTGAAGAACTTCCTTTGCTTTTTCAATATCGTTATACTCTGGATAATTGAAAAGATTTGTTGTTCCTTCAACTACAAAGTCAGATTTTGAATTATTATTTAAACTATCATATAAAGCTGGAAGTATCGCATTAAATAAATCATCGAAACCAACTAATTCATTTTTTAGTTCATTAATAACTTCTAAATTTATAGCTTCTATTGTTAAATTTTTAAGTCTTGAATTTAATACTTCATTTATTCTAAGAAGCTCCTGATTACTTGTAATAGAATTAACTTTAATTCTGTGATTTTTTATAACACCACTATCAGTTGCAATTACAATAATTAAATTAAAATCATCAATTCTTATTAATTGTAATGATCTTATATAGCTTCTTTTCATAGATGGTGTTTGAACTATACACGTTAAGTTTGTTAATTCTGATAATAAAACACAAGCTTCTTTTAATATTGTATCAACTTCATGCATAGCTGAATTAATTAAATATTCCTTAATTCTAAGCTCTTCATCCCTACTTAACTTTGGTCTTTCCATTAACTTATCAACATATAATCTATATCCCTTACTAGAAGGAATTCTTCCTGCTGATGTGTGAGGCTGTTCTAAATAGCCCATTTCCTCCAAATCTGCCATTTCATTTCTAATTGTTGCAGATCCTACACCTAAGTCATACTTTTTAGCTATCGTTCTAGATCCAACAGGTTCTCCTGTTACTATATAGTCATTAATAATGGCTTGAAGTATTTTTATCTTTCTTTCATCAATTGCCATTTTATCACCCCTATTGTTAGCACTCATCAAAGTAGAGTGCTAATGACTACAATATCAATATATTCTTATTTGTTTTTTTTGTCAATTTCGTATTTCTTTAAATTTTGAACTATTTTTTTATATAATTTAATTTTTTCTTTATTATCTCTTCCCATCTCTTTATTACTCCTATTTTCTCACTATTTCACTTTTCACTTTTCTAATATAAAATCAGACATTACATAATTAGATAGTTCCAATCCTTTTAAAGTTAAAAACATCTTATCTTCCTCTAAAATTAATAAACCATCTTTTATATTTTTCTCAATCACCTTATCATATATACTTCTTATATCTTTATTAAATTTTTTATTAAAAATTTTTAAATCTATTCCGCATATCATTCTTAATCCCATAAAAATAAATTCTTCAATTTCATCATTTATAGAATTTTTATGCTCTTCAACTATTGTATTTTCATTATTATTTATCTTTTTTATATATTCATTTATATCACTTTCATTTACCATTCTTGTTCCATTTATATAAGAACTACTTGCACTTCCCACACCTATATATTCATTTAATGACCAATAAACCTTATTATGCTCACATTCCTTTTCATTTAAAGAAAAGTTAGATATTTCATATTGATGATATCCTCTTTCCTTTAATATATCCTTAGTTAATTTATCCATTATTCTTTCATCATCTTCAGAAGGTAAATTTAATTTATTTTTGTTATATAAACTATAAAAAGCAGTTCCTTCTTCAATTATTAAACTATAGGCAGAAATATGATCTGGTCTTAAATCACATACTTTTTCTAATGTCTCCTTCCATAAATCTACTGTTAAATTTGGTAATCCATACATTAAATCAACATTTATATTTTCAAATCCAATATCTCTTGCTAAATTATAATTTTCTAAAAATTCTTCAAATGTATGTATACGCCCTATTTCCTTTAATAATTTATTGTTACAAGATTGTAATCCAAAACTTATTCTATTAACTCCACTTTTTTTCATTACCATTAATTTCTCTTTTGTTAATGTTCCTGGATTACATTCCATGGAATATTCTATATCTTTTGATAAATTTAAATTTTTAATAACCTTTAATAATTTTTCTAACTCTTTAGTTTCTAAATAAGATGGAGTTCCTCCACCAATAAAAATAGTTTTTATTATATAATTAGAACACTTTTCTTTTATTTCTTTTATTAATGCATCTATATATTCTTCTCTATATTTTTCCTTTCCTGCAAATGTTGGAAAATCACAATAAAAACATCTTTGCTTACAAAATGGAATATGTACATATAAACTAATTTCTTTCATTAACTTTACTCCTATTTTCAATATTACTTATTTATCAGCTTAACTATCCAATAAATAATTTGTAAAATTTATTATATTTTTTATCTATGAAAAAAAGATGCTACAAAATGTAGCATCCTAATATTAATCAACTTTAAGAACAGCCATAAATGCTTCTTGTGGTACCTCTACAGATCCCACTTGTCTCATTCTCTTTTTACCTTCTTTTTGCTTTTCAAGAAGTTTCTTCTTTCTTGAAATATCTCCACCATAACATTTAGCAAGTACGTCTTTTCTCATAGCTTTAACAGTTTCCCTAGCTATAACCTTAGATCCTACTGCAGCTTGAATTGGAACTTCAAACATTTGTCTTGGAATAATTTCCTTAAGTTTTTCTGCAATTCCTCTTCCCTTATGGTATGCTCTTTCCTTTGGAACAATCATTGATAAAGCATCAACTATATCTCCATTTAAAAGTATATCAAGCTTAACAAGCTCTGTTTTAGTATATCCTTTAAATTCATAATCAAATGAAGCATAACCTCTTGTTCTTGATTTTAAAGTATCAAAGAAGTCATAAACAATTTCATTTAATGGAATATCATAGTTTATGCATACTCTTGTTTCTTCTAAGTATTGCATATCTATATAAACTCCTCTTCTTTCTTGACATAAGTCCATTATAGCTCCAACATATTCAGTTGGTGCAATTACAGATGCCTTAACAATTGGCTCTTCCATAGAATCTATTTCTGTTGGTTCTGGTAAATTAGTTGGATTTGTTAAATCTATAGTTTCACCATTTGTTTTAGTAACTTTATATATAACAGATGGAGCTGTTGTTATAATATCTAAGTTAAATTCTCTTTCTATTCTTTCTTGAATTATTTCCATATGAAGTAATCCAAGGAATCCACATCTAAACCCAAATCCTAATGCAATAGATGTTTCTGGTTCAAAATCTAATGCAGCATCATTTATTTGTAATTTTTCTAATGCTTCTCTTAATTCATCATACTTAGCTCCATCAACTGGATAAATACCTGAATAAACCATTGGTACTGCTTTTTTATATCCTGGTAATGCATGTTCTGTTGGTCTTTCTGATTCTGTAATAGTATCCCCAACTCTAGCATCAGCAACATTTTTTATAGATGCTGTTATATATCCAACATCCCCAGCCATAAGTTCAGCTGTTGAGAATAGCTTTGGAGTAAACACTCCTACTTCAACTACATCATAAACCTTATTTGTATTCATAAGCTTTATTTTAGTTCCTGCTTTAACTTTACCATCTAATATTCTTACATAACATACAACACCCTTATAACTGTCATAATATGAATCAAATATTAAAGCTTTAAGTGGAGCTTCTTCATCTCCATTTGGTGCAGGTATCTTTTCAATTATAGTTTCAAGTACATCTTCAACATTTAAACCTGTTTTTGCAGAAATCATTGGTGCATCCTCTGCTTCAATACCAATAACATCTTCAATTTCTTCTTTTACTTCATCTGGTCTAGCAGATGGTAAATCTATCTTATTAATAATAGGTGCAATTTCTAAATCATTATCTAATGCAAGATAACAATTTGCTAAAGTTTGAGCTTCAATACCTTGTGTTGCATCAACTACAAGAAGTGCCCCCTCACAAGCTGCTAAACTTCTTGAAACCTCATATGTGAAGTCTACGTGCCCTGGAGTATCAATTAAATTTAATATATACTCTTCACCATCTTCACGTCTATAAACAAGTCTTGCTGCTTGAGATTTTATTGTAATCCCTCTTTCTCTTTCAATTTCCATATTATCAAGAACTTGTTCTTCCATTTCTCTTTTAGTAAGAGTCCCTGTAATTTCTAATAATCTGTCCGCTAGGGTTGACTTACCATGATCTATATGTGCTACTATTGAAAAGTTTCTAATCTTTGATTGTCTATTACTTTGCATATATCTTAACTGCTATAAAATATTAAGCAGCTTCTTCACCCCCATATTGTTAAATCAAGCTAAATTATAACATAGAGTATAGAGTAAGTGTCAAGAATATTAGCACTTATAATTATATTAACTTAAATATATTACTATTTACTGTTGTTTTTTATAAACTCATTTATATTTTTGTCAAAATCACTTTCTTTATAATTGCTATTTTCTTTATTATTTTTTGTAATTCCACTTATTTTATCCCTTATATTTATATAAGCTTTATTAGTATATGTTGCTAAATCCTTAATAAAATTCATAATAAAATTATTATTAGTTAAATTAATATACTTATTATAAAACTTAACTGTTGCCATTCCATCATTTTTTTCTCCAACATAAATTTTAATAGGACTTTTATCCATTATAAATTCTTGAAAGTCTTCACCAAATTCATCACTTACAACTCTAAAGTTATCTTCTGTTGTTCCTAATGGTGATAACGATTCTGTATTTATAATATTTACCTCAACAAATCCTATTATTAATAAAATTATTGAAATTAATGGTATAAAATATATTTTAATTAACTTTACCATAAAAAAAGCACCCCCTAGTACTTAGCTATAAGGATGCTCATTTTTATATATTTTTATTCATCTTTTATTTAATGTTTCTGCAATAAGCCTTGCTAAATATTTAGCGCTCAATTTAGCTTCTTGTGCTGTATTTAATTCAGTTCCAAACTCTGTTAATATACAAGCTGGGCTTAAATCTTGATTAAAGTTATTAGACCCATGATTATATTCATAAAGCCCTTCTCCACTATTTCCATCAGCCAATAAACCAGGAAATAAATTTTTAGCTGTATTAATCATTGAGTTTACAGTAGTCATCATTTCACTATAATATGGTGATGCCTTAGATGTCACAAACATTACTCTAGCTAAACTTTGACCATTTATTTCTACTGTTGTTTTATCTTTACTTGGTCCACTATCCCTATGCAAATCTATAATTAATTTTAAATTAGGAAATTGATTTAAATAACTTTCAACTGTAGGTCCTGATCTGTAATAAGATTGATTGTATGGACTTGTATCATGTATTGTCTTGTCATGGATAACAGAAATACCATAACCATCTTGAAGTTCTTGTGCTAATACATCTCCTACTCCAACTACACTAAAATCTTCTTGCTCTGTATCTGATCCTGATTCAGCATAACCTTCATGACTATGAGTGTGGTAAATTAATACTTCAACATTTGATGAGTTTAATGTTTTTTTTAACGAAGAATCATATGCTTCACTTGGTGCATTTAATTCCGCTTGCTCTTCTTCTGTAATTCTAGCAATACTATCTTCTTTCATAACATATGGCTCAAAAAAATTAAAAGTAGATTTTTGTTTAGCACCTGCATCATTACTATAATTTGCAATTTTATAAAAAAAAGAAACCTCATTTCCTACTATTCCATAAGTTGATATATTATTAAGTCCTAATGCTTCTATCATAACTCTTTTTACACTAACTTTATTTTCTCTATATGCCGTACTATCATATATCTGGTTTTCTACTACTGGCATTGAATAATTAAGTAGCTGCACATATGCTAATCCACCACGTTCTCTATAATTATTAATAACTTTAAATGCCCTTATAACAAATATTACTATAATAAACAACAATATTATATATCCCATACTAATGCTTTTATTTTTTTTAATTTTTTTATTACTTCTATTAACCCACTGCATTCCCATATAACCTCCTCACTCTTAATATATATGGGAGGTTTTACATAATTATTAACAAATTTTATAATTAAGCAAAAGGAATTTAGTTTATAGTTAATTCATAAACTTATTTATTTCTTCCATATTCATATTAGGTTGAACTGCAATATTTATTCCATTGGCTATTATTTTTGATAAAGATTCTATAATTGTATCTACATCTTTTGGTGTAACCATTAAATCTCCAAATGTTGGATTTAATATTTCTCTTATAAGCATATTTTTTTCATTTCTATCCACACTCTTAAGCATATTATAAAATTCTTTTCCATTTTGAGCTTTGCTTATTAAGTCATCTAACAACAAATCCATAGTATCATTTGCTATAGTTGCAGCATCAACTACTGTAGGAACTCCCACAGCTAAAACTTTAATACCTAAACTTTTTTCATTAATTTGCATTCTATGATTTCCAACTCCAGCCCCTGGTGAAATTCCTGTATCACCTATTTGTATTGTTCTATTTACTCTTTCTAACCTTCTTGAGCCCAATGCATCCACACAAATTACTAAATCAGGTTTTATTTTTTCAACTAAAGCTTTAATTACTTCTCCAGTTTCAATTCCAGTTATACCAAGTACTCCAGGTGCAATTGCACATACTGGTCTTACTGAATCATCAATAGCATCTGGCATAACTTGCTTTAAATGTCTTGTTATCATTGTTCTTTCTACAACTTTTGGTCCAAGAGAATCTGGTGTAACATTCCAATTTCCTAATCCAACTACTAATACTAATTTTTCTTCAGAAATATCTACAAGTTTCTTCATTACTTTACCTACAATTAATGACAAATCATCCATAGATTCGCCATCATAAGGTGTAAACTCTGGAAAATCTATTGTTATATAATGACCTTTTGGCTTACCTAACTCTCTTCCAGCTTCATCACTTTCAATAGTAACAGTAGTAATTTTAATTTCTCCTTCCATTTCTTCATCTACTTTTACTCCATCTAATTCTCTTTTATTTTCCTCTGTATATGCTTGCTTTGCTTCAATTGCAAGGTCTGTTCTTACACTTATCATAACGTTCCTCCTAAAATTTCTTAACTATCAAATTTATTTTCCCAAATAAGTTTTAATTTCATACTTGAACTTAAAAACTTTAAGTGTTATAATATGATTTGTTGAAAATAAACTCGTACGCAGATTTCCCCAAAACTGCAGAGGCCCTATAAAATATCAAGGGGGTGAATTGAATGGCAAACATTAAATCAGCAAAGAAAAGAATTAAAGTTACTGAAAAGAAAACTTTACAAAACAAAATGGTTAAATCAGCATTAAAAACTGCTATAAAAAAGTTTGAATCTGCTGTTGCTGCTAATAACGTTGAAGAAGCTAAAGCTTTATTTGTTAAAGCTGCTAAGTCTTTAGACATGGCTGCTCAAAAAGGTACTGTTCACAAGAACATGGCTGCTAGAAAGAAATCAAGATTAGCTGCAAAATTAAACGCTATGGCGTAATAAATAAGAAGCCGGTGATTATTACCGGCTATTATTTTACATTTTTTTATTATGTAATTTTAATTTTATTTAATCATAAATGTCTTAAATAACATAAGTTCCATTTCCATTTGCTTATCTGTTGTGGACGATTTTAATTTTATTTCCGTATTAACACATACTTTAATTAATTGATTTAATTGCTTTAAGCTAAATTTTGATGCTTGATTCATTAATTTTTCACAAACAAACTGGGGTAATCTATATTTAGACATAAAGAATTCTAACTTCTTACCTTTTAGTAAATATGTTTTTATTTCATATAATCTCTTGAAATGATTTCCTATTGATGAAATAATAAGCATATGCTGATCTGCTTTAAATAATAATTCATCTAATAAATCTATTGCCTTTTCAACTTTTCTCAAAGAGATATATTCTACCAAATCAAAAATATCATCTTCACTTTTATTAGGTATTAATTTATCTATATCTTCTTTTGTAAGTTCTCTTCCTAATGCATAACAATCCAATTTATCTATTTCTCTTTTTATAATATCAAAATTATTTTGAACTTTATCAGCAAAATATTTTAATTGAACCTTTCCAATAGTTCTTCCATTTTCCTTAAATATATCTTCAATTTTTTTATAATACTTATCTTTTTTTAACTTATCACAATGAACTACTTTAACATATTTATCTAACGTTGATAATTTTTTATTTTTTTTAGGAGTATCTCTTTTATCATTAAATAAATAATACATAATAAGTATTGTATGCTGAGGTAAATCCTTTATGTATTTTAATATTTCAGTATATGTTTTTGCTCCTTCTTTATCTGGCTTATCCTTTAAAAAATTAGCTCTATATACTAATACAACCTTTTTATCTCCAAAAAACGGTAAAGTTTCACAAGCATTTTCTATTTCATCAAAAGTAGATGTTAATCCATCTATTTTTATAAAATTTAAATCTAAAAAATCCTTATCTACTACTTTTTTTATTATGGGGTCAATACTTGATTTAATTAATTCTTCATCTAAACCACAAAAAACATATCCATTAGCTATACTATTTTTTTTAATTTCCGATTCTAACACATCTATAGTAATCAATTTTATTTTTCACTCCTAACTTTTATTTAAAATAACAATACTATTTTAGTTTTTCTCTATTACCTTACCATTAAATATATTTATTTCATTTATGTCACCTTTTCTAAAATTTATTATATCATAATCAAAATTTACTTTTTCGTAATTTACAAACAATAAATACTTCTCTTTATCCGTTTTCAAAATATAATTATCCTTTTCCTTATATAGCATTATTTTATTTCCTATATTAATTTTATTTAAATCTTTTACTATTTTATTTGAAATTGTTATTTTTTTTAATTTTTCTTCATTTACTTTTTCACTAGTTTGAACAATTATATTTTCTCCCTTATAACTTATTAAAAGTGCTCCATCATAATAATATCTTATTTTAGGTATGGGGCTATATATCAATAAGCTTACATATATGAATATAACTAAAGGATAATATATAAAAACCTTAAATCCTCTTTTATAAAAATAATATGCTATTAATAACCCTATATAAAAATAAGCTATACTATAATGAAAATATACTAATTCAAAAGAGATTTCATCTAATTTATACATAATAATATCAATATACTTAATTATATAGTGACAAATATATAAACAAAAATTAAAAATTACTTTTATAGGTTCTAAAAATATAAGAAAATTTCCCATTATAACTAAAATATTTATGAAAGGAATTACAATTATATTTCCTATTAAAAAATTTAAAGATATTTCATTAAAATATAATAAAATTATTGGAAAAGTAAAAATTTGAGCACTAATAGAAATTGCAACAGTATTTCTAAGTGAATTAGGTAATTTATATAACATTTTATTTAATTTTTTATTAAATAATATAATCCCTAAAGTAGCTAAAAACGAAAATATAAAACCTAAATCATAAATTTCATAAGGCTTTATAAGTAATAATATTATCCCAGCCAACGATATTGCTGCTAACGAGCTATAATTACGTTTAAATACTATTCCAAGGTTTAATATTAAAATCATTATATAAGCTCTTATAGCAGATGCTGGTGCCCCTGTAAACAAAACATAAATAAATGCTATAATTAAACTTAATTTAACTCCAAATACTTTTCTTAAAATGCTATAAACTAAAGCTAAATGCATACCTGAAATTGAAATAATATGAGATATTCCTAAGTTTTTCATTAAACTTTTATAATCTTGATCCAATTCACTTTTATATCCAAATGCTACTGAAGAAATTAATGCAGCCTTTTTAGTTCCTAGCTTTTGACTTATTTTCTTAAATAACTTTATTCTTCTTTTATAAATTTTAGATATAATATCATTTTTAAATTCCTCATATTCAATTATTTTATAATCCCCAATTATACCCTTAGTTAAATTTAAATTCTTATTAAATTCTCCTTTTACAATAAGCTTATCTCCAATTGATACCTTTGAATTAAGATTTGATAAGTTAACTATTCGTCCATTAATCTTTCCTTTTCCATAATAATTATTTACTTCAGTTACTCTAATATATTCAATATTTTTAGGCTGATAACAATAAAATAATATATTATTATTTAACGCTGAAATAAAAAATAAAAATAATATTATAGATATAAATATACCTTTAAAATAAAATATAAATATAAAAAAACTTAAAATATAAAATATACTTAATATTTCATTTTTACTGTAAACTTCGTAACAAAAAGATGATAACATAAATACAATAAAAATATATATAAGATGATTATTAAACTCTTTGTTTTTTATACCTATTAAATAATTACTCAATTTAGCAACACCTCATTAAGTAATCATTCCCACCTTTATATTATATAAATCACAATTATTTTTTCTAACATTAAAAAATTTATATAAATACTATATCTATATTTTAAAAGAATATTAAAAATTAATTTTTTATAGCTTATATTGAAATGATGTTATAATAAAAAAATAGACCTTACTAATTAGCAAAGCCTAAATTAAAATTTTAATTTGTTTTTATTACATAAATTTAATAGCTATAGGTAAATATACAAAAAATAAAGCAGTAAATATAATATGAATCTTCTTATATAATTTATAATTTTTTTTCATTAACAATCCCGTTATTCCTATAATAATCATAATAATATTAAATCCTATATATTTCACAAAGCCTTCTTGACCAATTCTTAAAACCAATTCACAAATCATTGCAAAAATTGAAATGCTCCCTAAAACTATATGTACTTTTATACATGTACTTTTTTTAATCTTAAATAATCTTAATACATGATAAATTACTAATGATAAGCAAAAAAACATCGATGCTATTCTTTCCATTACAACTTATTCCTACCTTTTTCTTGTAAATTACTAATATTAATTAAGCTACTTTTGTTTTTGCAGCCTCCATAGCTTTCTTTTCCTCTGGATTAATTGTTCTAACTTTAAATGTAAAGTAATATAACTTAATTATTATTAATATAATAATAGTTATTCTCATAGCTAAAACATCTATTAAAATTAAAGGGAAAGCTAACATGAAATTTACAAAGCTTAATAATACAACTTTTTCTTTTAATGTCATAGCTCTTTCTTTTACAAAACTTTCTAAATGCTTCTTATAAACCTTTGTATTTATAAACCAATTATGAAATCTATCTGATCCCTTTGCAAAGCAATATGAAGTTACTAATAAGAATGGTGTTGTTGGTAATACTGGTAAAATTATTCCTATAATACCTAACCCCAATGCTATAAAGCCTAAAGCTATATATAAGTATTTTTTTATTCTATTCATGCTTATTCCCCTTTAAATCTTATCTTATTTTTTATATTTATTTTATTATTTATTTAATGCGTGTCTTATAACTTCTGATGGCTTATATATAATAAGTCTTGGCCCAGAAAACTTCATTACATCTTTAATCTTTTCCTTCATGTCCTTTTTATAACAATGTATTGGACATCTTGAACAAGTTGATTTTTCTTCCCCAAACTTACAATAAGTTAATCTTTTATGTGCATATTCTAATAATTCTGCACATTCTTCACATAATTCTCCACTTTTATTTCCATGCTTCTTTTTACAATATATATCTATCATTAATTTAATTGTTTGTTTTTCTTTTTCTATCTTAGTCATTTTATTTCTCCATAAATAATCGATTATCATTCTCAAATGTTTTTTTTATAAAAAGCTGTATCATAAAAACATGTTGATACAGCTTTTTAATTTTATTAATTTAATACTAACTTGCTATTTTCTAACTTATAAGTTTTATTACAAACTGCTGTTGTTGATTTTCTATGTGATATAAGCACTATAGTTTTATCTTCACAATTTTCCTTTATTGATTTTAATATTTCACCTTCATTTAAAGTATCTAAGTTACTTGTAGGCTCATCTAATATTAAAACTTCTCCATTACTTAAAAATGCTCTAGCAAGTCCTATTCTTTGTTTTTCACCAGAAGATAAGTTCCCACCAAGTTCTCCAACTTTAGTATCATATCCATTAGGTAAATTTTCTATAAACTCATGTATAGATGCCATTTTAGCAGCCTGTATAACCTCATTTTTTGAAGCACTTGGATTTCCTATTTTTATATTATCTAATATAGATTCATTAAATAAATAAGTTTCCTGACTAACTAAAGTTTGACTATTTCTAAGAGATGCAGTATTAACTTCCTTAATATTTTTATTATCAAGGTTTATCTTTCCTTCATTTACATCCCAGAATCTCATCATTAATTTAACAAATGTACTTTTTCCTATACCACTTTCTCCTATAAGAGCAATTTTATCACCCTTTTTAATATTAACTGAAGCAGTATCAAATATTTTTTCTTTTCTATTTGGATAAGAGAATGTTACATTATCATATGCTATTGATTCTCCCCTTATTGTTTGTCCCTCTAAAACTTCTTCTACATGAGGTTCTTCATCAATTAAATCAAATAATCTTTCTGCACATGCAAAAGTTTGAAGTAATGTATTTGAAAGGTTACTTAAAGCAACTACTGGTCCAAATGATGATGCTATTATTACAATACCTACAAGCATCCATGTAAATGATATGTTACCTTTTGAATATTGAGCAAATCCAACTCCAACAAAAGTTAATATTGCAATCATTATAGTTAAGTCTGTAACTGCTCTTATTATACCTTCATGTTCTTTAATTTTATCAAGGCTCTTATTAATTCTATATGATTTAGAGTTAATTTCCTTTAGCCTTTCATCACCTGATTTAAATAATAAAACTTCTTTTAACCCTCTTAAAGAATCAAGAATATAGTTATTACATTCACCAAACATATTTCTATAAGCAACACCAGCTTCCTTACCTAAGCTAGATGAAGCATATGGAATTACAAATCCAACAATTAAGAAGAATATAACTGATAATATTCCAAACCAAGTATTTATCATAAATAAAATTATTGAAATTATGCTATTTGTAATTATTGCAATTGTTATTGGAGCTATAGTATGAGCATAAAATACCTCTAAAAGCTCTATATCTGATGTAATTAACGAAATAAGATTTCCTTTTTCTTGTCCTTCTAATTTTGCAGGAGCCAATTTTCTAAGCTTTGCAAATATTTTATCTCTTAAAATATAAAGTATTTTAAAAGCAATATAATGTCCTGATAATTGTTCACCATATCTTAAGAATCCTCTTAAAAGTGCACTTACTGTCATAACAACCATAGCACCAGTAAAGCTTATAAATGTAATATCACCTATTGCAGCACCTATTGCTATTGCTCCAAAGCTTGCTATTGCTATTGCAGCTAAAAAACCAACCACACCCATACTTATAGTTATTGCCATAATTGGCGCTAATGGCTTTAATTCTACTATTAATCTTTTCATAATTTGGAAGCCTGATCTTCTTTTCATATTAGCAAACCTCCCTTATCATTTCTAATTCATTTTGCTTATTAACCATATTGTAATAGCAAGATTCATTTTTCATTAACTCTTCATGAGTTCCGTTTTCAACTAATTTCCCTTTATTCATAACATAAATGTTTTTAGCATCTGTTAAATTAGCTAATCTATGAGATATTACTAATATAGTTTTTTCTTTAGAAAGTTCATAAATTGCCTCCCAGATACTTTCTTCACTTTCAACATCTATATTAGAAGTTGCTTCATCAAAAATTATCATTGGTCTATCAGCTAATATAACTCTTGCTAAAGCTAATCTTTGTTTTTGTCCACCTGATAATGCACTACCAGCTTGACCAACATCAGTTAATAATCCATCTTTTAATCCTTTTACAAAATCATATAATCTTGCTGTTTTTAATGCATTATTAATATCTTCTTCTGTTGCATCTTTCTTAGCCATTAATAAGTTATCTAAAATAGTTCCATTAAATATATAACTATTTGTAGATACTAATGCTATGTTTCCATAAATATTATCTAATGATATATTTTCTATATTTAAATTGTTAATACTGATTTCTCCATTAGTTACTTTATAGTTATTTAAGATAAGTGATGCAATTGTACTTTTTCCTGAACCACTTTCCCCTACTATTGCAACTAATCCACCTGGAGTAACATCCATATTAATATTCTTTAATACTTCTCTTTCTCCATCATAACTAAAATCAACATTTCTTAAACTTACCTTAATATCATTAAGTTTAATTTCTTCATTAGTTTCAACGTTCTTTTCTCTTTCTTCTGCATCTAATATCCCAAACATTCTATCACTTGCAGCCATACCATTCATTGCTATATGGAAATATGATCCTAAAAGTCTAAGTGGTATAAAAAATTCAGATGAAAGTAATATTATTATAAGTAAGCTTCCTACAGGAATTTGTCCATTTTTAAATTGAATTAATGCAACTATTGTTCCTGCTGCAGCTCCTCCAAATGCAACTAAATCCATTATTGTTATTGAATTAAGCTGCATGCTTAAAACTTTCATAGTTATCTTTCTAAATTTTTCTGCTTCAATATTCATTTTTTCATGGCGTTCTTCGTCAATATTAAATACTTTTAATGTAGTTAACCCTTGAAGATTTTCTAAGAATGTTCCACCTAAATCTGAATAAGACTTCCAGTAATCTTTTAATATTCTTTTAGCAATTTTCATTATTGCAATAATTGATATTGGAATAAGAGGCACACAAAGTATAAATATTAGTGCTGCTTTAAATGATATAAAGCTCATAAATATAAATAATGTTACTGGAACTAAAAGAGCATAAAAGAATTGAGATAAATATTTTCCAAAATATATTTCAAGCTGTTCAATTCCTTCAACCGATACTTGAACTACTGCTGATGTACTTTCAACTGAAGTATAACCTGTACCTAATTTTAATAATTTCTTATAAATAAGTTCTCTTAATGTTACTCTTGCATTTGCTGATGCAGCATTTGAGAATTTAGCATATAAAATATTGCATGAATATCTAATTGCTAATAAAATTGCTATTATTACAATAGCTGCTAGTAATGAAATCTTTCCCCAAACATTAAATTCCATCATTGAATTTAAAATGTTATTACCATTAATATTTAATCTTTGACCAACATAAATTTTATTAATAAACTGACCTATTAATATTATTGTAACAATATTACATAAAACTGAAATCCAATTTACTAATATAGTTAATGCTATATATTTTTTTGATTCTTTACAAAGGTTTATTAACCTTTTATTGATCATCATACTACAATTTCCTCCTTTGATTATTAATATCATTTATAAACTCATTTCAAATGATTTTTATTATCACTTAA
The DNA here is from genome assembly GCF_053571985.1 of Clostridium sp. ETTB3. Taxonomy (NCBI): domain Bacteria; kingdom Bacillati; phylum Bacillota; class Clostridia; order Eubacteriales; family Clostridiaceae; genus Clostridium; species Clostridium sp. ETTB3. Next base: position 2,020,782 of record NZ_CP199832.1, read on the forward strand.
AACAATATACCTTAATTGATAATTATTTTCAATATATTTAGCTAAAAAAATTAAAATTCCTTTTATTATATATGTATTAATTATATAATAAAAGGAACTTTACACCTAAATTTACCATAGTTCTTCTCTTTTAATTCATTACTATTTGTTTTATAAGACCTTCTACTGCATTTACTGTACTTTTATGCTTTCTTATAACTGTAATATTTTTTTTATCTGCCTCTCTTTTAGCTGTTAATACAAGTTTATGTGATACAACATCAGTTAATAATATAACAGCATCTGGCATACCTATTTTATCCTTTAACCCGGTTTCCATTTGTGTAAATACCTTCGCTTTACAATTGTACTTCTTACATACCCGTATATATTCTTTACTCATTTTATCATGACCACCTACTATGACTACACTCATTTTTTCTTCCTTTCTATTTAAATGTTAATTAAAATATTTATACAGTAATATTTTCAATCTTATTAAATAAATTCTTTATACTATAAGCTACCTTATGTGATGAATCTCCATTTAATATATAATTTACTGTATGTTCCTTAACCTTATCATATTTACTAAATACTTTCTTTGCTTCTTGTAAATCATTATATACAAGCCAATATCCACAACTTAAGCATTTTTTCTCCTTACATCCCATAAAATCTTTAACATCATTTAAAGGAAATCCTAAAAATACACCTAATTCATGTGGACAATTAAACTCCTTATATCTTCTTTTTAAGATTATTAAATGCTCATCTAAATCTTCTTTATCACAATATCCTAATTGTAATAAAAATTTTTTATTTTCTTTTTCAAATATATAATTTTTTAATTTATTTTCATTATAAATTAATATAATTAAAGCATTATTTGTTTCTCTTAGATTTATATATGAAATATCAATAATTTTTAAAAAATCAATTCCATATTTAATCCATTTATCATATAAATTATCATTATCCTTTTTTATGGTAACTGTAGCTGATGGTTTTACTCCTGATATTACAAGAGAGGCATTATAAATTAAAAATTTTTCAATGCACTCTCTTTCTTCCATTTTAGAAAGACTCTTATAAAATTCTACCTGTTTCAATTTTATAAATTAAGCCTTTGCTATTTCTTTTCCAAAATTAATACATTCAGGAGAATTATCTTCCGGCTCATAATTAATAATTAAACCATCATCTATCAATGTGCAACCTAAAGATTCTACTCTATCTTGCCAATCTCTCATCCATTGACCATCTCCCCATCCATATGATCCAAATAATGCAACCTTTTTACCAGAAATTTTATCAGATATACCTTCCATAAAATGTTCAAATTCTGCTTCCTCTAAAACTTCATCACCCATTGCTGGACATCCTAATATAACAATATCCTCATTATCAAAAACATCTAATCCTGCTGAAGAAACATTGATTAACTCCGCTGTTTTTCCTTCTTCTTTAATTCCCTCTGCTATTAAATTTGCCATTTTTTCAGTATTTCCTGATCCAGAATAATAAACTATTTTCATACTTTCCCTCCTAATCAATATTGATATTCATTCTCAATTAATTATTATAATATAGCATTGCCCATTATTTGTCAATACTATTCATATAAAATAATTTATAAATAATTAAACTTTATTTTAAATTACAAATAATAATTTTAATACAACAAATTATATAAAAAATAGAGAATTCATGCTTGAATCCTCTATTTTTTATATTTTCAGCTAGTATCAAAAATTATTTTAATACTTTATTTTTAGTTGTGCTTACTTTAATACAAATGATTGACAATCTGTACATTCAGCAACTGTTGGATTTGGTTCATGAGTTCCAATACTTATAGAATTTAATGTACAATAGTTTTCAGAACAGGCATGATGTTTACATTGTTCTACAGTACATTTAATACTTTCATTTTTATTCATATATTTCACCTCCTAATATTATTACACAATTATTTTTTCCTTTTAAGCTCAATATTATTCTTGATAACTATTATCACTTATTTTTTCCACACTAATTATATATTCTTAGTTTATTTTTTCGTTTTTGGATTAAAAATAAGTGCCATTAAATATCCAAAAAATATAGCTGCTGTAATTCCACCAGCTGCACCCTTGATTCCACCTATAAAGGCTCCTAATAATCCATCTTCCTTAACTCCTTTAATTGCTGCATCAGCTAGTGAATTACCAAAACTAGGTAATGGTATTGTAGCTCCAGCGCCACCTATTTCAATTAATTTATCATAAATACCAAAACCACCAAGAATAGCTCCTAATGTTACAAATATAACTAATATTCTTGCAGGAGTAAGCTTTGTTCTATCCATTAATATTTGAGCTATAACACATATTAATCCTCCAACAATAAATGCACTAACATAGTCCATTTTTTAATCTTCCTCTCATTTTTATTAAAATTCAATAGCAACTGCATGAGCTATCCCTGGAATAGACTCACCTTGAAGAGATGATGTCGTACTCATTAATGCTCCTGTAGATACTAATAATATACTTTTTATTTCCCTTTTCATTAATTTTTTATATAAATATCCACAAGTAACTACAGCAGAACATCCGCATCCACTTCCACCACAATCAGTTTTTTGTCTTTCATCATCAAAAATTATGTCTCCACAATCAATATAATTATTACTAATATCATATCCATAATCCAAGAGAAGTTTAGTTGTAATTTCTTTTCCAACCTTCCCCAAATCACCTGTTGCTATAATATCATAATCATTTGGCTTCCTACCTGTATCTTTAAAATGATTATAAATTGTGTCTACTGCAGCTGGTGCCATTGCTGCTCCCATATTATTAGCATCCTTTATTCCATAATCCTTAACAAGCCCTGTTGTGACATAAGTAACCTTAGGATAATCTCCACTTCTTCCTAATACCATTGCCCCAGAGCCAGTTACTGTCCATTGGCAAGTAGGACATCTTTGACATCCATACTCTAGTGGAAATCTAAATTGTCTTTCTGCAGAACTAAAATGTGAAGATGTTGAAGCAACAATATAATTTCCAAAACCTCCATCTAAAAATAATGAAGCCATGCTTAATGATTCTGACATTGTAGAACATGCTCCATATAAACCTATAAAAGGTATATTAAGCTCTCTTGCTGCAAAACTAGATGATGTTATTTGATTTAATAAATCACCTGCAAATAAGTAATCTATTTTATCTTCTGTTAAGTTTGCTCCTTTTATTGCTTCTCTTATTGCTGTATACATCATTTCAGATTCTGCTTTTTCAAAACTATCTTTTCCTAATGTATCATCCCTTATTATTTTATGAAAATACTTTCTTAAAGGCCCATCACCTTCTTTTGGCCCTACTATAGAATAGGTTGAAATAATTTTAGGTGGATTTTCCAATTTAACAGTTTGCTTTCCAATCTTTTTATCTTTAGTAGCCATTGTTCTCTCTCCTATTCAACAATTCCTAATAATCCAAGAATATAATAAATAATTCCTATAATTACCGAAGTACCTATTCCATAAACAAGTACTGGACCTGCAATTGTAAACATCTTTGCAGCAACACCAAATACAAATCCTTCCTTTTTAAATTCTATTGCTGGAGATACTACTGCATTTGAAAAACCAGTAATAGGTACAACTGTTCCTGCCCCACCAAAGGATGCAATTTTATCATAAACTCCAAAACCAGTTAATAGTGCTCCAATAAATATCATTATTATTGGTAACCACAGCTTTGCTGCTTCTTCATCTATACCAAACCTTAACATTATATTTAAAATAAACTGACCTATAGTACAAATAATTCCTCCAACAATAAATGCTAAAATAATATTTTTAAAATATTGTGGTTTAGGAGCCATTTCCTTAGATATTTTTTGAAAATCCTTTAATATCTTTTCTTCTTTCTTTGCTCTTTTATCCATAAAAATATCTCCTTATATTTTTTTATTTAATATTTATAGTATTCCTCTAATTTGAAATTAAATTACAAAAAAATAATCTATATTAAATAATTGCTCATTTAACATAGATTATTTCATATTTTATTAATTATTAACTTATTCACTTTCATTTGTTCATCCTTCATCTAATTGTTTTCTCATTTCTTGTAATACCTTTTTTTCTATCCTTGATACTTGCACTTGACTTATTCCCAACATTTTTGCTACTTGTATTTGAGTTTTATCCTTAAAATATCTAAGAACTATAATTTGTCTTGATTTTGTATCTAAATTTCTTAAGGCTTCTTTTAAGGCTAATTTTTCAGTTATATTTTTATCCTCAATTGCATTTTCACTTAGCTTATCAATTAATAGTACAGGTGAACCATCATCTTGATGAATTACTTCATAGAGATATTGCATACTTGCAGAAGATTCTAATGCAAATAATATTTCTTCTTTATCCATTCCTGAAAACTGTGCTAACTCTTCAACCGTTGGTTCTCTATTTAGCTTTTTAGTTAAAGCTTCTTTATCAAAATGGAGTTTTTTTGCTAAGCTTTTTACATTTCTGCTAACCTTAATCATCCCATCATCTCTAAGAAATCTTTTTATTTCTCCAATAATCATAGGTACAGCATAAGTTGAAAATTTAACATTGTATTTTTCATCAAAGTTCTTTATTGCTTTAACAAGTCCCATACAACCAATTTGATATATATCCTCATATTCATATCCCCTATTTGTAAACTTTTTACTTATAGAAGTTACTAAAGGCAAATTAGCTTCTATGAGTTTATTTAAAGCTTCTGTATTACCTTCTTTAGCTAAAGGTATTAACTGTAAATTATCCTCATAACTTACTTTTTCTTTTTTTACTTCACCCTTTTCCATAAATCTCCCCTAACATGCTAACTAAATTTCTTTGTCATAATAATTTTAGTTCCTTTTCCTTTTTTACTTTCAACAATTAACGTATCCATAAAGCTTTCCATTACTGTAAATCCCATTCCTGATCTTTCAAGGTCAGGTCTTGAAGTATATAATGGTTCTCTTGCCCTATCAATATCTTCTATCCCCTTTCCATAATCTTCAATTACTATTGTTGCTTTTCTCCCGGAAATTATTGCCTCTATTTTAATTATGCCCTTTTTATCATTTTCATAACCATGAATAATAGAATTTGTAACAGCTTCTGAAACAGCTGTTTTAACATCTGCTATTTCCTCAATAGTTGGATCTAATTGAGAAATAAAAGCAGATACAGCAACTCTTGCAAAACCCTCATTTTGAGATCTACTTTCAAATTCTATACACACTTTATTTTCTTCCATCTTTTTAACCCCTCCATTAAATACTTTCAACCGCTTCATTAATATCTCTATAAACAGTAATTATTTTATAAAGACCTGAAAGTGTAAATACTTTATCAACTCTTTTATTTACATTGGTTATACATACTTTTCCATCCCTATTTTGAATCTTTTTAAGTCTTCCTATAACAACACCTATACCTGAGCTATCCATAAAAGTAACTTCCTTAAAATCTAAAATTACTTTTTTAATGTTGTCTCTTTCTATTCTATCATCTATCTTAACTCTAACTTCTTCTGCACTATGATGATCTAATTCACCAACAAGAGCTACTATTAATTTATCATTAATTTTATTAAATTTTAAAAACATAAAAATTAACTCTAAAGATAAATATTTAGAGTTTATACCTCCCATCTTCCTTCTTTTTCCATAATTTTAACATAACATATATTTTGTAGTCAATGATTATTTTCCTTTTTATGGATATTGTATGCTCTTCAATATAAAATTTAAAGCCGGCAAAAGCCGACTTTATTAACATATTATTTATGATTTTTATCTTTATCTTTATATTTATCAACTTCCTCTTGTAATTTTTCATAAAACTCTTCAATAGTTTCATCTTCTTCTAATAATAATGCTTCAATTGCATCATTTAAACTATTCATAGTATAAACACAAAATTTTCCATTAATAATTGCTTCTTCAACTTCAGATTTCAATATTATTTCATCTTTATTTGCTTCTGGAATTAAGACTCCTTTACCTTCAAAACTTTCTAAAATACTACATACTTTAAAAAAGCCTTCAATTTTATCATTTACCCCACCAATTGGTTGAACTTCACCAAATTGATTTATAGAACCAGTAACTGCTATATTTTGTTTAATTCCTTTTTTGCTCAATGCTGATAAAATACATATAATTTCAGCTACAGATGCACTATCTCCTTCTACAATTCCATAAGTTTGTTCAAAGCTCAAATGAAAATCAACTGGTATACTTTCATAGGGATTTAAAATATTAGTAAGTAATCCTTTTAATATACTTATAGATTTTTCATGAATTTTTCCACTTAAATTACTCTCCTTTTGTATATCAAATATTCTTCCTGCTCCCTTATAGGCTACACAAGTAATCCTCATAGGTTTTCCAAATGTACAATATCCATTATCAATGACAGCAAGTCCATTAATTGCTCCAATTTTTCTATCATTTATTTCAATCAATATTTTCTTTTCTTCATACATACTAATAAACTCTGATTCAATTAATTCCTCTTCATAAGCAACTGCTCTTATATCTTCCTTTAATATTTCCATTCTCTTTTCTTCTTTGGCATGATTATTAGATAGTACTAATAATTTATCAATATCATCTTCATCACTAAATATTCTCTTTTTACTGCTACTCTTCTTACATAAATACTTAAAAATCTCACTCATTGCTTCATTATTTACATTAAAAAGCTCATTTTTTCTAATCTTTTTTTCTATAATTTTCTTTATACCAACAATTGAATTTTCATTTACTTTTACCACTGATGAAAATTCAGCTCTTAATGGAAATAGCTTTTTAAAATCTTCATCTGAGTTATATAAAATATCATAAGTTTCATAATCACCAATTAAAATAACTTTTAATTTAACTGGTATTGATTTTGGCTTTAATCCATTAATATTAATAAACTCTAAATAACTCTTATTTGTATCAAAAGAAACTTTATTTGAAATTAAAATTTTCTTTAAATAATAATAACTTAAATTATTTACTGCTAGAGAATTTAATCTTATAATTAAGCAGCCTCCATTAGCCTTCAAAATAGAACCTGCAGTTATTAATGAAATATTAGTTGTATACATTCCATTGTGATTTTCATATTCTATTAATCCAATTAAATTATTTAAATTAGGATCTTCTTCGTAAATTACTGGTGGTGATGTGTTATTGGTGTTATCTACTATTACTTTAACATCATACTTATTTAAAACTTCATAAATCTCACTTTCATCATCTTCTATATTCATTGTATAACACTCAATTAAATCTTCTTCTATACAAGTAAATAATCTTTCTAGATATTCATATGAATCATCATCTGTAATAAATTCTAATAATGCTTCATCTTTATCTTCTTCCATTTGAGTTGATAAGAACTTAGAATAAATCTTTTTTAACTTTTTAATAGACTTGATTTCAATATCTTTAAGCTCTTCTAAAATAGTTTCTGCTTTTCTTTTTAAATTTGTAGCCTTTGCTACTATTACATTTTTATTTTCTGTTTCTAAATTATCGTATTCTTTTTCACTCATTGCTTCTTCACCACTTAAAGGTATAAAAGCAAATCCCTTACTTGTAGCTTTTACTTCAAATCCTTCAGCCTTTGCCATTTTGGTTAATTCATCTAGGTAATTATTTCTTCTATTTTGTATGTCTTCAACTAAATAAGCTTTTTCATCATTGCTAGAATCTCCATAAAAATCATCTACTACTTCTAAATAAGAATTTTTAATATTATCTACAGTTTCTTTTAACTTTTTTCCTTTTCCATTTGCAACAAAAATTGCCTCTGGCCTGTTAACTTCCTCTAAGGTTACATAACATATATCCTTAGGTGCTTCTAAATCCTTATACGTATCCTCAATAAAAGAAGTTAAATCTTTTAATTTATCTTTAGAAAAGGTATCTATTAAGTAAAGGTTATATCCTTCCTTATCTATAGTTATTGCCCTTTCTATTTTTTTATAAGCTTCATTAAATTCTTTGATTCCTTTTGTATTTTCATCACTCTTGCATTCTGTTAATGATATATTAAATTTTATTTCTGATGGAGTTAACTCTCTTTTCATAACCCTCCTGTTAAGGCAAGAAATATATAATTAAATTTATTTCCCCTTATTTAGAATGATATCTATTATATTAATATTCTTATATAAAAAATTTAGGCAATACTTTTTTAAAAAAGTACTATATTTTTAAATATAATAAAAAGGAAGCAAATATATGCTTCCTTTTTATTAATAATTTGAATTTGATTCGGTTCCTTCACATATAGAAATTGAAGCTGATGCTCCTATTCTAGTAGCTCCATTTTCAATCATTGCTAAAGCATCTTTTTTACTTCTAACTCCACCTGATGCCTTAACTCCCATTTCTGGTCCAACAGTTTCTCTCATAAGCTTTATGTCTTCAACTGTTGCTCCTCCCGTTGAAAACCCTGTAGATGTTTTAACAAAATCAGAACCTGCTTCTTTTGATAACCTACAAGCAATAATCTTTTCTTCTTCAGTTAAAAGACAAGTTTCTATTATTACCTTAGTAAGTGCTTTTCCTTTTGCAGCTTCAACAACTGCTTTTATATCATTTTTAACATATTCTAAATTTCTTTCTTTCAACTTTCCTACATTAATAACCATATCTACTTCTGTAGCACCTTTTTCAATAACATCCTTTGTTTCAAAAGCTTTAACTTCTGTAGTTGTTGCACCTAAAGGGAAACCTATTACAGTACAAACTTTAACATGTGTTCCTTTTAATTCTTTAGCTGCTACAGGAACCATTGATGGATTTACGCAAACTGAAGCAAAGTTATAATGAATTGCTTCTTTACAAAGTTTTATAATTTCACTTTCTGTTGCTTCTGCTTTTAATATTGTATGATCTATCATTTTAGCTATTTGTGCTTTATTCATTTTATTACCTCCATCTAACTTTAATTTTTTCATAAGTATCATTGTTTATTATAAATTACTTACCCATTATTGGAAAGTACTTTTGTTTAAATAACTTAGTGTATTTATCTAAAATAATCTTAATTGCTCACTAGTTTATTCTTTTATTCCTGATACAGTTACTCCAATTAATCTAATCTCAGCTTCAAAATTTTCATCATTAACTATTTCCTCTGCTACATTATATATAATATTTATATCCACATGTAAAATTATTTTATCCTTTTCTCCCCTAATATAATACCTCTTCAAAAATCCCTTTATTTTTACTATTAATAAATGAAATTATTCCTTGAGCTAAAAGCTCATCAATATATCTTCTTTTATTAGATACTGAACAAAACGATATAATAACTATAGCAATTATAGTTCTAAATCCCTTATCAAGGTAATATTCATATTCTACCTCTTCATCACATAAATATTCAATAACCCCTTCTACAATATCAGCATTTCTTCTAGGATTATAATTTGATAATACACCTATTAAAGGTAAAAATTGATTTGCTATTTTTATATTTCTTTTTTGAAGTTGTTGAATAAATTCCATACTTCTATACATTTCACCAGATGATCCATTTAAAATAATTGAATTTGCTAAAGCCTGAACTCCATTTTTAGAGCTTATATGTGAATCTGCTATGTGGTTAAATATATTTTCAATAAAATCATCAACAGTTTCTGCATGGATATTATTTATAACCCATAATGTACAAAGTAAATAATCATCCTCATTAGTTATATCATAGTATTTTTCTTTTAATATTATATATAGCTCTTTTATTTTATTAATAATTTCTTTTTTATCTTTTAACTTAGTATACTTGCTAATTGTAAATGCAGTTAACACTAAATATGAACCTGATGTAAATCCTTCCCCTTCTAATAACTCCATAACATCATAAATATCTTGTATAAGTTCTTCCTCTTCTTCCTTATCAACTGTTGCTATTAGTAATGAAAGTATATTTAATGTATCTCCCCTAAATGGTGATATCCTTGTTGTATTTAATTTTATATTTTTTCTTATTTCTTTAACTCTATATATCGGTATTTCTCTTTCATAATGTGAAAAAATTAAAGATGCAAAATGATTTATTATATCTCCATCATTTCTTAATTCTTCTTTTACTAATCTGTAATTATCAACTGTAAGTTGTATTCTGTCTGCCAGAAACTTATCCATGTACTTACCTCTCCCCCATAAGTTTTAAATATATTTGTACTGCAATTACTCTTCTTTTATTAAGTAATGTTTAATTATTATTTTACCTTACTATTATACTATGAATTTATGTCATTTTAATAACAAATTCTATGTTATTTTATAACAATTTTTCTAGTCTAATCAATTAAAACCATTGAGTCTTTTGTCATTTTTTGCTAAAATATTATTAGGTTAATTTTAACTTTTTTTAATTTTAAGGGGGCATAAAAATGAATACTATAGTAACAAAATTTGGTGGAAGTTCTTTAGCTGATTCTATACACTTTAAGAAAGTAAAAAATATACTTGAAAGTAATCCTGAAAGAAAATATATAATTCCTTCAGCACCTGGAAAAAGCTCTTTTAAAGATTTTAAAATAACAGATTTACTTTATTTATGTCATGCACATGTTAAATCTGGTATTTCCTTAGATGATGTATTTAAACTAATTTCTGAAAGATATAAATCAATAGTTGATGATTTGAATTTAAATTTAGATTTAACTTCTTATTTAAATATAATTAAAACAGATATAGAAAATGGGGCTTCTGTTGATTATACTGCAAGTAGAGGAGAATACTTAAATGGAATAATCCTTGCTAATTATTTAAATATAGATTTTATAGATGCTAAAGATGTAATTAAATTTAATAAATATGGAACATTAAATATAGAAGAAACTTATGTAGCACTTAAGGACAAGCTTTCAAATCATGAAAGAGCTGTTATTCCTGGTTTTTATGGGTCTAATGAACATGGTGATATAGTTACATTTTCAAGAGGTGGTTCTGATATTACAGGTGCTTTAGTAGCTGCTAGCATCAATGCTAAACTTTATGAAAATTGGACTGATGTTTCTGGCTTTTTAATGGCTGATCCTAGAATTGTCAATAATCCTAAAAAAATAAAAACAATTACCTATGGAGAACTTAGAGAATTATCTTATATGGGAGCTTCTGTTCTTCACGAAGAAGCTGTATTTCCTGTAAGGACTTCTGGAATCCCTATTAACATTAGGAATACTAATGAACCTGAAAATGAAGGTACTTTAATTGTTAGTAATGAAATTAAACATGAAAATACTATTACAGGTATAGCTGGAAAGCAAAATTTTACTGTTTTATCTATTGAAAAATCTATGATGAATAGCGAATTAGGTTTTTGTAGAAAAATTCTTACTATATTAGAGCAAAATGGTGTTTCTTTTGAAAACATGCCATCTGGAATTGATACTGTAAGTGTAGTTATTTCTGATTCTAATTTAAAAAATAAAACTGAAATAATAGTTGAAGAAATTAAAAGAGCATGTAATCCCGATTCCGTAGTTGTATATCCTAATATGGCATTAATAGCTACTGTTGGTACAGGAATGGCATATACTAAAGGAGTTGCTTCTAAAATATTTACTGCCCTTGCGGAATCTGATATAAATATAAGAATGATTGACCAAGGTTCTAGTGAAATTAACGTACTAGTTGGCATTGAAAATGACGATTTTGAAAAAGGGATTAATGCAATTTATAAAGCATTTAATTAGTGGCAAGTGGCAAGTTATGGTTGAAACTCCTTATGGAGTTTCTTAATTATATTTTTTAAATTCGGCTAAAGCCGAATTTATTCCTTAACTTGTCACTTGAAACTTGTCACTAACTTGTCACTCGTAACTGCTCACCATATTATTCCCAGCTTTTCCATACTTCTGGTGAATTTCCTACTGTTGCTTCTTTTCCATTTCTAACTATAGGAGTAACATATAATGTAGGATTTTTTAATAATAGTTCCTCTCTAGTTTCTGCTCCTCTAATCTTATCCATATTTAATTTTTTATAGTCCTTTGAATTTTTATTTATTAAATTTTCTAGTCCTATAGCCTTTTTAACACTTTGAAGTTCACCTTTGCTTAATGATTTTTCTTTTAAATCTATAAATTGATAAGGAATTCTTCTTTCTTTAAAAAATCTCTCAGCTTTTTTTGTATCATTACATTTTTTTATTCCAAATATTTGTATATTCATGTTTTTGTCCTTTCACTTATTATGTTTTCATATAATAAAAATTATATCATATAAATTTAATAACTAAATTAAAAATATTATACGGTGTGTTTAATTATATAAAAAACACACGCCATTTAGATTACTCTAATTAACGTGTGTTTCTTATTTAAAATTAGTTACAATAAACTAACTTAAGTTTCTATTTAAAAGAATTGCTTATTTGCAAGCTTCTTCTATAGCAACAGCAACTGCAACAGTAGCTCCAACCATTGGGTTGTTACCCATACCGATTAATCCCATCATTTCTACGTGAGCAGGAACTGATGAAGAACCAGCGAATTGAGCATCTGAGTGCATTCTTCCCATAGTATCAGTCATACCATAAGAAGCTGGACCTGCAGCCATGTTATCTGGGTGAAGAGTTCTACCAGTACCACCACCTGATGCAACTGAGAAGTACTTCTTACCTTCTTCGATACATTCTTTCTTATATGTTCCAGCAACTGGGTGTTGGAATCTTGTTGGGTTAGTTGAGTTACCAGTGATTGATACGTCAACACCTTCGTGATGCATTATAGCAACACCTTCTCTAACGTCATTAGCTCCGTAACATTTAACAGCAGCTCTTGGTCCGTTTGAGTATGGCTTTTCACTAACTATTTCTAATTTTCCAGTGAAGAAATCAAAGTTAGTTTGAACGTAAGTGAATCCATTGATTCTTGAGATAACTTTAGCAGCATCTTTTCCAAGACCGTTTAATATAACTCTTAATGGTTCTTTTCTTACTTTGTTAGCTTTTTCAGCTATTTTGATAGCACCTTCAGCAGCAGCGAAAGATTCGTGACCTGCTAAGAATGCAAAACATTTAGTTTCTTCTCTTAAAAGCATAGCTCCTAAGTTACCGTGTCCTAAACCAACTTTTCTATCGTCAGCAACAGAACCTGGGATACAGAAAGCTTGTAACCCTTCTCCGATTGCAGCAGCAGCATCAGCAGCCTTTGTGCAACCTTTCTTTATAGCAATAGCAGCACCTAAAGTATAAGCCCACATAGCGTTTTCGAATGCGATTGGTTGAGTTGACTTAACGATTTCGTATACGTCAATTCCCTTTTCAGTACATACTGCTTTAGCATCTTCTAATGTTTTCATTCCGTATTGTTCTAATACTGGAGTGATTTGTCCTATTCTTCTTTCATAACTTTCAAATAATGCCATGATTAAATTCCTCCTTACAATTATTCGTGTCTTGGATCGATTAATTTAACAGCGTCAGCAACTCTTCCGTATTGTCCTGCAGCTTTTTCTAATGCTTCGTTAGCATCCATTCCCTTAGCGATCATTTCCATCATTTTTCCAAGGTGAACGAATTTATAACCGATGATTTCGTTATCTGCATCTAAAGCGATTTTTGTAACGTATCCTTCAGCCATTTCTAAGTATCTTGGTCCCTTAGCAACTGTTCCGTACATAGTACCAACTTGAGATCTTAATCCCTTACCTAAATCTTCTAAACCAGCTCCGATTGGTAATCCACCTTCTGAGAACGCAGTTTGAGTTCTTCCGTATACGATTTGTAAGAATAATTCTCTCATTGCTGTATTTATAGCATCACAAACTAAGTCTGTGTTTAAAGCTTCTAATATAGTTCTTCCTGGTAATATTTCTGAAGCCATAGCAGCTGAGTGAGTCATTCCTGAACATCCAACAGTTTCAACTAATGCTTCTTCTATTACTCCACCTTTAACGTTTAAAGTTAATTTACAAGCTCCTTGTTGAGGTGCACACCAACCTATTCCATGAGTTAACCCTGAAATATCTGATATTTGTGTAGCTTGTACCCATTTTCCTTCAACTGGAATTGGAGCACATGCATGATTAGCGCCTTTAGAAACAACGCACATTTCTTCAACTTCTCTTGAATACATCATTATATTGATTCCTCCCTAATAATATTAGTTATAGCTTGTCTTAAATATATGTAATATCTAGACCATACCTAACTGGGTCAAGATTTACCCCACTGGGCATAAATCTATCCTACTTCTATATAATAACAGATGAATCAATCCGTAACAATATTAAATTGAGATTTTTTTATCATATTGTTAAATTTTATTACTATTTTTTAAAAATATTTTTTTAAAATATTCTTCTTAAAGTGAAATTGATAATTATTATCAATTCTCTTGCTATTTATTCTTTTATTTTGTTATACTAAGTTAAAAGTATTGATAATGATTTTTATTTACATCTAGTAAAAGTTTAAATGCTTTATTCATTAAATAAAATATAATTAACTTTTTTATGCTTAAGGAGGATATTAAAATGAAAAATATTATAGAAATAGTTAATATTGTAGCAAGACAAATTCTTGACTCAAGATGCTTCCCTACTGTAGAAGTTGAAGTTGTACTTGAAGATGGAACTGTAGGAAGAGCTGCTGTACCATCAGGTGCTTCTACTGGTATTTATGAAGCTGTTGAATTAAGAGATGGTGATAAAAACTTCTTTATGGGTAAGGGTGTTAAAAACGCTGTTAATAATGTTAATGAAGTAATTGCAAAAGAATTAGTTGGATATAATGTTTTTGATCAAACTGCAATAGATAAAAAATTAATTGAATTAGATGGAACAAATAATAAAGGTAACTTAGGTGCTAATGCTATTTTAGGAGTTTCTTTAGCTGTTGCTAGAGCTGCTGCTAATTTCTTAGGACTTCCTTTATATCAATATGTTGGAGGTGTAAATGCAAAAGTACTTCCAGTTCCAATGATGAACATAATCAATGGTGGTTCACATGCTGATAACTCTGTAGATTTACAAGAATTTATGGTTATGCCTGTAGGGTTTGATTCATTTGATAAGGCTATCCAAGCTTGTGGTGAAGTTTATCATTCATTAAAGAAAACTTTAAATGAAAAAAATTACTCAACTGGTGTTGGTGATGAAGGTGGATTTGCTCCTAACTTAAAATCAAATGAAGAAGCTATAGAAATCATATTAGAAGCTATAACTAAAGCTGGATATGAACCTGGAAAAGATATGTTTATTGCTATAGATGCTGCTTCTTCTGAATATTACAAAGATGGAAAATATGTTTTAGAGCATGAAGGTAAAACTTTAACACCTTCTGAAATGGTTGATTTTTTAGAAAACTGGGTTAATAAATATCCAATCATATCTATTGAAGATGGTATGGCTGAAGAAGATTGGGAAGGTTGGAAACTACTAACTGAAAGACTTGGAAATAAGGTTCAATTAGTTGGAGATGATTTATTTGTAACTAATACTTCAAGATTATCAGATGGTATTCAAAAGGGTGTAGCTAACTCAATATTAATTAAGTTAAATCAAATTGGTACTTTAACAGAAACTTTAAATGCAATTGAAATGGCAAATAGAGCTGGTTATACTGCAGTTATATCTCATAGATCAGGAGAAACTGAAGATACTACTATTGCTGATTTAGTTGTTGCAGTTAATGCTGGTCAAATTAAAACAGGCGCACCTGCTAGATCAGAAAGAGTTGCTAAATACAATCAACTTATTAGAATTTCTGAAGAATTAGGCGAAGTTGCTGAATATAGAGGAAGACAAGCTTTCTTTAACCTAAAATAATAATATAAATCTTTTTTGAATAAACTTTTAATTTCTCTCAATAAAACATTATATTTTTATGTAATTAGGATGATACTTTTGTGTCATCCTTATTTTATCTTTATCCAAGTGTTACATCTAATATCATCATAGTTATAAATCCAAATATTAATCCTATAGTTGTTAATGCCTTATTTTCAATAGATGCTTCTGGTAATAGCTCTGAACCTACAACTGAAACCATTGCCCCTGCTGAAAAAGCTAAAAAAAATGGTAACATACTTCTAACCCCAACAGCTGCCATTGCACCTAAAAAACCTGCTATTGGCTCAACTATTCCTGATGCTTGTCCGTAAAAAAAACTTTTAGTTCTTGATAAACCCTCTCTTCTTAAAGGTAAAGATACAGCTGCTCCCTCTGGAAAATTTTGAAGACCTATTCCCAATGCTAAGCTTATAGCTGCTCCTATAGTTGCTGATGGTATTCCTGCTGCTACTCCACCAAAGGCTACCCCAACAGCTAATCCCTCTGGTATGTTATGAAGTGTTACTGCTACTACAAGCAATATACTTCTTTTGTACTTCTTTACTATTGAGTCTCTTGCTATTTCATCATTTTCTGTTATTACCCCATATGAATACTTATCCATCATTTTATCAGCTAATATTATAAAAATTCCTCCTGAAAAAAATCCAATGGATGGTAATATAATTTCACTATATCCAAGGTTATCACATAATTCTATTGCTGGATTTAATAATGACCAAAAGCTTGCTGCTATCATAACTCCAGCTCCAAATCCAAGCATACAATTTAATATTCTTCTATCAACAGTTTTAAAGAAAAATACTAAAGCTGCACCTAGTGCTGTTATTGCCCATGTAAATATTGTAGCCGATAATCCCTGAGCAATTGGATTTAATCCCATAAACCATTCCATAATTTTTAAATCTCCTTTATTATTCATAGCTTTATCATTATATAAGCAATATATGATAAAATCTTACAACAAGTTCTAAATACTATTAAATTATTTACTCATTTTCTATATCAACCAAATCATTTTCCACTTTTTTCAATTTACTCTATTGACACAATTATCCCTATATGATAATATTATTTATATGTTAATTAAGTCGGCATGGCGGAACTGGCAGACGCACATGACTCAAAATCATGCGGGTAACCGTGTGGGTTCGATTCCCACTGCCGGCACCAATTTTATATATCTAACATTAATAAAAGCATTAATATTACTTAAATTTAGTAAAATCAATGCTTTTATTTTTTATTTAACTTACCAATTACAATTTTAATACTTTATTTAATACAAATCATCAGCTGCAAATTTAATTCCAGACTTCTTTCTAGCTACAGTTTGAACCTCACTTACAATTAAACTATGATCTAATAATTGAAAACATCTATTAAAATCATTACTACTTATCATTTTTTCAAATTCTATAAATTCATAAATCATTCTATTCCTATAATTATTTTCATTTATAATCTTACTTTCTTCATTATTCAGTAACAATTCAAATCTTTCACATTTATTTGTTGGATTATCTTGATATATACATCCCTTATCTCCTTGAATATTATTATAAATGGGTGCCTTACATTCCTTAGAGCCAATACAAACACATTTAAATTTATCATAATCTAAAACCAATATTCCTGATGTATCTATCCCTCTTTCTATATTAGGATAATACTCAACATTTTTAGGCCTTCCAAATAATCCAACTATATAATGGATATTATATATATTTAAATCCATCAATGCTCCTCCAGAAAACTTAGGATCAAATACAGGCAATACTTTTCCTTTCTTAAAATCATCATATCGACTTGAATATTGAGAGTAATTGCATTCAACTATTTTTATTTCACCTAATTTGGAAATTAATTTTTTTATTTTTAAATAATTAGGCAAATATAATGTTGTAATTGCTTCAAAAATAAACAATCCTCTTTTTCTTGCTAAATCACTTAATATTTTAGCTTCTTTATAATTTGATGTTATTGGTTTTTCAACTATAACATTTTTATTAGCTTCTAAAGCTTTCTTTGAAAATTCAAAATGAAGACTATTAGGTAAACATATATATACAGTATCTATATCACTTTTAAGCAATTCTTCATAATTATAAAATATATTTTTAATGTTATTTTGTTTTTTTATCTTATTTAATTTTTCATAACTTTTTTTCCTTCCATAAATCCCATTAATTTTAATATTATTTAAATACGGAACTATGCTTAAAAACTCATTTACAATCATACCCGACCCAATAACTGCTAATTTCATAACTCTCATTTATTCTCCTATAAATTAAAATAATTTAGATTAATTAATATTAGAATACAAATAACTTATTCTTTATCTTAATTAATAATACCTTTTTAATTAGTTTATTTCCTGAAAAAAAATAACTTCATCTTTATTGCTAATAGATTCTATAAAATTCCTAGGACATACATCTCTTGATATCTTAAGTCCAATTAAAATACCTATTATCTCATTAGATGTTACATTATTATTACTTATTTCTATATCACGTATTTTTATATTTTTACTTTGTATTTCTTTTAATAAATTAGAAACTGCCTTTGTTGAGTTAACAAGAATATATAAAGTTATATTTCGAGACTTTCTATTAATTTTCCTATCAATATTAGCAAGTGCTACAGTAACTGCTGCAATTACTAAACAGCCAATAATTGCTCCTGAATAAAATCCAGCACCTATTGCTAATCCCATACATGCACATGCCCAAAGCCCTGCTGCAGTTGTTAATCCCCTTACTTTGTTTTTACCTGTTACTATAATAGTTCCAGCACCTAAAAAACCAATTCCACTTATAACTTGAGCTCCTAGTCTTGATAAATCTGTTTCCCCATTATATATCTTATGTAAATATATATTAGTTATCATTGCAAGTGTTGCTCCAACAGACACAAGTATATGTGTTCTAAGACCTGCAGGCCTTTTTTCTCGTTCTCTTCCATATCCAATTATTCCTCCAAAAATAACTGCCATTAAAACTCTTAAAAAAATTGAAATAAAATTTAAATCTTCTAAGTATATAACTATTTCCTTAACCACATAAAATCCCCTCCCCTAAATATTATTCTAATTAAATACATATATTTCTTAAAATCCTAATTTGAAGTTTATAATCATCAGTGATACTATAATATAAACTAATTTAATTAAAGGAGAAGATTATGTCTTTACTAAATATAAATGATAATATTGCTATTGTTGCTTGTTCTAATGGACAGCCATTATTAAATAAACCTCAAATTGAACTTCTTATTAAAACATTGAAAGATTTAGGGCTAAATCCTATTTTAAGTGAATATATTTATTCATTTAATCTACCATTTAATGGCTCGTCAAAAGATAAAGGAAAAGCTTTTATGGATTTATATAAAAATCCTAAAATAAAAGCCATATTTGATATTTCTGGCGGTGATTTAGCAAATGAAGTTTTAGATTACTTAGATTATGAATTTATAGCTAAAAATCCTAAGCCTATATTTGGCTATAGTGATTTAACTACTGTTTTAAATAGTGTTTATTCCCAAACTAATAATCCTGTCTATCTTTATCAAATAAGAAATCTTATTTATTCTGATAGCAAAAATCAATTAACTAACTTTAGTAATAGTTTACTTACTGATACAAATGATTTATTTAATTTTTCTTATAAATTTATTCAAGGTGAAAGTTTAAGTGGAATAACTGTAGGTGGTAATATTCGTTGCCTTTTAAAATTAGCTGGAACAAAATATATGCCTGACTTTACAGATAAAATTTTATTTTTAGAAAGTATGGGCGGAGAAGCTGCTCTTATGTCAGCTTTTTTTAATCAATTGAAGCAAATGGGTGTATTTAGCAAAGTTCGTGGCATTTTATTAGGTACATTTACTAAAATGCAAGAAAACAACATTTCCCCTACTATTGAAGAATTATTAGTAAAAGTAATAGATAATCCTAATTTACCTATTGCTAAAACTGAAGATATAGGTCATGGTAGTACCTCTAAATGTTTAATAATTGGTAAAAATATTATACTTAACTAAATTTAAAGGAGCTGTTGCACTAAATAATTAGTACATAGCTCCTTTTTAACTAAAAAAAACAAGTATAGACTTTTAGAAAAATTTTTTTTATTTCCAACAACAGAAAACATAGTAGATAATACTGGTTCTATTAATATTCCTACAAAAGTTAATATTGGAATTGATAAATTTTTGCCCGAACTAAAAAATACAAAATAACTGGATAAATAGTTATTAAAAAACATATATTAGTTATAAATAAATATATAATTTTACTTATTAATAAACAAATCCCATTATCGCATGCATCTCTATAATCACCCATAATTAAACTTCCCCTTAATTTAATAATACAGTTTAACTTCCTATTAATTTTAAATTATACTAAATTAAAACTCTAATTTATACATTAATTATTTAATATAAAATGTATTAATAATTAGTGATTTTACTTATAAAATAAAACTAAGCTATACCTAGTAAATTTTCCTTAACTAGGAATAGCTTAGACTTTTATAAATTATTTATTCTTTATATTTAAATAAAAATTAGTTTCTGTTACTTTAACATATGGTGATACCCACAAACTAGCAATTCCGAATGTTAATGCTACAATTATCCACCATCCAATGAAAGATAATTCTAAACAAAATAAATCCCACTTATAACCTTTCATCATTTCAACACTTTCACTTAAGCATTGATTAATGGATTTGCTGTTATCCTCAGCTAAAATATAATAAGCTTGTGAAAACATAAGTGATATAATTATTCCTGGAATTATAAAAAGTATATATCCTATTGCTATAGATAAATAAATTATTATGTTTAATCCTAATGTCTTTAAATAAATATTAAATTGAGAAAATAATGTTTTAAACTTTGGTTCTTGCCCTTTAGTAGCTATATCCAATAAAAATTTACAAAGTCCTGTTGAAATAACACCCCCAAGAAATAAAGCTATCAAATTGCATGATATACCTATTTCAGCCATATCAAAATATTCACTAACCTTGTATAATGCGCCTGAGTCAATTAATATAGTTGCAACTAATACTGTTCCAACTGCAACAGCCCAGTACCCCCTTAATTGTTCCCTTGCATTTACCTTTAATTCCCCTGTACTCATTTCTCTTCCCTCCTTCTTTTATTTATATATGATTTTAAAAAAATTTATTCTTTATCATACTCATAAATATAATAATTGCATTCTTTCATACCTATATTTTTATATGTTTTTTTAGCTATTGTATTTTCTTTTTCTACATATAACCTTATTCCACAAATATTATTATCATTATCTGCAATATCTCTTATAAATTTATATAATGCTTTAAATACTCCCATTCCTCTAAATTCCTTATTAACATAAACACTTTGAATCCATAAGAATGTCCCATTTCTCCAATCACTCCATTCAAATGTATACATAATTTGTCCAACTACTTCACCATTAATTTCACATACATGATATATCCCCTTATTTTCATCCTTTATTATTGCTTCTACCCCCTTTGTTAAAATATTCATATCTAATATTTTATTTTCAGTTTCATACGCTAAATTATAATTATATCTTGCTATTACATCTATATCCTTGTTTAATGCTTTTCTTATATTCATCTTATTCTCCTCTTTCATTAATATTATTTTACTAAGTTAACTTTTTCTAATATTATATAATATAATAACTATTAATACAAAAAACTTATAAGTTATATGTATTTATTCACCATTTAACTTATAAGTTTTTTGTAAATATATTTAATATTTTAAATCTACTTCATTTTTTTAATAGATTTTTTCATAGTATCCACTGCATCTTTAAATTTACTTTTAGCTTCATCTCCTAAATCTTCAATTTCACTCATTACATTACTTATTTCATCTGCAACTTCTTGAGATAATCTTCCTTGTTTAATTTTTTTATTAATTCTTTTAATTTTATTTTCAAGTTTTTCAAATGCCATATAAAGCCCTCCAATGTATAAATAATTCTAAAATTATTTTCTCCATTTTTAAACTTTAAATACATAAATTAATTTGATAACATTTATAAAAATGTACTATATAATTATAAGTTAACTTCATAATAAAATCATTTTTAATATAATTTTTGTAATTCTATTCTATTAGTAATTACTCTTTTATCCATGTAATTATATATTTATAATGCTTTGGAATTTGACTTATATGTGGATTTACTATTTTAAATTCTCCTTTAATTCCCTTTTCCTTGCAAGTTAAATCAAAATGACACATTGCAATTCCTATATCTATATTTTTTATATTATATAAATTTTTTTCTTCCTCTTTATCATTAGAAATAAAAAAATGAAAATTTTCTCCTTGCTTCACTATTCTCCATGGTTGCTTATTTAATGCTGACGGTGCTAATCTTACATTTTCTAAAACATCCTTAAATTCATCTAAAGTAGTATGTTCTGTTAGTGGACAAGTAAAATCTCTAAAGAAGAATATTTCATTCCATGGTTTTCTATAATTACAATGTGAAACCTTTTTCATTGTCTTTTCTAAAAAACTTTTATTTTCGCTCTCATATCCTATTGGTGATATTATAGGTAAAATTTCTTCCTGATTAACTTCCATAGCTTTAGCAAATTGCCCTTTTTTAAATGTTCCTCCAATCCAACAAGTTCCTAATCCTAATGATGTAGCATATAGTATTAATTCCTCCATTTTATACCCTAACTCTATTAAACTTTCATCATCATTATTTATTTTTACTGCTATGAATTTACTTGCTCCCTTTATTACTCCATATGTTCCTAATCTTGCACCATTAATATGTTCATTTGAATCAAGTATCTTAAATATTACACTTTTATTAAATACTCCATTTAATTTTTCAATATATTTATTTAACTTTTCTATTGTTTCATTAGAAACTTCATCTGTTTTATAGGTTCTAACAGATTTTCTTCTTTTTATTATTTCATTTATAGATTCATTATATATAAATTTATTATTCACATACTTCTCCCCCTTTTAATGCTTCTTATAAAAATTTACATATAAATAATATTAATCTTTATTCTTATTTTTATTCATTTATTTTTCATATTAGTGAACTACTCTCCACTTATAGAAGTGGGAGCTTCTTGGTCAATATACCTAACGGTACAAGTTTACCCAAGCTTACAAGGTAGTTCCTACCTCAAGATAATACCAAAATTATATTACTAATTTTAGTAAGTTTTTACTTGCATTTATATCTCTATCGTGTTTTGTACCACATTCTGGACAAGTCCACACTCTCAATGCTAAGTTTTTTACATCAATATTCTTATAACCACATTCTGAACATAGTTGGCTACTAGCATAATTAGTTGTAGCAACTACGATAGTTCTTCCGCACCAATCTGCTTTATACTCTAACATTGTTCTAAATTCATACCAACTAACTTCACTAATTGCTTTTGATAACTTGTTATTTTTAAGCATATTTTTTACTCTCAAATCTTCTATAGCTATAGATTGGTTTTCTCTTATTAGCTTAGTAGATAATTTGTGTAAAAAATCTTTACGTTGATTAGTTATCTTCTCATGTAATTTAGCAACCTTCAATCTTGCTTTGTATCTATTGTTACTTCCCTTTTGTTTTCTTGACAAATCCTTTTGTAGTTTAATTAATCTCTTTTCTGACTTTCTTAGATATTTTGGATTTGCTACCCTGTACCCATCACTACATATTGCAAACTCTTTAAGTCCAACATCTACACCTATTTTCTTATCAACTTTAGGTAATGTTTTATTTTCAGTATCCACTAATATAGATATAAAATATTTATTACTTGGAGTTTTAGATACTGTGCAACTTTTTATAGTCCCAGTAAATTCTCTATGATATTTTATTTTTATCATAGTTTTTAGTTTTGGTATTTTTACATGATTATTTTCAATATATACAGTTCCTTTTTGATTATTAGTAGTATAACTATAGTAATTAGTTTTCTTAGACTTGAACTTAGGAAAACCTATAGACTTATCTCTAAAAAAATTTTTATAAGCTTTTTCTAAGTGTAAATGATAATATAACAATGAACAGAAAATGGAAAATAAAAATGTACAAAAATGATCATTAGTTATATCCTATTTATGGGAGGGATACTAATGATTATGAATTTACAAGGTCAATTAACTATATTAAAATCTATGAATATTAAACCTAACTTTTCAGAGTTAGCTAGAGAATATGATTTAGATCGAAGAACTGTGAAGAAATATTATGAGGGATATGAAGGTAAATCAAAAACTAGAAATAAAAGTAGTAGATTGGATCAATATTATATTGAAATAAAGGAAAAGCTTGCCATAAATGGCGTTACGATAAATGGAGTATATCAATATTTTAAAGATAAATATGGTGATATAGGAACTTATTCAAATTTTAATAAATATGTAAAACTTAAAAACCTGAAACCAAAGAAAGCCATAAGAGGACATGCTAGATTCGAAACACCGCCTGGCAAGCAAGCCCAAGTTGATTGGAAGGAAGATATTAAGTTAACTTCAAAATATGGTGAAGTTTTTATTTTCAATGTATTTTCTTATAAGTTAGGAAATTCAAGATTCTGTTGTTTTACTTATAAAAAAAATAAAACACAACAAGATGTATTTGAAAGCCTAATAGAATCTTTTAAAATGACAGGAGGTGTTCCTAAGGAAATTTTATTTGACAATATGAAAACAGTTGTTGATATAACTAAAGATGGAAGAAAAATAAATAGCAAGCTAAAAGCTTTTGCGGATGACTTTGGATTTAAAATTACATTGTGTAAACCAAGGCATTCTTATACCAAAGGAAAAGTAGAATCTGCAAATAAATTTGTAGAATGGATATTACCTTATGATGGAGAATTTGAAAATGAATCAGACATCATTGAACTGCTTCAAAGAATAAATTCTAAGGTTAATCAAGCACCAAACCAAGCAACTAACATTCCACCTATATTATTATTTCAAAAAGAAAAGGAGTATCTACTTCCCTTACCAAGTAATCATATCATAGAATCCTATATGAACTACGACCGTCAAACCAAAGTTCATAAGGATTCACTAATAACTTATAAAGGAAGTAAATACTCTGTACCACCTAAATATATAGGTAAATCTGTAACTCTTAGAAGAATAGATAAAGAATTACAAATATATTTTAACACAGATTTAATTTCAACACATCAATTAAGTGATAATAAGATTAATTATAATGAGTGTGATTATAAAGAAATTTTAGGATCAGTGTTAAAAAATAAGAGTACGGATGATATAGAATCGCTAGCGGAAGCTAATTTAAAACAGTTTGATGCTTTTTTATAATTAAATAGGAGGATAATATGAATAACTATGTTAAATTACTAAATAATCTTGAGGAGTTAGGATTGCTTAATATCAAAGCTAGTATTGATAAATATATAGATCTAATTAACTCTGGAAATAAAAGTATTGTTGATGCTCTTTATGAGTTAAGTAATTTAGAAATTAATGCAAAATCTGATAGAGCTATGCAGGCATGTGTAAAAGTTGCTAACTTTCCATTTTTAAAGGAAGTTACAGATTTTGATTTTGATTTTCAACCTGCAATAAATAAGCAGCAGATACTTGATTTAATGACTTTAAGATTTATAGAAAATAAAGAAAATATATTATTTGTAGGATCATCCGGCGTGGGTAAAACCCACCTGGCGACCTCTATTGGAATAGAATGTGCTAAGCATCGATATTCAACATATTTTATATCTTTTCAGGATTTAATTTCTCAATTAAAGAAAGCTTTATCTGAAAATAGATTAGATATAAGACTTCGTCATTTTTGTAAATATAAGATTTTAATAATAGATGAAATAGGATATTTACCTATAGATATTGATGCAGCAAATCTTTTCTTTCAATTAATATCTAAAAGATATGAAAAACATTGTACAATAATAACTACTAATACTAATTTTTCTAAATGGTCTGATATTTTTGGAAATTCTGTTATCGCAAATGCGATATTAGATAGACTTTTACATCACTCTCATATTATATCTGTAAAAGGACCTTCTTATAGAACTAAATCAAAATTAGAACATTTAGAAAGCTCTTTGACTAAGATGTAAATTCTAATTATTGTACATAATTATTTTCCACTTTTTATACAAAAATATATTGACATTTACATTCTAAGTTTTGTTGAGCATTAGCTAACGCTAACGAGTCAACTTCTTTTAGCCATTCAAATTCTTTTTTATATTGTGCAGGTGTATTTTTTAACATTTCGCCAGTTTCTTTATAATACTCAATTTTATCAGCTAACATTTTATTATATATAAATCTAGTACACCCAAATGTTTTAACTAAATATTCTCTTTGTTCTAAATTAGGATATAATCTATATTTATAAGCTTTAAGCATTATTTTACCCCTTGATTCTCAATGTATTTTCTTACCACTTCAATAGGTGCTCCACCAGTAGTTAATTACTATTGATTACAACATACTACTCTTGTTGACTATCGTCAAGTGCTATCCATCTCCCACTTATAGAAGATGGGAGAATTTCGCACATTAAGGTTAAAATTCATTGTTTATTTTTACAATAATATTGATTATTTTTTTAATTTTATATCTTAGTATTATATTAATAGTTTTATTTTTTTACAATAAAGTAATATAATAAAATTAAATAAAAGAAATATTACAAGGAGATAAAATAAATGAATTTAAGCAGAAATAATCACTGCTGGTGCGGCAGTAATAAAAAATATAAAAATTGTCACTTAGCCTTTGACGAAAAAATACATTCATATAAGTTAAAAGGTCATATTGTTCCTCCAAGAAGTATTATAAAAACTCCAGAACAAATAGAAAAAATTAAGGAAAGTGCAGCTATAAATACTGCAGTTTTAGATTTAGTAAGTAGTAAAATTAAGGCTGGAATGTCTACTGAAGAAATTAACACTATAGTTCATGATTTTACAATATCTCAAGGTGCTATACCTGCTCCATTAAATTTTCAAGGCTACCCAAAAAGTGTTTGTACTTCTTTAAATGATGAAGTATGCCATGGAATACCTAGTGAAGATGTTATTTTAGAAGATGGTGATATAATAAATGTAGATGTTTCTACTATATATAATGGCTATTTTTCTGATGCTTCTAGAATGTTTAAAATTGGAACAGTTCATCCTGATTTAGAAAAACTAGTTAGAGTTGCAAAGGAATGCTTAGATAAAGGTTTAGAATCAGCAAAGCCTTGGGGCTTCCTAGGAGATATTGCTGAAGCTGTTCAAACTCATGCTGAATCAAATGGATATTCTGTAGTTAGAGAATTCGGCGGTCATGGTATAGGTTTAGAATTCCATGAAACACCATTTGTTTCACATGTAGGTAAAAAAAATACTGGAATGTTATTAGTTCCTGGAATGGTATTTACTATTGAACCTATGATAAATATGGGTAAACCAGATATCTTCATAGATTCTGATGATGGTTGGACTACTTTAACTGAAGATGGATATCCTTCAGCACAATGGGAATATACAGTCTTAGTTACAGAAAATGGTGTTGAAATTTTAACACACTAAAAAAGTACACTTTCAAGTGTACTTTTTTATATATTCAATTTAAACTCCATATACATTCTTTTATTATTATAATATTTTTACATTAAATATTTTAATAATTTATCATTTATAACCTTTATATTTTAATTTATTTTATTATTTTATTAAAACTTATTTTTTCTCTTTTAATTTTAATAAATATACTATAAAATTAATACTTGCAAGAAATATTTCAATATTTATACATCCTGAAAGGAGACATTCATAGTGGATATAAGTCTAACAAAAGAAAAATTAAAAAATATTTATGGGAAAGTAAGCCCATTTGAATTTAAAGATAAATTACTACAATTAGCTTATTTAAATAATAATAAAATCTTAGATGCTGGTAGAGGTAATCCTAACTGGACAGCTGCAACACCTAGACAAGCCTTTTTTACATTTGGCCAATTTGCTGTTTTAGAAACTCAACGCTCTTTAAATATTGGTGATTTAGCTGGAATGGTTCAAAAAGATGGTATAGCTAAAAGATTATTAGATTACATAAAATCTAATCCATCATTACCTGGTATTAACTTAATAAATAAAATTTATGAATACGGTGTTAATACTCTTGGTTTTAATGAAGATGAATGGGTTTTTGAGCTAACTGATGGAATTATAGGAGATAATTACCCAGTTCCTGATAGAATGCTAGTACATATTGAAAAAATCACAAACAAATATTTACTAAAAGAATTATGTGGTGATACAGAATTTGAAGGTAATTTTGATGTATTTGGAGTAGAAGGTGGAACAGCTGCAATGTGTTATATCTTTGATTCTCTTGAAAAAAATCATCTTTTAAATAAAGATGATAAAATAGCACTTATGACACCAATATTCACTCCTTATTTAGAAATACCTCATTTACCGCATTATAATTTTGATGTAATTAATATACACGCTAATGAAGTAGATGAAAATGGACTTCCTACTTATCAATATACTGAAGAGGACCTAAATAAATTAAAAGATACAAACATTAAAGCTGTTTTTATAGTAAACCCAAATAATCCTGCTTCTGTTGCTTTAAATGATACTTGCATGAGTACATTAAAAAATATAGTAGAAAACCATAATCCTAACTTAATGATTGTCACTGATGATGTTTATTGTACATTTGTAAATAACTTCAAATCTGTAATTAGTTACTTACCTTACAATACTATTGGTGTTTATTCATTATCAAAATATTTTGGAGTAACAGGTTGGAGACTTGGTGCAATATTATTAAATGAAAATAATATTTATAATAAACTTATAAGCGAACTTCCAGAAGTTCATAAGGAAAACTTAAATAAACGTTACTGTCATTTATCTTACACTCCAGAAAGCTTATCTTTCATTGATAGAATTGTTGCTGATAGTAGACAAGTTGCCTTAAATCATACTGCTGGTCTTTCAACTCCTCAACAAGTACAAATGGCATTTTTCTGTGGATTTGCTTTAACTGATGAAAAAGATAATTACAAAAACTTAACTAAAGAAATTTGTAGAAGACGTAAATCATTATTATGTGAAGGATTAGAACTTACTGTATTCAATGATCCTCATTATGCTTCTTACTATACAGAAATAAATATGTTAGATTGGGCTAAAATTGAATGTGGAGAGGACTTTTCTAAGTTTATAGAAAAAAACTATACTCCTTTTGATATACTTTATAATTTAGCTAATGATCATTCTATCATATTATTAAATGGAGATGGATTTGCATCTTGTAGATGGGGATTAAGAGTATCACTTGCCAACTTAAATGACGAAAGTTACATTGAAATAGGTAAAATTTTAAGAGCTACATTTAACGATTTAAAACTTAAATGGGAAGCTTCAAAATAATAAATAATATATTAGCGTAGTATTTGATTTTTATCTTATACTACGCTTTTTTTACACTACTTATCCTTTAATTTTAACCATTTTGTAACCTTATCACTAAAAAGAATTCCATTTAAATGGTCTATTTCATGACAAAAACATTTTGCCATTTCCCCTCTTCCTGTTAAAGTTATTTCTTTTCCATTTTCATCCAAAGCCTTTATAATAACTTTTTTAGGTCTAAGTGTATTCCCATACTTATTAGGAATACTTAAGCATCCTTCTACACATTCTTGAATTCCCTTTTCCTCTATTATTTCAGGATTTATTAACTTAATTACTCCATTTCCCATATCTATTACTACAAGTCTTTGTACTATTCCAACTTGTGGAGCTGCAATTGCTGCTCCATCCTTTGTATTATGAAGTGTATCTAACATATCATCTAATAGCATTCTTATATGATCATTTACTTCTTCTACCCTTTTACACTTTTTCCTTAAGATATCATCACCTTCATATCTTATTTGTCTTATTGCCAATTTTTCCACCTCAAACTTTATTTATTCATTATATATTACTCATCTTTAATATAAATATGAAAATAAAACATCAGTTGCTGATTCAAAGATTATTCCAAAATTCTGTCATATTTTATCGCCTTTTAAATCTTAATTTAAAGTAGACTTCTCTTTTATCTTTTAAAAGTTATCGCCCCTACTTGCTTCCTAGTCAACAATATCTCCCTTTGTTCTATATTTATAAATTATATTATAATAAAATATAAATCTTCTTTTCTATTATAATTCTATTCTCTATTAATTTGTGCCATAATATAACTATAATATAGTTTTTATGGAGATGATTTCATTATGAATACCCAAATAAGTAAATTAACTAAAATACTTAAAGATAGTAATAATATAGTTTTCTTTGGAGGAGCTGGCGTAAGTACTGAAAGTAATATACCAGACTTTAGAAGTGCTAATGGCTTATGGAGTGAAAAATTAAAAATAAATCTTACTCCTGAACAACTTGTTTCACATACAATGTATATGAGATATCCTGAAGAATTTTTTAAATTTTATAAAGAAAAATTAATATATCCAGATGCTAAACCTAATGCTGCCCACATAGCTTTAGCTAAACTTGAAAAAATGGGTAAAGTTAAAGCTGTAGTCACTCAAAACATTGATGGCTTACATCAAGCTGCTGGTTCTAAAAATGTTTATGAACTTCATGGATCTGTTCTTAGAAATTATTGCATGAAATGTCATGCTTTTTATGATGAAAAATTTATTTTAGAATCTGAAGGAATACCTACTTGCCCTAAGTGTGGCGGTAAAGTTAAACCTGATGTAATTCTTTATGAAGAAGGATTAGATGATTCTACTATTAGAGGTGCAGTAAATGCTATAGCTAATGCAGATACATTAATTATAGGAGGAACTTCCTTAGTTGTTTATCCTGCTGCTGGACTTATCGATTATTTTAGAGGTAAAAATATTGTTTTAATTAATAAGAGTTCAACTTCTGCTGATAATAAAGCAAACCTTGTTATTCATGATGCTATTGGTAAAGTTTTAGCACAAGCTGTTAATGAACTATAAAGTTCTGTAAAAAACTTTATAAGAGCCTGTAAATATATATTTTCACTTATAAATAAAGAAGCAATAGGTTCTAATAATTTAAATTGGAATCTATTGCTTCTTTATTTATATTATTGTGTAGAATTTTCTGAAGAATTTTCTATTTTATCAGATTTTTCTTCTTCTCTGCACTTACATTTATTTTTGTTTTCTTCTTTGGATTCATCCTTTTTTGATTCATTTTTACACTTAGTTTCTTCTTTTTTCTTTTCCTCTTTCTTATTATCCTTGTATTTTTTATCTTCTTTTTCTTTCTTTTTCTTTTCTTCTTTTTCTTTCTTCTTGCAAGGATTTGAAGAAGTTTCTTCTATATCATCTTGAGAAGTTTTTTTGCACTTATCTTCAGAAGATTTTTCTTCTGCTTCTTCAGAAGTTTCCTTAGATTTCTTTTGTTCTTTTTCTTCTGCAGATGATTCTATTTTTGAGTTGTTACTAGGTTCACTTGCAATAGTTTGAGCATAAGTAACGCCTTCAACCATCATTAATGCAGAACAAATCAATAATGATATAACTTTTTTCTTCATAAATTTTTCCTCCAATATTGTCTTTAGTTTCTTATAATTACTCCTAAGTATTTCAGATTTAGTATTACCATATTAAAAGAAAAATATAATTTGTCCATATGAATTCTACTTTATTAACTAAGATGTAAATAAAGACTTCCTAACCATAACCTTCTGAAATTTGTATAAAATTGAAAAAATATTATCATCATAAACTAATATTTCTAAACTTGTTCCTGAAATCATAGTTGGTATCTTAACTTCAAATTTTCCATTTTTATCAGCTTGTGCTGTTCCTACTGTTCCTTTTTGAGATACAACTATTATATTACTATTAGGAACTGTTTTTCCCTTTATATTATCACTTGATGTTGTAATTTTATTAACTTTTAAAGATGCATAATCTTCATAATCCGAAATTACTTGAGTTGCCATCATAGCATGTCCTGCTTTACTTGAATAAATCTTAAATTGATTGTTTTCAATTTGAAAATTCAACTTTTCATCACTATTTAAAATATTATAACAATCAATAACTTTATAATTATATTTATTATAATATTTTGTAATTACTTCATTTATAGATTTTATCCTTTCATTAAAATATTCATAAATACTTCCTTTTTTATTTATTGGATTATACACTGTATTAACATAAATTTCTGCATTTGGTGATAAATTTTTTATATTATCTATTATATTTGGAAAATCTTTTTCAAATTTTTCAATTTCCTTTGCAACTTCTAAATTAATTTCTTCACCATTTAAATATTTTCCTATAATTAAATCAAATGTTGTTTCATCATAATTTTTTAAAGATTCAATATTTAAATCAAGCTCATTACATAATTTTTGAATTACAGTATTTAATACATTATTAACTCCAATTGAAAGAACAATTAAATCTGCATTCTTTATTTCATTTTTTTTTAAGTTTATTAAATTTAACAAATCTGAAGATGTCATTGATTTTTCACTTAAATTCCTATAATTTAAATTTGAATTTATAGCTTTAAAAAAATCTTTTATTAATGTTACATAAGATACTTCATAACAATTTTCAGATTCAAATGAAACATCATCACCAAGTACTATATATTTATTAATTATTTTATTTGTATTTGTTGCTTTAATTCCAATTAAAGTTGGAATAATTAAAATCATTATTATCATAGTTACTACAGATATCACTTTAAATTTAGCTATTTTCATTTATAAACCCATCCCTTCATAAAAAACCCCATATATTTATTATATATCTTTTTGCCTAAAATTATAGTTTTTTTAGGTAATTTTTTCCAAAACTTTCCTTCATATTTTTCCCTTTTAATTTAGAATATTTAAATATTCTACATAATTATAAATTAAAAATAATTTACCCTATAATAAAAAAGATTATAAAAGCTAATAAAATTAACCTTTATAACCTTTTTATCTTACATATATTTTTCTAAATCTTCTGCTCTTTCGTAGGAGCTTTTAATTATTTCTTTTGGATATCCAATAAAATCTAATAATTTAATTGCATTACGGGTTTTAGATATACCCTTTTTTAATTTATAATCAAATTTTAGTCCTGCATTATCTACCTTTTCGCTAAAATAAAAGAATTCATAATTATCTTTAAGTATTTCTGTAAGTTCTCTATCATGAGTTGCCACTATAGATATACTTTTCTTACTATTTATATATTTAAGAATTTCTGCTGATGCTGAAATTCTTTCAATTGGATTTGTTCCTCTAAATATCTCATCAATAGGACAAAATACAGGTATATTTAATTCTAATGCTTTAATAATTCTTAATAATGCTTCTGCTTCAGCCATATAAAAACTTTTTCCTACCATAACATCATCACTTGGACTTATAGATGACACTATATTAAAAAAACATGATTCGTATTTTTTAGCTAGTGTAAAATTAAATGTTTGAGCAAATATCATATTTAACCCTATCATTCTTAAAAAAGTAGATTTTCCTGACATATTTGTTCCTGTTAAAACAATACCTCTTTTATTAAATTTAATTGAATTTGGAACAGCATCTTTTACTAATGGATGAATACCATCTACTATATCAATATTAATCTTGTCTATAAATATTGGTTTTGTATATTTTCCTTTTATTTCTTCCTTATAAGAAGCAATAGAAATATAGCTTTCAATTTCTCCTAATAAATAATATAAGTCTAAAATTTCTTCTTTCTTTTCTTCTAACAATGCTGCTACCTTATAAAAAGATGTTTCTTCTAATAAAAATGGTATAGTAAATACTTCAAAAACTCCTCCTCCCATATTAGCTAAATGTATAGAAACTGTCGCTTTATCAATAGCTTTCAATTCTTTTAATAATTTTTCTATTTCATCACAATAATTTTTTATTTTAGGATTATTTATTTTTTTAATCTTTTTAGCAGCTACTATTAGATTTCTTAAATACAATAAGCCTTGAGATTTGACATTTTTTCTTTCCTTATCGTTAATAAATACATTAATCCATAATAAGCAAAATGTTGCAAGTAATAAATATGGCTGTTTAAGTAATATAGATAGTACTATTGTTCCTATCATTAATATTCTTCCAAAAAATAAATATAAGTAATATTTATTTTTGTTAACTTCTAGAGTTTCCATTATCATATCAAAAAAAGTATTTTTCTTATCATATCCAAGCTTAAAATAAATCATTTGAAGTTTTGTTCTTAAATCACTATCATTTCTTAACTCTTCAATAATTTGATCTCTTTTCTCTAAACTTTTCTTATCATGCAATGGATTTCTAAGCATTTTATATAATATTGCTTCTCCTGCACTACTATATGTTCTATCTAACTTTTTAAATATCTCATCCATATTAAAATCATTCCATGTTTGATCATCTATTGTATAATCATCATGTTCTTCCATATCAAAATATGTTCTTATATATTTAAAATTTCTTTTCTTTTTTCTTTCTTCTCCAAAATCTTGTTTCATCATATCATATAATCCTAATATATAATCCATTAAATTGCTCATTTTACACCTCTTTTTCTTCTTAAACTAAATATTTTTATTAAATAATAAGCTTATTTTTATTATACTTAATAATTATAAAAATAAAAATAAACATCTATAAGATTTTAAATCTTAAAGACGTTTATTTTTATTTTTAAAAAACTTAAATATATAAAATATGTTTACCAAAAATATAAATGCATTAATTACTCCTACTGGATAAGCTTTTACTGAAAATCCATAAATTACAAATAAAACACATCCAATAGAATTTATAATTCTAAGTTTCAATATATCAGTCATTAATAATGATATTGCAATCATTATTGAGGCTGCATATCCAACCCATTCAATAAATGGTATTTCAATCATAAAAACACTTCTCCTTTATTTAATTATTGTTCTTTTCTATAAATTAATAATAAAAGATATTTATTCAATTAAAATTCTCTTAATATTCTCTTAAGATAATTACAAAATTCCCTATTTAAGTATATAATGTATTTTATACTATAAATACAAAAAAATTCTTTTTTTATTTTAGAAGGGAGTAATCATTTTATAATGAAAATTAAAATTAACTTTAATAATATATTTAAATATTTACTGGTTATTTTATATCCATTAATGATATCTATTTTATTAGAATATAATATTTGTCAAAACTTTTATGGTACAATAAAGTTTTTAACAAGTAAACCCAATATATTATTGTTTAATATACTAATATCTACAATACTATTTTTACTTATTATTCTTATATTTAAAAAAGCTTATATTTCTATGTCTATCCACGGTGGAATATTTTATATTTTATCTTGTGTAGAATACTTTAAATATAAAACAAGTGGAAGTCATTTAGTTATAAGTGATTTATTAATGACTAAAAATTTAAGTGATGTTGGAAAATTTGCATCTTTAAAAATTACTTATCCACTAGTTCTGAATTTTATAATTTTAATTTTATATATATTTTTAACATCTAAATATAATTTAATACTTGATTTTTCATTAAAGAAAAGAATATATTTTAGTACTATTATAACTTTCATAATTACAATAATACTAACAACTTCTATTTCTGCAAAAGTATTTTCTGTTTTTGAAATTAAAACTACTGTTGCAACTAATATTTTAGAAAGTAATGAACAATTTAGTGATATAGGTTTTTTACCATATTTAACAAAAACAACGTCAGAAAACTTAACTGATATAATTAATCCTCCAGAAGATTATAGTTATAATTCTATTAATGACTTATTATCTTCTGAAAGTAATGATTTTGCTTCAACTGAATCTGATGATAATAAACCTAATGTTATATTTATAATGTCTGAATCATTTAGCGATTTTAGAGTATTTAATTCTCTTAATATAAGTGATGATATTTATTCTGGTTTTGATGAGGTTGCTAAAGAAGGATTTATGGGACACTGTATTGTACCAACCTTTGGAGGATATACTACTCGTACTGAATTCGAGTTATTAACAGGTCTTCCAACCTATGCAATAAATACACCTTCTGTACCCCAAAACTTATTAAAAAAACAATATATAATTGATAGTTTTCCTAGATATTTTAAAAACTTAGGTTATTCTACAACTTATATACATCCTTTTAGTAAAACTTTTTATGATAGAGAAACACTTTATCCTGAATATAGTTTTGATAACTTATATTTTGATGATAATATGACAGTAAAAAGCAATAATTTTAGAAGATATATTTCAGATGAATCTGTTTTTAATCAAATAAAATCAACACTTCAATCAAATAATGGCCCAAATTATATATTTACTACTACAATGCAAAATCATCAGCCTTATTATGAAAAAACTTCTGAGGATTCAGATCAACTAACATATTATTTAAATGGAATTAAGGAAACTAGTAATCAACTAAGAGAATTTACTAATTGGCTTAAGAATTTTGATAAAGAAGTTATTCTTGTATTTGTTGGAGATCATTTTCCATTCTTTACACCAGATGATGATGTTTATGGCAAATTAGGTGTTTCCGATTCTAATTCTAATTTAATATATACTCAAAAATATATTATTTGGAACAATTATGATTCAAGTATTTTAAATATAGAAGATAAAACTATTTCTGCTTTTTATATTCCTTATGTATTAACTGATATTATTAATTCTAAGGATACTAAATTTACTAGTGCAATGAAAAGTATTATGAATGATTATCCTCTTTATTCACCTAGTATTCAAAGCTCTAAAAATAGAAATGATAAACTTGATTTAATAACTTATGATAGAGTTATTGGCAAAAACTATAGTAATGAAATAGAAACTAATACTAATTAATATACTATATACATAAAAAGTACCTAAGTATTTTATAAAAACTTAGGTACTTTTTATATAAAAACTATAAAATTAATTTTTTCTTTGCTTTATTTATTATTTTTTCAACTATTGGATCAAATAATTCAGCAACTTCTTCTTCCTCTTCTATTAATTCTATATTTCCATAATTAGTTATTGCCCTATGCATAGGTAATTCTCCTAAAAGTTCAACATTCATATCCTTTAAGAATTTTTCCGTATTTTCACCATTAAATAATTTTATCACTTTATTACAATCTGGACACTTAATATAACTCATATTTTCTATAACTCCAAATACATCAATATTCATCTTTCTAGCCATATTAATTGATTTAGAAACAATCATAGAAATCATATCTTGTGGAATAGAAACCATTACTACACCTTTTATTGGAATAGTTTGCATAACTGTTAGTGGAACATCTCCTGTTCCTGGTGGCATATCAATTATTAAGTAATCTAATTCTCCCCAGTACACTCCTGTCCAGAATTGTTTTACCACATTTACTATGGCAGGACCTCTCCAAATTACAGCTTCATCTTCATTTTCCACAACAAGATTTAAAGACATTACTTTAATTCCTTCACTACTTTCTACAGGAAAAATTAAATTTTCTGTCCCAACAGCTCTTTCTTCTTCTATATTAAGTAATCTTGGAATACTTGGTCCTGTTATATCCGCATCTAATACTCCAACCCTATATCCTCTTTGAACAAGTTGCCTAGCAATCATTACGGACATAGTAGATTTACCTACGCCTCCCTTTCCACTCATTACCGCTATAATATTCTTAATTTTATTATCTTGAATATTATTTAAATTACTTGATTCTTTATTTGAGCATGAATCACAATTTGACATATAATTTCACCTCTTTTTATATGATTTTATTTATCCTAAGTTTAGTCTCATTATTTTTATTTGTCAAATATCCCTTAACTATATAGAAAAAGCCTAAAAATATATTCATTAATATTTTTAAGCCTTTTTACTTATATTTTTTTATTTATTGTAGATTTATTATTAGTACTTTTTATATTACCTTTAAATTTATATTTTATTTTATCTCTTATTTCATATGGAATATTTAATATTATTTCTATATTTTCACTTTTAATTTTATTTACTATAAAAATTACCATTTCGCATAATATTATAGCTCCAATTGCATCCATAACAAAATGTTGCTTTACAAAAATAGTGGAAAGTATTATAAGTATACCTACCCCTTCTGTATAATAAAAATTTTTCTTGCCACTTTTATATTTTGTATATCTCATTATAAAGTAAGTTGTTAATACATGTAATGAAGGAAAACAATTTACTGGTTTGTCTACAGAATAAATAATATTAACTAAAAAATTAAATATATTATTGTTATTTATAATAGGTCTATCTATTTGAGTTGGATAAACATAATATATTATATAACATATACTCATACCTATAAAAAAAGATAAAAATACTCTCATATAATCTTTTCTTGACTTTATTAAAATAGTAATGAAACCAACAATTACATATATATACCAATACATATATGGAATTATAAAAATAGAATTAAACTTTATAATTCCATCCAGTTCACCTGTAATATCATGTGTATTTTTAGCAAGCATACTAGATATATAATAATTAACATTTATTATTGGTATAAATATAAACCATATTAAATCTAATACTTTTATTTCTACTTTATTGTTTATTTTTATTGTATTTAAATTAAATTCCATCTCTCCTTAACCTCTTTGTATATTTTTCTCATTTTGACTCTTATTACCATAATACTATTTAAATAACTTTATTTCTATATAAAAATAAAAAATAACCAAAATAAAATTGGTTATTTTTTAACTTATAATTTAATAATTTTCTATAAAAAGCTCAAAATATCCTTGTAGATGTAAACAAGCTGGACATACTTTAGGAGCTTCCTTTCCTTCATAAATATATCCACAATTATTACATTTCCAAAAAACAGTTTCATCTTTTTTAAATAATGTATCATTTTCCATATTATTTAATAACCTTCTATATCTTCTTTCATGCCTTGCTTCTATCTTTGCAATTTTTTCATAAGCCATTGCAATTTTATTGAACCCTTCTTTTTTTGCAATTTGTGCAAATTGTGGATAATCCTTTGTCCATTCAGCATTTTCTCCATCTGCAGCTTTCATAAGGTTATTTTTTGTTTCTTCATGTAAAGCAACAGGATAAGATGCTTTAATTTCTATTTCTTCATCATTATATTCACTTTTTAAAAATTTTAAAAATATTTTTGCATGTTCCTTTTCTTGCTCTGCAGTTTCCATAAATATATTTGCTATTTGAATATATCCTTCCTTTTTAGCAATACTTGAATAATACGTATATCTGGTTCTTGCTTGACACTCACCAGCAAATGACTTCATTAAATTTTCAGCTGTTTTACTTCCTTTTAGCATATTTTCTACCTCCATTCATTAAATTTTATTCTGTTAAATTCAAATTATTACCCATATTTTAAAATTGACTTTTCTCATATTTTGATTTTTTATAATCTTAAAATAAAAAAATCCATCCTATTAATATTTTAATTATTAATAAAATGGATCAATCCTATTAATATTTATTAAATTTAACTATTTAACAATCTGAACATTTCAGCTACTGATTGTTTTATATTTTCCGGTAAATTTTGTAAAGCAATTTTTCTTTTTCTTTCATCTTGAATTTGAGCTATTCTCATTACTTGCTGTTGTAATCCTGGTGTTCTATTAAATTCTGCTACTAATTTATTAAATTTTTGTGCAAAATTAGGATCTTGTTTCATTTTTCTATCAATTTTCATAATTAATTCATATGGATTCATTTAATATTAATCTCCTTGGATTCCTTATAATTTCATAATATTCCATTTATTATTATATGTTCATAAGAAAATTCTATATATTGCTTTACTTTCTCTAACTCTTGTATAAATTACTATTATTATTGGACAAAATAATATATAAATTTAATTTAATGAGATTTTTTTTACATGCATATTTCAAGAAAATATTTTAGTTTAATTAATAAAATTATAGTTTTTATATTTATTCTTTTTATATTTAATAATACATCTTTTAATTATTATAGTGAAATTGCTTCAAATTCCAATGAAAAAGTTGCTTATTTAACATTTGATGATGGTCCTAGTAAAAATACCCCTTTAATTTTTGATATTTTAAAAGAAAATGATATTAATATAACATTTTTTATAATTTCGCCATATATAGAAGAACATATTAATATTGTCAAAAAAGCCTTTACTGAAGGAAATAATATTCCAGCTTCAACACTTGCTCAAAACATTTGTAAAGAAATTAAAGATAAATATGGTAATTATAAAACTTATGTTGTCCCCTTCATATAGGAAATAATTTGCAAAATTAAAGATAAATACGGTAATTATAAAACCCCAGCCATTATCTTAATGCATGATTGTATGACTAAAACTACTACAGTTGAAGCATTATCTGAAATAATTAAGTTTTTAAAAAATGAGAGTTATGCTTTTAAAGCACTTAAATAATTTTTAAACTAAATAAAAATAGCAGGATACAATTAAACCTAATTATAACCTGTTATTTTTATTTATTAATATCTTATTCCTGCTGCTACAACATTTTCCTTGTTTCTTGATGAACATGGAGTTACCCCATATGTCATTTCACAATGAGGACATTTATCAATTATAGTTTTCATTGTAAATATGTTTCCACAACTACAATCTATTTCATGTTGTATCATTAAAGGTAAATCTGCTTTTCCTTTACTTCTTACTAAATTAACTACAGCTTTTCCATCTCTTTTATCCATATTTGTACATCCACAACTCATATTATTTCCTCCTAGATATAATTTCACATTTATATTATATATATAACTATTATCATAATCAGTAACATTGGTTACATTCATAATAATATTTAAAGCTTATTATTTTTTGATAACATATTATATAAAATAAATTTTAATTTTAGACACACATTGCTATCTTATTAGAATATATTATAGTATATTGCGATACACTTAGGAGGATAAATTCATGAGCGGAAGAATAGGAAATTGTATTTTTAAGACAGGTTGCAATGAACAAATAGATGCAGTTGTTAGATTACCAAAAGAAAATAGAAGCTGTATATTTGGTACAGTACTTGATGAATGTGGATTACCTGTAGTAGATGCAGTAGTAGAATTACTTCAAGTTAAAAATAAATGTGATTATCCAATTCCATTAACTTATACTTTTACTGATGATAATGGACAATTTTTACTTGGCCCTTTATGCCCAAATACAACTTATATGCTAAAAATTTATAAAGACAATGCTCAAATTATTCGTAAATGCTTAAAAGTTAATTGCTTTAAGGGCTCTTGTTTAAATGCTGCTACTGTTGATAACGATAGTGAATCTAATGGCTGTGGATGTTAAATTTGATACAATTTATAATTTTATACAAAAGATAAAATAAATGGGGCTGTCGCACTAAAACTTTTATACACAATATATTGCTTTAAAAAATAAAAATTAACACAATATATTGTAGTATTTATTCTTAATGCGACATCCCCTTTTAGTTTATTATAAATTATTATCTGCTGCTATTTTATCAACTATAACTTTTCTTTCCTCTCCTATAGCTGCTATTAATTTAGTTGGCATAAATCCATTTTTATAAATTCTATCATCATTTGCTTTTATCATTGCTACAACTGTAGTTTCTAATTTTTCATATGATAGTAAATCTTCTAAATATAAATCAATTACATCCTTTAATTTTGTTGCTAATTCTTTTGGATTTCTGTATACAGCTCTCATATGTTACTCCTTACTATTAAATATGTTTAATTTTTATTTTTCCACGTTAGTATTATATATTAACTAAATATTATTTACTAGATATTTTATTTTGTTACCAAACTCTATAAAATCTTTTCTATTCTTATAATTCTATTCCTATTCTTGATGGAATTCCTTCTCTAAAAGGATGCTTTATACATTTCATTTCAGTAACATAGTTTGCAATTTCTATAAGTTCTTCTTTGGGATCCCTTCCTGTCATAACAACTTCTAAAGTATCAGGCTTATTTTTCAAGAAATTTACAACCTCTTCTAATTCAATAAACCCATTATTTATAGTTGCTATTATTTCATCTAATATTAATAAGTCATATTCATTTTTTTTAATAATTTCAACTATTTCCCTAAATCTAGATGTATGTTCCTTTTTAGCGTCTTTCTTTTCCTCATCATTCATATTCCATATAAATTTATTTACCGGCTTTCCTGGTAAAAAAGTTACATAGTCTTTTAATTTATCTAAAGATACTAATTCTCCACTTTTTCCACTCTTTAGAAACTGAGTTATAAAAACTTTTTTTTCTCTACCTGCTGCTCTAATTGCTAATCCCATAGCTGCAGTAGTTTTTCCTTTTCCATCTCCACAATATATATGTATAAGTCCCTTTTTCATAATATTCACCTCTTTATTAGTTTGTAATTTGTAGTTAGTATTTTATAGTTAAGTTATAAATTCACCTTGTACTGAATTTAAGAAAATATATTTTCAGAAGCTCCCCAATGAGTTTCATCCTTAACTACTAACTTCTAACTACTAACTATTAACTCCTAACTACTTTAAAGTACATCTGAAAATAGTCTTGATAAAGATTCCTTAATTTTAACTATTCTGCTTCTGTTTTGATATTTTTCTAGTGTTAATTCTTCACACATTTTCATGTCATTTTCAAATTCATATTTTTGTTCTTTTGCTATTTTTTCAGAATATATAAATGAACTAACTTCAAAGTTTAATTCAAAACTTCTTGTATCCATATTTGCTGTTCCTATTGAACATACCTCATCATCTATAACAACAGTCTTAGCATGTAAAAATGCATTTTTATCATAATGAAATACTCTTATTCCTTCTTTTATTAAATCTCCTGCATAAACTAAATTAGCCCAATATACAAAAGGATGATCTCCCTTACCTGGAATCATTATTTTTACATCTACTCCTGAAGCTGCCGCTAATTTTAGACTATCAGAAATACTATTATCAATAATTAAATATGGTGATTGTATGTATAAATATTTCTTTGCTTTTTGTATCATTTTTAAATATGCCATTTTTATTTCATATTTATCACTTAAATTAGGCCCACTTGATACAATTTGCATTCCAACATTATTGCTATTAGAGTTTTCTTCATTAGCTTCAAATATTTCTTCTAACGAAACTTCTTCTTTTGTTGCATATCTCCAGTCTGCTAAAAACCTTAAATTTAAATCATTAACAGCACTTCCTGTAAATTTTATATGTGTATCTCTCCAATATCCAAACTTACTATCTTTTCCTAGATACTCATCTCCAACATTAAATCCTCCAAC
Source organism: Clostridium sp. ETTB3 (assembly GCF_053571985.1). Classification (NCBI taxonomy): domain Bacteria; kingdom Bacillati; phylum Bacillota; class Clostridia; order Eubacteriales; family Clostridiaceae; genus Clostridium; species Clostridium sp. ETTB3. Next base: position 2,063,983 of record NZ_CP199832.1, read on the forward strand.
AAAACCAACATTATTGTCTATTACAACAATCTTTCTATGATTTCTAAAATTCATATTTATATTAATAAATTTTAACCAAGAAGGGAAAAATTCACCTACTTTTCCTCCCTCATTAATTAATTTATTTAATACATTTCTATTTAATGATCTGCTTCCAACTGAATCATATAATAATCTAACTTCTACCCCTTCCTTAGCCTTTTCTTCTAAGACATTTAATATTTTAGTTCCTATATCATCATTTTTAAATATATAAAATTCTATATTTATACTTTTTTTTGCTTTTTTAAGACTTTCTAATAATTCATTAAAAAATAGCTTCCCATCAGAATACATACTTACATTATTATCATTTCTATAGGGAGAATAATCCATAGCCTCAAGTGCTAATATCATATCTTTATTTTTTTCATATAAACTTTCTTTATTATATTTATTTTTTTCTTCATTCTTGTTTAGATAACTTTTAAAAGTATTTAATTCTGCATTTTTAAATCCAAACATATTAGCATTATTCATTTTTCGTCCAATAAGAATAAATACAATAAACCCAACATATGGTGCTAAATATAAAATTAAAATCCAAGCTATAATACTATTTGTGGACCTTTTTTCTTTAAATATCATAAAGGCCATTGTTAGTAAATTAACTACATGAATTAAAACAGTAAATACCTTAAACATCATAATTATTCATCTCCTTGCTATATTTTTTAATTATAAATATATTTATTACTAATTATATTATGAGTGAATTTAAATTTCTATATTAATGTAAATTTAATTGTATTTAATATAACCGAACTGCTAATTATTTATTTAAGCTAAAATAAGCTTAATAGTTAAATTTTTCAAGACTTTCTATTAACTTTATTAAAGTGTGTCTATTTTTAAATAATGTCTATCCATATCATAAAATATGCCTTAAATTTTATAAAAGTATAGAGAAAGAACTGTCGCTAACAGTTTTTTTCTCCGCTATTACGACAGCTCCTTAAATTATTTATTTACTTTTGAATAAAATATATATTTTCTCCATCACTTTTTATACTTATGTCACCATTACTTGTATAAAAAGTCTTTATTTTATATTTTTCTAATAATGAAATTAACTTTTTATTTGGATACATAAATTTAGATGATGTTATAACTGCATACTTAGGTGAAATGGCTTCTAGAAAATTACCTACTTCCTTATTATATATTCCATGATGTGCCATTTTTAAAAAAGTGTATTTTCCTGTTTCCTCATTAATAAACTCTTTCATTCTTTCATCTTCTGCATCTGCAGCAAATAAAAATTTATATTTACCATATTCTACTCCAACAATAATAGAATAATCATTTGATTTTTCATATTCGTCTTTTTGTGGTGGATAAATAATAATTTCTGCTCCATTTATATTTTTTATAATTTTTTTATTAGTTAAAATTGGTTTTAATTCATTTCTTTCAATAGCTTCAATATAATTTTTATATTGGATAGTATTTTTTATAATTAGCTTGAATCAAATTTTTAATTTTAAAATTATCCAAAATCATAGGCGCACTTCCAATATGGTCTTTATCATTATGAGTTAATATTAAATACTCAATTTCATTAACTCCTTTATAATTTAAATAATCTTTAATTAAAGTATTATTTTCATAAAGTCCACAATCAATAACAATAAACTTATTTTCACATTCAATTAAAATAAAATCTGATTTACCTGTGCTTAATATATCTATTTCAAATGGTAGTTTAATAGTAACATCTGCATTTATCCATCTTTTACTATCAATTTTAATTTTAAAAAAACTTATTATACTAAATATAATTATTAAAAATATTATTAAAATCCTAACTTTAATCTTTTTTAAGATAAAATTTTTCATTTATTACTCTTCTTAACTAATAAAACTTATTTTAATTATATTCTTTTTATCCCATAGCCTTTACAAATAAAACTCAATATTTTTTTACTTTATTAATTCATTAATTTTTTCACTAAATTCCTCATATAAATTACTTATATACTTAAAAATATTTTCATTATATCTTTTTTCATAAACAATTAATACCTTATATCCAATTCTTACTATAATTTCATTATTAACATCAACAAATTTTTCCACATTTTCATCTCCATACTGCATATTTCTAAGGTATAGCTTTTGTGTTAATAATGTTATATGTATTATCAAATCTCTTATAGAGTTTGCTTCTTTAGTTTTATTTAAATAAGCTCTACTATGCTCTATTAAATATTCATCATACTGTAAAATTTTATTTATTAATTGCTCTATTCCATCCCTTAATTTATATGGAAATATAAATTTATTAGCTAACAAAACTATTCCTACCCCTATAATTACATATAAAATCCTATAAAATATCAATTTATTAATATTTACAGATAACGAAGACACACATATAGATGCTATAGCTGCAAATAATGAAATCTTATAATACTCTTTAAATCCATATAATAAATATAAAGATATAATTAATATTAAAATTGTAATTATTTTTGAATCAAATAAATGTATAACCGCTCCAGTAAGCAAAATTGCTATAATATTTCCCTTAATTCTTTCTCTACTTTTTAATATAGTATCTTCATAATAAGGTTGCATAATTGACATTATAGTTATAATTGCCCAAATTACCTTATAAAATCCTAATAATTCTCCCATAAAAATTGAAAATGTTAATGTTATTGCCATCCTTATAGCAAACTTAAATCTAATTGATTTTATAATAAAATATTCCCTAAAAATAACTTTAGGTTTATCTAAATAAGCTCTTTCCCACTTCTTATATATTTTATTTATATCATTATCTTTTAATTTTTCTAAATCTTTAATAGACTCTATTATTGATGTAATAGCAAAAATTATTTCTTTATATAACTGTGAAGCATTTTTATTTTTTTCAGTAATACTATTATTTATATATATAAGATCACATATATTGCCTTTATCTACAGAATAATTGATGATTAGTTCAATTAATAATAATAAATCCGACATTTGATATTTTGATATTTTATTATCTTTATATTCATAAAAAATTCTACTTAAACATGTATTTATATATTCTATATCTAAATATAGCTTGAATTGTATTGTTCCCAAATTAGTAGTTAAATACCCCTTATGCCTTGTTGTATATACCTTGTAAACTAAATCCATCATTATTTTCGAGCATTTTTTTGTAAGACTATAATCAAAATTGTTTTCTAAAATGTTTTCTACTTGAGTCTTAATACTTTTTAATGCAAAATTAACACTATTTCCAAAAATAATCTTAGCATTTCCTCTCTTAATATATGTTCCAATAATTATAACTATTGCTCCAAACACTACAGATAATAATCTATTAGGTAACTCATAAATTGTTACTTTCGCATATTGTGTAAAAACATATAACATTATAAAAGGCTTATAAAATGTTGCATCATATGGAGATGATACTATATAAATAATTAAAAATATAGCAATTAAATCTATAAAAATACCACTCCAAATATTTAATGATGACAAAAATGCAACAAAAACAATTAATAAATCTAATATTAATATTCTTCCAATTCTACTAAATGGTTTAACATAAAAATTTTGCCTTCCAATCACTGTTGATGTTAGTGCAATTGGAAAAGCTATCATTATATTTTTAACTCCAAATAAAATACCTACTCCCATCATTGTAATTACTGCAACTGTTCCATTTCTAATCATTGATGTAACATTCATATTATATTTTTTAATAAGATATTCTATCATTTTGTCACATTCCTTTTTAATGTTAAATAAATACTCTTTATTACTTTTTCCTTATAAATAATTAAGTATTCAATAACTAAAATTTTTTAAAATTTTCTATTTGTTTTTGTAAATCATAAATTTGATTATTCAATGCTTCTATAGATTTTTTCAAATTAAATATATCATCATTTAATTTTTTAATTTCTAAAGAAGTATTATTTGATTTATTATTTCTATTTGAAGATGTATTTTCATCTAAATTTATTGATCTATTTGAGGAAGTATTTTTAGATGTACTTGTTGCTACATTAGCTTGTCCTTCATCTGTTGAATTATAACAAAATGGATTTGCTGCATTTCTATATATTGGACTATATATTCTTCCTGGTCCCCCTTGATAATATTGTTGTTGTGCATTAAATGTTATTATTACTTGTCCAAATAGTTGAAGCCAGTTACCTATAGCATTTTGCACATTAAAAGGCATCTTTTGAGATGCAATACTTCCAAAAATAACTGTTATCAAATTAAGTATTATTGGATTTAAATCTTGAAATCCCCCTGATATATCACTGCAAGCATTTCTAGCTTTTTCATCAGCTTGTGCATTTTTATTTCCAAACTTGCAATCATTACAATCCTCATTACTTGAATTATTATTAGCACTATTTCCATAAGCTCCATTATCAGAGTTTTTATTGTTTGTTTCTGAATTAAAGGAATTTATATATTCATTTAAAATTTTTATAAAGTCATCAAAATTATTAAATCCATTATTATCCACAACTTTCACCATAAAAACCATTTAATATCATACTACTCTTAATTTTTTTATTTGCTACATAGTAAACTTACTATTATTTTTTATAAATATTAATCACTACTTATAATATTTTATTAATAATATAATTTCCTAATATTAAATTTATTTTATAACTTTGATAAATAATATTACTTATAATAAAAATACGACCTTAATATTTAAGATTGTACTTTTATTATTTAAGCTAATATTATTTTAATAATCCATCCCTGCTAAATAGCCTGTTGAAAATGCTATTTGTAAATTATATCCTCCCGTTTCAGCATCAACATCTATTACTTCTCCTGCAAAATAAAGGTTTTTTATTAATTTAGATTCCATTGTTGATGCATTAATTTCTTTAACTTTAACCCCTCCTGACGTTACTTGTGCAGCTTTAATAGTTAAGGTTTCTCTAGCTGTAAGCTTCATTTCTTTCATATATTCTATTACTTTATATTCATCTTCCTTTTTTAAATCACTAGCTTTAATTTCACTTAGCCCTAATATTTCAAATACTACTTTTAAAAAGTTTTGAGGAAGAACTCCCTTTAAATTATTAAATACAGTTTTATTTGTATTACTCCTCATAATCTTAGAAATTTCTTCTTTAGATTTATCCTTTAAAAAATCTAAGGTTATTTCTACCTCGCCTTCAGTTAAAGCCTTATTTACATATGAAGATAACTTTAAAACAGCTGGTCCTGAAATCCCAAAATGAGTAAATAACATATCGCCACTTTTTTCAATTTTTTTCTTTTTAATTTTAGCTGAAACTACAACATCTTTCATAGAAACACCTTGTAACTTCTTTACAAATTCTTCTTTTATAACAAGAGGTATTAAAGCTGCATATATAGGAGTTATTGTATGACCATATTTTTCTAACACTGAATACATAGTGCCGTCAGATCCTGTATTAGGAAAACTTTTTCCACCTGTTGTTATTATAATCTTATCTCCTAATATCTTTTCTCCATAAGAAGTTATAACACCCTTAATTACATTATCTTCAATAATTAAATCAGTTATTGTAGTATTATATTTAATATTTACATCATTATTTCTTAAATCATCTTTCAATAAGTCTATTACTTCATCTGCCTTATCACTTTTTGTATATACTTTTTCATCAAGTTCAACTTTATACTCAAGTCCCTTACTACTTAAGTATTCTAAAAGTGAATAATTTGAAAATGTATATAATGCACTATATAAAAACTTATTATTATTTACTATCTTATCAAAAAATTCTTCAATATCTCTATTATTGGTTATGTTACATCGACCACCACCAGTAAGTCTTAATTTCATTCCAATTTCTTTATTTTTTTCTATTAATATAACCTCATTATTTTTTGCTGCACTTAAAGCTGCCATAATACCAGCAGGCCCTCCCCCAACAATTATAACTCTAGCCAAACTTGTCACCTCACTAAATTTCATTGCTTTATTTAGACATTATATCATAATTTATAATTATACTTTATCTAATCTTAATAAATTCTTAATTTGATTTTATCATATTAATCTTATATAATTTATTAAAATAAATAATACATATAAGCTTTAATTATATAAATTTACTAAATATTTACTTTTTAATATTATATTAAAATATTAAAACTTGAAGGAGATAATTATGAGTTTAAAAAAAAGAATTTCAGCATTACTTATTTGTAGTTCAATTGTTTTAGGAAGTATAACTCCTGCTTATGCAGATGGAGCTAATGTAGTAACTTTAGGTACAAACTTATCTGCAGAACAAAAACAAATGGTTTTAAATTATTTTGGTGTAAAAGAAAATGAAGTAGTTATATTAGAAGTTAATAATCAAGAAGAAAGAAAGTACTTAGAAGGAGTTGCAACTGAAGCTCAGCTTGGTACAAGAACATATTCTTGTGCATATGTACAACCTACTTCAAAAGGAAATGGTCTTAATGTTAAAACTGTAAACTTAACTTATGTTACCTCATCAATGATTGCAAGCACTCTTACCACTTGCGGTATTACTGATGCAAATGTAATTGCAATGACTCCTCTTTCTGGTGGAGTAAGTGGAACTGGTGCCTTAACAGGAATAATGAAAGCATTTGAAGATGCAACTGGTAAACCACTTGATGAAGAAAAAAAAGAAATAGCCTCTGAAGAACTTGTTATAACTGGTGATTTAGGAGAAAACATTGGACAAGATAAAGCAACAGGTGTAATTAATGATATTAAAACAGAAATAATAAAAAACAATACTCAAGATAATATTCAAATTGCTGATACAATAAATAATATTACTAATAATTACAATGTTACCTTGACACCTGAACAGCAAGAAAAATTAGAAAACTTAATGACTAAGGTATCTGAACAAGATTATGATTATAAAGAAATGAAAGATGCTTTAAATAGTGTTAAAGATGTTGTTAATGAAAAATTAAATTCAATTGGTGAAAAAGTACCAACTACTCTAATTAATTCTGTAAAACAATGGTTTACTGGAATTGGTGACTGGTTTGCTAATTTATTTAATAAAGAAAGTAAGGATTTAGGTATATTAGAAACAACTAATGATGATCTTTTAGGGGAAAATGCTAAAATTGATGCAACAGATAATGCTGCAATAAATCAAACTTCAACTGAAAAAGAGCAAGGATTTTTTGAAAAAATTTGGAATTGGCTAACTAATTTATTTAGTTCTAATGGTAATACTACTGACTCTACTTCAGAAAACCCTAAATCTAATAATAATACTTTTGAAGATAATTTTAATGTTGATATTACTGAATCATCTGGTGATTCTAATTCATCTAATCCTTCTGATTTAAAAGATGATAAAAATACAATAGATACTAATATTAATGAATCTAATAATTTAGAAAATAAAAATATAAATTAATAAGAGTGGATAATTTTTATCCACTCTACAGTTTGTTGAAAAACCCCCTGTTAAAAAAGGAGGGCACTGAAAAACTTAATGTTTTTCAAGTGCGGTTATCCACAAAGTAAAAAATAGTTAATGAAGCTGAAGCTTTTAGTTTCATTAACTATTTTTATTTAGTTATTTATATAATAACTAGGATATTTCTATCCTAATATCTTCAATATTCTTTTAATATTTACTGTAAATATTGCTAATGCCCCTTGAATTTCCATGCCAATTAGACCAGAAGATGATGCTTTATCATATCCATGTCTATGTTTTAACTCACTATTTTTTGCTTCTATTTTATAACGATCTTTAGACTTTTCTTTAAAATATTCGCTTTCTTGAAAAGCTATCTGCGATTTATGTATATCACTTTTTATAGTAACTGAATAAGTTTTACTTTTATCTCCGTCTTTATAACAACCTTCTTTTTATGGAGAAATTTTACATTTTTCTATATCAAAATAATAAGTATCTGTTTGGTTTGTAGATATATTCTTTTTGCCCTGTCGTGCTTTACGAATAGCCATATGTCCTTCTTTACATACATACATTCCAGCATCTTTATTGAATTGGAACTCATCTTCTTTTTTTCTAAATCCTTGCGTTACAGAAGGATTTAACTTTGATACAAGTTTTATATTATTTCTATTTGCAAACTCAATATTACCCTTTTCTGAATAAGCAGAATCACCAATTATTGTTTTAACTTTTATTCCGGCCTTCTGACTTTTAGTGATTAATGTTTCTAATTCTTTACCATCGTTTTTTTCTCCAGTAGTAATAGTTGCAGCAGTTATTATTCTTTCTTCTGTCATTGCAATATGTGTTTTATAACCAAAGAAAGATGTGTCAACAGACTTATGACCAATTCTTGCATCCGCATCAGCGCAAGCTTGAATATGATGAATATCATCTTCTAATGTTTCATTTAACTTATTTAATTTTTTCCTAACCTTTGGATAAGCTGCAATAACATCATTCTTTTCTATAGCTTTAACTAAGTCCTGACAATATTTAATTTCAGCATCTAAATTATCAATTGTATTTTTAGCTGGTAAAGTATTTTTAATATTCTCATTTATTTCATAAACTGATTTTCTTAATTTCTTAGAACGTTCTTGTAACACTTCACGTGGTGATTTTTGACTATATCTTGCTGCCGTATGCGTAGCATCAACAATGATTGACTTTGATTTTATTATTCCTTTTTCAAGGGCGATTTCAACAGTTTTATTTATTAACATATCTAAAATATTTATATCTTTAAGTCTAAGCCTACGAAATTTAGTTAGAGAGCTTGGCTCAATAACATTTTCCTCTGGAGCCATTCCAAGAAAATATTTAAATGACATATCATATTTTGAACGCTCCACAATATCTACATCTGATAAATCAAATATAGATTTTAATAAAAGATATTTAAACATTAGTATTGGATCAATAGCATTTCTACCATTATTAATACAATATTTATCTAAAAGTTCATCATAAACAAATGAAAAATCAATTAGTTCATTAATTTTTCTTAACATATTATATTTAGGAACAACTAAATCATAAATTCTTGTATATTCACTTAAAATCATTGTTTCTTGCTTTTTTATTATACACATCACCCACATTATTTTATAAGTTAAGTATAACATAAAAGACCTAAAAAATTGTCTTAAAAAAATTTTTTAGGTCTTTTATTCCGAAAGGCACTTTTTCAGTGCCCTCAGATAGACTCTCTTCTTAATTATTTCTTAACTTTAACTTTTTTATTATCACACTTTTCTGGTAAAATATTCAACGTCTCTCTTATAACTTTTTTAAAGTTACTTGGTGTCTTCGGAAATATATTTTTAAATATGCTATTCATCATTATTTCCCTCCAATTTATATTTAATTTATACCACTTGGTGTTTTTTGAAAGTACGATAAGCAAAAGGTATACAAACAACCACTATTATTATATAAATTACTATTCTCATTGTAAGTATATCCATTGTTATCCCAGGTAAAGGATAAGACATATAATTTGTAATATCCATCATAAATACTGGCTGACATGATATAGAAGGAAGTAGCATATAAATATGATTCCAAACACCGTTAGTCTCACTAAGCTTAAAGAATAACGGAGCCATTATTATACATATCATAACAATTAACACTGAAAATGGTGTCTTCATTTTTGCAGATAATAATAATGTAATTGATACCATTGAAAGCATCACTAAATATAGTGTTACAATACAAATAACTGTTGCCGATAAAAATGTTAAAGAATATGGTGTTATTGAATTTATAATTTGTATTGGCAAATTCCACCCATCTATTCCGAATGATAATAATATAATCCCTATACCTACTACAATATTTAATGTATATACTGTAATTGCAAAAACAAATGACGCTAATACCTTTGACAGTATTAATTTGGATTTTCCATACCTAGAAGATAGTATTATATTATCAGCACCAGATTGATACTCACCTGCAAAAACAGGAGCAATACAAATACAAATTGCTATTATAGGAAGTGCCATTAGCTCAATACAGTTAAATACAGTCTTCCATCCCTCGTGATATCCATATTCAAAAGGTGTTGAGACTTCTTTGTTTTTTTCAATCCAAAATTCTTTTTCTTGCTCTGAATAATTCCAATCTTCATAACTATCATTTAAAAGCTTATATATTTTATTATCTCTTTGACTATAAAATTTAGCGTCCTCTTCTATTTGTAATTTTTTAAGCTCTGCAAATGAATAGTCATATAGATTTGGAATTGTATAATTATTATTAAGAAGACCTAAATAATACATCTTATCTACTAAGTATTTATTAAAAGCTGAATCACTTAACTCCTTTTTCCCATCATTAATAACTATGTTATCTGGATTATCAAATAACTGTTGATATTTTAAAATATCATCTTTAATTCTGTCTTCTGTTAATACTCCTGCAAGTTCTTTCTGGTTAGATTTTTCTAATTCAATAGCAGTAAATCCTCTTTCTTGATTACCGTCCTTATCAAATGATATGAATTGAATAACTGGAGATATAAATAGTAATGCTGTTAAGGCGAAACTAGCTAAAACTACAATTATATTTAATTTTTTTCTTACAATTTTTTTAAGCTCAAATATTAACAAATCTTTCATATTATTCCCCCTATAGTGATATCATGTCATCAAAATGGTATAAAAATAAATCTTCAAGTGTTGGGTCTACATTAATTGCATTTTCATCAGGTTTTGTATCACTTACAATACGAAGCGAAACCTCATTATTACCTTCATGATGTAAGTTTACAACACGATACTTACTACTAACTATATCTACTTTATTCTGTGGTACTCTACATCTCCATACTTTTTTATCTATTTCCTTAGTCACGCCTTCACTTGGACTATTAATAATTATTTGACCACCCTTCATCATTAGTATTGTATCTGCTATATATTCAATATCAGAAACAATATGAGTTGAAAGAATAACTATCTTATCCTTTGAAAAGCTAGAAATTAAATTTCTAAAACGTATACGCTCTTTGGGGTCTAACCCTGCTGTTGGTTCATCTAATACTAAAATCTTTGGGTCATTTAATACTGCTTGAGCAATTCCTAATCTTTGTTTCATACCACCTGAAAAAGTTCTTATTTTTTTATTTGCAACCTCTGACAAGCCTACTAAATCTAATAGTTCTTTTGTTTTTAACTTTGCACTCTTCTTATCTATTCCTTTTAATACTGAAACATAGTGCATAAATTCCTTAGCCGTAAAGTCTGGATAATACCCAAAATCTTGAGGAAGATATCCAATAAGTTTTCTATAATTTTCACCCAATGTATCTATATCATATCCATCTAGCAATATGTCCCCAGATGTCGGATTAAGAACACCACATACCATTCTCATAAGAGTTGTTTTACCTGCTCCATTCGCTCCAAGTAACCCATACACTCCTGGCTGTAATATAACATCCATTCGGTCAACTGCTATTTTATTTCCAAACTGTTTTGTTAATCTATCAAATTTTAATTCCATTTTAAACCTCCTAAATATGTGTTAAATTTATGTAATCATATTTTTTGTTACAGCTATTTAATAACCTATAGATTTGGACGCATGAACCAACTATTGCTATCGCAAGCATAACTGTCCATATCCACAATGAAGATACTACGTATAACCTAGGCAAGAATGTTGTTGACATCGATACTATAACCATTATAAAAATACCTAAAGCAAAACAATAATAATTACATTCTTTGTTTTTAAATTTATTTAGTAACCATAAGCATCCAAAGCAAGTTACCATAAATGGTACACAAATATATAAAAATGTAGCATATGGATGAAGTGTTGTATTTACTCCCACAATAATACATAAAATTGTTATACTTAAAATATCCATAAGTCCTAAGATACTTACACGAGACATCATTACTTGACTTAGTGTATATTGTGTCGACATTTCAATTTCAATAGTTCCATGTGTGTAAGTTCTTGATAGTTCTGTAATTCCCGATAGAAAAATCAGTGGTGCTATTGATGAAATTAAGCCTATCACTTGTGCAGATATAGTATAATAATGCAGTTTCAATCCACAAAATAATAGTATTATAAATTGGATAGCCCATACATTTTTACGAATAAATCCAAATTGTTGGAAGTAAAACTCCCAAAATGTTAATCCCTTATTTTGAGCTTGATTCACTTCTCGACGTACCTGTATAATAGTTTCTTGAATGTTAATAGGATTTGGCATGGGTACATCTGTGTATATTTTCTTTAAATCATTTTCTAATTGTTTTTTCAATATAATCACTCCCATTTAATTTATTTTTAATTGTTGATAATGCAGAATTTATCCTATAACGAACTGAGAATCGTGATTTCCCTGTGATAACTGCAATTTCATTTACTTTTAAATCATGAACATATCTTAAAACTATAACTTCCTGTTGCTCTTGTGGAAGTCGATTAACAATCTGTTCAAGTATTATTTTATCTGTAATATTATTAATTTTTTCGGTTGCAGTAATATCTATAATTTCTTTTGTTGCTTCTAAGTAATCTGGTTTACGCTTTTTATTACAATTAATGCATAGGTTTTTAGCTATGGTGTAAAGAAATGCTCTTGGCTTTCCCCTATCAGAATATGTATTTATATTTCGTATGAAATTCAAGAAAACATCTTGTGTGATATCTTGTGCATCTTCACTATTTCCCAATTTCCAGTAACAGTACTTATAAATAGCATCATAATTTTCAGTAACAATTTGTTCACCGATATCTGCGTCCCCATTCTTAATCTTTCCAATAGGGTTTTTAGGCACATCATCACCTCCTCATAATATATAACAATTCTAAAATCGAAAATGTGCAAATTTTTTTTATTTTTTATTAATCAAAATAGCACAAGAATTATCTTGTGCCTTATATACAATATTTTTATTATTATTTTTAGAATAAATCAGACCTCTTTTTTTTGCGTTGCTAACCTTTCAAGCTTACAACATTATTTGGTTCTAAATTATTAAGATTATTAGTTTTTCTCAATTCATCTATCTTGTCATCATTAAACATATTCTTTAAACTATCATAAACCATAGAATCTTTTGATTTATTCATAGATATAACATCTACTAATGAATTATCAGCTAAGCGACTATTACAAAATATACTTCCAATTTATAAGTATTTGATATTATTCTTTTATAAAAGCCTTTCAACATAGGACCAAGTACATTAATTGGCAAACGATTCATCTTTATAAAATCGCTTTAAATAATAATCAAATGCCATTATATCTTTTTCTTTAGGTAGCTCCCTTGCATTATCTTGCCTTGATGTATCCATAGTCATTAGTGTTTCAATTGCTTTATTTTGTCCTTCTGTTGAAATATCTAATTCATCTACGTAGTATAAATATTCTAAAATACTATTTATTTTATCTGATTTAGTCTTACCACTGTAAGCGTCTAATAATTGATTTATAGGATTTCCATATGTAGAATCTATAGTTTCTAAATCAAAATTATTAGTAACCATTATACAATCTCTTATAACTGATAATTCAGAGCCTATGCTCGTATTATATTTATTTAAAATCTTTTCTGCAAAGAAACATCTAAATGCTGTTATTTCTTTATCTGTAATCCTTTTAAAAGTCTTTAAATCTGAAAGAAAAGTCATATTTAAATTTATATATCCTTGAGTTAACGGTTTATCTATTATCCATATATCACTATCAAATGTAGCATCCGATGTTTCTGTTTTACTTTCTCTTCTTAATATATCATTTTTTATAATACGTTCATTAAGTTTACATTTTATTTCTTCTATATCTACAATTTTTTCTTCTACTAAATTTATATCTATCTTATCAGTCAATCTACTCATATAATTTATTACCTTTCTAAAAGTTCTCTATATTCTAAAAAATCTTCAGGCATATCTATTAAATTTAATTTTGATTTAAATTCATCCCTAGTTAAACCTAAGCAGTTATATACATACTCAGGAGTTAGTATATCCATAGCTTCTTTTAAAAGAATGCTTTTTCTATCAATAGCTAATGCAAGCTTATATTTTTTTGCACCTTTTACATTGTGATAATTCTTCATGTCTTCAATTATACTTTCACATAATGTTGTTAATGCATATATTGATGGTATATGGTATTGGTACTCAAAGCATGATTTAAGGTCTGTTCTCTTATATCCTTCTTTAGATACTAAGCACTGTACATTGTCTTCTATTGAAGGTAGTTTCCTTGCAAATAAGTCTGTTAATATTTCTTGACATTCATTAAAGCTTTTTTCTGCTAATGTATCTATTACCGCTTGTCTTTCAATCCTAATAGTATTTAAAAATCCTGCCGTTGAATGAATTTTAAATACATCTCCAAATATATCGTTAATTCTTACTATAGCGTCTGTTGCTTCTTCAAAATTAGTTACATTTTCATCATATACTCTAGTTAGTAGCATATTAGTTATATATCCAAATTCACCTCTCATAGCTAATTCATCCGAGCAACAAGAAAGTTCCTTTTACTTGTGTTTTTGATATTTTAAATTCATGTTGTATAACCCTTGATATTACAGCTCTAGCTTTTGCTATGCTAAGTTGATATTACTGAATCATCTGGTGATTCTAATTCATCTAATCCTTCGGATTTAAAAGATGATAAAAATACAATAGATACTAATATTAATGAATCTAATAATTTAGAAAATAAAAATATAAATTAATAAGAGTGGATAATTTTTATCCACTCTATTTATCTCTATTTTTATTACTAATTTAAAGCAAAAGCTATTACTGTTACAGCATTAACTGTAAGTTTATTAATATCTTGAGTAAGATTTGTTAATTTGATATTCAATATTTCATTATCATCAACATTTAATACAATACCTAATGAAATACTATTAGTATATACTTCTTTTGAAACTGATGCTACATGCTTACTTCCTGGTAATTCACTTCCATTTTCATCTGTAATTGCAAATATTATATCATTTCCACTTTCACTACATTCTGGTACTGAATAAGAAATTGTATATTTTACAAAATAAGAACATCCCCCCATGAATGTTATTGGTGCAGTATTATCTTCATGTCTAATATTATTACCAATTATTTTACTGTTAGTGAAAACTACATCGTCTTGATATTGTAATACTTGTCTATCATCAAAATTTCTATAAACAACTGCATAATCTTCAATAGATCCTGGTTCTCCTTGAGGACCTGTTGCTCCTGTTGCTCCTGTTGCACCTGTTGCCCCTGTTGCTCCTCTTAACCCTTGTGGTCCTATTGGTCCTTGTGCTCCTGTTGCCCCTGTTGCTCCAGTTGCTCCTCTTAATCCTTGTGGTCCTTGTTCCCCTATTACACCTTGTGGTCCTTGTGGTCCTATTGGTCCTTGTGCTCCTGCTGGACCTTGTGCTCCAGTTGCTCCTGCTACACCTTGTGGTCCTTGTGCTCCTGTTGCACCTGTTGCTCCTGTTGCTCCTCTTAATCCTTGTGGTCCTCGTGCTCCTGTTGCTCCAGTTGCTCCTCTTAATCCTTGTGGTCCTTGTGCTCCTGTTGCACCTGTTGCTCCTGCTACACCTTGTGGTCCTTGTGCTCCTGTTGCTCCAGTTGCTCCTCTTAACCCTTGTGGTCCTCGTGGTCCTGTTGCACCTGTTGCTCCTGCTACACCTTGTATTCCTTGTGCTCCTGTTGCTCCAGTTGCTCCTCTTAATCCTTGTGGTCCTTGTGCTCCTGTTGCACCTGTTGCTCCTGCTACACCTTGTGGTCCTTGTGCTCCTGTTGCTCCTCTTAACCCTTGTGGTCCTCGTGGTCCTGTTGCCCCTGTTGCTCCTGCTACACCTTGTATTCCTTGTGCTCCTGTTGCTCCAGTTGCTCCTCTTAATCCTTGTGGTCCTTGTGGTCCTTGTGGTCCTCTTAATCCTTGAGGCCCTTGTGGTCCTGTTGCCCCAGTTGCTCCTTTACATCCTCTAACACATATACAAGAATGATTTCCACATTCCATGCATTTAGATTGATCATATGATCCAGAAATCCAACTATTATACATATAATTATTTCTGTTATTTATCTTTGCTGATTCATCTTCTGAGTTTTTATTGCTTAGTTCTTCATAAAGACTATAACTACTTCTTCTGCTCATTGAATTTATTTTTGAAAATGGATTATTTCTTCTACTTCTATACCCTGCCATCTTTTTTCCTCCTTAGTATCTAAACTTCTCCAAAGTTTTTCTATACTTTATATTATGTCTTTAGATGCTTATTGTTACTTAAATCATTAAAAAAATTACTTTTCAAAAAAATATACACCATTACTTTATAATTTAAGTAATGATGCATATAAAAAATCAATATTTAATTTTTATTATGTCACTATCAGTTGATAAATTTATAAAATTATATAAAACTAAAATATTATCAAAATCATTCTCTTCCATATAGTTACTAATTTTAATATTAAAACTTCTTAAATCAATAATATGTACTTCTTCAAAATTTTGCGTTAAAAATGGTACTAATGAATTTGCAAATGAATCCTTTATAACTAAAATTTTTTTACCATTTTTTAAATTTTTATTATTTATTATAGTTAATGCATTATTTCCTCTTATAAACATAGAGTATTTATCTCTAGAATTTATTTTTGAAAAATCATAAATAGAATTATAAACTTCACCTCCCAATATATTCATTTCTAAATCTTCAAAATCATAATATTTAATAATATCACTTGATATATTAAATGGCTTTGCTTTTGAAAAATAAGAACCATAAAATCCATTTATCTCATTGCTATTATAATAATTTAAATTTATAGGTTTCATACCAATTGATTCTATAAAACTACAATACGCTAAATATGCACCATATGTTGTCCAATGATGATCTGTTTTATAATAAATATAGTTATTTTTTTCATCTTTAAATTTATCTAATAAATTAATATTATTTGAATATATTAAATTTGAATATAAATCTTTTATTATTTTCTCTTGTTCAATTTGATATAAACCTCTTGGCAAATCTTCATTATATATTTCATAGGAATTTGGTACAATCATTACAGATACACTTTTATCATATTTTTTACTAAATTGATTTATTGCATTAATATTATTACTAAGCTTTACCTTATTTAATGAAGTAAACTTTTCAAAAAGCCATTTATTTTCCCCATATATAATCCCATTATTTTCAATCTTACCTAATAAATATTCATTTAGTGATTTTATACTTATCCATTGATTTCTTAACGGAAACTGATCATTTATATATTCTTCATATTCTTCCTGAAAGCTACCATTAACAAACTTATTAATAGAAAACCTAACATTTGTTTTTAAATTTCTATTTTCAAATTCTGAAAATATCTTATCTTTATCAATAAAACTTATTATAGTAACTATGTAAATAATTACTGTAAAACAATATAATAAATATCTTCTTTTCATATAAAACGCCTTCCTAAAATCTAAAATACAAAAATGGATTGTAAGATGAATCAACTAAATAAGCTATTGATAATAAAAAAATTGTTATTAAAATTATAGTGTCTACTATATTACTTTTAACAAATTTATTGTATATTTTCTTTAGAAAACTAGTTGAAAATATAATAGCAATATTATAAGTAATAATATAGTTTCTTAAATAATAAATCCATTCATTTCCTGCATTAAATATAAACATTTTTTTAAAAAAATTTATAATTTGATTTAAATCAATTACAGCAAATAATATCCATCCAACTAAAATAAAAAATATAGTATATATATGAGAAATTAATTTATGTTTATTTAACAAATTTAATAATCCATTTTTTTCTATACATATTAATATAAAGAAATATAGTCCCCATAATATAAAATTATAACTTGCCCCATGCCAAAGCCCTGTTAAAAACCATACTATAAATAAATTAAAATAAGTTCTTGCTCTTCCTAATCTATTTCCTCCTAAAGGTATGTATACATACTGCTTAAACCATTGTCCTAAAGTTATATGCCACCTTCTCCAAAATTCAGTAATACTTCTAGATTCATATGGATAATTAAAATTATTAGGAAAATTAAATCCTAATATTTTTCCTAGCCCAATTGCCATAAGTGAATATCCATTAAAATCAAAATATATTTGTAATGAAAAGGCTATTATTCCCATCCAAGCAAGAATAGTGCTTATATTATTAAATCCCATTGTTTCAACTTCATTCCAAAGGCTTCCTATATTATTTGCAATAAGAACCTTACTTCCCAATCCTAAAATAAATAATCTTATTCCTTCTTGAATTTCATCTAAATTAATATCTCTATTTTTTAACTCCTTACTTATATCTATATATTTCACTATTGGTCCCGCAATAAGTTGTGGAAACAAACATACAAATGCCCCAAAATTAATTATATTTTTTTCTGCTTTAACTTTTCCCAAAAACACATCTATTGTGTATGACATAGTTTGAAAAGTATAAAAACTTATTCCTAAAGGTAAAGTTATTTTTACATTATTCAATGACATATTAAAAATACTATTTATATTTTCTATAAAAAAATTAATATACTTAAAGAAAAATAAAATTCCTACATTAAATATTATAGATATAGCTAAAAGAAGAATTTTTATTTTTTTATTTTTATTATTTTTTTCAATATTAATACTTATAAAATAATCTACAAATATAGAAGCAATCATGAGTAAAAAGTATCTAGGTTCTCCCCATGAATAAAAGATTAAACTAAGTATAAGCAAACTTAAATTTTTTAATTTTTTAGGTGTTAAAAAATAAATTCCCATAGCAATTGGTAAAAATCTAAATATAAATAAAATACTACTGAAAACCACTTTATTCACTTCCTTTGTTATGTAGTCTTCAAGTTAATTTACAATAACAAAAACTTGAAGACCTACTTCTTTAATTAGACAAATTATAATATGTCTTTGTTCCATAAATATTTTTATAAATAATTAATATAGTCATCTGCTCTTAAAGGATATTTTAAATTAGGCTTTTTCATATTTAAATTTTCATATATATCATCAAATAATTTTCTATTATATATTACCTTATCAGATTCACCAACAAAATTTGCTGTTAATTCATTAAAGAAATATGCACAATTAATCTTTCCTAAATTATAATAACAAACACAAAGCTGTAAACTAGGAATCCAACTATAATAAGCAATATTAGATAGAGATGGATTATCTTTATTAGGAATACAATTTAATGCTGTTTTATACCAAAATGCTGCTTGATTAAAATTATTTTTCTCAAAAAAGTATTCTGCTAAACTACAAACTATTTCAGCCATTGGTACATCTATTTTAAATGCCTCAAAAACAATATCTAGTATATTTTCTGTTTTATTTAATATTTTATAACAATTTATAATTCTAAAATATGCTCCCTTTACATCTTCTATCCATCCCTGTTTAGTTGCAATAAATCTTTTATACTCATCAATTGCTTTAGCATATTGTCCATTATCCATTAACTCATTTGCATAATAATACATATCCCTTGGAGAAAATTCTACGCCTTCATTTTCCATTTTTTTAAATATCCTAAAATTTCTATCTGTATGAACTTTAACTTTTCCATGCTCTATTGCAAAGTCTCCATTAAATCCTTGTCCATATACTTCTAAATATTCATGCACTTTTCCTATCCATTTAAAATTTCTTGTTCTTTTAACAATTCTATTTCTCCTTAAAACTGAATTCACTCCTCCTTCTTCATTTCTTGATAATATATATTGTCCACTTACATAATCATATTTAGTATCTAAACTTTTTAATAAGTTCTCTATCTTACTAATGTTTTCATCATCTATAAAATCATCACCATCTAACCATAATATATAATCGCTAGTAGCTTTGCTAAAAGAAAAATTTCTTGCTGCTGAAAAGTCACTTATCCATTTAAAATCATATATTTGTGCATTAAAACTTTTTGCAATTTCTTTTGTCTTATCCTTAGATCCAGTATCTACTATTATAATTTCATCTATAAATGATTTTACCGAATTTAAACATCTTGCCAATGTTTTTTCCTCGTCCTTAACTATCATACACAAACTTAAAGTAATGTTTTTCTCCATATATATTAATCCTCCAAAATAATATTCATATTATAATACGATATTTATTTTAAATATGTACAATCTTATTGCAAAATCACCTCTCGCATTTACCACGTATTGAAAGTTATGTATTTTTATGTTAACCTAATGTATATACACCTGTAATATACAAAAAAGGAAGTGTGAAAATGAACTTAAAAGAAAAAATATTAAAATTAAAAAAAGAAAAAAATGCATTAATAGTTGCTCATCTTTATCAACGTGATGAAATTCAAGAAATTGCTGATATAGTTGGTGATTCTTATTTTTTAAGTAAAAAAGCAATGGAAAGTGATAAAGATTTAATAATTTTTTGTGGAGTAAAATTTATGGCTGAAAGTGCTAAAATTCTTTCACCTAATAAAAAAATACTTATTCCATCAAATAATACAACATGCCCAATGGCAGATATGGCTTTAGTAGATAGGCTTCAAGAATTAAAAGACAAGCATCCTAATGCTAAGGTTGTAAGTTATATTAACTCAAATTTAGATATAAAAGCTTTATCAGATGTATGTGTAACATCATCATCTGCAATTAATATATTAAATAATTTAGATACTGATGAAGTAATTTTCTTACCGGATAGAAACTTAGGAAGTTACTTATCTGAACAAATTCCAAATAAAAACTTTACTTTATATCCTGGTTTTTGTCCTACTCATGAAAGAATAGAAAAGGATGAAATTCTCGAATTAAAGGAAAAATACCCTGATTATCCTGTTTTAGTTCATCCAGAATGTAATAAATCTGTTCGTAATTTAGCAGATTATATTGGAAGTACATCTGAACTTATTAATTATAGCGCTTCTTCTAATGCAAATGGATTTATAGTTGTAACAGAAGAAGGAGTTTTTTATGAAATGAAATTAAAGAGTCCCAATAAAACTTTTATTCCAACAAAAACAGGAATGATTTGTCCTAATATGAAAAAAATATCTCTTAATGACTTATATAATTGTTTAAAAAATGAAGAATTTGAAGTTAATATTGACGAAGAGCTTAGATTTAAAGCACATAAAGCTTTAGAAAATATGCATCTTCTATCTGTGTAACATTATGAATTATGATGTTTTAATAGTTGGTACAGGAATTGCAGGCCTTTATACTGCACTTAATTTAAGAGATGATATTAGGATATTAATGATTACTAAAAATAGCTTTAAAGATTGTAATAGTTATCTTGCTCAAGGTGGTATTTCTACTTCTCTTGGCTTTTTTGATGAAGAAAATTATTTTAATGATACTATGAAGGCTGGAAATTATAACAATAATCCTGAAGCTGTTAAGTTATTAATAAAAAATTCAATTGAAAATATTAATAATTTAGTTAAACTTGGAGTTCCTTTTGATAAAACAAATGATAAATTAAATTATACTCGTGAAGGTGGACATGGCGAATTTAGAATAATACATGTTAAAGATGAAACAGGAAAAGCGGTTACTGAAACCTTATTAGATAAGGTAGCTCAAAAAAACAATATAACCATGCTTGAAAATACAACTTTAATAGATTTAATTTGTGAAGATAATATTTGTTATGGAGGAATTTTAAAAAATTCTTCTAAAACTTATAGTATAAATAGTAAGTTTACTATTTTAGCAACTGGTGGTATTGGAGGCATATTTACATCAACTACTAATGTTGAATATCTAACTGGAGATGGGTTAAATATAAGTTTAAAAAATAATATTTCTATTAAAGATATGGAATATTTACAACTACATCCTACTGTTTTATATGAACCTAAAGTTAAAGGAAAGAAACTACTTTTATCTGAATCTCTTCGTGGTGAAGGTGGAATAATTTTAAACCAAAATAAAGAACAATTTATTGACTCTTTGCTTCCTAGGGATATTGTATCATCTGCAATATTAAAAGAAATAGAATCTACTCCTAATAAACCTTATGTTTATCTTGATATGACAAAAAAATCAAAAGATTTTTTAATAGATAGATTTCCTTTTTTATACAATGAATGTTTAAAAAGAGGGTATGAAATGGATAAAGATTTATTACCAATAGCCCCTGCTCATCATTATTGTATGGGTGGGATTAAGGTAGATTTATTTTCAAAAACATCTATGAATAACCTTTATGCTGTTGGTGAAGTTAGCTGTACAGGTGTCCATGGAAGTAATAGACTTGCAAGTAATTCATTGCTTGAAGCATTAGTATTTGGAAAACAAGCAGCTGAAAATATTAATTCAAAAATTAATGAAATTTCATTTAAAGAAATTATTAAAGAACCAAAATCATATGCCTTAGATTCATATGAAGAATTAATAAAATTTTTGAAAGAAAAGGTGGATAACAGATATGCTAAACTATTTAATTGTTGATAAAATAATAAATGATGCATTAAAAGAAGATATTCCTTATGGAGATATAACGGCTTCTTCTATTGTTACAAATGGCTCTAAAGCCAAAGCTTCATTAATTGCTAAAGAAGATGGTATTATATGTGGATTACCTGTATTTGAAAGAGTCTTTACTATTCTTGGTGATGTTACCTTTAAATCCTTTATTAATGAAGGTTCTAGTGTTACTAAAGGAGATATTATTGGTGAACTTTATGGATATGCCCTTAATATTTTAATGGGTGAAAGAGTTGCTTTAAACTTACTTCAAAAAATGAGCGGAATTGCAACTTTAACTAATAAATATGTAAAAAAACTTGAAGGACTTAATACTAAACTTTTAGATACAAGAAAAACTACTGCTAATTTAAGAATATTAGAAAAATATGCTGTTAAAATTGGTGGTGGCCATAATCATCGTTTTTCCTTATCTGATGGAATATTAATTAAAGATAATCACATTGGTTATGCAGGAAGTATTAAAAATGCCATTAAATTAGCAAAAGAAAATTCTTCTTTTGTTAGAAAAATAGAGGTTGAAACTGAATACAAAGAACAAATATTAGAAGCTATTGAAGCTGGTGCTGATATTATAATGCTTGATAATATGACTCCAAATCAAGCTAAAGAAATGGTAAAATTAATTGCTGGAAGAGCTATTACTGAATGTTCTGGAAACATAACTTTAGATACTATTAGAAGTTATGCATTATCTGGTGTTGATTTTATTTCTTCTGGAGAATTAACTCATTCTGTTAAAGCATTTGATATATCATTGAAAAATTTCACTAAAATATAATAAATAAAAAGTCAGTATATGCTTTTTTTATTTTTTATAAATTCCTTTCATTTAGAAAAAAAGTATAATAAAATTATATTATACGTTATCATAGAGGCTATACTTTAAATATAGCCTCTTTTATTCCCTTTCTATACTATTGTAATTCACCTTCATCATAATCAGTTGATACTGAAAATACCTTTGAAGGATCTATTTCAAGCTCTTCGCAAGCCTGATTTAAGCTACATCCATTTTCGTCAATATATCTTGCAACATATGCATTAATGTCAATTTGTGAATAGATATTTTCCATATTTAACTCCTCCTAAAAATAACTCAATACCCATTTTTTAATATTAAGTTTTTATATTGTTTATATTATATATATTTAATATCAAAAATATTACTATATATTTTTTGTTAATATATAGTTTACTTAAAATTAATAATTTATATAATTAGAATATTTTATTGCTATCTTAAACCTTAACCATTTATGTTATACTATAATTTATATATATTTTAATATTTATTATTGAAAGGTGGGAAATCATGAAGATACACTTTGATAAAAAATTACTAAAATACTCTATATATGTTACTTTAACAGCTATAGCAATATTTTTAGCATTAATAATCCTTACTAACATTGGAATAATATTTACTACTATATTTTCTTTTATTAGTTCAGGATTTAATTTAATAAAACCATTACTTATTGCTATAATAATTGCTTATTTACTTTTTCCTTTAATGAAAATATTTGAAAACTTTTTAAAAGAAAATAAATTTTTAAAAGTAAAAAAACAAGGAACTCGAAGAATTATTTCAATTTTAATTTCTTATATTCTTATTATTAGTATAATTTTATCTATAATTTGGGGAATTTACTTTATGATAGGAGGACAAATTTCAAAAAGTACAACACTAAGTAAGATAATAACTGATATTTCTTCTTATTTAAATTCTAATTCTCTTAATACATCATCAATAAAATCTACTTTAAGGGATTTAAATATTCCATTTATTAATTCACTTGAGCCATATATAATTCAAATTTTAAACGGCTTTCAAAAATATATAATTAACAATCTTGGAGTGATGAGCTCTAATATACTGTCTATTGGAAGTGGTATAGCAACATTTTTTATTGCTTTTATTATAAGCATATATATTTTAAGTGATTATGAATACTTTATTAACTTGTGGAAAAAAATTTATTATTTAATTTTTAGAAATACATCTACTGGTAAAAAAATTTCTGACATCTTTGCAATTGTAATTGATTCATTTTCAAAATTTATTCGTGGTCAATTATTAGAAGGCTTTTGTGTTGGTGTTTTATCTGCAATTGCATTAGCTATTGTTACAATAGATTATTCAATTATTATAGGTATTATTGCTGGTATATGTAATATGATTCCTTATGTAGGGCCATTAGTTGGTACTATACTAGCTGCCATAATAGGATTATTAAGTGGGGTTCCCATAAAAGTAGTTTATGCAATTATAGCAATGCTTATAGTTCAACAAATCGATAACCACTTATTAGCACCTAAAATAGTTGGGCAAAGTGTAGGGCTTCATCCTGTGTTTACTATTATGGCTATTTTAATAGGCGGTAAAATAGGTGGTTTATTAGGTATGTTACTTGCTGTTCCTATTGCTGCTTCTATAAGAGTTTTATTTAATAAATGGTATGATACTTATGCATCTTTAAACAAAAGCAATTAATGCACACTTAAAAGTGTGCATTTTACATATTTTATATAAAACAACTTAAAATCATTATAAACAATCCACCTTCAATTATAGTTTGTCCTAATTTTACTTTATCATTTTTTAATACTGTAATTAAAAATCCTAGTACAACTAAAAATATTCCATTCCTTGTAAATAAATCACTATAATTTAAAAAGAATATTTTACAAACAATTAATATTTCTATTATTACTAAAATAGTAATTATGCTACCTTGAATCTTTTGACTTTTTAAATTGAAATATTTACTCACTTTTTCACCCCATTATTAAACTTTACCTTTTATAAAATAATATTTTATTATACATATTATTTTATTATATTTTTTCAATTAATATGCTTTTATGATGCTATATCTATATCCAACTCTACTTCATGGTATAAATTTTCTAGCTTTAAATATTAATACCTTTATCTTTACAACTTCAAAATTTTTATTCTTTGATAACTGCCCTTATATAAAAAAAGTTTTCTTTATATAAATTTCTATATATAAAGAAAACTAATTTTTATGTATATAATTTAGTTATTGTATTTTTCCCATTACATTCCCATTTTATTTTATTATTACACTTATCACATGTAATGATCCCATTAGCTTCACATTCTGGATTTTCAAAAATAACTTCACCACAATTAGGACATAAAACCTTATTCATATCTTCACCTCATTATTATATATCTTACAATTAATTATACTTATTTTAACCAAATTGTATAATTTTAAACATAAATATAAGTAAATACTCAAATTTTATGTTATAATTTGTAAAAGATAATTAATTATAATAAATTTAAAATTTTATTACAATATAAAAATAAAACCCTATTGACATATTTATTTAAATTATAATAAAATTTCTATAAAGACTTCACGAATATTATTTTTAATATTCAAAATATTATTCGACTAAAAAAGAAGGGATGTGAATATATTTTACAATATATTAATTATTGTAAAATTAGGCTTATGATTGATAATTTACTTTATACTATACCAAAGGAAAATCATACAAAAGACCAGATAATAGAAATATTATCTAATCATCCAGAAATTAAATTTGTTTCATTTGTTGGTATTGATCTTTCTGGAAATGATACAGATGAAAAAATTCCTGTAAACTTATTTTTAGAGGATATTGACTCTTTCCTTCATGGAGTTGCAGTTCAAACAGATGGATCATCAGTTGTACTTCCTGGAATTGCAACATTAAATAATGCTAAAGTTGATATGATAACTGATTTAGATAGTAAATGGTTTGTTGACTATAACTACGATTTTATAGATTCTATAACAAATAAACCTATTGGTACATTAAGAATACCTTGTTTCTTATATCACGATAATAAACCTGTTGATTCAAGAAATATATTACGTAATGCAGTTAATACTTTTAAAGAAACTTTATGGAATATCTTTGATACAAATCCAGAAATATTAAGCAACTATAATATAAAAAAAGATGATATAAAAGAAATAATCATTACATCAGCTACAGAATTAGAGTTTTGGGTTAAAACACCAAATAGTGATGCTGAAATAGAAGAATTATCTACTTCCCAAGTTCTTCATGAACAATATTGGACAAGAACTAAAGGAAAAGTTCGTACAGCCCTAGAAGAAACATTACTATTAATGGAGGCCTATGGATTTGAACCTGAAATGGGTCATAAAGAAGTTGGTGGAGTTAAAGCTAAATTAGATGCTTCTGGTAACTTTAATCATGTAATGGAGCAAATAGAAGTTGACTGGAAATATTCTGATGCTATTCAAGCTGCTGATAATGAACTATTTATAAAAATATTAGTTCAAGAAACTTATAGAAGGCACGGTTTAGATGTTACATTTATGGCTAAACCACTTGATGGTGTTGCTGGTTCTGGTATGCACGTTCATTTAGGAATTAGCTTAAAGCTTAAAAACGGTAAAAGAATAAACCTCTTCCATACAAATAAAGAACATTTCTTAAGTATCTTAGGATATGGTTCTCTTATGGGATTACTTAAAAACTATGAAGTTATGAATCCATTTATATCTTCAACTAATAACTCATTAAAAAGATTAAAGCCTGGATTTGAAGCACCTGTTTGTATAGTTACTTCTCTTGGATTATCACCTAGTAATCCATCAAGAAATAGATCTATATTAGTTGGTTTAATTAGAGACTTATCAAATCCCCTTGCTACAAGATTTGAACTTCGTTCACCAAATCCACATTCAAATGCATATATAACTATTGCAGTATGTTATATGGCAATGCTTGATGGTATTCTTTATGCAGTTAATAATAAAAAAACAGAAGATGAACTTTTAGCAGAACTATCTAAAGAATATGGTGAAGCTGCAGATTACCTAGAAAAGAATAGAAAATATAGAGCTGAAGAAGATGTATTTGAAGATTTCACTGAAGAAGAAAGAAATAAATATTTCAGCAAGGCACCTGCAACAATATATGAAAATATTACTGCTTTAGATAGATATCCTGAAAAGGTAGAAGTCTTAAAAAGAAATGGAGTATTGACTGATCAGCTTATTAATAGTTTTAGAATAGCAACTATTACTAGATGGAAAATGGAAATTTCTCATAGAATAGTTAATAAATTCACTTCTGAAATAAGATCTTGTAAATGCCTTCATGATGCAAATAAAGCACTAGATTTAGATTTAACTAATTGGATGAAAATTCATGAATTAAGATTATATATAATGAAGGATACCAATTCTACAAAGTCTCTTTTCACAAGACTTAAAGATGCAATTACAGAAAACAACTTAGAATTAGCTTCAGATTTATATTTAGAATTAGAATATAAAATGAGTTTATTAAGAAATATGTATTCTTCTTATAAAAAGAATCTTTTAGACATATAAAAAGTAGCTGCCATTAGGCTAGGGCACTGAAAAACTTAATGTTTTTCAGTACCCTCCCATTAGGTAGTTCCCTTTTTCATATTTTTAATAATTATCTTCCATGAATTTTTTCCATGTAAAATGTAATTATAAGTGTCATTGCATAATCATAAATCAAAAATACAGGCTGTGCTATTAGCCATAGTAAAATAATTGCTATATTTTTTGATGAAATATTAAAAACATTAAAAATAACTTCTTTTAATCCTGCAATTATATTTAATCCTAATATATTTTGCATTACTATAAATCCAATAAAAAATGAAATATTAAAAAATATTAGTTTTAATATCATTTCTACCCTTCCATTTCTTAATCTTTCTATAAGAAACTTAATTATTCCAAATACTCCAAAGAAAATAAAATATAATAATGATATGTTAATTTTAACTAAGAAAAATGAAATTAGACTTGATGCAAAATAAACAAATATTGCTGTTTTAACATTACTTCTTATTATACATATTGGTATTAATGCTGAAGCAATAGTTAAAATTGTTAATGTGCTTGTAGGTATAACAGAAGCCATATATAAGATTATACTAGTTAATGCAACCAATACTCCTCCAAGAGCCATATCCCTTGCATTCATAAAAATCCCCCCCTTTAGGTAGTTTGTAGTTAATGTTGAAATTCCTTAGGGAATTTCTTGAAAATACTTTTATAGTTTCAAGTTTCAAGTTTGAAGTGACAAGTGATAATTTATGGATGGGGTTGTCGCACTAAAAATTTTATACACAATATATTGTAGTATTTATTCTTAATGCGATATCCCCTTAAAATATATTTTTTCGTTAACTTTCCACTTGCCACTCTCTACTTTCCACTTGTCACTGATTTAAGCTTTCATCCTTAACTCCTAACTATTAATTCCCTAACAGCATCCTATTAAATCTCCACCAAAGCATTCACATAATGAATCTAAGCACCATAATTGCATACAACAATCACATGCATTCATATTTCCATTAGATGTTCTATATGTTTGACTATATGAATTGCTTCTTTCTTTTAGTTGATTTAGTGTTTGCCTATATTCAAAATTATTTGGATCCATTTTACATGCCCTTTGAATATTATTGTAAGCAGATTCAAACCATCCCTTAGCTAACATTATTCTTCCATATAAATAATACCACTCCGCATTTCTATCTCTTATTTCATTTAATTTTCTTTCTGCCAAACTTATATTTCTATTTTGTATTAATCCTCTAATTTCAGCATAAATTACAGAATTATTACCATAAGAATTATAACTTTCATTATATCCATTAGATGATGAATTATATGTAGAATTTCCTTCATTATTATTTTTTATCATATCATATGCTTTATTTATTTCAGCAAGCTTTTCCTCTGCCAAATTTTTAAGTGGATTATCACCATATTGATCTGGATGATATTGCTTTACTAACTTTCTATATGCTGATTTTATTTCTTCTTGAGAAGCTCCTGGCTTAACACCTAATACCTCATATGGATTCATTTTTAACACTCCTTTTTATCTTATTATTTTTTATATTATCTATCTACTCTTTTCTTCTTATCCTTGCAGTTACAACTATTTATTACTTTTTCATATTTGTCCATCATACCAAGATTAATTATATTTTGAAGTATTTCCTTATTTCTCTTTAAAGGTAGCTTTTCTAATGACTCCTTGCAATTATATCCACAATTCAATATAGTAAATTCAATTCTTGGTTTAATTTCTTTTATAAAATCATCATATGATTTATTTTCCTTATTATATAAAAAGTTAATAGGATTAAATTTTTTCTTTTCCATATCTTCTTTTAAATCATCCAATGCGTCTATTAAATAAATCCACTTTCCTAATGCATATCCTAAATCATAAAGTTCATATCTAATATCTTGACAATCCCCTTCAAAAGTTTCTGGATATAATTCTAAAATTTTTGCAACTATTAAACTAAATGGATTTGCTATTTCATCTATAGAAGTAAAATTCTTATTTTCCTCTAATTCTGATAGCAACTTTAAATTTTCTTCTATTATATCATTAATATTAGTAACATTTCTGTTAAACTTTCTTTTATAAGGTTCTAATACTAAGATTTTCATTTTACTTTTTATGTCTTTATCATCATTAACATCATCAATAAACTTATAATATACTAATGAAACATTCATTGCTGCAGCATATTCTAATGCTTTATTGTTAAGTATCATTGGTTTTTTATTTAATGGATGTGCTATACATCTTTTAAAATTAATACTTGGTGATTCATTATGTAACGCATCTAATAATACTCCTAAAAATGCCATATCATAGTTTAAAGTTAGCCTTGGAATATTTCCAAAATACTCTTTAATATGCGTGCATACACCACAATAATAACTTTTAAACATTTCATATTCCCTAATTTTAAGTTCTGGCTTAAGTGGAGTTACATAACCAAACAAATAATCACTCCTTTAATATACTGTAATTTTTATAACATTAGTATAGTTTATTTATATTTATTTATCAATTTATCTAAGTTTTTTTCATTATTATTTCACAATAAAAAATAAGATTATACAAAAGACTTAAAAATTAGTTAAACCAATCCTTCTTCCTTTTATATAATCTTACTTTTAATTTATTTTAAAAGCTTCCTCCGCCCCCACCATGTGTATTTCCACTACTTGATGTATGAGTTGAGCTTGTTCCACCTGAATTATTATTATTATTATTATTATTTCTCTCTATTTTAGTTCTTGTTGTATAAGTATTAATAAACCTATCTTTTTTACGAGTAAAAACTATTGAATTTCTATCTGCATAATTAACTGATGATACAGATTTTGAATTTTTATATGAATTAACAACTAAAAAGCATACACTAGAAGCTACTATGGCTCCTGCTGCTAATCCAATAAAAACAATATTTTTAGTAGGTTTACCTTTAACATATTTATTTGTTGGTATTCCTTCTTTTACATAATTATTTATATCATTTATAAATACATTACAACCACCAAAATAATCTCCATTCTTTAAATACGAAGTTATATCTTCAACTATATTGTCTATTCTATTATCAGTAAAATATTTTATTGCTTCACCTGATGTAGATATCCATATATTTCTGTTCTCCATATCTATTAGTAATAACAATCCACTTTTTTCTTTTCCAACACCATATCCATTATAATCAAAATAATCATCAGCATAATCTTGTTGACTTTTTCCATTTAAATTATTAGATGTCACTATAACAGCATCCATATTATATTCATTTTTAAAATTTTCTAAATCAATTCTTAATTTTGTTTCCTCTTGCAATGATAATAAGTTAGCATCATCCACAACAAAATTTAAATCTGCATTTATAGTAATTGTAAATATTAAGGATATAATAATTGAACTAATAAAAGGTATTATTTTCTTTACCATACTCTTCATATAAACATACCTCCTACTAATACACCTAAAAATACTAATATAAACACTAATATAAATAATATAGCTATTTTACCTTTTGATACTGGTAATGAACCAAATACCTTTCCAGTTTGACCATTTAATGCAAAAATATAATTATTATTTCCTGAGCTATATGTAATCATCCATACTGGCATTAATGTATAATTACAAGAGGTTTTATTAAAATTTTCACGTGTTCCTACAACTTCAATTGTAGAATATCCGCCTATAGAGTTTCTTAATATTTCATTTGTACCTTTTCTTATCTTATTTTCAATTAAAGGCAAGACCTCTTCTTTACCTTTATCATATTTTTCTGAAAAAAAACCTGGTAAATATGCTATAGAAAAGTCTTTTAGTTCACTTGAATTATATGGTTCAATACTTTCCATAATATCATCATCCATTTTACTTGAAGCATTATGAGGAACATTATTAAAATTTAAATTAACTTCCCTATATACATTATATACATCTGTTTTTGTATATCTGTAATCACCACTTACCCATGTATTTATTCTTTTACATCTTGCACTCATTTCCCCTGTTACATTTGAATTAACTAGCCAAAATGGAATATATATTCCTGTAATCTTTTCCAATTGTTTATATGATGAAAACTCTTTAGGTAAAAACCATTTTTTACTACTCCATTTTAAAAAATTATTAATTGCAGCTTCTTTGTTTATCTTAAATGGTATAACCTTTGATGGTTTAAAATCTCCATTAAACTTATCATTTAATACTATTGGACCATGACAGTAACAACAAAATGTGGCAGTTGTATTTTTATCACAAATTATTTCTGCCCCACATCTAGGACATGAATAATATGAAGTATTTTCTTTAATATTATTCCACTCATTATTATATTCTTTATCTAAGTTTTCATTTGTTATATGTTCCTTATTACCATTATTTAAACGCTCTATATCTGCAACAGTAAATTCACTCATGCAAAAGTCACATTTTCCCTTTTGTAAGGTAGGATCAAATTTAATTTCTGCTCCACAATTTGGACACCTATAAGTTATAACAGCCATAATTCTCCCTCTTTACATTTTAAAATAACTACATATTATAAATTATACCATATTTTTTCATTTAATATTCTATATAACTATCTTACTTTTTTATCTATATATTTATTTTTAAAATTATTTATATATATTAAAATTTTTATTCTTTTTATTTTTATTAAATTAAAGGTATAAAAGTTTAAATTTCCCTTTAAATTTTTATTGACTTTTTATAATTAATATGCTTTAAGACCTTTAATTTAAAGTGCTAGAATACTTTATCCTTATTTAACCATATAAAATTTGTAATTTTTTTCTTTCCCATTATACTCCATATGAATTTGACATGTTTTTATGGATATAGTATAACCTAGTTATGCATGACAAAGAAATTAAACACATAATTTTGGAGGTGTATTTTCTGTTTAAAAAGATTATAGCTTTAACAACTTCACTTGCTATATCACTACTTAGCATAAATGGAATTTATGCACAAGCAAGTATTTTAAATAATATAAATTCTGAAGCTGTTAATGCAAATTATTTAGAAAAAAAAGATTTAAATACTAATATTTATGACTTTAATAATGATATTTATGCTGTTAATATAAATAATATTGATAAATCTATTAACATTGATTTTAAATCTAAATCTGAAACTATTATTAATGATTTAAATATTCATAATAAAAATATTGAAGAAAAAAAAGTTGATGATGCATTATCCACTACTAATTCTGATAATATAAAAATTGAATCTAATCCAACTAACAATTATAAAGAAGTTTATACAATGATGAGTACTGCTTATGCAGGTGATACAATTACATATATGGGTACTACTCCTGTACGTGATCCTGATGGTATTAGTACCATTGCTGTAGATCCTTCTATAATTCCATTAGGCTCAAAAGTTTACATACCTGGCTATGGCTTAGCTATTGCATCTGATACAGGTGGATTAATTAATGGAAATAGAATTGATTTATTTTTAAATTCTGAAGATGAATGTATTAACTGGGGTGTTCAAACAGTATCATTATACCTTATTGCATATCCTGGTGAATGGTAAAATAAAAATTAAAGAGTATATTATTTTTATAAACATATCTTTAAATAATATACTCTTTTAAATATTTATATTAATTTATTTTTTAATTAATTTGTAATATTGCTCTTCTACACTTTCTTTAATTTCACTATCTAAAATAAATAAAGAAACTAAATCACCATTTACTTCAACTTTAGCTTCCTCAGCTGCTTCCATATATGTAGGATATAAACGTTGAGATAATAAATCTTTAAGATGTTCTTCTAATGAAGCTTTTACAGCATCTACTTTTCCTTCTTTAGCTTTAACTACTATAATTTCATCTTGTTGTGCTGTTATTCCTGGTACTAATATTCCATAATCTACTACATCATCTAAATTTAAATTGTATACCTCTTGAGCCATTTCATCTTCTACCATCATTGGCATCATAAATAACTCTTCTTCACCTAACTTTTCTACAATTTCTTTTGCTGATAATGAAGTTTGTTGCCCTTGTTGAATGCTATTATTTCCATTCCCACTATTTCCACATCCAGTTAAAGTAGCTCCTACCATTATTGCAATTAATGTGCTTACTAATATTTTTTTCATTTTTATTAACCTCACTATATAAGTTTCTTTTGTTTATTAATTAGACTAACATATATATTAAAATGTTCTATCAATATTATAATATTTTTTTACCCAAAGTCAATTTACATATTTTACCAATTATATTATACTTATTATATAGTTATTATTTATTGTCTGAGAGGTGATTTATATATATAAAAATTCATTTAACTTAGATAACAAAAGGAAAATGCTTTATATTCGAAAAAAGAAACGTAAACGAATAATAAAGTGTATTTTTACAACCATAATTTTATTTATAGTTATTATCATTATTAATATTATTATATCAAATAAAACTGCCACTCATGCTACATTTAATCTTGCAATTCCTAAAGTAGAAGAAACATCTAAATATGTAGTTTGTATAGATCCTGGTCATGGTGATTGGGATTATGGGGCTATAAATGTAAATGGAACCGCAGAAAAGGATATTGCACTATCTATTTCCTTAAAACTTGGTGAATTACTTCAAAATGATGATAATTTTAAAGTAATTTATACACGTTCAAGTGATAAAATAGATTGGGTAAAAACAGCAAATGATAGTTTAAAAGAAAGAATTAAAATTTCTAATATAAGTAATGCTGACATTTTTATTTCTATTCATTGTAACTATAGTGCTGATTCTAAAGAAATACGTGGAGTTGAAACATGGTATAATCCTAAAGATAATGAAAGCTTAAACCTTTCTAAATATCTTCAACAATCATTAATTGATTTAAATTATACTACTAATAGAGGAGTACGTTCTTATGTTTCTGGAGAAGAATTAGCAGTTTTAGAGTTAAATGAAAATACTTCTTCTTTAATTGAGTTAGGTTTTTTAAGCAATTCTTCTGATGAAAAATTTCTTTCTTCTTCTTCTGGTCAATTAAATTGTGCTAAGGCTCTTTATTCTGCAATTGTTGAATATAAAAATGATACTACTAAATAATATAAAAAGAAAGCAAATAATTTCTATAATGATTATTATCTGCTTTCTTTTTGTATAATTAAATATTATTTTACTGTAACTGTATATGAAGCATTAAATACTTCTCCAACTTCTAGTTTTTGTATTCCATCCTTATCTTTTAATTCACCATCAAAGTCTTCAAAATCAGCATGACCATACCATGGTTCTATACAAACAAATGGTGCACCTGTAGGCTTTGTCCATAATCCCATATAAGGAAAACCTGTGAAATCCATTGTTACATATCTATCATGATTAACAGATTTTAAACTTATTTTATTAGACTTTAAATCATTAAATACTAATGCATCATTTTTAAATACATCAAAACTTAAATTAATAATATTACTATTATTTAAACATTTTACTGTTTCCCTTTTTATATATCCTTCTTTATTAATAGGCATTTTATTTACAGTTTCTTTTTCATTAAACTCAAAATAATAATCATCTATTAATTCTCCACCTTTTATAGGACACATAAATGCTGGATGAGCTCCTATTGAAAAATAAATATCCTTATCATCTTTATTTTCAACAGTATATGCTGTTATAACTCCATCCTCAACTAATGAATAAGTTATCTTTAAAGAAAATTTATAAGGATATATCTTTAAAGTTTCTTCTGAATAAAGTAACTCAAATACTAACTTATTTTCACTTTTTTCTATTAATTCAAATTCACGAACTCTAGCTAATCCATGTTGTGGTAAATTATATTCTTTACCATCTACTCTATATATTCCACCTTTAACCTTACCAACTATTGGAAACAAAACTGGTGCGTGATATCCCCAATATTTTTTATTCCCATTCCATAAGTATTCTGTTCCATCTTCTTTAGAGCTAATACTACTAAGTTCTGCACCATGATTATTTGCTATAATTTTAAATTTTTCATTTTCTAATGTATATAACACTTCTTCAACTCCCCATCTATTATTAAAATTTAAACGTTATCTTATATGATACTTCTATATTATATATTAATTTTACATAAGTTTAATATAAAAAAATAAAAAAAACATATTTAAAACAGTAAATCATAATTATTTACTATTTTAAATACATTATTTTTTAAACTAATTTACCTTCATACCCTAAAATACCTTGCCCTAAGTTATAAAGGTTAACAAATCCTTCTTCCTCTAACATTTGACATGCTAATGCACTTTTATTTCCTACTTTACAATAAATTAAAATTGGCTTATTTATATTTTCTTTTAAATCTTCTATTTCCCATTCTAATTCTTCAATAGGTATGTTTATTGCATTAGGAATCTTTCCTGTTTTATATTCATTAAATCTTCTTACATCTATAATTATTAAATCTTTGCATTCATTTATTAATTTTTCAGCTATTTTACTATTAATTGATTTAAATGAATTCATTATATCTACACCTTCTTTTTTATTTTCATCTAAATTAATTATAGTAATAATATTTATTATTTACAAGTTACTTATTTTTTATTGGCTTTACAGCATCTATTATAATTGATACCATACCTAATTTATTACTAGAATTTCTATTGTCAAATCTATAGCTTCTATATATCTTTCCTTTAGATTCATCCCATGGTTTATAATGAAAATCTCCATGTTCATCACAATACTCTAATAAAGATACTTCAAATCCAGCCTCTTCAAATACTTTTACTAATGTTTTATAATCATAAACTATCTTATGATTAGTAGCAGGATGATTTTCTTCTCCTGGTCCACCTATTTTAATTGTACTTTGATATAATGCATTCTTAAAATTTTTATCTGGAACTGCACATCTTACATATCCTCCCTCTTTTAAAAACCTAAAACAATTTTTAGCAGCTTCCTTACCTTCCTCTAGTGATAAATGTTCCCATACATGTTCTGCTAATATAGCTTCAATTTCTTTATCTCCCTTTAAATTTTCCCATTGTTCCATATTTAGCAAATTTAATTCATCTTCTTGTGTTGAAATCCATCCATCATATTTCGTTTTTCCTGCCCCAACAATAACTTTCATATACTTATCCCCCTTAAATTTTTATTAACTTATACAAAATTATTAACTTGGATTTTATTTTAAAATGTAATTATAATTAAAATATTATTAATTATTCAATAATATATATTTTATACCATTTTAAACCATATAGTAAATATATTTCATTTATTTTTTAATAATTTTGGGATGTCGCATTAAGAATAAATACTACAATATATTGTATTTATTTTTATTTTTAAAACAATATATTGTGTATAAAAGTTTTAGTGCGACAGCCCCTTTAAAAATGTAGTACTTCATAATTAATAGATGTACCCAATAATATTAATAAAATAGCTATTATACTTTTATATGAATTTCTTATTTCCTTTTCATCTCTTTCCTCTCCAACCTTAGAAGAAACAATTCTATAATTATTAAGTATAACTCCAAAAAATATAGACGTTACAAATAAATATATCATATTAGCTTTAATCGGAACCCCTGATAAATCCTGCATTAAACTTGAATAATCACTATTATTTAATTGATCTAATATTTTAGATTTTTGCCATTCTAAATATTTAATATTACTAATAGCTGCATATACTATTAAACAAAGTCCAAAAATAGATAAATCTAATATACCTATTTGACTTATTAATTCCTCTCTTTCCTCATCATTAATATTATTATCCTTCGCATTTTCATATTTTTTACTTTTATCATTATTATTTTTTTTCATTAAACACTTACCCCATATAGTGCTTAATGTATATTATTCTAAACTCTTATTTGCTGTTACTAACCTAAATTCTAACTATTAATATCATTTATTTATTTTAATATCTTAATAATTAATAAATTAAATTTAAAATTATTCATATAAATATTTAATTAAAAATGTATTTTTTAAATGAAATTACCATTTTGGAATTGATTCCAATGATTTTTTAATAAATTATTATTTTCTTATTGTAAATTTTTTACATATTACATATAATATAAAATACAAGAAAAAAATTAGGAGGTTTTGTCTATGCTCGAAAATTATATTAACACCAAAGATTCATTTCAAGTTTTTTTAGAGGAAAGAAATATTCCTGATCCTGATGAATTGCTTGGAAAAGCACTTAAATATTTAAAAGAAAAGGGTAAAAATATTTCCTTTAAGGGATTTGATATAGATAATTCACCAATAGTAGAAATTGATAATTCACTTTATAGATTTGATAAATGTTTTGGACTTTGGCAATCAGCAAGGTTTACTAAGGTTCACCCTAATAATTTAGATTATAAATTATTAAATAGAAAATCAAAAATTGAAAGTTATTATTCTTAAAAAAGCACAGATATCTGTGCTTTTTTAAGAATTATTCTTTTTTCTTTGTTTTTATAGCTGGCTTAGGAGGTAATTTTTTAATAAATTTGCCTTCAATTTTTAACTTTTCTTTATCATTTGTTACCATCATAACCTCCTTTGTAGTTTTAATAGCACTCTTTGGACAAAAATCAGTACATAATCCACAAAAAGTACATGAACTTAAATCAAATGTCATTTTTATTTCCTGACCACCTTCAACAGGTATTACTTCCTTAGTTATTGCTTCCCCAGCACATACTCTAATACAAATTCCACAGCCAATACATGCATTTTCATCAAATATTAATTTTCCCCTATAATTTTCAGCACCTTTTGTATTTTCAAATTTTTCCTTATTTGTTAAAACCGGCTTAAAAATATTGCTTATTCCTTCTAAAAAGTAAGGAACCTTAAACATAAGTTTCTTCCTCCCTCTTTTTATTTAATATTTCTACAGCTTTTAAAATTCCCTGTGCAATTGCTTCTGGTTTAGGTGAACATCCTGCAACTGTAACATCTACCTTAATCCATTTATCTAATGGTCCATCAATAGCATAACTATCCTTAAATACATTGCCTGATGCTGGGCATGACCCTATTGCAACAACTACCTTTGGATCTGGAACTTGTGATAATACCTTTAACATTCTATTTCTAGATTGAACTGTAACCGGCCCTGTAACAACTATTATATCTGCATGCCTTGGAGAACCTACAAATTTAACTCCAAATCTTTCAACATCATATCTAGGTCCAAGTAACGCAAGTAATTCAATATCACATCCATTACATGAACCAGTGTTTAAATGATATATCCAAGGAGATTTTTCTCTACTCTTTTCTATTAATGACATAAAAACTCCCCCCTTATAAATTAAAGCTTACTAATATATAACTTAATAATGCTAAAATAGTTGGAACAATCCAATAAAACTTAAACATTTGATTACTCTTATATCTTCCCATAACCCCTCTTACTACTGATAAAAATAATATGCTTATAACTATACTTAAAACTATACGTATTAATGTATTTAATAAAAAAAAGTTTGTATTTGAAATACCTATTCCACCTAAAAATAAAACTACAAATAATGCAGTAATAACATAAGCCTTAATTTTATGAGTTAATTTAAATAATCCTAATTGTAATCCACTATATTCTACTAATGGACCTTCACACAACTCTGTTTCTGCTTCTGCTACATCAAATGGTGAACTTCCTATCTTAGCTGGTAATATCATCAAAAATGCAATTGCTGCTGGTAATAATGATATTGAAAAAATGAAACTTCCATTAGCTTCTTGTACTGATGCTATTTTAGATAATGAATATATTACTCCTTCCCCTGAAATCATTCCAGCCTTTTTACAAACTGCTAATACTGAAGTTATCAATGGTAATTCATATGCAATCATACTTACAACTTCTCTTGAAATCCCTATAGATGCAAATGGAGACCCAGATGCAATTCCCCCAACAATCATTGCAACTGAGGGAATGATTAATAAATAAATAATTACAACTATATCTGCTGTTCCTTCAAAAAGTGTTACATGATTATATATAGGAAATAGAATTGGAACTATACAAATACTTACTAATGCTATTATTGGTGCTATTATAAACAATCTAGAACTTGCATTTCTAGGAACTATAGTATCTTTTCCTATTAATTTTACAATATCATAAAAAGGCTGTATAATCTTAGGTCCTCTTCTTCTTTGCATTCTAGCTACTATTTTTCTATCTATTCCAGATATGAGTAATCCCATAATTATTGTAAAAATGAAACCTGGAAATAAAATTAAATATACTAATTTTAAAAAATACTCCATATTCCCACCTCCTATATAAATAGAAATAAAACTATAGTAACTATCAATAATGTTGCTACAATCCATAAGGCATAATCATTAACATTACCTGTATGGGCATCCTTAATTCCATTAAAATATTCTTTCAATTGATATTTCATTCCCCAAAATAAATCATTTGATCCAACTTTAATACTATCTCCATCTTCACCACCAATAAAAACCTCATATTTACAGCTTGAATCTATGGAGACATTTGAATAATTTATTCCATTTTTATATTTATGTTTATACTTTTTAAATATACTCATATCAAATGAAGTATCTGATTTTTCATTTATTTCTTCTCCGGCCTTATCACTCTTAAATATTAAAAATAATAAAACTCCTAAAAGCAATACTATAAATAATATTAAAAAGTTTGTTGGATTATAAATTCCAGTAGTTTTAAATCTAATTTCTCCAAATTCAAATATTTCATCTATATTTCCTAATGCACTTCCAATATAAAGCCGTAAATTATATATTGCTCTTATTACTGGCATTAATAAATTTTCTACAACTATTTTTGGTATCAATCCTAAAATCAAAGTTAATATAGATAAAATCCCCATTGAGATTTTCATAGTTACAGGTACATCTTGTATATTTTTATACTTATTTTTTTGTGGTCCAAAAAATATAGAATGTCCAACTTTTATAAAAGATGCTAATGTAAGAGCTGATACAACAATAGCTATTATTGAAGCAATTCCTAAACCACCATTAAATCCAGCCTCGTAAATTATCCA
This sequence comes from Clostridium sp. ETTB3, assembly GCF_053571985.1. Lineage (NCBI taxonomy): Bacteria > Bacillati > Bacillota > Clostridia > Eubacteriales > Clostridiaceae > Clostridium > Clostridium sp. ETTB3. Next base: position 2,104,941 of record NZ_CP199832.1, read on the forward strand.
TTTAGATGCAAAACCATTAAATGGCGGAATCCCACTAATAGCAGCTGCTCCAAATAAAAACATTGCCATTGTAAAAGGCATTTTCTTTCCAAGTCCAGAAACAGAATCTAAATCAGTAGTTCCTGTAACATACAAGACAGCTCCAGCAACTAAAAATAATAATCCTTTAAAAACAGCATGATTTATCATATGATAAATACCACCTATTAAAACCATTGCACCTACTTCACTATTTTCAATAATAGCCATTCCCAAAGCTGTAATTATATAACCTATTTGCGAAACTGAATGAAATGCTAAAAGCCTCTTAAAATCATGTTGTAACAACGCCATAGAAACTCCTATAACCATTGTTATAAGTCCCCATATTAAAATCAAATATCCTACTGGTTTATTAGTAGCGAGTCCAAAAATCATAAATACTAATCTTATTATTGCATATACACCCGTTTTACTCATTACCCCTGAAAGTATCATTGATATAGATGATGGTGCTGCCATATGTGCTTCAGTTGGCCATGTATGACAAGGAACCATAAATGATTTAACTGCATATCCAACCATCATAAGAGAAAATGCAACTATTAATACTGGACTCATTTCTTGATCCAAATTTAATTTCAATGATATTTCTGCTAAATTCAAAGTTTTAGTTTCACTATAAATTAAACAAGTTCCAAGTAAAATTAAAGATGAACCTAGTGATCCTGTTACTATATACTTAAATGCTGCTTCTACAGCCTTATCTTTATAATTTCTAAATGCAGTTAATGAAATAGCTGCAAATGTCATTATTTCAAGCATTACATACATATTGAATAAGTCACCTGTAAATACGAAACCTATCATACTTGATGTCAATAATAAAAATAATACATAATATTTTTCTAATCCGTTATCTTTGCTCATATATTTTAGTGAATATATTGATGATAAAAATGATGCTCCTGTAATAATCAATCCTAAAAATAATCCTAATGCATCTATTTCAATACATATACCATAAGCATTTCCTTTAATCGGCAACCAATTTCCCATCCATGTTACTATTACTTTATTTTCAATGAAAATAGGATTAATAAGTAATAATACACATATAAAAGATATTGAAGTTGCTATAATAGTTAATACCCTTTTTGCTTGTATATATTTTTCCTTAAATAATCCAAGAACAAAGGCTAATATAAAAGGTGTCATTATTGAAATTATTGGAAGATTATAAATAAACTTTGTACTCATCCCCTAATCCTCCTTACTTCATCACTTTCTATACTATTATAATATTTATGAATTTTTATTACTAAAGATAATGCAAGTGCAGTAACACAAGCACCTATTACTATAGAGGTAAGAGTTAATGCTTGTGGAATAGGGTCTACAAAATAACTACTATTGTCTGTAAATATAGGCGCTGTTCCATTAGTTCTATATCCAATTGAAATTAATAATAAATTTATTCCTGAATCTAAGATACCCATTCCAATAACTATTTTTATTAGGTTACTTTTTAATACTATTATTGCTAATCCAATAACAATTAAAAAAAAGGCCCCAATATAATTAATTGTCATTTACTAATCCTCCTTATTTAAGTTAGCTAACATAATTATTATTAAAAATGAAATTCCTGCAAACACTTTAAATCCTACTGCAAAATTCATTAAAAATATGCTTCCTGATGAAAATAAGTCCCCAGGATTCCCCTTTTCTAAAACATTTCCAAAGAATACTCCCGAACCTATTAATCCTATAAATGCTAAAATTATAAATCCAAGTGCTCCTAAGTCCTCTGCAATTTTAAATGTATTAGAAGCTATTCCCTTCTTAACACCCTTAAATCCATATCCAATATAAATAAGCGCAATTGCTCCTGCAATTAATACTCCACCTTGAAATCCTCCACCAGGTGATAAATGTCCATGAATTATTATATATAGGCCTAGAGTAAGTAAAATTGGTAAAACTAAATTAGTACATGAAATTAATATTGAATTTCTTCTTTTTTTCATTTTACCTTTCCTCCTTTGCCTTTTTTTCTACTCTTAACACTGTTGCTACTCCACAAATTGCTGTAAATAATACAATTGCTTCACCTAATGTATCATATCCCCTAAAATCAAATACTGTTGCTGTAACTGAATTAATAGCCCCTGTCTTACTAATTGTTTCATTAAGTATTATTTTTGATGCCTTACCTAATTCCTCTTGATTTGCATTCATTTTAACTCCAATAAAAGAAAATAATGCAAGTAATAAAAATAAAATTATATACGTTATTTTTTTTTGCACTTTTCTCCCTCCTTAACCTTTTTACTCTTAACTTTATTTAATGTTATTATAAAGATTACAGGAGTTAATATTGCTCCAACTGCCGCTTCTGCAATTGCTACATCTGGTGCTTTAAGAAGTAAAAATTCTAGTGCTAAAAATGTACCAAGTACAGCCATTGCAATAATACATTGAAGTATATCATCTAAGAAAAATACACATAAAGCAGCAATAATTAATCCAAATATAACTAAAAAATTAAGTATTTCAAAACTACTCATCTATATCCCTCCTATAATGATCAAATTTTGTTTTATCACATAAATGTGCTTTATTCTTATAAGCAGCCCTTGCCATTGCATGTGATCCAACAGGATTACTAATTAATAAAAAAATAACAACTATTAATGCCTTTATCCCTAAAGAAGTATTTGAATTTCCAAATCCATATATACTGCATGCTAAGGCTATTGGCATTGCTCCCATAGTTGCTATATTAGTGGCACTTTGAATCCTACAAAAAGTATCTGGCATTCTAATTACACCAATTACACCTGCTAATGTAAAAAAAATACCTATTACTATTAATACACAAATTATGATTTCTAATATGGACATTACAATTCCCCCTCTAAATATTTAGAAACTAAAACTGTGCCAATAAAACCCAAAAGCGTTATAATAAGACCTAAATCTAAATACATAGCTCTTTCTTCAATTGTTCCAAATAAAATCATTACAATGCCTAGAATTATATCTATTGAATCTGCAGCTAAAACTCTATCTATTATATTAGGTCCCTTAAAAACTCTATATAATAAAATTAATGCTAGGATAGCCAATAATATTGCTACTATATAAAATATAGAATTCATATCCATTATTTAAAAAGCCTCCTTACAAAATATTCAAACCTTCCTTTTATAATTTTAGATGCTTCTTCAGTATCTTCTGTTGTTGCATCTATCCAATGAATATACATTGAATTTTTACCATTACCTTCTTCATAAATATCCATTGTAATTGTCCCTGGTGTTAAAGTTATACAATTAGCCAACATTGCTAATCCATAATCAGAATTTATATCTGTAGTTATTTTTACAATTCCAGGATTCACATCAATCTTAGGACATAAAGATTTAATTGCAACGCTAAAATTTGCTTTAATAAGTTCCCATAAATATACAGGAATAAATATTAATAAATTAATAATTCTAATTTTTTTAAATAACCATAGCCCATCTTCTCTTACAAAATATGAACTTGAAAATAAGCTTACAACTATTGCTACAATTGCACCTACAATCAATTCCTGTCTTCCTAAGTGAAAAACATTAAAATCTTGCATTAAAAATAGTATCCAAAACAAATATGATAAGATAAAGGTAGCAAAAAATGCTGTCCACTTTTTCACAAATTATCACCTTCTAATTTATATTTTTTTAACTAGCCATTTTGCAAATTCCTTTGCTTCACCTTTCTTTAAAGAATTTATCTTAAAAATCTTTGAATTAGGATTTCTTAAAAATGTTTGTTTTTTTACTTCATCTTCATTAAATTTAAAATATTTTATCATATCATATTTAGTAAGTATCAATGCATCTGCTTTTGAAAACATTAATGGATATTTTACAACTTTATCATCACCTTCTGGAATACTTAATAGTGCAACTTTTACTACCTCTCCAATATCAAATTCTGCTGGGCATACCAAGTTACCTATATTTTCAACTATTATTAAATCTAAGTCATTTAAATTAAATTCATGTATAATATTTTTTATTGACATTGCTTCAATATGACATGCACCTTTAGTATTTAATTGAACAACAGGTATTCCTTTATCTTGAATTTTTTTTGCATCTATAGTTCCTTCTATATCTCCTTCTATAACTGCAACATTTAATCCCATTTCTTTTAATTCATCAATTAAATTTAATATAAAAGTTGTTTTTCCAGCTCCTGGAGATCCCATAATATTTATCATTTTAACATTATTTTCATTAAGTTCCTCCTGCACTTCCTTATGACAATCTTCATTCCACTCTAAAATTTGTCTTACAACCTTAATTTCCATAATTAATCAACCTCCATAGTGTCTAAATAAAATTCCTTTCCCTTAGTAATTTCATATACTATTCCCTTGCATTTAGGACATACATAATTATTTTTTCCTAAAACTCCACTATATCCACATTCATTACATTTAATTTCAACTGGTATCTTTTCAACATTAATTTTAGTATTTTCTGCAATTGTATCTTTAGAAACAATATTAAAATAATATTCTATACAAGCTGGAAGTAAATCTGTAAGTTCCCCAACTTTTATATTTATTTTTCTTATTTTTTTTATTTTATGCTTTTCACCTTCCTCTAAGCATATTTTAAGTAATCCCTTTGTTACTGCTAATTCATGCATAATTCTCTTCCTACCTATCTAAACAAGAAAAACAAGGGTCAATACTTGCAACTATTAATCCTGCATCTGCAATTGTATTATTCTTTAACATAACTGGAACTGTCATTGCATTTTTAAATGTTGGTACGTGAATATTAACTCTCCCATTTGTTTGTCCACCATTAGTTACTACATAATAAGTTACTTCACCTCTTGGCGCTTCAGTAACAATCATAGCTTCTCCAGCTGGTACTCTTGGTATTTTATTTCCTAAGTTAATAGGCCCATTTGGAATTTTATTTAATGCTTGTTCAATAATTTTAAAACTTTCTTCAATTTCAATTAATCTTACTACCGCTCTTGAAAATACATCACCATCTTTTGCTAATGCTACATTAAATTCAAAATCTTCATAAAAGTTATAAGACATTGTTTTTCTTACATCAAAATTAACTCCTGAGGCTCTTCCATGAGGGCCACATGCTCCATAATTTAATGCATCATCTTTTGATAAAACACCAACACCTTTAGTCCTAGCTGCTATACTTGAATCTTTAGCATATATATTATAAATATTCTTATATTCTCTTCTTAATTCTGATATCATATTTATTAATGTTTGTTTTTGTTCTTCATTAATATCTCTTCTTGCTCCACCAACAATATTCATAGCATAATTAACTCTATTTCCACTTATAACTTCTAACATATCCATTATCTTTTCTCTTGATGCAAAGCACATCATGAATAAAGAATCAAAAGCAATTATATGTGCCGCTAAACCTAACCATAAATAATGAGAATGTAATCTTTCTAATTCACTTAATATTACTCTTATATATTGCCCCCTCTTTGGAACCTCCATTCCAACAATATCTTCTATTGCTAAACAATATGTCATTGCATGTGAATGTGAACAAATTCCACATACTCTTTCTACTAATGTAATTGTTTGAATAAAATTCCTAGTTTCAGTTAACTTTTCTATCCCCCTATGGTTATACCCTATATAAACCTCTGAATCCTTTATAATTTCACCTTCAGTAAGAAGCTTAACATGAACAGGTTCCTCTAAAGCAGGATGATAAGGTCCTAATGGTAAAACATAACTCATTATTTACTCCTCCTTTTGATTGTTTTTTAATTTTTTTAATTCATTTAAAGGCATTATTAAAATTTGTCCTTGCCCTTCCTTAAATTCATCTGGCAAAAATAATCTTCCACTAAATACAAGACCTTCGAACTTTACTGGCATAACCTCTTGTATTTCCTCCTCAAACCATTGTGCTCCTTTATATATATTAGTAATTGTGGGTAATATATTTTCCCCTTCAATATTATAATGTTTTCTAAATTCATCATACTCTAATGTATAAACAATAATATTACTTTTTTCTTTATTTACATAACCATTGATAGCAACTAATCTCCCTTCCTTTTCCCTGACTTCTCTTACCTTTTTCACTATTTCATCCTTTGAAATTTTTTCTGTGATAATTTTTTTCATATCACACCCCCAAACATTATTTTCTGTTTATGTATATTTTTTACAATTATTTATTCTTTTATTATACAAAAATTTATGTCCTATTTTAATAGTATATTTAAACTTTTTGAATTTTATTTTATATCCATAACTTTTATGCTATAATTACAATATAATTACTGTTAATATAGTATAATTTATAATAAAGGAGTTTTTTGCAATGGGTTTCAAAGATAAAATGACTAAATATTACTCTGATGCATATATGAATAAGTACGGAGACAGAATGACAAGTGTATCTGGTACAGTTTTATCAGTTAAAACTGAAACTAAGAGCTTTTTAGGAATTTTTAATAGATTACATGTTTGGTTAGTTGTTAAATCTGATGCTGGTAAGCAAATATGTAAATGTGAATATAAGAGAAATAGATGGTTTAAAAAGCCTGAATTTATAGATATAAATCAAGGTAACAAAGTAATTGTTATGGGAATCAAAGGTGAAAAAGGTAAAGCAAATTCTGAAGTTGTTATTGCTTCAAATATAGCTAACTTAACTACAAGAAAAGATCTTCATCCATTTGACCATAGTCAAATAAAAAAAGCTAGACAACAAGCTACTAAAATGAGAACAAGATAATAAAAGAGTCGCAAATGCGGCTCTTTTTGATAATATTAAAACCGTACTATCCCAAACAGTACGGTCTAAGCTTACATATTTATATTATCCATTTTTTATATTCTTAAAAATTAATTATTAATCTTCAATCTTTATTACCTTCAATTTCTTTTTATAAATCCAAATTAAATCTTATAAATACCACCAAAACTTTTAACATGAAATCTACTTTACAAATATAAATATTATATTTGTAATCCTAATAAAAAACTGCAACATAATTTTCTATTATGTTACAGTTTAATTTTTATATTAATATTTCAAATTTTAGAAAACAACTAATTCTGTTCCTTCAATTGCTTTTCTAACCATTTCTTCAACATCTAAAACAGATTCTGCTTTTCTCATTGCTTCTAATTGTGGCTTAGTTTTAGGATGTTTTGGCACAAATATTGTACAACAATCTTCATATGGTAATATTGAAGTATCATATGTTCCTATTTCTTTAGCAATATCCATAATATCACCTTTATCCATTGCAATTAATGGTCTAAATACTGGTCTATCTGCACAATCAGTACTTACTATTAATCCTTCCATAGTTTGACTTGCAACTTGACCTATACTTTCTCCACTTGAAATTGATTGTACTCCATATTTTTCAGCTAAAGTACATGCACATCTCATCATAAATCTTCTCATTAATATTGTTAACTCATCTTGTCTGCATTTTTCCATTATATCTAATTGAATTTCTGTAAATGGAACTATATATAAATTAACTCTTTCAGTGTAATTAGAAAGTATCTTAGCTAATTCCTTAACTTTATCTTTTGCTCTTTCTGAAGTATATGGATGACTGTGATAATAAACACAATTTAATTCTACACCTCTTCTAGCCATTAAATATCCTGCTACTGGAGAGTCAATACCACCTGAAAGCATTAACATTGTACTTCCATTCATTCCATATGGTAATCCTCCAACACCTTTTATTTTATCTTTACTTGTAAATACATATGCATTTTCTCTTATTTCTATATTTACTAAGCATTCTGGATTTTTAACATCTACATAAAGTGCTTCTCCAAAATGATGAAGTACATATCCTCCAACTTGTCTAGATGTTTCTATAGAATTTAATTGGAATTTCTTATTTGCTCTATTTGTTTCAATTTTAAATGTTTTAGGATTAGCTTCCTTAACTTTCTTTAAAGCCTCTTCCTTTATGGCATTTAAATCTCTTTCAACTTGAGTAACTATACATACTTCAGCAACACCAAATACTTTTCTTACTCTTTCTACTGCTGCTTCTATGTCTGTTGCCTTAATAAAACCTCTTCCTTGGTCAGTAACAAATTCAAATTCTAATCCAGAAAGTTTTTTTTCTATGTTTTCCTTTAACTTTCTTTCAAACTTTCCTCTATTTAATCCTTTTAAAAATATTTCTGAAGCATACTTCACTAAAATTAACTTATTGTTCATCTTTTTACTCTCCTTAAAAACATTAATGACTTTTTAAGTACATCAATTGTATAATCTACTTCTTCCTTTGTATTTTCATATGAGAAAGAAAATCTAATTGCTGATTCCACTTCTTTATTACTTAATCCCAAAGATTTTATTACATAACTTCCATGTGCTGCACTACTTTTAGATGTACATGCAGATCCAGTAGCTACATAAATATTTTGCTCTTCTAGCAAATGTAATAACACCTCAGCCCTAACACCTAAAAATGAAACATTCAAAATATAAGGACTAAAGCCATCTATTTCTCCATTAATTCTTATATCCTTTATTTCATTTAATCTTTCAACAAAATATTTTTTTAACTCTAAAACTTTATCATACCTGCTTTCCATTTCTTCAAAAGTCATTTGAGCTGCTTTTTCAAATCCAATTATTCCTGGTAAATTTTCTGTTCCTGCTCTAATACCTTTTTCTTGGCTTCCTCCAGAAATTAATGAATTTAATATTATTCCTTTTTTTATATATATAAATCCTACACCTTTTGGTCCGTGAATTTTATGAGATGCAACTGTTAAAAAGTCTACATTTGACTTATTAACATCAATAGGAAGCTTTCCATAACCTTGAACTGCATCTACATGAAACTTAGCTCTTGAGCTTCTTTCCTTAATTAATTTTCCAATAGCTTCAATGTCTTGAATAACTCCAATTTCATTATTAACTTGCATTATTGATACTAATACAGTATCTTTTGTAATGGCTTCTTCTAAATCTTCTAATGAAATTCTTCCTTCACTATCAACATCTAAATATGTAACCTTTACACCCTTTTCTTCAAGCTGCTTACATGTACTAATTATTGAATGATGTTCAAAAGCAGTTGTTATAAAATGATGCCCTGGTTTTAATAATCCCTTTAAAATAAGATTATTACCCTCACTTCCTCCAGAAGTAAAATAAATTTCTTCTTTATTGCATTTAATTGTAGATGCAAAATACTCTCTTGCTTCATTTAATCGCTTTTCACAATTCATTCCAATCTTATGTAATGATGACGGATTGCCAAAGTACTCCTTCATGCCCTTGCTTACAGCTTCTATTACTTCATCATAAGGCTTAGTAGTTGCACTATTATCAAAATAAACATTCACTGACAATCACTCCTTTCTTATTAGTATTTACATCATAAGTGAATTTTTAAATTTTAGTTTCATAAATTAAATCTAAAATTTTAATACTATAAATAGTTATATCACATTAATTTTAAATTCTATCAAAATAAATCTCTGGGGTCAATCCAAATATTAGATTAACCCCAGAGACAATTATATTTTACTCCATAGCTATAAATTCTACTCTATCAACATAATCTAGTTTTTTCAAATTTTCTAGCATTTCACTTAATTCAATTTTCATTGATGATATATCAATAGTTAAACTTAAATTAGCTAAATTATTAATTGGAATCCCCTGATCAATTGTTAGTATATTTCCTTGGTATTCTGAAATAAGATTTAATATATTTGAAAGTACCCCTTTTTCATGCCCAATTATCATATTAAAAGTTGCCTTTCTTCCATTAGACATTTGAGAAAATTCAAATACATAATCTTTATACTTATAATAAACACTTCTGCTTATTCCAGCTAATTTTGTAGCTTCAGTGATTTCTTTAACTTTGCCTTCTTGTAAAATCTTTTTTGTAGCAATCACCTTTTCATATACTTCTGGCAAAACCTTTTTATCAATAACTAAATAATCTCCGTTCATATTTATTCACCTTTCAAAATTTTTGCCCCATCTTTATCAATTGTTAACTCTTTAATATCCCAATTAATATCATTATCACTTATAAATTTTGAAATTTCATTTACAAAAACAAAATCATCTTTACTTATTATTGCCATTAATGTTGGTCCTGCTCCACTTAAAAAACATGCAAAAACATTTAATTCTAATGCTTTATTATATACATTATTAAAATTCTTTATAAGACCACTTCTATATTGTTGATGAAGTTTATCCTTTGTTGCTTCTCTTAATAAATTATAATTTCCATTTGAAAATGCAGATACCAATAAAGCAGCTCTTCCTATATTATAAACACAATCTTTAAATAAAATTTCCTTAGGTAATATTGCTCTTGCCTTTTCAGTTGAAAGCTTAAATCTTGGAATCAATGCAACAAACTTTATACCATCTTTTACATTCACACAATTATATAATGGCTTTTTATCATTTGTCATTATTGTAGAAATTAAGCCTCCAAAAATAGCTGGACATACATTATCTGGGTGCCCTTCAATATCAACTGCTAAGTTTAATATTTCTTCTTTATCTATATTCTTACCCATTAATGCAAAAGCCCCTATTAATCCAGCTACTATACAACTAGAACTAGATCCTAACCCTCTTGATATTGGGATATCCTGTTTTATTATTGTAATCCCTAAACCATAAAATTTAAAGTCATATTTATCAAAAACTTTTTTAATAGCTTTATAAATTATATTATCTTCATTTTGAAATTCTTTTTCCACACCTTCAAAAAATAAACCTTCTTCATCTTTAAGTGAAAATCCATATTCATTATATATACTTAAAGAAATTCCCAACGAATCAAATCCTGGCCCCAAATTTGCTGATGTCGCTGGTACTCTTACCTTAATCAATTTTTATTTTCCTTTAAAAATTCAAGTAAGCTTTCCTTCATCTTTTCTTTATTACATACCTTATTGTGAATAACCTTCTTAACATCCAAGCCCTTTAAATTATTAGGAATTTCAATATTAGTATATTCATTTAATAACTTCAACACTTCAAAATCATTTTTATTACTAACATCTAATCCTAAAGCCCTACATATGCTTCTTGGAAATTTATACGGACTTGCAGTAGATACTATAAGAGCTTGTCTGTTATCTCCTGTTTCATTCTTATATTTATTAAGAACTACATATCCAACAGCTGTATGTGTATCCATAAGATAATTTTCTTTTTCATAAACTTCTTTAATTGCTTTATATACTTCTTTAGTATCAGCATAATTTCCATAAAAGTCCTTTAAGAACTTCCTGCTTTCATTTGAAATTGAATAAACACCATTTTCATTTAATTCTTCCATAAGCTTTTTAGTTTTTTCTGCATCTCTATTATTAGCTTCAAATATAAGCCTTTCCAAATTAGAAGATATTAAAATATCCATTGATGGAGATTCAGTTAATATTAAATCTCTTCTTTTATCATATACACCTGTATTTAAAAAATCTGTTAATACATTATTTTCATTAGATGAGCATATTAGCTTTCCTATAGGAAGCCCCATTCTTTTCGAATAGTAAGCTGCTAATATATTTCCAAAGTTCCCTGTTGGAACTACTATATTTATTTCATTGCCCTCTTTTATTTTTTGCTTATTAACTAAATCAAAGTAACCATAAAAATAATAAACTATTTGTGGAACTAATCTTCCAATATTAATTGAATTTGCCGAAGATAATAAAAAGCCCCTATTTTTTAATTCTTTCTTAAATTCAATATCCCCAAATATCTTTTTAACTCCACTTTGTGCATTATCAAAGTTGCCTCTAATTCCAATTACTTCTACATTATTACCTTCTTGAGTTACCATTTGTTTTTCCTGAATTGCACTTACTCCATTTTCAGGATAATAAACTACAACCTTAAATCCATCAACATTACTAAATCCCTGCAATGCTGCCTTTCCTGTGTCCCCAGAAGTTGCAGTTAATATTATTATTTCTTCTTTTATATTATTTAACTTTTTTGCTTCTTTCATTACTTGTGGTAAGAAAAGAAGTGCTGCATCTTTAAATGCAGATGTTGGCCCATGATATAATTCTAAAAAATTCTTTTCTTCTCTAACAGAAAATTTACCATTATAAGCCCTATTTATTACCCCTTTTAAATTTTCTTCTCCTATATCTCCAAAAAATTCTTTTATAACTTCATATGCTAATTCTATATAAGAAAGCCCCATTTTCTTTTTTAAATTATCATATATATTAGGAAATTCATTTGGAACATATAATCCACCGTCATTTGCAATCCCCTTTATAATTGCTTGCGAGGATGAAACTGTTTCCTCCCCTCCTCTTGTACTTATAAAATTCATTTTGCACCCCCTAATTAACATTTATACGCTCATCCTTTATTTTTATTTTAAAACAATAATTACCATAAAAAAATTTTATCATGTATTCCCATGATATACAACCGTTTTTTCACTGTAAACATTTTAATATCAAAAAATATTTTCTTTATAAATAAAAAAATTTCTGACTATATAATTTCATAGCCAGAAATCAATTAAAAATTATTTTTTTGATTTAATTAATAAATATACACTGTTTATTAAGAATATTATTCCTGAAAAAAATATTACTAATAACCATTGTCCTAAATTTAATGCAACAGTATTAAAAATTCCACTTAAAAAAGGTATATATAATATACAACATATCATTGTCATAGAAACTAATACAGCTCCTAATAAATATATATTACTAAATATATTTATCTCAAATATAGAATGTCTTTCTGATCTACACTCAAATACATGCAATAATTGTGACATAACTAAAGTACACATTGTAATAGTTCTACAAGTTGCTAAGTCCATTCCATAATATCTACCTGACATAAATGATAAAAGTGTGCAAACTCCTATTAAACTTCCCCTTACAATAATCTTTTCCCAAAGTCCTCTTGCAAAAATACCTTCATTTTTTTCTCTTGGAGATTGTCTCATTATATCTTTATCAGGAGGATCAACCCCTAATGCAATTGCAGGTAATCCATCTGTAGCAAGGTTTACAAATAAAATTTGAATTGGTGTAAGTGGATTTGGTAAATAAAATAATGATGCTAAAAACATTGTTAAAACTTCACCTAGGTTACAAGATAATAAATATCTTATAAACTTTCTTATATTATCATAAATTACTCTTCCTTCTTCTACTGCTGATACAATTGTAGCAAAATTATCATCCATTAATACCATAGCTGCAGCTTCCTTAGTTACATCAGTTCCTGATATACCCATTGCAACTCCAATATCAGCTTCCTTAATTGCTGGTGCATCATTTACACCATCACCAGTCATAGCAACAATATTATTATTCTTTTTAAAAGCTCTAACAATTCTTAATTTATGATTAGGTGATACCCTAGCAAATACTCTTATTTTATTTACTTTTTTAACCAACTCTGAATCTGACATCTTTTCTAATTCATCACCTGTTACAGCTTGATCATCAGAATTACATATGTTAATACTTTTAGCTATAGCTAATGCTGTATTTTTATGATCTCCAGTAATCATGATAGGTTTAATTCCTGCCATTTTACATTTTAAAACAGCATCTTTAACTTCTATCCTTGGAGGATCCATACTACCTGCAACACCTAAAAATATTAAATCACATTCAACAGATTCATTTTTAACTAAATTCTCTTCCTTATATGCTGCAGCTATACATCTTAGTGCTCTATTAGACATAGCTTCAATATAACTATATATTTGTTTTTTCTTTTGATATGTTAATGGCTTTACCTTACCATTTTCTAATACCGAATTACACTTTTCTAATACTCTTTCTGGAGCTCCCTTCATATAACAAGTTTCTTTACCATTTTCATTCATTATAACTGTCATCATTTTTCTAGTAGAATCAAATGATATTTCATAAACTCTTTTACTTTTCTCTACAAATTTTTGAAGTTCCTTGCTATCTTTATAAAATGCCTTTACTAAAGCTGTTTCTGTTGGATCACCCATAACAGCTTTTTCAATATCTTTTATTTCATAATTATAATTAGCATCATTGCAATATATAAATGCCTTTTTTAACTTTTCACAATCATAAATTTTTTCTTTATCTAACTCATATATTCTTCCATTAACCAATATTTCTTTTACAGTCATCTTATTTTGAGTTAATGTTCCTGTTTTATCAGAACAAATTACTGATGTACATCCTAATGTTTCAACTGCAGGTAGCTTTCTAATAAGTGCATTTCTCTTTAACATTCTACCAACACCTAATGCTAATGCAACTGTTACTATTGCTGCTAAACCTTCTGGTATTGCTGCAACAGCTAATGAAACACCTAAAAGAAACATTTCTGTAATATCATTACCTCTTATTATTCCTAATATAGTAACAATTAAACAAACTACGATACACATTACAACAAGTATTTTTCCTAATGAATCTAGCCTTTCTCTTAAAGGTGATTTATCTTCTTCTATATTATCTAAAAGATTAGCTATCTTACCCATTTCAGTTTTCATTCCAATAGCATCTATTATTATTAAGCCTCTTCCTTTTAAAACTATTGTTCCCATAAACCCTGAATTTTTACCTTTTGTTGTATCTTTTGAAATTCCAACTGATTCTCCTGTTAATAATGATTCATCAACAACCATATTAGCTGCATCAATAAATGTTCCATCTGCTGGAATTCTATCTCCTGCTTCTAAAACAACTAAATCACCTATAGTTAATTCCTTTGAACTAACAACTTTTATATTTCCATCTCTAATTACTTTACATGTTGGTGCTGCTAATTCTTGAAGTGCTTCTAATGATTTTTCAGTTCTAAACTCTTGAACAAATCCTAATATTGCATTTACAATTACTATAATAAGTATAGTTATTGCATCTGCCTTATCTCCAATAAATCCTGAAATAATAGTTGCACCTATTAATACCCATACTAAAAAATCATTAAATTGTGCTAAAAAAATTAAAACTGGTGATTTTTTCTTATTATGTTTAAGTTCATTTAATCCATAGGATTTAACTCTTTTTTCTGCTTCTCTAGTACTTAATCCTCTAGTAAATTCCTTTTCCTGTATCACCCTTTTTCCTCCTCTTTAAGAACTCTTGTATATATATATTAATGTTTATGTAATACTATGAATATTTATGGAAAATTTATGATTTCTATGCTTAACATTTTTATTTACAAATTCCTAATAGAAATATAGAATAATACTATATGTAAACTATGTGAAATTTCTTTTAATATTAAATATTTTATTATTTAGTTAAAGGATTTCCTTATTTTATTGAATTTTAATACAACTAACTAAAGGAGGCGTATTGCATGAAAGATGTAATTTATGTAACTGGACATAAAAATCCAGACTCGGACTCAATATGTGCTGCTTACGCATATACTGAATTCAAAAATAAAATTGGCGATATTGAAACTATTGCTTGTAGATTAGGTGATGTTAATCAAGAAACTCAATATATCTTAGATTACTTCAACGCTGAAGCTCCACAACTTTTAAAAACAGTTAAATTAAAGGTAGAAGACTTACAATTTGATAATATAAGTCCTGTATCTCCTGAGCTTTCTTTAAAGACAGCTTGGACTATAATGAGAGATAAAAATATAAAAACATTACCTGTTGCAGATGAAAATAACCATCTTTTAGGGGTACTAGCAGTATCTAACCTTACATCTTGCTACATGGATATTTGGGATAACAGAATTTTAGCTAAAAGTAATACAACATTAGATAATATTATTGATACTTTATCTGCTAAAGCTTCTTATATTAATGAAAATTTAACTACATTCCCAGGTAAAATAGTTGTTTCAGCTATGCAACCTGACACTATGACTGGTCATATTGAAGAAGGTGATATTGCAATAGTTGGAGATAGAGAAGAAGCTCAAGCTGAATTAATTAAACTTAATGTTTCATTAATGATTGTAACTGGAGGATATGCTCCTTCTCAAAACATAATTGAATTAGCTAAAGAACATGGTGTAACTGTTATAGTAACTCAACATGATTCATTTACAACTTCAAGACTTTTAGTTCAAAGTATCCCAGTTGGGTATGTTATGGTAAAAGAAAATATAGTTTCTTTCACAACTGATGATTTAGTTGATGATATAAAAGGAATTATGACTGAAACTAGATTTAGAAGCTACCCTGTTTTAGATCAAAACGGAAGAGTTGTTGGTACAGTTTCTAGATACCACTTAATTTCTAACCATAAGAAAAAAGTTATTCAAGTTGACCACAATGAAAGAGGTCAATCTGTTGATGGATTAGAAGATGCTGAAATAGTAGAAATTATTGACCACCACAGAGTAGCTGATATTCAAACAAATAATCCAATTTACTTCAGAAATGAACCAGTTGGAAGTACATCAACAATAGTTGCTAAATGCTTCTTTGAAAATGGAATCAGACCTTCAAGAAAGGCTGCTGGATTATTATGTGGTGCTATAATTTCTGATACATTATTATTCAGAAGTCCAACTTGCACTCCACAAGATCAATATACTTGCAAAAAGCTTGCTGAAATTGCTGATATAAACATAGAAAAATTTGCAAAAGAAATGTTTAAAGCTGGTACTTCATTAAAAGGTAAAACTGTTGAACAAATCTTTAATTCAGACTTCAAACCATTTACTATTGAAGATACTAAAGTAGGTATTGCTCAAGTTAACACAATGGATATTGAAGGATTCATGCCTTTAAAAGAAGAAATGTTAAATTATATGGATCAAAAGGCTAAGGAAGCTGGATTAGATATGGTTATGTTATTATTAACTGACATATTAAATGAAGGTTCTGAAATATTAGTTACAGGTGCTAAACCTGAAATAGTTGAAAAGGCATTTAATGTTACATTAAAAGACAAAGGTGCATTTTTACCAGGAGTTCTTTCAAGAAAGAAACAAGTTGTACCTCCAATAACTAATGCAATAACTGCTTAATTAATATAAGGTAATTTTAAAATAGGACTTTTGCACTAAATAATTAGTGTAAAAGCCCCATTTTTTACTCATTATCAATCACAATACCAAGCTTAGTTGAAATTATGGTATTAAGCTTGTTTATTGAAAATGTTAATGTCATTATTTGTTTTTCTAATCGTATTAATAAATATGCACTAATAGCTACTGGAAAACCTACATTAGCAATTAAATTTACAAGTTCACTTATCTCCATAAATTTACCTCCTAAAAATAATATTTACACTTAATATATATCCAGTAACTACTTAATTTTTATTTATATTTTAAGCTTTTTATTATTTATTCTCTAAAAGCTCATTATATCTTTTCATAATTTTTATTAAAATTTCATTATTAACATCAAACTTTATATCATCAACTTGAGATATTGGCAATATAGCAACTGAAGTTCCTGAAATAAATAATGAATCTAAATCACTTATTTCAGAGGCCTTTATTTCTTTTTCTTCTACTTCTATCCCTAGTGATTTTGCTATCTTAAATATTTTATCTCTTGTAATTCCCCTAAGCACTGCTTCACCTTTAGCTGTTATAAGATTTTTATCTTTTATTCCAAAAAAGTTTGATTTACTACCTTCTGTAATAAAACCATGCCTATCTACTAAAAGTGCTTCATGAGCATTAGCTTCCTTCATTTTTTCTGCAACTTTTGCTCTAAACGCTGTACTAACTACCTTTAAATTTGGATTTTCTCTTTCTCCATAATAAAGAATAACCTTTACTCCTTTTTTATAATATTCCTTTGAAGGATAAGAATGCATTATATAATAAATCTTAAAGTTATTATTATTTACATTGCATGTTATTTTTATATTTCCTAAAGCATTATCATTTTTTTTAATTACTTCAATTATTAACTTTTCTATTTCATCTTCATCATAAGGAAATTCTTTATTAATTAATTTAAATGACTTTTTCATTCTCTCTAAATGATCTTTTAAAAATGCAGGCTTTCCATTAACAACTCTTAAAACCTCATATATTATTTTTTCCTTAGAGTCTTCATCAGTAAATTCCTTTATTGGATATATTATCCCATTATTTAAATAGTATTTATTTATAGCTTCCATAAAAAATTACACTTCCCTTGAAATTTGTTATTTCCATTTTAATATTTCAAATTTATTATGCTTTTTATAATTAATTAAATAAGGATTACCAACTAAATCTAATAAAGGCTTATCCGAAAGGGAATCTGAAAACATATATGAATTTTTAAAATCAGCTTTTATATTTTTTTCTTTCAAAACTTTTTCTAATCTTTTAACTTTTTCTTCACCTTTACAATTATTCCCGCTCATTTTTCTTACAAACTTTCCATTTTCAAAAATAAACTTTGTTCCAATTATTAAATCAACTTCTTTAATTGCATAAAATTCCTTAATATAAAATTCTGGTGATGCCGATATAAGAATTACCATATAACCTTCATTTTTTAATTTTTTAATCATATTTACAGCATCTTCATAAAGTATCGTACTTAATCTTTCATCATAAAATGATTTTGTTAATATTGCTAATTCCTTTTCATCTATATTTTCTATAAACTTTAAAAAACATTCTTTAACTCTTTTTTCATCATATACCTTTATTCCATACATAAGTCCTGAGTACAAAGCCCTAGGTAAAAATTTTATGTTTTTTATATCTTTTGATACAAGATACTTAAAAAATTCCATTAATGTTTCTTTTCTTGTTATTGTATAATCTATATCAAATATAGCTAGTTTCTCCATCCTTCTCCTCCATTATGTTTTAAGGGCTGAGCATTTAATTTTGCTTCAGCCCCATATTTTAATTTAATTTTTTTATAAAACTTTCAATTCTATTAAGTCCTTCTTTAATTGCTTCCATTGAAGTTGCATAAGAAACTCTTATATAATTGTTTAACCCAAATGCCTTTCCTGGAATAACTGCTAACTTTTCATTTTCTAATAAACTAGCACAAAACTCCATTGAATCATTTAATATTTTTCCATTTATTTCTTTACCTAAGCAATTTTCTATATTAATCATAATATAAAATGCTCCCTTAGGTTTGACTATACTTAAATTATCAATACTTTCAATTCTATTTATCATATAATTTCTTCTTTTTTCAAACTCATTAATCATTTTTGTTATTTCATCTTGTGGCCCATTTAATGCTTCTAAAGCCGCATATTGAGTTATTGAACAAACATTTGAAGTTACATGACTTTGAATACTTATCATTAATTTTGCTATTTTTTCACTTGCAGCACAATATCCTATTCTCCAACCTGTCATTGCATATGACTTAGATAACCCATTGATAACAATAGTTCTTTCATATGCATCTTTTGAAAGACTTGCAATACTTATATGATTTTCATTATCATATATAAGTTTTTCATACATTTCATCTGAAATAATAATAATATTATATTTTTTAGCAAAATCAGCTATTACCTCTAATTCTTCTTTATTATATATAGTTCCTGTTGGATTGTTAGGTGTGTTTAATACAATAGCTTTTGTTTTTGCAGTAACTGCCTTTTCTAAATTTTCCTTAGTAAATTTATAATTTGATTTTTCATCACCTTCTACAAATACAGGTTTTCCATCAGCTAATTTAATAAGTTCAGGATAGCTTACCCAATAAGGCGTTGATACTATTACCTCATCTCCAGGATTTAGTATTGCTAAAAATGTATTTGCTAAACTTTGCTTTGCTCCTGTAGAAACTACTATTTGTGATGGATTATACTCTAGCCCATTATCATCTTTAAATTTTTTACAAATTGCTTCTCTTAATTGAAGAATTCCATTAACACTTGTATATTTTGTATTTCCATCTTCCATTGCCTTAATCGCTGCATTAATTATATTTTTAGGTGTATTAAAATCTGGTTCTCCTGCACTAAAACTAATAACATCTATTCCCTTTTCCTTCATTTCTTTAGCCTTTGCTGTTATTGCTAAAGTTAATGATGGTTCAATTGCTTGTGCTTTTCTTGATAATTCCATTTATATGCCCCCATTATTTTCTTTTATCAAAATTAATAAATTTATTTAAACATTCTTCATTTAGTCCATAGCTACCAATGGATAAATTATCACTACCAATATGCCTTCCATGATAATCACTTCCACCACTTACACAAAGCTTATATTTTCTAGATAAATTAAAAAATTTATTAATATCTCCTTGTGAATGACTTGGATGATAAACTTCTATTCCCTTCAATCCAAAGCACCTTAATTCTCTTAATATATTTTCAACTTCAATTTTTCTGTATATTTGCCCCGGATGTGCTAAAATTGGTACTCCTCCACAATTATTAATAACATCTATACATTCTCTATAATTTAATCTAAAACCCTTCACATATCCAGGCTTTCCTTGTACTAAATAACTTCTAAATGCACTTTTATAGTTATCAAAATATCCTTTTTTAACCATTGCATTAGCGATATGACTTCTTCCAACTGTAGATGTATGATCTATATCTAAATCATCTAACTTTAAATTTATATTATAATTTTTTAAATTATATAATATCTTTTCTACTCTTTTTATTCTTTGTACATTCAATTCATTAACAAGTGATTTTAAATCATCATTTTCAATATCTATAAAATATCCAAGTATATGAAGTTCCATATCATTATATTCAGTACTTAATTCAATGCCTGGAATTATGACTAAATCATCATAGCTATTTCTAGTTACATATTGAGATGATATAGAATCATGATCTGTTATTGAAATATATTTAATTTTATTTTTTATTGCTGAATCAATTATTTCTTCTGGAGTTTTACATCCATCAGAATAACTAGAATGAATATGTAAATCTGCATACTTCATTTTATTCACCTTTTCTCTTTAAGTGACAATTTACCTTATTATTATAAATACACTTTTATTTAGTTTAGGTTATTAAGTAAATTGCTATTCCTTTATTAATAAAATTTTAATTTTACTTTATTCACTTACCCTATAATAAACTTTTTCTCATATTAAATAAATAATTACTTATTTATATTTTAAGTAATATTTGCCATAATAAAAATATATCATCTTAGCAATAAAATGTAAATTGGAAACACTGAATTTACCTCTCAATTAGCTTTAAAAAAATGGGATGTCGCACTAAAACTTTTATACATAATATATTGTTTTAAAAAATAAAAATCAACACAATATATTGTAGTATTTATTCTTAATGCGACATCCCCTTTAAAATATTAGTCGTTAACTAAAACGTTTGTGTAATATTCAGTTACTTTATCAAATTCAGCTTCTTCTGGAACTATAAGTTCTCCTTCTTCAGTTGATCTGAATAAATATACTGATTCATCTTCTGGATTTTGAGCTAATACATATTCATTTTCTTCAAATTCAAATGCATCAACTATTGGGCAAGATAAAACATTTCCGTTATCATCTTCTAAATCAACAACAAAATGTTCATGTTCGTGCTCTCCACATCCACAGTTATCTCCACATCCATGTTCTTCATGATTATGTCCGCATCCGCAACCTTCATGTTTATTTAATTCATTTTCCATTTTACATTCCTCCCTTAATAGTAAATTAAACATTTTAAAGTAAAAATACACTTATAAAAAATTGTATTATTACTTAAGCTTAACTTATGTAGTCTTTATCATTGTACTCTTATTTTTCAGAAAATAAAAGAAAAAATATTATTTTTTAAATAATATTCTAAATTTTATTAAAATTAATTTTTTTATTATACAAAAAGGAACTGCATTCAAATTAAATTTATTAATCTAATTTGATTCAGCTCCTTCTTAATTATAAATTATTCTTCAGTTGCAAGTTTCTTATAGTTTTCTAATCTTTCCATTGCATCAGCCTTAGTCTTTTCAAATAAAGCATCTGCAACTTCTGGGAATGACTTAGCTAGTGAAGCATATCTAACTTCACCCATTAAGAATTCCTTAAAGTCTCCCTTAGGTTCTTTTGAATCTAAAGTAAATGGATTCTTAACTCCTCTTAATGCAGGATTATATCTATATAAAGCCCAATATCCACAATCTACAGCTTTTTTAGCTTCTGCTTGTGAATTAGTCATTCCAACTTTAATACCATGATTTATACATGGTGAATAAGCTATTATTAATGATGGTCCATTATAAGCTTCCGCTTCAGCCATTGCTTTAAGAACTTGATTTTTATCTGCACCCATGCAAACCTGAGCAACATATACATAACCATAGTTCATTGCCATCATTCCTAAATCTTTCTTCTTAGTTCTCTTACCAGACGCAGCAAATTTTGCAATTGCAGCTGTTGGTGTAGCCTTAGAAGATTGTCCACCAGTATTAGAATAAACTTCTGTATCAAATACTAATACATTGACATTGTCTCCTGATGCAAGTACATGGTCAAGTCCACCATATCCTATATCATATGCCCAACCATCTCCACCAAAGATCCATTGAGATCTCTTAACAAAGAATTCCTTATCCTTTAAAATAGTTTTAGCTATTTCAGTATCAGAATTTTCTAATGCAGCAACTAAAGCATTTGCTCTTTCTCTAGTTCCTGTACTTTCATCTTTATTATCTAACCAATCTTTTAACACAACCTTAGTTTCATCTGATAAATTGCTTTCTAATGCAACTTTAACATTTTCAGCAACCCTATCCCTTATAGCTTGAACTCCTAAGAACATACCTAATCCATATTCGGCATTATCTTCAAATAATGAATTTGCCCATGCAGGTCCATGTCCATTATGATTAACTGTATATGGAGTTGCCGGAGCAGATCCTCCCCAAATTGAAGAGCAACCAGTAGCATTTGCTACCATCATTCTATCACCAAATAATTGAGTTGCAAGCTTAGCATATGGAGTTTCTCCACATCCTGCACAAGCTCCTGAAAACTCTAACAATGGTTGTTCAAATTGGCTTCCCTTTACAGTGTTTTTATTCATAGGGTTTTTCTTAGGTGAAACTTCTGTAGTAACAT
Source organism: Clostridium sp. ETTB3 (assembly GCF_053571985.1). Taxonomy (NCBI): domain Bacteria; kingdom Bacillati; phylum Bacillota; class Clostridia; order Eubacteriales; family Clostridiaceae; genus Clostridium; species Clostridium sp. ETTB3. Next base: position 2,127,966 of record NZ_CP199832.1, read on the forward strand.
AATCCCAAACTTCCATTTGATCATGTTGACTATCTTGTGGTTTCATAACTAAAGCCTTATTCTTTGATGGACATACTTGAGCACAGTTTCCACAACCTGTACAATCAAGAGGTGTAATACCAATTGAGAACTTATAAGGTACTTCTGTCTTTATTCCCTTAGCATCAGTAGTCTTCATTGCATCTGGAGCTTTTTCAGCTTCCTCACCTATTAATAAGAAAGGTCTTATTGCTGCATGAGGACATACTATAGAACATTGGTTACATTGAATACAATTTTCTGGAATCCATTCAGGAACATTAATTGCGATTCCTCTTTTTTCATATGCAGCAGTACCTGCCATAAATGTACCATCTTCCATACCATGTTTAACAAATGTTGAAACTGGTAAATCAAAACCTTCTTGTCTATTCATAGGTTCTACTATGTCTTTTATAAATGATGGTACTTCTTTAGTAACACTATCTTCTTCTTCAACTGCATTTGCCCATTCTGCAGGAACTTCTATTTTTACAATAGCATCAATACCTGCATCAATAGCAGCATTATTCATATTAACAACTTTTTCACCTTTTTTACCATATGAAGTAACAACAGCTTCTTTTAAATATGCTACTGCTTCATCTACTGGAATTATATTAGCTAATTTAAAGAATGCAGCTTGCATTATCATATTTATTCTTCCACCAAGTCCTATTTCTTGTGCTATCTTAACAGCATTTAATGTATAGAATTCTATATTTTTATTAGCTATAGTTCTCTTCATTTCAGCTGGTAATTTTTCATTAATTTCTTCTGGTGTCCAAATTGTATTTAATAAGAACTTTCCATTAATTTTTAAGCCATCTAATACATTATATTTATAAACATATGATTGATTGTGACATGCTACAAAATCAGCCTTATCAATTAAATATGGTGATTTAATTGGTTTCTTACCAAATCTTAAATGAGAAACTGTAATACCACCTGATTTTTTAGAATCATATGAAAAATAACCTTGAGCATACATGTCTGTATGATCTCCAATTATCTTAATAGCACTCTTATTAGCACCAACTGTACCATCTGAACCTAATCCCCAGAACTTACATGCTTTAGTTCCCTCTGGAGTAGCATCGATGTCTTCTACTGTTTCTAATGATGTATTAGTAACATCATCAACAATACTAATTGTAAATCCATTTTTAGGCTCGTCCTTTGCTAAATTAGCATAAACTGCAGCTATATCTGATGGATTTGGATCTTTAGAACCTAATCCATATCTACCACCAACTATTAATGGAGCATTTTCTTTTCCAGCAAATGCACTTACTACATCTAAGTATAATGGCTCCCCAATTGATCCTGGTTCCTTAGTTCTATCTAATACTGCAATTTTAGTAACTGTTTTAGGAATTGTAGCTAATAATTTTTCAATTGAAAATGGTCTATAAAGTCTAACCTTTACAACACCAACTTTTTCTCCTCTTCCATTTAAGTAATCTACTGTTTCTTCTGCAACATCAGTTCCTGATCCCATAGCAATTATTATTCTGTCGGCATCTGATGCTCCATAATAATCAAAGCAATGATATTCTCTTCCAGTTAACTTAGTTATTTCAGCCATATATTCTTCAACAACTTCTGGAATGTCTTCATAAAATCTATTTACAGCTTCTCTTGTTTGGAAGTAAATATCCGGATTTTGAGCTGTACCTCTAGTTACTGGATGATCAGGATTTAAAGCACTTTCTCTAAATTCCTTAACAGCATCCCAGTCAACTAATTTAGCTAGTTCATCATATTCTAAAACTTCAATTTTTTGAATTTCATGAGATGTTCTAAATCCATCAAAGAAATTAACAAATGGAATTCTAGTTTTTATTGCTGCTAAATGTGCAACGGCAGATAAGTCCATTACTTCTTGAACTGACCCTTCAGCAAGCATAGCAAAACCAGTTTGCCTAGTTGCCATAACGTCTTGATGATCTCCAAATATATTTAATGAAGATGTTGCTAATGCTCTAGCTGACACATGTATAACACCTGGAAGTCTTTCTCCAGCTATTTTATACATGTTTGGAATCATTAATAATAAACCTTGTGAAGCTGTATATGTAGTTGTATAAGCTCCAGCTTGTAATGATCCATGAACAGCTCCTGCTGCCCCTGCTTCTGATTGCATTTCCATAACTTTTACTGGTTGTCCAAAAATATTTTTTCTACCTTGTGCAACCCATTCATCAACGTGTTCTGCCATTGGTGATGATGGAGTGATTGGATAAATAGCAGTAACTTCTGTAAACGCATATGATACGTGTGCAGCAGCTGTGTTACCATCCATAGTTTTCATTTTTCTCATCTTGTCTACCTCGCTTCCACTTTTTAAAAATTTAAGCATATAAATCATGATATATTAAATATCATTGTTGCTTGCTAATAATTAATAATCTAAGCTTAATAGATAAAATCTAACATCTGCTCTTTATCCTTTGTTTTTCTTGTTAAATTAATCACATATCCTAACATCATTTAGTAAAAATCATTATAAACTTTCTAATTCCATAAGATTTAATTATATTTTTAATTTATTAAATTATTACTTACTTAATAACTCACCAATTTCTTTAGCATATTTTAAATCACTCTTTTCAACAGAATCTTTAACAGTAAATTTTTCTAAAACATTAAATCCATAGTTCTCCATTAAATCTCCCCATTTATCAATAAACTTTGTATCACGCCATCCACATGATCCAAATAAAACTAATGGCTTATTATTAATTTCTAACTCACTTAAGCTATTAATAAAAGGTTTCATATCCACTTCTTCTATTTCATCATTTAACATAGCTGGACTTCCTAATGCAACTGCATCAGCTTCTAATATATCTTCTATAGTAGCATCAGCAACATACTTTATATCAACTTTTGCTTCACTTTCAATGACACCTTCACTTATAGCATTTGCTAAAACTTCTACATTTCCACCATTACTCCAATATATTATTGAAACTTTTTTCATTTTAAGCACCTCTTACATTTTTGTTTTATTTTTCCTGTTAAATTTTCCATTAATTTCATTATATAACAGCAAAAATTTTTTTCAAGTTTTTTTAAAATTATTGGTAATTTTTTACACCAAATTAACAACTTTAAATTTTTCTAATAAAATTTATTTTTTATTTATACTTTTCATAATAACATTTAGTATTGCATCAACACCATTTTTCATTTCACTATTTGTCATATTTTTTATAAGTTCATCTTTTTTATTTCTTAATTGTGATAGCTTTTCTGGCAAATTGTGTTTTTCCTTCATTTCATCTTCATCTAAAATTAATGAATATCCTTCTTTTAAGAAAGAATTAGCATTTAAAATTTGATCCCCCCTACTGCTCTTTTTTGATAAAGGTATTAATAAAGTTGGTTTTCTTAGTGCTAATAATTCAAATATTACATTTGCACCGGCTCTTGATATTACAAAATCAGCATATTGAAGTAAATGTGGTAAATCTTCTTTTACATATTCAAATTGTTTATAACCATTTAATCCTTCTAATGATTTATCTAAATTTCCCTTCCCACAAATGTGAATAACATTAAAATCTTTTAATATTTCATTAATATGATATCTAACTTCATCATTTATACTTTTAGCCCCTAAGCTTCCCCCTATAACTAAAATAACTTCTTTTTCATTATTAAAATTACAGATATCTTTTCCTCTAATTCTACTTCCCTTTAATATTTCTTCTCTTATTGGTGTACCTGTTAATTCACCTTTTCCATCTTTAATGTAATTTAAGCTTTCTCTAAATGTAACACATAATTTATCACAAAATGGAGATGATAACTTATTAGCAAGTCCAGGTGTTAAATCAGATTCATGTGATACTACAGGTATCTTTCTCATTGATGCAGCTATAACAACAGGAACTGCCACAAATCCACCTTTTGAAAAAATAACATCTGGTTTTTCTTTTGCTAATATTTTATTTGCTTGAGCTATACCTTTTATAACCTTAAATGGATCTGTAAAATTCTTCATATCAAAGTATCTTCTTAATTTTCCTGATGAAATTGCAAAGTATGGTATTCCTGCATCTACGATTATTTCCTTTTCAATTCCTTCATAACTTCCAATATACTTTATATCAAATCCCTTTTCTTTTAGCTTTGGTACCAATGCTAAATTTGGAGTTACATGCCCTGCAGTTCCCCCACCAGTCATGATAATTTTGTAATTACTCATTAAAAACACCTCATTAATTATTTATGTATTTTATAACTTTAAACTTAACTGCTAAAAACATTTAACTTATATAAATCAATCACCAAAATAATACAAAAAATAAATTATATTTCCTTAATTAAAATTGTAACCAAATTATATATCTTAAATTCGCACTAACTAATTAAAATTTTAAATCTTTTACTTATCAATATATATTCTACCACTAACCCAGCATTTTTCCACCATTTCCTCTAATTAAATATAATACAAACCTTCTAATTGGATAAGCTATTAACATAAAGATATAAGGAGGTGAATTTAATTGGCACAATTAGTTCCAGATTCTAAAGAAAAATTAGCAAAATTCAAAAATCAAGTTTCTAGTGAAATGGGAGTTCCTTTTTCTGATTACAATGGAAACTTAACTTCAAAGCAATGTGGAAGCGTTGCTGGAGAAATGGTTAAACGTATGGTTGAGCAATATGAAAAAGGAATGAAATAATATAAAAAAATAATAATAGGATACTTAATTATGAGCATCCTATTATTATTTAATTCTAACTCTATCCGAATCTTCATTTTCTCTCACCCTCCATAGTTAAATTATAATATTATAATAATTCCCTGTAAATGAACCTTAAGTAAGTGGTTATTTTTTTACATCAAGGGGTTAAAATATATAACAATAAGGGAGACATTTCTATCTCCCTTATTAAAATAAATTATTTTGCAATTCTATAATTACTTATAACAAGCTGTACTTTTTTATTTCCATTAAATTCATTAACTTCTGGAATACAAATTAAATCTAAATAAAGATTATTTTGTAATCCATTAAATACCTTATTATACTCACTTTCTCCAAGCTCATCTTTTATAGCATTTTCAAATCCTTCAATATCTCCAAAATATATTCCTTCAATATATAGCCTTCCATCACTTAATTTAAGCTTAAGTACATTTTTATTTTTCCCTAATACTTTAGCTTCAACTACCTTAAGCTTTTTCATCCCAAAAGAAGGCTTTGAATTTCCTTTTCCATATGGTTCTAATAATGATATTTCTTCTATTAATTCATAATTTATGTTATTAAGAGTTAATCCCATATCAATTGAAACCTTAGGAATAATATCTTCATTTGTTAATGTTGTAACTTCATTTAATTTTTTTCTAAATGTATTTATATTTTCAATAGGTATAGACATACCTGCTGCCATTGGGTGCCCACCAAACTTACCTAATAATTCTTTACACTTAAGCAACTCTTCAAACATATTATATTCTTCAATTGATCTTCCTGAACCCTTTGCCACTTCATGTGCCTTAGTTAAAATAATCGTTGGCAAATTATATCTTTCTCTAATTCTTCCTGCAATTATCCCTGCAATACTTTCATGAACATCCTCTAAATAAATAACAAGAACCTTATCTTTTGTCATATCATTTTCTTCAATAATTCTAATTGCTTCTTCTAATCCTGCTTGAGTAAGCTCTTGTCTTTCTTTATTCAAATCATTTAACTTCTTAGCTAATTCACTTGCTAACCCTTCATCCTTTGTTAATAATAATTTTAATGCCCATTCAGCTTGCTCTAATCTTCCAGATGCATTTACACATGGCCCAATAATAAATCCAAGAGAATATACTGTTATTACATTTCCTTCTAATCCAGTTTCTTTAAATAATGCCTTTAATCCAATATTGCTAGTATTATTAATTCTCTTAAGACCTTCTTTAACTATTATTCTATTTTCAGAAACTAAATCTACAACATCACAAACTGTTGCAATTGCAACATATTGAAGTAAATCATATAGTTCTTCCTTTGATATATTAAATTCCCTATAAAGACATTGTATAAATTTATATGCTACACCAGCCCCACAAATTTTATCAAATTCATATTTACAATTTTCTTGTTTAGGATTTATTACATAATCTGCTTCAGGTACAACATAAACTCTTTTATCATCTTCATCAACAAAGGGAACATCATGATGGTCTGTGATTATTACTTTTATTCCTAATTCTTTTGCTAATTTCACTTGTTCAATAGCAGCTATTCCATTATCACAAGTAATTATAATATCAATGTTATCTTCACTTGCTTTTCTAATTATACTTTCATTAATTCCATACCCTTCTTTTATTCTATCTGGAATATGAAAACTTACATTTCCCCCACAATTACTTATTGCTCTATAAAGAACATATGTACTTATAACACCATCTACATCATAGTCTCCAACTATAAGTATTTTTTTTCCACTTTTTATACTATTTTTCATTAATTCAATTGCACCAGTCATTCCAAGCATATTTTCTGGTTCATAAAGCTCATTAATAGATGAATTTAAAAAGCTTTTTGCATTATCCAAATTATAAATTCCCCTATTAACAAGTAGCTTTGCCACTATATTGCTTATACCCATTGCTTGGGCAAACTTATCAGTATCAAATCTTACATTTCTAACCATCCACTTTTCCAAAAAAACACCCCCTTTTAGTAGTGACAAGTGACAAGTTAATGTTGAAATTCCTTAGGGAATTTCTTAATTTATTTTTCAAAATTCAACCTAATTGAATTTCTTCCTTAACTTATAACTCTCATTTTAGTTTCAAGTGGCAAGTTTCAAGTGACAAGTTAATGTTGAAATTCCTTAGGGAATTTCTTAATTCATTTTTCAAAATTCAACCTAGTTGAATTTTTTCCTTAACTTGTCACTTGCCACTTACCACTTATCACCTACTCCTAACTATTAAAAAGCATTCCTTTTTTAATCTCTTCTACCTTTTCTGGTTTTGTATGCTTTAATATTTCAAATGCAAATGGAACAGCAGCTGCTGGTCCTCTTCCTGTAATAATATTTCCATCTGTAACTACTAGTTCTTCTTTATAATTGCATCCCTTTAACTCATCTTCAAAGCCAGGATAACAAGTAACATTTTTACCATTTACAATTCCTAATTTACCAAAAGTAATCGGTCCTGCACAAATTGCAGCCACAATTTTATCTTCATTGTAAAATTGCTTTACAACTTCATTAACTTTTTCATCATCTCTTAAATTAACAGCTCCTGGCATTCCACCTGGTAATACTACTGCATCATAATCATATACTTCATCACTTAAAATTTTATCTGCTTTTATTGTAATATTGTGTGATGTTGTTACTTCTAATTCTTTAATGCTAAATGTATTACAAATAACATCTGCTCTTCTTAAAATATCAACAGTTGTTAATGCTTCAATAGTTTCAAAACCTTCTGCTAATAAAACTGCTACCTTTTTCATATAAAACACCCCTTTATTTTAGTTTCAAGTGACAAGTTTCAAGTGGCAAGTTAATGTTGAAATTCCTTAGGGAATTTCTTAATTCATTTTTCAAAATTCAACCTAGTTGAATTTTTTCATTAACTTATCACTTGCCACTTGTCACTGTCAATTCATAACTAATTTATAGCCTATTGAAATTCTGTTTCTGTTATTTCATCATCTAAGTTGATTACCATAACATTCGTTCCTCTTCCTGCTCTATTTTGGATTCTTATTTCTTCAATAAGAACATTTTTATTTTCTTTATTTTTTGTAATTAATATAACTTGACTATTGTTATCTTTATCTATAGCTATTTCATCATTATCATTAGCTATTAATCCTATTACTTTTCCTGAAATAACTTCATCATCATCTTTTAAGCTTATTCCAGTAACACCAGATGCAACTCTTCCCATTGTATTTACATTATCACTTAGGAATCTTATTGCCATACCTTTTTTACTTATTATTACTATTTCAGCTTTTATATTATTATATATGCAAACAGAAATTACTTCATCATTTTCATATTTAAATTTATATGCTTGACACATTGAATAATTTCCATCATATTCTTTTAATGAAGTCTTTTTTATCATTCCCTTTTTAGTAAAGAAATACACCCTATTTCCTTCTTCAAAATTCTTTACTGAATGCACATCTATTACTTTTTCCTTTTTATTGTATCCTTCAATAATATTTTCTAATAAAATTTCTTCTTTTACAACATTGGAAATTAAAAATGATGGAATTTTATATACATTTCCTTCATTAGTAAATAGTAATAATGTACTTGCTGAATCTGTGTTTACTTTTAATCTATCACTTGATTTTGCCCTAGCAAATCCTTTTAAATTTCCTTTGGCAGTAACTCCAACACTAAATGAAATAAATTCAAATTCACTCACATATTCAACTTCTGTTATTTCATCTTTTTCTATTAAATTAAATAATTGAGTTCCTAATATATTTCTTGGACTATCTTCAATTGCAGGAACTTCTAAACTAAACTTTAATCCCAATTTAGTTTTTACTTTTAAAAATTCTCTTTCATTATCATTTTCTAAAAGAGCTATATTTAATACAAATTCATTTTCTTTTAATTTAATTGCTTGAATTTTAGTATAGTTAGTTTGAAACTTATTTAAACTACTCTTCTTAATTATCCCTCTATTAGTTATGAATTGAATGCTCTTATTACTATCTAAAACTCCAACTGAAATTGCTTCAATAATTTTTTCTTCATCTAAATTTAATGTTTTTATTAGTGAATCTATTCTTTCACCTTTTTCTTTCCATTTACCCTCTGGAATATTTATACCCTTAACTTGATACATATTACCCCTATCAGTAAATAAAAGAATATTTTCTGTAGTATTAGATTTAAATAAAAATTTAAGTTCATCCCCTTCTCTATAATCAATATCTTCTGCCTTTGCATTTGATCTTTGATAAGTTTTAAGAGGAATTCTTTTTATAAATCCATCTTTAGATAATGTAACCATAACATCTTCAACCACTATAAGTTCTTGTAAATCAATTTTAGCTTCACTATCATCTTCAACTAACATAGTTCTTCTAGGATTTCTATACTTATCTGTTATTTCTTTTAATTCTGTTTTTATAACTTCTAAAAGTGTTTTATCATGTGATAATATTTTTCTTAATTTCTTTATAGTTTTTTCAAGTTCTGTATATTCTTTTTGGAATACCTTTATTTCAAGTCCAGTTAATCTATAAAGCATAAGTTCTAATATTGCTTCTGCTTGAGTTTCTGTAAATCCAAACTTTTCAACTAAATTTACTCCTGCATCTTTCTTTGACTTAGATTCTCTAATAGTTTTTATGATTTCATCTAAAACATCAATTGCTTTAATAAATCCTTCAACTATATGGAATCTTTTTTCTGCCATTGCAAGTTCTCTTATACTTCTTTTTGTAACTACATCTCTTTGATGATTTACATAATGTTCTATTATTGTCTTTAATCCCATTGTTTGTGGCTTTCCATTTGCTAATGCAACCATGTTAAAGCTTATATTACATTGTAAATCAGTTTTCTTAAATAAATACTTTAATATTTTGTCTGCTGTTTCATAATCTGCTGCTTTTTTTAGCTCAACAACAGCTCTAATACCACTTCTATCTGATTCATCTCTAATATCTGTAATAGCTTCTAATGCCTTTTGATGCTTTTTATCACCAGTCATTTCAGATATAGTTTGAAGTATTTTTGATTTATTTCTTCTATAAGGGAATTCTGTTATTACAATTCCATATCTTCCATTTTCAAGTTTTTCAATTGCAGTTTTTGCTCTTAATGTAACTTTTCCTTCTCCTGTTTCATATGCTGATAACAATGACTTTTTACCTATCAGTACACCACCTGTTGGTAAATCAGGGGCCTTTATATATTCCATAAGTTCCTGTGTAGTTATTTTAGGATTATCTATATAAGCAAGAACACCATCAGTAACTTCTCCTAAATTATGAGGTGGTATATTAGTTGCAAGTCCAACAGCAATACCAAATGTTCCATTTACTAAAAGATTTGGATACCTTGCTGGTAGTACCTTAGGTTCCATTTCACTATCTGAGTAGTTAGGAACCATCTCAACTGTTTCCTTATCTATATCTCTAAGCATTTCCATTGCTATTGGTGATAATCTTGCTTCTGTATAACGCATTGCTGCTGCTCCATCACCATCCATTGATCCAAAGTTTCCATGTCCATCAAACAATGTTTCTCTTGTAGAAAAATTTTGTGCCATAAGTACCATTGCATCATAAACTGATGTATCACCATGTGGATGGAATTTACCTAATACATCTCCAACTATTCTTGCACTTTTATAATAAGGCCTATCTGGAAATGCCTTTAAAAGATACGCTCCATAAAGAATTCTTCTATGAACCGGCTTTAAACCATCTCTTACATCTGGAAGTGCTCTATCCTTAGCAACTTCAACAGCATATGGAAGATAATTATCTGGCATTGCCTCTTCAAGTGGTATTCTTAAAATATTATTATCTCTTGGTATGTTATGTACCTTTTTTGCCATAACTTATCTCCTTTCTTGATTTAAAACTCTGCGTATTTATACATATAATTCTTTCTTGGTTCAACAACATCACCCATAAGAAGTGAAACCATCTTTTCTGCTTTTGCTGCATCTTCTATTGTAACTTGGAATAAAGTTCTTGTTTCTGGATTTAATGTTGTGTCCCAAAGCTGATCTGGATTCATTTCTCCTAATCCTTTATATCTTTGAATTAATGCACCTCGACCTATTTCTTTTTTTACTTTTTCTAACTCTTCATCACTATAAGCATATTTTGATATTTCTTTACCTTTACTATTTTTATAAACTTTATATAAAGGTGGTTGTGCTAAATAAAGGTGACCATTTGCTATTAAAGGTCTCATATATCTATAAATATATGTCATCCATAATGTTCTAATATGAAATCCATCTACATCAGCATCACTCATAATGATTATCTTATCATATTTTAAATCTTCTTCTTTATAATTTTCTAAAGTTCCAGTTCCTATAGCAGTATTAAATATTTTAAGTTCTTCTGAGGCTAGTACATTTTCAAGCTTTTGTTTTTCAGTATTCATTATTTTACCCTTTGAAGGCATTATAGTTTGGAATCTTCTATCTCTGGCTTGCTTTGCCGAACCTCCTGCTGAATCTCCCTCAACTACAATAAATTCATTTACTGTATTATCTTTTAATGTACATACAGCTACCTTTCCTGCTAATGGTGCTGTTCCTTTACCTATTTTTTTCTTTTCAGCTTCATTTATCTTTTTTATCTTTTCTCTTCTTTGAGCTGCTGCAAGAGCATTATTAATAAGACTTGTTGCAACCTCTTTATTATCTTCTATCCACTCACAAAGCTTAGTATAAGCAAGATCATTCATCATTGTATAAGCTTCTGAACTTCCAAGCTTAGTTTTTGTTTGTCCTTCAAATACAGCATTTGTTATTTTTATTCTAACAATAGCTGTCATTCCTTCTCTTAAATCATCGCCTTCAAATTCTTTATCTTTTTCCTTAACAAGCCCTAATTTTTTTGCCCATTCTTTAAAAGCTCTTGTCATTCCAGTTTTAAATCCTGATTCATGAGTACCAGCTTCAGTTGTAGGAATATTGTTTACATAACTTGCAATATATTCTGTTGTAGAATCTGTAAATTGCATACAAACTTCTCCATACATACTTATATTGTTTATTGTTCTTTCACCTTCAAAAAGAATTGGTGTTTGATGAATAGGCGTTTTACTTTCATTTAAATAATCTATAAAATCAAGTAATCCTCTTTCTGAATAATATTCTTTTTTAATTTCTTCATCTTTTCTATTATCAATAAGTTCTAATCTTATTCCTCTATTTTGGAATGCTAACTCTTGTAATCTTTCATCAATAATATCAAATTTAAAATCTGTTGTTGAAAATATTTCACTATCTGGCTTAAAAGTAACCCTTGTACCTGTATCATTAGCCTTTCCTACAACTTCTAATGCTGTAACTGGTGTTCCTGGCATTTCCTTTTTTAATTCTTTATCATAAGCATATTCAAATCTTTGCTTATATATCTTTCCATTTTGATGAACTTCAACTTCTAGCCACTTAGATAAAGCATTAACAACAGCAGCACCAACTCCATGAAGTCCTCCAGAAGTTTTATAATTCTTATTATCAAACTTACCACCAGTATGTAGTTCAGTAAACACCATTTCTACTCCTGATTTCTTTTTTATAGGATGTATTCCTGTAGGAATTCCTCTACCATTATCTATAACAGTTACACTTTTATCTTTATTTATTATTATAGTTGCTTTATTTCCAAATCCATTTGATATTTCATCTATGGAGTTATCTAAAATTTCCCATATACAATGATGCAACCCCTTTGTTCCTGTTGAGCCAATATACATACCTGGCCTAATCCTAACAGGTTCTAACTTTTCTAATGACGTCAAATCTGTTACATCATATTTACTATTAACTTCATTACTCATATAAACCTCCAAAATTATAACCTATTAACATTTAAGTAATAATTTAGATATAATTATATAATTTTATAATATCAAAATCAAACTAATGTTCTTTATTAATCTTTATAATTTTATCATATTTTTTGTTTTACACAATTTTTTCTTCACTAACTATTATCTATTTATTTAATTAAAATTCATAAAATATAACTTAATTATTACAAAGTAGTATTAATTAGCTTATTTATATATTATCCTTAATATTTAAAATTACAAAGTATTTTACTTGCACTACTGCATTATATTTCAAAAATTCCTAGAGTACAAACATTATAAATAAATATTCAAAAAAAAATCAAATTTTCTTATAAACAAATATAATATAAGAAAATTTGATTTTTTATTATAATTTATACAATTCCTTGTGCCATCATAGCATCAGCAACCTTTTTAAATCCTGCTATATTTGCTCCCATTAAAATATTACCCTCATGACCATATTCTTTTGCAGCCTCTGATGAATTTTTATAAATATTAATCATAATATTTTTTAATTTACTATCTACTTCCTCAAATGTCCAAGATAATCTCATACTATTTTGAGACATTTCTAAAGCTGAGCAAGCTACTCCTCCTGCATTTGCAGCTTTTGCTGGTCCAAATAATATTCCACTATTTTGGAACACTTCAATAGCTTCTAATGTAGATGGCATGTTAGCACCTTCAGCAACAACCTTAGTTCCATTTTCAACTAATATCTTAGCTGATTCTGCATCTATTTCTCCTTGTGTTGCACAAGGTAATGCTACATCACATTTTATTGTCCAAATATTTTTGCATCCTTCAAAATATTTTGCTGTAGGAACATAATCTAAATATTCCTTTATTCTTCCTCTTTTAACTTCTTTTATTTCTTTAACAACATCAACATTGATTCCATTTTCATCATAAACATAACCATTTGAATCACTTAATGCAACTACCTTTGCCCCTAATTGTGTTGCTTTTTGTGTTGCATATATTGCAACATTTCCTGATCCTGAAACTACAACAGTTTTACCTTCTAAAGAAAGGCCATTATCTTTCATCATTTCATCAGTAAAGTAAACTAATCCATATCCAGTTGCTTCTGTTCTTGCTAAGCTTCCACCATAAGATAGTCCCTTTCCAGTTAAAACTCCTTGGTCATTAGCATTTCTAACCTTCTTATAATATCCATATAAATAACCAATTTCTCTTCCACCAACACCAATATCTCCTGCTGGCACATCTGTATCTAATCCAATATGTTTACATAATTCAGCCATAAAGCTTTGGCAAAATCTCATAACTTCTCTATCTGATTTTCCTTTAGGATCAAAATCTGATCCACCTTTTCCTCCACCAATTGGTAACCCAGTTAATGAATTTTTAAATATTTGCTCAAAACCTAAAAATTTAATTATACTTGCATTAACACTCTTATGGAATCTTAATCCACCTTTATAAGGTCCTATAGCACTATTAAATTGAATTCTGTAACCTCTATTAACTTGTACATTCCCTGCATCATCAATCCATGGAACCCTAAACATTATTTGTCTTTCTGGCTCCACAATTCTTTCTAATAACCCCTCTTTAATATATTCTGGATGCTTATCAAATACTGGTATTAAAGAAAGTGCAACTTCCTTTACTGCATCCAAAAATTCCTTTTCATTGCTATTTCTATTTTCTACTTGTTCTAGTACACTTAAAACATATTCTTTTCCTGTCATAAGTTTACCCCCTTAAAAATTTATTACCACTTATAATACTACACTATTTTTATTACTTTTCCCATATAAATATAATCATTTTTTATATTTTTTAACTTTAATTATATTTTATCTCACTAAAAAAACAGAATGACTTGGCAAAATTAATGAAGTATAATTTTAAAAATAAAAAAGGCTTTGTATAAATCACAAAACCTATTCATCACTTAATAATTTATTATTTTCTATAAGTTCATTTATTAATAAAAATATATTTTTGCTTGAATCATTTTTGTCAAAAGATTTACATGCAGCTTTCATGCCTTCAAGCTTATCTTCATCATTTAATAATTCAATTATAGACTGCCTACAACTTTGCCCATCCTTTATTCTTACTGCCATATTATGTTTTAATAAAAACTCAGCATTTTCTTCTTCCTGTCCTGGAATAGCATCAAAAACGGCCATTGGAATATTACATGCTAATGCTTCTGTAACTGTTAATCCACCTGGCTTTGTAATTATTATATCAGAAGCTTGCATATACTTATTAATTTCATCTGTAAAGTATATTAATTTAGTTTTCTTAGGACTATCTTCTACAATTTTTTCAAAATTATTATATAGCTTTTGATTTTTCCCAGTGACTAATATAATTTGAAAATCTAAATCAATATCAATTATATTTTCATATACATCAAATACATTATTAACACCAAAACTTCCTGCCATCATTAATATAGTTGGTAAGTTTTTATCAAATCCTAATTCTTCAATAACTAATTGCTTTTCTTCTTCTTTAAAGAAAACTTCATCAATAGGTATTCCATATGAATAAATATTTTTAAGATTTACTCCTTCATTAACCATCTTTCCTACCATATCATCATTTGAAACAATATAAGCATCAATGTCTTTACTTATCCAAGCCTTATGTGGAGCATAATCTGTCATTATACAAATTAAAGGTATATTTATTTCACCCTTAACTTTCAATCTTGATACCATTTCTGTAGGAAATGGATGTGTTGTTATTATAACATCTGGCTTAAAATCTTCTATTAATGGCATTAACTTATTTGCAAATATATTATTTAATCTTGCTACAAAATTAGCTAATTTATGTTCTTTATTTGTTAAATCGTATAATTTCCCATATAACTTTGGAGTTTTAGTTGCTAAATATAAATATCCTGAAGTTATTGTCTTATTCAAAATGGGACTTATATACAATAAACTATCAACAATTTCTACATTTATGTTCTCGCCTTGCTGAATCATGTAGTTTTCTATGGCTTTAGAGGCCCTCATATGCCCTCCTCCTGTAGATGCCGATAAAATAAGAATATTCATTATTAAGGTCCCCCTAACAATTAAATTTATATAATTAATTAAGTATTATATCACAAAATTTAAATATTAACATTATTGATATTACAAACCATAAAATACCTAAACTCACCATCAGAGTTATAACAATATAGCTTTATTTAATATATTTAAATTGACATTTTTGATTATATACTTCATTACCCTTTTATGTACATTTTTAAAATATTTAAATATCACTTTAATATAATATAGATTTTATTTTTTTCTTAGTTAATATTTTCTATAACTTTATTATATATCATCTCATTAATAAAAAATTAATTTTTTATTAACAATTACTTATAATTTTCCTTAATTTCTTCTTAATAAAAACAAAAAAGAGGAAAATAGTAAAATAAATCTCTATTTTCCTCTTTGTTAACTTCTTTATTTTTGCATTTCTTCAATTATTTTTTTTATATATCTAAATTTCTTTCCTTTACTATATAAAAAAATTGGAATACTTGAAACTATTCCTATAATACTTCCACAAATAATATCCCACATAGTATCATGTAAACTATTATTTTGTGATAAAAATCCAAATAACTGATCTGTTGAAAATTCCCATATTTCCCATACTGCAGCTGCTGCTATTGCAAATATAATTGAAAATAATGCTGGAGCATAACTTTTACATATATCCATTCCTTTTCCATTAGTTATATGTAAAAATATTACAAATCCAATAGTTGAAGCTACAACTCCAGATAACAAATGTAAAATCTTGTCATACATTGGTATTATTTCATAAAACTCAAAAATACTTCCTAAATACATAGAACCTACAATAAATATAAAAAGCAAATAAAAACTTACTCTAGATTTTTTCAAAAAAGTCCTTTTATAAACAAAATACATAAGCCATAATGTAACTGCCATTAATACAACTCTAAAAAGTTTATCTCCATTAAAAAATATAAAATCACATATTGCCGTAATAATAAGTGCTACCATTGTAAATAAATTTATAATAAGAGCTTTGTCTTTACTCATTTTCATTTAAAGTACTCCTCTATTTAATATATTTTTTTTACTTTTTAATATAAGAGCACTAATTGCTCCAAATACTAATCCTCCCATATGTGCTGAATTGTCTATATTACTTAATATTATACCAATTATTATATTTACAATAACAACTTGAGCTAAATTTATTATATATTCTTTTCCTATTTTATTTTTATTTCTAATTCCAAAAATAATCATTGCTCCAAACAATCCAAATATTGCTCCTGAAGCTCCAACACTTATTGAAGCAGGATTAAACATATAACTAAATATACTAGATCCTATAGCAGAAATTAAATATATAATAATATATTTAACCTTTCCAAAAGCATATTCTACTTCTGCTCCAATAATTTTTAATGCATACATATTAAATGTTATATGAAGCAATCCCCCATGTAAAAATGCACATGTTAAAAGTCTCCATACTTGTCCCCTATCAATTAATACATTTAATTTAGCTCCAAATGATAAAAGTGTTAAAGAATTTATATCTAATAAATTCTTTGATACAAGTGCAGTTATTAAATACATTAATACATTAATTCCTATTAATATATTTGTAATTAAACTATCTTTGTATTTAGTTTTTTTATTATTTTTAGTAAGACTATCAATAATATAAACAAGTGGTTTACAGCTATTATCGCTGTAAACTACTTGTTTTTTGTCTTTTGAATAAATTATTTTATTAAAACCTTTGTTAATAAATGATTCTGCTTCCTTTGTTGCATATATTACAACATTAAGTGATATTTTTTTAAAATAATTTTTTTCTAAAAACACCTTTGCTTCTTCATACTCAAAATCACAATCATTATATTTGCATACTATTACTGCATAAACAAAATCATTATTTTCAAGTATTGCCATCCACTTACTAGAATTTAAGTATTCACTATAATAATCTTTAATATAAAATCCAGAATTTTGGGTTAAATTCTCAAATAATCCCTTTTCTAATTTATTCATATTTATATTTCTTTCTCTAACATATCTAGCAATTCATTAAATCTATTTATTGTAGCTTCTAAAGGCTTAGATGTAGTCATATCTACTCCTGCCTTCTTTAAAATTTCTATTGGATAATCACTTCCTCCACTCTTTAAGAATCCAACATACTTTTCAACTGCATCTTTTTCACCATTTAAAATACTATTTGCAAATGCTGATGCAGCTGCATAACCAGTTGCATATTGATATACATAAAAATCACTATAAAAATGTGGGATTCTTGACCATTCAACATCAATATCTGAATCTACAACCATATCTGGTCCAAAATATTTAACATTTAACTCATGCCATTTTGCATTATAATCTTGTGCTGTTAGTGGAAGTCCCTTTTCAAAACTTTCATGCGTATATAATTCAAATTCAGCAAACATTAATTGTCTAAATACTGTAGTTCTTATTTGTTCTAATTCTTGATTTATTAAATAAAGCTTTTTCTTTTTATCAGTTTCTTTATTTATTAAATGATGGATTAATAATGCTTCATTTGTTGTTGATGCAACTTCTGCGCAAAATAAAGTATATCCTGCATAATAATAACTTTGTTCTTTTCTTGAATAATAAGAATGTATTGAATGACCCATTTCATGCACTAATGTTGATACATCATTAAGCTCATAATTATAGTTTAATAAAACATATGGCTTAGTATCATATCCCCCCCATGAATACGCTCCTCCACGCTTTCCTTTGTTTATATACTTATCTATCCATCCACCATTTATTCCACCTTGGAATATATCTAAATATTCTTTTCCTAATGGATTTAAACCTTCTACAGCCATTTCAACTGCTTTGTCAAATTCTACACGTTCCTTTGGAACTTCTATAACTGAAACATATAAATCATACATATGCATTTCTTCTAATCCTAAAAGTTTCTTTTTCAATTTAACATATCTATGAAGTGATGATAAATTATCATTTATAGTTTTAACTGCATTAGTATAAACTTCTGTTGGAATATCATTAGGCTTTAATGATGCTTCTAATGCACTATTATAATTTCTTATTTTTGCTCCAAAATTAAATACTTTTATTGAACTTGATAATGTTGTTGCTAATGTATTTTCAAATGATTTATATTCACCAAATAATCTTTCAAATGCTGCTTTTCTAACATTTCTATCTTTTGATTTTATAAATGAAGAATAATTTCCTTCTGTTAATTCAACTTCTTCTCCATCTTCATCCTTAATATTTCCAAACTTCATATCTGCATTTGTCATAATATTATGAATAGATGATGGAGCATCTAAACAATCTGATGCTGCAGCTAATAATTCTTCTTCCTTTTTATCTAATACATGTGGCTTTTCTTTTAATATATTTTCTATCAATAATTTATAAGGCTCTAATCCCTTATTTTCATTCATTAGCTTTTCAATAGTTCCATCAGGAAGTGCTAATATTTCTGGTACAACATATGCTGTATATGTTGCATATTCAGCCATATATGCATCTATCTTATTCATCATTGCTTGATATGTTGTATTACTAGTATCTTCATCACTTCTTAAATGTGCATATACATATATTTTTTCAGCTTTTCTTGAAGTTTTTTCATTTACCTCAAAATATTCTTCTAATACCTTTGCATCTCCTAATTTTCCTTCAAAATCCTTTAATTTAGGAGCTTCTTCTTGTAATTCCTTATATTCCCTTTCCCATTCTTCATCACAAGAATAAATTTCATTTACAGCCCATTTATCCTTTTCTTGAATTTCCCCTCTTTTCTTCAAAACCTTACTTTCCATATTAATTTACAACCTATCTTTATAGGTTTCTCCTTTCTATTTATATTCTTCTTCTTTACCTTCAATATCATTAAAGGCCTTTTCCATTGCTTCTTCTATTAATTCTATACAAAGTGATAATTTCTCACTTATATATTCATGCTTATCTTCATATTTAAAACTTACTAAATATGTAGGATTATATTCATCCTCAACTTCTTCTATTTTAAATCCTTCTTCTTCAAATAACTCCAAGTTAAACATATCATATATTGCTGAATATTCCCATTCTTGAACATCTTTATTTGTATCGAACTTTATATAAACTGTATCTCCTTGAACATAAAAACCTTTTATATATTCCGCACCTTCTGATACATTAAAGCTTCCTAATTCCTTAGTTACAAATCCTGTTTCATTATCCTTTTCCATTAATATTAAACTTGAATAATCCATTATTAATAATCTCCTTCTTTATCTTTATCTTAATTGTAAAATTTATTTATTTTATATTAATTATAAGTTTGCTGTGCTAAATATACAATATTTTCTTTACTTATTTACATATTATGGTAATATATAAATATATATTAAAACTATTTTTATGGAGGTTATTTTTATGAATACTACACATACATTAAAAAATAAAAATGTAATTAAATTAAACAATAGAAAAAATCGTATTCATCAAAGAAATAAAAAAATACTTATAACTTGTATTTTATTATTAACATTAATTATTATAGGAACCTCCTTAAAAAATATGTATGTATCTTTTAGATGTTCTAATTTTATTTATTCTTTGGATTATTATTTTACTCATTGGAAAGATAAAGACCTTAGACTTATAGAAGTAGAATCTTTTTCAGTTATATCTAAAAAAAATAATACTGTTGAAATAGAAGCATATGGTTTTACTTATGAAAAAGCATATGAAAAAACTTATTTAATTGGAACCTTTACTCAAGATTCTAAAGGACGTTGGCAAATGAAATCAGTTAAACAGAAGAGTTAGTTGCAAGTGACAAGTTTCAAGTTTTAGGTAGAAATTCTCTAGAGAATTTCTTAAATTTATATTTTTTCCTTAACTTGCCACTTGTCACTTATCACTTACTTTAAGGTTATTTTTCTAATAAATTATCAAACTCCCTACTTACGTTCCAAGTATGATAATTGTTTCCTTCTTTTATGTGATTTTCTATAAAATTTTGTAAATCTACTTCTTCTTCAATAAATTCATCTAATTCTAATTTTACAGTATCATCTTCTGTAAATTCAATATTAGTAATTTCTCCTTGCTCTATATCTTCACTACCATAGCGAAAAACTACTCCTAACTCTATTAACGTATCAAATTTTTCTTTTAATTCTTCAACTTTATCTTTTGTCATAAATTTTCTCCTTATACTATCACTTTTAATAATGTTATAGTGAAATTCGTTCCTTTTCCAATCTCACTTTCTACTGCTATACTACCACCATGTGCTTCTATTATCTTTTTACTAAGTGATAATCCAATTCCTATACTTTTAGGATTTATTGAATTTTTCCCTTTATAAAACCTTTTAAATATATTTTTAATATCTGATTTTTCAATTCCTTCTCCATTATCACTTATTGTTATACTAATAGACATTGGTGTTTCTTCAAGCATAATTTTAATTTTACCATTTATATCAGTATGTTCTATAGCATTTTTTATTATATTGCTTAAACTTTCAGCAATCCATTTTTTATCATGAAAATAATATCCTTCATTATTAAGTATTAATTCTATGCTTTGATTTTTATCATTGGCACTTACCTTTAACGGTTCTATAGCATATTTTATACTGTCACTAAGTGGTATCATTTCTTTATTATAACTTACTGCATTGCTTTCTATTCTTGCATATTTAAGTAAAGTTGTTATAAGCCAATCCATTCTATCTAACTGTTCAGATGTCATTTCTATAAATTTACTTTTTGTTTTACTATCCATATTTTCATGATTTTTTAATATATCATTATAAGCTATTAAAGCTGAAAGTGGTGTTTTTAACTGATGTGATATATCATTTATTATATCTTTTAAATTTATTTTTTCATTCTTTAGATCATTTAATGCATTTTCCAGTCTTTCTCCCATATGAGTAAATTTATTATAAAATACATAAAAGTCTCCCTCTTCAAACTTAAACTTACTAAAATTAAAATTTCCTTCAACCATTTCATCAGCTCTTTCACCTAACATTTTTATATTATTGAATATTGGTGAAATAATTTTAAAAATCAATATATTTATTACTATAAAAAATACTCCCCATAATAATATTATAGTTAAATTAAAATTACTATAACTATCTTTAATAACAGGATTTTTTATTGAACTTAAATTTTCAGTATAATAATATTTATCTAAAATATTATTTCCTATTGTATAATATTGCTCTATATTCCCTTTAGTTATTATTGGAACTATTTCTTCTTCAAGTTCAGGATTATTTGAAATTATTGCACCAACCAAAGCTGTATTTTGATTTATATATTTTTTATTTATCTCATTAAACCAATTATATGTTATAAAAATAAAAGTTGATAAAAACACTAAAAAGGTTAGAAAGCTAGTTACTATAATAAGTTTTACTTCCTTATTTCTAAATAAAATCATATATTATACCTCCTTAGCTTCCTTGCTCCACCTATATCCTATTCCTCTTACTGTTTCTATATATGTAGGATTTTTTATATCATCTTCAACTTTTTCCCTTAATCTTTTTATATAAACTGTTAATGCATTTCCATCAACAAAATTACCATCAGTATCCCATAGTCTTTCTAATAATAAATTTCTTTCTAATACATTTCCATTATTCTTTATTAAAAGTAATAATAGCTTATATTCAATAGTTGTAAGATCAATAACCCCTTCCCTTTTATAAACTTTATATTTTAATAATTCAATAGTTATATCTTCACTTATAATTTTATTACTATTTTCTTCTTTTTTAGACACTATTCTTTTTCTTCTTAAAACTGCATTTATTCTAGAAACTAACTCTTTAACTCTTATAGGCTTAGTTATATAATCATCTCCACCCATATCTAGTCCCATAACTACATTTCCTTCTTCATCACATGCAGTCATAAAAATTATAGGTATTTCACTATTTACTCTTACTTCTTTACAAAATTCATAACCACTTCCATCTGGTAACATTACATCTAATAGTATTATGTTAAATTCATTATTTTTATATTGTTCTCTAGCTTCATTTAAATTTTTAGCATGAATTACATCAAATCCTTCTTGCTTTAATGTATATTCAATACCTAATGCTAATGGTAAATCATCTTCTACAAATAATATTTTTATCACCTTTAAAATTCCCCCTTTATCATAAAATAGGAGCAGAAATTTATTCTGCTCCTATAAAATAAAAACTATCTATTATATTATAACTCACTAACTTTACTTTATAAACTAAATTACTCAACATTCCTTATAGTTTCTACTAAGTTCATCTTTTTAAGCTTATTTAATGGTATCAATGAAGCTATAAGAACTACAAATAAATTAATTAAAAATCCTATTACAAATGGTTGCCAATATATTTTATTTGAAATTGTGAATCCATAAGATACAACTCTAACACTTAATAAAACTAATGGTATTGAAATAATTCCTGCTACTATTGATGAAAATATTCCATGTAATATTCCTTCAAGTAAAACCATTTTACTAAGTTGATTATTACTCATTCCAATTGTCCCTAAAGTTCCAAACTCCCTTTTCTTAAGAAGTATATTAAGTGAAATTGTATTTCCAATGTTAACTATTCCAATTAAAGCTACCATAATTATAAATCCATAAACAAATACATTTACTACATTCCACATCTCTTCATTCTCTTGAGTTTTTTTATTTATATCATCAAAATTAAGTTCATTTTCTTCTGCAATAATGTCAATTTTTTTAATAATATTCTCAACTTGCTTCTTATCATTTATATTTTTATATCTAAAGCCAATAGTTGTATAATAATTTTCATCATATAATTTAGTAAATTCATCATAATTCATTATTATTTTAAATGTTGAGCTATAATCATAATCAAAAGGACTTTTATTTATTATTTTTTTTACTTTAAATTCTATAAAATTATTATCTTTTTTATCTTTATTTAACTCTTCATTAAAAGTATCATCATATTCTTCAATAGAGCTTTTTGCTATTTTAATAAATTCCCCTTCTTTTATATTGGCAAAGTTAACATTTTCCAATTGTCCTTCATTAGTGTACCTAACAAAACTATTAACTAATATAACCTCATTATTTTTTAATCCATTTTCAACTTCTAATTTATTTAAAGCTTCATCACTATATCCTTCAATTTGTGCTCCTTCTATTAGTTCATTATTTACAGTATTTAATCCATTATACCTATAATTTTTATAATCTTCAGTTATTATATCTCCATCTAAATATAAATAAGGTACATATTGCATAGATATTGTATATATATCACTAATTCCGTCAATTGATTTTATTTCTTCTTTAATTTTATCTTTGTTTATACTTTCATACCCTTCTACCTTACCTTGCATCAATGTGTTTTTCTTTATATAATCCAATTCACTTATCCTCTTCATATTCAACGTAGTAAATGTAATAAACATAATAAGTGATATACTTAATGATAGTATTGTTACTGTAAATCTCTTTGAATTCTTTCTTATATTTTTATAAGCTATCCATCCCTCAACACCAAATATTCTTCTTATAAGATTTCCATTATAGTATTTAATTTTTTCATTTTCAGTATTACCCTTAATAAAACTTATAGGTGAAACTTTTCCAGCTTTTTTTGCGGGTCCATATGTTGCCATAAATATTGTTGTCATTCCTAAAATCAAGGGAAATAAAATTACACTTAAATGAAATCTTATAATTAATTGACCTGTTCCAAGAAGGTTTGTAATTTTAATATTCATTATCTTAACAGTTGTCCAAACTCCTAAAAATCCAAATACTATTCCAAAAGGTATTGATAATAAGCACATTGCTAAACCTTCTTTAATAACAATATTGCTTATCTGTTTTGGGGTTGCCCCTATACTTCTAAGTATTGCAAACTGTGTCATTCTTTCGGTTACAGATATATTTATTGCATTATAAATTAAAAATATAGTTGCTAAAATAATTATCAATAATACAAAAACAACTACAACTTTAACTACTGTATTTATACCTGTATATTCACTTTCCCCTATTAATGCTAATAAATCATTATTAACATTAATATAATTAAAATTTCTATCTAAATTTAAGTTATCGAATTTTTCATTAACTAATTTTGTTTTATTTTTATTATTAATTACTTTAAAAAATACATTATATTCTTTGTTATCTTCAAGGTTATCTAAAAATGTTTCTCCAGAAAATACCCCTTCACCTATTTCAAATTGCTCTTGTAAAAAACCGACAATTTTATATGTCTTATAATTATTAGTTAACACTTCATTTCCATTTTCATCAAATTGAACTTCTCTTAACTTTATATTATCTCCTAAATTAATACCTAAATAATCTTTAGTCTTATTGTTTAATATAAGCTCATTGCTATTTTTAGGATAATCCCCTTCTGTTAATATTGTTTTTGTTATTTTAGTTGAATAAGTTTCATCTTGTTCTGTTATATAAATACTATTTTCATCTTTATCTTCTAATACATATTTTCCTAAACCTACATTAGAAAATACTCCTACATTTTTTAAATCAACATCATTTCTCAATATATTTACTACATCTTTATCAACATTACTAAATCCAAATTCATAATCTCCATTATTATCTATTGCTCTATTATACATATATTCATTAAAACTTAATCCTAAAAATCCAACTCCACTAATAAGAGATAATGAAATTATAATTCCTATAATAGTCAGCAAAGTTCTCTTCTTATTTTTCTTTAAATATTTTAAAGTAATATCACTATAACTTTTCATTATTTAATCACCTCATCACTTATGATTTCTCCATCTTCAATAGTAATAACTCTATCTGCAGATTTTGCTATATTAATATCATGAGTGATTAAAATTAATGTTTGATTATATTTTTTTGCACAATATTTTAATAACTCTAATACTTCCTTTGAATTTTTTGAATCAAGATTTCCAGTTGGTTCATCTGCTAAAATAATTGATGGTTTATTTGCTAAGGCTCTTCCTATAGAAACTCTTTGCTGTTGTCCTCCTGATAACTGCGATGGATAATTATTTTTTCTTTCTTCTAATCCTAATATCCTTAAAAGTTCATTCATATATTTCTTATCTATTTTTTCATTATCTAAAAGTACTGGCATTTCAATATTTTCTTGTGCTGTTAAAACTGGTATTAAATTAAAAAATTGAAATATAAATCCTAACTTTCTTCTTCTTAAAATTGATAACTCTTTTTCCTTTAACTTATAAATATTTTTTCCATCTATTATAACTTCTCCTGAACTTGGAATATCTACCCCTCCAATTAAATGTAATAATGTACT
Organism: Clostridium sp. ETTB3; assembly: GCF_053571985.1. Lineage (NCBI taxonomy): Bacteria > Bacillati > Bacillota > Clostridia > Eubacteriales > Clostridiaceae > Clostridium > Clostridium sp. ETTB3. Next base: position 2,153,916 of record NZ_CP199832.1, read on the forward strand.
TTTTCCAGAACCAGATTGTCCAACTATTGCTACAAATTCACCTTGTTCTATATTTAAGTTTATATTTTTTAAAGCTTTAACTTCCGCTTCTCCACTACCATATATTTTATTTAAATTTTTTACTTCTATTAATGTCATTTTAAAATTCACACTTCTTTCATCTTTATTATAATCCTAGTATAAATTTTAATTATTACATTAATATAAATTTAATTATTACAATTTAGTAATAATTAAATTTATATTAAAGGCTCTATTTTAAATAAGGATTGATGCCATAAACTATTGAAAATACTATATTAAAACTTTGCCCTATTTTAAAATAGATAAATCTTAAATTATATATTCAAAATCTAATATCATCCCTATGCTAAAACAGAGCCATATAAAAAATAAAGCAAACATTAAGCTTGCTTTATTTTTTATAATATCTTTTTAATTTTAATTAATTAGTATATAATTATTTTCTTGGATTTTCAAATGAAGGTGCAGTTGGATTTGGTGGTTCATGTGAAGGCCCAGGTGTTGATAAATCAAAGTATAACTTAGAATCTTCTGTAACTCCAAAGTCCTTATTAGAACCACTTTTTTGAACTTTATTTAAAGCTTCTCTAAATAATGCATTATGTGCTTCTTCTCTGTTAAGTAAGAAATCTATTGTTGCTTTAACTTCCTTATCATCTATTTGCATATACAGATATTCATAAACAACTTTAGCCCTTTGTTCTGATGCAATATTAGATAATAAGTCAGCAACTAAATCTCCCGTAACAGTTACATAATCAGCTGTCCAAGGTGCTCCTGATGAATTTATTAAAACAGGTGATAACCCACATTGTACATGGGTTTGAATTTCACCATTAAATACATCATTATTATTAACATCATGCCCATTTAATAAATTAATAGTTTGCGCAACCATTTCCATATGACTTAACTCTTCTGCTCCAATATCTAAAAATAAATCTTTTATTTCAGGATCTTTTATTCTAAAACTTTGAGAAATATATTGCATTGCTGCCTTAAGCTCTCCATTTCCACCTCCTAGTTGCTCTTGCATTAATACTGCATATTGAGGATTAGGCTTTTCAACCTTTACTTCATGTAATAACTGCTTTTTATGTTCAAACATTTTATCATTCCTCCAAATAATAAATTTATATAATTTATTATTTAAAAACTTAATATATATTATTCATTTCTATTTTTATTTTTTTAAAATTATTATATATCTTTGATTTTGATATCTAAGTGATGCACTTAGTTCACCATCTGGTCCACCATATTGAGACATTAAATTTTCTTTATTATTTAAACCTTTCACCTCATACCTTATTCTCAATTACATAATATGTAGTTATTATACATAAGTTATAAATTACACAAAAAATACAAGTAAAATCAAATTTAACTTGTATTTTATCTTTCATATAATTATTTTTTGAAATTTAATAATATAGACATATTTATATAATAATTATTTTATTATATATTCAACTTTTCCCGATACTACATTTATCAAATCATTAGGATTTATTTTTATTTGATATCCAATTTTTCCAGCACTAACAATAATAAAATCTAATCCCTTACAACTTTCATGTATAAAAGTTTTATACTCTTTCTTTTGACCTATTGGTGAACACCCACCACGAATATATCCAGTATACTTCATAATATCATTAACATTAATCATTTCTACTTTTTTCTCACCAGTTAATAAAGCAACTTTTTTTAAATTTAATTCTTTTGCTACTGGAATAACAAAAACATATATTTCTCTGCTCAAACCTTGTACTACTAAAGTCTTAAATACATTATCCTCACATATACCAATTTTATGTGCTACCGATACCCCATCAATTTTTCCATCTTTACTTTCATAACTAATAATTTCATAATTTATTTTCTTTAAATCTAATATTCTCATTGCATTTGTTTTTACAATCTTTTCTTTAGACATATTTATCACACTCCTATCCCAAATTATAATATTATTTCATATAAATTTATACAAATCAATTTTATTTATATATCTACTATTTATAATTATCAAAATAAATATTATTATAAAATAAATAACTAAAATTTTAATAATAAGAAAGGATGATTAAAATATGAAATATGAAATATTATTATTTGATATTGACAATACACTTCTTGACTTTGATTGTAATGAATTTGAATCATTTAAAAACACTATGTTAGACAAAGGTATAGAGTATACCTTAGAATTATATAATAATTATAAAGAAATTAATCATGAAATGTGGAAAGCTGTTGAACGTGAAGAACTTACAATTAATGATGTAATAAATACAAGATTTTCAAGACTTATGAATTTATACAACAAAACTGTTGATGGACAAGATTTTGAAAAAACCTATCGCTCATATTTAAATAAAGGAATACAAAAGATGCCATATGTTGATGAAACACTTGCAGAACTTAATAAAAAATATAAACTATATATTATAACTAATGGAGTAGCTAAAACACAAACTCATAGAATGAAAAACTCTGGATTAGACAAATATTTTGAAAAAAGCTTTATATCAGAAGAAATAGGATCAAACAAACCTTCTAAATTATTTTTTAACTTTGTAAAAACAAATATAGATAACTTTGATTCTTCTAAAGCACTTGTTATAGGAGATTCTCTCACATCTGATATAAAGGGTGGAAATGATGCAAAAATTGATACATGTTGGATATGTAAAGAAGGCACTATAAATAATAGTGATATAAAACCAAAATATATAATACACTCACTTAAAGATTTATTTAATATATTAGAAATTTAATAAAGTTTTACATAGTATAAATACTTTATAATTAAAACAAAAGGGATGTCGCATTAAGAATAAATACTACAATCATATTGTGTATAAAATTTTTAGTGTGACAGCCCTATTTCATTTAATCTAAAAACTATATTTTCAACAAAATTTACGCTGATATAACTTTATCTTCTTTTGAAATACTATTACCTTTTTTCTTATTAATAATATAATCAACAAGTATAGCTATAGCTCCATCACCTGTAACATTAGTTGCAGTACCAAAACTATCTTGTGCTGCATGTAATGCAATCATAACTGGTTTTTCTATTGCCCCAAATCCAAGCATTGATTCTAAAAGTCCAAGTGCAGCCATTACACCACCTCCTGGAACTCCTGGAGCCGCTACCATTGTTACACCTAACATAAATATAAATGGCATTATCATCCCAAATGTAGGAGTTTGTCCATTCATATACATAACTGCCATAGAAGTAAGAACTAAAGTAATAGTATCTCCTGCTAAATGTATTGTTGCACCTAAAGGTACAACAAAATCTAAAACTTCTTCATTAACATCATTTTTCTTAACACATTGTAATGTTACTGGTATTGTAGCAGCTGAAGATTGTGTTCCAACCGCAGTCATATATGCTGGTACCATATTTTTTATTAATTTAAATGGATTTTGTTTTTTAATTGCTCCTGCAATACAGTATTGAATACATATATAAGTTAATTGTAATGCAAATAGTAAAACATATACTATTCCAAAAGATTTTAATGTATTAAAAATTTCTCCACTATAACTTAATTTTGCAAAAACACATCCAATATATATAGGTACTAATGGAATTAAAACATTAGTTACTATCATTAAAACTATTTGATTAAATTCTTCAGCAACCTTTAGCATAGCACTATTTTTTATTTTAGATAAACCTATTCCTAAAACAAAAGCTAATACTAATGCAGACATAACACCCATTATTGCTGGAATTTCAATATTAAAATAAGGTTCTACTGTTTTTCCACCTTCACTTAATGCTACATTTCCACTTATTAATTTAGGAAGAAGTCCTGAACCAATTAAATATGCTAAAAGTCCTGCTAGTAATGTAGATATATAAGCAATTATTGTAGTTATTATAAGTCCCTTTCCTGATTTACTTCCTAATGATGCTATACCAGGAACTATAAATCCAATTATTATTAATGGAATTACAAAAGATAAAAAATTACTAAATAATCCACTAAAGGTTGCTAATATTTTAATTGGAAATTGAATATTATTTACCCCACATATTAATCCAATTCCTATTCCTAATATTAAAAATAAAAATATTTTTGTAATTAAAGCTAACTTTTTCATAATTTTCCCCCTTTATTTGTCCTCCAATAAAATACAAACGTCTTTCTCTTGTAATCAATATAACTTATAATTTACATATTGTCAAATTATTTTAGAGAAAAAAATTATGTAATTTTATCAAGTTATTGTTTAATATGGGTTTTAATTTTAAAAAAATATCATTTTAATTGCAAAAATAATTAATGTTACTCCACCAAAAAAATCAGCATACTTAGAAATAAATTCTACCTTTCTTATATATCTACATAAAAAAAATGCAAAAGTACATAATATTAAAGTTATAAATCCAACAATTGAACATTCAAAAATTATTCGTATTATATTGCTGATATAACCAAATCCTGTAAAACCAATTACAAATGCATCTATACTTACTGAAACTCCTAATATTAACGCTACTCCTTTTTTTAATAACATTCTTTCGTCATTTTCCTTATTTTCAAATCCATCACTTATCATTAATATTCCTACAATAGCTATAGCAATTCCTCCAATAACATTTGGTATTGCTGTAATATATGTTTCAAATAAATTTCCACTTATTTTCCCTAAAAAAAAGAATAAAAATTGAAAAAAAGCAAACGATATAATAAATTCTATTTTATTCTTTTTATTTATAGCTGAATTTACGCCTATACTTATACTTACACCTACAGCATCCATAGCTAATGCAACACCAACTATAATTATATCTTTAAGATTCATTTTCCCCTCCTGCTTCAAGTATTTATATAATTTTATTAAGTGTGCTTTAAAGCTATGCTACATATTGTAAAATTTATTTTTTTATCTTTCATTTTGTTGGCTTTTGTTGTATAGTATATATTGTATTTACTAACGAACGAAATAGTATATCATATTAACCCTTAAGAATAAGGATTTAATGTACATTTATTATTAATACGTAACTTAATTAAATTTAACTTAAAGGAGATTATTTTAATGAGTAATTGCATTATAGCACAATCAGGCGGCCCTACATCTGTAATTAATTCTAGTGTTGTTGGATTATTAGAAGCAAATAAAACTTTAGGAAGTTTTAATAAAGTTTTTGCTGGTTTAAATGGAATTGAAGGTATATTAAATGGTAATATAATTGAACTTTCTTCAATTTCACAAGAAGAAATAAATAACTTTAAATATACTCCATCATCTGGCTTAGGATCTTGCAGATACAAAATGAAAAAACTTGAAGAATCAACTGAAGAATATGATAAGTTATTAGAAATATTAAAATCTAATGATATTAAAGCCTTCTTTTATGTTGGTGGAAATGATTCAATGGATACTACTGCAAAGTTAAGTGCTTATGCAAAAAAAACTGGAATAGATGTTAAATTTATAGGAATACCAAAAACTATAGATAATGATTTAATGTATACTGATCATACACCGGGTTTTGGAAGTGCAGCAAAATTTATTGCTACTTCTGTATTAGAAACTTATTTAGATTCATCTGTTTACATAAACAATGGAATCTTTATATTAGAAACCATGGGACGTGATACTGGTTGGTTAGCTTCTGCTGCTGCATTAGCTAAATTAAATGGTAAACAAGTTGCTGATTTTATTTACTTACCTGAAACAGCATTTGATATTGATAAATTTTTAGTAGATGTTAAAAATAAATTTGAAGAACAAAACCAAGTTTATATAGTTGTTTCTGAAGGAATAAGAAATGCTGAAGGTAAATTTATTGCTGAAGCTCATGCACAAGCTCACGATAAATTTGGACATGCGCAATTAGGTGGTGTAGGTAACTTCCTAAAGAACCTAATAATTTCTTCTGGAATCACTAGTAGAGTAAAATCTTTAGAACTTGGAGTATTACAAAGATGTGCAATGCACTGTGCTTCTAACATTGATATAGAAGAAGCATATGAAGTTGGATATGAAGCATTAAAGCAAGCTTCTCTTGGCAAATGTGGTTACATGATTGGTATTAAACGTGAAAGTAACTCTCCATATAAATCATCATATTTCTTAATAGAAGCAGATAAAGTTGCAAATAATGTTAAATACTTCCCAACAGAATGGATAAATGAAGAAGGAAACAATATAAAACCTGAAGCCCTTGAATACTTAACTCCTTTAATTTCTTCAGTTCCTTCAGTTATTTCATCAGTTGCAATGCCTTCATTTAAGGTGTTTAATAAACAATTTAATTAGTGACAAGTTTCAAGTTAAGGTAAAAATTCAGCATTAGCTGAATTTAAAAAAAATACATTCTTAGAAATTCCTTACGGAATTTCTTCCTTAACTTGCCACTTGTCACTTTTAACTCTCTTGCTACTTGCCACTCTTAACTATCTTGCGTATCTTCTACATAAAAGCTCAACTGTTTCTAAAAATATATTCGCTTCTTTTTTACTATTATATATTCCTAAGCTTACTCTAACTAATCCAGGTATTCCATTTTTGTTTATATATTCTTGAAGTTGATTATTAGGTATTCCTAATACTCTTCTTGTATATGGATGAGAACAAAATCCTCCTTGCCTTACCCCTATTGCCTTAATTTCTGATAGTTTTTCTCCAACTTCATAATATTTCATACCATCAATAGTAAATACCAATATTCCAAGCCTATCTTCTATACAATCATTATCAGCATATAATTTTACTCTATTTAATTCCTTGAGTCCGTTAATTAAATATTGCAATAATTCCTTTTCATTTTTTTCTATTCTTTCAAATCCTATCTTTTCAATTTCTTTCATTGCTTCCATAATAGCTACCGCACCAAATAAATTTGGTGTTCCTGCTTCATTTTTTTCTGGAGTATTAAGCCATAACTGATTATTATCTATTACATATTCAACAGTTCCTCCACCTTTTGTATCTGGTAAATTATTGTTAAAATCCTCCCTTAAACCAATAATTGCTCCACTTCCAAATGGTGCATATATCTTATGTCCAGAAAAAACTAGAAAATCTATATTTTCTAAGCTATCTTTTTTATACATACATATTTTTTTATGAGGTACTAATTGTGCTCCATCAACTATTATTTTTCCTCCATATTTATGAATCAATCCTGAAATTTTTCTTATATCATTAATATAACCAGTAACATTTGATGCTCCTGTTATTGTTATATACTTTACTTTTTCTTTATATCTTTCTATTAATTCTTCAATTTCATTTATATTTATTCTTCCATCTTCATTAACTTCTACATACTTCAAATCACATTTATTTCTCCATGGTAAATCATTTGAATGATGTTCCATTCTAGTTGTAATTACTATATCATCTTTATTATTAATTAATATATTAGATAATTTATTTAATCCATCTGTAGTGTTTCCAACAAAAATGGCAGTATAAATTTCTTCTGGCGCATTAAAATACTTTAAAATATATCTTCTACACTCTTCATATAAATCACTACAATATTGTGATTTCTGACCATCACCTCTTGCAATTGATCCATAATATTCAGTAGTTTCTAAAACTCTTTTTACAACTCTTTTAAAAGGCGGAGTGGTAGCTGCATTATCAAAATTTATAGGAACAATTCGCCCTTTCCCATTTATATTAACCTTTTTATCCAACCCTACAAATAGTTTTCTTAAATCATCTATACTATCTCTATGCATAATAATCCCCTCCAGTATAATATATTCCTTGCAATATCTATTGTTACATTGATTTCCTTAACTCATTCACTTGTAATATATCCTCTATAATACTCATATTCTATAAAGTAACATATGTGTTTAAAACACATATATTGTTAATAAATTTATTTTTTGGAGGGAAATAATGAATTCAAAAAAAGCTAATATAGATAATGATGATTTAAAATTTATACCTTTAAATATTGATTCTTCTCTTTCACCAAATGGTTCAAAATTTCCAATACTTTATAACTTAGATGGATTATCCCTTTCAGGAATATTTGGCTCTATTTCCTTAGATCTTCCAAACTTAAATGTCAGCCCTATTCCATTAGAAATGGTTGATTCTATTACTCCTGTAATGGCACCACTTATGCCTTACCCTAAAAATACACCTAATTTAAATAATGATAATTCACTATACAATAACAATTCAAAAAACACTACACAATCTGAAGAAACCTCTAATAATAAATCTTTAGAATTAGAATATCCAGATGAATTAAATAATGATTTACTTCATTCATATAATGAACCGACTATAAAACCAAGATACTTAAATAATTCTGTTAATGCTGTTGATGTCTTAAGAAATTTTGATCTTTCTTTAGATTATTCTATTAATGAATCACGTAAAAATAGTTGTACTGAAGAAGAAGTAAATAATATTTTTTCTAAAATTGAAAATGATCATTCTGGAATATTAGCTACAATGAAAGCTTATAGAATTCCTTATCCAATTGCTAAAATATTAATAAAAAAAATCATTAAAATTTCTCTAGATAATTGTAATAAGTAGGTGAATTTTTATGGAATTATTCAGCAAGTATCTTCCTAGAGTTAATACTAATATAAGAATTATCCACGCTAATCCAACATCATCCAATGTTGATATTTATGCAAATGGTTCATTATTAACAAGTAATATTTCCTTTGGAAAGATATCTAAGTATATTACATTAACTCCAGGAGAATATGAATTTCAGCTTTATTTAACTGGAACTTATGATAAACCAATTTTAACTCAAACCCTTGAATTAATTGCTAATACAAATTATACAATATCATTTGTTACATTATCTAATAACTTATTTTTATTTAAATTAAGGGATGATAATGTACCTATACAAAAGACACAAGCATTTTTAAGATTTATAAACTTATCTAATAATTCACCATTACTAAGCTTGTCTTTGCCTAATAATTCTGTATTATTTAATAGTGTTGAATATTTAGAAACTACAAGTTATTATCCACTTTCCTCTGGAATATATAATTTTAAAGTATTAGTTGGCACTTCTCAGCTTACTGCAAAATATATTAAAAATATTACTTTAGATGGTGGAAAATTTTATACTATTTATATAATTGGAGTTTTTGCTTGTAAACCTATTATGGGTTATTTATTTGTTGATGACTTAATTTAAAGGAGTTGTTTCTTAGCAGCTCTTTTTTAGGTTTGATATAGATTTGCTATAATAGTATAATTAAACTGAAAAACTTTTTTATGACAAATGTGCAAATTTAATTTTAAATTTCACTTACGAAGCTTCACTATAACGGAGGAAATTATGATAATACTAAGTTGTAAAGATATATGTAAAAGCTATGGAATTAGAGATATACTTAAAAACATTACTTTTTCCATTAATGAAGGAGATAAAGTTGGAATTATTGGTGCTAATGGTGAGGGAAAATCTACACTTTTTAAAATAATAACAAAAGAACTATCCCAAGATTCTGGTGAAGTATTTATAGATAAAAATAAAACACTAGGTTACTTATCACAAAATTTAGCATTAAATTCAGAAAAAAACATTTATGAAGAGGCTCTTTCTGTTTTTGATGAATTATTAAATATAGAATCAAAGCTTTCATCTTTAGAAATAAAAATGAGTGAACCTTATGATGAAAAAAAGGCTTCTTATCATGAAAAACTTATTAAAGATTATACAACACTTCAAGATTTATATTCTCATAAAGGTGGATATGTGTATAAAGGAGAAATTTCAAGAGTATTGAAAGGCCTTGGTTTTACTGAAAATGATTTTTATAAATCTATCAATACATTAAGTGGTGGACAAAAAACAAGGGTTGCTTTATGTAAATTATTATTACGTAAACCAGATATTATATTACTTGATGAACCAACTAACCACTTAGATTTAGAAGCTATAAGTTGGTTAGAAGATTATATGAAAAATTATAAGGGAACTGTTTTAGTAATATCTCACGATAGATTTTTCTTAGATTCTGTTACTAATAATACTTTTGAAGTAATTGGTGGTAAAGTAGAATGCTATAATGTTCCTTATACTAAATTTATAGATTTAAGAAAAAAGAATTATGAAACAAAATTAAAAGCTTATAATCTTCAACAAGCTGAAATTAAAAGACAAGAAGCAATTATTGAAAAATTCCGCTCATTTAATAGAGAAAAAAGTATACGAGCTGCTGAAAGTAGAGAAAAGGTTCTTGAAAAAATGGAGAAAATAGAAGCTCCAACTCATGCAAAAGAAGCTTCTAAAATTAAATTTGAAGCTTCAGTAAAAAGCGGTTATGATGTGCTTCATATAGAAAATATGGCTAAATCTTATGGAGATAAATCATTATTTTCAAACTTAAATTTAGATTTAAAGCGTGGAGAAAAGGTAGCTTTAATTGGAGAAAATGGTCGTGGTAAAACTACATTATTTAAAATAATAATGGATAAAGTGGAAGTTGATAAAGGTGTAAAAGTATTAGGTACTAATGTTAACGTTGGATACTATGATCAAGAGCAATCTGACTTAAATTTAGATAAGACTATTATAGATGAAGTATGGGATGACTTTCCTAATTTAACAACTTCCAAACTTAGAAGCTATCTTGCTTCATTCTTATTTACTGGTGATGATGTATTTAAAGTAATAAATACTCTTAGTGGTGGAGAAAAATGTAGAATCAATTTATTAAAACTAATTCTTTCAAAATCTAATTTATTATTATTAGACGAACCTACTAACCATCTTGATATTATATCTAGAGAAGCCTTAGAAGATGCTATTTTAGAATATGATGGTACATTAATGGTAATATCCCATGATAGATATTTCTTAAATAAAGTAATTAGTCGTATATTAGAATTAAAAGAAGATGGTGTATCTGAATATTTAGGTAATTATAGTTACTACCAAGAAAAAAAGCTTAATCCAAGTAGATTTGAAAGTTATGAAGAATTAGCAAATGGAAAAACAAAGACTCAACTTAAGGATGAAAAGAAAAAGAAAAGAGAAGCTGAAAAAGAAGCTAAAGCTATACAATTAAAAATTAAAAATCTTGAAAAAACAATTTCTGAAAAAGAAGATGAATTAAATAATTTACAAGAACAGCTTTGCTTAGAATCTATATATTCTAATCCTTCTGAAAGTCAAAGGGTTAATAATGAAATTAAATCATTAGAGCAGCTAATTGCTAATTTATATGATGAATGGGAATCATTAGCTTAATAAATAAATGGGCTGTTGTACTAAATTACTTAGTGCAACAGCCCATTTCTTATTAAGCTGATTTAGCTAAATTTTTTAAATCTTTTTCTTTATCTAAGCTATTAAATATAACTTTTCTTATCATGTCTACTGGAATTATTGTAAATGCCATAGCTATTATAACAAGCCAATTCTTTACTGTAATTGGAGTACAACTAAATAATTCTCCTCCAACTAAAGTTAATGCAGCTTGAACTATTACTATAACACCCATAACCTTTAAGAAACTCATATTTTCCTTAATATGTTCAAAAATATTTATAGTATTGCTTCTTACATTAAATCCATTAAATACTGCACAAAGTACAAACATTGAAAAATATGCTGTCATATGTTCTTCTGTATTTGCAAACATATTTATAAAGAATGGTGCCTTTAAGAATGCAAAGCTTAATACTGCAACCCATGCTCCAGCAAAAAGAATTTGATTCATCATTTTAGCTGAAACAATACTTTGAGTTCTAGACTTAGGTTTTTCAAGCATATACTTTTTAAGTGCTGGTTCAGATCCTAAAGCTAATGCACCAAGACCATCCATAACTAAATTAATCCATAATATATGAGTTATTTTTAATGGTTCTTCGATTCCAAAGAAAGGAGCTATAGCACAAACTGCAACTGCACCAACATTAATTGTTAATTGGAATTTTATAAATTTTAATATATTATTATAAATTGTTCTTCCATATAATATTGCATTTTCAATAGATTTAAAGTTATCATCTAAGATAACAATTGCACCAGCTTCTTTTGCTACATCAGTACCACTACCCATTGCAAATCCAACATCTGCTCTCTTTAATGCAGGAGCATCATTAACACCATCACCAGTCATACCACATACAAGGTTTAACTCTTGTGCAAGTTTTACCATTCTTGATTTATCTGTAGGTAATGCTCTAGCAATAACTTTTAAATTAGGTAAAATTGCTTTAACTTCTTTATCTGACATTTTATTTAATTCTTCTGATGTTAATGCAACATCTGATTTAGAATTTAATAATCCAGCTTCTTTTGCAATTGCAACAGCAGTTTCCTTTCTGTCACCAGTTATCATTACTACTTGTACACCGGCATTTTGAACTTCCTTTATTGCTTGTTTAGCTTCTGGTCTAACATCATCACGAATTCCAACAAATCCTACCATTACTAAATCATCTGGTAATGTATCTTCTATTAATTCACTTTCACTATAAGCAAATGATAATACTCTCATTGCTCTTTCTGCTAATCTATCTATCTTATCGTTAATTTTCTTTTTATCAATAGCTACAACATTTCCATTTTCATCTAACATCTTAGTAGCTTTTGTAAGTAATCTTTCTGGTGCACCCTTATATACAGTTTTACCATTTAATTGGCTTGCAGAATATTTATTTGCAGAATTAAATCCTTGTGATTTTTCTACCTTTAAATCTTCTAATTTATTCATTTCTGCTTGAGTTAAAAAGTTTAATAATGCTTTATCTGTAGCATTTCCTCCAATAACTTTTCCATTTGCATCAAACATTGAGCCTGTATTTTTTCCAATGCATAAAGCCATCATTTCTTTAATCTTTGATCCATCTTTATAACTATCCTTTAAGTTACCATCAAAAAATTCTACAACTTCTAATTCACCTTTAGTTATTGTTCCTGTCTTATCTGAAAATAATATATTTAATGAACCTGCAGTTTCAATTCCTATTGGCTTTCTAACAAGTACATTGTTTTGAAGCATCTTTGCAGTATTTCTCATTAAAACAATTGCTATCATAAGAGGAAGTCCTTCTGGAACAGCCATAACTACTATAACAACAGCAAGCATAATAGCTTCTAATACATCTTTAAATACCATTACTCCACCATTTGCAAAGTAATCAGCAAAGCCTCCAGCTATAACCACCTTATGAGCTAATAATGCTAAAGCAATAACTACTGAACCAATATATCCAAACATAGAAATTTGAGATGCTAATTTAGCAAGCTTTACCTTTAATGGGCTTTCTACTTCATCATCAGCCATATCTTCAGCCATTGCACCCATCATTGTCTTCATTCCAACCTTAGTAATTTCCATTATCCCTTCGCCATTAAATACAACAGCACCTCTAAATAATGAATGTGCATCAACAAAAGTATCCCCTGTTACATCAGCTGTCATAGCCAATTCTTTATAAGCCTTAAAATCACTTACAGCAACTTTTCTGCATTCTTCAGCTTCTCCATTAAGTGCTGAATTATCAACTCTTAATTCACCTTGATAAAGATATCCATCAGCTGGAATTTTATCACCACTTTGAAGAATTACTAAATCACCAACAACTAATTCATTAATTTCTACTTCTACAACCTTTCCATCCCTATGTACCTTACATACCTCTTTTTTGGTTGAATCTTTTAATTTTCTATATTCATTATCACTTGCAATTTCAGTTTTTGCCGAAATTCCAGTAACAAGTAACACAGAAATTACTATACCAATAATTTCTCCAAACTCTGCATATCCCATAACTGCCATAATAGCCATAATTGCAGCAATTACAAGTAATAACTTTATCATTGGATCATCAAATGCCCCTTTAAACTTGTCCCAAAATGTTTCTTGTTCAGCTTCATGAATTATATTATCTCCATGTAACTTCCTACTTTGTTCTACTTGGTCTTTATTAAGTCCCTTAATCATTACATCCTCCTTATAACTCAAACTTATATATCATATATTTTATATTAACATTTATTATAAGATTATTTTTTAAAATATACATGCAAAAGTTAAATTAACTTTTGCATGTATATCTTGCTTATTTTAATATTTATTATTGATATAAAGCTAAAACACCATTTAAATCAGCAATTTTTCCTTCTCCAATAGCTTTAAATTGCCATTCTGAACCTTTTCTATTAAGTTCAGCAAAAATTACAGATGTAGCTGTAGATCCATTTTCTTTTAAATTAAATCTACAAATTTCCCTTTTATTATTTTCTAAATCTACTAATCTTACATATGAATTTTCAACCATTCCAAATGTTTGTCTTTTTGCCTGAGCCTCATGTATAGTAACAACAAAAACTATTTTTGCTATATTAGGATTAATTTCTTCTAAATTTATGTTTATAACTTCATCATCACCTTCACCAGCTCCTGTTCTATTATCTCCAGCTAACGAAATTCCCTGACTCTCTTTATTATTAAAAAATATAATATTTGATACTGTATTAAACTTATTATTAGAATCTAATAAAAATGCTGCTATATCTAAATCATAATCTAAACCATTATTTGCAATATCCCATCCAGCTCCAAGTCTTACTTTCTTTAATCCAGGATTTTTTTTTGTTAAATCTAAAATATCATTTTTATTTAAATTTAAAATTCCCGCTGATTGATTAGAAATACTTGAATTTCCATTTAAATTTTCAAATCCTGCACCTAAATTAATTCCCATTTATTCCACTCCTATTTGTACATATTTGCTAATGAAGAAACTGTTGCATGTAATAATTCTCCCTTAGCCTTAAATTGCCAACTTCCATTATTTCTTTCTAATTCGGCAAAAAGTAATGCTGTGTTATCTCCACCATCTTCTGATAGATTATATCTACAAATTTCTTTATCTCCATTATCTTCATTTAATAATCTTATATATGCATTTTTTACCTTAGAAAAACTTTGTTTTCTTTTAACTGCATTATAAATATTTAAAGCAAATACAACTTTGCTACAATTAGCAGGAAGCTTTTCTAAATCAACAGATATTTTTTCATCATCTCCATCTCCTGCTCCTGTTCTATTATCTCCATGAAGATATATTCCTGGACCATTTAAATTACCAAAATAAATTACTCCCCTATTTATCATTTTATCATTTTCATTTAATAATATAGCAATTAAATCTAAATCATAATCTGTACCTAATCCAAAGAAACCTTTTTTAGCAACATCCCAACCCGCTGCTAAAACAACATGCTTCAATCCTGGCTCAGCCTTTCTTAAGTCTAAAATATCATTTTTTTTCAAATTTAAAATTCCTGTCATAACTTCTCCTTTTTATTAGTTTCAAGTGGCAAGTTTAGGTATAAATTCAGCTTTTTCTGAATTTAATAAATATATTTTCAGAAACTCCCTAACTTATCACTTGACACTTGTCACTTGCCACTGATTTAAGGTTTCCTCCTTAACTTGCCACTTGTCACTTGCCACTTATATCCTTTTTCTTTACTACATATAAATTCCTAGTATTCCATTTAAATCAGCAATTTTTCCTTCTCCAATAGCTTTAAATTGCCATTCTCCATTTTGTTTATATAATTCAGAAAAAATTACTGAAGTCACTGTTGAGCCATTTTCCTTTAAATTAAATCTACAAATTTCTCTTTCATTATTTTCTTCATCTAATAATCTCACATATGAATTTTCAACCATTCCAAATGTTTGTCTCTTTGCTTGAGCCTCATGAATAGTAACTACAAAGACTATTTTTTGAACATGTGCTGGAATAGATTCTAAGTCTATTCTTATTCTTTCATCATCACCTTCACCAGCTCCTGTTCTATTGTCACCTTCTAAGTAAATTCCTTGTCCTTGCATATTATTAAAAAATATAACATCATCTGGTATGTTTTGAACTTTTCCATTAGCATTTAATAAAAATGCTGCTATATCTAAATCAAAGTCTTGTCCACCACTTGCTACATCCCATCCTGCTCCTAATATTACCTTTTTAAGTCCTGGATTTTTTTTAGCTAAATTTAATATATCATTCTTTTTTAAATTTAAAGCATTAACATTGTTGCCATTGCTTGCTCCCATATTAATATTATTCATCATTGCTCCTAAATTAATTCCCATATTCAACCCCTCCGTCTTTTAAATATTATTTATAATTATCTTATACGATAAATTATACCACTTAATAAATTCTTTTGCAACCTTTTTTGTGGTTAATAATATTTTTGTTAATGCTATAAAAATAAAATTTTATATTATTTTTACCAAAAGCTGATTATTATCAACTTTTATTTTAAATTTAAATAATTTATTTTTATAATTTAGCTGTATTTTTTTTCATCGTACTCTTAATTCTTTCAAGCTTAGCTGAATTTT
Organism: Clostridium sp. ETTB3; assembly: GCF_053571985.1. Classification (NCBI taxonomy): domain Bacteria; kingdom Bacillati; phylum Bacillota; class Clostridia; order Eubacteriales; family Clostridiaceae; genus Clostridium; species Clostridium sp. ETTB3. The sequence continues at coordinate 2,170,304 of NZ_CP199832.1, forward strand.
CAATTCTTTGTACTTTATTAGCTTCTTGAATTGCTTTTGTATCTTCAATTCCCTTCATTATTGTTTCAAAAGATTTTTCTAATGTAGATATTGAAACTGAACTTCCTGATGCCATTTTTGCAATTTCAACTGATTGTCTAGCTGTATTTTGGGCATTTCTCATAATAAGTTCATTTGTTTTGTCATCTAACTGTTTAATTGATTTTGCTTGAATTTCTTGTCTTTTTAATATAACTGCTTGTGCTAAACATTGCTTAAATATAGGTAATGTTATTATAAATGAAGAATTAATTTTTCTCATTAAATTAAAGTTTGACATTTGAATAGTTTGAATCATTGGTGCTGATTGAATTGCTACATTTTCAGCAATTTGTAAATCATAAACTCTTTGAGATAACATTTCTTTGCTTATTTCAAGCTTTTGCAACATCATTTGTTTCTCTTCTTGTCCAAGAGAATTGTTCATTGATATTTGATATATGTATGCTTCTATTTCTTCTAATGCTAATTCTCCTGCAACAATATACTTTTCTAACAATTGATAGTAATGTAAATTTGCATCATATAGTTTTTTCAAATTAGCATTAGATTCTCTTATATCATTTTCATATTTTTTTAATAATACATATACTTTTTCAACTTCATATCCCATAGTGTCATATTTTTGAAATAACTTTGCAACACTATTTCCTACGCCTTTCATAAATTTAGATAGCATAGATTGTTTTTCTGAACCATCTAATTCCTTGATATCAAACTTATCCATTATTTTAGTTAAGTTAACTAACATTTCACTTGCTTCTTCTGCTTTTACTGCTTTCATTGAATTTAATAGCTCATCTGAAACTTTTGAAATTTGTTCACTTGCGCCTTGTCCAAACATCACTATTGAATTTGGATTTTGAATTTCAACTTCACTTGTTAAATCTTGAACTTCCTTCATTCCTCTTAATCTTTGTTTATATTCAGAAATTGTTGCTACATCAAAATCATTATTTTGTATTTGCATATTTTCTTGTGTATTCATATAACCATAATTATTTTGATATCCATTAAAGCTATTGTCTCCTTGATTATTTACATTGAAGTTATCAAATCCCTGCCCCATATTGCTATTGTTATAATTATTCATAAATCAACACTCCCATTTTTTAATCTATTTTTAAATTTATTTGTTTTATCTATTTCTTAAAAACCTTGAAAATATACCTTGTTTCATATTTATTAATTCTTTATATTTTGAATCATACTTCATTATATCAAGCCTAAATTCATTTACTATAGATTCATTTATTACATTGTTAATATTAAATAATCCTGAAGGATTGAATATAATAATATCAATTCCAATAGTATGAAAATATCCTAAAATCATTTGCATTGATTCTGGCAAAGTATTTTCATTTTCTAAATAAATTACTATTTTAGGTACAAAACCAGTAAAATCAAAGTTATCTATAAGCCTTATAATACTATCATTTAATCCTAAAACTAAAACTAAAAACTTTAATATATCTTCTTTATTTAAATTTTTATTATATAATTCCTTATTAGTTATTGTTTCATTAAATTTTTTAAGCAAGAAATTTTGAATTTCTTCACTATACTTAGAAAACTTATATATTGATAATTTCTTAATTTCATCAATATCAAAAGTACCATCACTTAATTGACAAAACATAAGTGAATACATATCATTTGTAAATTTTACTTCCTCTGAAAAATATACATTATTAAATACCAATGTATTAGATGATGATGTACAATACTTTACAAGCTTTTGATATTCAAGCTCATCATTATATATACCATTTATCTTTTTAAAAAAGCAAGGAACTCTAACTGTATTTCCTTCAACCTTAAATCCACTTCTTAATTTACATGGTTCATTCCAATAAATATATATATCTTCTAAAATAGTATCTAGTAATACACTTTTAGTATATCCACTTCTAAATTGCCATGGCTTAAAAACTCCAGTATTTAAAAACAATTCATTTTCTATATCCCTTTGTATTTGCTTAGTAATTGTTTCAAAATTATTAATTACTTCTCCTTTATTAGCTCTTTCTCTAAATGATTCTATGCTTAATATCTCCATTTCTTTGATACATTCACTTAATCCATCACTATCAATTTCATCCCAAAATTCTTCTTTTAATGGATTAATATAAATTACATCATAGCCCATTTTATAAAGAAGAATTAAAAAATAAATTTCATGCCTTTGTATATTACCATAATAAATACATTTAGGATTTATACTATCATCATATTGTATATTCTTTGCATATGTATAAGCCCAAACAATTAACTTAGTAATAAAATTATTTCTCACATTTTCATTTAAAAAATTTTCTTTCTTACAAGCAATTGAAATAATATATTCTAATGCATTTAAAAATTTAAAATTAGTTTCAGAATTATTAAATATAACAATTTCTTGAGATGTCATTTTATATATATCCATAGATGCAAGCTCATTAAATATATATTGAATTAATTCCATCTCTCCACTTAAAGGAATACTTCCATCAAAGATAATACATTTATCTTTTTCTTCATTACATTTACTTTCAAGTGTTTTAATATAATCATTATATTTTAAACTATTATCAGTTCCTATAAATCTATAAAAATATGGCTTTAACTTATTGTATTTATCACTTCTTTCATAAATAGTTCTAAACATATAAATTGTTAAGTTTCTTAAACTTATAGACATTTATACTCCTCATACTTTCTTTAAATTACTCCTATTTAAATATTATCTTATTTTCTATATTACTTTCAACTTTTTTCAAATTTACTCTTAAATTATAAATTATTATTAAAATAAAGCTATATTCACAATTCACCATGAATATAGCTCTACTTTTATTTGATTTATACTATCTATTTATTTTTTCTAAATAACTTAGTAAAAAAATTAGACTTTTTAGAATTTAAATTTAAATCTTCATCATTTGCTAAAGCCCCTAATAAATAATTTCCTATTATTACAGAAATATTATAATCATATAACAGTGTCATGAAATCATCTCCTTTTATATTATAATTTTCCCATTATTAATATATTTTAAATTTTAATTAAAATTTCATTTATATCTTCACTCACTTTAAGTCTTTCATTGTAAACCCAATTTACATCAAACTTTAAGTTAAATATCTTAGAAAAAGAATAATACATATTAATTTTTTGATAATAAATTTCTAAGTCATCAAGATTTCCTGTAAAACATTGTGGCTTTGTTATTTCATCAACTTTTCCAACAAATATTTCATCTACATATTCTAAAAACTTATCCATAAGTTCTTCATTTGCTACATCAAATGGAACCTTTAATAAATCCCATTGATCTTCTTCTTTAAGCTTATATCTTTTTATTTTTTCTAAAATTAATAAATATTCACTTATATCCATTTTAGTATAATAATTAATTTTAGATTCTCTAGTCTTCCATAATACTAGCTTTTCATTTAATGGTAAGCTTTTTATAGTTAAAATTTCTTCTGAAGGTCCTATTACTGCTTGCTTTATGATATCATCTTTCATTTCTAATTTCCTACTTATAAAGTTATGAGTATCTGAAACTCCTGATACATATCCAGTATCATATATTCCCTTTCTTCCAGCTCTTCCAGCAATTTGTTTAACTTCTTGAGATGTTAATTCTCTTACCTCTTCTCCATCAAATTTTCTTATAGCCATAAATACTATTCTTCTTATAGGTAAATTAACTCCCATTCCTATAGCATCTGTTGTAACTAACACCTTATTTTCCTTATTTATAAACTGCTCATATTGCATTTTTCTAACTTCTGGTGGTAAATCACCATAAATAATACTAGTTTTAATTCCTTTATTAGAATAATCCTGTGCTATTTCTAAAACTCTCTTTTTTGAAAAAACTACAATAGCATCTCCTTCTTGGACATCATTATAACTAAAATTTTTAGTTTCAACTACTAAAGGTATATTTCTATGATATTCTTTAATTTCATAATCATCCTCACAATCCTCTAATATCTTAATCAAGATATCCTTAGCATTCATTGCTCCACAAATATGAATTTCATTACATCTAAGACCTAAAAGTGCCCTACTCCAAGCTATTCCCCTTTGAGTATCACTAATCATTTGAATTTCATCAATTACAGCAATATCATAACTTTGCTTTAAATTAACCTTTTCTATAGTACAAGACACATGAGTTGAATTTTCATTTATTATCTCTTCCTCTCCTGTCATCAAGTCACAAATTATACCCTCGTTATTTAATTTATCATAATTTTCTAATGCTAAAATTCTAAGTGGAGATAAATACACTCCTTTTTTAGCTGTTTTAAGTCTTTCTACTGCATTATAAGTTTTTCCTGTATTAGTATCTCCAAGATGAATATATATTTTTCTTTTCATTCTTCTTGTTACCATATATTCATCTTTAGGATTATCTGGAAAGGCTTCTTCAAATGCTTCTCCAATAAGCCTTGGTATATGTTGTTTAGTAAGAACTGTCATTACACCTGAATTTAAAAATGTATTATAATTTCCCCTAACAACTTCATAAAAATCAAAATCAGTATTATTTTTTTTATTATAATCCTCAATCATTTTTTTAGAAATATACTCTAAAAGCTCTTCATATTTTTCAAATACATACTCATATTCCTTAAACCCCTCTTTTTCCATTTCCTTAAGAAGCCTTATTTTTTTTCTAATAGAAGTTTCTTGCTCTACTAATGCTCCTATCTTTGAGTGATGTACTATTTCTTCTATTTGATTTATTTGACTTTTTAACTTTTTAAATTCCCTTAGTGCTGCATTCTTTTTCATTTAATTCCTCCGCTACCTTATTAGTTCTTTTATCCATATTACTACTTTTTAATACCCTCTTCTTTATTATATTAGTCGTATATTTTTTTATTTATTCATATAAAATTATTATAAACTACTTTATATTATTGCCCAATAATATTTACTATATCTTTCTTCATGTTAAATTCATCAAATTGAAACAAAACTGACAAAATTTAATATTATAATTTAAACATAAACAAAATAAAATTTTCCTCCAATAAAAAAGCTATCTAATTTCTTCTTCCCCCAAAAAAGATTAGGTAGCTTTTTATAATACTATAATTTAAATCTATAAAAAAATCCTAGAAGGACTTTACGTTAAGTTCCTCCTAGGAATTAATTATACTAATCTTATATTAAATTCTAATATTAGTTTAAGAACATCTTCATATCATCTTCAACATTAGTTATTCCACCGATTCCAAAGTTTTCAACTAAAACTTTAGCTACGTTTGGTGAAAGGAATGCTGGAAGTGTTGGTCCTAAGTGAATGTTCTTAACTCCAAGGTATAATAATGATAATAATACTATTACAGCCTTTTGTTCATACCATGCAATGTTAAATGCTATTGGTAATTCATTAATATCTTCTAATTCAAATACTTCTTTTAATTTTAATGCTATTAATGCTAATGAGTAAGAATCGTTACATTGTCCTGCATCTAAAACTCTTGGAATACCATTGATATCACCAAGCTCTAACTTATTATATTTGAACTTAGCACATCCTGCAGTTAATATTACTGTATCTTGTGGTAAAGCTTTTGCAAAATCTGTGTAGTAGTTTCTTGCCTTAGCTCTTCCATCACAACCTGCCATAACAAAGAATTTCTTAATAGCTCCAGTCTTAACAGCTTCTACAACTTGGTCAGCTAATGCAAATACTTGTGCATGAGCAAATCCACCAGTTATTACACCTTGTTCTATTTCTATTGGTGCTTTACACTTCTTAGCTTGTTCAATTATTTCAGAGAAGTCCTTAACTCCATTTTCATCAGCTTCTATATGAACACATCCTTCGAAACCAGCAGCTCCTGTTGTATACATTCTTGACTTATAGCTTTCGTTCTTTGGTGGTACTATACAGTTAGTAGTCATAAGAATTGGACCATTGAAGCTTTCAAATTCTTCTCTTTGTTTCCACCATGCGTTACCATAATTACCTACTAAATGCTTGTACTTCTTTAAATTTGGATAGTAATGAGCTGGTAACATTTCTGAGTGAGTATAAACATCTACTCCAGTTCCTTCAGTTTGAATTAATAATTGCTCAATGTCTTTTAAATCATGTCCTGATACTAAGATACCTGGATTTTTACCTACTCCTATATTTACTTTTGTAATTTCAGGATTTCCATAAGTTTGTGTATTAGCAGTATCTAATAATGCCATACCATCAACCCCTACTTTTCCTGTTTCTAATGTTAAAGCAATTAATTCTTCAACACTTAATGAATCATCTAAAAGCTTAGCTAAAGTTTCTTGCATAAATGCATCTATTTCTTCATTATCAAACCCTAAAGCATTAGCATGCTTAGAATATGCTGATAATCCTTTTAATCCATAAGTTATAAGTTCTCTTAATGATCTTATGTCTTCATCTTTAGTTGCAAGTACTCCAACTTCATCACTATTTGATTTTTCTTCTAATATTGTGTTTAAAGTCTTAACTTCTTTAGAACCACTTACTACATTTTTAACTCTTTCTAATATACCTGCTTTTTTGTCCATTTCTTCATTTGAAGAAGCATCCCATAAAGCAACTTCTGATAAGTTGTTCTTATCATTTAATTTTTCAATTAATTCTCTTTTAATTCTTAAAGCTTCTTTTACTCTACTATAAAATACTTCGTTATCGAAGTTTGCATTTGTAATAGTTGTGAAAAGATTTAAAGTAATAAAGTGATTTAATTCTTTATCTATTTTCTTTCCTTCTTTTCTTAATCTTGTTGTTACTTCTGATAATCCTTTAGTAACATATATTAATAAATCTTGCATATTTGCTAATTCTGGACTTTTTCCACATACACCAAATTTAGTGCATCCTGTACATCCTGCTGTTTCTTGGCATTGGAAACAAAACATTTTATTTTCCATATTTAAACTCTCCTCTTAAAAGTATATTTTTAATATTTATGTGATTATTTTATGATACTATTAAAAAAAAATCTGTAACTTTTGTTACAGTTTTTTTAATTAAATAATTCCTCTTCTAAACTTTCAATGTCTAATACAGTAATCTTTTTTCTATCAAACTTAATATATCCTAAATTTCTTAAATTAATTAATTCTCTTGATAATGATGGTCTTGGAATTGCTAATAATGCTGCTATTTCTTCTTTAGTATTTTTCAACATAATAGAATTACTTTTTTGCTCTTTTACTTCATTTAAGATATAGCCAATAACCTTTTGCCTTACACTTTTAAAAGAAATACTTTTTATTTTTGAGTTTAAAATAAAAACCTTATTACTCAATAATGAAATAAAATTTTCCAAAACTTTTTCTTCTTTAGTAAGTATTTTTAAAATATCACTTTTATCTATAAAAAGTACTTTTGATTCATTTAAAGAAATAACTGTTGCAGGATAAGTTCTTGCCTTTGAAAAAACTAATGCTTCTCCAAATACATCGCCTTCATTTAATCTATTTAACACTATATACTTTCCATTTAAATACAATCTTTGTATTTCTACAACACCACTTAAAACTAATGATAAACTTCTACATTCATCATCTTCATGTGCAATTATTTCACCTTTATTATAAGTTTTTATATAATACTTAATATCTTTTGATATATTTTTTATATTTTCTTCACTTACTCCAGAAAATAATTGATTTTTTTTTATTATCTTAATTATATTTTCCATTTAAAAACATCCCTTATTTTATTAGATATAAAATTATACTATATTTCTAATAATTCTTGTACTAAAAACATTTTATTTTTATAATATTATATTTGTTTATTTTTAGTTATAAAAACAAATACTAAAATATACAAACATTATTTATTTTTGGAGGTATATTAATGAATAATAAATATGTTGAGTTATTTGATATATTAATTAAATCTTATTATAATGGCAATTTTGATGAAACATTAAATAAAATAATTACTTGTCATGAAAAATCTCCACAAGAAACATTTGCAATAATAACTTCTTTATGTGGTGTTGATATTAAGTTTGATAATAATTATGTATATAACTTAAAAAAAGCAATTACAGAATATAATGTTAATAAAAAAATAGTTGAAAAGCTTGAATGTTCTAATAGTAATTGTAAACCTGATAAAAATAATACTTATAGCTGCCAAAGATCTTGTCCTTTTCATGCAATAATTTATGATAATGAAAATAAAACTACAGCAATAAATGAAGATATTTGCATTGATTGTGGAATTTGCGTTGATGCTTGTAAGGATGGACGTATTTTAGATAAAATTGAATTTTTACCTATTATGAATTTAATAAAAAATAATAAAACAGTTATAGCAGCTGTTGCTCCTGCTATTATGGGGCAATTTGGTGAAGATGTTACAATGGATCAATTAAGGGCTGCTTTTATAAAATTAGGATTTACTGATATGATTGAAGTAGCCTTTGCAGCTGATATGTTAACAGTAAAAGAATCTGTAGAATTTAATAAACATGTTAATAGCCCTAATGATTTAATGATTACTTCATGTTGCTGTCCAATGTGGGTTGGAATGTTAAAAAAAGTTTATAAAGATTTAATTCCAAATCTTTCACCTTCTGTTTCTCCAATGATTGCTGCTGGAAGAGTAATTAAAGCTCTTAATAAAGATGCAAAAGTTGTATTCATTGGCCCATGTATTGCAAAAAAATCAGAAGCTACTGCTCCTGATGTTGCTGATGCTATTGACTTTGTACTAACTTTCCAAGAATTAAATGATATATTTAATACTTTTAATTTTCATCCCAAAGATTTAAAAGGAATTCCTTCTATAGAATATACTTCAAGGGGTGGAAGGTTATATGCCCGCACTGGAGGCGTTTCAATCGCTGTTTCAGAAGCAATTGAAGAATTATATCCTGATAAAATTAAATACTTTAAATCTAAAAAAGCAGAAGGTGTAAAAGAATGTAAAGAAATTCTTGATAAAGCTCTCTCTGGAAATTTAGATGCAACTTTTATTGAAGGAATGGGTTGTGTTGGTGGTTGTGTTGGTGGCCCTAAAATTTTAGTTCCTGCTTCTGATGCTAAAAAAGCAGTTGATAAATTTGCTTATGATGCTTCAATTAAAGTTGCTGTTCATAGCAAAATTCTTGATGATGTTTTAGAAAAGATAGGAATTACATCATTAGAGGATTTTAAAGATCCTAAAAAAATTAATATGTTAGAAAGAGAATTTTAAAATTTAAATATTAAAAGAAGTTATTGTTAACAAATGCTGGCAACAACTTCTTTTTTTTAATTAATTTTATATAAATACTTTAAGTCATTACAATACTTTGCTTCATATACTGTAATAACAATTAAATAAATTATTACACAAATGATTATGAGGTGAGTAACTATGAAAATACAACCAAAAGACTATATTCCACCTAAATCAAATTCAATTTATGTATACAAATGTACAAATAACGAAAGCTTTACTTTTAAAAGATATATTGAATATTTCAATGATGATAAAATTCAAGTAAGATATGATAATGGTATAAATTCTTTTATTAATGTTTATAAATATACCGATGATGGAATTAAACTTTGCTATTATACCAATATCTCTTCTTATCATCAACAATTTATAAATGATGAAGATTGTACAAATAATTATTTAATTAAAGAACCTCTTTGTGAAAATAATCTTTGGATTTTATCTGATGGCAGCAAACGCTGTATTACAAATAAAAATGCTAAAGTTAGAACCCACCTTTCTTACTATAATTCAGCTATAGAAGTTACCACAATATCAAAAAATAAATCTCAATTTTCCGTAAATTATTATGTATTAGGAATAGGATTAGTTAAAAGTATTTATTATATCAAAAATAAAGGCTATTTTTCATTTGAATTAGATGATATATTAGAAAACACTCCTTATTTAAAAAATATAAACTTTTATTATCCTGATAAAAATTTAAATACTATCTGGTGCTATAATAAAACAATAACTTTTAATACTAATGATAATATTTCATTAATTTTTTCAAAGGAATTTGAAACCCCTCCTAAGGGATTACTTTCACTTATTGATAAAAATACACTAATTAATAGTTTAAATTATGATAGCAATTTTGCTTATATAGATTTTTCAAAAGACCTATTATTTCATTTAAAAAATTCTACCAAAAAATATAGTAATTTATTTTACCATTCAATTTATAATACACTAATGAATTTTTACAATACTAATGATGTTTGTATTACTATTAATTCTATTCCTTACAAAAACTTTTTCATCATTTCTCCATTACAACAAGAAAATAGTTCAATTCAAAATTGGATGATAAAAGATTGTAAATATCCATTTACCTATGTGGTTGATGAAAATGATACTCTTATTAAAATTTCAGAAAAATTTAATATTCCTATTTTAAAACTATCTAAATTAAATAATATTAAAAATCCCAATTTTATTAATAAAGATGAAGTTTTTCAAATATATTCTAATGGAATATATTCTTTTAAAAAAAATGACTCATTAAATAAAATAGCCAATATGTTTGGATTATCACTTGAAGAATTAATTGCATTAAATAATATAACTGATTTAACACTTTTAAAACCTGGATTAAAAATAAAATTATGCTAAAAAGGAAACTCCTATAAATGGGGTTTCCTTTTATTAAAGTTTATTTAATTTTAAGCTTCTGCTGCTTCAAACTGACTGTTATAAAGATTTGCATAAAAACCGCCTTTAGCTAATAATTCATTATGATTTCCTTGCTCTACTATGTCTCCATCTTTCATAACTAAAATCAAATCAGCATCTCTAATTGTAGAAAGTCTATGAGCAATTATAAAGCTTGTTCTTCCATTCATTAAATTATCCATTGCCTTTTGAATTAATACTTCAGTTCTTGTATCAACTGAACTTGTAGCTTCATCAAGTATTAATATTTTAGGATCTGCTAATATTGCACGGGCAATAGTTAATAATTGTTTTTGTCCTTGTGATATGTTGCTTGCTTCTTCATTAAGTTCCATATCATAACCATGTGGCAATGTTTTTATAAAACTATGAACATGTGCTGCTTTAGCTGCCTCTTTAACTTCTTCATCAGTAGCATCTAATCTACCATAACGTAAATTTTCCATTATAGTTCCATTAAATAACCATGTATCTTGAAGAACCATACCAAACATTTTTCTTAAATCATTTCTTTTAAAATCCTTAATATTATGACCATCAATTAAAATAGCACCATCATTAACATCATAAAATCTCATAAGAAGTTTAACCATTGTTGTTTTACCAGCTCCAGTTGGTCCTACTATAGCAACTCTTTGTCCTGGCTTTATATGAGCTGTAAAGTCATTAATAATAGTTTTTTCTGAATTATATCCAAAATGTACATCTTGGAAATCTACTTTTCCTACTATTTCTTTAGTACTTACTGGATTTTTAATATCTAAAGTTTCTTCTTCTTCATCTAAAAACTCAAATACTCTTTCAGCAGCTGCTGCAGTTGATTGAAGCACATTAGCTATTTGAGCTGTTTGAGCAATAGGTTGCATAAATGATCTTATATATTGAACAAAAGATAATATATCTCCTACTTCAATTACCTTTTTTATAGCTAACCATCCACCAAGTATTGATACTATTACATATCCTAAATTACCTACAAAAGTCATTATAGGCATCATCATACCTGATAAAAATTGTGATTTCCATGCACTATTGTAAAGTGTATCATTAAGCTGTGCAAATTTATTTATTTCTCTTTCCTCTGCATTAAAAGCTTTCATTACATTATGTCCTGAATAAACTTCCTCAACTTGTCCATTTACATAACCTAAATATTCTTGTTGAGTTTTAAAATACTTTTGAGATTTTTTTACAACAAAAGCAATTAATCCTGCTGATATAGGAATTACAATTAATGAAGCTAATGTCATTATCCAGTTTATTGAAAACATCATTATAAGTACACCAACAAGTGTAGTTACTGATGTTAATATTTGTGATAAACTTTGGTTTAAAGTTTGGCTAACAGTATCTACATCATTTGTTACTCTTGATAATACTTCTCCATGAGTTTTAGTATCAAAATACCTAAGTGGCATTCTATTAATTTTTTCACTTATTTCTTTTCTCATATTATAAGATACCTTTTGAGCAACACCTGAGATTACCCATCCTTGTACTAATGAGAAAATTACACTAATTAAATATAAACCAACTAAGAATAAAATTATTTGCCCTATACGAGTAAAATTAATTCCCTCTGCATTAGTAGTTGTAACCTTTTTAACTAATCCATTAAATATTTCTGTAGTTGCTTTTCCTAATACCTTTGGTCCCACAATTGAAAATGCAGCAGAACCAATAGCAAATATTATAACCATTATTATTGATAATTTATAAGACTTTAAATATTGTGCAAGAGTTTTCATTGTCTTTTTAAAATCTTTTGCTTTTTCTCCGCCTCGTCCCATTCCGCCCATAGGACCTCCTCCCATTGGGCCTCTCATTTTTTGTTTACTCATTTTCAAGCTCCTCCTTTGAAAGTTGTGATAGAGCTATTTGCTGATAAACCTCACAGTTGTTCATAAGCTCTTTATGAGTTCCTTTACCTACAATCTTACCTTCGTCAAGTACTATAATCTGATCTGCATTCATTATAGTGCTTATTCTTTGAGCAACAATTAACAGTGTACTTTCCTTTAATTCAGTATTTATTGCTTTTCTTAATTTAGCATCTGTTTTAAAATCTAATGCTGAAAAACTATCATCAAATATAAATATTTCTGGCTTTTTAGCTATTGCACGAGCTATTGCTAATCTTTGTTTTTGTCCACCAGATACATTTGTACCACCTTGAGCAATTTCTGCATTAAACATTTCTTCTTTATTACTTATAAATTCCATTGCTTGGGCAATTTCTGAAGCCTTAAAAATATCTTCATCTGTTATATAATCTCCACCATATTTTAAGTTACTTTCAATTGTACCTGAAAATAAAAGCCCCTTTTGAGGAATAAATCCTATTTTTTCTCTTAAATCATGTTGAGATACATTTTTAATATTTACACCATCAATTAATATTTCCCCTTTTGTTGCATCGTAAAAACGTGGAATTAAATTAATTAATGTAGATTTACCACTTCCTGTACTACCAATAAATGCAGTAGTTTTTCCTGAAAGAGCTTTAAAACTAATATTGCTTATTACATCTTCATCAGCACCTGGATATCTAAATGAAACATTTTTAAATTCAATAGTTCCTTTTTCATCATGATTAAATGTTTGTAAATTATCTGAATCTTTTATTGCTATATCAACATTTAAAACTTCAGATACACGTTGAGCTGAAACCATTGCTCTTGGTAAAATAACTGAAACCATAGATATCATTAAAAATGCCATAATTATTTGCATAGTATATTGCATAAATGCCATCATTGTACCAACTTGTATAATACCATCATTAATTCTATGAGCCCCAACCCATACTATTAATAATGTAATTGCATTCATAATAAACATCATTAAAGGCATCATAGTTGTCATAATTCTATTAACAAACAAATTAGTTCTTGTTAAATTTTTATTTGCAACTTCAAATTTATCTTCTTCATATTTTTGTGTACTAAATGCACGAATAACTAACATTCCAGTTAAACTTTCTCTTGTTACAAGATTTAATCTATCAACAAGCTTTTGTACACTTTTAAATTTTGGCATAGCAAAAGAAAATAATACTATAATTAAAAGTAATATTGAAATTACTGCAACACCAATTACCCATCCCATAGATGCTCCAGTGTTAATAACTTTAATAACACCACCAATACCTAATATCGGTGCATAAAATACAATTCTTAAGCCCATTATAATAAGCATAATAATTTGCTGTATATCATTTGTTGTTCTTGTAATAAGAGATGCTGTTGAAAATTTATCAAATTCTGTATTTGAAAAATCTACAACTTTATTAAATACATCTTTTCTTAAATTTCTACCTAATGCTGCACCTACTCTTGATGCTATAAAACTCACAATTACGGTTGCAACCATACTAATTAAAGCTATTCCCACCATTTTTAACCCTGCAAGAATTACATAATTAGATTGAAGCTTATCTGTATTAATTCCAGCAGCTTTATATTGTGATTTTACATAGCTTGTAGCTGCTTGTGTTATCATACTTTCTGGCATTTCAGCTAATTTTTCATCTACTTGTTTTAATACACCATCAATTTGCTCTTGTGGCATCATTTTCAAAACATCAAAAGTATTTATAGATGATATATCAGTTCCTGGAGGTAATGCTTGTGCAATTCCTGGTATACCATTTATCCCTTGTGCTTCTAACATTGAAACAACAATCATTGCTTTTCCAAATACCTTATTTAATTGTTTTAATTTTTCTTTATTTTTTGTATTTAATTTGTAAATACCTTCATTTTCTAATTCAGGATACTTTTTTAAATTTTTATTATAATCCTCAAAATTAAGACTGTTCTTATCTAACAAAGTATAATTATTATTTATTAAATCTTTTTCTTTATCATTCATAAAAATTAAAAGCTTTTCCATTTCTGATGATTTAATAACCTTAGGAACAGCATTTTCTACTCCACCTTGTTGTATTCCTACATTAACTATATTAGACATATAGTCTGGTAATGATAAATCACATACAGCTTGAACAAATAAAAATGCTATTGCAATTATCATTGAACCAATAAAAGGTTTCAAGTATTTTAATAATTTAAGCATAAGCTCTCCTCTCCTTATTCAAATTAATATATTTATATTTTTATAATTATTATATTTTCATAACTATTCTAAGTCAATATAAATATTAAAATTTTTACAACTATTTTCATTTTATAACTATATTCTTGTAAACTATTTTTTTTTATTTTATAATATTATCATTACAATAAAAGGAGGCTAACATGAGTACTTCAAATTTAAATGATTTATATGATAATTTATATATGTTATTATTATCTCTAAATAAAGAATTTTTTAACCATAATGTTATAATGAAAAAATTTACACTTCCACATTCACATATAAAGGTTTTATTTTATTTAATTCATCATGGTCCTACATCTATTTCTAAAATGGCTAATGAACTTTGTGTTTCAAAACCAAATATGACTCCAATAATAGATAAACTTGTAGAAGACGGCTTTGTTACTAGAGATTACAATCCATCAGATAGGAGGGTTGTTTTAATTCAAAGTACTCCTAAGGCTTTAAAATTATTTAAAGAAAGTAAAGAATATGCTAAAGAAATAATAAAAGATAAAATTTCTACATTACAACCTGATGATATCGATATATTATCGCATTCTTTAAATAATATATTAAATATAATAAAAAAATTCTAATTTAATATTTATTACTATGTATAAAAAACAAAAAACTCACCTCAATAAATTTAATATCGAAGTGAGCTTTTTTATTTATATAAATACAAATTTTAATACAAAAACTATTCCAACTACAACTGTAGTCCAACTTATTTCTTTCCATCTTCCTGTAAATAATTTTAATAATATGTATGATACAACACCAAATACTATACCATCAGAAATTGAATAAGCAAAAGGCATCATTATTATTGTTAAAAATGCAGGAATAGCTTCTGTATAATCTTCTAAATTTAACTCTTTTATATTTTCTATCATAAATAATCCAACTATAACTAAAACTGAGGCTGTTACTGCAGAAGTTATTACTCCAAATATTGGTGATAAAAACAATGATAAAAAGAACATAAATGCTGTAGATACCGCTGTTAATCCTGTTCTTCCACCTTCTGCTACACCTGAAGCACTTTCTACAAAAGTACTTACTGTACTAGTTCCAAGACATGCTCCCATTGTTGTTCCTATTGCATCTGCAAAAAGTGCCTTTTTAATATTTGGAACTTTTCCATCCTTATCAAGCATATTTGCTTTTGTTGCAACTCCAACTAAAGTTCCTATAGTATCAAACATATCCATAAATAATAAAGTAAATAATACTATTACCATATCCCATGAAAAAATATTATGTAATTCAAATTGCATAAATGTTGAGCTTATAGATGGTGGCATACTAAATATCTTATTTGGAAGCTCTATAACTCCCATTGGTATTCCAATTATAGCTGTTATTATCATTCCTAAGAATAATGCACCTTTAATATTTTTTGCAACTAATATTCCAGTAATAACAATTCCTATAATTGCCAAAAGCCCTGCACCTGAAGTTATATTTCCTAAAGAAACTATGGTTCCTCCATCAGCAGGATGAACAACTATGCCAGCTCCTTCTAAACCTAAAAGTGCTATAAATAATCCTATTCCTACAGAAATAGCTCTTTTAATATTAACTGGAATAGAATCAACTATTGCTTCTCTTATATTGAAAGCCGTTAATATTAAAAATATTAATCCTTCTAATAATACCGCTGTTAATGCAAATTGATAAGAATATCCCATAGATAAAACTACAGTATATGCAAAAAATGCATTTAATCCCATACCTGGTGCTAATGCAAATGGTAATTTTGCATATAATCCCATTACTAATGTTGCTATAATTGATGATAATGCAGTTGCTGTAAATACTGCACCTGCATCCATTCCTGCTGCAGATAAGATACTTGGATTAACAATTAATATGTAAGCCATGGTCATAAATGTTGTTATTCCTGCAATAAATTCCTGTTTTGTATTTGTACCATTTTCACTAAGCTTAAAATAATTATCTAAAAACTTATTCACTTTAATCACCTTTTTCTTATTTTTAATTACATAATAGTTAAATTTAAATATATTTAAATTTCCCTTAATTATCTAAGTAATTTGCTTAATAATCCCTAAATACTAATTACCTTATATATAATATCAAAAATTTTAAAAATTCCAATAGTTTTTACGAACATTTTTTTATTTTTTTTGAACTTTATTCACATTTTTTATATTTCATATACTTTATATATTTAATGTTTTAATATAATTTATACCAATAAAATATTTTAATTTACATTTAGTATAAAAGTAGTATAATATTAATTATAATTGCAAATTATTATCATTTGACTTTAGGAGGACAAACAATGAAATTTAAATTAGCTAAAATACTATCTTTACTTTTAACAACCTCTTTATTACTTATAGGTTGTAATAAAGTTCAAGATACAAATAATATTAATAAAAATGAGGATAATACTTTAAATATAGTAACTTCTTTTTATCCTATATATATATCTACATTAAATATCGTTAAAGATATTCCAAATGTAAATCTTACAAATATGACAAAAGCTCAAACAGGTTGCTTACATGATTATCAGCTTACTCCCCAAGATTTAAAAATATTAGAAAATGCTGATATATTAGTTATAAACGGTGCTGGAATGGAATCTTTTTTAGAAGATATAATTTCTCAATATCCTAATATTAAAATAATTGATGCAAGTAAAGGTCTTAATCTTTTAGAAGATAATACTCATGATCACGATCATGACCACGATCACGACAATGAGCACGACTATGACCACGAGCACGATCATGACCATGAGCACGACCATGACCACGACCATGAATACAATGCTCATGTATGGGTAAGTGTTAGTGGAAATATTAATCAAGTTAAAAACATTGCATCTCAACTTGAAACTTTAAATCCAGAAAATAAGGATTTATATGAAGCAAATACAAATACTTATATTTCTAAACTTGAAAACTTAAAAGCTGAAATGCACTCAGAATTAGACAATTTACCAAATAGAGATATAATTACTTTCCATGAAGCATTTCCTTATTTTGCTCAAGAATTTAATTTAAATATAGTTGGTGTTATTGAAATAGAACCTGATTCTGAACCATCAGCTAAGGAAATTGAAAATATAATTTCAACTATAAAAGAGCATAATATAAAAGCTTTATTTACTGAACCACAATACTCATCTAGAGTTGCTCAAACTATAGCAAATGAAACTGGTGCTTCAGTTTATGAATTAGACCCTATTGTAACAGGTGATTCAAATTCAAATGCTTATGATGATTATATAAATAAAATGAAAGAAAATCTTAATGTTTTAAAAGAGGCGTTAAAATGATAAAAAAATCTAACTTTAACAAAAATAATACTTGTAATAATTTTTGTTGTACAAAAATTGAAAATTTCTCTGTTACCCTTGGTAACAATCAAATACTTAAAGATGTAAATCTCCACATTCACTGTGGAGAACTTACTTCTATTATTGGTCCTAATGGTGCAGGAAAAAGTACACTTTTAAAAGCTTTACTTGGTGAAGTTAAACATACTGGAAATCTTTCTTTTATGGGACAAAATGACAATACTTATCATCAACCTATAATTGGATATGTTCCTCAATATCTAACTTTTGATAAAAGTACCCCAATTAGCGTTCTTGATCTATTTGTTTGTTGCAAAAATTCTTTACCAGCTTGGATTAAGCCAAAGAAAAAAATACGTGAAGAAGTACTAAAAAGCTTAAACAGGGTTAAGGTTCCTTATTTAATAGATAGACAATTAGGTGCATTATCTGGTGGAGAACTTCAAAGAGTATTATTAGCCCTTGCTTTAGATCCTATTCCTAATATACTTTTGCTTGATGAACCTGTATCTGGAGTAGACCAAAATGGATTAGAATTATTTTATCAAATATTATTAGATATAAAGAAAAATTATGATTTATCTATTATTTTAGTTTCTCATGATTTAGATTTAGTTTATAAATATTCTGACCGTGTAGCACTTGTAAATGGTACAGTAGTTTGCTCAGGTACCCCAAAACAAGTATTTAACAACCCTGCTACACAAAAAATATTTGGCCTATCAATTAATAATTCAAATGAAAAATCATCTAAAACAGGAGGACTTTAAAAATGTTTGATACATTATATAATGCAATTGATTTAATTTTACCTTTTCAATGGCTTTCTCACACTTTTATGAAAAATGCCTTTATTGCTATTATAATAATTACTCCATTATTTGGATTATTAAGCACTATGGTTGTAAGCAATAAAATGTCTTTCTTTGCTGATTCATTAGGACATGGAGCATTTACCGGAATAGCAGTTGGTATATTATTAGGTGGAATTGATCCTATGTGGGGTGCTACTTTATTTTCAATTTGCTTTGCAATTGCAATAACAATAATTAAAAATAAAGGAACTTCATCTACAGATACAATAATAGGTGTTTTTTCATCAACATCAATTGCATTAGGACTTGTTCTTATGAGTTTTTCAAGTAGTTTAAGTAAATTTTCTTCTTATTTAGTAGGTGATTTACTTAGTATATCTCAAAATCAAATAATTTTATTAATTTTTGTTTTTATTGCTATAATTGTACTTTGGAGCTTAATATTTAATAAACTTCTTGTTACAAGTTTAAATACATCCCTAGCTAATAGCCGTGGTATGAATACTTTATTAATTGAAATCATCTTTACTTGTACTATTGCTGTTATTGTTACAATAACTATAAGATGGGTAGGTTTATTGATTATAAATTCACTTTTAGTATTACCTGCCGCTGCATCACGTAATATTTCAAGAAATATTCGTCAATATCACTTATTTTCAATTTTAATTGCTATTTTTTCTGGAATTGTTGGATTAATAATTTCTTATTACTTAAATACAGTTACAGGAGCAACTATTGTTCTTGTTGCATCAGTTATATTCTTTATAACTTTATTTATTAGACGTAAATTTTTATAATATTTTTATGGAGGTGTATTTATATTGAATAATGATTTTAATTTTAATGATCTCCTTAAATCAAATGATTTAAAGGTTACAAAGCATCGTCTTTCCGTACTTGGAATAATAGCCCAAAGTAATTACCCCTTAACTGCAGAAGAAATTTATTTAAAGCTTAAAGATAATGCTATATCCATTAATTTATCATCTATTTATAAAATACTTGATTCATTAAGCAGTAAAAATATTATATCTAAGTCCATATTAGGAGATGATAATAAAACTTCATATGAAATTACATCTTCTGAGCATATGCATCATTTAATTTGTAAACAATGTAAAGGGGTTTTCCCTTTAACAGATTGCCCACTTTGTATTTACGAAAAACATCTAAAAGAAGATATGGATTTTGATATAACTGATCACAAGTTAGAAGTATACGGTTACTGTAAAAAATGTAAAAAAAAACCTAAGGATTAATCAATTTCCTTAGGTCTTTTTATTTCATTATTTATTTTTAATACTAACTTTATATATAGTTGTATGATTATATTCTTCACCAGCTTTTAATATTACATTAGAAAATCCTTTATGATTTAAACTATCTGGAAAATATTGAGTTTCAAGACATAATCCTTGTCTACTTCTATATTTAACTCCACCTTTTCCAATTTCATTTTCATTTAAAAAATTTCCCGTATAAAATTGTATCCCTGGCTTAGTTGTAAATACTTCAAGTACTCTTCCACTATTATAATCAACAACTTCTGCAGCCTTTTTTAAATTACCTGTATAATCATCTATTATCCAATTATGGTCATATCCATTTGCATTAATTAATTGATCATAATTTTTATTAATATCTCTTCCAACTTCCTTTAACTTTGTAAAATCTAACGGTGTTCCTATTATATTTCTTATTTCACCAGTTGGAATACTTTCCTTATCTGAAGCAGTTATATTTGTAGCATAAATTTTAACTTTATGATTTAATATATCTCCAGATGCATGGCCACTTAAATTAAAATATGAGTGATTCGTTAAATTTACAATAGTATCTTTATCACTCTTTGCAAAATATTTTATAATTAATTCATTTTCATTGCTTAACCTATATTCCAAAACAACTTCTAAATTTCCTGGATAATTCTCCTCACCATCTTTGCTTAAATATGATAGCTTTAAATATTCTCCATCTGTATCTTTTAATATTTCAGAATCCCATACAACTCTATTAAAGCCTTTAATTCCTCCATGTAAATGATTATTACCATCATTTTTAGCTAAATCATATTTTATTCCATTTACTTCTATACAAGCTTTAGCAATTCTATTTGCATAACGTCCAATTATTGCACCAAAATATGTTGTAGTTGTTTTATAATTTTCAAAATTATCATATCCTAATACAATATCATCTTTTTTGCCATCCTTATCCTTTGTTATAAAAGATAAAATTATACCTCCAAAATTCGTTATTTCAATTTTAGAATTTTCATTTTCTAAACTGTAAATATATATATGTTTATTATCAATTTCCTTCTCAATATTATTCTTTAATATCCCCATTTTTTCCTCCCATTTAAGTATACTTATAAAGTTAATTATATCATTCTTTATCCTTACTATAAACATTAACACAAAGATTTAATAAATCTTCATCTTGCAATAACTTTTCTAATTGCTTTACAATATCATTAATATTACTCAATACTTCTAAATCAAAATTAATGCTACTATTTAAAAGATTATTAATATTTTTTTCAAAATCTTTAGGAACCTTTTTGCAATTTTTTTCTATAATACTAATTAATCTTTTTTCTCCTGGATGAGGAAATTCATTTATCGCAAAAATTATATCAAAATAACTATCTAAGAAAGCTGATACCCTATTATGCATATTTACTATATCATTCCTTTTTATAGCCTTATCTATTTGATTATAATATGATGAAAATCTTTCATTAAGAATAGGATAATTTTTTTTAATTATATTTTCCTTCAACTTTTTAGGATATGGAATATTATATTTTTCTTGAAAATCTTTAAACTTATTATCCTTATCATATACTATTATTGAATTTATTACATTGTTCCAAAAGCAAGTACTATATCCTACTGATGCATTACACTCTTCCACAACATATTTTAATTTTTGTTCTAACCAATAATATTCAAAATATGCTATATCCACTTGTATTGATGAATTTCTAATAATAAACTCATCAGATGGTCCCCAAAATGTATTATTTATCTCTATTAAATCTGAAAATTTTCTTGCAATACTTTCTCTTTCCTCTATTGATATTTCCTTATATACAATAATATCTATATCTATATCTGAGAAATTATCTTTTCTTGCACTTGCACATGATCCTGCTAATGTTATAGCTACTACTTCATCTAATCTTTTAAATTCATTAACTAGTTGATATACAATCATGTTCATCCCCATAAACTTCCACCCCTTTTTTATTTACATAATATATAAAATGCACCTATATGATTAATCATCTAGCTGCATTCTATATAATGTATTATTATATTTTTAAAAATAGTATATTATTTTATTAATATCTTAATAGATTTTTTATGAACATTTACCTTATTTCCTTCAACCTTTTCGATTATTGAGGTTCCTGCAACTTCCTCATTAACTAATACACTCCAATTATCATTATCTATAAAAACATCAATATCTTCATCATTTGCATTTATTATAACTGCAATTTTATTGCACTTGCTATCTATATTCTTTGAATCAATAATATATGCTACAACATTATTTTCTTTAAAGTTTTTATCTATTTCTAAAAACTTAATATTCCTTTGTATTTCTTCATTTGTATCCATTCTAAATGCTTTATAATTTTTTCTTAATGAAATTAATCCTTTATAATATTCACATAAATCCCTATACTTAATTTTTCTATCCCAACAAATCTTGTTTACTTCATCAGGAGATTCAAAACTATTTTCAACTAAATTTCCATTTTTATCAACTTTAGTTCTTGCCATTTCTTCCCCAGCATGTATAAAACTTATTCCTTGTGAAGTTAATATTATTCCTGCTATTAATTTATTCATAGCAATCAACTCCTCTTCCCTACAATTTACTGTTGAAAGTTTAAGCTTGTCCCAAAGTGTGTAATTGTCATGAGCAGAAGCATAATTTACAGTTTGATATGGTTCATTAGCCCAAAATTCTTCTGAATAAACTATATTATTTTTATCTACACCTTCATGTGATGTTGAAGCAACTACTGCAAATTTAATTGTTTCTTCAAGCCCATCTCTTCCATTTACAAATCCAGCTTCCTCTTCATAAAATACATGTCCTTTAACTCCATCTCTACAATCATCACTAAAAGCTGCTATTTGTAATTTATCAAACTTATGTGTATTTTTCTTTAATGCTGCTAACTCCTCTTTTAAAGGACTTTTGCCACCTATCCAGCCTTCTCCATATATAATTATAGATTCATCAATTTTATTTAGTTCATTTCTAATAAGCTTCATAGTTTCAATATCATGTATTCCCATTAAATCAAATCTAAATCCATCTATGTGATATTCCTTTGCCCAATAAATAACTGAATCAATCATGTATCTTCTAAACATATATCTTTCTGAAGCAGTTTCATTACCACATGCAGATGCATCACTGTATTCATTATTTTCATCTTTTCTATAATAATATCCTGGAACTGCTTTATTTAAACATGATTCTAAATTATAAGTATGATTATAAACAACATCCATTACAACTCTTATTCCAGCTTCATGCAATGCTTTAACCATTTCCTTAAATTCTTTTATTCTAACATTCCCCAAATAAGGATTAGTTGAATATGAACCTTCTGGAACATTATAATTTTTAGGATCATATCCCCAATTAAATTGAGGTTGATCTAATTTTGTTTCATCTACAGAACCATAATCAAATGCAGGTAATAAATGTATATGTGTAAATCCCATATCCTTTATATGATTTACTACCGTTTTAACATTTGTTCCTGGAATGCATGAATCTAAAATAGTTAATGCTTTAAATTTTCCTTTATATTCATCTTTTATCCCTGAGCTTTCATCAATTGATAAATCTCTTATATGTGCTTCATAAATTATTGAATCAGTTGCTGATTTTAATTTTGGCTTAATATCATTTTCCCATCCATTAGGATTTGTTATACTTAAGTCAATAATCATGCCCCTATTTCCATTAACTCCAACAGCCTTTGCATATGGATCTACAACTTCATTTATTTCACCATTTACATTAACTAAATAATTATAATAATATCCATTAAAATTACCACTTAATTCAATTTCCCAAGTTCCCTTTACCCCTTTATTCATTGTATAAATATCTGTAGGTTTACAGTTATATTCATACCCATTATTTCCATAAAGAACTAATTGAACTTCTTTTGCTGTTGGTGCCCATAATATAAACTTACAATTATCCTTAGAATAAATTACCCCTAAATTTCCATTATAACCATATTTTTTATCAAACTCATCATTAAATTTCATCTCATTACCCACTTCTTTCTTTTATCTAAATTAATCACCTAATTTTCGGAAACGTTTCCTTGTGATATATTAATTTTATACTATCTTTATATTTTTATCTACAATAAATTCTTTATTTTATATATAAAGTTATTTGCAATAAAAATTTAACTGCAAATAACTTTATCTTATTTAATCTAATATATCACTATTTTCTTAATCATTTTCACCTTTACTTGTGATATTTTTATAATCATTTTTCCATTCTCCAGTTTTATACTTTGAAAGTGATTCTCTTAGAGCATCATAGTCAAAAGTACTTTCATCTGGTTCTATATCATTAAATATAAAGTCATATAAAACCTTTGTATTTTGTTCCTTATCCATTATAAATACCCAACCTGCTTCTCCACCATAATCCATATCATCTGATAATTCT
The DNA here is from genome assembly GCF_053571985.1 of Clostridium sp. ETTB3. NCBI lineage: Bacteria > Bacillati > Bacillota > Clostridia > Eubacteriales > Clostridiaceae > Clostridium > Clostridium sp. ETTB3. The sequence continues at coordinate 2,195,008 of NZ_CP199832.1, forward strand.
GTAAGAGGTATGTGTATTTGCTTTGTTTCTAAACTAGGAAATTTATAAATTGTATAAGCCATATTTAATGCATCTAATGGTTCTATATTTGTGCTTATATTATCTAACATACTATTTAAAATACCAAAATATTTTGTTGGCTTTGTCTCTCTTAGTTTTTCTGCAACTTTAAATAATACTTCCCTTTGTCTTTCTGTTCTTTCAAATTCATCACCTACGCCTTTTCTTATTCTTGCATAAGATAACGCTTGTTTTCCATTTAATAATTGTAATCCTGATTTTGTGACAGGATAATCATTACCGCCTGTAGATTCACCTATATATTTATTTAATTCGTTTAACTGATAATCCTTTACATCTACTTCAACTCCACCAATTTGATCAATTATAGCTTCAAATCCCCAGAAATTTATTATTACATACTTATCAATACTTATCTTATATGTTTCTTGTATAGTATCTCTTAATAAATCTATTCCTCCAAATGCCATTGCTGCATTTAACTTTTGTGCCCCATGACCATCAATATTAACTAAAGTATCTCTAAATAGGGATGTTAATCTTACTTCTTTATTATTATTATCCAATGTTGCAATTATAATAGAATCTGCTCTTGCTCTTTCATCTACCTCTCTTCCATCTGTACCAACTAATAATACATTTGTAATTCCATTAACTTCTTTATAATTAACTTCATCATCATCCTTTTTTTTATTTTCATATTCTATTGTTTGGAATTGAATATTTTCATTTTTAGTATATATCTTATTTCTTACATATATATAATAGCCTACACATGTACCAATTACACATAATATTAATAAAGTTGAAATAGAAAAAATTATACTTCTCTTTTTTAAAGACTTTTTCTTACTCCTTTTTTCCTTATTTTTATTCACCTATTCTGCCCCCTATTATTAAACTATATTTACTTTATACATTTTACCATATTTTCCACTAATTTTGTTAAATATTTGTTATTTTGTTATTTTTTATTTTTCCTTATTTTTTAAAATATTATACTAAAATAAAATTTAAAAATTTATATATAATTCCAATGATTCAATAATCATTTATATACAAAAAAAACTGTAAGAAAAATTCTTACAGTTTTAAAAAATTAATTACTTTCTGTTGTTTTGTTGAGCTTTTCTTGCTCTTCTGCAATCAGCACATCTTACTGGTTCGTTATCGAATCCTTTTTCTTTGTAGAATGCTTGTTCACCTTCTGTGAATAAAAATTCTTTTTCGCAATCTCTGCATACGATAGTCTTATCTGCCATTATAAATTCCTCCATTTTCTTAAGATTTATCATGGTTTAATAATATATCTCTTAAAAATAAGAAGAAATTTTATTAATCTACTTTAAATCTTTTAATCGTCAAAATTTGACTTCTTATTTATTATAACATAAATATTTTTATTTTCAATACCCACAAAGTAAAATTATACATTTTAATCTTTTTTTGCTACTTTTATATTAATAATTATTATCTAAGATTACCTCTCCATCAATAAAAACTTTCTCCCATTGCTCTACATATTTTCCACTACACCATTCTGCCATTACAATTTCTTCATTTTCATTAATAGGTATCATTTCTAAAGGTTCTGCAATAATATTACCATCTTCTATTTTATAAATTGATATATATTCATTAAATTGAATTAATGCAATTTTATATAAAGGTGATATAAAAACATCTTTAAATATTCCAAGTTCATTTTTTAAATCTTTCCATGAAATATACATTAAATTATAATTGATAAACCTTTTATCCGGTAGTATATCTAAATTAACCTCTTCTCCTTCTTCATTCATATTCTTAGGTAATATCTTACTTACAAATCTCCATTTTCCTAATTCCCTCTTAATAGCTATATTGTTATAATCAATATTTTCAATATTTAATCCTTCTTTTTCTTCTATGGATAAACTATTTATTTTATTTTTTAATTCATTAATATACTTTATTTTTTCACTTTCATTAAATACTTCATTTATTTGTAATCCATTATCTATATTCACATTACTTACTGGCAATATCTTATATATTGGATAATTTCCCTTAAATTCATTTCCTATATATTCTTTTATTGCTATATAATCATTTCCAACAAAAAGTATGCTTTTATATATATTAGTAGTATTTTCATCCTTTATACTTTTCTCTTTTTTATGATTTTCATCATATAAAGAAACTTGAAATTCATCACTATTAAAACCATTGCTACTATCTTGATAAACACTTAACTTCCATATCCCGGTCAATCTTGGAAAAATTATATTATCTTTTGCATATATATATCCTAACTTATAATTATTATATGATACCCAAAGTGTTCTATATTTTTCAATGCTATAAGTACCATCATCATTTTCTTCCCTAGGAGTTTTAAGTCCTATCATAACTCCCTCTGAAAAGTCATAATAATTATTAAATTCATCTTCTTTTTCTTCATTATCATCATTTTCAAATACAACATCATTTGAAACCCTAATTAACTTTAATAAATATACATCATATATAAAAATCATTTCATCATTTGAATTTAAAAAAAATTCACCTATTATTTTGTTGTTATCCCTTATTGATATTAAATCTACTGTTTCTCTTCCATCCATATACTTATCCATAGTTAATTTTTTTTCATAAGATAATGTATAATCGCTTTTAACAGCTCTTAATTTATAATTTATTTTTTGCTTTTTGTTATCAAATATTTTTAATTCATTATTTCCTAATTTTATTTCTTTATTTATGATATTATTAATATTTCCATTATCAATATCATCACTTAATATTTCCACTGAATTAACCTTCCAAACTCCAGTAAAATTAAAAGTACTCATTACATCCACTTTCTCTTTTTCACAACTTATAAACATTGATGTAAATATTAAACTAATTATTATAAATTTTATTTTAAACTTCATCTTATTTCCTTTCTTATACTAAAGGAATTTCAATTATTACTTTTGTTCCTTCATTTTCCTTACTAAAAATTTCAAAACTACCACCATGAAGCATAATTATTTCATCTGAAATTGATAACCCAATTCCATTTTTAGATTTACTATTTTTACCTTTATAAAATTTATCTTTAACTCTTGGTAAATCCTCTTTTTTAATACCAACTCCATTATCCTCAATTATCAATTTTAAAATATTTTCATTTCTATTTGCACTAATATTTATTCTTCCATTTTTTTCAGTAAACTTAAATGAATTATCTATAACATTATTTAATACTTGCTTCAACCTATTTTCATCAAATATTCCAACTCCAATATCCCCTTGGATATTAACAGTAAACTTTTTTCCTTCTTCAATAGCCCTTATCTTCCAGTTGTTTTCAATAAATTCAAGTAAAACTTTTATATCACATTTATTTTTATTTAAAGTTATTACTCCATTTATTAATTTAGAAAAATCTAATAATTCTTCTACCATTTGTGCTAACCGTTCACTTTCCTTTTCTATAATATTAAGACCAAGTTCAAGGGTATCAGTATCACTGTAATCATACTTTAATGTTATTGCCCATCCCTTAATAGCAGTTAATGGTGTTCTTAATTCATGTGAAACCGAAGAAATAAATTCATTTTTTAACTTTTCACGCTTTTCAATTTCACTTCCCATATAATTTAATGTATTTGACAATTGAGCTATTTCAATATTATCTGTAAAATTGCTTCTTATTTCTAAATTTCCATCAGCCATTTCCTTTGCTACTCTGGTTATATTTTTTATTGGATTTACTATATCCATAGCTACAATTAAACTCATTATTATTCCTAATACTATAACAATAAGAGATACAAATAATATTAAAATAGCAAATGAATCTAATACTTTATGTACTTCTTGTAATGAAAATATAATTCTTATAATTCCAATCATCTCATTTTCATCAATTTTTGAGTTAACTCCTTTTGAAATTACCATTACTTTTTCATTATAAGAATCTATATATCCACTCCAAACTCCTATTTCCCCATTTTTAGCTTTTATTATATCTGGAGTACTTAAAAGTTTATTATCACGTATTCCATAAGAATCCATTAATAAGTTTCCATTTGAATCTAAAACTTCTATTTGTTCTTCTTTAGCATTCCATAAAACATCAGCATTATCATATATATTTTCCATTAATTTTTTATTCGAAAAATATTTTTGATAAAAATTAATAGAAGATTCTAATTCATTAATTAACGAATTTTGAGCACTTTTATAGTAATATCCTTTAAGACATAAAATTGTAAGTATATCTAATATAGTGATAGTTGATATTATTACTATTAGAAAGTTTTTTAATAGCTTACTCCTTATACTCTTCAATTTAATCATCTCTCCATCTATATCCAAATCCCCATATTGTTTCAATAAATTTTTCATTTAATGACGAACATTCTATTTTGCTTCTTAATCTTCTTATATTAACATCAACAATTTTAGGATCACCAATATAATCTTCCCCCCAAACTAAATCCATTAATTCATCCCTAGAAAATGCTTTATTAGGATTTTCAATAAATAGCTTTATTATTGAATACTCTTTAGGTGTTAAATCTATTTCTTTATTATTTTTAAATATCCTTTTTGCATAAATATCTAATTTAAATTTGCCTTGAATTATACCTTTCTTTTCTTCATAATCACTAATTCTTCTTAATAATGCTTTTATCCTTAATAAAAGTTCCATTGGATTAAATGGCTTTATAATATAATCATCAGCTCCATATTCTAATCCCATTATTTTATCTAAATCTTGACTTTTAGCTGTAAGCATAATTATTCCAACTTTTTCATCTTCATTTCTAATAATTTTACAAACCTTAAATCCATCTATTCCTGGTAACATAACATCTAATATTATAATTGCTGGTTTTTCCTTTAAAGCTAATTTTACCCCTAACTCACCATTATCAGCCTCAATTACTTCATATCCATTTCTTTTTAAATTTATTTTTAAAAATCCTCTTATACTTTCTTCATCTTCAATTATTAGTATCTTCTTCATTACTAGTCCTCAAACTTCCAAATTAATTATTATACTTTATTTATAATTTCAAATTTATACAAATAAAATACTGGATAAATATTGTATTTACCCAGCATTTACACTCATTATTTTAATGTTCTAAATTCATAACCTAATGATTTTAAATAATCAATACTTTGTTGTAAAGATTCTGCTGTTGTTACTTTTGCATCTGTATCATGCATTAAAATAACTAATACATCATCATTTCCTGCTAAATCAGCCACTGTTTCTTTTAACCTATTAATTAACTGTTCCACAGTTCTTCCATTACTTTCAGCATCTCCATTTAATACATTCCAATCTATATAAGTATATCCATCTTGTTCAAGAACCTTATCCAAATCTCCTGTTTTCCATGACATATGCCCACCTGGAAATCTAATTACCTTTGTACTAAAGCTATCTCCCAAAACTGATTTCATAACATTTTCTGACTTTTCCATATCATTTATAAATACTGTAGTATCTGCAACTCTTCCTGGATATAATATACTATAATCATGACAATAACCATGATTTCCTATTGCATGGCCTTCTTTTACCATTTCTTTTAATAACTCTTTTTGAGTATCACTTTTTTCAACATTGCTTCCTAATACAAAAAATGTAGCTTTAATATTATTCTTTCTAAGCGTTTCTAATATTTTAGGCGTTGTTTCAACAGATGGGCCATCATCAAATGTAAGATATGCAATCTTTTTTCCATCTTCCCTTAAATAACTCCACTTATTTAGCATATTTTCTATATCTCTAGCATTATCTGCATTTATATCATTTTCATAACTAGTATATATTACACTATCAGTTTCTTGTTCATTATCACTTTCTTTTTCATTACTTTTTTCTTCATTAATATTGCTTTTTATTTCATTATTATCTTCCTTTTGATTTTGATTAACACTTACTTCTGAAGTCCTTCCTTTATTTATATTTAAAGCAATTACCCCAATTAATATAACTATTAAAACAGATATAATACTAATAAGTATCTTTTCTACCTTAGAATTTTTTTTATTTTTTCTTTTTAACTTCCTCAACTTTAAATCCCCCTATACCTTTTACTATAATTTATACCTATATTATAATTATATATAACTGCTTTTAAGTTACAAAACAGTTACATAATATATATTTTTATTCATTTATAATTATATTTACAATAAACTTATTAAAGACTATTTTAATAAATTTTCTATAAAAAAAATAAGATAAATAACGTTATATATTATCTACCTTATAGTTATTATTTATATATTTTCCCCAAAACCAATTTAATCCATTTTATATTTAATGATTTCACCATTAGATGCATTTATTTCATACTCATATTCTTTAAAGTTATAATAAAATTCTATTTCATACTTCCCTATTCCATCATCAAATTCATATTTAGCTTTCGTAAATGAAACCTGACTTTCATCTAAGTTAGAATGTTTTAATGCTATGCTTTTTGCTTCTTCTATTGTTATTTTATCATTTATTTGTTGAGATGTTAAATGTTTTTCAATATCATAGTCATAGCTTATAATATCTCCTGTTTTTGCATTTATTTCATATTCATATTTATTGTTATTACTATAAAATTCTATTTCATACTTTTCTATACCATTATCAAAATCATATTTAGCTTTCATAAATGAAACCTGACTTTCATCTAAGTTAGAATGTTTTAATGCTATGCTTTTTGCTTCTTCTATTGTTATTTTATTATTGCTATTTACAGTACTATTGCTTGCATTATTAGCTATAATATTATTTTGATTAGTAGCTGTATTATTATTTTGATTAGCAGCTGTACTATTATTAGGAATTAAAGTACTGCTATTATTATTTGTAACTTTCCCACAAGCCATAAAGCTTGTAGTTGCTACTATGATACTTGATATTATTAATAATTTTTTCATTTTATTATTTTCTCCTTTGTTTGTATATTATATAAAAAATTGGGGTGTCGCATTAATAATAAATACTGCAATATATTGTGTTGATTTTTATTTTTCAAAACAATATATTATGTATAAAAATTTTAGTGCGACACCCCAATTTATTTTTTAAATAAACGGATTATAAAAACGTCCACCATTACTTATGGTTGCCATAATAGCTATTATTAATATAATACTAACTACTAAAATAGTTATGTAATCTCCTAACTTAAATGGTCTTCCATTATACCATGTACGTTTTTTATTGCTTCCAAATGCTCTTAACTCCATAGCTGAGCTTATAGCTTCTATTCTATCTAAACTAGAAAATATTAATGGCATTAATATTGACGCTGAATTTTTAATTCTTTTTGTAAGCTTTTCCTTTTTAGACATATCAATTCCTCTAGCTTGTTGTGCAAATGATATATCTTGATAATCTCTTTGTACATCTGGTATATATCTTAATGCTATAGAAACTGAATATGCTATTTTATAACTTACTCCTATTTTATTTAATGATGCTGCAAATTCACTTGGATTAGTTGCAATCATAAATAATAATGCCATTGGTATTATAGAAAAATATTTTAATGTTATATTAAACTGATAAAATAATTGTTGTGCTGTTATTGTATATGGCCCTGCAATCTTAAATAAATCATTTCTACTTCCATATATTTGAACACCCTCATATGGTGAAAATATAAAAATAGCAATATTATTTAATAGTAAAAATATTAATATAAAATATAAAACAAATGAAACTTGTTTAAATTTCACCTTTGAAATTTTAAATACAATTATACTTATAACAAACATTCCTAAAAGTACACGAGTATCATATGTAATCATAGAAGCTACTGCCCATATTATTAATGCAATTAACTTCGATGCTCCTGTTAGCTTATGAATCGGTGAATCTATATCTGAATATCCAATCATCGTACTCATATTTCCCTAACCCTCCTATCATAATCAATAAACTTTTTAACAAACATCCTAGGGTTTTCTAAGTTAGCTTTTACAGCTAATTCATATAAAGATGTTTCTTTTAAATTTGCATTAATAATTACTTCTTTATCTGTAAGTACATTAGCTGCTATATCATCAGCTAACTTTAACCCATTAGATAATACAATTGCTCTATTTGTATATTCAAGCATTAAATGCATATCATGAGTTATCATTACAATAGTTACACCTTTTTTATTTAATTCCTTTAAGAATTCCATAATTTCTGTGTAATGTTTAAAATCTTGACCAGCTGTAGGTTCATCTAAAATAATAACTTCCGGATTTAATACTAATATAGATGCAATTGTAACACGTTTCTTTTGTCCAAAACTTAAAGCAGAAATTGGCCAATTACGGAATTCATATAATCCACAAACTTTTAATGTTTCAAATACTCTATTTTTAATTTCCTCTTCTGAAACGCCCCTAACTTTAAGTCCTAAAGCTACTTCATCAAAAATCATTGTTTTTGAAATCATTTGATTTGGATTTTGCATAACAATACCTATCTTTTCTGCACGCTCTTTAATAGTATCATTAATTAAATCTCTGCCTTCAAATAATATTTGTCCTTCAGTTGGTTTATAAAAACCACATATAAGCTTAGAAATAGTAGATTTACCAGCACCATTTCTTCCTACAATACTAACCATTTCACCCTTGTTAACTTTAAAAGAAACACCATGTAAAATTTCTTTTCCACTTTCATAAGAAAACTTTACATCTTTCATTTCTAAAATAGTATTTTCAGTTTTAGCAGCATTATCTTCAGGTACACCTTCATACCACTTCTTTAAATTTTCTCTACATTTATCTATATTTAAAGTATCAATATGCTCTGGATGCATATCTGGAGTAATTGTACATCCTGCATATTTTAATGCTGTAATATATAATGGCTCACGTATTCCAGTTTCCACTAATAAGTTAGAACTTAATAATTGTTCTGGTGTTATATCTGCAGCTATTTTTCCTTCATTTACAACTATTATTCTATCAACTGAGCAGTGTAATACATCTTCTAATCTATGCTCTATAATTAAAATAGTTTTCTTTGTCTTCTTTTGAATATCATCAATTAATTCAATTGCACTTTTTCCTGTTGCAGGATCTAAGCTTGCAAGTGGTTCATCAAATAATAAAATATCTACATCACCAACCATTACACCTGCTAATGTAACACGTTGTTTTTGTCCCCCTGATAAACTATATGGTGCAGAATTTAAATGAGTATCTATTCCCACTATTTCTGAAACTATTTTAACTTTTTCTTTCATTTCTTCTTGAGATACACAATCATTTTCTAATTTAAAAGCTATATCTTCTCCAACTGTTAATCCTATAAACTGTCCATCTGGGTCTTGAAGTACAGTACCTACTGAATTTGATAATTCAAATATACTCATTTCTTTAGTTTCTTTTCCTTTAACTTTTAAACTTCCTGAAATTTCTCCTTCATTAGAAAAAGGTACTAACCCATTTATACAATTAGAAAGAGTGCTTTTACCTGACCCTGATGGTCCTACTATAAGCACCTTTTCTCCTTCATATATAGTTAAATTTATATTTTTTAATGTTGGCTTTGCTTGAGCTCTGTATTGAAAAGAAAAATCCACGAACTCAATTACAGGTTTTTTCATAGCAAATCTCCTCGTTTTTATGTATAGTGAAATCTATTAATTATTATTTAATTCTATAATATACAACATTTTATAATTTATTTATTAAAATTTCATTCATAACAAAATTAAGTAATAATCTACATTAAAGATAATACTATATTTTTAATCATATGTATATTCTGAAACAACTTTTATTTTAAATACTATTAAAAATACCAGAGACATAAATACTCCGGTATTTTTAATAGATATTATTCTCTATCTAAGCTTCCCTTCTTAACTCTAGTCTTAGAATAAGTATATAATAATATAGTACCTAATACTCCAACTGTAATTGCATTTGAAGTTCCAGCTACAGCACCTTGTAAATAAACCTTATTTGCTGGTTCTGCATATATAACTATATCTAATGTAGGTGCTATTAAAAGCCATGCTATTGCATTTGCTACAACTTGGTAAATATTAAATATTATCATTTCTTTTTTACCAAAGTTACCTTCATTAACTTTTAATTTCTTCCATGATAAACCTATAATAAGGCCTACAACAGCTGATGCAATAACCCAGCTAAACCATGGTGATCCAAAAAACACTAAGTCTTTTAATAAATGTCCTATAAACCCAATAGCAACACCTGCAATTGGTCCATATAAAACTGCCATCAATGCTAAAAATGCATAACATGTTTCAATATTAGTATTTGGTATTCCTGATGGTATAGATCCAAAACGACCTAATATCATAAATACTGCTGCACCAATACCTATAGCTACAATTGTTTTAATTGATAGCTTATTCCCCATATTGTGTTTCCTCCTCCTAAATATACTGTATGATATTTAAAATTTTATTCATAAACTACTCTTGGAGCTTTTCTTATAGAAATTATCCAATTAGTTCCTGTCTGTATATTATATGCTTTTGAGAAAGAGCCTTGATTTATAGCAACTGCTAAATTATCTAATGAATTAACATATACTAAAGTTTCTCCAACATGAACATCTGCAAATGATTTTGCATATATCATTATATTTCTGTATACTTCTCTTGTATCATTTTTTATTGAAACTTCTACTCTATCGCCATAACTTATTCCTAAACTAACAAATAATTCTCTGCCTATATTAGTCCAAAGGCTTCCAAATCTAACATCTAAAACATCAATTGTTCCAGTTACTATATCATTTTCTTTAGTTGATTCAACTACTGGTAATTCAACTATTTCTTCAACTGGAATTTCTGGTCCTACTTGTTCAAAATTAATAACTCCTGAAGCAAGTCTTGCTCCTGTATAAGCATATATATCTCTTCCATGGAATGTATATGATGCACCTGAATTAGGTAATCTATTTATAGTTTCATCTATTTCTCTTGCCTCTACAATTCCACACATACGCTTAATATGAGTTAATGTTCCATTATCCGGTGTTATTATATATTGTCCAGTTGAAGTTTTAACTCCTATACTTTTTCTATGTGAACCAACACCTGGATCTACTACAGAAACAAATACACTTTCTTTTGGCCAATAAACTACTGTTTGTATTAACCTGTATGATGCTTCCCAAATATTATATTGTGGTATTTCATGAGTTAAATCAAATAACTGTAATGTCTTATCTACAGAATATGCAACTCCATACATAGCACTAACTGCCCCATCTGCAATACCAAAATCTGATTGAAATACTAAAGCATTTTTCATAAATATAAGCCTCCAAAAATTTTGTCGAATTTAATTACAACTTTAGTATAAATACGAACTTTATTTAAGTCAACTTTTTTTTCGTTCGTTTTTATACGAATATTATTCTTTTTTATTCTTTCAAGCAATACTTATTAATTATACTTTTTTATTAATTTATAGTCAATATTTTTATCTCTTATCTAGTTAACTCTCCTTCGGAAAATATTTCATGTAAATATTAAAAATTTTCTTATTTTAAAGTTTTATTTAAGTAGTAATACAATTCAAGCTTATAAAATAATTTTATTATTTAATATAAAAACTCAGTAGTTAATAAAATGAACAACTCCATTTCACCTTGACATAGATTGTTCAAAACCACTGAGTTTTTATTTTATATATTTATATTTTATTAATTAATAACATGTGTCCCTTCACCAATATTACTTGTATAAAATGATGGTTTAATTTTTGTAACATCTTCATATGCACATGATACTTTTTCTTTAAATTCATCTATCTTAGAATTATTTACTAAAGCAATTGCACATCCTCCAAAACCAGCACCTGTCATTCTAGCACCTATGCACCCTTCAATTTTTAATGCTTCATGAACTAAAGTATCAAGATGCAGTCCTGTAACTTCATAATCATTTTCAAGAGACATATGTGATGCTGTTAAAAGCTTTCCAAAGCCTAATATATCATTATTCCTAAGCATTTCTATGCTCTTTTTAACTCTTTCATTTTCAGTAATTACATGTTTTGCTCTTTTTTTTATTGTTTCATCAGTAATAAAGTTTTCCACCTCTTTTAAAGTTGCTTGGCATAAGTTTTCTAACTTTTCTTCTTTATTATTATTTATAATTTCAAGTGCTTTTTCACACTCAGCTCTTCTTTCATTGTATTTTGAATCTGCAAGCTCTCTTCTTTTATTTGTGCTCATTATTACTAAACTATATTCTCCTAAATTTAATGGAGCATATTCATAATAAAGTGATGCACAATCTAAAAGTATTGCCTTATCCTTCTTTCCTATTGCAACTGCAAATTGATCCATTATTCCACAATTAACACCAACAAATTCATTTTCTACCCTTTGACAAAGCTTAGCTATTTCAACTCTATCAATTTGTTCTGGATTTTCTAAATACAATATAATATATGCCATTAACACTTCTAATGCTGCTGAAGATGAAAGTCCAGCTCCATCTGGAATATTACTATATAAAACAATATCCATACCTTGTACTTCACAACCTAAATCCTTAAGTGCTTTAATAACTCCTTTAGGATAATTACCCCAATCATCTTCTTTCTTATATTTTAATTCCTCATCTAAATTTATTACAACTTCACCTGCAACATTTTTAGACCTCATTCTTATCTTACTATCATCTCTCAATGCTATTGCAGCAAAAATACCCACAGTAAGTGCACCTGGAAATACAAACCCACCATTATAATCTATATGCTCTCCAATTAAATTAACTCTTCCTGGAGATAAAAAAGTTTTTATTTCTCTATTATCTTCACCATATTCATTTTTAAATAACTTTATCATTTCTTCTCTATTCATATCAATCTACCGTTGCCAAAAATATATAAAAATATATAAATCTTGTTTAATTCCCTGTTCAACCTGTCTAATTTCGCTATAAATAAACTTATAAGCTACTCTCATTTGATATAACAATCCGAGGGCTTAAATTCCCATACAACGAATGGTACACATTAGCATTATCTTTTAAGTGATGCTATGCTAATTTATATCTTGAAAGATTAATACTCGCATTTAAATCTCTATCTATCTTTAGTCCACATGAACATTGATAAACTCTGTCTTTAAGCTTTAAATCTTTCTTAATAGCTCCACAACAACTACAAGTTTTACTTGATGGAAACCACTTATCAGCTTCTACAAATTCTATTCCGTATTTTTTACATTTATATTGAATTTGTCTTTTAAATTCATATAAACATTGCTCTGCAATAGCTTTTGATAAATGACGATTTTTCATCATTCCTTTAATGTTAAGTGTTTCCATAACAACTCTTGATGGCTTGGTTTTCACTATCTTATTCGTTGCTTGATGGATATGATTACTTCTTATGTTTGTTAATCTTCTATGAAGTAATCTTATTTCTTTTTCAAGTTTTATAATATTGTTAGTTTTTTTAAATTGACAACGGTTTTCACCACCTTTCTTTATTTTATTTATATCATATTTACGACTAACTTTTCTTTGTTTTCTCTTTAAGACTTTTTTAAGCCTTTTAACTTCTTTTGTTTTATTAATGTTTTTAAAAGTCATTCCATTGCTGCAAATTGCTAAATCTTTCACCCCAACATCAATTCCTATGCTTTTATCAGTAAGTTTTACCTTTGGTAATTCTCTTTCAATTCCTACTGATATATACCAATACTTTCCGTCAAAACTTATACGTGGATTTGAATATTTAGTATCCAAAGGTATTGAATAAGGTTTAATATTTACCCAACCTACTTTTTCAATATTTACTGCATTATCTTTAACTTTTAATTTACCATTATCATTATAAAATGATGGTTTAGACTTTCTTCTACTTTTAAATCTCGGCTTATCAGCTAACCCCTTAAAGAATCTTTTATAACTATCACAAGCATCTTTAACAGCCTGTTTTGCTACATTATTTGAAACTTCTGATAACCATTGTAAATCAGTTTCCTTTAATTGGGTTATTTCTTTTCTAAGGTCATTATCTGGAATAAACTTACCACCATTCTTATAATTCTCTTCTTGTCTTGCAATTGTCCAGTTATAAATAAATCTTGCAGTCCCAACTGATTGCCATAACTTTTGTTCTTGGATTTCTGTTGGATATAATCTAACTTTTTTCGCAAGTATCATCTTCTAACAACTCCTTAATCATCTTCTTAGCTTTATTTACTCTTTTCCCTTGAAGTCTATAACTAAATACTGTAACTATTTGAATTAAATCCTCAACTAATTCTTGTTCTTCTGATTTTTCAGTATTGTCAATAATTTCAATAATAGTTCCATACTTATTGCATAGATTTTCTATTAATTCATATCCAAACCTAATTAATCTATCTTTATAAAGAATTACTATTTTATCAACTTCTGAATTAGTAATCATATCTATTAGCTGATTTAAGCCCTTTTTGTTATAATTAATTCCACTTCCTATATCGGTTATAATTTCAAATTGATATCCCTTAGCATACATATATGTTTTAACATTTTCTATTTGTCTTTCAAGGTCATCTTTTTGTTTATGGGAACTAACTCTACAATAGCCTATAGTCTTTTTATTTAGTTGCACTTCTGATTTTAAACCTAAGAAGTGATTAAGTTGCTCTTGTGAATAATATCTTGTACCACCATTTGTTACATGTGATGGTTTTAAAGTTCCATTCTTATCCCAATTTCTAAGAGTTTGAACAGTTTTTCCTATTTTAGTTGCAAATTCTCCTATTGAGTAATATTTCATGTTTATCACCTCAATAATATTATACAACTATCTCTATAAAATAAAAATATATTTTTATATATATTTATAGATTTATTTTAACAGTTCACACCTCTTTTTTTAGTTTGTAGTTTTGGTGCAAATTCAGCTTAGACTGAATTTACAAAAATATATTAACTTGTCACTTATCACTTGCCACTTTCCACTATATTACTTTATTTAAGAACTTATTAAATCCTTCTTGTCCTTTTTCATTTCTTTTAAATACCCCGGCATCTTCTAATACCCTTGAAAATATAATTCCAACTTCTTTTTTTATTAATTCTTTTGCTTCTAAGTAATTTAATGATAAGTTTTCACTTAACATTTTTTCTATCCATGGAATGTGCTTATTAATTTCTTCATTATTTTGTGCCTTTTCCCTGTTGTATGATATTTCACCACATAAAATATTTGCTATAATATCTAGTTCTTTTTCTAATCTACCTGGTAAAACAGCTAGTCCCATAACTTCAATTAATCCTATATTTTCTTTCTTTATATGATGAAGTTCCTTATGTGGATGGAATATTCCATCTGGATGCTCTTCTGAAGCTCTATTATTTCTTAAAACAATATCTATTTCAAAAGCTTCACCTTTTCTTCTTGCTATTGGTGTAACTGTATTATGAGGAGTATCTCCTGTAAATGCTAATATTTCATTTTCTTCATCTGAATATTTTTTCCATGCTTCAAACATATCCATAGTAGCATTTATAACTTCATTTTTATCCTTTCCCTTTATCCTCACTACTGACATAGGCCATTTAACAATTCCAATTTCAAGATTTTTATACTTACTACTTTCGTAATATTTTTCAACCTTAGCTTTTTCCATTGGAAATTCATGTCTTCCACCCTGATAATGATCATGTGTTAATATAGATCCCCCAACTATTGGTAAATCAGCATTTGAACCTATAAAGTAATGTGGTAAAACTTCTGTAAACTCAACTAATCTTTCAATTGAATTTTTAGTTAATTTCATTGGTTCATGTTCTCCACTAAAAACAATACAATGTTCGTTATAATAAACATATGGAGAATACTGAAGAAACCAGTCCTTGTTTCCTAAAGTCATAGGTATGATTCTATGATTTTGTCTTGCTGGATGATTTATCCTTCCTGCATACCCTACATTTTCTTTACAAAGTAAACATTTTGGATAAGTTAATTGTTTCATTAATTTTGCCTTAGCAATTTCTTTTGGATCTTTTTCAGGTTTAGATAAATTAATTGTTATTTCCAAATCACCATATTCAGTTTGCACTGGCCACCAAAGATTTTTAGCTATTCTTTGTGTCATAATATAATTAGATGATTTGCTTAAATCATAAAACCAACTTGTTGCTTTTTCTTTAGATTCATTTTCATATTTATTGTAAAATTCCTTTACAATTTCACTTTCCCTAGGCATTAATAATCCCATAATTCTTGCATCAAACAAATCCCTATATGTTGTTGTGTTTTCTTCTATCAATCCTACCTCAACTGCATAATCTAAAATATTATTTAATATTTTTACTGGTGTTTCTTCAGATACTTCTTCTACTTCTCCTTCAAATGGTGATTCAAGCTTTAATAAATCAATTAATGCATTTCTAGTTGGAATTACATCCCACTTAGAAATCATATTCTTTTTTAAAGCAAATTTTAAAAGTCTTTCAATTTCATATCCAATATTATTCATAATCTCACCCATTTCTATCTATTTTATTACCATATAATTAATTAATTTTCATACCATTAAATAGCTCTTGTATAACTAATGTTGATGCACCAACTACAGCTGCATCTCTTCCTAGCATACTTTTAATTATTTTTACATTTTCACTTGAAAGTTTCATTCCTCTATTTTTTACAATTTCATTTAATGTTTCAATTGCATAAAATGTATTTTCAAAAATTTCACCAACTACTACTATTGCTGTAGGATTTAATATATTTATTAAATTAGTAATTGCTATTCCTATATATCTTGAACTTTCTTTTATTATTGAAATTGCAAGTTCATCTTCTAGCTTAGCAGCATAACATATATCATCTATAGTTAAATCATTAATATCTTCTTTAATATCCTTTAATATACTATTAGCACCTTGTTTAATAAGTTTTATAGTTTTTTTAGTAATATTGTTATTAGATGATACTGTTTCTAAACATCCATAATTCCCACAATTACACTTTTCTCCATCGCCATCTACAACTATATGTCCTATTTCTCCAGCACTAAAATCAACTCCATAATAAGGCTTGCTATTTATAATGATTCCAGCACCTATACCATTAGATATATTTAATGTTACAAAATTTCCTATATTCTTAGTAATTCCAAACCAGCTTTCACCTAAAGCCATTGCTCTAACATCATTATCAACATAAACATTTAAATTTAATTCATTTTCTAATGCCTTTTTAATATCTTTGTCCTTCCAATCATAATATGGCGAATATATTGATATTCCTGTTTTAGCGTTTACTATTCCATGTAATGCAACCCCTGCACCTAATATTTTTTCTTTATTAATATTACTTTCTTTTATAACTTCATTAATTAAATTAACTAACTTTTTAAAAACAAAATCATAATCATATCTTTCTTCACTTATTTCAATAGATTTTTTTAATATAATGTGAGCTGAAAGATTAGTTATGACTACATCAATTACTCCTACTCCTATGCCTACTCCTATTACATATCTGGCATTAGGATTTAACTCTAATATTATTGGAGGCCTTCCCCCACTTGATTCTCCTATTTTACATTCAACTAAATATCCATCTTCAATTAATATTTTAGTTATATTAGTAACACTTGCTGGAGTTAATCCTGTTATTTTTGCTACATCTGCACGAGATAAACTTCCATTATCCCTAATTATCTTAAGAACTGCTGAAACATTCATTTGCTTCATAAGTTCAAAACTACCTTTTACTACTTTATTCATTGCACCACTTCTTTATTAATTATTTTAATAAAGTCTCCAAAAAAATTTTTTCTTTTATTTAAGACCTATGAAATTGTTTTCTTAATTAAATTTTATCATATATTTCTAATTTGTCAATATAAATATATCTTTTATTTACTTTAGTGTAAAGAAAAGCCTTAGCCTATCCTTACACTAAAATCAACTTTTTCATTTAATATTTAAAAACTGCAAATGATTTTTTATCTAACTTTACTTTATTTATTTTTTCAATTTCACCTGTAATTAAGTTAGTTCCATTACAATTTAAATTTAATTCTATTGCTTCATCTTTATCACTATTATTAAATAAAACTAATATATTTATATCTTTTAATACTCTTTTAAATGCTAACAAATCATCTTTACAATATATTTCTTCAAAATCACCATAAATAAGTTCCTTATTTTCTTTTCTTAATTTAATCATCATTTTATAAAAATTTAATAAATCCTTATTTTGATTTTCTTCATCCCAAATCATACACTTTCTATTATCTGGATCATCTTCTCCATCTAATCCAATCTCATCTCCATAATAAATATATGGAACTCCTATATATAAAAACTGGTATGCAATTGCTAATTTTATTTTATTAATATTTCCTTCACATTCATTATAAATTCTTTTTGTATCATGACTTCCAATTAAGTTCCACATTTGTCTTATAATACTATCCATATATAGAACTCTATTTTCAGCCATTATATCTAAGAATTCTCTTGCATTAATTATATTCTTACCAAAGAAATCTATAATTGCATTTTTAAATGGATAATTCATAATTCCATCTAATTGATCACCTTTTAAAAATGAATTTGCTTCATGCATTATTTCTCCAATTATAATAGTATTTTTATTTGCCTTTTTTATTCTTTTTCTAAATGCTCTCCAAAACTCATGACCAACTTCATCACAAACATCAAGGCGCCACCCATCAATTCCAATTTCTTTAATCCAATATTCTCCAACACTAAGTAAGTACTCTTTAACTTCTTCATTATTAGTATTTAGCTTAGGCATATTTTCACATCCATTTGCAAAAGTATAATACTTATCTTTTGCTTGACTTACAGGCCATGAATCTATAAAGTACCAATCCTTATATTTTGATTGTTGTTGATTTTTAATTAAATCCTTAAAAGCAAAAAAATCTGAACCTGAATGATTAAACACAGCATCAAATATTATTTTAATACCATTATTATGCGCTTTTTCAACTAATTCTCTTGCTTCATTTATAGTTCCAAATTGAGGATCTATATCAAAATAATCTTTTGTATTATATTTATGATTAGTTGTTGATTTAAAAACTGGAGTAAGATAAATCAAATTCACACCTAACTCTTTTAAATATGATAGTTTTTCTATTACTCCCCTTAAATCTCCTCCATACATACTTTTTGTATTAACTTTTCCTTTTCCCCAGGAAAGTGTTCCTTCTATATTTTTGCTATTGTCTCCATTACAAAATCTATCAGGAAATATTTGATATATAATTGATTCTTGAAGCCATTTTTCTTCTTCGTATAAATCCTCTTCTGCTATATATGGAAATTGAAAGGAATTCATATCATTATATTTAAAGTTCTTATTAACAAAGCCTCTTTCATTATATTCAAAGCTTTCATCATTATTATCAATAAACTCAAAATAATACCTATATCTATTTCTAAATACTGAAACTTCTACTTGATAATATGTAAATAACTCTGTTTCAGCTACTATTACCATTTCTTTTTTCCTATAAGAATTTTCCCAATCATACCTATCTTTATAATGAATATAACATTTTTTTATATCATTTCTTGCAACTCTTACTCTTACTATTAATGTATCCTTATCTTTTCCATAGGCATATGGAGTATCTAATATATGAAATACTGCATATTTGTTCATATAATCACCTCATTTATCATTAAACATTTACATAAATAATTATAATTTAAAATTTTGGATTAATTTGTATATTTGTAATATAATATTTATATATTTAATGTATTTTATTTTTATTGGGGGATTTTTTTATGTATGAAAGTTTTATTTCCGATTTAAGTATATTTAGTAATGAATTTTCATCTTTTATAGATACTAATGATAGACCAGCTATACTTTATAAAATTCAACAAAAGCATATTGGAGAATTAGAAGATAATTTAAATTTTGAAGATAAAAAAATAGATTTATATATTTGGAATGCTATTTTTTCAAGAGAAATTATAAGGCATGGTATTTCAAAAAAGTATTTACATACTCTTTATAATAAATATTATGAAAAAATACCTATGCTAAATGACTTAAAGTCATTACAAGCCTTAGAATTAGAAATGGCTCAAACTTATTTAGAATTTTTAATTAGTGATGTTGAAGTTAAGGACAACTTTATAGTAAACAAGCTTCTTCAACATTTACACATGAATATAGAATGTTTTATGTCACTTGAAAAAATATCTAATCACTTAGGGATAACTCCAGAATATGCCTCAGCTTGTTTTAAAAAACACATGGGTATCTCATTGATGAAATATTCAAAAAAAATCAAAATTGATAGAGCTAAAGTATTATTGCTTACCACAAATAAAAGTTTACTTGATATTTCAATTTCACTTGGTTTTTATGATCAAAGCCATTTTTCTAGAACCTTTAAATCATTTGAAGGAATTACACCTTCTCAATTTAGAAATACAAACTATATTTAAATTTAATAAAATCAAGTACGGGGCTGACGCACTAAAACTTTTATACACAATATATTGTAGTATTTATTCTTAATGCGACCTCCCCCCTCCTATATCAAGATTATATATAATTTATTACATAATTATTTTCCTTAAATTCAATTAATTTTCACTATAAAACTTTCTTTGTAATTTATATATATATATTGAAAAAAGAGAGCCTAATAAGCTCTCTTTATAACCTTTAAAAATCTATAATATTATTTTCTTTTTATGCAATTACTAAATAATTTAGCTATAAAAATTAAATTACTTTTAAATAAATAATACTTCCTTCAATATTTCCTCGTAATTTGCTTATATCTACTCCTAAGTTCATTAATACCCCCCCTAAGAACACTTCTTGAGTTCTTATATTTTTATAAATAGCATCTTCCCTTAAACCCCTTAACTTTAATCTTTTAAAATTAGATATATTACATAAGTCTATACCTTTTAAAACAAGTACAACTTCTAATTTATCCTTAGATATTACTTCAATACACTCAGCTACTTTATTTTCTGAAAAGTCATTTATCACATATAACCTTTTTCCATTAACTTTACCTTTACTTTCGTCCTTTTCAGTATTTATAAATACTTTATTACTCTCTCTAACAGCTATCCCCATAATTAATCTCTCCCCTTATATTATAAAATTTCTTAATTTATATGTTAACGTTACCAATAGCATATAACATTTTAAGTAATATATCAACCGCTTTAATAAAAATTGTTTAATTTTCATAATAATGTACAATTTTTTTATATTTGTTTCAAAATAAATAAAGGGGCTGTCGCACTAAAGCTTTTATACACAATATATTGTAGTATTTATTCTTAATGCGACATCCCCTTGTTATTTTCTTACTTTCTTGCTCTTTCAACCTTAAGCTTCTTCCCTTTAATAGTTGAATTTTTAAGTGCTTCTATTACTTTATTCCCTTTTCCATTTAAAATATCTACATAAGAAACATTATCTTGAACATCTATTATTCCAATATCCTCTCCAGTAATTCCTTCTATTCTCGAAATTGCACCTACAAAGTCTCCAGCTCTTAACTTTTTCTTTTTTCCACCATTAAAATATAGCTTAGTTATATTCTTATTTATATCTTTAGACTTTTCCTTTTTTACTTTTGGTTTTGATTTTAAAAATTGTATTGCTTCATTTCTTTTATCCTTACTTAATTCAAAAATTTCATTTTCAACAGTAATTTCAAAACCTATGTATTCTTCTATCATATCCAAAAGTCTATCTTCATATTGATTAACAAAAGAAATAGCCTTTCCCCTTGCTCCAGCTCTTCCAGTTCTTCCTATTCTATGTACATAAGCTTCTTTTTCAACTGGTAAATCATAATTAATTACATGAGTAATTCCTTCTACATCAATTCCTCTTGCTGCAACATCTGTAGAAACTAACATTTTAAAATTACCTCTTTTAAATTTCTCCATAACTTCAATCCTATCTTTTTGAAGCATTCCACCATGAATTTTACTTACTGAATATCCCTTTTTATTTAAATTTTCAAAAACCTTATCAACATTTTCTTTAGTCTTACAAAAAATTACTGCTGTTTCTGGCACTTCATTTATTAAAAGCTTATTTAAATTATCTAATTTGTAAAATTCTTCAAATTTATATAATTCATGAGTTATATTATCTGTTATTAATTTTTGAGCTTTAATTTCAATATTAATAGGATTATTCATATACATTTTACATAATCCTAATATTTCTTCCGGAATCGTTGCAGAAAATAACATTGTTTCTCTTTTTTTATTTAATTTATTAATTATATCCCTAACTTGGTCTATAAATCCCATATTAAGCATTTCATCAGCTTCATCTATTACTAAATATCTTATATTTGAAATATCTAATGTTCCTCTGTCAATATGATCAAAAACTCTTCCTGGAGTTCCTGCTACAATATGAGTCTTTTGTTTTAATTCTCTTGTTTGCTCTGAAAATGGTTGCTTACCAAATACTGCAACAGCTCTTATTCTCTTAAATCTACCTATGTTAGTTAATTCTTCCTTAACTTGAATAGCTAACTCTCTTGTTGGCGTTAAAACTAAAACTTGAGGTTTACTTTCTTCCCAAACTACTTTTTCACATAATGGAATTCCAAATGCTGCAGTTTTCCCACTTCCAGTTTGTGATTTAACTATAATGTCTTTACCATTTAACACTTCAGGTATTACCTTACTTTGCACATCAGATGGATGTTTATAACCTATACCATCTAATGCTTTAATTATTTCATCACATAAATTATATTTTTTAAATGTATTGTTCAATATATTTCCCTCATTTTTAATTTATTTATTATATTTCATTTAATTAGTATAACCTATATTAACAACAAGTAAATAACTTTTGATTTAATTACATCAAAAATAGCAAATAGCTTAACAAATTATTAATTATAATTTGTCTATAACTATTTGCCATTTTCAATTATTTTAAAAATTCTTCAATATTTAATTGTTTTTTAAATTCTTCTAATCCAATTCTATCTATGTAATTCCCTAGTCTTTCTCTACCTTGACCATTTTCTGCATAAATGTCAATTACTCTTTCAACAACATCAAAAATTTTATCATCTGGAATATTCATAGCAATTCTATCACCTAATCTAGGAATAACTCCACCTCTTCCTCCAAGGTAAAGAATCCATCCTTTTGGACCTCCAATTAATCCAATATCTCTAGTATGACTATCAGCACAGCTATTTGGACATCCACTTACTCCAATTTTTAATTTATTAGGAAGGTTTCTTCCATGGAATGCTCCATCTAATTTAGCTCCTATTGCAACTGAATCTTGTAATCCTCTTTTACAGAAAGTTGTTCCTGGACATATCTTTACACTTCTTACACATAACCCTATAGCTGCTCCTGGCTTCATTCCTAAATCTAACCATGCATTATCTATATCTTCTTCCTTTATTCCAACTATTGCAATTCTTTGAGCACCTGTAACCTTTACGGCAGAAGCATTATATTTTTCCGCAACATCTGCTATATCTCTAAGCTGTTTTGGCGTTATTAATCCTCCTATTAAATGTGGTGCTATTGCATATGTTTCCATATCCCTTTGTATTACAGCTCCCTTATCTAATAAATCTTTCATAGATAAAAACTCCTTTCAAGTCTAAAAAACTAAAATTTAAAATTCATATATTTCACTTATGTATTATATACAATTTTTATTAGAAAGTAAAAAACTATCTTATTATTATAGACAGTTTTTTATTTCTATTTTCTATCATTTCATTTAATATATATTTTAACTTTTTAATATTAATTTCAAATACATTTTCCTTAATTTCAATTTTAATATTTTCTTTTTCATTTTCAATTGAATTAATAATATTTCTAAATTCAATTATATTTAATGCTTTAACTTCTTTTCTTCCATATCCAATATCATATTTATGTGTATTAGCATCATCTTTATTTTCAAATAAATTAATAATTCCACTTCTATCATATGCTAATTTATAATTTCCATTAACATTTAATTCATCACTTTCAATTGCATAAATAACTTTTCCATAAAACTTCATCATAGTAAATAAAATCATTAATTCATATTGATTTTTTTCTAGAAAATTTTCTTTTCCAACTTTATTAAAATGTATATTTAACAAATCATATGGTACCATAACCATAGTACATTTTCCTTCATCTATAGAAAATTGATAAATACCATTAAATACCCCATATTTAATAGCTTCTATTATTTCTTCACCTTTTAATACCCTTATATATTCAACTTCATCTTTAATTAATCTAAAATGATTTACAAAATCTTGGGCAAATTCTCTTTCTGAAAAAAACCATATTGTTGGTAATTTTTTATGATTCAAAGCACATAATGGCTTAGCAGTATTATTTTTAATTTCTTCTAATGAAGATTTTTTTGAAGCTATAGTATAAACTTCTTTTAATTCTAAAAACTCATTTAAAGCTTCTTCATATTTATTTCTAAACTTAACTACATCTTCTCTTGGAGTTTTTGAAAGTTCCTGTAATATATCTTGATACCTTTTTGTTGTGCTCATATTCATTTTTTTCCCCTTTTCCCCTTATTAAATGTTTACATAACAATTATATACTTTTTTTAATAATTTATCAAATCGATAAGTTATTTGTAAACTTTTGTTTTTAAACTTTTATGTTTCCATTATTATTGGAATTATAGTTGGCCTTCTTTTAGTTTTTTCATAAATATAATTTTCTGTAGCTTTTTTCATATTGCTTTTTAATACATACCATTCAATAACCCCTAACTCTAAACACCTTTCAACTTCTATAATTGATATTTCTTTAACTTTATTAATTAATTCTTCTGATTCTTTAACATATACAAATCCCCTTGTAATAACATCAGGTCCTGATACAATAATTAAAGCTTCCCTATCAATTGCTACAACTATAGTCAACATTCCATCTTGAGCTAAATGCCTTCTATCCCTTAAAACAATATTACCAACATCGCCAACACCTAAACCATCAACAAATACAGCTCCTGTTTTAACCTTTCCTCCCTTTTTACACCCCTCATTTGTAAGTTCTAATATATTTCCAGTTTCTAAAATAAATATATTATTTTTATCCATTCCTAACTTTTCAGCTAAATCACCATGATGCTTTAAATGCCTATATTCTCCATGTATAGGCATAAAATATTTAGGATGAACTAAAGTATGTATTAACTTTAATTCTTCTTGATATGCATGACCAGAAACGTGAACAGCTTCTAAATCCTCATATACTACATCTGCCCCCTTTCTAAATAATTCATTTATAACTCTAGAAATTAATCTATCATTTCCTGGAATTGGTGATGCAGAAATAATAAAAGTATCATTTGGTTCTATAAGTATTTTTCTATGATTAGAAAATGCTATTCTTGCCAATGAAGCCATAGGTTCTCCTTGACTACCAGTTGTAATTAATGTTATTTGATTATTTTCGTAATTTTTTAAATCATCAATAATTAAAATTTCAGAATCTGGTATATGAAGATACCCCAACTCAATAGCAACTTTTGATATATTTTCCATACTTCTTCCATTAAAAACAATTTTTCTATTATTTTTTATTGATGCATCAACTATTTGCTGCATTCTATGTATATTAGACGCAAAAGTAGCAACAATAACTCTTCCCTTAGCTTTACTAATTATTTTTTCTAATGTATATCCTATACTCCTTTCTGATAATGAATGCCCCTTTCTTTCCACATTGGTACTATCAGCCATAAGCAAAGTAACACCTTCTTTACCTAAGTTAGATATTCTTTGCAAGTCCATTGTTTCTCCATCAATTGGAGTATAATCTATCTTAAAATCACCAGTATGAAGTATTATTCCAACTGGAGTAAATAAAGCTAAACTACAAGAATCAGCTATGCTATGAGTATTTCTAATAAATTCAACCTTAAACTTATTAAACTTAATAACATCCCCTACTTCAACATTATTTAACTTTACACTATTTAATAATTTATGCTCTTTTAATTTTGTTTTTACAATACCTATTGTCAATTTTGTCCCATAAACAGGTACATTTATTTCTTTTAACACATAAGGTAATGCCCCTATATGATCTTCATGCCCATGCGTTAAAAATATTCCTTTTACTTTTTTTATATTATTTTTTAAATACCATATATCAGGTATTATTAAATCTACTCCATACATTTCTTCATCTGGAAATGAAATTCCGCAATCTATAACTATAATTTCATCATCACATTCAAAAGCTGTAATATTTTTCCCTATTTCACCTAACCCACCAAGTGGAATTATTTTTACTTTTTCCTCACTCATTAAAACATTTCCTTTCATTGTTTTATCAACTTCCTTATATTTATTATTCCTTTGCAATTTATTAGTTATTCCTAATATTTCTTAATGGTTACTATTTTAACAATCAAGAATTTAATATTTTCATGAAAGGCTCTTCTTTAGTGAATTTTTGATACTAAAACAATTATACTATCTACAATTCTTTTATTTAATTGTTTTATGTCCTAATACCTGGCTAATGACTGTGGACACTAAAAATTTATACATATCCCAATTTAGTTTAAAATAAATTTTTATAAAAAATTAATGACAAAGGTCATTTCATTTAAGCTTATTATGCTTAATATTCGAAATTTCCTTTGTCATTTTAATTTATTAATTTAGTCATTATAAAATAGGCTTTCTGAAGCATATTCTGCATCACAAGTTACATCTATTCCAAGCTTTCTAAATGTCTGTTCATCACTTGTTGGAAGTATAGTAACTGAATGAGCTTGAGCTCCTTTAAGCATTGCTAACTTATCCATAGCAACTTGTGCTGTTGGATTAGTTGCTGCTGAAATACTTAATGCAATTAATACTTCTTCACAATTTAAAGATACTTTTTTATTTCCTAATGTTTTAGATTTTAAATCTAAAATTGGTTGTAAGATAACTGGAGATATTAAATGTATATCATCAGCTATATTAGCTAAATATTTTATTGAATTTAATAAAGCTGCTGCTGATGCATCTAATAATTGTGATCCTTTACCTGTAACAATAACTCCATCTTCTAATTCCATGGCAACTGCTGTGCAAATTTCAGCATTTTCTTCTTTTAACTTAGCTGCACGTTCTCTTGCTGGAAGAACAACTTTTCTATCTTCTTCCTTTAAGTTAACTTGTTCCATTATTAGCTTTGCATGCTCAAATATTTCCTTATCTACATAACCTTTTTTATATTCACATCCAGTTTTAAAATATCTTCTTATTATTTCTTGTCTTGAAGCTTCCTTAACTACTTCATCATCAACTATACCAAATCCAACTCTATTAACTCCCATATCTGTTGGTGATTTATAAACTGATTCTTTTCCAGTAATTTTTTCTATTATTCTCTTAAGTACTGGGAATGTTTCTAAATCTCTGTTATAGTTAACAGCAGTTTCTCCATATGCTTCTAAATGGAAGTAATCTATCATGTTAACATCTTTTAAATCAACTGTTGCTGCTTCATAAGCTATGTTTAATGGATGTTTTAATGGAACATTCCATACTGGGAATGTTTCAAACTTAGAATATCCTGCAACATTTCCTCTCTTATTTTCATGATATAATTGACTTAAGCATGTAGCAAGCTTACCACTTCCTGGTCCTGGTGCAGTAACAACTACTATTGGTTTGCTTGTTTCGATATATGGATTTTGTCCATATCCTTCTTCACTAACTATAGTATCAACATCTGTTGGATATCCCTTAGTAGCTCTATGCTTATAAACTTTTATTCCACGTCTTTCTAACTTGTTTATGAAAACAGTAGCTGAAGGTTGATCATTATATCTAGTTATTACAACCGAATTAACTTCTAAATCATAACTTCTTAAATCGTCTATTAATCTTAAAACATCCATGTCATAAGTAATTCCGAAATCACCTCTAATTTTGTTTCTTTCGATATCACCTGCATATACTGCTATAACAACTTCTGCTTTATCTCTTAATTTGTGTAATAATTTTATTTTTGCATTTTCATCAAATCCTGGTAAAACTCTTTTTGCATGTAAATCAAATAAAAGTTTTCCTCCAAATTCTAAGTATAACTTATCATAGTTATTTACTCTTTCTAATATGTACTTTGATTGCTCTTCTAAATACTTTTCATGATCAAATCCTATTTTCATATGTCCACTCCTAATTTTATAGTTTTTTTTTAACATAAAGAGATTTATATTACTAAATCCATTTATGTTAAATTGCAACTATTTAATAAAAATTTAATTCTTTTTATTAATTAGGCACAAAATATATAATATTATTACATAAAATTTTCATAAAGTAAACTATAAAATACGAAATTTAATTTATTCAGAATATTTATAATTCGTCAAATAAAATATACTTTTTGAAAGTTCCTCATTACTGTTCATTTATTATCTTATTTTAATTGTAATTAATTTAATCTATATACTTCTATAAAATATATTATTTATCTATGCTTATGAATGTGTTATATCAAAATGTTGTTAACAACATTTTGATATAACACATTCATATACTTATTAAACACTATATTTTAATCATTACTTGTTTTAATTTTATATCTACTATAACTAATATTATTTATATATTTATCTGTAACACTTAATACATTATAAATTTCAAATTTAAAACTATAAAAAATTTACTTCTTAATATATATCTTATAATAAAATGACTTGGCAGAATTGACCAAGTCATTTTACTAATATAAAAATTTATTAAATATTATCTTCTTCTATTTTGAAACATTTCCTGCCACATTAAGTACATCCCATGTTCTTGAAAATGGTGGAGCATAACAAAGATCTAACATTCCTAATTGTTCTGTTGTCATCTTTGCATAAATACATGCAGCTAAAACATTACATCTTTGAACTGCATCTTTATATCCAGCTACTTGCCCACCTAAAATAACCCTAGTATGTGCATCATAAATAAGTTTAACATAAATTCTTTCTCTTCCAGGATAATAGCTAGTTTGATTCATATCTGTTATAAATTTAGTTTTGTAATTAAATCCTAAATTTAAAACTTCCTTTTCTGAAAGACCAGTTCTAGCCGCTTCCATATCCATAACTTTAATACAACTTGATGCCATAGAACCTTGGAAAGAATTATTTTGTCCAGCTAAATTTTCCCCAACTATTCTTCCAAGCTTATTAGCCCCAGTTGCAAGTGGTACATATATTTCCCTATCAGTAATTAAACTATTTATAGTTGCACAGTCACCAGCTGCATATACATCTTCAACCGATGTTCTTCCATACTTATCAACTACAATTGCACCATTTCTAATCATTTTTATTTCATCACAATTTAAGAAATCAGTATTTGGTTTTACACCAGTTGCAAGTATAACTATATCAGCTTCAATTTCTCTTTTATTTGTTTTCACCTTAGAAACTTTTGCATCACCTATAAGTTCAGTTACTGTTTCTGATAATAAAAGATTAACACCATTTTCTCTTAATTCTTCTTCTAAAAGATCAGTTATATCCTTATCAAATACCTCTTGAAGAACTCTATCTTGAAGTTGAATAACAGTAACTTCCTTTCCTCTATGTTTTGCTGCTTCAGCAGCTTCAAGACCTATAAAACCAGCACCTATAATAGCAATTTTTTTATTTTCTTCCTTTGACATTAATTCTCTTAATTTATTCCCATCATCCATTGATTTTAATGTAACTACATTTTCTAAATCAATATTTTTAATTGGTGGAATTATTGCTCTTGCTCCACTAGCAATCATTAACTTATCATAACTTTCTTCTAACACTTCATTTGTATTAAGATTTTTTACTGTTACCTTTTTGTTAGAAAAATCTACATTTGTTACTTCATGTTTTGTATGTATTTCTACTCCTGCTTCTCTAAATGCTTCTGGAGTTCTTGCTATCATTTCATTTGAATCATCAAAGAATCCTCCAACATAATATGGTAGTCCACAAGCACCAAAAGAAACTATATCACCTTTTTCATATACTACAACATCGTCATTTGGTGAAAGTCTTTTAAATTTAGCAGCTGCACTCATTCCTGCTGCTATACCACCAATGATTATAACTTTCATCTTAAACACCATCCTCTTCTGTAATTGAATTATCAATTATTTATACTTTATTACTTTTCTTATGTTTATATAAAAATAAACCATTTTTTAAATAATATTTATTTTTATTATAAATGAAATTTCAAAAAAATAATAATATAAATTTATATCTTTAAATAAATTTATTTTTTTATATACTAAAAAATATATTAATTATTTTAATTCTTGATTTAATATTTTCTAAATTACTAAAATTAATATTCCCTACAAAAATTTAGTTTTATTTTAATATTTCTTTTGATATCTTTTATAACTCTTCATATGATATACCAATCTTATTTTTAAATATTTCATTATCTATTCTTGAAACAACAACTTTATCTGGTTTTATTTTATCAATTATACTTTTTAATTTATTAACCTACTCTTCATTATCGTTATATCCCTTTATAATAGTAATTTCAAATATAATGTGTTCATTATACTGATTTTTATATAATTATACCATTTTATATTCTTTTTATAACTTTATAATCATAAAATACTTATGTAATAATAAGTAGAGAGGTTTAAAATGTTTTATAATAATTCTTTATTTCCATTACTTTTATCAACTATAGCAGGTTTATCTACACTTGTAGGTGCTATAATAATATTTTTTACCCAAAGTAAAAATGAAAAATTTTTAACCTTTGCTTTAGGTTTTTCAGCTGGAGTAATGATTGCTGTGTCTTTTATGGATTTATTTCCTACTGCTGAAAGTTCTATATCAAAATATCATGGAAATACACCGGGTATATTATGGTCAATTTTTTTCATGCTAATTGGTGCAATAATAGCATATTTAATAGACCTTTTAATTCCTGAAAGCACACCAAATCATGATATTAAATATGATAATAACTTTGATATTTTTAGAGTTGGTTTAGTTTCAACAATTGCTTTGATGATACATAACTTTCCTGAAGGTATAGCAACATTTGTTTCAAGTTATCAAGATACTTCCCTTGGCATTACAGTTACTATAGCTATTGCACTTCATAATATTCCAGAAGGTATAGCTATTGCAATGCCAATATATTTTGCTACCAAAAGCAGATATAAGGCTATAAAATATGCCTTCTTATCTGGTATGGCTGAACCCCTTGGTGCATTAATTGCATTTTTATGTTTAAAGCCTTTCATTAATGACCTTATATTAGGAATTATTTTTGCTGTTGTTTGTGGAATAATGCTATATATATCACTTGCTGAACTTATTCCATCCTCTCAAAAATATGGATATTCAAAAATTGCATTAATATCTACATTTTTAGGATTTTGCATGATGCCCTTAACTCATATTTTTACATCAATTTAATATTATCTTGAATAACTTTAATTTTTTTTATTAAAATAATAATATAAAATTAATTTTGGAGGATTATATGATTTTTTTAAGCTCAATTGCATTAATAGGAATTGTATATACCTTAATTGAAATTGCATATAATTTTATAAATGATATTACAATTTCCTAAAAAAACTGCCATCTAAATTAATCTAATAAATAGATTAATTTAGATGGCATAGTTATTATAAATTAAATACTTTTAATACATCTTTTGAATTTTTAGTTGTTTTTAAATTTTCTATTGCTTCAACATCACCTAATGCTTGAGCTATATTTGATAATATTTCTAAATGCTCCTCTCCCTTTGCTGCAATAGCAATTAATAAATATGCTTTTTGACCACCAAAATTTATCCCTTCAGGATATTGTAAAACCACAATTCCTGCCTTTTTAACTTGTTCCTTTCCAAATTCTGTTCCATGAGGCATAGCAACTCCATATCCTATATATGTTGATATTCTTTTTTCCCTTTCTAGCATAGAATTTATATACTCATATCCAACATATCCATTATTAAATAATAAATTACCAGCTCTTATAATAGCTTCTTCTTTAGATTCATTTTCTAAGTTTAGCAAAATATTTTTTTCATTTAATAATTCATTACTTTGAATATGATATGTATTATCAACATTACTATTGTACTCCTTTTTAAATTTTTCATATAAAAGTTCTAATGTATCATCTTCTAAAAAATTTTCTATACAAATAATCTTGGATTTATTTATATCTTTTTTTATACCTCCTAGTAATCCTTTGTGAGTTATTATTATATCTGAATCACTTGGTATATTGCTTATAGATGAATTAATTACTTCTATATCTAATTTAAAATCCTTTATTTTATTTATAAAATTTCTTGCCCCCATTGCACTTGATCCCATTCCTACATCACATGCAAAAACTATTTTTTTAATACTTTTAATATCAAAATTTAATTCATTTTTATTTTTTTTATTAATATTTATGTCTACATTTTTTCTATATTTTCTTTTTAGCAAAATTGTAGCTATAAAAAATGAAACTATTGCACCACCAAAAACACCTAATAAGTTTTTTAAAATATCACCTTTATAAGATAGCATCATTATAGAAAAAATACTTCCTGGTGATGCAAGTGATATTAAACCTGTATTAAAAATCAAAAAAATCATTATAGAAACAGTATTACCAATAATTGCAGCTATTAACAATTGTGGATTTAATAATATGTATGGGAAATATATTTCATGAATCCCTCCAAAAAACTGAATTATAGCAGCACTTGGTACAAACTGTTTCATTACGCCTTTACTATATATATAATATGATAATATTACACCTAATCCCGGACCTGGATTTGCTTCTAATAAATATAATATTGATTTTCCATACTCCGTAATTTGATCCATTGCTATTATATTTATTATTCCATGATTCATCACATTATTTAAAAACAATACCTTTATTGGTTCTATAAAAATTGCTAATAACGGTAATAATCCATTTCTAATAATAAAATAAACTCCTTTATTCATTATCTTATCCACAATAATTATACTTGGTCCAATTATAACTAAACCTATTATTGCTAATATAATACCCATAAAAGCAAGTGAAAAGTTATTTACTAACATTTCAAAACCATAAGGAATCTTATCCTTTAACTTTATATCAAGTTTTTTTATAAGATATCCAGACACTGGTCCTATTATTATTGCTCCTAAAATCATTGGAATATTAGCTCCACATATTACACCTATAGTTGCTATTGATGCAACTATTCCTCCTCTTGCACCACCAGTTACTTTTCCACCTGTATATCCAACTAATAGTGGCAATAAATAATTCTTTAATGGATCTATTAATGTAGATATTCTTTCATTTGGAAACCATCCTGTTGGACTAAATATAGCTGCAATAAAACCCCATGCTATAAATGCACCTATATTGGGTATAATCATACTACTTATAAAACTCCCAATCTTTTGTACATTGCTTCTAATCATTACTATTCCTCTCCCCTAGTTTACATTTAAACCTTATATGCTAATTTTATCCTTATAACCCTTTAATATCAATTACTTTATACTAACCATTTAAAAGTTTGTTAAATATTTATTACATTAAAAAGTGGCTATTGCTATTTCCACTTTGTAATATCAATTTTATAAATTTTAACTTTTAAAATTCATTAATATCATTAAATTTACTTTTTCAAAAATTTATACTTTGCAATAAAATAAAAAATGACACCAAAAGTACTTTATATATTACCTTTAGTATCACTTTTTTAGAGATTAAATTTTAAGTTTTAAATATTTATATAAAAAATATTATGCTCCTATTAAACCTTTAACTTCATCATAATATTTTTCTATCTTATCTAGTACATCAGTATCACCTGATATTTTTGATATTTCAGCTAAAGAAGCCTTAATACCTTTTTCATTAATTAAGCTTTGTAATTGCACACTTTGAGAATCCTCTTTATTATCATAATGAAGTGCTGCACCTACCCCTAATAATAAGTTATCTGTATTAATATTAAATCCTCTTGCTGTAATTAATGGTTTTATTAATCTATCATTTTCATTTAACTTTCTTAAAGGCTCTCTTCCAACCCTTGCTACATCATCCTTTAAATATGGATTTTTAAATCTATCTATTATTTTATCTATATATTTATAATGAGCTTCTTCATCAAAATTATATTTAGCAATTAATCCTTTTCCACTTTCAATCATTGCATTTTTAACAAATCCATAAATTACTTCATCTTTAATACTTTCTTCTATAGTTTCATATCCCTTTAAATACCCAAAGTAAGCTGTTATTGCATGTCCAGTATTTAATGTAAATAATTTTCTTTCTATATATGCCATTAAATTATCTACTAAGTTCATTCCTTCTATTTTAGGTATTTCACCTTTAAATGCACTTTTTTCAACATTCCACTCATAATAGTTTTCAACTACAACATCTAAAATATTTTCACTTTTTACTGGTGGAACTATTCTGTCTACTGAACAATTTGGGAATCCTACAAATTCTTTTAAATATTCAATTTCCTCTTCATTTAAATACTTCTTAACTTCTTCTTCAAGTTGTGAACTAGCTTTAATTGCATTTTCACAAGCTATTACATTTAAGTAAGTTTTTATTCCCTTTTCTTTTCTAAGAGCTATACCTTTTGCTATTGTTGGTGCTATTCTTGGTAAAACAACAGGTCCAACTGCAGTAGTTATAATTTCAGCTTCAACTATTTCTTTATATATTTCATCACTAGTTGATATAACACCACTTATATTGCTAATTTCTTCTTCTGAACATATAGTATCCATTACATGTATTGTATATTTTTTATCACTATTAATTTTATTAATTATTTCAGTATTTACATCTGCAAATACTACATGATATCCAGCTTTAGATAATAATGCTCCTATAAACCCCCTACCTATATTCCCTGCTCCAAATTGAATTGCTTTTTTCATTAATAACTCCTCCCTTTATCACTATTTAAGATACAAAATATTAAAATTTTAAAAATAATTAACTATACTTTTCTAAAAATCTCTAACCAAACTTAAGAAATAGTTTTCATAACTACCTAGCATTATTAAGTTATCCTTAAATAATTTCAAATTTATTAAATTATTATTTATTAAATGTTTGAAGTATTTCAAATTTATTATTTGTATTTTTAAGTTTATCTACTAATGTTTCATCTTCTAATGAAGTTGCTATATTTGATAATATTTCTAAATGATCATCTCCAACTCCAGCTATACCAATTACTAAGTATGCCAAATCATCACCAAAAACTACACCATCTGGATATTGAAGTACAACTATACCAGATTCCTTAACCTCTTTTTTAGCTTCTCCAACACCATGTGGAATTGCTATTCCCATTCCAATATAAGTTGATACTATCTTTTCTCTTTCTTGCATTGCAGCTATATAATTATTATTAACATAACCTTCTTTAACTAGCATCTTACCTGCTCTTTCTATAGCCTCTTCCTTACTTTCGCTTTTTAATCCTAAGATTATATTATCACTCTTTAATATTGAAGTTTCCTTAACTTGTGCTGATGCTGCTACCTCTTCTACAACACATTCTTGAGGTTCTACTTTTCCACCTGCTCTACTTTCTAATATAGAATATAACTTGTCCAATTTACTATCTTGTAAGAAATTTTCTATAAATACATGGTTTGCTTGAGGTGAATTCTTTCTTGCTCTTTCTTCTAACTTCTTATGGCTTACTACTATATCTGCATCTGATGGTATTGTGTCAACTGATGAATTAATAACTGTTATGTTTGAAGCAAAATTCTTTATTCTATTTCTAAACTTTGTTGCTCCCATTGCACTTGAACCCATTCCAGCATCACAAGCAAATACAATTTTATTAATTACTTCTTTATTAATTACTACTTTTTCATTTTCAGAAGTAACTTCCTCATCATCACTTAATTTTTTACTAGCTTTTTTAACTAATGGTGCTGCAACAACAAATGATACTGCTGTTGAAGCTAGAACTCCTGCTAAAACTCCTATTAATCCACCCTTTGGAGCTAATGCCATTAAAGCAAATATACTTCCTGGAGATGGTATAGCCACTAGTCCAGCATTAAAAATTGAAAATATTAATATTCCTGCTGCGCTACCAACTATTGGAGCTATTATTAATACTGGATTCATTAATACATATGGGAAATAAATTTCATGAATTCCTCCTAATGCATGTATAATTGCTGCTCCTGGTGCTGATTGCTTCACTCCACCTTTACTATATAAACAATATGCTAACAGTACTCCAAGTCCTGGTCCTGGATTTGCTTCTAATAAATACATTATTGATTTACCAAATTCTTGCGTTTGCTCTATTCCAATTGGAGCTATAATTCCATGATTTATTGCATTATTTAAAAATAACACTTTAGCTGGTTCAATAAATATTGATACTAAAGGAAGTAATCCCTTAGAAATTATTACTTCAACTCCAAACTTAAATGCATCAGTTACAACAACAACAACTGGCCCTATAGCATAAAATCCAACTATAGCAAGTATTACACCAATAATTCCAACTGAAAAATTATTAATTAACATTTCAAATCCAGCTGGAGCTTTACCTTCAATAGCTTTATCAAACTTCTTAATAGTATATCCACCTAATGGTCCCATTATCATTGCTCCAATAAACATTGGAATATCTGCACCAACTATAACTCCTGCAGTTGCAATAGCACCTAATACTCCACCTCTTACATCTCCAACTACTCTACCACCTGTATATCCAACTAATAAAGGAAGTAAATATTTTAACATTGGATCAACTAAACTTCCTAATTGCTCATTAGGAAACCACCCTGCTGGTATGAACAATGCAGTAATTAATCCCCAAGCTATAAATGCACCTATATTAGGCATTACCATTCCGCTTAAAAACTTACCAAACTTTTGAACCTTTTCCTTAATCATCTTTATTCCTCCATAACGCTCTTTAATTCCTTTCTATATAAATCACCTAATATTTTTTCTATAATACTAGTTAATTCTTCTTCACTGATTTTCATAATAGAATTTCTAAGACTTTCTCTTTCTATTATTTCTCCATTTATATGACTCATTATATTTATTTGAGTTTGTGTATTTTTTTCCGGAATTAAAGAAATAATTGCAAAATTAATTTCTTTTCCATCTTCTATTAATTTTTCATTTAATCTTATAACTCCAAATTTACAAGAAGTAATTTTTTTATCTTTACAATGTAACAACATCATATTAAATCCATTTAAATAAGTACTAGACTTTTCTTCTCTTTCTAATAGTAATTTTTTTATTTCTTTTGCATGATTAATATTTTCAGCAAAAACACTACTAGCTATTCCCATTAAATCGTTTACTGTTTTTACATTATTAATTTCTCTTACTCTTACTTCTTCTAATATGGATATTATTTCTGTCCCAAGATTAGTTATATTTTTTATTTTATCTTTATCACACTTAAGTTCTTTTTTTATTATCTTTTTAGTTATTCTTTGTTTAGAATATCTATGAATAAACTCTTTTAATTTTATTTTATCTTTTTGTAAAAACATTGGATTTAAACAAATATATCTATAATCTACATCTAAATCTACTGTGGATATTATAAAATCAATTCCATCATCTTTTAATTTTTTAGTATCAATATTTATAACTGATATGCTATTTTTAATATCTAAATTAGGAAATTCTTTTTTTATATTTACCCCTAATAATTTTGATGTTCCAACTCCTGTTGGACATGCAATTACAACTGATAAATTTTCATTTTTTAAATTTTCTTCTATTGCAGCTGCAATATGCATTGCTATATATGCTACCTCAGATTCTGGTATTTTATCTATTTTAGTAATTTTTTTTAGTATTTCACAAGCATTTTCACAAGAATGATAAATTTCACTATACTGTTCCTTTATATTTTCCAATAATGGATTTCTAATATTAAGCTTCATAGACATTCTACTAATTGCAGGAACTAAATGATTATATATATCTTTACTTAACTTTTGCTTATTTATTATTTCAATATTAAAATCATTTTCAACTTCAGTTATTATATAATTAGAAATTTGCTTAATATCTAAATTATCTAAATCAATATCATTTTCTACCTTATTTAATCTTAATCTTGCTCCCTTTAAATGCATAGTTATATATCCTATTTCATCTTTAGGAATTTCAATAGTAAAAACCTTTTCTAACTTTTCTGTAATTTCAGTAGCAACTGCAAATTCAGGTAATATCTCTAACTCACTTAATGAACTCTTGTCCATAGAAATTTTTTCACCATTTTTTATACGTTGAACTGCTAATGATATATGAACAACTAGTCCAATATAATCACTATCTATAAGTTTAAAATTAAATTTTTCTTCTAATTCAGATACTATTTTTTCTATACCTTTTATTATTGTTCTATCAATAAAATTAAGCATTCTATTTTCTATTGAAAACTCTATACTATTTTCACTACTTGGACTATTTAATGATTTTTTTAAAAGTTTTATTAATTCCTTTTCCTCTAAAGTCCTGTACAAAATATCTGATAATACTTTTCTATAATTTTTTTCGTTACCTTCTAAATAAATACCTACCCCTTGTCTTCTAATAAGCTTTATGTCAAAGGCCCTTAACCAATCTTCAATTCCATCTAAATCATTACTTAAAGTTCCCTCTGAAACCTTCAATTGATTAGTGAAATAAAATAATTTTAATGGTTCCTTTGCTATTAATAGCTCACTTAAAATAATCCTTTTTCTTTCTTCTTTACTATATTCTTTTTGAACGTTTTCAACTTCTAAAAGTTCTAATATTAATTGTTGATTTTCTAAGCTTTCATCTATTATCAAACCAACTCCTGGCTTTTTTATAAAATTAAAACCATTTTCATCTAACCATTCTTCAATTTTAGGCATTTCCCTTAATACTGTTCTTGAACTTACATTTAAAATTTCTGCAATTGTAGAAATAGTTATTGGATTTTTGTTAGTTGATTTAGTTAAAATTTGTATAATTTGTTTTTGTCTAGACATTAATTTTTTCTTTTTCATAGGCTCTCCTATTAGTGACATTTTTAAATACTTATCACTTACAAATTTATTTTATATCTTTTATTCGTTTACATCAATCTATTCATACAGTATAAATGTCCCTATTACTTAGTGACAAATTTGAATATAACTATTTTATAATTATACATCATTTTTTATATAATTTACTATTTTTATATTATCACAAAAAAAGAAGTGTCCTAAAACACTTCTTTTATTCACTATACTTTTTTAATGCTAATTTTAAGGTTTCATCTTCTAAATCCGAATATCCCTCAAAAATAACTTCACTTATATCTTCATTATTAAATAAAAATTTATAATTATCTCCTAAATAACCTTCTGGATATAAAACACCTAAATAATCCCACAGTTTTTCCTCTTTTCCCTGTAACTGCATTCTTCCTATTATCATTAATTTTTTATATCCACCATTTAAGACTACTATAGATCCTAGTGCTAAAAGTTCTTGTTTCTTATTCTCCAATTCATGTACCCCCTATAATAATAGTAATATCATTATAGATTATACATATATCTTTTAAAATATAATAGATATTTATTAAATATCCTTATATTTTATCTTAATTTAATACTAAAAATTTATTTTAATCTACTTTCTAACTTTTCCTTAAGCTCTTCATATCCAGGTTTACCTAAAAGTGCAAACATATTTTTCTTATATTCCTCTACTCCAGGCTGATTAAATGGATTAATTCCCAATAAATATCCACTAATTCCACATGATTTTTCAAAGAAATAAACCAATTGTCCAAAATAATATGGAGTTAATTCTGGTATATTTATAATAACATTAGGCACTCCCCCATCATTATGTGCTAATACAGTTCCTTGAAATGCCTTTTTATTTACATAATCAATAGTTTTTCCATTTAAAAAGTTTAATCCATCAACGTCACCTTTCATCTCTCCAATAACTATATTTTTATTAACATTTCCAACATTAAGCACAGTTTCAA
This sequence comes from Clostridium sp. ETTB3, assembly GCF_053571985.1. Taxonomy (NCBI): domain Bacteria; kingdom Bacillati; phylum Bacillota; class Clostridia; order Eubacteriales; family Clostridiaceae; genus Clostridium; species Clostridium sp. ETTB3. The sequence goes on from NZ_CP199832.1 coordinate 2,235,089, forward strand.
ACATTATTCTGCTACCATCTTGAATAAATTGCCCCATAGAATGTAAGTCTGTTGAAAAGTCAACTGCTGCTGGAAAAATTCCTTTTTTATCTTTTCCTTCTGATTCTCCATATAATTGTTTCCACCATTCATTAAAATAATGTAATGATGGTTCATAATTAACTAATACTTCAACTGATTTTCCCTTATTATATAAAATATTTCTTATTGCTGCATATTTATAACAATCATTTTCTTCTACTAATTCATTAGAATATCTCTCTCTAGCATCTGCTGCCCCCTTCATAATTTCATCAATGTTAATTCCAGCAACTGCAATTGGAAGTAATCCAACTGGTGTTAATACAGTAAACCTTCCTCCTACATTATCAGGTATAACAAATGTTTCATATCCCATTTCATTTGCTAACCCTTTTAATGCTCCTCTTTTTCTATCTGTTGTTACAAAAATTCTTTTTCTTGCTTCATCAACTCCATATTTTTCTTCCATATACTTTTTAAATAATCTAAAAGCTATTGCTGGTTCTGTTGTTGTTCCTGATTTAGATATTACATTTACTGAAATATCCATACCTTCAATAACTTCAAATAATTCTGATATATAAGTAGAACTTATATTATTTCCTACGAAAAATACCTTTGGAGCTTTTCTTTTTGACTTAGGTAATATATTGTTAAAATTGCTAGTTAACATTTCAATTGCAGCTCTTGCTCCTAAATATGATCCACCAATTCCTATTACTATTAATACATCTGAAGTTTCCTTTATTCTTTCTGCAGTATTTTTTATTCTTTCAAATTCTTCTTTATCATAATTTTTAGGTAAATCCAACCATCCTAAAAAGTCATTTCCTGCACCTGTTCCATTATGGATAGCATTATGTGCACTATTCACCATATCCCCCATATAACCTATTTCATGTTCATTAATAAATCCCTTTAATTTTGATACATCTAACGATACATTTCTCATTTTATTATCCCCTCATTAATTTTATTTTAATAAAATGGACTATATCAAAATCAACTTAATTTGTACTTCGATATAATCCATTAATTTACTTATAAATTTAATTTATTACTCAACTGTTACTGATTTAGCAAGATTTCTTGGCTTGTCTATATCGCAACCTCTTTCACTTGCTACATAATAAGATAATAATTGTAATACAACCGCTCCTAATATTGGTGCTATTCTAGTTGATATATTTGGAATTCTTATAACTTTATCAAAAACTGATAAATCTAAATCTTCATTTTCATATGCTATACCAATAATTTCAGCACCTCTTGATTTAACTTCTCTTATATTACTAATCATTTTATCTTTTAAATTAGTTTGAGTTAATATTGCTATTAATTTAGTTCCTGGTTCTATTAATGCTATAGTACCATGCTTAAGTTCACCGCCAGCATATGCTTCTGAATGAATATATGCTATTTCTTTTATTTTAAGAGCTCCTTCTATAGCTAATGCATAATCCACATCTCTTCCTAAATAAAATAAATCTCTTTCTCCTGCTATAATCTTAGCAATTTCTGAAATTTGTGGCTTTTTCTCTAATACTTCTTCTATCTTATTTGGTAATTCTAATAAAGCTTCCTTAATTTCAATTTCATCTTCTGATTTTAATAATCCCTTTAAATCAGCTAAATACATACCTAATAAGTTCATTACAACTGCTTGAGTTGTATATGCCTTAGTTGATGCTACTGCAATTTCTGGACCAGCCATAGTATATATTACATTATCTGCCTCTCTAGAAATGCTGCTTCCAACTACATTTGTTACTGCTAATGTCTTAGCACCTATTTTTTTTGCATCTCTAAGAACTGCTAATGTATCAGCAGTTTCCCCTGATTGGCTTAATGTAACTATAAGAGTTTTATTAGTTACTATTGGATTTCTATATCTAAACTCTGATGCTATAGCTACTTCAACTGGTATTCTTGCTAAATCTTCAATAGCTACCTTTCCAATTAATCCTGCATTATATGCAGTTCCACATGCAATAATATATATTCTATCTATATTATCTAATTCTTCTTTTGTAAGCTTAAAATCACCTAAATTAATCTTTTCATTTAAAGATACTCTTCCTGTCATTGTATCTCTAATAGCTTTTGGTTGTTCATGAATTTCTTTTAACATGAAAGAATCATAACCACCCTTTTCTGCTGCATCTTCATTCCATGTTACTTTATATATTTCTTTCTTTATTTCATTTCCATTTTTATCAAAAACTTGGGCCCCATTATTAGTTAATACTACAAATTCATTATCTTCTAAAAGATAAATATCTCTAGTATAACTTAATACTGCTGGTATATCTGATGCTATAAATGTTTCACCTTGGCCTATTCCAACTATTAAAGGACTATCCTTTCTAACAGCAACTATTTTATCAGGTTCTTGTCCAGAAACTACCCCTAAGGCATAACTTCCTTCTAATTTTTCACTAGCTTTTATTACAGCTTCAAGAAGATTACCATTATAATAATAATGTATTAAATTTGGAATTACTTCTGTATCTGTTGCAGATTTAAATTCATATCCTTCACTTTTTAACCATTTTGTAAGCTCATTATAGTTTTCAATAATTCCATTATGAACTACAGTTATATCTCCCTTTGATGCTTGATGTGGATGTGAATTTACATCTGATGGCTCTCCATGAGTTGCCCACCTTGTATGTCCAATTCCTATTGTTCCTTCTGCTGATTTATTTGATAATTCATCAACAAGATTTGATAAACGACCCTTATGCTTTCTTATTTCAATCTTATCATTATCAATAACTGCTATCCCTGCTGAATCATATCCTCTATATTCTAATTTTGATAATCCTTCTATTAAAAACTTACTTGCTTTCTTACTTCCTACATATCCAACTATTCCGCACATATATTTTCTTCCTTTCATATTTCATTTTTTTATAAACTTATTTATTAGTTTAAGATGGATTTAATTTACTCTTAAAGTTAAAATTGATTATTATTAAAATTTATACTATAAAAATATATTTATCTTTATAACTTTCATAAAAGAAATCAATGTTATAATAATCATCCATCAAAAAAATCATTGTAATAATTTAATTCAAACATTGTAAAAATACATACAAATAATATGACATTAAAAAATACAATTAAGGTTTTAACACCAAACTAGACCTGTCATACAAATCACTCTGTAGTTTTACTAGTCGTTAACGGTAGTGCGATACCGTGGGGCACCCGCCGAAGAATTCGATACTCCCCATCCTCGTCAACTCATAAGAGTCCTGGCGCTTTATATAAAGATTAATTTCCTTTTTGACACCTACTTTCTTCTTCATTTTTAGGTTATATTTACATATAATTAAGGGCGAACTGTCTCAATAATATAAATAATCCTTAGTCGCATTAAAGTTTAGTAAATAAGTTTTATTTCTTGTAAATATAACCAATATTAATTTTATATTAGTACCATTATTAGTTCAATTAATAGATGTCATATAAATGTCACTAATTACTTAATGACAAATTTGAATATAAAATATAAAATAGCAATCTCACAATACAACTGTAAGATTGCTGCTTTACATTACTCATCTAAACACTTATAAATTGCCTTAGCTACCCCATCATTATTATTAGTATCTGTAATATATTTAGCTATTTCTTTAATTTCTGGAATTGCATTTTCCATAGCATAAGAATTTTCAAACTCAATAAACATTGAATAATCATTAAAACTATCCCCAAGAACAATTACTTCATTTTTATCTATTCCCATTTTTTTAATTGCTTTAGCTAATATTAATCCCTTTTGAGCTTCAATATCACTTATTTCAATATCATTAGAAAAAGTTGATGCAACTGCTAAATTTGATGTGTTTTCTTTAATTTTATTCTTTAATTCTGCTATTAATTTTTCATCATTATCAAAAGTAATAATTTTTAAAATTTCTATATCTGTTTCTATAATTTCAAAAATATCATCTAAAAATTTCATTCCTCTTTCTGCATGAAATTTATTAACAAACTCAATTACTTCTTCTTCATTCATCTTTGGATTAAATAATTTAAATCTTTCTATAACAGCTTTTTTATCACTTTCTTTATTAGTCATATATGCTCCATTAGTTGTCATTAATTGAATACATAATCCTGCTTCATTTAATATATCAAATACTATTTTTACACTTTGTTTATTCATATAGACATTTTCAATTACATTACCATTTATATCTCTATATTCTGCACCATTACTTAATATACATTCACATTTTAAATTGCATTCTTCTAAATATGGCTTTACTGTATCATAATCTCTTCCTGTTACGATTGTAAAATGCCTTCCCATTTCTTGTGCTTTTCTTATAGCTTTTAAATTTTCTTCAGATATCATATGATCATCATTTAATAAAGTTCCATCCATATCACTTGCTATTAATTTTATCATATTTTATTCGCCTACTCCTTATCCTTAATGTTATTTTATATTATTTATTATACCAAACTTTATTATATAAGATATAAATAATAAAGTTAAATTTATTAAGTAACATAAAAAATGGATCACATATTATAAATAAAATGCAATCCATTTTCTTAATTAATTACTAAAGTTCTTCACCATTAGTTTCTATTACTTTTTTATAACAATAGAAACTCTTCTTTTTACTTCTATTTAAAGTACCATTTCCTTCATTATCTTTATCGACATAAATAAATCCATATCTCTTTTTCATTTCTCCAGTTGATGCCGATACTAAATCTATACATCCCCATGGAGTATATCCTATTAAATCAACTCCATCTGCAATTGCTTCTTTCATTGCTTTAACATGTTCACTTAAATACTCAATTCTATAATCATCATTTATAGTTCCATCTTCTTCCGGAGTATCTATAGCACCTAATCCATTTTCAACTATGAATAATGGCTTTTGATATCTATCATATAATTGATTTGACGTTATTCTTAATCCAAGTGGATCAATTTGCCATCCCCATTCTGATGCCTTTAAATATGGATTCTTTACAGTTTTAAAGGCATTCCCTGAAGTTTTTCCATTAATTATTTCTGGATCAACACTTGCACATCTACTTGAATAATAACTAAATCCAATAAAGTCTACAGTATTACTCTTTAATATTTCTTCATCATTTTCACCAAATACAAGCTCAATTCCATTTTCTCTTAAGAATCTCTTTGCATAACCAGGATATTCTCCTCTTGATTGAACATCTATAAAGAATAAATTTTCCCTTTCCTTATCCATAGCTTTTTGCACATCTTCTGGATTGCAACTATATGCATAAGTTGCTCCAGCAGCAAGCATACATCCTATCATAGCTCCTGGAATTATTTCATGTGCCATTTTAGTTGCTAATGCACTTGCTATAAGTTCATGATGAGCTGATTGATACTTAATTTGAAGTTCATTATCCCCTTCTTCAAATCTAACACCAGCCCCCATAAATGGTAGGTGTAATATCATATTAATTTCATTAAATGTCATCCAATACTTAACTTTATCCTTATATCTTGTGAAGATAGCCTTACAATAATTTAAATAGAAATCTACAAATTTACGATTTTTCCACCCACCAAACTTTTCGATAATTCCAATTGGAGTATCAAAATGGCATATTGTAACTACTGGTTCTATTCCATGTTTAATCATTTCATCAAACATTTCATCATAAAATTTTAATCCATCTTCATTTGGAGTTTCTTCATCTCCTTGAGGGAATATTCTTGACCAAGCAATTGATATTCTTAAACATTTAAATCCCATCTCTGCAAATAATACTATATCCTCTCTAAATCTATGATAAAAATCTATAGACTCATGTGATGGATAATACTCTCCTTCAATAGGTCTTAAAATATCAATTTTACCTTCCATAACTTTTCTTCTATTTTCTCCAGCTGGACAAAGATCAACAGTTGTTAATCCTTTTCCCCCTTCTTTGTATCCACCTTCACATTGGTTTGCAGCTAAAGCTCCTCCCCACAGAAAATCTTTTGGAAATTTATTAAAATTATTATTCATAACTATCTCCTCTTTTATTTACTAAAGTATTGTAATCAATGTTTCTCCTGTATTAACTGATTTAATGTCCTTTGGTACTATTTCTAAATATTCCATAGTATTTGTGATAATAACAGGTGTAATTAATTCATAACCTTCATTTTTTATAGCATTCATATCAAATTCAACTAAAGTATCTCCAACTTTAACCTTATCTCCATCTTTAACATGTGCAGTAAAATGCTTACCATCTAATTGAACTGTATCCATACCAATATGAATCAAAATTTCAGCTCCATCTTCTGATTTTAATCCAATTGCATGCTTTGTTTTAAATATCATTTGAACTGTACCGTTTATTGGTGATACTACCTTTCCTTCTGTTGGATTAATAGCAATACCTTTCCCCATCATTTCTGATGCAAATGTTTCATCCTTAACTTCATTTAAAGGAACTATATTTCCTTTTAATGGGCTAGCAATAGTAATTTTATTCATTAATGGTGCTTTATCTACTGAAACTTCTCCTAAAGATTCATCTTCTATAGCTTCTACTTTATCTTTATATAATATTAATCCAGCAACAAATGCAACAAATACACTTATTACAGCCCCTATACATGCATATACAAAATTCATCATAGTTTCTCCACCAATATAACTTGGTAATGTTAAGAATCCTGGAGATCCTCCTGAATAGTTAGAAACTCTAAATAACCCTAAAAATAATCCCCCAACTGCTCCACCAATCATTGATGCATATAATGGAGTTTTAAATCTTAAATTTATACCATATAACGCTGGTTCTGTAATACCACAAACTGCTGTAATTCCAGCAGAAGATGCTAATTGTTTAACTTCTTTGTCTTTACTTTTTATTGCTACTGCTAAAGCTGCTCCACCTTGAGATACATTTGAAGCTAACATACCTGGATATATTATAGTATCATATCCCATAGTCATACGATTATTTATTCCAATTGGTATAAGTCCATAATGTGTTCCTGTCATAACTAATAATGGTGTTAACCCTCCTAGTAAAGTAGGTACTAACCAACTAGCATAAGATTCTAATGTTTTTATTCCTAATCCAACTTTATCACTTACTATATAACCAATAGGTCCAATTACGACTAAAATTACTATTCCTGAAATAACTGCTGTAATTAATGGTTTTGTAAAAAATTTAATAGCCTTTGGTGATATTTTATCTGCAATTGGTTCAACATATGACATAAACCAAATACCAAGTATTATTGGTAAAACACTTGAACTATATGAAGCTAAAGTAATTGGTAATCCAAAAATAGCTAGTGGTTCACCTGTTTCCTTAGCTGCATTAACCATTGTTACAAATGTTGGATGAAGTAATATTCCTCCAAGCATCATAGCTAAATATGGATTACATTTAAATTTCTTAGCTGCTGAATTTGCTAAAAATATTGGTAAGAAATAAAATGCTGCATCAGCCATAAAGTTAAATATTTGATAACTTTGAGAGCCAGTAGAAATTAATTTAAAAGCTGTTAATAATGCAAGCACTGCTTTCATCATACCTGCTGCCGTAATAGCTGGTAATATTGGGGTAAATATCCCAGTAATAGTATCTATAACCTTTGCAATAGTTTTGCGATTATCTACTTCTTTATATTCACCATTTCCTTCAATATTGGCAATTTTAATTATTTCCTTATAAACATAATTCACATCATTACCTATAATTACCTGATATTGTCCACCCTTATCTACAACCCCCATTACACCTTTAATTTTTTTAATTTTTTCTGTATTTGCCTTTGATACATTATTAAGATTAAATCTTAATCTTGTTGCACAATGTGTTAAATTCGATATATTTTCTTGTCCACCGATATTTTTTAATATTTCTTTTGCTAAATTTTCATAATTCATAGCTTAATTCCTCGCTTTCAATATTTTAATTTTCTAAAATTTAAAATTTTGAAGAATTAAGGTTTTGCCTAGCCTAACCTAGTAACAATCCTATGAAACTTCTAAGGTTATATTAATTTTCCTAATCATCACCTCCACAATTTAATTATCAGCTAATAAAAAATTATATAAAAAAACCTAAACTAACTTTTAAAATTAAAACTACAGATATGATTACTTCTAGCATTCTACTTCAAATAAAATGATAAATACCTTAATAAATTATTCTAATGAATTATCATATCTACTGCTTAATTTTAATTATTAATTTAGGTTTTGCCTGATCGAATCAGTAACAATCCTAATGGAAAGTATTAAAATTATATTTAATTTTAACAATTTTCATGTACTACTCTAGCTGTATGTATTATTAAATATAGCATTTCTTCTTTAGTTAATTGAGTACAATATTTTTGCTTTATAAATCCCTCAATTCTTTTTACACACTCATAAGAATTTGGATACTTAAGTTTTATCATGTCAAATAAATCATTATCATTATCTTCATAATATCTTCCACTAGATAGTCTTTGAGTAAAGAATTTTAAATGAGTAATAAATCTGTAATAATTAATCGACTCTTCATCAAATTCAATATTAAAATGATACTTTACCACCTTTAATATTTCTTCAATTAATTTAATCATATCTACTATTTCTGGCATTTCTTGATCAAGTTCACCATTTAAAATATGCATTGCTATTGATGCTGCTTCATCTTCTGGTAACTCAAAATTTAAATTCTCCTCAATAATCTTTAATGCATGGATTCCAATTTCAAATTCAACTTTATGAAGTCTCTTAATATCCCAAAGCATTGCATTCTTTATTTCTAAGTTTTTTTCTGCTCTACTAATTGCAAAACTAATATGATCTGTAAGTGTTAAATAAATATTTTCATTTAACTTTGTACCCAACTTATTTTCTGCATATTTTATTATATTTTCTGCAACTTCTAAATACTTTGCTGGAATATCATTCACTAAAGTAAGCAACTTTTCATTTATACTTTTATTTTCTAAGACGAATATTTTTTCTATTTTACTCTCATCAATCTCATCGCCTTTTTTCTTTTGGAAAGCTATACCCCTTCCCATAACAACTGCTTCTTCACTATTTTCACTTATAATTGTCACAACATTGTTATTTAATACTTTATTTATGATCATATCAGTATAATCTCCTCATTTTTATATTCACTAATTTAAGATATTAAACTTAATTAAAGTTATACAAAAAAACCTAAATCAATATCAAATAATACATATAATCATCATATAAAAATAATTAATATACATATATTTGGTATCAATTTAGGTTTTGCCTGCTTACTCAGTAACAATCCCAAAATGGACTTCACTATTAACTTATTTTAATTTTATCAACAAATGTAAACATTGTCAATATATTTTTAATTTAATTCCACTGTTAAATTTGAATCATTATCTGAGTCATCTTTTTCATTGATAATAAACTCAACTAAATTTTTGCCATATGGTAAACAAAATTGTATAAATGGCCCTATTGCTAACATTGAAATAATTGTCCCCATTCCAATCTTTCCACCAAGAATAAATCCAACAATTAAAAATGTTGCATCAAATGCTATTCTAACCCATCTATATTGAAAATTTAATTTATCTTTTATTATAAATGGAATAATGTCATTAGGAGCTACTCCTATATCACTTTCAGACATTATAGAAAATCCTGCTGAAATTATAAAACATCCCGCTAAAACTATTAACATCTTTATTAAAATATTAGCAGATTCAATTGGAAAATAAGATACTAACTTAACATTTAAATCAATTATAGGTCCTACTCCAACAACACATATTAATGTTCCAATTTTTATACGCTTCATATCAGTTAATAATATTATTATAAATAATGCTATTAATATTATCATATTTGCTACACCAGGTGTAACTTCTGTGCTTCCTGAAATCATTTGTACTATTGAAAATTCTTTTAATCCCGTTTTATTTAGAACCGTTGCCAATCCTTGAGTAAAAACAGTAAATGGATCAGATCCTATGCTTGTCTGCAAAAATACTGCAACTCCAAATTGAATTATACTCATTCCAATAAAGAATAATACTAATCTTTTTACTAATCTACTTACTTCTTTCAATTTTTTCACCCTTTACTATTATTTTTCTTCAACTAAGTGTTCTGACTATATTATTTTATTTAAGTGTGCAATTATTATTTTATATAACACTCCCTATTTTGTCAAAAGCTTACTTTAATTTAATAAATAAAGTAAGATATTCCTCTACTTAGTAATATCAATTTTATAGTTTTAAATTTTAAAATTCATAAATATTACTCCCCTTATCACTTCAAAAACTTCATATTTTTCTAAACATAAAAAACCCCATTTAATCTTATACTTTAATATAAATGGGATTATTGCTTTACTTATTTAGAATATATAATTTAAAACTTCAAAGTTTAGTCTACTACAGCAGGACTTTTACTTTATTTTTATCTTATTTATTTAAAATACATTCATCCATATATTCTTTAATATACTCTTTTGAATAATATATATTATCTTTTAAATTAATAAAATTATTATCTTTTATTGATTCACTATTATCTAATACTCTTACCCTTATAGTCGCCCATGCTCTCTCTCCTATATTTAACTCCCTAATATTCCATATTATCTTTTTAGCAATATTGCTAATTTCTCCTTTTGAAACTTCTATTTCTTTTATAGCCTTTCCATCCCCAATCACATCCATAATTTTAATATCTTTCGCTTTGTCTGGCCCATTATTAATAATACTTATTTCATATTCTGTTATTTCACCAATTTTTGCTTGGTTATTATAACTTGACTTTGTAACACTTAAATTACAAATCCTTGCATCAATTTTAATCATTCCTATTGCAGCCTCTTCATAATAATTTCCTTCTCTTTTTTCCATACTTTTAGAAATTGAATGAGAATATCCTGTAATATATAAATTTAAATTATTATCTATAGCCATTGCTAATGCAAAATCACTTATATTCTTTCTTAAAAACTTTCCACCTAATAATGATTTTCTTTTTTCTTTACTTGGATCTATTTTTATAAAAAAAGAATTATATCCATCTTTAACCCAACCATTATCATAACCTTCTACAGGAAAATCTGTAGATGTTGTAAATCCACATATATATGCATATCCATTAGAATCTATCTTTATATCTGAACATACATCACTTCCATTCCCCCCTAAATATGTTCCATATATCAGACCATTATCTCCACATAATTTTGTATCAAGCTTAATAAAAAATCCTGAACCTTCTATTGCATAAATATTTTTTTGAAATGCATTTTCACTTATAGGAAAATCTTCTCTTGAATTAGTTGTTCCTGTTATATATACATTTTCTTCTAAATCAACAGCAATTCCATATCCTGCTTCTTCACCATTCCCACATAATAATGAAGAATATAATACTCCCTCTTCTCCATCTTTTTCTAAATCAAATTTAGTTATAAAAGCACTACTTAGCCCCCCTGTAACTTTAGTTTTATATGAATTTTCTGTTACAGGAAAATCTGAAGATTGAGTAATACCAGTAATATAAACGTAATTATTTTGATCTATTGCTAAAGCTGAAAAATTAGTAGAATCATTTCCTCCAAAGTATGTTCCATATAATAATGCTTCTTTTCCTTTTTTAGATATATCTAATTTTAATAAAAACCCAACATCTACAGATTCGCAATTAAATTTCTTATATCCATTTTCAGTTATAGGAAATCCTAAACTTGAATTTGTTAAGCCACATACATATACATTTTTATTTTTATCTATAGCTACTGAATAAGCATAATCATATAAGTTTCCCCCTAAATATGTTCCATAAATAAAACTATTTAAACCAACTTTAGAAGTATCTATCTTAATTAAAAAACCAGTACTATTTCCACCTGGATAATTAGATGCATATGATTTTTCTGTTATTGGAAATTCATACTCTGAATTTGTTGAACCTACTATATATACATTTTCTTCATCATCTACAGCAATTCCTACTCCTTCATCATTTTTTTCTCCACCTATATATGCTGCATATTTCAAAGCAGATTGTCCTTTTTTACTGCTATCTATTTTTACTAAAAATGCACTATAGTCCTTAGCCTCTAAAATATTTTTATGTGGCTTTTTATTCGGATACTTTTGGATCCCTATTTCTCCAGTAATATAAATACACTTATTTTCATCTACAGCTATTGAATTTCCTCTATCAACTACAAAAGTAGAATTAAACTTTTCAAATACTATTGGTAATGTAATTTTTAAATTTTTTTCATTTTCATAGTTTTGTATACAAAACTTTACCTTGCCTTCTTCATTTATTTCAAAGTTTCCTGTTACTTCACAACTGCCATCTTCCTGAGTTACCCTTGGATTTAATATTTTTAATATATTTTCTTTAATATTAATATTTATATTTCCTTCTTCATCTAAATATATATTATTGGCACCTTGAAAATTTAATAATATTTTATCTAAGCTTTTCTTGGAGCTTACTTGAAACTCCCACTTTATTGTCCCTTCACTTTCATAATATAATATATCTATTCCTTTATATATTTCTTTATAAAGTAATTTTTCATATAATGGTATGGAACATTTCCAATTCAAACTATTTTCTCCCTTAAAATAATTCAATCTACAGTTGAATTCATTTTTTCCTATTATTTGAGGAGACTTATTTCCATTTTCAAAACTTACCCTTAAAATATTTATTCCATATTTACTATATTTTTTATCTTCTTCATTTAATATTAAGCTATTTTCTAGTTCTTTTAACTCTTGTATTTTTTCATTACTCCTAAAGGATAATATTATTTCATTATCATTAAAAAATGTTGTACATTCCTTTTTATTTAATGCAAACTGTATCTTTTCATCATGTTGCCCAATATTTTTTTCAAATATTAATGGCAAACTATTTAATACATTTGATATTTTTATATTATTCATTATCCCTCAATTCCTTTACTAATAAATTTGCTATATATTAAACTTATGTATATTAATTTTTATTTATCACCATATTGCCTTATATATATTTTTAAAGATTGTAAAAGGTTATTAAGATAAAAAGGTTATAATATTAACTTTTTATATTGTGCAAATATTAGCATGCTTTGTATTTCTTAATGTTTCATAGTTAGTTGATTTTATATATATTACTCTGTTATATCAAAATGTTGTTGGTTATACCTTAATATATTAACAACATTTTGATATAACAGAATCATATACTAATAAAACTATTCTTATATAACTTCCTATTCCTAACTTAATTTAATTACATTTCACAAACATTTTATAAAAATTAAATTCCATAAAAAAAGATTACCATTACGATAATCTCTCTTTTCATTAATTACTTCTTATATTCAATAGGAGCTCTACCAGTAGTTAATTACTATTGATTACAACATACTACTCTTGTTTACTTATCGTCAAGTGCTATCCATCTCCCACTTATAGAAGATGGGAGAATTTCGCACATTAAAGTTAAATCCACTTCTCCTTCTTCACCATTATCCCTGCTTCTTACAGATACAGTTTTATTATCTTCTTCCTTTTCACCAATAATAATCATATAAGGAACTCTTTTATTTCTAGCTTCTCTTATTTTATATCCTATCTTTTCAGTACGCGAATCTATTTCAACTCTTATACCTGCTTCTTCTAAATTTATCTTAATTTTCTCAACATAATTTTCAAACTTATCAGAAATAAGCAAATTTTTAACTTGAACTGGAGCAAGCCATGTTGGAAATTTATCAGCAAAATTTTCAATTAATATTCCAATAAATCTTTCAATACTTCCAAATATAACTCTATGAATAACTATTGGTCTATGTTTTTCACCATCACTTCCAATATACTCTTATACTCTAATTCAAATCTTTGAGGCAATTGAAAATCTAGCTGAATAGTTCCACATTGCCATGTTCTTCCTAAACTATCTTCAAGATGAAAATCTATTTTAGGCCAATAAAATGCTCCATTGCCTTCATTTATTTAATTTCTGATTTTATTTGATCAGGTAACATAAATATATGATCATCATCTTGGGTAAATGCTCTTACTCTCATAAGTCCATGCAATACACCTTAAAACTCATGTCTATGAACTCTTCCAAGTTCACCAACTATCATAGGTAAATCTCTATACTAATGTGTTTCTATTTTATAAATTTAAATATTCTTTTAAAATACCCTTGTTATCAAATGCCATACCATAAATTCTTTGAAGCATCTTATTTTTTTCACTTCCGTTTTCTTCCTACTTAAGTATTCTTTAAAACTTAATTAATATTACCACTTTTGTATTTTTTTATAAACTTATTATCCATCACCATATTCTTTATTATACATAATTTTGAAATTTATATTAGGATACTTTTTAATAAATTGACTAATTACATAATAACAACTTGGACACGGCTCCCATTTACTATATAAAACTAACTCACCTTCACTTGGTATCTTTCCTAAATCTATAAGATTATTTATTTCTTCAATTATCTTTTTTTCACTATCATTAACTCTATTATATCCAATTCCCAATTTCCCAACTTTATTAACCTTACAACTTTCAAACTTCTCTTCTCCTGGTGGTATTAATAAACAACTATTTTTAATATCATTTTTCCCACTAACAGCCCTAAATTCTCTTCCATTAAATATTGCAATTGCTATATTAACAGAATCCTGAATTGTACTGCTTTGATTTATTTTAAAAATACCATTTTCCTCTTCTTTTATAAGATACCTATCCATATTTTTAATTAATCTTCTCATTCTTGGAATATAACTATTTATATGCTGATGATATTCAACACTTCCCTTTTGCGCCATTACATAATCAAAACTTATTTTTTTTGGCATTTCAATAAATACACTTTTTGTTTGATTAAACTCATCATATTCCTCATAAATATTTTTATTATTAAAAAGAATCATTTTTTTTAGCAACTCTATATCCTTTGAATAAATATAATCCTTATTAATTTCTCTTTCTAATTCTTCTAATCTAAATTTCCCTTCTTTATTAATTTTTTTTGATATATATTTTTTAGTTTTTTCTATTATTTTTAATATATGCTCAACATCATCTTGAGCACTTGGAGTTCTATCATATTCAACTCTATTAATATTAAGTACTTTTATGTTGCTTATTTTTTCACATAAAATTTTATGTTCTTCTTCAAATATCATAATATTATTTATGTACATTATAAAATCATTAACATCATTCACCTTATAAGTAATAATTTTTTCATTAATCACTTTATAAATTTCATTAAATAATTTATCAGTTATATTAAAATTTTTTACAAAAAACTCTTTAAAATCCTCATAATCTGATATTTTAATATTATACCCTTCTTTGTTTAAAGCCTTATTTAAATCTCTAATATCACAAATTTTAACTCTTTTATTTTTATTATTTTTTACTTTCATATTTTCCTCTAATTTGATACCATTTTCATATTTTCTATATTATATAATAATTACATTACTGTATTATAGTATTATATAATATAAATTCATCAATTTTTCTTATGTAAATTTACAAATTTCAACTTTTTAATAGAGTAAATATATATTTTTTTACTTATAATACATAGTATTAAAAGCTAATTATTTTTGTTCCTATTAATATAATTAAAAAATAAAATGTCAACAGCCCACTACCCTAAAGGGATAGGGGCTTGGGATGAAAGTCCCTAGTCTCTCCTCTGAAAGTAGTATTGCATAGTCTTCGGGCGAATGTGATGGTTGAATAGCCTAAGTATATCGGAATGTGCTTTGCACAGCGAATATACTACGTTACTGGAGAATATATAGACACCTTAGAATGTTTCCCAAGTTCTAAGCTCTGTGGTAAGCGATTAAACATCTCTGATGGCAGGAGAAGTGTTGCTTGTATACAAAACCTCTGGATAACATTGACGAAGGGAGCTTACCGCCTTCGGGCGAGATTAATTTAAAAGGAATGACTTTTATGGTTTATGTTAAAAGTATAGATGGAAAGGCTCTTATGCCTACATCTAATGCAAAAGCTAGAAAGCTACTTAAACAAAAGAAGGCTAAAGTTGTAAGTTTAAGACCTTTTGTGGTTAAGCTAACATACAAAACTAAAACTGAATATACACAAAAACTAAATTTGGGTGTAGATAGTGGATATTCTAATATCGGTTTTAGCGTCATAGACGCAAAACAAGAATATATTGCTGGAGAAGTTAAACTTCTTGAAGGAATGAAAAAAAGATTATTAGAAAAAGCTTCATATAGAAGAATTAGACGAAGTAGATTAAGATATAGAAAAGCTAGATGGAATAATAGAGTTAAGTCTAAGAAAAAAGGATGGTTAGCTCCATCTTTAAAGCACAAACTGGATACTCACATTAAATTTATAGATTATTTAAAAAATATACTTCCAATAGAGAAAATTACTATTGAAGTTGCTAATTTCGATATTCAAAAGATGAAAGATGATTTGATTTCTGGTATTGATTATCAAAATGGGGATATGTTTGGTTTTTGGAATGTGAGAGAGTTTGTCCTTCACAGGGACGGTCATAAGTGTCAAAATCCAAACTGCAAACATAAAGATAAGAAAGAGCAGATATTAAAAGTTCATCACATTAGATACCGAAGCGAATGTAAATGTCAATATATTTTTGTATAAAAAGTGGAAAATAATTATGTACAATAATTAGAATTTACATCTTAGTCAAAGAGCTTTCTAAATGTTCTAATTTTGATTTAGTTCTATAAGAAGGTCCTTTTACAGATATAATATGAGAGTGATGTAAAAGTCTATCTAATATCGCATTTGCGATAACGGAATTTCCAAAAATATCAGACCATTTAGAAAAATTAGTATTAGTAGTTATTATTGTACAATGTTTTTCATATCTTTTAGATATTAATTGAAAGAAAAGATTTGCTGCATCAATATCTATAGGTAAATATCCTATTTCATCTATTATTAAAATCTTATATTTACAAAAATGACGAAGTCTTATATCTAATCTATTTTCAGATAAAGCTTTCTTTAATTGAGAAATTAAATCCTGAAAAGATATAAAATATGTTGAATATCGATGCTTAGCACATTCTATTCCAATAGAGGTCGCCAGGTGGGTTTTACCCACGCCGGATGATCCTACAAATAATATATTTTCTTTATTTTCTATAAATCTTAAAGTCATTAAATCAAGTATCTGCTGCTTATTTATTGCAGGTTGAAAATCAAAATCAAAATCTGTAACTTCCTTTAAAAATGGAAAGTTAGCAACTTTTACACATGCCTGCATAGCTCTATCAGATTTTGCATTAATTTCTAAATTACTTAACTCATAAAGAGCATCAACAATACTTTTATTTCCAGAGTTAATTAGATCTATATATTTATCAATACTAGCTTTGATATTAAGCAATCCTAACTCCTCAAGATTATTTAGTAATTTAACATAGTTATTCATATTATCCTCCTATTTAATTATAAAAAAGCATCAAACTGTTTTAAATTAGCTTCCGCTAGCGATTCTATATCATCCGTACTCTTATTTTTTAACACTGATCCTAAAATTTCTTTATAATCACACTCATTATAATTAATCTTATTATCACTTAATTGATGTGTTGAAATTAAATCTGTGTTAAAATATATTTGTAATTCTTTATCTATTCTTCTAAGAGTTACAGATTTACCTATATATTTAGGTGGTACAGAGTATTTACTTCCTTTATAAGTTATTAGTGAATCCTTATGAACTTTGGTTTGACGGTCGTAGTTCATATAGGATTCTATGATATGATTACTTGGTAAGGGAAGTAGATACTCCTTTTCTTTTTGAAATAATAATATAGGTGGAATGTTAGTTGCTTGGTTTGGTGCTTGATTAACCTTAGAATTTATTCTTTGAAGCAGTTCAATGATGTCTGATTCATTTTCAAATTCTCCATCATAAGGTAATATCCATTCTACAAATTTATTTGCAGATTCTACTTTTCCTTTGGTATAAGAATGCCTTGGTTTACACAATGTAATTTTAAATCCAAAGTCATCCGCAAAAGCTTTTAGCTTGCTATTTATTTTTCTTCCATCTTTAGTTATATCAACAACTGTTTTCATATTGTCAAATAAAATTTCCTTAGGAACACCTCCTGTCATTTTAAAAGATTCTATTAGGCTTTCAAATACATCTTGTTGTGTTTTATTTTTTTTATAAGTAAAACAACAGAATCTTGAATTTCCTAACTTATAAGAAAATACATTGAAAATAAAAACTTCACCATATTTTGAAGTTAACTTAATATCTTCCTTCCAATCAACTTGGGCTTGCTTGCCAGGCGGTGTTTCGAATCTAGCATGTCCTCTTATGGCTTTCTTTGGTTTCAGGTTTTTAAGTTTTACATATTTATTAAAATTTGAATAAGTTCCTATATCACCATATTTATCTTTAAAATATTGATATACTCCATTTATCGTAACGCCATTTATGGCAAGCTTTTCTTTTATTTCAATATAATATTGATCCAATCTACTACTTTTATTTCTAGTTTTTGATTTACCTTCATATCCCTCATAATATTTCTTCACAGTTCTTCGATCTAAATCATATTCTCTAGCTAACTCTGAAAAGTTAGGTTTAATATTCATAGATTTTAATATAGTTAATTGACCTTGTAAATTCATAATCATTAGTATCCCTCCAATAAATAGGATATAACTAATGATCATTTTTGTACATTTTTATTTTCCATTTTCTGTTCATTGTTATATTATCATTTACAGCGAAGGCGGTAGTGATAGACCTGAAAACTTAATTACACTTTGTAGCAAATGCCATACTCCCGCCAATCATAAGAAAGGAAAATTTCTTTATGATTGGTGCGTGAATGGTAAAAAAGTTAGAGGTTTTAAAGATGCTACATTTATGAGTATGATTAGATGGCATTTAGTTAATGAATTAAAATCTAAACATAATAATGTGTCTATAACTTATGGATATATTACTAAAAAACATAGAATTCAAAATGGTATTGAAAAGAGCCATTTAAACGACGCTTTTGCTATTGCAAAAGGAACGAATCAAGCTCGAACTAAAGACAAGTTTTTAGTAATTCAAGATAGGCTCAAAAATAGAAGTTTAGAGAAGTTCTATGATTCAAAAATTATAGATATTAGAACAGAAAAAAAGGTTTCTGGTGGAGACTTAAACTGTGGTAGAAGCACAAGAAACAAAAATCTTAATACAGAAAATTTAAGAAAATATAGAGGTGTTAAAATATCAAAAGGTCAGCGTAGAATAAGAAAACAAAAATATTTCTATCAACCTAATGATTTAGTTAAATATAATGGAAAAGTTTATACTGTTAAAGGAACTCAAAACGAAGGCAAGTATATCGCTTTAAAGGAAATTAAAAAAGTTCCTAAAGTGGAGTTATTAATACCTTATGTTTTTAAGAAAGGGCTTAACTGGAGTTATGGATTATGTTAGTGAAAACAACAGTAAATATCTGTTAATGGTTCGTTTGATATTTGTTGTGAAATACCGAAGAAATTTGCTTATCAAATTTGAAGATGAGATTAAACAAATATTTTATGATATAACCAAGGAGAAAGATATTGTGATTGTAGAAATGGAAGTAGATAAGAACCATATACATCTACTGGTACATTACAAACAAACTATGTCAGTTTTAGACTTAGTTCGATGGTTTAAACAAATTTCTACATATAGATTGTGGAGGCAAAACAATAATATTATGGAACTAGCTAAGTTCTTTTGGAAAGAAAAAACTTTCTGGTCAGATGGATATTTCTCATGCAGTATTGGAAATGTTTCTAAGGAAACAATTGAAAAATATATACAAAATCAAGGTTAGGGCTTACATCCGCTACTTTAAAAGGATAGCAGTTTTACGCCAGTATTTATAAAAAATAAGTCGATATAAATATTTTTTATTGGTTCTGTAAAAAATTTTGTGTAAACTGAATAAAACCAACTCCTTTTTGGAAATAATTGAGATAAATAATTATTACAAGAATGAGTTTTTTATATGTCAAATATGTCGAAAGAATTATTAAGAAAATATATTAAGGAACAAAACTTTACTAGTCCAAATGAAATTTTAAATGCTCTAAAAGATATGTTTAGAGATGTACTTCAAGAATCGTTAGAAGCTGAAATGGATGAAGCACTAGGGTATGAAAAGTACGATTCCATTAGTAAATCCATTGATAATAGTAGAAATGGTTATTCAAAGAAAATAGTAAAAACAGAATTAGGACCAGTTAAAATAAATATACCAAGAGATAGAAATGGTGAATTTGAACCTAGAATTATTCCTAAACATCAAAGATCAGTTAATGGAATAGAGGAAAAAATATTAGGTTTATATGCAACTGGAATGACAACTCGTGATATTTCTGAACAAGTAAAAGAACTTTATGGAGTGGATGTTAGTGCTGAAACTGTATCTAATATTACAAATAGAATCTTACCGCTGGTAGCGGAATGGCAAAGTAGACCTTTAGAAAAAACATACTCATTTGTATTTATGGATGCAATTCATTATAAAGTTAGAGAGGATAAACAAGTAGTGATTAAAGCTGCGTATGTTGTTATCGGAGTCAATTTAGATGGGGAAAAAGAAGTTTTAGGGATATGGATTGGGGCTAATGAATCAAGTAAATTCTGGCTATCTGTATTAAACGATTTAAAGAATAGAGGTGTTCAAAATGTACTTATATTCTGCGTTGACGTTCTTAATGGCTTCAAGGAAGCTATCGGAGCTACTTTTCCATTTGCTAAAATACAAAGGTGCATAATACATCAAATACGTTCTAGTATGAAGTATATACCGTGTAGCAAGGAAATGGACTAGAGCTTATGCTGATTGGGATTTAGTTATTAATCAATTAAATATTATTTTTAGTGATATTTTAGATGAAAAAAGAACCTTAAATTAGGATAAACCTAAAATAAAGTTCTTTTGATATTTTCCCTAGCGTATATTATTCCTAATAAGTGGGGATAATATACATATAGGGTAATATTTAAAATGTCAATAAAACCTATATTTAGACAAAACTAAATAAAATTTAAATTTTAAAAATCACTCATTATTTTCAAGAGGAAATTCAGAATACACAAAATTATTTACAGGCTCTTTTTTATTATCTATATCGACTTATTTTTTAATATAATTTATACACTTTAAACTAAATTATATTTTAAAATATTTAATTTTTTATTATTTTAATATAAAATACACAGCAGAATATGGTTTCATATCAACTGATAGCAACCTTTTTTTGTGACTTGAAATAATTGAATTTGCATCATTTTTATTTCCGCCTTCATAATATTTAATATATTCTTCAATTAAAATTCTGTAATTTGTTTTTCCATCTCCACCATATTCATTTATGCTACTATCCATAATAACTTCCAAAGTATTATATTCCATTGGAATTTCATATCCTTCATGATATTCATCAGAAAAATTAAATATTGCAATAATATTTTCATTTTCCCCCATTCTTTCAAATGTATATACACATTTTTCCTCTTGATGACAATCAATCCAATTAAATCCCTCATGTTTATAATCATCTTTAAATAATGCTGGATGATTGATATAAACTAAATTTAAATCTCTCATAAATCTATGAAATTTATTATGCATTGGATATTCTAAGATATTCCAATCTTGTTCTCTCTTTTCATCCCACTCTCTAAATTGTGCAATTTCATTTCCCATGAAATTAAGTTTTTTCCCTGGATGAGCATACATATACATATAAAGTGCTCTTGCTTGCTTAAATTTTTCTTCATATGAATTACCATACATTTTTTGAATTATAGTTGCTTTTCCATGAACAACTTCATCATGTGATAATGGCATTAAAAATTTTTCACTATAAAAATACATCATAGAAAAAGTCAATTTATGATATTCTCTTCTTCTATCATAAGGATGTATTTTAAAATACTCTAAAGTATCATTCATCCATCCCATGTCCCATTTATAATCAAATCCAAGTCCACCCTCTTCAACAGAAGCTGTAACTTTAGGATAAGCGGTTGAATCTTCCGCAGCTAAAATTATACTTGGATGCATATACTTTAATCCTTTATTCATCCCTTTAATAAATTCTACTGCTTCTTTATTTTCACCTCTATCAGAATTTCCTTGCCAATAAATTATATTGCTTAATGCATCAACTCTTAATCCATCAAAATGATATTCTTCTATCCAATAATTTGCTGCAGATTGTAAAAAACTCCTTACTTCACCCTTTGAATGCATAAAGTTTTTACTTCCCCATTGACTAATAGCAACATCTTCATGTGGATATTCATATAATGGAGTCCCATCATAATTTGCCAATGCAAATCCATCTACAGCAAAATGTACTGGAACAAAATCCATTATTACCCCAATATTATTTTTATGACATTTATCAATAAAGCATTTTAAATCTGTTGCAGTTCCATATCTAGATGTAGGACTAAAAAATCCCGTATTTTGATATCCCCATGATTCATCACATGGATGTTCACTTAATGGCATAACTTCTATATAATTATATCCATATTCTTTTACATATGGGATTAACATATCTGCTAATTCGCTGTAATTATACCAACTATTATCTTCTTTTTTTCTCCATGATCCTAAATGTACTTCATAAATATTTAAAGGTTTTTCTTTGCAATCACTTCTACTATTAATCCATTCCTCATCATTAAATGTATATTCATTTAAATCTCTAATAATAGATGCTGTATTTGGTCTTAATTCCATACCAAATCCATATGGATCACAATGATCAACACATTGCCCATCATTACTATAAATCCTATACTTATATAGCATTCCTGGCCTTAAATTGGAAACTCTACATTCAAAGAACTTATTATCTTCTAACCTATACATTTCTGTTCCTGACCAGTTATTAAATTCCCCTATTAGTTCTATCCTTGAAGCATGTGGTGCATATGTTCTAAACACTACCTGATCATTTTCTATATGTGCTCCCATATATTTATATGCATCAAAAATTTCACCTGCATAAAACCCATATATATCCATAGTATAATCTCCTTTTACTGCTTTTAATGTAATAAAATTATTAACTATTTATTATTTTACAATATTTGTAAGGTAAAAACTATATTATTTTTATATAAATTTTATATTTTTAATTAAACTTTAGTATGTTTATAGTGTATTAATTTACTATATATGCTTGTGTTATATGAAATTATTGTTGACAACATTTTAATATAACACAATCGTAAGTAATAAAACTACATTAATATTCCCTCACTACTTCAAAACCATAAATTTCACTTTTCAATTAAAATATAATAAACTCTTTAACTTATTTAAAACAAAATTAATCACAAATAAACCATTATCAAATTTGAAATTTCAAATTTCAATAACAGTTTTTTTAATTTATCATTTTATTTTAATCAATTTATTTCAATATAAA
The DNA here is from genome assembly GCF_053571985.1 of Clostridium sp. ETTB3. Taxonomy (NCBI): domain Bacteria; kingdom Bacillati; phylum Bacillota; class Clostridia; order Eubacteriales; family Clostridiaceae; genus Clostridium; species Clostridium sp. ETTB3. The sequence goes on from NZ_CP199832.1 coordinate 2,258,631, forward strand.
ACAAAGCTTTAAAGATTTCTTTAAACAATTTACTAAATTAAATACAAATAGTCTTTTCTTTTATTTTATTCCAAGATAAATAAGTATTAATTTCAGCCTTTACATTAATATTAAAATTAATTTTTTCTATTATTGAATTATTCCTTGTATATTCAATACTATTTTTATATTCAAAGGCTCTCCAATTTAAATAATGATCTAAATATTTACTTGCAACACCTCTAAATTTAACTAGCCAGCATTTTATTTTATTAGAATACCCCTTATCAATTTCATTAATTTCTTCTTTATTAATCTTTACCTTATTAACTACATTAAGTGCTCTGCAAAAGTTTTTTAATCTTCCATTTATAAATCCTACGGTATAAGCTTTTTTATCTAGTCTTGGTATAAGATTATCCCTTAATTGATTAGCTCCAAAAAACTTTCTTCCTCCCATAATTGGAAGAATTTCAATTTTATCATTTAATGCATTTATAACTATAATTTTATCTCTCTTTTCTTCATGGAACTTTCTATCGCCCTTAAAATTTTCCAAAGTAACAAATTGAGTAAGCTCAATATATGGCCCTGATATTTTCTCTTTATAATTTTTCTTAGCTAAATCATGTAAAAATCTATGTCTCCAAAAAAATGCTGTAACTAGTGTAATTCCAGTCTTTGCAGCACAAATCCTCAAGGGTAGCCCTTGTATAAAAAATTCAAAATACTTTTCGTAATTTTCTCTAAATTTTTTAGAATATCTAAAAGGATTATTTATATTACCTGTAAAAGTCTTTTTGCAAAGTTCGTTTTTACATCTAAATCTTTGATGCCCATTAAAAAATCCAAACTTTATTATTTTTTCACCCTTGCAGTAAGGACATTGTTTTCCTTCTTTAATTTTATTTTCTTCAACATTCTTATAATATTTCTTGTAATTTAATTGTTCATTGCTTAATTTAGGACTAGTTTTAATTAAAGTTTTATAAAATCTACTATTTATCATAATCATCACCAGTTATGATTATTAACTTAATTTTATAACTTTAAACAAAAACCTTAATTAATAAAATATTAATTTTAAATTTTATCTATAACCAACAATAGAAAAACTTTCTATTTTTAAGCATATTTTTCTACAAAATATCAATTATTAAAAGAAAATTACTTCACTTTCTTTCAGCACAAAGCCTTTTCTTTTCATAAAACTTAAATATTTAAAAGATGAAACTAATCATTAGTAGTTTCATCTTTTAAATACTCTGTAATATATAATTTATGTGCAAATGATAAAACAGCAGATTTTAACATTTTACTTTCTTTTATATTATTATCAACCATAGATGCATATGAAAAATCTCTTGTTATAAAAACAGCTTTAATAGCTTTTTCTATTTCATCACAAAAATAATCATATGCCTCTTCAACTGAATAGCCTTTAATTTGAATATTAATTAATTCACATATTTCTTGTAAACTAAATACTTGTTTCAATACCCCTACAACAATTAAATACGCTAAATGCTCTTCAGTATATTTTTTATCCTTAGGAGCTGGAATAACCCTTTGCTTAACATAACTATTTAACATGGTTGGTGTTAATAATTTCTCATTACTTTCTATATTTAATGATTTTGCTAAATCTTCTAAATAAATAATTACTTGATCCTTATAAAGAGGTACTTTTGGTAACTGCTTAAACCTTGGTATAGAAAAGTTAACAAATTCCATATTATATCCCACCTTACTTTAATACTTCATGTTTTCTAATATATTGTATTGAAATACAACCTGGCCCTCCTTGAGTAGTAAATACAGGCCCTAATAAATTTATTTCTATATCTGTATTTTCTATATTTTCTAGTATAATATTCTCTGCACTTTTCGCCAACTCTTCATTACAAGCATGAGATATGTAAATCTTATAATTTGAATTAATACCCTTATTAATCATATCTTCACTAATTTTTTGTAATGCTCTTTTAAATGTACGCTTAGTTGTAAATTTAACTAATGACTTTTTATCTTCTGAAAGTGTCATAACAGGCACTAATTTAATCACACTTCCTATTTTCCCCACTATAGAAGATAATCTTCCCCCTCTTACCAAATAATCAAAATCATTTGGTATTAAAAATGACTTTGTTTCTTCTTTTGATTTATTTATTTCATTAACTATTTCATCTTTATTTTTTCCTAATTCAACAAGCTTCACAGCTAAATCAACCAAATATTTTTGTGGTCCGCATAATGTTCCTGAATTAATTACTTCTATTCGCTTTGAGTTTTCAGCCATTTCCTTAGCAACACATGCAGAATTATAAGTTCCTGATAATCCATCAGCCATTGAAATATTAATTATTTCACAATCTTCATTTTCATTATAAACATTTAATACCTCACCTATAGCTGGTTGTGAAGAAACTGGAATATGTCCTTCATTAATTATATCAATAAATTCCTTTGTTTTTATATCTTCATATTCATTATATGTAGTTCCATTTATAGTTACTATTAATGGTAAAATCGAAATTCCTTTAACTTGTCCCTCTTCTTTTGAATATAATGCTGATGAATCAGATACTATTTTTATCATAAAGCTTATCTCCAATCACTTAAAATTTTATTCTATATAATTTTTATTTCTATTCTAAAATATATAGTTTTTAAAACTACATATTTTAGAATATCACCCTAAATAAATCTTGTCAATATTTTCATTAATCTTTAATTTAAATTGAAAAATTAACTATCGTCATACTTACTTCGTAGTATTATTTAATTTTATGATTTTAAATCTTGAAATTCATTGATAGCACTTAATTTTAATCCTTAAAAAAATTTTATATTTTTCTATACAAAATTATGCCTCTTGATTATACAACAACATAAACATCATAAATAATCAATATAGTCTTATAAAATTTTGTAGACTTTATCTATCTGTCAAAACGACTCCTAGTAGCTTATATAATTAAAATAGAGCTAAATCATTTTTTTGATTTAGCTCTATTTTAATTATATTAATTTTCTATATATAGTTGTGTTATATCAAAATGTTGTTAACAACATTTTGATATAACACAACTATATAGTAATAAATCTATATTTATATTTGCTCACTACTTTTCATCATTTTCCTTTATAAAGATTTCTGTTTTTTCTACTTCCTTTATTCTAAAATCTAAAAACTCTATATATGACTTAACTGCTTGAAGCTCTTCAATTTTTTATCCAACACTTCTCTTTGCTGTTGAATTATTTTTATCATAGAATCTTCTGTTATTCCTTCCTTTAATGATAATATCATAAGTTTACACTGCTTTATTTAATAAATCAATTTTTATAAATTGATTTACAGAATAATACCTTTAATTATTTTGTTTATTAATATAAGCATATTTAAGAAGACCCATTTTATCATAATACCTTAATGTTTCAATTGGAACATTAGTTAATTTAGATATTTCACCAACTGAAAAGTAAGTTTCCATTAATATCACCTTGTATTTGAAATAATAAATAGTATAAATAAATATCTTTATATTTTCTAAAAATAAAAAAAAGCAATAAAATTACTCAAAATAATCATGAATAATTTTATTGCCTAAATTTTTGATTAATTATACAACTACTTTTTCTTTAATAATACATTAAATTATTATATAATTACCTTTCTTTATAGTATACTTAAATTCTTATACAGTTACTTTTCTTTATAGTTTAATTTAATTCTTATAAATTAATATTTATAGTTTCACTCTCTTAATATAGAATGTGCTAAAATAAATACTTATTTACTTTTTCCCTTAAACATAGATTTTACCCCTCTTTTTACCACATCAAAAAAACTTAATGATTGTACCATATGATTAGGATCAACATATTTTCTAACAGTCCGAAGAACTTTTTTAGGGTCCTTTGAAGCAAAAATATATGTTCCATTTCTCTTTGTTTTTAATGCATATCGAGGAATCCATTTTCCCCTAAATAATACAGAGGCAATCACATAATCAACTTCCTCCCATGGAATCTGAATATATTTATGACTGTCACGAGAATTATAAAATTCAAATCCCTTATCGCCAATCATTATTTTTCCATAATCAGAAATCCATGTAAAAGATGTTCCATCAATCACCAAATCTACTTTTGTATTTAATGATTGAACCATATTACATTAATCCAATAACATGGAATATTATACCTGTTGCAAATAATCCAAGAATAATTACAATTGGAGATACTTTCTTTTTAAGTAACCACATACAAAGAAGAGTAACTAATAATCCTGCTAAACCAGGAATTAATGAATCTAAGTTATTTTGTAATGTTGTAACCTTAACATCTGTTAATGATAATCCTGATGCTTGTTGTAATAAAGCTTCTTTAATACCATTCACACCCTCAGGAAGCTTACTCCAATCAATATATGCACCCTCACTTAATTTAACAGATGATACTGTTGGTGCAAATGAAACAGATACCCATCTATTAACTAATGCCCCTAAGATAAACATACCAAGAATAGATGCACCCCTTGTAATATCTTGTAATAACCCACCTGATAAATCATCAGTTATACTAGATCCAACCTTATATCCAAACTCTTGTGTATACCATGTAAATGCCATACGAATAAGGTTCCAAGCAACAAAGAATATAATTGGCCCAAGAATATTTCCATTAATTGCAAGCGATGCTCCTAATGCACCTAATATAGGTCTAACAGTAAACCAGAAAACTGGATCACCAATACCTGCTAAAGGTCCCATCATACCAACCTTAACACCTTGAATAGTTATATCATCAACTTCTGTACCATTAGAACGCTCTTCTTCTAAAGCTAATGTTACACCAAGAATTGGCGAAGCAACATATGGGTGGGTATTAAAGAACTCCAGGTGACGCTTTAATGCTGCTGACCTCTCTTCTTTAGTCTTATATAATCTTTTTATTGCTGGAATCATTGCAAATGCCCAACCACCATTTTGCATTCTTTCATAGTTCCAAGAACCTTGAAGGAAAGTTGAACGTAACCAAACAGAAATACGATCTTTTTTTGTTAATTTTAATTCCTTTGCCATTTTCTAATCTATCCTTTCTATTAGTATCTATCTATAATATCCCCTAAAGGATCTCCTGTATTTGAGCTTCCTCCATCAACTGTATCACCTTTTTTAGAAAGTGTTAAGTAAATAAGAGATAAAGCTACACCAATTGCACCAAGTCCAATAAGTGTAATTTGTGAAACAGTTGCTAATACAAATCCAATTGCAAAGAATGGCCATACTTCTTTTGTTGCCATCATGTTAATTACCATAGCATAACCAACAGCTACAACCATTCCACCACCAATTGCTAAACCATCAGTTAACCAAGCTGGCATAGCATTAAGTAATGAACTAATTGGACCAGCACCAATTGCTAAAATTAATCCTGCTGGAATAGCAATACGTATACCTTGTAAACAAATAGCTGCAACATGCCATATTTCAACCTTTTTTACATCCCCTTCATTAGCTGCTGCATCCATAAAGTGTACAAATACAGTAGAAATTGTACGACAAATAATTGTTAATAATAATCCAGCAACTGCTAAAGGAACTGCAATTGCAATAGCTGAAGAAACACCTTCTGCTCCTTTTCCTCCTAGCACCAATATAATTGCTGATGCTACTGCTGCTAATGCTGCATCCGGTGCAACTGCTGCACCTATATTTGCCCAACCTAATGCAATCATTTGAAGAGTACCACCTAATATTAAACATGGTACTAAATTACCTGTAACCAAACCAATTAATGTACAAGCAACTAATGGTTGATGAAATTGAAATTCATCCAATATACCTTCCATACCAGCCAAAAATGCTACAATAATGACTAATATTACTTGAACTATATTTAAATCCATAGTTATTCCTTCTCCTTTTTACCTAATTAAATTATTTTAACTTATTTAATTCATCTTGTGCCTTTTTTAATATTTCATCCATATTTCCTTTAGAATCACTTGGTACTTTACGAACATCAAAATCAATTCCAGCTTTCTTTAATTTATTAAAAGTATCAATATCTTCTTGATTAAAAGCAAGAACCTTATTTGGCTGAACTTTTCCCGTAGAATGTGCCATAGATCCAACATTTATGGTCTTTAAAGGTACTCCTCCTTCTACTACCCTTAATACATCTTCTGGATTTTCAAAAAGAAGCATTGCACGTTGACCACCAAAATGCTTATCATCTTTTGCAAGCTTAATCATATGATTTATTGGAACAACATGAGCTTTAACCCCTGGAGGAGCTGCTTGTTGAATTAAGCTTTTACGAAGATTATCTTTTGCTACTGCATCTGATACAACAATAATTCTCGTAGGTTGTACAGTTTTTGTCCATGCTGTTGCTACCTGTCCATGTAATAAACGAGAATCAATACGTGATAAAACGTATTCAAATTTTCCAGGCGAACCCGCATTAGAAATTTTAACTGAAGCTTCAGAATTCACATTAGCCTCCTTTGGCTCTAATTCCTCTGGTCTAACCTTAACTCCGTCCTTAGCTGGCTTCAAAATATAAGCTGCAATTTCATGTGCAGATTGCATTGAAAGACGAGCCCCATAAGCTTCAATTAACATAGGTAAATTTAAGCCTGATACAATTGCCCACTTATCTTTATGCTCTTCAAATAAAGCATTTGACTGATTAAATGGTGTGCCACCCCAAAGGTCAACTAAAAACAATACTTCATCTGCATTATCTAATTTTGATATTGCTTTTTGTAGTTTTGCTCTAAAATCGTCTGGGCCTTCACTTGGCATTAATGTAACTGCTTGTACATTTTCTTGTTCTCCAAAAATCATTGAGCCTGATTGCATAATGCCCTTAGCAAAATCCCCATGACTAGCAAGAATAATTCCTACCATTTTTTATACCTCCTATTTTTTTATTTGTTACAAATTCAAAAATATAAGTATTTATAAAATAAAGTAAAATTATTATTATATTATTTAATGAAAAAAAATAATAATGCCATTAATCAAAATACAAAATATACCTGATATAAATAATAAATTATTTTACTTCATAAAATTATACTTAATTGAATTAATAACTATAAAATATTTTTATTTATACTTAATTAAGAAAAATATATCGAATTGTTATCGTATACATATTTAAAAATTAAGCACAATCATATTATAACATAATTTTATTTATATATACTATATTTTTTAAAATTATTTTATATATTATTTATTTTATTCTTAAAAAGGCCTTATCTAACTCCAAAAAACGTAATAGTTTACAAGGTTATTTTTGCAATATTTACAAATTAAGTTCTATAAAAATAATATCTTTTGAAAATTTTATATTTTTCTCGTATTTGAAATAATAAATAATATAGGCAAATACTTTTTTACTTTCTATACAGAACAAAATGGCTATCGTCATGCCCACTTCATGGTATCAATCTTAAAGTTTTAAATCTTAAAATCCATTGATATACCTAGCCTTAACGCTTAAAAAATTTTATACTTTCCTAAACGTTGACAAATTGGCTATCTCCACACCAACTTCATTGGATCAATCCTATAGTTTTAAATCTTAAAATCCATTCATATAACTAGCCTTAAAAATTCAAATTTTTTATACTTTCATATACATAAAAAAAATGGCTAAAAGCTAGATTTTTCTAACTTTCAGCCATTGAAAAAATTTTTATTTAGTCTTTAATAAAAAATCAATGGGATTATTATCCTTTTCCCTTTAACTAAATATTACTTTTAATAATAAATGGGGGATTATTATTATTTCTATTATTATCTTTTAGTTTTAACTAAATATTGATTTTGAATTTTAATAATAAATGGGGAATTTTATTATTTTTTGTCATTAATTTTATTATTTTTTGTCATTAATTTTATTATTTTTACTTTACTTAACTATTAATATTAATTTTAATAATAAATGGGGGATTATTATATAAAATTAGTTCTATTTTAAATGCTACAAATTTTACATCTCAATTATTTGTTAACCTGATATAGTTTCTATTTGTTACGACTATGTTAATTCACAAATTTTACATCTCAATTATTTGTTAACACGTGTTAACTTTTTATTTTTTAACATAAGTATAACATCAGATTTTTTAGCTAAATCCTTATTATGTGTAACAACTATTACACATTTGCCATGCTCATGTGCACTAGATTTTAATATTTCTACAATTTCATTTTCTGTATCACTATCTAAATTTCCTGTTGGTTCATCAGCTAATATTACAGGAGAATCTGCTACAAGAGTTCTTGCAATTGCCACACGCTGTTGCTGACCACCAGATAGTTGTAATACATTTCTATTAATTTCTTCATCACCTAAGCCTAAATTATTTAATATTGACTTATCAGCTTTTTGATTAATTATTCTTAAATTTTCTAAGGGAGTCATATAATCAATTAAATTATAATTTTGGAATATTAACGAAATATTGTTTTTTCTATGGTTTTCATATCCCTTTATTTTTATATCTTCATTGTTATATAAAACTTCTCCTTTTCTAGGTTCATCTAACCCAGCTAACAATGATAATAAAGTAGTTTTTCCAGAACCTGAAACACCTAAAATCGTATAAAATTTACCTTTTTCAAATTCAATACTTATATCATCTAAAATATTTTTGCCATTTTTATATGAATAGCTAATTTTATTTAAAGATAAAACTGACATACTAACTCCTCCTAACTCATTTTTGATAATATTTCTTTTGGTTTTAATCTAATTATTGATGCTGAAGATAACACTACTGAAATTATGATAATTCCTGTACCTATAATATATACATAAACAACTTCCTTAGCTTGTATTTTTACATCAATTTCATCAACTGTACGAGTTGCTAAAGAACTATTAACATCATTTCCTAATGAAAATCCTCCAAATCCACTCTTAACATCTTGAACAGCTTGTTTGCTTGCTTGTGAAACTATTGTATTTCCTATATTTTGTGAAATTACTTTACTTGAGAAATATGATCCTCCAAAAGCTAATACACTTATAAGTAATAATTCAATTATATATTGAGAAATAATATTAAACTTTGAAACTCCTATTGAAAGTAATATACCTGTTTCATGAATTCTTCCTTGAATCCAAAATGCTAACACTAATGAAAGTATTATTGCACCAGCTATTATTGCACCAATTAAAATCATATTTATAATCTTATCTAAAGAATCAAAAGACTTAGATAAAGCTAAGAATGTATCTTCACTCTTTACTATTGTATACTTATTCCATTCAGCAGAAATTTCTTTAAATTTTGCTGTTACCTTATCTACATCAGTGCTTGTATTAAACGTAGCATTAGTATATTTTACTTCTCCATCTGAATATCCATATAAAGTTTTAACAGTATCTATATCAGTTATTAAAAGATTTTCTGGCATTTCTAATTTGTGACCAACTCTTTCAGTGTTACTACTTTCAAAAATACCTACTATTTCAAGATCATAATCATTTTTAGATAAAGTTGATGCATTAAAATCACCAGCACTCTTTTTAGCCTTTATAGTATCTCCAACTTTTAAATTATTTGCTTCTGCTAAAGCCTTATGAATTAATACCTTACCTTTATCAGTAGGCACAATATGTCTACCATCAACAAGCTTTAATGATTTACTTATAAACTTAGTATCATACTCAGAGCTCTTATGTGCTTCTACAGAAAAAAGTTTTTCATATTTATAATCATCATTATATTGAACTGCATTTTTTTCTGGTTTTATATAATTTACATTTTCTAAATCTAAACCAGCACCTTGAATTGCAGCATCATAATTCTTAACACCATCTACCTTTGAAAGCTTATTAATTAAACTTTCTGGAATTGTTCCACTTAAATTACTTCCAAGATTAGTTTGTAATTCAAAAGTATTTGCCATATCCTTATTTGAATCTTGTCTTGCTATATTAGCTGCCTTTTTAATTGAAATTCCACTTAAAACAGCTGTTGCTATTCCAAATAATATAAATAACATAATAATACTTTTCATTTTTTTTCTTGTTATATATAATACCGATCTTTTAAATACATTCATATTTATTTCCTCCTTGTTTATTAACTTGAGTACATTTTATTAGTTCAATATGAAATATTTATGAAATAAAAGAGTTAAGTTTATAAAATTAAAAAATAATTAATTAAAATCAATTTCAAACCTCATACCAGTTGAAATTGATTTAAAAGAAAAACTTAAATTATACATCCTTAAAATTTGTTCAACTATGTATAACCCTAATCCATTTCCTCCACTAGACTTATTTCTATCAAAATCAACCCTATAAAAAGCTTCAAAAATATGTGCTAAATGCTCATCTGAAATTGGTTTACAATCATTTTCTATAATAAGCTTTTTATCTTTTATATAAACTCTTATTTCCTTCCCCTCATCAGTATAATTAACTGCATTAGAAATAATATTAGAAATTGCCTTAGTAAACACCTTTTCATCTACCTTAATATTAAAAGAATCATTTAAATTAACTTTAATATTAATATTTTTTGATTTAGCTATTATATTATAATGGTCCAATGCATTTTCAACTATATATGATAAATCCAATAACTTTTCATTTTTATTTTCTATAGAATTAAGCCTTGAAGTATCTAAAATCTCCTGAACCATTTTACTTAATTCATTAACTATATCCTTGCACTTTTCCAAATATACATAATGATTTTTATATTTTCCTATATCATATAACATATTTTCAATCATTATATGCATACTCATCAATGGAGTTTTAAGCTCATGTGATGCACTTCTTAAAAAATCCACCTTAACCTTTTCAGATTCACTTACATTTTTTATTTCTTCTTCTAATGATATAATTGTATTTAACAAATTTTCATACAAACTATTTATATTATATGCTAATATTCCAATTTCATCTTCAGATTCAACATTACAAAAAGCCCTTTTATTTAACTTTTCCATTTCCTTTGTAACATTACAAATTTCCTTTATTGGAGTTGTAATTTTTTTTGCATATATATATGATGCAATTAAAGCTACAATTAAACTTACAATCATAGAATATGGCAATATTTTTAATATAATATCCCTAGTTTCTGTAAAAGATTCTAAATTAGTTACTATTTGAATATTTCCTTTTACATCATTTATAGTCTTAAAATCTCTACTTTTTATTATTGATGAATTATTTACATTAATATATTGACTAAATATCCCCTCATTTATTGAATCAACTTCTTCTTCTTCAGAACTTTTTATAATACCTTCACCAGTTAAATCTGGAAGTATTAATGATTTATCCTTAATAACATCCTTATCTATGTATATATCTACATTTTCAACCCCTTGAAAACTTCTTTGCTCTTCTCCTAAAGTAATAAAAACCTGAATATTATACTTTTGAGCAAAACCTTTTGCTAATTCAAAAGACTTTTCACTAGTTTCTTCATTTATTTTTTGAGTTAATTCTGAAATAATTATATCAGCTTCTTTTTCCTTATTACTTAAATATACCCTTGGTACTGCTAAATATATTAAAATATTTGAAGTAAAAATTATTAAACTTATTAATCCAACTGTAAATATGTATGTTTTTGAAAATAACTTTAATTTTTTCATTACTGCTCCTCAAACTTATAGCCAATTCCCTTAACTGTTACTATACAGTCTAATGATAGCTTCTTTCTTATATTTTTAATATAAACATCAATAACTCTGTCATTTGGACATTCTTCTATACTCCATAAATTATCTAAAATTTGTGCTCTACTTAAAACCTTACCCTTATATTTTAATAATAATTCTATTAATTTTATTTCCTTAGGCTTTAAATCTATAATTTCATCATTTTTCTTTGCAGAATATCCTTCAAAATCAATTTCTATATCTTTATAATTCCATTTCCTATTTTCTTCTAACTTTACTCCTCTTCTAAGAAGTGCTTCTATTCTTTTATGTAAAAGTATTATTGAAAATGGCTTTGTAATATAATCATCTGCTTTTTCATCAAAGCTCATAATTTGAGTATAATCATCACTCATTGCTGTTAACATAATTACTGGAATATTACTTTCTTTTCTAATATTATTTAAAACAACAAAACCATTAGCCTTTGGAAGCATTATATCTAAAATAACCAAATCTATTTTATTTTTATTAAATAACTCTATTGCTTGAAGTCCATCTTCAGCAGTTATAACATTATATCCAACTTCTGATAAATATTCACTTACACCTTCCCTTATTTCTATTTCATCTTCAACAATTAATATATTTAACTTCATAATTTTTCTCCTTTTAATTTATTTTTAAATATATAATAGCATAAAATTTTATTCTTTAACCAAAAATACACTTAATATATAGATTAAACTATATTATTAAGTGTATTTTTAATATATAAGATTTTAGCTAACTATATTATGACCAATTGTATTGATTTAATTCTGAATCATATTCCATATATGTTCCATTTGCTGTAGATATTTTATATTTTAATATTTGTACATCATCAATATTACCACTTGCTGGCCCTTTTCCAGTAAACTTCACTGATTCATTTCCAGCTTCTACAACTTCATTACAAGATAAAGTTACTATTTCTTCAGTACCTTTAAACTTAACTTGTATTGTTAATCTAGATATATCTTCATTTGAATTATTTTTATAAGTACATTCTAATATATTTCCTTCTGCAGTATTTACTATATTAAAACTTATAGGAATCGCCTCTACTTTTAAAGGTAAGTCTTTCATAGTAATATTTGATTCTTGTTTTACTTCTTCCTTTTTACTATTCATAATAACTATTCCAAATATAATTAAAACTGCACATACTAACGCTATTATTAATAATTTATATGTTTTATCTTGTTTCATATATTTGCACCTTTCTATATAATTAATTATTTTTTATTTTATCCAATAAAATTAATAAAAATTCTTACTATAAAAAAAGTTGGTTATGAATAAAAATTTCTCATAACCAACTTAAAAAATTTCAAATTAACTTTTTATACTCTCTGCTTCATTTAATTAGGCTAAGGGAATTTGCCTCATTTTAAATAATATTTTTATTACTTATTTTTAATATTTAATTTCTTTGTCCTTGTTGCCCATTTCCTGCTGGATTTTGTACCTCACTTTATGTATCTCCATTTGGTTGTTGACCTTGTGTGCTACTACCTTGTGATGATTGAGATGTATCACCTGGTGTAGTGCCATTTGGCGGTTGGCTTGGTGTAGGAGCACTTGGTGGTTGGCTTGGTGAAGTATCTGGTGTTGTATCACCTGGTGATCCTGAAGGTGGATTAGTTTCAGTAGTTTTACCCTCTATTGAAAATGCTAACTTTAAATTAAAATTAGCTTCAACACCTTTATTAATACCTTCTGATTTTGGTGATTCCCACAAATCACTTCCATAATATAATCTAGCTTGTTCATTTGGGTCTAATTCACCTAATTCTTGTTCAACTGAATTACTTGATTTTAATAATCTTGAAGTTATAGTTGATGAATTTTCAGGTGGTACTAAATTAATTCTCTTTAAATATGAATTAGAAGGTCTATCATATGTTAAATTTAACTTCATTTCAACTTTATTGTTATTTGGAGTTGGATTATCAACAACATATAATTTTTCTAATTTTTCTGTTATTAATCCACTAGTTTTAGTAGTTGAAGAAGTTGCATATTCAAACGATTCAAAATGAACTTTTAATTTATGAGAACCATTATTTATAACTTTATAATAAGGTGTAATAAATTTACCATTAGGCGAACTTCCATTTTCATTTTCATTTTTTATTAAAAACTCCATATTTAATGGAACAGTTGCTGATATAGTAAAATACTCACCTTTTTGTAGTTCATTATCAACATCTGGTTTTTCACTACCTTCAGTTCCATTAAAGTTAGGTAAATTCTTATCCTTATCAGGACCCCATTCACCTATTCCACCATCTAATTCTACACTATTACTTCCACCTTTATTAGGCAGAGGAGTGTTTGGAGCTGTTGTTGAACTCCCAGCTCCTCCAGTACCTGTACTGCCTCCGCTACTGCTTGGAGGCTGAGCTGAATCTCCACTATTACTTCCACCTGGTGGTGCACTTGGAGGTTGCTCTGCTCCTCCATCTCCTGATGGTGTATCTCCACCTGATGGAGTACTAGTTGAATCTGAATTAGTAGCTAATTGAATATTATTTAGTGAATATGCATAACTTTCTACAGAAAAATTTAGCATAATAGCTACCATGCATAAGCTTAAAATTTTCTTTTTCATCATATAAAAATCCCCCCATCACTAATTAATTTTCAATATTTATAATAAGTTTCGCTGCAGATACACCTATTAATGTTTCACCATCAGAATCATAAGCATTTATAGTTGCTGTTGCTTCATATTCACCCTTTTTAAGGTTTTTACTTAACTTAGCATTTTCTATATGTTGATTTGGTTTAATTTTACCACTTTTAAATACTGTTTTATCATTAGAATCTAGCTTTATTTCTACATCTATTACATACTTATTATATGGTGGATTATAAATTCTTAAATTACCTTCAGATTTTCCATCCTTAAATGTAGGTCTTGCATTTACTTCAAAAGAAAATGTAGATTCATCTGCTTTTCTTTGCATAATTTCTGCAATTTGTTCTGCTGTATATCCTGCTATAACACCATCTTCTATTATAGCTCCACTAGATTGACCAAAATTATCATTAGCAAAATTTAAACTTAATCCAAAACCAACACCTATTCCTATTAAAATAACTATAGCTAAAAAAATCTTAATATTTTTTTTCATTGAAGAATTGTTTTTAGTTGAATTATCTTCCATACTTATTATCCTTTCTATTATATTTTTCAATATAATAAGGTTTTAATTATTTTGAAGTATTACTTTCAGTGTTTTTCTTAATTTTTAAAATTAATGTAAATGTATTTCCAATAGGTTTTTCTATTGCTTCAGAAGATGTTCCTGCTTTTCCAGATATATTTATTGTAGAAGTACTTCCAGCTAAAACTTTAGCAATTTTCTTCTTTTCCTCCTGAGTAATTGCTTCTGTACCTAAATCTGAATATAATTCTTTATTACCTAAATATATCTTCTTATTTTCAGAAGTATTTTCAAGGAATAAATTAACTTCATTCCTCTTTTTATTCTCATCAACATTTGTATCAGTTATTAGCTTTATTCCATAATCTCCATCAACATCTATAAAGTTAGCAACACTTACATCTACAGGCTTTTCTCCGTTATTAGTAATTTTTATTGATGTTCCAATAAATTCAGAATTATTTTTCACAGTGAAACTTGCAGTTGTTGGAACTGTTACATTAAATCTACCATGTGGTGTTTCTCCTGCATCTTCCTTCATTTTACCTTTAGTTGGTATTACTACATGTAATTTATCTTTAGTTGTATATCCTCTAGTATATTTAGGCTCACTTGTTTCTCCTTGAGGATTATTTTTATCTGGAATAAAAACATCAGCTTTTTCTGTAGCTCCACTTCCATCATTTCCATTACTTGGAGTGTTTGAGTCAGAACCACCAGCTCCACCAGCTGATCCTGAATTTCCTGGATTTTGGTCTATCGTTGTATCACTTGAATCACTTCCATCAGGATTTTCTGAATCTGTATCTTCTTCTAATCCATCTCCAGCCTTTATTTGTGCAAAAGATAATTGATTAATAAAATCATTTTCATCATTATAAACTATATAACTTGCTATATCTACATTTGCTTCCTTTATACTATCATCTGAAAATCTAGCATTCTTAACTTCTATTGAAGTTGAATATAGCTCTTTTCTTTTTGAATCCTTAGTATTTTGAGCAACAAATTCAACATTTTCATCTGCAACTATTTTTATTTTATAAACTCCATTTTTATTTACATTTAATATAGAGTTTATAGTTTTATTCTTCTCAACTTCTTTTTCAACTATTACATTTTCTTCTTCATCATAAACATAAAGTTTAGCTTTACTAATAGTATCATCAATATCCTTTATAAAAAATGATATTGCAACTTCTCCATCATCACTTATATTATCTATAACCATATCTTTTATAGAAGCTTCATCTTTTAAAACTTCCACAGTTTTTAATTCATTAATATCAACAACCGTTCCATCAGTCATAGTTATAGTATTAAAATTAATATCTTCAACTCCAGCTTTATCATTTGCCACTAATTGAATTGTATAAACATCATCTTTACTAAAGAATCTTCTTTTAGTAGTTTTATTTGGATAATACATCTTTCCATTAATATTAACAGTTGCTACATCTATATAATCTTTAGAAGAATCTACTTTAAAGCTCATAGTATAACTTTCTCTCTTTTTCAAAATATCCTTTGAAACTTGAATATCATTTACTGCTAACTGTAACTTTACAGGTTCTACTCTTACTAAAAATTCCTTATAAATAATATTTCCATTGCTAAGCTGAACATTAGCTTTTACAGTATATAAACCTGGTTTATATATGTCTACATTATTTTCTGTTATAACAATTTTTTTAGTTATATTTTTTCCATCAACATCTTTTGCAGATAATTGTAATGTTTCAAAAGGCTCAAAATTATCTCCTTCTGAAATTATCATATCTTTTCCTACAAATGCTGATTTATCAACAGCAACTTCATCTTTTTTATCATTATTAGGTTTAGTTTCTGTTTTATCTTCTGTTTGGTTATTTTTATTTGAATCATCACTTAAATTACTACTATTATTTATATTGTTGTTAGAATTACTATTTGTGTTATTGTAATTAAAATTATTACTGCTATCTTCTAAATCAGCAGTTACAATTTGACTTGGAGTATATGAATCAAATCCACCTTTAACACTAGCTGCTGTTATAGGCCCTTTTGGTTTATCTTCACCAGCTATTGTTGTACCTTCTTCAATTTCTTTTAAACTAATAGTTTTTCTATAAGCAAATAATGCTGTTTTTTCTTTTAACTTTTCATAACCAGGATCTCCATCAATAACTGATTTTATATAAGAACCTTTAACTATTAAAACTACTGATACAACTCCAGCAATAGCTATAATTGATATTAATTTTAACCTTTTCTTATTATAAAATAATTCTTTTATTTTATTTATAATCATTTCCTTTTTCATATCTCACATCCCCACAAATCTTTTTCTATTTTATTTATCTTTTGTTAATTTTTTCTTCTAACAAAAAAATCAACTTAAAAAATATATACAGCTATACATTTATTAAGTTGATTTTAAAATTATTAATTTGTGGATTTTTTAATTTTTAATATTAATGTAAATCTATTACTTATAGCTGTATCAATATTTGAATTTTTTCCTGCTTCACCATGTAAAGTTAATGTATCATTAGAACCAGCTAGAATTTTTGACACTTTTATTCCACTACTACCAGCTGAAGATTGTAAATTTGACTCATTGTAAACTCCAGTTTTTTCATCATCAATATCTTCTGTTTTAAAATATGCAGTACTATTATTTCCTGAAATATTCATTGCAATATCACTTCTAGAAGATTGATCAGTAACTTCAGATTTAGGCTTAACATTTATTCCTGCTGTACCATCTACATCTATAAATTTATAAGCATAAATATCAATGTTTTGATATCCTTCATTCTTAATTGTAAATGGTATAGTTAAAAATTGCCCCTTTTCATTAACTGTAAATGAAGCAGTTGTTGGAACTACAACTTGGAATGTTCCTGAAGGCATTTCACCCTTATCATTAAGAACATTTCCTGTTATAGAAATATTATGTTTTTGTTCTGTTATATCACTTCCAGTTATATTACCACTTGAAGTTCTTAAAATATTTCTAAAATTAACTTCATCACTTTCTGAATATCCCTCAATATCTTCATCATTTGATACTGAATTTAAATTTGCCTCTGAATATGCTTCAATACCTTCATCATCATAATTTTCATTCATAGGTAATAAACTCATATCTTCATCATCAGATACTGCCTTCATATTTACAGCAATTTCTTTAGAAAATAATTCAATACTTTTTTCTTCATTAGTTTGTTCTTTAGCTTCATCATTTTTATTAGCTAAAACTTTAACAGTATAAATTCCTGCTTTATCTAAATTTATTTTAGTAGAAACCTTTGTATATGATGAATATTTACTTTTTGAAAATGGATTCTCTAAAACTAAATTTCCATCTTTATCATATATACAAATTTTAGGTTCACTTATTGTATTATCAACATCTTTTAACTTAAATGATATTTTAAGCGCATTATTTCCATTACTTTCGTCTTCTACAACAACATCATTTAAAGCAGCATCTTCTTTTAAAACATTAATATTAACAGTTTTATCAATATCAACTACAGTTTTATCAGACATTATTACTTTTTGTAATTTTAAAGATTCATATCCAGCTTTATTTGGTGCCATTAAATTAACACTATATCTTTCAATTTCATCTTCAAGTATCTTTGATACTTCATATTCTTTTTTATTTATAACAACTTTTTCTACATCTATATAACTTTTAGAAGAGTTAACTGCAAAATTCATAGTATAATTTTCTTCTTTTTTAAGCTCTGTTTTAGATGCTTTAACATCATTAACTGCTAAATCTAACACAGTTGGTTCAACTCTTACTGCAAATTTCTTGTCTAAAGTTTTACCATTTTTTAATGCTATAGATGCTTTTACCTTATAAACTCCAGGTTTGTATATATCAACATTATTTTCTGTAATAACTATTGAATTTGTTATATTTTCCCCAGTTATATCACAAGCATAAAGTTGTAATGCATTCATTGGATTAAAGGGTTGTCCTTCTGAAATAATTGCATCTTTACCATTAAAAGCTGATTTATCAACAGTTTCTTCTTGTTTATTACTATTGTTGCTATTGCTATTATTTGAATTAGAGTTATCATTATTATTGTTATTTGAAGAATTATTGTTAGAAGAAATACTACTTGAAGTATTACTAGAAGAAGTATTACTAGAAGAAGTATTATTTGAAGTATTGCTACTATTTGAAGAAGAACTACTTGGAGTATAATTATCATACCCGGTTTTAGTGTCATTAGAAACTAAAGTTTTACTTTCTTCTTTTGCATCATCTTCTACAAGTTGGCTTTCAATATCAATTTTTCCTCTAATCATATTTTCACTTACTGAATCTTGTAAGTTTTTATAATTTGGATCTCTATCTAAAACTGATTGAACATAAAGTTTAATATCTTCAATATCTGACCTTAAAGTTAATCCAATTCCACCAAGCATAATAGCAGTAATTAAAAGTGATAATACATGATGTGCTGTTCTACTAGCAAATGCTGTTCTTAATATAATTAAAATTTTCTTTTTATTCATTTGCACCCCCCTTTACCTTTATATTTTTAATATAAAATTAAATTATTGAGCTGTTATAGTAATTTCAACTATAGTTTTACCTACTTCTTCACCAGTTTCTCTATTATAACCAGTTACAAGTGCTTCTCCAGTATGAGTACCCTTAGGTAAAGCTTCTTTTAATTCAACTTCTTCAATATATTGATTAGGTGCTATTTTAGCTGTTCTTATTATTTCTTTTCCATCTACAGTTATAACATAATCTATATCATAAGCATTATATCTTGGATTTGCCATAACAATAAATGCTTTTTTCCCCTTAAATACAGGATCTGAAGAAATACTAAAAGAAATAGTAGAATCATCAACTTGCTTTTGTAATAAAGCTTTTATTTCTTCTTCAGATAAACCTGGTTCTGCACCATCTGCAAGAACATATCCTGAAACTGCTGAACCATTTTCAGCTCCAGCATTTTTATTTTTGTTTTTATTGTATACAAAATAAACTCCTGCAGATGCAACAGATACAACTAACAGTGCAATTATTATAATTTTCACCTTGTTTTTCTTTTCAACTTTTTTATCCATGATAATATCCCCTTTCTTTTAGTATTTATAAACCCTTATCGGTTAAAAATCCATAATAATTAAATTATTATGGATTTTTAAAGTTAATTTTATTATTTTGCAGATTTCTTAATTTTTAATGTTAGTGTAAACGTATCTTGTACACCATTAGCTTTTATACTTTCATCTAACTCTACTGAGGTATTATCACCAGCTGAACCACTTAAAGTTAAGTTACCTCTTCCACCTGATGGTATATTAGCTAATTTAAAGTCACCTGCTTGAGCAGTGAAATCACTTTTTGAGTAAAGCCCATTAGCAGTTCCTTGTTCAGAACCTAAAAATACAGTTCCTGAATCTCCACTAATTTTTAAACTTACATGATCTCTATTATGAGTTTTAAGGTCACTTTCTTTTACAACAGTTATTCCTCCGTCTTTGTTAGTATCCGTAAATGAAGCTGCAAATATATCAATACCTTGATTTCCATCATTTTTCACAGTTATTGCTGGTGGTGCTACAAATGTACCATCTGATTTCACTGTAAATGATGCTGTAGTTGGAATAGTTACATTAAATGTTCCTGTTGGCAATTCACCTGAATCATTTTGAACATTACCTGTAATTGAAATATTTGTTGTTGGTTCTTCTGTATCTGGATTTGTTATTGTTGCATCAGCAAATGCACTTACTGAAGTTGAAGCAACCATTGCTCCTGCTAAAACTAATGATAATAATTTCTTTTTCATAATAAAAATTCCCTCCATTATTGTATATGTATAATTATTTTTCTCTTACAAGACTTGTTTGCTAACAAGCTTGTCTCTGTTATTTATAATAATGTGTTTTTAATATTTTTTTATTATTTTGTCGTAAATTGTAGAATTTTATATGTGAACTACCTCTAAGCTAAAGACTTAGAAGCTTCTTGGTCAATATTCCTAGTGGAATAAGTTTACCCAAGCTTACAAGATCGTTCCGACCTCAATATAATCAATAGTTACACTATCAATTTTAGTAAGTTCTTACTTGCATTTATATCTCTATCGTGGCTTACACCACATTTCGGACAAGTCCAATTTCTCAATGCTAAGTTTTTTACATCTTTATTTTTATATCCACATTCTGAACATAATTGACTACTTGCATAATTAGCTGGAGCAACTACAATATTTCTTCCATACCAATCAGCCTTGTATTCTAACATTGTTCTGAATTCATACCAGCCAACTTCACTTATTGCTTTAGATAATTTATCATTTTTAAGCATATTCTTTACTTTTAAGTTTTCTATTGCTATAGATTGGTTTTCTCTTATAAACTTAGTAGATAACTTGTGTAAAAAATCCTTTCTTTGATTAGTAATTTTTTCATGTAATTTAGCTACTTTCAATCTAGCTTTATTTCTATTATTACTTCCTTTTTGTTTTCTTGATAAATCTTTTTGTAACTTAGCTAACCTTTTTTCTGCTTTTCTCAAGTATTTTGGATTTGATACTCTATATCCATTACTACATATTGCAAATTCTTTAAGTCCAACATCTACACCTATTTTCTTATTACTCTTTGGAAGTTTAATATTTTCAGTATCTACTAATATAGATATAAAATATTTATTACTTGGAGTTTTAGAAAGTGTTGCAGATTTAATTAATCCTTTGAATTCTCTATGATATTTAATTTTTATCATAGTTTTTAATTTAGGTATTTTTATATAACCCTTATCAATATAAACAGTTCCTTTTTGGTTATTAGTAGTATAACTATGATAATTAGTCTTTTTAGACTTGAACTTAGGAAAACCTATAGATTTATCTCTAAAAAAATTCTTATAAGCTTTTTCTAAGTTTTGTTGAGCATTTGCTAACGCTAACGAATCAACTTCTTTTAGCCATTCAAATTCTTTCTTATATTGTGCAGGTGTATTCTTTAACATCTCACCAGTTTCTTTATAATACTCAATTTTATCAGCTAACATTTTATTATATATAAATCTACTGCAACCAAATGTCTTTGCTAAATATTCTTTTTGCTCTAAATTAGGATATATTCTATATTTATAAGCTTTCAACATATTTTGTTTCCTCCTTTCTAACCTTGATTTTGAATATATTTTCTTAATGTTTCTGCACTTACCTCACCTATAGTAGATACAAAATAACCATCAGTAAAAAATGTTCTTTCTTTCTAAAAGTATTTACATAATTCATCTGAAAATTCATTCCATAGTTTAATTGTAATTTGTTGCTTTAATATTCTAACTATCATAAAGGGTGATACTTTAGGTTCACTTTCCACTAATAAGTGAACATGTTTATCAACTTCTATTTCCAGTATTTCAAAATCATATTTTTGTGATATAGATACCATAGTTTCTTTCACAAATTCTCCATATTGTATCATTAAGTTTTTTCTATATTTACATACAAAAATAATATGATACCTTAATATGAATTTACTGTGATTTTTGCTAGTATACAATATTATTCACCTCACAAATATAATTTTACTGTAAAGTAGAACCACTTGCAAGAACTGTTTTTATCTTATATAATATATACATAAATATTTTCAATGGAGTGTTGCATATGCTAAAAAATAGAACTAAAATAGGTTCAGCCATTAATACTGAATTATATAATAAACTAAAAGAACTGTCAGAAAAGACTAGAATACCTATTTCTAAATTACTTGATGAAGCTTTATCTGATTTATTAGAAAAACATAAAAGTTAATATTTTTTTACAGATTCATCCCCTAAGCTAAAGACTATAGGGGATTTCTCCTATCCAAATTTAAATAAATAATTACTTAACCATTTACTTAATTTGCTTTTCTCAATTTTTAACTCTTTTTAGTAATTTATCATTATATTAGTATTAAAAACATTATTTTCATGACTTCTTTTTATATATCCATTATGTTTTTTTATAATATCATTTATTTGAGATAATCCAATTCCATGAATACCACTTGTTTTTGTTGTTTTAAAAACACCATTTTCATTATTTACTTTTCCATTTGTATTATTTTTTATCTTTATAATTAATTTATCTTCTTGAGCTAACATTTTTAAATCTATAATTTTATCTTTTTCAAGTTTTTCACAAGCTTCAATAGAATTATCTAATAAGTTGCCTAATAAAGTGCATATTTCTATATTAGTTAATTTTATTTCACAACTTATATTTAACTCCAATTTAACATTTATCCCTTTTTCCTTAGCTAAATTAATTTTACTTGTTAAAATAGAGTCCAAAGCCACATTATCTGTATATCTTATTTTTTCAAAATCACTAGTTCTTTTATCTACTTCTTTTATATATTCAATTGCTTCATTTGATGCATTTCTTTCAATTAACCCTAAAACGGTGTTAACATGATTTCTCATATCATGTCTCCATCCTATCATTTCTTTATGCATTCTAATTATATCTTCATCATTTTGCTTACTTTTTAAATCGATTTCTAAAACTAGCTTTTCTTCAACTATTTTTGAAATTGAATTTACTATGTAAAAAATTGATATTTGAAGAAATATCATTCCAGAAACTATAATAACTAAATCATAAGTTTTATAATTATAATATTCTATTATGTATTTTCCTACAAAGTTTATTATTACGAGACTAACTATGCAAGTAAAACTTAATACTGATAATATTTTATTATTTACATATCTTATGAACCCTATATTTTCTGAAATTATATATATGTATATAAGCTCTATAATTCTACGCATTAATATAAAGTTATCACTATATAAATAGTTTGCTTCAATAATATTATTTTTATATAGTAAAATAACAATTGATGCACAAAGTAATGATATTGTTGATATACCTGATAAATAGAAACATACCCAAAATATTTTTTTAGCTAAACTCCCTTCTCTAAATACTATTGGGTAAATTAATGTTATTATAAATATAAAATACTTGAAATAAATATCTAAATAATATCCATCTTTTATTAATAACATAACTGGATATAACACACCTATTATAAGAATGTAATACATATATACTTTCTTTTTTTGTGTTGGCATTATTTTATTTAAAAAATATATTGGCATGAATATAGCTATAAAATCACTTATAAACTTCCATGTAAATATCATATTAATACCCCCATAATATTTTTAAAGTTTTTAATTATAAAAAATAATTTATAAAAGCTTCATTAACTTCTTCATACTTTCCTCTACTTATAGGTATTTTTATTCCACTTTCTAATGTAATTGTATCTTTATTTACTACCTTTATATATTTTATATTTACTAAGTAAGATCTATGGCATCTAACAAAATTTCCCTTTGGTAACATTTGTTCCATATCACTTATCTTTTTTCTAATAGTAATTTTATCGCTTGTGGTATAAATGTCTATATATGGCGAAAACATAATGCAATATTCAATAGTTTCACAATTAAGTTTTATACTTCTTTTTGGTAGTTCTATAGTTATATAATTTCCACTATCATTTGTAACTTTTATTTTTTCTTTAATTATATCTAAACATTCAAAAAGGTCTTCTTTTTTTATAGGCTTCATTAAATATTGTAGTGCACCTACTTTATATCCATGAAGAGCATATTTAAATTCACCTGTAACAAAAACTAAATTAACAGTTTTATTTTTCTTTCTAATTATATTTGATAATTCAATGCCAGACATTTTTTTCATTTCTATATCTAAAAATATAGCATCATATTTTTCATAATCTTCCCATTCAAATAAAAATTCTTCTGCACTATTAAATTTATCTATATAGATTTCTACGCTATTTTTAATAGCCCATTCTTTTATATATCTTTCCATTAACTCTAATTGTATTTCTTGATCATCACATATAGCTATTTTCATTTATATAATCCTCCTTAACATAAAACACAATCACAACTAATTTTTATACATACTGGCGTAAAACCGCTATCCTTTTAATGTAGCGGATGTAAGTCCTAACCTTGATAATTATTTTTCCACTAAAATAAAAAAAACTATTCTATCGGGTGATTTAGAATAGTTTTTTGTTGACTTATTTTTATTGTATTAATTATTTCTATTATACCCTTTAATTATTTAAAATAGTCAACTTCATTCTCAAATCACTATTTTATATTTCAAAAAATTCCTTTAAATGTATTTTTACCTTTAAAATACATTTTCATTTGTATATTTTTATGTTTTTTTAATTGTTTTACTTAATTATGTTTTATTATTATATCACAATTTTCTTTTTTTCGCCATTTTTCTACAATTTATTTTATAAACTTTTATTAAATGATAAATTACAATATCAAGTGCAACACTAATTAATTGCAAAAAAAATAACCCATACGGGTACGTTCATGTTAAAGTAATAATTGACTAGAAAACCACTTTAAAGGACGTGACTGTATGAGCTATAAACATATTACTATAAATGAACGTTGTTGTATAGTAGAATATTTAAATTTAGGATGGAGTTTATCTAAAATAGCCAAAGAACTCAACAGAAATAAATCAAGTATTTCAAGAGAAATTAAAAGAAACAATCTTAATGGAAGATACAAAGCTCATGTATCTCAAGATAAATATGAAAACAGAAGAGTTAAATGTAAACCTCATGGAAAAATTGCTAACGCTTCGTTAGTAAACTATGTTCAAGAAAAGCTAAATAATCACTGGTCTCCAGAACAGATTTCAGGTCGTCTAAAACTTGAATTTAATAAACAAATAATTTCATTTAGCACTATATACTCTTGGCTATATAAAGGTATTTTGGAGCACTGTTCCGTTGACCTGCTTCGCAGGAAGGGTAAATCACTAAAACCAAGAGAAACTCGAGGTAAATTCAATATAGGGAAAACAATAAGTCAAAGACCTAAAGATGTAAGAAAAAGATTAGATATTGGACACTGGGAACTTGATACTATTGTTTCAAGTAGGGGAAAATCTAAGGCGTGTCTTTCAACTTTCGTTGAAAGAAAAACACGTTTAACAAAAATCAGAATAATGCAAAATAGAAAAGCTTCTACTTTTAATGAACATTGTATTATTGCATTAGGCAAATTTGGTAGGAATAATTTAAAATCATTGACTGTAGACCGTGGTAAAGAATTTGCTGGATATTTAGAGTTAGAAAATAAATTAGACTTAGATGTGTATTTTGCTGATGCTTACAGTTCATGGCAAAGAGGAACTAATAAAAATACAAATGGCTTGATTAGAGAATTCTTTCCTAAAAAATTTGATTTTTCTACTATAAATCAAAATCATGTTGATATTGTTGAGGATATTTTAAATAATAGACCACGGAAATGTCTTGGATACAAGACACCGTTAAAAGCATTTAACGAAGAACAAGCTAAGTGTTGCACTTAGCTTGACAATTCGTCAAATAAAAAAATCACTATAAGTATTAACTTATAGTGATTTTTTTGGTGGAGGCGAGGGGTCATGCGCATCCATTATTTCTATATGGCACTGACTATATCTTCTACTATTATTTTAAATAGTAGCTTGGCATATTATAGAAGCTTAGTATAGTTTATATCTTCTATCCTAGTATTCCATAGATTATCCTTAGGAACCTATAAGTCGATACGAGGCTGTTAAATTTCTTTACATACCTCTCGGTATTGCCGTCAGCATTTTCTGTTACGGTTTCACCGATAAAGCCAAGTTATCACTTAAACATCACTGCTTAAGGCGACTATCTTTCTTAATCGAACCCCTGTCCGAAAGCAGACCAGCCTGACTTTCTACGAGCATAGTTATGTGACTAAAAATTCGGTCCTTAGTTCGCTCACAAACAAACTCCTAATTCCCTAGCTTCATAAATACCCCTCTAGCTCAAAGCTTTGCTAGACTTCGTTCCCTACTTTAATGACACCAGCTACCCAAGACGTAGGCATCCTGGACTGATGAGCAAGCTATATTAAGCTGCTAATGCAAAATTGTCTTCTGCGTTTATATTTAATGCATAGCTTATTAACGAGTCGTCCATGCTTTACTCGGCCCGCTTATCAAACCCATCACACCCCCGTCGAAGCCAAAACGCCCCCATGTTAGGTTAATAGGTTATAAACGCTTTACCTATTTAATTTTCAATTGATTATTAACATCGTGATTTTATTATAAATCATATATTTTTAACTGTCAACTTTACTATTTTTATTACAAAAAAATGATAAGACCTATGCTTTCATAAGCCTTACCATCTTTAATATATTTTATTATATGCTTTAAACAAATTTATGATAATAAATAAATTTATTTTGCTTTTATAATTTTATTTTTTCTTTTTCTTACCTACTAATAATGCACCTGCAGCTATAGTAACTGATCCTATATATGCTAATACATTTCTTTTTCCTGTCTTAGGTAAATTATCATTTTTAGAGTTTTCTGTAGTAACTTTATCATTTGAAGTTTCTTGATTTTCAGAGTTATTTTCTACACTTGGTTTATTTTCATTTCCAGGTTTATTTTCATCTCCTGGTTTATTTTCACTTCCAGGTTTATTTTCATCTCCTGGTTTATTTTCTTCATCACCTGGTTTGCTTGTATCTTCATTTTTAGGTATAACTTCTTCTAATTTTGCTTCAAATAAACTTGCTTCTTCTAAGTCTTTTGATATTCTTATTTCTATGTAAGCTTCATCATTAGCTTCATTTTTAATAGTTTTTACAACTTTAGAAATGAATGATGTATCTTTAACCTTTATTTTATAAACTATAAAGTTTCCATCTGTATATTTATCTTCTACAGTTGCATCTAATTCCTTAATGTTATTTAAGAAACCAGCAAATTTTTCTAAGCTTACTTCTTGTACTTCCATTTGTAATGGAGAATCTTTTTCACCTGAACCTGCTATAGCTGAAACAACTTCAGTGTCTATAATATCAGTAATAAAATCTACTACATTATCTTTATACTCTTCTACATTTATAGTGAAAGTATCAACTTTATTACTTCCATCTGTAGTTTTTGCTGTTATAGTTACTTGTCCCTTTGCTTTTGCTATTACTTTAACGCTATTTCCATTAACCTCTATTGATGCTATATTTTCATCACTTACTGACCATTCTACATCTTTTTTATCAGCTTCTTCATTTACAGTTGCTGTAAATGTTTTGTTACTTCCTACATATAAACTATTAATTTTATTATTTATAGTTACACTTTGTGCTAATACAGCATCCTTCTTTACAGTTACAATTATTGTTTTTATAGCTTCTGCACCCTTGCTATCTGTTACCTTATATGTAACCTTATATGTTCCAACAGCATTTACATTAACTGTATTTTCTATAATTTTTATATTTTTTGTAATATTTCCATCTTCCTTATCAGTTGCTGTTACCCCTTCTAAAGGCTCAAATTTTTCGCCAAGATTTATAACTTTATCTGAAGCTTCAATTTGAGGTATTGCATTTATAATTCCACCAGGAATACTTGGTTTTACTATTTCTTCATCTTTTTCAGTTAATACTTTTTTAAGTTCTGCTTTTAATTCTTCACTATTTTCTGCTGTATTTCTTATTTTTATGTTTATATAAGCTTCATTTGTTTCTTGATTTTTAATTGCTTTTATAAACTTAGACATTAATGAATTATTTTTAACTTTTATTTGATATACTGTAAATTCTCCATCAACATATTCATTTTGTATTTCTGGATTTAATTTTTTAATATTATTTAAGAATTTATTAAATTCTTCTACAGTTACATCTTTTACTTCCATTTGTACTGGAGAGTCTTTTTGACCTGAACCATTTACTGGAGTTACAACATTAGTATCTATAATATCTTTTACTAAATCTACTACATGCTCTTTGTAATCTTGTACTTCTATAGTAATACTATCGCTTTTTTCACTTCCATCTGTAGCTTTTGCTGTTATAGTTACTTGTCCCTTTGCTTTTGCTATTACTTTAACGCTATTTCCATTAACTTCTATTGATGCTATATTTTCATCACTTACTGACCACTCTACATCTTTTTTATCAGCTTCTTCATTTACAGTTGCAGTAAATGTTTTATTACTTCCTACATATAAGCTATTAATTTTATTATTTATAGTTACACTTTGTGCTAATATAGTTTCTTTCTTTACAGTTACATTTATTGTTTTAGTAGATTCTGCACCTTTACTATCTGTTACTTTATATGTAACTTTATATTCTCCTGGAACATTTACATTAACTGTATTTTCTAAAACATCTATTTTAGTTATAGCTCCATCTTCCTTATCAGTTGCTGTTACACCAATTAATGGATTAAAGTCTTCTCCAACTTTTATAACTTTATCTTCTGCATTTATTACAGGTAATGCATTTACAATTACTGTTATTGTTTTTCTAGCTTCTGCACCTTTACTATCTGTTACCTTATATGTAACCTTATATGTTCCAGCAACATTTTCATTAACAGTATTTTCTATAACATCTATTTTAGTTATAGTACCATCTTCCTTATCAGTTGCTGTTACCCCTTCTAAAGGTTCAAACTTTTGTCCAACATTTATAAGTCTATCTTTAGCTTCAATTTTTGGAATTGCATTTATAATTCCACCTGGAATACTTGGTTTTACTATTTCTTCATCTTTTTCAGTTAATACTTTTTTAAGCTCTGATTTTAATTCTTCACTATTTGCTACTGAATTTTTTATTTTTATGTTTATATAAGCTTCATTTGTTTCTTCATTTTTAAGAGTTCTTATAAACTTAGACATTAATGAATTATTTTGAATTTTTATTTGATATACTGTAAATTCTCCATCAGTATATTCTCTTTGTATTTCTGGATTTAATTTCTTAACCTTCTTTAAAAATACATTAAACTCTTTTATATTTACATCTTTTACTTCCATTTGTACTGGAGAGTCTTTTTGACCTGAACCATTTACTGGAGTTACAACGTTAGTATCTATAATATCTTTTGCTAAATCTACTACATGGTCTTTGTAATCTTGTATATCTATAGTAATACTATCACTTTTCTCACTTCCATCTGTAGCTTTTGCTGTTATAGTTACTTGTCCTTTTGCTTTGGCTATTACTTTAACAGTATTTCCATCTGCTTCTATTGATGCTATCTTTTCATCACTAGTTGTCCATACTACATCTTTTTTATCTGCATTTTCATTTGTTATAGTTGCACTTAATACTTGGTTGCTTCCTATATATAAATTGTTAACTCTATTGTTTATAACTACATTTTCTACTAAAGTAACTTTTTCTTTTACAGTTACTTTTATTGTTTTTGTAGCTACTCCACCAAGTTTATCTACTACTTTATATGTAACTGTATATTCTCCTGGAGTATCTGTTTTAACATTATTTTCTACAACTTCTATTTCTCTTATATCACCTTGTTCATCATCAGTTGCTGTTACTCCTTCTAATGCTTTAAACTCATCTCCAACAGTTATAACTTTATCTTCTGCATGTATTACTGGTGGTTGATTTACAACTACTAGCATTTCATGTATTGCTGTTGCACCTTGACTATCTGTTACACTAAATACAACTGTATAATCTCCTGCAACTTTTGTATCAACATCATTTCTAATAACTTTTATTTTTTCAGTAAGATCTTTATCTTCTTCATCAGTTGATGTTACTCCTTCTAAAGGATCAAACTCTTCTCCTAATTGAACTATTCTATCTTGAGCATTTATTACTGGAATTTTATTAAGTGTAGTCATTTTTGGATTTACAACAACTGAACTTTCAACTATAGTTGTTTTATTTCCACTATCTGTAGCCTTATATATAACCTTGTAAACACCTGGTATATTTGTGTTAACATTACTTTCAACTACTAATTCTATATTTTCATCTTCATCTTTTACAGTAACTCCAGCCTTTGGATCAAAACTATCTCCAACTTTTAAAGTATGGTTCTTAACACCTTCAATTACTGGTGCTTTATTACCTTTTACTGTTAAGTTTATAGTTTTTTCTGTTTTTCTACCACGACTATCAGTAGCACTATATGTTATAACATATGTAGTGTCTTGTTCTGTATCTAAATTAAGTTCTTTATCTGATGAAACACTAACATTTACTGTATTTCCATTAACATCTACAGCTTTAACGCTATCCATTAAATTAAATGCTTGACCTGCATTTATAGTAACATCTTCAAGATCTTTTCCATTTTTAGTAATAGCAGGCCCTACAGTTGATGCATTAACTTTTAATTGTACATTTAAAGTTTTTGATTCTCCACCAAAATCATCTTTTGCTGTAATATATAAATCATATATTCCTTCTTCAGTTCCTTTAAATGATGTTATTTTTTTATCACTTGCATCCTTAACTTCTAAAGTTATTTTATCTTTATCAGCATCCTCTATTTCTAAACCTTTTTCTTTTAAAACTTCTTCTGTTAATTGAATTGTTTCTCCTTCAGTAATTTCTATGTAAGACTTACCTTCTTTCATCTTTACAGTAGGATTTGTATTTAATGTTAATTCTTCATTTTTAACACTTACACTTCTTACATATTCTTTATTTGTGTTACTTACATATTTATATTCAGAGCTTTCTTCATTTTTTATTTTATACTTTCTTGATGAATTATCATTAGAAGCTTGTATATCTAACTCAAAAACATCAATTTCATTACCAGTCTTTGGTATAGAGTCTTGTGCTGTTATTAAAACATCTATTGTATTATTTTCTTTATTATAAGTATAATCTGTTATTATCTTATCTGACTTTGCTGGATTTATTAAATCCTTTATTACTGGCTTTCCATCTTGCTCTTTTAAAACTATTCCATCTAACTTTAAGCTAAATTGAAGAGCTTTTGGAATATCTTCTATATTATCTAATGATACTTTAACTGTATCTGAATCTACTTTTTTTACATCTAATACAAATTTATTTTCTGTATTTTTAGATTTATTTTCTATAATTTTAGGTGTTGCATAAGCTATTGCAGCTGTTGAAGTTGCTGCTAATGTATATACCAAAGCTGTTTTTACAGTTGGCTTCAGCTTATTATTTTTCATAACTTATCTCCTTCCGTACTTTATAGGGGCTATCATAAAAGAGATAACCCCTTTCAATTAAAAATATTATTATCTTAGTTTACTATCTGTTGTTAAATACATTTTGAATCATATCATTACTTATTTCTATAACTTCATCATATTCATTTGCTATTGCTCTTGCTGTTGAATTATTTAATTCTATTGATGGTAAGTCATTTAAGTTTGTTGGTAAATCATATAAGAATGTATCACTTACTAATCTTTGACCTACAGGTGCATTATTGCTATCTAGCTTATTGTATCTGTAAAGTTCAGCTTTTATCTTAGTTCCCTTAATATTTTTATCATCTTTTTGTTGCTCTGGAGTTATCCAATATAACCAAGTTCCCTTAGCAACTTCTCCAAGTTGTGAATTTTCTGGTAGTGTTGCTAATAAAATTGCTTGAGCATTTAAAGCAAAGTTTTCATCAGCTTCATTAATTACTAAAGGTACATTAAATGCTGGGTCTCCTTTATATTCACCTGTAACTATTATAGAACCTGCTGGTATAGTCTTTCCTTCTGCATAAGTATAATCAGTTGCTAACTTACCTACACCATGCTCATAAACTTTATTTCCATTATCTATACCAATTTCTATATTATCTCCTGTTGGACCTAATATATCTATTTCTCCTATAGATATAGCATTAGCTCCCTTGGCTACTAACTTAACATATTGTGCATCATATGCCCATAATTGAGTATTTGAATTGCTTCCATTTTCATTAAAGTAAATTGTATTTTCTTTAGTTGTATCAAATTTTCCTGAATGAGCTTTTGACCAACTCTTTCCATCTTTACTTACCCAAACCTCATAACTACTTATTGGTGAATAATCAGTACCTGAATTTTTACTAAATAAGCTTCTTAATGAGAATTTCTTTGTAGGTGCTTGTCCTGGATTATATTTTAATCCTACAACAGATTTAGCATTTCCTAAATCAATAGTTACATATGGATCTCCTGAAACAACTGTACCATTGTTATTAGTTGCTTTTTTAGCTGTATAAATAGTTGTTGGATCATTATCACTTATCTTTTTAATTTCTCCATTTTGAGCTTGACCATGTCCTGAATGTTCATCAGATATATCATGTTCACTTCTTGTATTAGTATCAAATACCCAATTAGCTTCTGATATACTTCCATCATGATTTACCTTTATGTTACCAATTGTAGTTTCTTGTGTAACATTTAAGTTGTAGTCATAAGCTCTTACTTTATATTCAAAAGCTCTATTATTTATAGCATCAATAACATCAGTGTACTTAGTTAATCCATTTTCTCCATTTTTATCTCTTTCAACGAATCCAACTACTACTTCCTTAGTTCCTGTTGTTGTTGCTTCTTTTCTTATTATTTCATATCCTAAAACTTTATCTGCATCTTTTGTAACACTTAATGTTAATGGAACTTCTTTTTGATTTAAGTAAGATTTATTAATTAATTGAGTTCCATTTGCATCAACTCCAAAGCTTCCCTTTACTGCAGTATCTGAATCCATAGTTATTGATTCAGTATTACTTCCAGCTGCTAATCTAATTCTTCTAGCATCATCATTTAAATAGTAAATAGCCTTATCTTCTTTTGGATAGTTCTTTGAATCTAAGTATTTATTAGTATTAGGACTAGCTACTAATCCCCACTTTTCAAAGAATCCTCTTAAGTCTTTTTGTACTGCATCAGATGCTCTCATTATAAATGTTTGAGCTGTAGAATCATGTCCATTTTCATTTGGAGCTACACCTTTTAATCTTGTTTCTCTATATAACTTAGCATAGAATGTATCATTATCTAAGTTATTATCTGAGTTAAGATTTAACATTTTATAAGTATAGTCATTATCATATGCTAAATGTAATTGCCAGAACATTCCTAATCTAGTTCCACCATCACTTGCTAAACCTACACTATTAGAAGTTACTTTATCATATATCTTTGTATATGTTCCACCTTCTAATCTAGATTCATTTATATCATTAAATGTTTGAGTTATAAGTGCTAATATATTATTAGTTGTTTCTGCATATGTTAATCCTGGTCTATCATGAACGTGTCCAATTTCATGAGCTATTCCCCATCCAAATAAGCTTCCATCTGCTGGATTTGTTAAGTTTCCATTTGAATCAAATTTGAAAGGAGTACCATTCATTGCACCTTCAATAGAACCATATCCTATACCAACGTGATGTGATGATGCATACATAAATGCTCCAGTAAACATTCTTTGATATTTAATATTCATACGGTTTTTAGGTGCTCTATTTTCATTATAGAATTGATTTTCGCTCTTTCCACCTAATACTTGTAAAGCAGTATTTGTTATTTTTCCATCACCATCAAAGTCTATTGGTGCTTCAAGTAAGCCTTGTTGTGAATAAGAAATCTTCATTATTTGTTCCCAAGCAAGCAATGTTTCATAAAGTCTATTTACTTGAGCTTCTTCATTTCCTGATAATCCACTTTCTATTGAGCTAAGTACCTTATCAGCTGCAAAAGAAAGCATTATTCTTTCACCTTCTATATCTGTAGCATTTAATATAGATGTTTCTGGGTCATAAGTGTAAATATTCTCAACATTATCTTCTATACTAGCTGTGCTTGGATATCTATTTTTTAAAGTGCTTACATAACTCTTTAAGTCTTTAATATATTTTCTTATAGCATCTTTAACTTCTGTTTCTTTAGAAGCATCATCTATAATATTATTTACATTTAAGTGTGGTATTTTTGTTCCACCACTTACTCTTACCTTAAATGTATTACTTTCTGCAAATCCACTCTTAAGGCCTATATATAAGTTTCCACCTTTTTCATAGTTCATATCAAAACCAGTTTCAGGTATTTCAATTTCATTTTTACCTACTTTTAATTCTTTTATGACCTTATAAGCAGTTCCACTTTCTGCATTAAATTGTGTTAATACTAAATTAAATTTAGTATCGCTTCTATTTGGACTTGCTATGTAAATATTAACCTTATCTCCTGGTTTTACTGCTATACCAAGAGCTTGGTAATCATTAGTTTGTCCTATAGTATTTTGAGCCCCTATACTATGTATACTTGAATCTAAAGTTATTATTTCATCTTGTAAAGAAATATCATTTAATAAGTCTTGAGCTCTTTGTAAATTCTTTAGTATTTCATCTTTATTTGGATGATATTCTAAGTTTACTGGGTCTATTGTATTTACTCTCTTAACAAGTTCTTCTACTTTTTCTCTAGTTACATCACTATTTAATGATAATTTTAAATCATCAGCAAATAAGTTATCTACATCTTTTTCTAAGCTATCATATTCATATAACTTAATTTCAGATATATTTACTTTACCTGAACCTGAACCTGGATATACAGATATATTTGGCTGTATTTGCTTAGTTGTTATAGGCTCTGATAATTTTAATGTTACTACTCTTCCACTTGTGCTTAATGAAGCATCTCTATATTCCCAATTTCCTTGTGAATTTACAAATCCTATATTACCTGTATATGGCCATGAATCTAAGTCTAATCTTGTTATTAATTTTATAGTATCTATTGTATGTTCTTCTTTAAATGTTATCTTAGGACCACATTTTCCATAAGCAGATGTATCCCAGTTATGCCAAGTCCATGCTGTAGTATAATCATTATCTAAAACAGAAATATCATTATCTGTAGTTCCACCTTGAGTAAATTCAACTTTTTCTATGTTATTAGTTAAACTTCCCACTCCATTTGGTGTATTTATAAGCTTATAGTTAGGCGTTACTGGTGGTACTAATTTAGCTGTAGTTCCAAGGTAACGTTGAGATAATCCACCTGTTCCATGGTGGTTTGTTGCTGTCATCATAATTTCATAACTTGTTGTATCTTTTAAATTTGTTATTGTATATGACGTAGCTCTTATAAAGTCCTTACTATCAGCAACTCCTGCTGCTAAATCTTTTACTCCTGTTGGAATATCATCATTTAAGTCAGAATCTTTATATTTATCACCATTATCATTTGCTTTTAACCACTCTTTAGTTCCAACTTCTCTGTAATATAACTCATAATCTTTTGCTTTTGCATGAGCTTTCCATGAAACTGTAAGTTGTTTATATCCACCTTTTACTGAAATTCCTTCTGGACCTTCTGGTGCTGTTTCTGGTATTACTTGAACTTCTATTATAGAATCAGCTCCAAAGTTGCTTCCATTGTCTCCATTTGCTTTTTCTGTTAATATTCCTGTCTTGGAATCCCAAGCTTGTGGATTATAATTTGCATCAACATTATCTGGCTTACCATCTTTATCATTTGAATTGTTTGTTTTGTTAGTATCACCTGTTGTAGCTGTGCTATAACCCTCTTGCTCATCTTTGTAACCACTCTTCCATTCTCCTGAAATTGATTGGATACTAATTCTGTAAATTCCATAAGGTTTTACTTTTTCTATTTTTAAAGAATTTTGACTTGTTTTATAAGTACTTGTATCAACTACATTATTGTTATTATCTAATTCTTCAACCTTTAATTCATAACCTGATACATTTGTTTCATGGTTCCAGCCTATTGTCATAGCCTCATTTCCAACAGCAGTTGAACTTGTAAAATTATTTATAACAGGTATATTCATTTTAGGTTTTGGAACTTCTTTATATACATTATTTAAAAATTCAACTTTTGCTATTTCAGTTAAATTCTTATTACTTCTACTTCCAGTAACTCTTATATTAACTTGACTTACTGCAACTTGCTTTCCTAAATTTATTTTTATAGTGTCCATTTGTGTACCATCAGCAGTTCTTGCTGCTGATTTAGTTACATTCGAATCATTAAATTTAACTGTTAAGTCTTGTCCATTTTCTCCTGCACCTGGTATAACAACTTCACCACTAGATGGTGCATTTTCACTTGGTGCTTGTATAACAACTTCTTCAATTGATGCTGATTCTTCTTCTGAGCTAGCAGCTCTTGATTTTCCTGTTAAACTCATAGGAATTTCTATAGGATTTTCTTCACTTATTTGACCTTTAGCTTGTAAAGATACTACATCATCACTATCTTTTAGTATGTTTTTAATATCTCCAGTTACAGTTAGCTTTTCTTTATCTAAATTTATATCAACATTTTCTGGATTTATTATTGGTGTTGTATTAACTACAACTGGATTACTCTTAACCTTATCCATATTTTTATGTACATAACTTAAATCTGTTATATCAACTTTACCATCTCTATTTAAATCAAACTTTGTATCTGTTGATTTACTCTTTATAGCTTTTTTTAATTCTTCATAATCTTTTTTATCAACTTTATTATCAGAATCAAAATCACCACCTATTAAAGCAGCTGGATAATGTTCAGTAGTTCCATCTTCTGATTCTATATTTTTTTCATCTGTACCTACTAAAATTCTCTTTGAAGACTTTTCAATTTCTACGTTATCCATCTTTACAGTTTGATATCCACCTCCAGATATCTCAACTGAATATGTTCCTAATTCAAGATTTTCAAAAGTTAAGTGATAAAAATTTAATTCTGTTGCACCTTCACTTAATTTATTTCTTCTATAATCTAATGCTTCTAAAGTGTACGCTATTTCACTGCTATCTAACTTTCCACTTGTAACATCAGAACCTAATTTAACAGTATGACTTTGTCCATCCTTTTTAGTTAATTTTACAGTAAAATTTGTTTTGCTTGAATCTGCTACTTTTATAGGACTAGCAAAATTAACATCTAATTCTAACTTTCCTGTTACCTTATATGGTGTTGAAGTTTGTGTTTCATTAGATTTATCTTCTTTTTCTGATGGCGTATCATTTTTTTCTTCACCATTATTATTTTCTTCTTTTTCAGTTTCAGTATTCTCTTTTTCAGTTTGTTCTTTATCTTCAGTAGCTGCCCCATTACTTTCTTCTGATTTGTTATCTTTTTCTAAGTTCCCCTCTTGATTATCTTCTGACTTTTCAGTCGCTGAATCAGAATTACTTTCATTGCTATTTCCAACAACAACTTCATTTACTTTATTATTTTCTTGATTGCCATTTTTAGTATCTGCAAATGTAACACCTTGCACTTGAGTAGTAATCAAAGCTACTGCTAACATAGCTGATATTTTTCTTCGATTCATTCTTATCCTCCTTTTTATACAAAATCCTACATAAAATATATCATATTTAAGCCGTTTTTTCCAATATCATTAATTTTATTTAACTAAATTTCAAAAAAATATTAATTTAATATAAATTTTAATATTTTTTATTAAACTATTAAGTAAAATATGAATTACTCAGTTATCTTGTAAATGTAAAATGGTAAGACCTATAAACTTATAAATCTTACCGTTTTTATTATTTAATAATATTACACTTTTTTCCAAAATAAACAACAAATAAACAATTATTGGTAGTAAAGGCTTAATAAAAAAATATTGTTTTAACATTAAACATTATATCATCTATATTAAGTATAAAATTCTAAATTAATTTAAAACGCCCACTTTTCAACCTCAACTGTACCACTTCCACTTAATTTTAATTTAGAATCAATTTTATCATTATAAATTCTAGTAGTGAATACTTCTTCTCCCTCATTTAAAAACACTTCTAAAGAAGAATTATCAGAAAATACTCTTAATGATTTAACATTATT
Organism: Clostridium sp. ETTB3; assembly: GCF_053571985.1. Lineage (NCBI taxonomy): Bacteria > Bacillati > Bacillota > Clostridia > Eubacteriales > Clostridiaceae > Clostridium > Clostridium sp. ETTB3. Next base: position 2,297,218 of record NZ_CP199832.1, read on the forward strand.
AATTTCAACAGCTCTCATATTTCTTCCATACCCTGATTTTCCTAGTTGTAACTTAAATACCCCATTACTAAATGAAAGATTGCAATCTTCTCTTAATTCAATCTTAAATTCATCACACTCTTTAAAATTAAAATTTAATTCAAAAGTATTGCTTTCAAATATATCTAAAATAGCTACCTCATTTAAAGAAATTTCCTTCTTAAAAGAATTTCCTTTTCTTAATACTTCTAATTCAGCAATAGGAATTTGATATATTTTATTATTCTTTAAAACTAATTCTCTAGGAATTGTTAATTGATGTTGCCAGAAGTTATCTATAGTTGGATTTCTATGTTCTATTGCATCAGGAACCCCCATCCACCCTATAACAATTCTTCTTCCTTTAGAATCTTCAAAAGTTTGTGGTGCATAAAAATCAAATCCTCTATCTATTTCAACAAACTCACCAAGATTAAGTTTCTTTTTATCCTCTTCAAAACTTCCTACTGCATATCCACATTGATATACATTATTATATTTATATCCTTCTGCTTCCATCCCTTGTGGTGAAAACATTAGTATATCTTTATTTTCTAACTTAAATATATCTGGACATTCCCACATATATCCCATATCTTCATTTTTCCCTGCTGGTACTGAATGGAATTCCCAATTATAAAGATCAGTTGATTTATATACTAAAATACACCCCTTATCATCAATAGTTCTAGCACCTAAAACCATGTAATAAATCCCATTTTCTTCCCATACCTTTGGATCTCTAACATGTAAGGACATATCTTTTGGGAAATCCGTATTTCTTAAAACTACTTTCTTCTCTGAAAAATTTATTCCATCTTTGCTAGTAACCAATATAACATTTTGTTCTCTTCCAGTTAATATATAATCATGGTCTCCAGCATGTTTTACATTCCCTGTGTAGAAGAAATATATTGTATCATACTTAACAAAAGCTGATCCCGAATATACTCCATCTTTATCTTCATTTATATCTGGATAAAGAGCTACACCTTTATCTTCCCAATTAACTAAATCTTTAGATATTGAATGTCCCCAAAACTTTAATCCTCCCATTGGTGTTAATGGTGAGTATTGATAATAACAGTGATATTCTCCATTAAATTCACATAATCCATTTGGATCATTTATCCATCCAATTGGAGGTATTATATGATATTTACTTCTCCATTTATCATTATTAACTTGCTCTAAATGTTTAGCCATGCACTCTTTTATTTGCTTGTCAAAATCACTTCTCACCATCTTTATCTCCCTTGTGCTAAAGCTAAAACTTCCTCTTTAGTTGGTAATGCACCAATAGCTCCTCTTTTGCATACTGTTAAAGCAGCTGTTGCATTTGAGAAAGTTAATATTTCTTTTATTTTTTCTTCTGATAAATTAACTAAGCTTTCTAAAGTATTGTCATCTTCAGCAACTTGGTATAAAAACGAACCTATAAATGAATCTCCAGCGCCTGTTGTATCTTGAGCTTGAACTCTAAATGATGGTGAAAATACCTTTCTTTCCTTAGTTATAAATTCTGCTCCATTAGTTCCCTTTGTATAAATTATAACTTCAACATCACCTTGTAATAAAAACTCTAAAGCCTTTGGTTCATCTGAAATTCCAGTAATAAATTCTAATTCTTCATCACTTATTTTTACTATATTAGCTAATGGTAAAAATTCTAAAATTGCTTTTCTGCAAGCTTCTGGACTTTCCCATAATGGTAATCTTACATTTGGATCAAAGCTAATTAAACAATTATGTTTTTTGGCAAATTCTATAGCCTTTTTATGAGCTTCTTTAATTGGAGCATCTATTAAGCTAACTGAACAAAAATGTAATATTCCTCCTTCTGTAAAATCTTCTTCTTCAATTTCTGCTGCATTTAATAACATATCTGCACTTGGATTTCTATAAAATGAAAAATCTCTTTCCCCATCTTCCTTTAATGACACAAATGCTAATGCTGTATTTGCTTCTTTAGTTCTTAATACCTTTGAAACATCAACACCTAATGGTGAAACTTCTTCTAATATATGATCTCCAAATCCATCAACACCAAGTTTAGTAAGCATTTGTGCTTTACCACCTAATTTTGCAACTGCTGCTGCAACATTAAGGGGTGCTCCACCTGCAACTCTAAAAAAGTTGCTCACATCCTTTAATGCAACTCCCTTTTCATGTGGAATAAAATCAATTAAAGCTTCTCCTATTGAAATTACCTTTTTCATTTTCTTTTCCTCCTAAAATTCAATTGTGGGAATGTTCCCTTGTGTGCTAAAAAATATATTTCATAATTAATATTAAATTTACATAATTTTATATTTCTAAAAATATTATATCATTTATACTTTTCTAGTCCATATTTTTCTTTATATTAACAAACTTTATTTTACTTTTCATATTTACTTTATTTTTCTATAAAATCATTAATTACTTTATTATATTTTTAAACTTTAATTTTTATTTTTAATCACAATATTATATGTAAAAATGAGGATTCAAATTTGAATCCCCATTTTTTTATTATACTAATTTATAGTTTATTTTATATTATCAAGCATAAACATAAATTGTGATGTATAATTATCAACTTCATCTTCATATACTAAAGTAATTGTATATATATATGAGTCAAAATTTGTAGTATCTATTGTTACAACTCCATTTTCATCTACACAATCCTTTATATCTAAAGTAGTATATTCATGTGTTTTATTATGCTTCACTATTACTGATTTTGGTAATAATTTTTCACCATTTCTATTTATAACATCTAAGTTTACAGTTGCTTTATTATCTTTTGAATAAATACTTCCTGACATTAATCCACCTAAAACATTTGCTTTTAAATCTTTTAATTTTTTAAGATTTTTAAGTGGTGATAAATCTCTTATTTCATTATAGTCTATATCTAATGATTCTAAGTTTATGGCATGTTGTAACCCTTCTAAACTTTCTACTTGTGATACTTTTAGTGAAGTTAGCTTTCTCATTTGTCCAACTGTTATTTCACCTGATATTCCAAGTTCTTTTTGTATACTAGCTTTTAAAAATTCATCTTTTATTTGCACTGTTTCATTTAAATTAATTTCTACTAATGAATCCATAGCTTCTTTTAATTTTTCAATAGCTTTGTCTATTGTTTCTTGATTAGCTGAACTTAAAGCTTCTTTACCAACATTTATTGCATTTTCTAATCTTTCAATAGATTCTTGAGTATAATTATTTAAATTTATATTTTCAGCTTTTGTTAAAACTTCTTCTAATTTAGCTGTATTAAATTTTGCTATATTTCTAAATCTTGCCTCTGCCCAGTCTGCATGATCCCAAGTAATACCATTAGTTGCTGAATCTACTACTAATTTAACTTCATTAGAGTTTCTAACATCTACCATTAAACGTTGTTTTGGTGAATTTGATTTCATAACATCAGTTTCTGCTTTTAATTTACCATCTACATAAACCTTAAATATAACACTTGATGCACTTTGATTTGATACAAATTCATCAAGACCTACCCAAGTATCAAATATATCATATCCTGTTGAATCATATACTATTTCTGAATAAGAATGAGTTCCTATACCCTTTTTAAAAGTATCATAAGTTCCATTTTCATTTAAAAGTTTTATAGGTTGTTGTCTTACTGATTTATCTTTACCTATAGCCCCTGAACCTATTGTTGCTGATTTCCATTCTAAATCAGATACATAAGTTTCTTCATCTGTAATTGCTACTTTTCTTGTAAATTCAGTTGTTAAGTTATCACTGTCTGTTACAGAATATACAACATCAAATATTCCAACTTTTCCTTTTTCATAATCTGTTTTTACATTTATTTTAGAAGTTAAGTTTCCATCTTCATAATCAGTTGCTGTTATTCCTTGAAGTAAATCTACTTCCTCATTTACATTAAATACTGCTAAATCTTTACCTTCTATTACTGGTTTTGAATAATTTTTATATAATTTAGTATCTGCCCAAGATGCAAAATCTCCTACTAAGTTTCCATCTACATCATCAGCAATTAAAGTAAGTTCTTTAACTCCTGTAACATCTAATCTTACATATTCTGCAGGAGTATTTGTTTTTATTACATCAGAAGTATAAACTTCTTTTCCATCAGCAAGTATTCTAAATCTTATTGTTGTACTTCCTAAGTTATAGTTTTTATCTGTTCCCACATATGTTGTAAAATAGTTGTAATTTCCATCTAAATTATATACTATTTTAGCATTTGTTGCAGCACCAATACCTTTATCAAAAGTTTTAACAGTTCCATCTACGTTAAGTTTAATCTTATTAGTTGAGCCAACTGCCATATCTTTAACAACACTTCTCCATCCAGTTGTAGCTGACTCCCAATTCATATCTGATAAATATTTGCTTTGACCATAAACTACTATTGTTCTTTCCTTTGTAGTTATATTTGAATCACTATCAGTTACTGTGTATGTTACTTTGTATGTTCCTACTTTGTTTGGTGAAAATCCACCATCATTTACTACTATATTTGAAGTTATGTTGCCATCTTCTTGATCACTTGCAACTACTCCATCCATTAAATTTAATTCAGTATTTTTCTCAATCATTGTAAATTCTTCAAATGTTAAAGTTGGGAATTTAGCTTTTATTATTTTTTCAGCGTTATCCAATTCAACTTTGAATAATTCATATGCTGGATGATTTTTAACCTCTTCTCTTAAAGCTTCTAATTTTTCTAAAGTATTATAGCTTTGTGCTACTTCTGTTTTGTTTTCATCTGTAAATAAACCAGCCATTTTATCTGCTAATTTATCTTCTTTATAAAATGCCACTTCACCAAAGCTTGCCCATTCTCCACTTGCTTTTACAAATTTAAACTTCACTCTTCTTGCATTTACTTTGCTCATATTAAATTCAACAGTATCGCTTATTGCTCCAGAATATGAGCCTTGTCCTGCTAAATAGAAATCATCTCCTGATTCACTTTCTGATACATATATTTCAAATTCATTAGCAAAACCTTTGTTATTTCCGTCACGTCTTGATGCATATGCCATCTTGCTTATTTCTTGAACTTCACCTAAATCAAATGTTACTTCATTTTTAAATGAACTATTATTTGGAGAGTTTGTCTCCCAATGAGTATTTATTTTTCCATCTATTGCATTGCCTATTACACTGTTTCCGTAATTTCCTGCATTATTTTTTGCAGATACTATAGGTAATTTAAACTCTTCGTTATATCCATCTAAATTTGAGAACTGCCCATACTTAGATTTTGTAACTGTATAATCTTCAGATACTGTAACATATATTTTTTTACTTGTTACATTGTTATCTTTATCAGTTACTTTATATACAACTTCAAATTTTCCTATTTTATCTTTTTCAAAACTATTTGATTCAATTTCAATTTTTGATGTTAAATTTCCATCTTCCACATCAATTGCTTCAACACCTTCTCTTGGATTGAAATCTTGTCCAAGTTTTAAGTTTTTATTTTCTGCTATAATTTTTGGTTTAGCATTATTTGTAGTTAATTTTGGATTAGCTATTAGTCCATGGTCTGCTGTATTTCCATTTTCAGCATCAGAAACTTCAATTACAAGCTCTTTAACACCTGATACAGGAACATTTACATAAGCCATGTTGTCATAATATCTTAAAACATCTGTAGATGCTAAAACTTTACCATCTGCTATTATTTTAAATTTGATACTTGAATTATTATTTGGTTGTATTGATGATTGATCAACTCCAAGTAATGCCTCAAATGTATCATATTCTTTATCTGATAAATCATAAGTTATCTTACCATTAGCATGTATTCCAAAACCTTTTTCAAATGTTTTTACATTTCCATTTACTCTACCTTGTATATTAGAGTTTCTTCTTGGAGTCCCCCATGCTGTTGATACAGATTTCCACTCAAAATCTGATAAATAATCATAGTCACTTACTACTTTTACATTTAATATTTTATTAAAAGTTACATCATTATCTTCTACTGTATATTTAACTTGATAGTTTCCATGCTTAGTAGTATCTACATTACTTTCAAATTTAACTTTTGATGTTATGTCACTTCCTGAGTGAGTAAATCCTTTAACATAATCCATAGCATTAAATTCTTCATTTAAATTTAATGTTATAGTTTCTTGTTGAATACTTATGCTTGGTGTTAATGAATTTATTTGTACTTTATCACCTGTTGATAAATTTTTTGCATAAGGTATTACTTCATAATTTATATTTTCATTTGTATTAGTTGCCTCTGAATCTGTATAAGTTCCAGATGTAGTAAACCCTATCACTTTTCCATCTTTCACTATTTCATAACCAAGTAAGTCATCTTTTGCTTCACTAGCAATACTCATGCTTAGTTTTGTTCCAGAATTTGATTTTGATAATGAAACTTCTAAAGAAGTATCTTTGTTTTCAAATCCATTTCCTTCATAATTCATAGCACTAGTATTTAAATACCATATTTTTTGTCCTACATTTGAATATTTCTCTTTTAATCTATTTTTACATTCATCTGATAATTTAAATCCATATTTGTCAAAATAATTACTTAGATTCATACCTATAACTTCTGATGAATATTCAGCAAATAAATCTTGCTTTTCTTGTGTAGTGCTAGGATTAGGTTTTCTCTTTCTATATAATGCTTCTAACTCTGCCCAATAAGTATTTTTCTTTATTTGTAACTGCCAGAACATCCCTAATTTTTCAGAATAATCTAATTCTTCATACGTTTTTAATGATTTCTCTGGTGCTAAATACTTATATAATTTATCGTATTGTACTCTATCATTTAATCCATTTTTTATATAAGCATTGTTTGCCCACATATTATTAGTAACTTCGGCCCACTCTCTTGCATCTATATCCATTTGGTGTCCGGCTTCATGAAGCATTCCCCAAAGTATACTGTTTATACTACTTTCATCAGTTCTTAATACAATTTCTTGTATATGTCTTTGAATACCTATATGATCAGTATATGCATAAGCTGCTCCATAAGGTTGCATTAACCTTACTGCTGTTCTAACATTTGTAGAATCATTATCTGGATCGCTTGTATCATCTTTTAATCCAGCAAAATCAAATGCTTCTTGGAATTTCTTATTCCAAACATCTACACTTTCTTCAACATCTACGTTTTCATTTACATATACTTGATATGCTGCTTTTGCAGTTCCTGTGTATAATACTCTTTTTGTACTGAATTCATATATATCAACTGTATTTTCAGGATCTTTATCTAGCTTTTCTTTATATTCTTTTAATAATTTTAAGAATTTTTCTTTATCATCTCCTGGTTTGAATGATGGGAAGAATTCTCCACCTTCTATACGTACAACTGGGGCTTTTCCTTGTTGTTCAGGTGTATATTTGTTTATTAAATATACTGCTCCACCCTTTGTAGATTTCATACTCCATGAGTCACTATATATTTCAGGTACTGTTATAACATTCATACCCTTTTGTAATTGATACTCTTGTTTCCAGTAACCAAATCTACCTTCTTGCTGAGTAAATGCAATTTTTGGAAGTGGTGCCCCATCTTCTGCATCAACAAAAACTCTAAATACTTGTCCTGGTTTTGCCACTATACCTGTAGATTGTAAATCTGTACCAAAAGTAGACATTTTTAATTGATTTCTTGCTTTTGCATGTGTATCACCATATTGTGTCAGTGTAAATGTTCTATCTGAATAATCTTTATTACCATTTAAAATTTCTTTTGCTAATTCTATAGCATATGATAATTTATCCTTTAAAGGATGATTGTTAACTTCTTCTTCTAGCTTATTTATTGCTTCTTGATTATTATATTGATCTTTTAATTTTGTCATTGTACCATCTGTAAAAATATTATTTACAGTTTCAGACACTGTATCTTCCTTATAGAACACAAATTCTGATGCACTTGCCCAATCTCTATTAGCTTTTTTAAATACAAACTTTATTTTTTTGAATTCCGTAGGATTAAATTTTATTTCAACAACATCTGTTGTTGAATTTTTATATTCACCAGTAGCTACTAATTCAAAATTATTGCTATCATCTTTAGAACCGTATATTTCAAACTCTTCTGCAAATCCCTTTCCACCTGCATCAGGTCTTGCTGCATAAACAATTCTATTTAAAATAGCTTTTTCTTTTAAACTAATTACAACTTCATTAGTAAAATTTGACTTATTAGGTTGTCCTGTTTCCCAATGAGTTTTAAAGTTTTCATCTATAGCTTTGTCTATAGTGCTATTTACATATCTTCCACCATTATTAGTTATAGATTCAATATTAGAATTATCCATTTTATAAACTTTATTATAACTTTGTAATAATTCACTTCCATGTAAACTGAATTTGCTAACAATAGCTTTTTTTGTTTCATTTTTTTCTGATAATTCATTAGTTTGCACAGTATTGTTTTTAGATAATGTTTCTGCAAACACATTAATAGGTGCTGCTGTCATATTTGCTATTGTAGTAGCTAATATTAATGTTGATAATTTTCTTTTTAACATCTTTTATCCCCCTAAAATAAATAAAAAATTACTTTATTTTAATCAGTAACTAAAATATTTTTATAATTTTTTATTAATCGTTAATATTATTATTATACATATTTCTCTATTTTTCAACAAATTGCTTTAAAGTTTAATTTTTATTAACATTTATCATTCTTTGAGAATTTATACTAATTATTTTTATATATTATAATAAATAATTATTTATAAATTTGATAATACTATAAATAGTCAATTTTGGTAATTAGACCATTACATTTTAATTCTAAAATAAATTTCATATTTTTTTATTTTTATATTTAATCTAATATATTTTACTTAAAAGGGTGATTTTATGTTTCCATTAAATAAAAATAGTAAAACTAAAAATATACTTTCATTAATACTTTATTGTTTTTTAGTAATAGCACTATTTGCACACTTTTTTTATTGCATAGGAAAAGTGCCTCCTAGTCATTATGTTTCTAAAAATAATATTTTAAGTGCTGTTTCAGCTAGTGCTAATATTTTTAATATTAATTCTAATACAACCTTAAATGAAAATATTAGTGTTTATGAAGAAAAGCTTACTAAATTCATTAGCTCAGCTTTTAATGAGCGTAATAATAGTTTTTTAAATGGAAATGTATATAAATTATATAATTATTATGGTACTTCTGATGCTAATGCTAAATATTCATTAGATTATGAATTTAAAAGGATAGCTTATTTAAGGGATTGGTCTTTAGAACGTTCTATAATTTTTACAAGCATTAATTCATTAGTTATTATAAATAAAGTAACTAAAAATAATAATAAAATAATAGTAAATTTAGATGAATATTATAACTTTAATTATATTCATAATAAGCAATTTGCTTCAAATAAGTTTTCATTTACAATTCCACATATTTTAACACTTTATAGTTATACAAATGACTTAGGAGAGGAATGTTTTATTATTGATAAAGATTATTATAGTGATGTATTTAATGATGAATTAAATGATTATAATTTTTATTTAACTGAAACTTCATTACCTTATACAAAAAAAATTAATCCTAATTATAAAGTTTCAGAACAATTTAATAAAAATGATATTATAAGATTTGATAAATCACTATTTACTGATCATAAGGCAATAATATCTGGTTATGATTCAAATGGTTATCCTTTAATAGATAGTAATTCCTTTAATATTTCTAATATGCCTTTTGATTTAGGTTGGAAAGAAAAAAATATAAAATTATCATATTAAAAAAATATTACTGGAAATCAAAATTTCCAGTAATATTTTATTTATAAAAAACTATATTAAATTAAATTATATATTATTAATATCTATTATTTAATTTCATTTGACGCTCTATATCTCTCTTTGCTGCTTTTTCAAGCATTGAATCTCTCTTATCATAGTTTTTCTTACCTTTACAAATTCCAAGAGCTACTTTAACTCTTCCATTTTTAAGATATAAAGATAATGGAACTAATGTATATCCATCTCTTGAAACTAATCCAGCTAATCTTCCTATTTGCTCTTTATGAAGTAATAACTTTCTTTCTCTTAGTGGATCAACATTAAATATATTACCTTGTTCATATGGACTAATGTGCATATTTAAAATAAATATTTCACCATTTCTAACATCAGCATAGCAATCCTTAAGGTTACATTTTCCACCCCTTATAGATTTTACTTCTGTACCAACTAATTCGATTCCCGCCTCCATTGTTTCTTCAACAAAATAATCATGACGAGCTTTTCTATTTTCAGCTAAAGAATTACTATTTTTAACTCTTGCCATTTTCCCACCCACTTTATTAATTATCTTCTTGCTTTGTTCCAAACTCCTTCTTAATTTCTGCAATTATTGATGCTGTTTCTTCACTTGGAACAATTTCCTTTAAATCTTGCTCACTCTCTACAATATCAAAGAAAACTTCTCTATTATCAATATCAACTCTAGAACACTTAACTTTCACTGAATCTCCCAGTCTATAAACCTTTTTATTTCTTTGTCCTAATAACATTAAATGCTGCTCATCATAAATATAATAATCATCATCTAAATCATTAATATGAACAAGACCTTCTACTGTATTAGGCAACTCAACAAATATACCAAATGATGTAACTGAAGATATAATTCCTTCAAATTCTTCACCAATTCTATCCATCATATATTCAGCTTTCTTTAAGTCATCTACTTCTCTTTCTGCTTCTTCTGCTAATCTTTCCATTTCTGATGATTGCTTAGCTGCTATATCTACTATTGGTGTTAATTTAGTTATTCTCTTTTCATCAATTTTACCATTTAAATATTCCTTTATTATTCTATGAATTTGTAAATCAGGATATCTTCTTATTGGAGATGTAAAATGACAATAATAAGTTGCTGCTAATCCAAAGTGACTTGAACATTCTGGAGTATATTTTGCTTTCATCATACTTCTTAATAAAAGTGTACTTACTACAGTTTCTTCTTTTTTTCCTTTTACCTTTTCTAATACTTCTTGAAGAATTCTTGGATGAATGTCTTGAGAAACTTTCATTGTATATCCTAAATTATATATAAATTCTCTAAACTTTTCTAGTTTTTCTTCATCTGGATTTTCATGAACTCTATATACAAAAGGTAAATTAGTCCAAAACATATGCTCTGCTATAGTTTCATTACAAACAAGCATAAATTCTTCAATTATTCTATTTGCTATTTCTCTTTCATATGGCTTTATATCAATAGGTTTACCATTATTATTTAATATTATCTTTGATTCTTCAAAATCAAAATCTATAGCGCCTCTTTTCATTCTCTTTTCTCTAAGAATTAAACAAAGCTCTTCCATTGTTTTAAAATCATCAACAAGATAATCATATTTTTTTATAAGTTCTTCATCATTATCTCTTAATATTTTAGTAACATCAGTATACGTCATTCTTTCAGAAGTTCTTATAACAGTTTCTGCTATTTCATGATCACAAACCTTACCTTTATTATCAATAATCATAAAACAACTTAAAGCTAATCTATCAACTTTAGGGTTAAGAGAACATATTCCATTAGATAACTTTTTAGGAAGCATAGGAATAACTCTATCTATTAGATAAACAGAAGTTGCTCTTTTTAATGCTTCTTTATCTAAAGGATTCTTTTCTTTAACATAATGTGAAACATCAGCAATATGAACACCTAATTTATATTTTCCATTTTCTAATTTTTCAATAGATACAGCATCATCAAGGTCCTTTGCATCTTCTCCATCTATTGTAACCATTCTAATATTTCTAATGTCTTTTCTTCTCTTAATTTCCTTTTCATCTATTTCTTCAGGTATTCCCTCTGCATATGCTAATACCTTAGCTGGAAATTCTTCTGGAAGACCATGTTTTTTAATTATTGTTAAAATATCTAATCCTTTTTCGCCCTTTTTTCCTAATACTTCTTTAATTGCACCTTCTGGACTTCTTCTCTTATCTGGCCATTTAGTTACTTCTGCAATAACTATATCCCCATGATTTGCCCCATTTTTATCTTTCTTAGAAATAAAAATATCTTGATTTAATCTAGTATCTTCAGGAACCACAAATCCAAAATTTCTACTATCTTCATAAACACCAATTATTTTAGTATTAGCTCTTTCAAGAATTTCTATTACTTCTCCTTCTCTCTTTTTACCATTAACATCATCTCTAGTTATTTGAACAAGAACTCTATCATTATTCATTGCACCATTAATAAATGAGCTTGGTATAAAGACATCTCTTTCCCCATCTTCTTCAGGAATTAAAAATCCAAATCCCTTTTTATGTGATTGAATTCTTCCCTTTATTAATCCTAATCTTTCTGGCACAGCAAATTTATCTTTATTTGTTCTAACTATAGACCCTTCTAATTCCATTATTTTTAATGTCTTTTTAAAAACCTTATATTCATCTGGACTAATATCAAAAACTGAAACTAATTCTTGAATATCCATAGGTCTATATGCTTCTTCTTTCATGAAGCTAAGTAGGGTTTCCTTTATTCCCATGTAATTTCCTCCATTAACATATAATTTTCTCCATTTTTTTCTTATACACACTATTTATTATACTACCACATGTTTGATTTTTTATTCAATATAAGGCTTACTAAATCTCGCTTATTATACTTTATTCAATTACTTTTGTTTTAACTACCAAGACTTAATTTATATTTATTTCTAAATTTTTTACTTATTTAAATTAGATTTTATTTTCTAAAAATATTATAGATACTATATTTATAGGGTATCCTAACTTAAAGTAAATTAATAAAGGGAATGTACCACTAATATAGATACACTCCCTAAATATCTTAAATTAAGTTTAAAGCTATTGTGTTAATAGCAAATAAAAGCATTGAAACTATAGTAACCTTAGCTAACATAGCCTCTTTTGTCTTTGATTTATTTTTCGTAAAAAAAGTTTCACTTTTACTACCTTGAATTAATCCACTTAAAGCATCAGCTTTACTTTTTTGCATTAATATTGAACCAACAACTATTAACCCTAAAATTGCTTCTAAAACAAATAAAAAAGTTTTCATGGCTATTACCTCCCATATTATACTTTCGTGCATATTTATATAACTTTATCATAACATAATATATAATACTTATCAAGAATATTTACAAATACCACCAAGTGAACTACTCTTCCATTATAGAAGTGGGAGCTTTTTGGTCAATATTCTTAGTGGAATGAGTTTACCCAAGCTTACAAGTTCGTTTCAACCTCATTATTACTAATAGCCTATACTATCAATTTTTCTAAGTTTTTACTTGCATTATTTAATTCATTTAAATACATGATACTGCTCTATGATACTAAAAATCCCATTATATTTACTTCTACTGGTTTATCTTCATTAATTACTCTTATTTCTATATCATGATTTTTATTTAATGAATTTTTACCTAAAACTTCAATTACTGATATATTTATTTTTTATTCTTTTAAATTAAAGAAAGCTTTCTTTCCTCTATATTCTGCTACATCCTGAACCTCCCACGACTAAAGTCACAGGGTTCTTGGTCGATAGCACTAGTGTGCTAAGCATAACCAAGCTATCCCCGTAGTTCCTACGGTTCTTATATATATTATCTATTTATATAGTCATATTTCTTAATCCTTCATTCAATATGTTAATCGCTGCATTTATATCTCTATTGTGATTAGCACCACATTCTGGACAAATCCATTCTCTAATACTCAAATCTTTTACTTCTTCATTTTTACATCCACATTTACTACACAATTGTGAACTTGCAAAGAATTTATCTACTTTAATTACTTTTCTACCATACCAGTTAGACTTATATTCTAATTGCCTTGTAAATTCTGACCATGATACATCTGATATTGATTGAGCAAGTTTTTTATTTTTAATCATATTCTTTACTTGCAAGTTTTCAATACAAATAATATCATTTTCCCTTATTAATTTAGTAGATACCTTTTGCAAAAAATCTTTTCTTTGATTAGATATACGTTCTTGAAGCCTTGCCACTTTTAACCTCGCTTTATTTCTATTTGAACTACCTTTTGATTTTCGAGATAATTCTCTTTGCAATTTAGCAAGTTTATTTACTGACTTTTTCAAACATTTTGGATTTTCAATGATTTCTCCATTGCTAATAATACAAAATTCTTACCATACTATATGGTATTGTATAGAATATACATATCCTCTACCATAAGTTACTTCCATTTTTATCATCTATAATTATATTAACATATGTATTGAATATAATTAATTATTTTCAAGGATTAATATTATATTTTTAAATAACATATGTAAGAACCGTAAGTTCTTAACTTTAATCGTTTTTGAGGTTGTCGTTCACATAGAAACGCTACTTTCTATGCAGTTCTCTTATGAACTTCTTATATTTTCATATAAGCACAGACTATATCTTATCCTACAGCATTATCTGTTTAGGTCTACCCACTTCCATTACCAATAGCTTGTAATGTACTCCCCTCAGGAGGGATAGTCGTTGAAGTTTCCTCTATTCGAGGCTTACCTGCTGATTATCGATTCTATAAACACTTAGGATTTAACCTTATGCCATCTAACTAATTTTTTCTACTTTCGTAACCTTCACGCCTAACCTTGTTTCATGTTTACGTTGTGGTTTAGTTAGCTTTACGAGTTTCCAGCAATTCAAGTAGTATTGGATAGGTATCACCCTATCTCTACATATAGATTTCTCTATATGCTGACTATTTTGGCTACTAACTCATGACTAAAGTCGCGAGTGTGCGTAGCCATTCTAATCAAGTTCTTCAGAAATTCTAATTAATTGATTATATTTAGCAACTCTTTCTGATCTTGCAGGTGCCCCTGTTTTAATTTGACCAGCATTAACAGCTACAACTAAATCAGCTATAGTAGTATCTTCTGTTTCTCCACTTCTATGAGAAATAACTGCAGTATAACCTGCTCTATTAGCCATTTCTATAGCATTTAATGTTTCTGTTAAAGTACCAATTTGATTTAATTTAATTAAAATTGAGTTACCAACACCTTTTTTAATACCTTCTTCTAATCTTTGAGTGTTAGTAACAAATAAATCATCACCAACTAATTGAACTTTCTTTCCTAATCTATCAGTTAGAAGCTTCCATCCTTCCCAATCCTCTTCAGCCATTCCATCTTCAATAGAAATAATAGGATATTTATTTACCCAATCTTCAAAAAAATCAACCATTTCTGATGCTGTTAATGTCTTTCCTTCATGTTCTAATACATACTTACCATCTTTGTAATATTCAGATGAAGCAGCATCTATAGCTATAAATATATCTTTACCTGGTTCATATCCAGCTTTAGTTATAGCTTCTAATATGATTTCTATAGCTTCTTCATTTGATTTTAAGTTAGGAGCAAATCCACCTTCATCACCAACACCAGTTGAGTAATTTTTTTCATTTAAAGTTTTCTTTAATGCATGATAAACTTCTGCACAAGCTTGAACAGCCTTATCAAAGTTATCAAAACCCACTGGCATAACCATAAATTCTTGAAGATCAACTGAGTTATCTGCATGTGATCCACCATTAATAATATTCATCATTGGAACTGGAAGCACTTTTGCATTTACTCCTCCAACATATTGATATAAAGGTAATCCTAAATAATTAGCTGCTGCTTGTGCTACTGCTAATGAAACACCTAAAATAGCATTAGCTCCTAATTTTCCTTTATTATTGCTTCCATCCAGCTCTATTAACATTTTCTGAACCTCCCACGACTAAAGTCGCAGGGTTCTTGGTCGATAGCACTAGTGTGCTAAGCATAACCAAGCTATCCCCGTAGTTCCTACGGTTCTTATATATATTATCTATTTATATAGTCATATTTCTTAATCCTTCATTCAATATGTTAATCGCTGCATTTATATCTCTATTGTGATTAGCACCACATTCTGGACAAATCCATTCTCTAATACTCAAATCTTTTACTTCTTCATTTTTATATCCACATTTACTACACAATTGTGAACTTGCAAAGAATTTATCTACTTTAATTACTTTTCTACCATACCAGTTAGACTTATATTCTAATTGCCTTGTAAATTCTAACCATGATACATCTGATATTGATTGAGCAAGTTTTTTATTTTTAATCATATTCTTTACTTGCAAATTTTCAATATTTTTTGATTTTGTATATATGCTTTTACCTGTTCTTCTGTATTTTCTGATACAGTAGCAACAAAATAGCTAGGGTTCCAAAGATGTCCTCCCCATAACTTCTTTTTCAAATCATCTCCGTATTCTTTCATTAACAATCTTGCCGATACACCTTTTAAGGCTTTTATCATATCTGGTATGTAATTTTGCGGAGAACAATTTATTAAAAGATGTATATGGTCTTTATCTCCATTGCACTCTAGTATCTGAAATTTATTATCTTCTGCAATTTTATACAAAATCTCAAATAATCTTTTTTCAACTTCATTTGTTAATATTGGATGTCTATATTTTACACACCATACTATATGGTATTGTATAGAATATACATACCCTCTACCATAAGTTACTTCCATTTTTATCACCTATAATTATATTAACATATGTATTGAATATAATTAATTATTTTCAAGGATTAATATTATATTTTTAAATAACATATGTAAGAACCGTAAGTTCTTAACTTTAATCGTTTTTGAGGTTGTCGTTCACATAGAAACGCTACTTTCTATGCAGTTCTCTTATGAACTTCTTATATTTTCATATAAGCACAGACTATATCTTATCCTA
The DNA here is from genome assembly GCF_053571985.1 of Clostridium sp. ETTB3. Taxonomy (NCBI): domain Bacteria; kingdom Bacillati; phylum Bacillota; class Clostridia; order Eubacteriales; family Clostridiaceae; genus Clostridium; species Clostridium sp. ETTB3. The sequence goes on from NZ_CP199832.1 coordinate 2,314,021, forward strand.
CAGCATTATCTGTTTAGGTCTACCCACTTCCATTACCAATAGCTTGTAATGTACTCCCCTCAGGAGGGATAGTCGTTGAAGTTTCCTCTATTCGAGGCTTACCTGCTGATTATCGATTCTATAAACACTTAGGATTTAACCTTATGTCATCTAACTAATTTTTTCTACTTTCGTAACCTTCACGCCTAACCTTGTTTCATGTTTACGTTGTGGTTTAGTTAGCTTTACAAGTTTCCAGCAATTCAAGTAGTATTGGATAGGTATCACCCTATCTCTACATATAGATTTCTCTATATGCTGACTATTTTGGCTACTAACTCATGACTAAAGTCGCGAGTGTGCGTAGCCATTCTAATCAATATATGTTTGATCAAAAACATTACAACCTATTAGTTCTTCAGCTATTGTATCATTTACATTTTCAACAGCCTTTAAGACACCTTTTCCCATGTAATAATCTTTTTTTCCATCTCTTAATTCAACTGCTTCATAAATCCCAGTTGATGCTCCTGATGGAACTGCTGCTCTACCCATTGTTCCATCTTCTAGATAAACTTCAACTTCAACTGTTGGAAAACATCTTGAATCTAATATTTGTCTTGCAACAACATCTACAATTTCAACAAAATTTTTCATTCTTACTCCTCCTTATTTTTAGAAATAAATGAAATTTTTATTTGTTCCTAAAATATCTACTTATTTATTTTTTACATTGAAAATAAATAATATTCATTAAATTATAATTATATATTTATATATTTTTATATTTTCATCATAAAATTAGGGAAGCTATACTAACTTCCCTTAAATTATAAATTTAATAATCATTTAAATAATATAATTTTATTTTTTTTTCCCATTCCTCAGCTTTTCTTCTATCTATTATATAAATTCCCCTTAAAAACTCTTCTAATATATCTTTTCCATCAAGACCTTTCATTAAATGTCTTGGATAGTCAACTTTTCTTTTGTAGCATTGTTTTGGGTCTATCACTTTTACTCTTTCATCTTTATTTACATATATATCTCTACACCTAGCATCAAGTTTTGTAAATTTTAAGTATTTAAATTCTTTTATCAATATATATATGTTATAAATTAATTGTTGACTTAATCCATTTTCCTCAATATAATTATCTAACCTTTTACCATGTACCATTTCTCTTAATATATAAAAGTCTCCATTTTTATATATGTTAGGAAAATACTTTGATTTTTTAACTTTGTATAATATTTCAGCCTCACTTTTACAAACCTTTTTATTCGTAAATATTTTTATTGCTTTATTTCCTGGTACCTCATAAACAATTCCATTATGACCTTCCCCTAATAACTTAGCATCTTTAAATAGACTTTCTACTTCTTTATCAAAGTCTGCTGAATATGCATATGTCCTAGCCATTATAACCTACCTTAATTAATATTTGTATTATTATATTAATAACTATATGTATTTATAACACCCATTGTTCTATCTAAAAATCCTTGCCATCCTAAAATATTTAATTTTTTAGTAATTCTTATCTTAAATATTTCATGTGATATATATTGTAATTTACAAGCAGTATGCCCCTTACTATCTCTTACTTATAAGCACGATTCTCTAAAATCACCTATGCCATGTGTTGAGTATTCCATTGGGAAACTATCATAAATAATTAACGTTTTTATCTAATATCTTTTTACCAAAGTAAACATGTCTAACAAATTGTTCTTCATCTACTATTGCAATAATATAAGATGTATCCTTTGAATCTAATTTAAATACTTTATTTATCTATTTTCTCCTAAAAATAATGCTGCTAAAACTCCTGGGCCTGCATGGGCTCCTACAACATTTCCAATATAATTAATTACTATATTTTTAAATTTAACTTCTTCTAATATCATATTTTTTAATGTTTCTGCTTCCTCTAAGCAATCTCCATGACATATATATAATGTCTCATTTTCAGTATTTATAGCTCTTTCCTTTACTTCATTAACCAAAAACCTTAAAGCTTTTTTCTTTCCTTTAATCTTTTCACCTTGAACTAATTTACCATCATCATCAATATATAAAGTGGGTTTTATATTTAATAATCCTCCAATAGTTGCTATTGTACTTGAAATACGTCCTCCCCTTTTTAAATGATTTAAATCATCTATTAATATAGAATGAACTACTTTTCTTTTATTCTCTTCTAACCAATTAACAATTTCCTCTGCATTTAACCCATTATTTCTCATATCACATGCCTTTTCCACTAAAAACCCTTGACCTACAGACACGCTTAATGAATCTACTAAATAAATCTTTGCATCAAGATATTCCTCAATTAAATTATTTTTTGCTATATTGGCACTATTAAATGTACCACTTAAATTTGATGATAATGATATATATATAATTGAATCACCATTCTTTATATGCTTTATAAATTCTTCTTCAAAATCATATGAATTTATTTGTGATGTTGTAGGTGTTGCACCTTTTCTCATTTCAGTATAAAACTCTTTATAAGTTAATGTTTTTCCTAAATCATCTTTTATTAATTTCCCATTTAAATTTAATATTAATGATACTAACCCTATATTTTCTGATTCTATATATTCTTTTGTTAAGTCACATGCTGAATCTGTTATTATCTTAATTCCCATAATTTTTATCCTCATTTAATTTTTAATTATTTTATTTATTCCTTAATGAAATTATATATTTATTTATTATTATTGTCAAATATTTTGATTATCAAATTTTATGATAAAAATATATAAATTAAGCTAAATTTATTTATATTGCCATAAATATTTAAAACTATTGAGTTTCTTCTGCTTTACAACTTTAAAAAATTTTATGCTTTCTAACATATAAAAAGAAGAGGGGATATCCCCTCTCCTTAAAACTATTTTATTAAAGATTCACCTGTCATTTCAGCAGGAACATCTAATCCCATAACTGTTAACATTGTTGGTGCTATGTCAGCTAACTTACCATCTTTTAAAGATTTACCATCTGTATGATTAGATACCCATACAAATGGAACTGGATCAGTTGTATGTGCTGTAAATGGATTTCCAGTTTCAGCATCTATCATAGTTTCAGCATTTCCGTGGTCAGCAGTTATAAATACTGTTCCATCTAACTCTAAAACTTTATCAACAACTCTTCCTAAGCAAGTATCTACAGCCTCAACAGCAGCCTTAGCAGCTTCCATTACTCCTGTATGTCCAACCATATCTGGATTAGCATAGTTTAATATAATCATATCATATTTATCTGAATCTAATCTCTTTATTAATTCATCTGTTAATTCTGGTGCACTCATTTCTGGCTTTAAGTCATAAGTTGCAACCTTTGGAGATGCAATAAGAGCTCTATCTTCACCTTCGTTTTCTTTTTCAACACCACCGTTGAAGAAGAATGTAACGTGAGCATATTTTTCTGTTTCTGCTATTCTTAATTGATTTAATCCCTTAGAAGCAACATATTCACCTAAAGTATTAGTTATAGCTTCTGGTCTGTAAGCAACTTCAACACCTTCTAAAGTTTTATCGTATTGAGTCATTGTTACAAATACTAAATCTAAAGTTTCTCTCTCAAATCCTGTAAATTCTTTATCATTTATAGCTCTAGTTATTTCTCTAGCTCTATCAGGTCTAAAATTAAAGAATACTACTGAATCTCCATTTTTAATAGTTCCTGTTGGAGCTCCATTTTCTTCTATAACACATGGAATTACGAATTCATCTGATTTATTATCAGCATAAGATTTTTCAATACCTTCAACAGCAGATGTAGCAGTTTCACCTTTTCCAAGTACCATTGCATCATATGCTAATTGTACTCTTTCCCATCTGTTATCTCTATCCATTGCATAGTATCTTCCTGAAATAGTAGCAATTTTACCTACTCCAAGTTCAGCCATGTAATTTTCTAATTCAACAACGAAGTCTTTTCCTGAACCAGGGGCAACATCTCTACCATCCATAAAGCAGTGAACATATACATTTTTAACTTCTTGTTCTTTAGCTAATTTTAATAATCCTTTTAAATGATCTATATGTGAGTGAACTCCACCATTAGATAATAATCCCATTAAGTGTAATGCACTATTATCATTTTTAGCATTTTCCATAGCTTTTAATAATGCTTCATTTTTAAAGAATCCACCTTCATTTATTTCTTTAGTTATTCTTGTTAATTCTTGATATATAATTCTTCCTGCTCCAATATTTAAATGACCAACTTCTGAGTTACCCATTTGCCCATCTGGTAATCCAACAAACATACCACTTGCTTGTAATTGTGAGTGAGGATAGTTTGCAACTAATTTATCATAATTTGGTTTATTTGCAGCAGCAACTGCATTTCCATCTCCTGCTGGAGCTATTCCAAATCCATCTAATATCATTAACATTACAGGTTTCTTTGCCATAATTCCCTCCAAATATATATATACTTTTTAGTTTCAAAAAAATTATACCTCTGTGAGTTTCATTATATAATTAAAGACAATTGAACCTCACTTGTCCTTAGTACCTTTAATTGAACCATGTTTATTATACTATAATTATTATAGCTAAACAATATAGTTAATTTCTTGTAAACGTTTGTCTAAAAAATTTTCTGATAATTTATTTTTTGCTAAATAACCCAAAAATATTTAATTGTTTTAAATTGAAAAGTTTACTAAAAAGCAAAAAAAGAAATCCCTAGCAGAGGATTTCTTTTATTAATTTTAGTAGTTTACGATTTGAGCAAAGTCAGTAGCAACTAAACTAGCTCCACCAACTAAAGCACCATCGATATCAGATTGAGCCATTTGAGCTTTTATAGTTCCTGGCTTAACTGATCCACCGTATTGAATTCTTATCTTGTCAGCAACTTCTTTACCAAACATTTCAGCTAAGATGTTTCTAATTGCTTTTATTGTTTCGTTAGCTTGCTCATCAGTAGCAGTCTTACCAGTTCCGATAGCCCAAATTGGTTCGTAAGCTATAACAACTTTTTCTGCTAATTCTGGTGATAAACCTTCTAAATCAGCTTTGATTTGAGCTCCAACAACTTCATTAGTTGTTCCATTTTCTCTTTGCTCTAAAGTTTCTCCACAGCAAAGGATTGGAGTTAAATTATGAGCAAATGCAGCTTTAACTTTTTTGTTTAAAGCTTCATCAGTTTCATTGAAGTATTCTCTTCTTTCACTGTGTCCTAAAACAACATAGCTAACTCCCATAGCTTCTAACATTCCTGGAGCAACTTCACCAGTGAAAGCTCCCTTTTCTTCAAAGTGCATGTTTTGAGCTGCAACTTTAATGTTTGATCCTTCAACTGCCTTTAATACAGCATCTAAGCAAACAAAAGTAGGACAAACTACTACATCACAAGTAGCATCCTTTACTAATGGCTTTAATTCATTTATAACTTTAACAGCTTCTTCTGGAGTATAGTGCATTTTCCAGTTTCCAGCAATAATAGCCTTTCTCATTTAATTCACCTCTAATAAAATTTTTTTAAAAGTTTTTAGTAACAAGTTTACAGTTACAAATGACAAGTTAAGGTAGAAACTCCTAATGAAGCTTCTAAAAATATATTTTTCTAAAATTCAGCCTAAGCTGAATTTTTTCCTCAACTTGCCACTTATCACTTGCCACTCTTAAATATTTCTACTTGTCGTTTAAAGCAGCAATTCCTGGTAATGTTTTACCTTCTAAGAATTCTAAAGAAGCTCCACCACCTGTAGAAATGTGAGTCATCTTATCTCCAAATCCTAAGATATTAACAGCAGCAGCTGAGTCTCCTCCACCGATAACTGTTGTAGCATCTGCATCTGCCATAGCTTTAGCAACAGCAATTGTTCCTTTGTTGAAGTTTTCGAATTCGAATACTCCCATTGGTCCGTTCCAGATAACTGTCTTAGCATCTTTTATTGCTTCAGCATATAAAGCTTCTGTCTTAGGTCCGATATCTAATCCCATATATCCAGCTGGAATATTTTGATCTTCAGTAACCTTAGCTTCAACATCCTTGAATCCATCAGCAATTCTGTGATCTACTGGTAATAAGAATTTAACACCTTTAGCTTCAGCTTTAGCTATCATTTCCTTAGCGTAATCCATTCTATCATCTTCACATAAAGAAGTTCCGATTTCATATCCTTGAGCTTTTAAGAATGTATAAGCCATTCCTCCACCAATGATAATTGTATCAACTTTTTCTAATAAGTTGTTGATAACAGCTATTTTATCAGAAACCTTAGATCCACCTAATATAGCAACGAAAGGTCTAACTGGGTTATTTACAGCTTCTCCTAAGAACTTTAATTCTTTTTGAATTAAGTATCCGCATACAGCTGTATCAACGTAGTTAGTTACTCCTACAGTTGATGAGTGAGCTCTGTGAGCTGTTCCAAATGCATCGTTAACATAAATGTCACATAAAGAAGCTAATTCCTTAGATAATTCTTCTCCGTTCTTAGTTTCTTCTTTTCTGCATCTAGTGTTTTCTAATAATACAACATCTCCGTCTTTCATATCAGCAACAGCTTTTCTAGCGTTTTCTCCAACAACTTCTTCGTCTCTAGCGAAAACAACTTCTTTACCTAACATTTCGCTTAATCTTACAGCAACTGGTGCTAAGCTCTTAGATGCATCTTTTCCTAAGTGTGAGCAAAGTATAACTTTAGCTCCATTTTCAATTAAGTATTTGATTGTTGGAAGAGCTCCTACTAATCTATTTTCATCAGTTATAACTCCATCTTTTAATGGTACGTTAAAGTCACATCTTACTAAAACTCTTTTACCTTTAACTTGAACATCTTCAATTGTCTTTTTATTAAAGCTCATTCTTTTCACCTCATAAATTTTTATAGTTTTATCTATAATTTTAAAATAGGCCCGGTCTTATAAGTATGCCTTAGAGACCGGACCCTGTTTAGGATCTTATAAGAGTGCTTTTATAAGCATCTAAATCCATATATAATTATCTATTAAAATTAAGCTAATTCAGCGAAGTATTTAATAGTTCTAACCATTTGGCTAGTGTATGAGTTTTCGTTGTCATACCATGAAACAACTTGAACTTGGTATAATCCTTCTCCGATTTCAGATACCATAGTTTGAGTTGCATCAAATAATGAACCGTACTTGATTCCGATGATGTCTGAAGAAACTAATTCTTCTTCAGTGTAACCGAATGATTCGTTAGAAGCAGCTTTCATAGCAGCGTTGATTCCTTCTACAGTTACATTTTCACCCTTAACTACAGCAACTAAGATTGTGCTTGATCCAGTTGGAACTGGTACTCTTTGTGCAGAACCGATTAATTTTCCGTTTAATTCTGGGATAACTAATCCGATAGCTTTAGCAGCTCCAGTTGAGTTAGGAACTATGTTAACAGCTCCAGCTCTAGCTCTTCTTAAATCACCTTTTCTTTGAGGACCGTCTAAGATCATTTGGTCTCCAGTGTAAGCGTGGATTGTAGACATTATACCAGATTGGATTGTAGCATAGTCATTTAATGCTTTAGCCATTGGAGCTAAGCAGTTTGTAGTACAAGATGCAGCTGAAATTATGTTATCTTCAGCAGTTAAGATATCTTGGTTTACGTTGAATACAACTGTTGGAAGGTCGTTTCCAGCTGGAGCTGATATAACAACTTTCTTAGCACCTGCTTCAATGTGAGCTTGAGACTTAGCTTTTGATACGTAGAATCCAGTACATTCTAATACTACGTCAACATCTAATTCACCCCATGGTAATTTAGAAGCATCAGCTTCAGCATATATTCTGATTTCTTTTCCATCTACAGTGATTGAGTTTTCACCAGCAGTAACTGTATCACCTAAAGCGTATCTTCCTTGTGCTGAATCATATTTTAATAAGTGAGCTAACATTTTTGGGCTTGTTAAATCGTTGATAGCAACTACTTCGTACCCTTCAGCTCCAAACATTTGTCTAAATGCAAGACGTCCTATACGTCCAAAACCATTAATTGCAACTCTTACCATTACAATTACCTCCTAAAAATAGATATTATATATTTAAAATTAAATTTTAAATCATGATTAAAAATTTCTCAAAGTTTTAATTAATTACTATTTTTGAAAATCTATTTATGAGATTCTATTAATTTAGCAATTTTTCTCCCTGCAGCTTCATCTGTTACTAAAACAGCCTTTTCATTGTTCATTTCAGTAGCAATAATTGCTTCAACTTTATTTTCTCCTGCGGCTACAGCAATATGTGTGTTAATTTTCTTTGAGTCATTGAAATTTATTCCAATTGGTGTGTTTTCTGAAACTACTTGTGAATTTTTATTAAAATAACATCCATAAGCTTCACCAACTGCTCCAATACTTTTAAGTTTACTTATATATTCCTCTGATAATCCACGCTTTTTAGCCATGTGAATTGCATTTCCTATTCCATAAATTAAAATATCTGCATTATGAATATTATCAATAACTTCTTTTATTTGTTTTTCTTTAAGAAGTCCTTCTAAAACATTCAGACTAACATTTTCTGGAATATGAAGTAATTTATAAGTACCATCAAGCTTGTTTGCTAATGATGCAGCTAAATAATTAGCTTGACTTTCAACTTTTCTTCCCATTCCGCCTCTAGCTGGAATAACAAGAATATCTGAAACATTATTTATCTTAGGGAAAGCTTCCACAACTTCCTTAATTGTACTTCCTCCAGTTATGGCTATTATATCATGATCCTTAATGATATTTTTTACATAGTTAGCTGCTGCTTTACCTAGTTCCTTAATTGTTTCTGGATTTTCATTAACATTTCCTGGAACTATTACAACATCTTTTACACCTAAAAATGATTTAATACATTTCTCAATGTCATTTAATCCCTTAATTTGATAAATAAATTCTTTTAATCCCTCTAAGACATTTTGTCCATCTTTTGTAACTGTCATACCAGGGGTATTTATTTCTATTAAGTTTTGTGATTTTAATAAATCAATTTCATTTCTAACTACTCTTTCACCAAGATCTAGTTCACTTGCTAGCATTCTTCTTCCAATAGGTTGGTTATAATAAATTGTTCTTAAAACATTATATCGTTTTTCAAGAACTTCTACTAGCTCAGGAACTATCTTTTTTTGCAATTCTAATATTTCCTGCACTTCAGCCCCTCCTTTTGGACTAAAAATGTCCCAGCAATGACTTTTATGTCCCACATTTATTATTATAAAACAGATATCTAAAATTTGAAAGTCTTTCTAGTAATTTTTTTTATATTTTTTTCTTTTTTTAATTAAATTTATTAAATTTAGTTATATTTAATATAATTAATATATTTATTTTCTAAATTTACCTTTATATTTTATGTATTTTGATATTACTATATTCAAAAACAATATTCCACTTTCCCCTTAATATTCCAAGGTAGATGTTTATTTTTTTCATTGATTTTTAATATTTTAAACTGCTTATTTATAGTACTTTAATTAATATTCCTTATGAAAAAGGGGATGACGCATTAAGAATAAATACTACAATATATTGTGTTGATTTTTATTTTTTAAAACAATATATTGTGTATAAAAGTTTCAGTGCGTCAGCCCCAAATATGATAACTATTTTTCAATAAAGAAAATACCACATGCTTTAATTCCTGAATGTATTCCAACTGTACATCCAACTTTAGCATCTATATAATTCACATCATTTTCTTCAAAATATTTCTTTAATCCTAAATAAATTTCTTGATTTAAAATTTCTAATAATACTATTGGAGACTCCATATCTACATTTCCATTTTCAAAATCAGAAATTATTTTCTTTAAGGCTTTTTTACTTCCTCTAACCTTATCTTTAACAGCCATTTTCCCATCTTTTACTTCTAAAATAAGTCTTAAGCCTAAAACACTACCTATAGTACCTGCTGTTTTAGAAAGTCTTCCACCTCTTACTAAGTTTTCTAATGATTCAAATCCTAATGAGCTTCTTACCTTTGGAATTAACACCTTAATTTTTTCTTCAATTTCAATAATGCTATCTCCATTATCTCTAAATTCACAAGCTTTTAATGCTAAAACTCCTAATCCTGAAGTTACATTTTTAGAATCAATTACAACAATATCATCACTTTCTAAAATATTTTTTGCTATGCAAGCTGATTGGTAAGTTCCACTCATTTCTGATGATAAAAGTAATGCTACTATTTTATAACCTTCATCTAAATATTTTTTAAATACTTCCTCAAATCTGTTTGGTGTAACTTGAGCTGTAGTTGGAAGAATATTATCTTTTTCTATTCTTTCTAACATTTGATGAATGTTTATTTCAACTCCATCTAAGTAGCTTTCTTCTCCAAAGTTAATTAATAAAGGTAAAACTTCAATTCCCTTTTCTTTAATAAGATCTGCAGGTAAATCTAAAGTACTATCAGTAATAATCTTAATTTTTTCCATACAAGTACCCCCTATCATTATTATTTCATATTTGGAAATCCAATTTGTTTTAATGCTTCATAAGCTATTATTGCTACAGTATTTGATAAGTTTAAGCTTCTTGTGCTACTTTTAACCATAGGTACTCTTATTCCCATATGAGCATTATGTACACTTTCTGGAACACCTGAAGATTCTCTTCCAAACATTATAAAATCTCCATCTTGGAATTTTTCATCAGAATATATATTTCCTCCATGAGTAGTTGATAAAAATATTCTTCTATCTCCATACTTAGCTATAAAATCTTCATATGATTCATGAACTTCTAATTTTAAGTCCTTCCAATAATCTAATCCTGATCTTCTAACAGCCTTATCATCAATGCTAAACCCTAAAGGTTTTATTAAATGAAGAGTTGAATCAGTTAATACACAAGTTCTTGCAATATTTCCTGTATTTTGTGGTATTTCTGGTTGATATAAAACTATATTTAAATTCAAAAATTTCACCTTCCAAAATAAAAAGTAAGATGTTATAACATCTTACTTTACACTATTTATATATATTTTATGATACTATATAGTCCTTTAATAGTCAAAGTATTTTACACTTTGTTAATTTTTTAAGTTTATTTTAATATAAACTTTTCAATAGCCTTTGCTACACCATCTCTTTTATTAGTATCTGTTATATAATCTGCTATATTTTTAACTTCAGATATTGCATTTCCCATTGCAATTCCCAAGCCTGCTAACTTAATCATTGATATATCATTTTCATTGTCACCAATACAAACTAATTCTTCTTCTTTAATTTTATATTTGTCAAGTAATGATTTAATTGCATTTCCTTTTGATACATCTTTATAATTAATTTCTAAACTATGATCCCCTGATGCAAAACAATCTACACTATTTAATTTATTTATTTCATCTTTTATTTTAATCATAGTTGATTTAAGTGGTGTAAAAACAATACTTTTATCTACTTCTTCCTTATTAAATATATTTATCCAACATTCTTGACTTTTTACAATTTCATATTCTACTTGTAAATGCTCAAAAAAATGTTGTTTTGTCATATAACTTTTAGTAGCTGTTTTAGTAATCCAATTGTTACAATAAATCATATTTCTTGTGTTAAATTGAAAAAAGGAATTATATTTTATTAATATTTTTAATATTTTAATACACTCATCTTTAGGAATACCACATTCATATATAACCTCATTATTTTTTTGATCAATAACAATTGCTCCATTTGCCGCTATTACAGGAGAATCTACACCTAAAAGTTTTGAAAAATATGCTGCATTATTATACAACCTACCTGTTGTTACAACTATTTCAATTCCTTTATCATGTGCTTGTTTTATTGCATTTTTATTTCTCTCTGAAATTCTTTTCCTTTTCCCTAATAAAGTACCATCCATATCTATACATATCATTTTATACTTCATTGTAAAACTCCTTATAATCTGATCTTAAAACATAAATTCATATAATATATTTTATAAATACCTTCTATGAAATGTTAAAAAGTCATAATATCATGCTATTGACATTTTACATCTTTAACACATATTATGACAACTTTTTTTAATTTACACTTTTTAAATTTTATCAATTCACAGAATACTCTATTTATTGCGGTACTACTTGCTCTTGATTATCTTGCTCTGGCTTTGCTTCTACTGGAGTTTGTTCTTGTGCCTTTTTAGTTCCTACACTTACAACTTGATTTTTAGCTGTATAAATGTCTGTTGAAATAAGTTCCTTATTTATTTGCACCCCATTTTGATAAGTAACTAAATAACCACTAGCTTTACATCCATTAACTCCAGATGATGTTACAATTCTTGTTCCTTCATTTAAAGTAGAGTCTTTAACTTCTTCTGTTCCATAATTATAAGTTTCTAATATTTCATTAACAAGTTCATAAGTTTTTCCATTCATTGCTTCCTTGTTACCAAAAATATTAAATACAACTCTGTTTCCTGATAAATATCCTTGAATATATATTGGAAAATCATAAGTATTTACAAATTTATAATCAATGTATCCAGCTGCAACTGTTGCATCTAATCCTGGTGCTGCATATCCAACTGTCATTGAATGATTTCTTCTTTCTGTAGATCTTATATTAGCCTGAATTATAGCTCTATAAAGAGTACTTGATACTTGGCATACACCACCACCGTAATCAGGAACTATTTTAGATCCTACATATGTATTTGCTTTTTTATATCCTCTTTCAGCAGTTGTTGGTCCTATAGTATTATTATAACTAAATTCATCTCCTGGCATTAATAGTGTTCCATTAATATATCCACTAGCTATTCTCAAATTTTCTACTCTTCCTGAATCATTATTACTAAAAGTAGTTGAATAAGATGATATTATTCCATCTATTTTATTTAATGATTTAGATGTGATTTTTGGAGAATATTCATGCATTTCAACTGATACCTCTTCAAATTTTTCAGGATCTGGATCTATACATGCCTTAATTTTATTTGTTAATTCCTCTGTATCTATACTTTTTCCATTAGAACCTGGTATAACTGAAATATTACCTCCATTAATTGAAATAGATGCATCTACTGCATTAATTTTAACTTGCCCGTTAACATAATTTACAAATTCATTAACCTTTTCTTCATCATAGCTTAATACAGTATCAACTTTTACATCTATACCATTTTCTATCATTTTCTTTTTATCAAATAAACTTGAATCTTTCCCATATTGTAACGCTTTTTCTACAGTTTCACTAGCACTTACTGATGGGGTGATATCTGAATATTTTAACTCAAATTTTTTATCTCCAACTGTAACCTTTATATTTTTATTTCCAATTAAAGAAACTAACTCTTCATTAAGTATATTTATTGCTTCTTCTTTTGTTTTACCACCTAGGTCTATACCATAAGCTTGTACACCTGGATATATTCTTTCTTTCCACCCAGCAACTTTATTTTCAACATTAATAATATAAGCTCCTATAATACCTGCACCTAATACTATAACAGTAGATGCTATAATTATTATGTTTTTGTTTTTGCCTATAATATTTTTAAACTTTCCATCCTTTGCTTTTTCACTATTCACAACCTTACTCCTCTCACTCAAAAATATATATAATTGCTTAAAATTGCATTATAACTTTAATTATATTCTATTCCTTAAATTAATACAATTAATAAAATTATTACAATTCATAAAACTATTTTATTTATAAATTATAAAATAAAAAGAATAGCCTTTCTTTTTTGTATATTTACGTTTAGTTATTGTTTACACTTTCTTTTTTTATATACAAATCACCATTAATGCTATTCTTTTACTTTTAATAAAATTGGCTAAATCAAAGATTTAGAATCAATTTATGAAACTCCTCCTCCTAAACGTCGGATGAGTACACTAAAGTGTACTTTCAGCTAACCAAATTAAAAATTTGGAGCTTCAAGCAAGTTCGATTAGCTAAATCAAAGATTTAGAATCAATTTATGAAACTCCTCCTCCTAAACGTCGGATGAGTACACTAAAGTGTACTTTCAGCTAACCAAATTAAAAATTTGGAGCTTCAAGCAACTTCGATTAGCTAAATCAAAGATTTAGAATCAATTTATGAAACTCCTCCTCCTAAACGTCGGATGAGTAAGTTCGATTAGCTAAATCAAAGATTTAGAATCTCACTTATATTGTAAAGCTACTTCTCCTTTTGGATGTTTCTCCATCATTATCAAATGCTTCTATGCTTATTTTTATTGGGCCACTTACTTTGAATGGTAATTGATTTGTGTTTATAGAAAAACTAGTATCTTTTGCATCTACTGTACCAATCCAATAATTATTTGCAAAAATATTATATCCAACTAAATCTGTATCAGTATTCTTTTTCCAACTTATATTTAATGTATTTCCCTTTCTACTTACAGTAAGTCCAGAAACATTTCTTGGTTGAGTCAATAAATCTATACTATTTGGTCCCCAATTAGCATCTACTTTACTAGTTACTCCTGCAACTGTTGCTGATTCACTATATTGCCATACTCTCCATCTTGTCCATCCACCTACATCTGGTGGAACTGGAGCATTTCCACTAATTGCAGTATAATAAGCAATCCATAATATCATATTTTTTAATGGATAACCCTTATTAGGTATAAAGAAATTATTATAAATTTCAACAAAAAATACTCCTGTATAAAGCATTAATCTTCTTCTTGTCTTCTTTTCAAATCTGATTTTAAATCTTTCAATCCAATTTATTAATGCTTGTGTAGAAATGGATTTATCTGTAGGAGTTTCAACATCTAATACCGGAAACAAATCACCATAATCCTTTTCTCCAAATGCATCTTGAAGTATATTTATAAAATCATCACACTGAGAATCTGCTGTAGTTAAATCATAACTTGGAACTCCAAAATGATAAGCTCCTACTGGTATTTTCATACTTCTTGCATTTCTAGCAAACTCTAAAAACTTTCTATCAACTCTAAACCTACCAGTTGCTGATCCAGAAGACCGTAAATATAAAAAATCTATAGTTGTTGCAAGTACTGTAAAATCAACTCCTTGTGAATACTCATTGATATCTATCCCAAATAAGCTTTTATCACTCCTATTTTGCATAAGTCCTCCCATAAATAAATTCCTTAGTATTATAATACTAAGGAATTTATTTATGGTTACAAGTAATTTTTAGTTAGTGATAAGTGACAAGTGGCAAGTGATAAGTTAATGAGGAAACTTCCTTAGGGAGTTTCTAAAATTATATTTATTAAATTCAACCTAAGCTAAATTTCTTCCTTAACTTTCCACTTAAAACTTGTCACTTGAAACTAGAATAGGCTTCTAACTAAAATTGATGTTTCTATTATTTTATCTAATAGTTCTGAATAGCTTATATTTTTTGCTGCTGCACTTTTAGGGAAAAGACTTGCTGGGGTCATTCCTGGTAATGTGTTAACTTCTAATATATATGGAACTCCATTTTTATCTACTATCATATCAACTCTAGCATATACTTTGCATTTTAACGCCTTATAAGTATCTAATGCCATTTTCTCAACTTCTTTATGAAGATTTTCTTCTAATTCTACAACTATTTCATCAGCACCATTAGCTGCATACTTTTGAGTATAATCAAAGAAATCTGAATGTGGTTTTATTGCTATAACAGGCCACATTTCACCATCAAATATAGGGCAAGTTATTTCTTCACCTTCAATAAACTCCTCAATCATAACTTCACAATCCCACTTTAATCCTTCTTCAACTGCTGCTCTTATTTCACTTTTTTCTTTTACTTTAAATGTTGCAACACTTGAACCTCCATTAGTAGGCTTAACAAATACAGGGTATCCCATTTCTTCTATTTTATCATAATCAATTTCATCAACTGATGAAACATTTATCCATCTTGCTGTTCTAATATCATTAGCTTTTAATACTCTTTTAGTAAAATCCTTATCCATACATATACCAGAACTTATAGGTCCACAGCCTGAATATGGTATATCTAAAGTTTGAAGCACAGATTGAACAGTTCCATCTTCACCAAATTTTCCATGAAGAGCTAATAACGCAAAATCTAATCCTTTAACCTTAGTTATTATATCTTCTTTATCATCAATAACTACTGGTATTACTTCATATTTACTTTTATCTATTTTCTCTACTATAGAATTACCACTTTTAAGCGAAATTTCTCTTTCTGAAGAAATTCCACCCATTATTACTCCAACTTTCATTAAAATCCTCCCAATTTAAAATAAATATATTTATCTCTTTCATTGAAAGTAAAATATAAAATTCATTATATATATTTAAACTTACAATCTTAATAGAAATTCATTTATAATTATATCATATAAACTTTAATATTCCTACAATTTACATTAATAACTACTCTTTTATAATTTAATATTTTTTTTATTTTCTTTATAATATTTACATCTATTAGTAAGTGGACATTCTTCACACTTAGGATTTCTAGCCATACATAGCCTTCTTCCGTGAAATATTAATAAATGATGCGTAAGGCTCCATTCCTTTTTATGAAGTTCCTTTTGCAATTGCATTTCAACTTCTAAAACATTATCTGAATCTGCAAGTGCTAACCTATTAGATACTCTAAAAACATGAGTATCAACTGCAATTGATGGAACTCCAAATGCATTTGATAATACCACATTAGCTGTTTTTCTTCCAGCTCCAGCTAAACTTGTTATTTCATCCATTGTTTTAGGAACTTCTCCATTAAATTTACTTTTCAATTGATTGCACATAATTAATATGTTTTTTGCTTTACTTCTATAAAGACCTATTTGTCTAATCCTATTTTCTAATTCATCAATTGATAATGTTAAAAATGCATCTAAATCTGGATACTCCTTAAATAAATCCTTTGTAACTTCATTTACTTTTTTATCAGTAGTTTGAGCAGATAAAATTGTTGCTACTAACAATTGAAATGGAGTTTCATAGTTTAATTCACATTTTGCATCTGGATATAATCTTTTTAATTCTTCTAATATTAATTTAGTCCTTTGTTTCAATTTTTAATCCCTCCATATTTTAATTCTTAATTAAAATATTTTTATATTACTTATAAACACCCTTATATTCTTCTGGAAGTCCTTGTGCTATAGCTTGCATTAAATGATTTAAACATCTTTCATCATATTCATGTTTTGATTCTTTCTTATTCTTCTTAGGCATAAGTATTGGTTCTCCTATGTTTACATTTACTATAGCATCATTCCATTTTTCTTGAGACATATTCCCTTTTTCATTAATTGGAAGTAATTTTTCAGTGCCTGTTAATGAAATAGGAATTATATTTGCCTTGCTCATTCTTGCAACAAGAATTGCTCCCTTTTTCCCTTCAATCAATCTTCCAGTTCTACTTCTTGTTCCTTCTGGAAAAAGGAGTAGATTTTCTCCACCCTTAAGAATATTTATCATCTCTATTATAGCCTCTTTATCTGCAGTATTAGGTTTTATTGATATATGCTTTATTATTTTAATTCCCAAGTTAGTAACTGGATCATCATTTAATTTTACTCCTGCTACAAACGTTGGATCATATTCCTTCTTTAATATCTTATCTAATACTATTCCATCTGAATTACTTAAGTGATTACAAACAAATAATTTTGCCCCATTTGCTTTTTTTATATTTTCATAACCATTAACATTAATTTTTGCATACTTATTTAAATATCCATCTATAGTTCTTCTAGCTATTTTTATTACAATTTTCTCTGGTAAAAATTCTATTAATCTTGCCTTTCTTTTGGATATCAAATTTACGCCCCCCTCTTTAACCATTACTCAATATTATATTTTATATATATTGAGTAAACAATTATGTTTACTTATTTAATATTTCAATATATTTATTTAAGTAAGGAGAATCCCCCTTATATTTTTCTATATTTCCCCCCCTATTATGTAACCTTATTATAGCATTTCGTTTAATTATATTTTTGCCTCTCCATCCACATGAAGTAGGTAATATCTTTTCCTTAAATGCTTTATTATTAATTTCAGCATAAACTTCATATTTACCATTTTCCATAAACTCTAATGGTTTAAATTCTTTTATTTTAGAAAAACTTATATTTTCATTATATGGACATTTATTTTGACATACATCACATCCAAATATCTTATCCTTCAAAAACTTTATTTCAATATCTGTAAGTTCTTTTTTTTGAGTAATGTAAGATGTACAAATATTAGGATTCTTTTTATACTCATTTATAGCCTTAGTTGGGCATTCTTTATAACAAATAGTACATTCACCGCATTCTTTAAATTTGCTTATCTCATCAAACTTTCTTACATCATCATCATATAAATTTAAATCTGTTATAATTTCTCCTAAAAAAACATAAGATCCATGTGTCTTAGTTATTATCATATTATTTTTTCCTATAAATCCAACACCTGCTAAATATGCAATATATCTTTCTGGTAAAGCATTACTATCCACTAAGGAAATTGCCTTTCCTCCAGCTTCAATAATCATATTGCAAATTTTATCTAAATGCATTTTAACAACCTTATGATAATCATACCCCTTTGTATATTTAGAAAATCCATTTTCTACATAATCATTATTCCAAAGATAAGGGAAAGCTATTGAAATAATAGTTTTCCCTTCATTCATATATAATTTAGGATTTATTCTTTTTTCTATATCACTTTCTTCAAATTCATTTTCCAAATTATTTTCTTTTCTGTAATTATAAAAGCTTATTAATTCATCAAACCTTCTACATTTAACAAATCCTATCTCTTGTATTCCTATTGAATTACAATAACTTTTTATTTTTTCCTTCACTTATATCACCATATCATTATATATTTGTTTTTTTCTTCCCATGTAATCTTTAATTTCAATTATATCTAGCTTTTCTTCTTTAATTTTAATAATATTTTTAGCTGGAATTCCTACAGCAGTTGCACCTTCTGGAACATTATTTAATACTACAGAATTTGCACCTATTTTAGAATTACTTCCAATATAAATAGGCCCTAATACCTTTGCTCCTGCACCAATTACAACATTATTTCCAACAGTAGGATGCCTTTTTCCTTTATCCTTTCCTGTTCCACCTAATGTTACTCCATGATATAAAAGAACATTATCTCCTATTTCTGCTGTTTCTCCTATTACAACCCCCATGCCATGGTCTATAACTAAACCTCTTCCTATTTTAGCACCAGGATGAATTTCTATTCCAGTAAAAAATCTAGATATTTGTGATATAAGTCTAGCTAAGAAAAATAGTTTATTAATATACAAGTAATGAGATATTCTATATGCTATTAATGCATGTATGGTTGGATAAAGTAAAAATACTTCTATCTTACTTCTAGCTGCTGGATCATTTTCCATTACTTTATTTAAATCATATCTTAAATTTCTAAACAACCATATTCCTCCAAAAAAGCATTTTTTAGTTTGTAGTTATTGTTGGGAATGTCGCATTAAGAATAAATACTACAATATATTGTGTTGATTTTTATTTTTCAAAATAATATATTGTGTATAAAAATTTTAGTGCGATAGCCCCTTTAAATATATATTTTCTAAAATTCAGACTAAGCTGAATTTTTTCCTTAACTCCTAACTATTCATATATTCCCATTGAAATATATTTTTCTCCTCCATCTGGAGATAATGCTAAAACTTTTTTTCCTTTTCCTAATTTTTTTGCAATTTCTAAGGCTACAAAAATTGCTGCTCCTGAAGAAATTCCTACTAATATTCCTTCTTCTCTAGCAAATCTTATAGCTGTTTTTATTGCATCTTCATCACTTACAGGAACAACCTTATCAACATATTCTGCCTTATAGTTTTGTGGTATAAATCCTGCTCCAATTCCTTGAATTTTATGGGCTCCTGGTTTTTTTCCTCCAATAACCTGAGAATTACTTGGCTCTACTGCAATTACTTCTATTTCTTTTATTTTTTCCTTTAATCTTCTTCCTACTCCTGAAATAGTTCCTCCTGTTCCTACACCTGCTACAAATGCATCTAAATCATTAATATCTTCAAATATTTCATCTGCTGTTGTTTCATAATGTTTTTCTGGATTAGCTATATTTTCAAATTGTTGTGGCATAAAATATCCTTTTTCCTTAACTAATTCATTTGCTTTTTCAATAGCACCTTTCATCCCTTTAGAACCTTCAGTTAATACTAATTCTGCACCATAAGCTTTTATTAA
The DNA here is from genome assembly GCF_053571985.1 of Clostridium sp. ETTB3. Taxonomy (NCBI): domain Bacteria; kingdom Bacillati; phylum Bacillota; class Clostridia; order Eubacteriales; family Clostridiaceae; genus Clostridium; species Clostridium sp. ETTB3. The sequence goes on from NZ_CP199832.1 coordinate 2,334,171, forward strand.
ATCTCTTCTTTCCTTACTCATGGTTTCTGGCATTACAATTACTACTCTATATCCCTTTATTCTTCCTATCATAGCTAATCCTATTCCAGTATTACCACTTGTAGGTTCTACTATTACAGACCCTTTTTTTAAGATTCCTTCCCTTTCTGCTTTTTCTATCATACCTAAGGCTGCTCTATCCTTAACACTTCCACCAGGATTAAACTTTTCTAACTTTACATATACATCAGCACTATTTTTATCAACCATATTCTTCAATTTTAATACTGGTGTTTTACCTATTAATTCAATTGCTCCATTATAAATCATAACTTAGCCTCCAAAACTTAAAATTATATATAAAAAAAAACTTCGTCTCCATAATAGAGACGAAGTTATATATTCGCGGTTCCACTCTAATTAAATCATCATATCAATAATGATTTCACTCATTTTAAGGTACATTATAATACCATATCGCTATAACGGGCACTCCCGTAAAACCTTACTGTTATTTCAGGTATAAACTCCAAAGGGCACTTCATATAAATGATTCTAAACCATAATTTAAGTTTAGAGGAATTTATTAATGCTAATGCAAATTTTAAATAATTCGCAATTTATAAATTACCAATGAAAAGATTCCAGCATCCTTTTCTCTCTGTGATCATCATTTTATATTACTTTCCTTTTTCATAGTTTTAATTCCCAGTATTTAACTATACTTTATATTATAGCTAGTTGGATAAAAAAGTCAATATTTTTTTAAATTTTTACTTATTCTTCTTTTTCCACATTGGATATAATACTTCATCTATTAAATCATGAGTATTTACAACCCCTATTAACACCTCATTATTATCAACAACAGGAATTGCTAATAAATCATATTTTGAAGCTATTTCAACTGCTTCATTGATAGATTCAGTATGCTTAAGGCTATTTATATTTTCATCCATTATTTCTTTAACTTTAACATTTCCATTATTTAAAATAAGATCCTTTAATTCTATTATACCTATTACTCTTTCTTCTTCGTCCTTAATAAAAATTGAATTTAATTCTTCATCTTCTGGATTGCTTTCTCTTAATATATCTATTATTTCACCAATTGTTATATCTAAATTAAATGAAATAAAATCTTTACTCATTATACTTCCTACAGTTTCATCTTCATATTTAAGAAGCTCTTTAACTTCCTCAGCGTCTTCTGTTTCTAAGTTAACAAGTATTTTTTCTCTTTCATCATCATCAAGTTCATCTAATATATCTGCAATTTCATCATTAGGCATATTTTCTAATACTTCTACTGCTTTTGCTTCACTTAAATCTTTAATTATACTACTTTTATATTCTTGTTCTATTTCTTCTAATGTATCAGCAGCTAAATCTTCATCTAAAGATTCAAAAATTTGTTTTCTTGAATTTGCATCTAAATTTTCTAATATATCTGCTAAATCTGCTGGATGTAATGTTGATAACTTTTTATATGGTACAGATATTTGTAGATTATTATTAACCATTTCTAAAGATTCAACATCATCCCACATCAATACTTTATCCTCATAATCTTTATTTAAAATTTTATAAAGAAACTTTCCTATAGCTTGGCAATTCATTCTTCTAAACTTTGCAAGTGGTCCTGTTTCAACTGCAATTACTCTATATTCCCCTGCTATTTCAGCAATTCTTAAATCATCAACCCTAACAACTCTTTTGCCATTAATATCAACAATCTTCTTATCAAGTAAATTTCTTGATAATAAATAGGAATAAGTTCTTGGTAATATTTCTTTACTTCCTCTAGTTAAAATTTTGACTTTATTGTCTTCACTATAAAAAACTATACTTCTAAATTCATAGTGAAAAGTAACACCATCTCTTTTAACCTTGTAACCAATTACTCTTGGATATCCTTGCTCTGTTGTTACGTAAATGTCTTTTAATTCTCCTAACACATCATCAAATTCATCATAAATGTTCTTTCCTAATATGCTAGTAAATAAAAACACTGATAATCTTTGCATAAAAATCCTCCTCAATTAATAGAGGAAGTCTTATACATAAAATTAAATGTAAGCTTTCCCTCTATTATTTCTTATATTCAATTTTCTTAATTTAATACTCTGAGGGACACCCTCCATTTAATCTCACCACCGTTTTTTATAAAAATAATACCTTTTTATTGGCAATAAAAATGCCCTTCTTTGGGCTATATATAATAATATTATATTAATCTCCCTTCAAAAGGCAATACTTTATATCATTATTATTAAATTTTTATTTCTTAAAAGTTAATATAGCTTTATATGAACATAAAAGCATTGATATTTCTCCTAATACTGGATAAGGGAAAATTTTTATTCCACCTAAAAATATTATAAATTCACTTATTGTTATTATTAATGATATTAACAAAAATACCATTCCACTTGAATTATTATATGGCTTATCTAGTAAAAATAATGTTGCAACTACCATGCATGACATAATTATTAAATAAATTAAACTTGGTATTAATGAATTTTTATAGCTTACTATAAATCCAAAAATACTATCTAATTTTATATCCATTTTATAAAATATATTGATGAAAATATAAACTAAAAATATAATCACCATAAAAATATAATTATAATCAAATTTTCTATTTTCATCTCTCAAATAAATATAAAAACATGCTAATGATAATAATGGCATTCCAACAAAAGTAACTTGTGTTAATGTTTTAATTATATATATAATTTTTTGATACTGAACTATCCATAATGATAATAATGACAAATATCTTATAAGCATTATTGTTAATGTGATTAAATAAAACTTTTGTATTTTTATAGGACATTTTTGGGAACTTAACCATATTAAATACAAAGAAAAAATAATTATAAATAATAATATACATAAATAAATAAAGGCTTTCATATTTTCTCTCCCTTATAAAAATACTATTATTTATAATTATTAATTTACTTTTATATTTATTCTTTATTTTGCTATATTAGCCCCTAAAATTTTAACTCCACCTTTTATACATTTTATATCCAATGGGAAATCCGGCCCTTTTTCTCCATCAATATCTGTAACAATATCTTCATTACATTCAACATGTAAATGATTTGTTTTAAAATATATTACTTTATCAGAATCTAAATGTTCTCCTTTTAGAACCTTTATGAATAGTGGTAATAACTCATAAACTTGAACTGCCTTAAATACTATAACATCTAAAAGTCCATCTGTAGCATCTGATCTAGAAGCTAAATTAAAATTACCCGCTGTCTGTCCATTGAACACAAGCATAAGATACATATTACCTTCAAAATTCATTTCATCTGACTTTATATTAACCTTAAGAGGTCTAAAGTTAGGTAATTCTTCTAGTCCCTTTAAATAATATGCTAACTTTCCTATGGTATTTTTTAAATTTACATCTGTTTTTTGTGAAACATCAGTAAAAAGTCCTGTACTTGCAACATTAACAAAATATTTATCATTAATTTTACCTAAATCCACACTTGTAACTGTAGAATTTATTATTTGTTTACATGCTTCTTCTACATCAAATGGTATTCCTAAAAACTTTGAGAAATCATTTGCTGTTCCAACTGGCAAAATACCTATAGGTAATGAAATACCTTTTTTAGCCATAGTGTTTACAACAGAATCTACAGTTCCATCTCCACCTGCAACTAAAATATACTCATATTCACTAGGTGTAATATCTTCAAATGCTTCCTCTATACTACACTCCTTTACAATTCTATAGGGAACTATTGTCAATCCTGCCTGCTGATGTATACTAATTATATTGTGTAATTTAGATAAAACAACATTTTCTCCTGAATATGGATTATAAATTAACTTTACTTTTTTCATTATACCCCTCCTAATTACATAAAAAAATTATACCATATACTTCTACATAAGCCATACATAAATATATTTTATTTTATAATAAATAAACTTAATTTATTCTTTGTTTTTAGCTTTTTTCTACATTTTTCACCTATTCCTAATTTTTGTTAATTTTTCATAAATTTTATGATATAATATAAAATAGAAAGATTATTCTAGGAGTGATTATATGAAAAAAAGCTGTATTCCTAATATCTTTACCTTTATTAATCTATCACTTGGTATTTTATCATTACTAAGCACATTTGAAGGCAATTATCAATTATCATGTATTCTTATATTACTTGCTGCATTAGTAGATAGATATGATGGAAGAATTGCACGTTACTTACAAGTTACAAGTGACTTAGGAAAGGAATTAGACTCATTAGCAGATTTAATTTCCTTTGGTGTAGCACCATCTATATTAGTATTTTTGCTATTTAATTTTTATACATTAGGCCCTTCTAAAATATTTGGAATAATTCCTTTATTATTATTTCCAATTTGTGGTGCATTTAGATTAGCTAAATACAATACAAGTGAATTTAATGGAGTGTTTACAGGTGTTCCAATTACCGTAACCGGTAGTTGTTTAGCTTTATTTTCTTTATTTACTGTTAATAAACAAATATCTGCACTTATTCCATTATTATTATTATTATTAGGCTCTTATTTAATGGTAAGTAAATTAAAGCTAAAGAAATTGTAATCCTATAAATAACAATCTATAGTTTTAAAACTATAGCTTGTTATTTATAGGATATTCTTTTAATTATTATTTTTTTTATCATATTGTTCTTTAAATTGCTTTAATGCTTCATATTCTTCTCTTACAGATGCATCTTGAAATAGTAACTCATTATCTACTTCAGTTAAAATGACATTATTATCTGTATTCTTTAAAATATGCCCTCCTACAATTTTAATATATTTAAAATATCCCTCTCCACATTCATCTATTAAATCTATTATATGATCTATTATTTTTCCTAAGCTATCAGCTCTTTTTACTGCTACCTTAACATAACTGCTTTTTGCTTCATTTATATTATTTAATTCCGCAGCTCCTGCAATTAATAATCTATATGAATTTACCATTGATTGTAGCAATTGACTTAAGTTATTTATATCACCATAATATTGTTTCATCAATTGTTGGTACTTCATAAAATACCCCCATTTATAAGTTATAATAATTATTTATTTTTATTACATCCTTCAATATCCATATTTTCTATTATTTCATCATCTATTTCATTAAACATTTTTCCTGAATATTTACACGCCTTATATATATCATCATTTTGCTTCTTATTGCTAATTCCCTCATCCTTATTTATATAGTTCTTATTATTCATTTCAACCTTTGCAATAATATTTTCTTTTTCTGATTCATATTTACTATTTTCTAAATTTTTATTTATACTTTGATTTATTATTTTAGCAGTACTTTCCCTATATGAATTTTCATCAAAATCATTATTTTCATCTTTAAATAATTCTGCATACTTTGAATCATTAAAATTATTTAATTCATTATTTACATTTAAGATTTCATCTAAATTAACTTTTTTACTAATTTCAATTTCACTATATTTTTCACTTTCACTACTTTTTCTATATAAATTAGTATCTAATTCTAAATGATCATTTTCTTGATTTAATATAAATCCATCACTAAATATAACTGGTACAAAAAATTCCTTAGGTATTGATATAAACATCTTATTTGCCCTCCTATTAGTTTTCTATCTTACAATATGGCTTAAAATATGATTTTGGATAACCACATAATGGACATTTTTGTGGTGCTTAAGCACCTTCATATATATATCCACAGTTCATACATACCCATTTTGAATCTTTTGTTCCCTTGAATATAGTTTCTTTATCTAACTTATCATATAATTCTTTAAATCTCTTTGCATGCTCTTCCTCGACTTCTCTTAACTCTTTAAAAAAATCGGCAATTTCTTTAAATCCCTCTTGTCTTGCTTCCTCTTCAAACTTTAAATAAGCATCCTTAAATTCAGATGTTTCACCATAAATTGAATCAACTAAATTTTCTTTTGTATTACAAATAAGATTCAAATAATCATTACATACCTTTCTTGCATGGGCTAATTCATTTCCTGCTGTAACATCAAATATACTTGCAATCCATTGATATCCTTCCTTTTTAGCCTTTTCTGCATATAAAGTATATTTATTTCTTGCCCTACTTTCTCCTAAAAAGGTTCTATATAAGTTCTTTTCAGTTTTACTTCCTTTTAAGTCCATTATTTTCTCCCTAAAAAATATTCCTTATACTAAATTATTCAAAACATATAAAAATGATGAATTAAATTTGATTGTGAAATTTAACAATCAAACTTAAATTCATCATTTCTTTAAATAATATTAATTTACTGTAACCCTTCTATCATTATCACATACTATTTCTACACTTCTACCTTCCTTAGTTTTAGTATGCAACACTACTTTATGTCCCCAAAGATCAAATAAATATTTAATTGTTTCTTTTGCATAAAGTAATTCTAATTCTCTTCCATCAAATACATGCTCTAATGTTAAAGTTCCATCTCTCTTATTTAAATCAGTAATTCTTATATAAGGTATAGAACCTGCTCCACATGAAGTAGCCATAGTATCCCTAATACTCTTCCATCCTTGTTCATCAGATACTTCATCAACAACAAATTCAAAGCTTTTCTTTGCATATTGAAATAATCCTAACTCTTCACATAGTTGTTGTGTCAAATATTTACGTAAAAAAGAATTATCCCTTTCAATATACCTAACTTCAAAAATCTTATCTCTTCCATATCTCTTTTCTATATCCTCAAATACCTTGAATCCAACATAATATGGATTTAATCCACCTAAAGCTGGAGCAATTACATCATTATGACGCTTGATAAATTCAAGATGTAAATCCTGTGGTAAATCTAAGCTTTTTAATATATTGTAGTGACAATAGCTAGCCCAACCTTCATTCATTATTTTAGTTTCAATTTGAGGAATAAAATATTGAGTTTCTCGTCTAACTATTTTAAGTACTGACTTTTCCCATTCCTCTAAAGAACCATACTTTATAATAAACCCAATTATATCATCACATGGTTCTATTGGAGTCTTGCTTAAATCAGGTAAATTTATAGTTTCATCACTATTTAACTCATCTCTTTTTTCAATTTTTCTATTATATTCTTCAATTAAACTCTTTTTAATTTCCTCATCACTTAATTCCTTAACTCCAACAACCCTTGGAATTTGATATCTTAGTGCATGAGCTGCATCAAGTATTTTTTCTACCTTTTCATAGCCTATGCTTGGCTCATTTATATATCCCCTTATTATATCAGCATCTAGTTTAAACATTTCTATAGTATAAGAGGCTTTTGTTCCCTCCCTAAATAGCCTATTGTTTTTAAAGAAATCATTATGCCCATATACATGTGCCATAGTTAATATTTGTAATAATAGTGTGTTTTCATTCATTAAATAAGCTAATGCTGGATTTGAGTTTATTACCATTTCATAAGGTAATCCAGTTAAATTTAATGAATATAATGTTTTATTTTTTTCATATGATTTACCATAACTCCAATGAGGATATTTTGATGGCATTCCAACATATGCTTCATAAGCTAGCATTTCATTAAATCCTATTATTTCAAATTCTTGAGGATAATAATCAAGCCCAAACTCCTTAGCCTTTTTTTCAATTTTCACATTCCATTCTTCTAATTCTTTTAATGTGTACTCCATTATTCATCCTCCTTTAACTCCTTGCTAAGCATTAACTTAAGAGCATCCCATAAATTTTTCTTTTCCTTAACAATAACAGATACAAACTTTTTATCTACTATTTCCTTATTAAACCTATAATACATAGTTGTTGAATAAGTTGATGGTAAAAGTTCAGCATATCCAAACATATTGCTTATTTCACAAAGGTTTTTAACTGACTCAACTGCCTTTTCATTATCTTCAGACCAGTTATCACCATCACTAGCATATATAGGATATATATTCCAAACTTCTGGTGAATACCTTTCTTTAATTAACTTTAATGCTAAGTTTAAACCACTTGATATATATGTTCCTCCAGATTCTGCTTTATGGAAAAATTCATACTCATTAACTTGCTTTGCAACTGTTGTGTGAGAAATAAATTCAAAAGCAATATTGTTATATTTTCTTTTTATAAAAGTAGCTAATACAAAGAAAAAAGACCTTGCTAAATATTTTTTAGTACTATCCATTGATCCTGATACATCCATTATAAAAATCATAACAGCATTACTTTCTTTTTTAGGTTTTGTCTTAACTCTATAATATCTAATATCATCTTCTCTAAATGGAAATCTATCTAATTCTGTATCTAACCCAGCCTCCCTCAATGCCCTTATTTTTCCTTGCTTACGTGCTGTTTTAGCCATAACAGTCTTTTTCTTTGCAAGTCTTGGATTTATTCCATGCCTTTGATATCCTCTTTTTCTACTTGCACTTTCACTAATAATTTCAGAATATTTCTTTTTATCTAAATTAGGCAAGTCTAAATCTTCAACTATATAATCCATTAATTCCTCTAAGGTAATTTCTGTTTCATATATATCATCACCTTCAGAATTGCCTGCACCCTTATTTCCTTTTTTACCACTTGATTCAGAAGAGCCTAGTTTGTCACCGCGCTTTTCTTCACCCGTACCAGTAGCAACCCCCTTATTGTTACTTCCAAATACAAATTGATATTCTTTTATTCCCCTAATTGGAATTTTAAACTTCTTATTTTTAGTTTCACCAACTATACTTTCTTCTGAAAGTATGTCTCCTAAATTTTCTTTAATAGACTTTTCTACTAACTGCCTATGCCTTCTTCTATCTTCTATACTTCTATCATGCTCAACTGGATTTGTTGTATTATCTCTAAATATAGCCATCCTTATCAATCCTTCCACAAGTTGTTTGCTGCATATTTAAGAATTACATCACAACAATGTTGACAATATCCATTCCTTTTCATTTCTTCTACCATTGCATTATATTTTTCAGTTTGTTCCTTATCTCTAACCCTTGATTTAGTAACTATTCTAGACAAATCTCTAACTGATGCTATAAGTTTCTTTTCTATAGCTTCCTTTAATGGTTCATAAGATTTATAATCTATCTTAGCTCCATTTCTAACTAAATAGAACATATATGAAGTAACATCTGCCCTAAATCCTTTACTAGATGCTTCTGATACCCCTATTTGCTCTTCTATACTTCTCATAAATTCTTCATCTGGATTTAACTCTTCACCTGTTTGAGCATCTTTTATTCTTGTTTTATTTACAAAGGCTTCTGCATTATCTATATAATTATTAAATAAACTTTCTGCTTGTTCCTTAAATGAATGAATAAATGCCTTTGTAATTTCTTTCTCTAGGATCTTATTGTACTCCTTACGAATTGTATCTTGAATAAATCCTAAATACTTCTTCTTATCATCAGCTGATATATCTAAATCCTTAACAGACTTAATAATACTTTCCATTATACTTAATGGATTAATGCAATCAAATTCAGAATTAGAAAGCGCATTATCAATTGCCTTAATTATAAATCTAGTACTTATTCCCTTCATTCCTTCATAAGGTCCTGCCTCTTCTCTAAGCTCTATAATATCAATTTTCTTAGTTGTTCCTTTTTCAACTAAATCTTCACCATTATAAATTTTAAGCTTAGTCATAGGATCAACCTTAGCTGATGGTGTTAATCTTGATAATATTGCAAACATAGCTGCAACTTCAATTGTATGTGGTGCAATATGTGCCCTAAAATTACTCTTTTTCAAAATCTTTTCATAAATTTTAATTTCCTCTTCAAGCTCTAAACAATAAGGCACTTCAACTTTAACAATTCTATCTAATATTGCTTCATTTGTATGATCTGATTTAAACTTATTCCATTCAGCTTCATTTGAGTGAGCTATTATAATACCATCAAAATAAATCATTGATCCTTTACCTGGTGATGGTATAGATTTTTCCTGAGTAGCAGTTATTATTGTGTGCAAATATTCAACATCATTTTTAAACACTTCAATAAATTCAACTAATCCTCTATTTCCAACATTAAATGCCCCATTTAATGAAAATATTCTTGGGTCATCTTCTGGATACATATCCATTTTAGAAATATCTATGGAACCAGTTAATATTGATGTATCTTGATTATTAGGATCAACTGGTGGAACAACTCCAATTCCCTTTCTTGATCTTATTGAAAAACCTTTTCTTTCAACTGGGAAATTTTCATATTCTCCATTAAATTCATGAAGTAATCTATACTTACATACTGGACATAAGTCACCTTCTATTTGTGCTCCTAGCATTTTATTAAATTCATCCCTTAAATGATTAGGAACTAAATGTAAAGGTTCTTCATGCATAGGACAACCTTTGATTGAATATATAGGTTCACAATGAACCAATGCACTTTTTAATGATTCAACTAAAGAAGATTTACCTGCACCAACTGGTCCTACTAAGTATAATACTTGTCTTGATTCCTCACCTTTCATAGAAGCAGAATGTAGATAATTAACTATTTTCATTATAACCTTGTCTATTCCAAAGAAATCATCTTTAAAATATCCATATTCTCTAATAGTTTCATTTCCATATATCTTTCTTATTCTTGGATTTTCATCTGCCTTTAATACCTCTACTCCCTTACTCATAATAAAATCATATAATCTTTTATGAGAAAGCTTAGCAACATCTGGATTTTGTTTTACTATCTCTAAGTAATCTAAAAAAGTTCCTTCGAATTTTTCACTATTTCTATTTTCCCTGTCTGTAATTATAAAGTCCTTGAAGTTCATATACTCATCCCTCCCCTTAATCTAATATATTATTGTTTCAAATGGTTATATTCCTATTTTTTATTTACTTTTCTCTATATTTTATAATTTTTATTTTACAATTATTATTAATAATCCCTAATTTATTATTTTTATTTAATAAAACTCCTCCTTCCTTTTAGTGAGATGAATAAATTCATCTTACCAAATTAAAATTTGGATATTTACTTAATTAAAAAGCTCATGTAAATCCTTATTGATTACATGAGCTCTTATCTTTTAATCTTCTTTCAATAACTCTATTAATTTTTCTCCATATTTTTTAAATTTCTTTTCTCCCATACCTCTAATTTCTAATAATTCTTCTTCATTTTGTGGAAGCTTATTACATAATTCAATTAATGTTGCATCAGAAAAAATAATATATGGTTTTACACCTTCTTGAATTGCTATATCTCTTCTCCATAATTTCAATTTATTAAACAGCATATTATTAAGTACTTTTTCCTCATTATCTGCTTCTAATTTTAAAACTACCTTTAAGTCTGATTTTAATATTTTATATGATTTTTCATTAAGTTGGAGCATAGAATATGTTCCTTGCCTTAAACTTATATAACCATATTCAATTAACACTTTTATAAAGTCCCTTATAAACTTGCTACTATAATCTTTCATAATACCATATGTACTTAATTGATTTAATTTATCATTTATTATTTTAGGACCTACCATGCCCCTAAGAACATCTATTAAAACTGAAATACCATATCTTTCTTTTGATCTATATACACATGACAACACCTTTTGTGCTTCTATTGTATAATCTCTTAGCTCATCATTACTTAAACAATTGCTACAATTAGTACAATATTCTCTAATATTTTGCTCTCCAAAATACCTAAGTATAAATGCTCTTAAACATTCTTTAGTTTCACAAAAATCTATCATTTGCTGAAGCTTTTTTATTTCAATTTCCTTTCTATTTAATTGCACTGTAGTATAAATTAAATATTCTAATGTTCTTATATCTGCTCTATTAAAAAACAAATAGCATTTTGCTGAAAATCCGTCTCTCCCAGCTCTTCCTATTTCTTGATAATAACCTTCTATATTTTTAGGAATTGTAAAATGAATTATATATCTAATATTAGATTTATCTATCCCCATTCCAAATGCATTTGTTGCAATCATTACATTTGAATTTTCATTTAAAAATTCATCTTGATAAAATTCCTTTTCACTATCCTTTAAGCCTCCATGATATTTTAATACATCATATCCTAAATCCTTTAAATAATAATATAATCCATCTACTTCTTTTCGTGTAACACAATATATTATTCCTGCTTCACCTTCTCGTTCTCGTATAATATCTTTTACTAATTCTAACTTATCTTCTTCAATATACAATTTAATTTCTAAATTTTCTCTATCAAAACTTCCTATATATATGTAAGGATTTCTTAACTTTAAAAGATTAATTACATCCTTTCTTACAACTTCAGTTGCTGTTGCAGTAAATGCAGTTACTACTGGTCTTATTCTTAAATTATCTATAAATTCAGCTATTAAACCATAACTTTTTCTAAAATCATGCCCCCACATTGATACACAATGTACTTCATCTATTGCTATTTGACTTATATTAAGAAGTCTTAATTTACGTTTAAAAAATTCATTTTCTAATTTTTCAGGAGCTATATATAAAAGTTTTACTTCACCTTTTTTACAAAGCTCAATAATTTCATCACTTACCTCTAATTTTTGAGTACTATTTATATATCGTGCATTTATTCCATTTGAATTTAAATTATCTACCTGATCCTTCATTAAAGAAATTAATGGTGAAATAACTATTGTAATACCGTTAAACATTAGTGCTGGTATTTGATAACAAATTGACTTTCCTGCTCCTGTAGGTAAAATACAAAAACTATCTCTTCCTCTTAAAATATTGCTTATAATTTCATATTGTCCTTTTCTAAATGAATTATAACCATAATATTTATTAAGTATTTCAAAAATTTTATTCATATTTTTTCACCATCTTTCTATTATCATATTAATTAAATATTACCACTTTTTTAAGTTTTCTAAAAATATTTTTTATTTTTTCATTTTTATATTGACATAATTATAAAATAGTAATATAATAATTCTTGCCTGCTGAAGTGGCGGAACAGGCAGACGCACAGGACTTAAAATCCTGCGGTAGCGATACCGTACCGGTTCGATTCCGGTCTTCAGCACCAAAAAGACTGTATTTAAATACAGTCTTTTGTTTTTTTATTCACATAATAATTTATTTATTATCTCCCTTCATATATTACATAAAAAGTATAAAAAGTTATGAAACATTTAAATTCCATAACTTTTTTTCAATTACAATAATTTATTTATATTTAATATTTCACTGTCTTTATTTATAGCACCTATATAATATTCTATCCCCTTACTTACTGCTCCAAAATCTCCATGCCCATCTGAGCCAGCTGTTATTATTAAATTATTATCTTTGCAGAACTCTAAACAAGTATTAGTCATTAAATCTGAATTTGCAGGGTAATAACATTCAACTCCATCAATTCCTAAACTCTTTAATATTTCTAATTTTTCTAATATCTCTTCTTTATTTTTGTTACTATAATAATTACAAGGATGTGCTAAAACTACATATCCATTAGCATCATGTACTGTATTACAAACTTCTCCTACACTTGGAAAAGCAAATTTTTCATGTCCACAATCATATTTTCCATAAAATTTCACTCCATCAAATAAGCCTTCTGTAATTTTTCTATCATGCAAATAATGGATTCCCTTCCATCCACCTTTTCTTCTTTCATATTCATATGAATTATAATCTTCTAATGATATACCTTCATAATCATTTTCCATTCTTCTAATAAGCTCTATACTAGTTTCTAATAATTGATCTTTTGCATGATTAATTAATTTAAATAACTTTTCATTGTCTTCAAACTTATATGCTAGAAGATGAACTAAATGACCTTCAAATATAGAATCTATTTCAACACCTCTTATTGCAATAATTCCTGCCTTTTCAGCTTCTACCTTTAAATCCTCATATGAATCCAATACATCATGATCTGTTATTGCTATAATACCTAAGTTTTTTCTTTTTGCATCTTCTACAACTTCTTTAGGCGACATAGTTCCATCTGAATAATATGTATGTATATGTAAATCTACTAACATTTTACTCCTCCTTAAAAATATAATTTACTTTTATATTTTACATCAACACTAAAATTTTTCATAACTATTTTAAATTTATGTTACTTCTTTGATATATCATATTTTTTTGTTTTCATTCTTATAATTTTAGGGTATAATAACCAATGGAGAATAAATTGATATATCTATTTGTTAATTTTATAACATTGTATTTTTTATTTCTCCATTAATAAATATAAATATACGGAGGTATTGCCATGTTAGTTTCAGCTAAAGAAATGTTAAACAAAGCAAGAGAAGGAAAATATGCTGTTGGTCAATTCAACATCAATAACTTAGAATGGACAAAAGCTATTTTATTAACTGCTCAAGAAAACAACTCACCAGTAATCTTAGGAGTATCTGAAGGTGCTGGAAAATATATGTGTGGATACAAGACAATCGTTGGAATGGTTAACGGTATGTTAGAAGAGTTAAACATCACTGTACCAGTTGCTCTACACTTAGACCACGGTAGCTATGAAGGATGCTACAAAGCTATGGAAGCTGGATTCTCATCAGTTATGTTTGATGGATCTCACTATCCAATAGCTGAAAACATTGAAAAAACTACTGAATTAGTTAAAGTTACTTCTGAAAAAGGATTATCTTTAGAAGCAGAAGTTGGTTCAATCGGTGGAGAAGAAGACGGAGTTGTTGGTAAAGGTGAAGTTGCTGATGCTCAAGAATGTAAATCAATTGCTGATTTAGGAGTTACTATGTTAGCTGCTGGTATCGGAAACATCCACGGAAAATACCCTTCAAACTGGCAAGGACTTGCTTTTGATGCTTTAGAAGAAATCAACCAAGCTTGTGGAAACATGCCATTAGTATTACACGGAGGAACTGGAATCCCTGAAGATATGATTAAGAAAGCTATCTCTTTAGGAGTTTCTAAAATCAACGTTAACACTGAATGTCAATTAGCATTCCAAGAAGCTACAAGAGCTTACATCGAAGCTGGAAAAGACTTAGAAGGAAAAGGATTTGACCCAAGAAAATTATTAAATCCTGGATTCGAAGCAATCAAAGCTACAGTTAAAGAAAAAATGGAATTATTCGGATCAATCAACAAAGCTTAATTCCTTTTAATATAAAAAGAGCACAAAAGTGCTCTTTTTATTTAGTTACAAGTTACGGTATAAATTCAGCCTAGTCTGAATTTAAGAATATATTCTTAGAAATTCACTAAGGAATTTCATCCACAACTTATCACTTTTCACTTGTCAATATGAAAAAATGCTACTAAAGTTTTTTCATTTTACTCACTCCTCACATAATCCCTTAAAATAATTTATACCCCTCTTTAAATCGTATAACATTTTGAATTAATATATTCAAATTATGTTAAAAATAACTTACTAAATTGTAATAAATAAAGAAGTTCTAATTCATATATCTCATATGAATTAGAACTTCTTTTTATCTATTTCTTTTAAAATAATACTCTACATCTCCATAAGATTTAATTTTATCTACATTAATTTTTGATATTTCTTCTAAAAGATATTCATTTACTAAATTTATATCATTTTTATCTATATCATCTTCAAATTGATATTTAAATAGTTCTATTGAAGCTTCTTGTGCTATATAAAAAGATAAAGTAGAAATTAAAACTGATTGGATAATTTCACTTTTATTATTGCATATACCAATACTACTTGCTAAAACTCCTGTATATATATTATCTATATACTCTTCATCATTAAAATACTTATTTTTATTTTTTATATAAAACTCACTATATCCATCAGTTATATAATATTTTTTATCTTTAATAATCAATATACAGTCATTTGTTTTTGCAAAATTTCTATAATTAAAATTTTTATTTTTCTCATTATCTTCAAGTGCTATTAATGAATTTATTTCTTCTTTAGTTCCCTTTAAAATATTAATATTATACCTATTAATTAAGCTAAATGCTAAATTTCTTTTGTATATTATTTCATCTATTCCTTTGGCTTCTAATAATACTACCCCTTTTTTATTTATAGCTATTAACTTTTTTTCTATATCTATAATATTCTTATCTCTTATTTCATCTAAGAAAATCAATAATGTATTTATATTTTTAAATTCATCATTGTCTTTATCCAATTTAGATTTTACCTTTCCATTATAATATATTATTCCCCTGCTTAAATCACTTAATCTTTCAATTCCACAAGAACAATATACAAGAGGCAGCTTTTTCTTTAGCAAGTCTAAAACATTTTTTATAGACTCCTCACTAAGCCTCATATTATTTTCCTCACTTTATTATCTATAGTGCACGCTTGCCTAATAACATATTATTCGACAAAATCTATATTGTTACAACGATATTTTTTAGTTTCAAGTGATAAGTTAAGGAAAAAACTTCTTACGGAGTTTCTTAAAATATATCTTTTTAAAATTTAGCATCAGCTGAATTTTTTCCTCAAACTTGCCACTTACCACTTGCTATTCTTCTCCAAATACCTTTTTTCTTAGCTCTAATCCAGACTTTGTTACTGCAACTCCCCCTAGAGCCGTTTCTCTTAATGATGATGGAAGACTCTTACCTACCTTGTACATTGCAGAAACAGTATCATCAAAAGTTATTTTACTGCTTACTCCAGCCATAACCATATCTGCTGTACAAAGAGCACTTATAGCTCCTGCTGCATTTCTTTTTGCACATGGTATTTCAACAAGTCCTGCAACTGGATCACAAACAAGACCTAATACATTTTTAATAACTATAGCTGCTGCATCTAAACTCATTTTAGGCGTTCCACCCATCATTTCAACTACTGCTGCAGCTCCCATAGCTGATGCTGAACCACATTCGGCTTGACAACCACCTTCAGCCCCAGATAATGTAGCATTCATTCCAATTATCATACCAACTGCTGCTGAAGCAAATAATGCATCAATAAGTTCTTCATCACTTTTACCTAACTTTTCTCCAGCTGATAAAATTACTGCTGGTAAAATACCACAAGAACCAGCTGTTGGACAAGCTACTATTCTTCCCATTGAAGCATTTACTTCTGATGAAGATAAAGCCATTGCCATTGCTTTTACTGTGATATCTCCTGTTAATGTATTTCCTTTTTCTAAATATTTTTGAACTCTATATCCATCTCCACCAATAAGCCCACTTAAAGAGTTAACTTGCTTTTCTCTCCCTTCTGTAGCTCCTTCTTTCATGACTTTTAGATTTTTAGCCATTTTCTTATATACTTCTTCTCGAGATAATTCTCTATCTCTCATTTCTATTCTTATAGCATATTCACTTAATGATATGCTTTCTTCTTCACAAATCTTTAATAATTCTTCACCTGTTCTTGCTAACATTCTATCCTTACTCCTTAATTGGATTAATCATTATTACCTTATTTATTCCTTCTATAGCCTTTATATTTCCTATTATTTCAGCTGTAATTTCATGGTCAACTTCAAATACCATTGTTGCATTCTTACCTTTTTGATTTCTAAACACCTTCATAAATGCTATATTTATATCATTGTCATAAAGAATTGATGCCACTTTAGATAATACTCCAGGAACATCTCTATTTGAAACAATTACTGTTGGATATGCCCCAGTAAAATTAACAGCATTTCCATTAACCGATGTAACTTCTATGCTTCCTCCACCTATTGATGAACCTATTAATCCATAATTACCTTCTTTTCCTCTTATAATAAATTCAACTGTATTTGGATGAACATCACCTAAATCAGCTTCCTTAAAATCTATCTTTAATCCTAATTCCCTAGCTATTTCTAAAGAATCTCTAAGTCTTAAATCACTTGGCTCCATCCCTAATATTCCAGCAACTAATGCTCTATCAGTTCCATGACCTTTATAAGTTTTAGCAAATGAACCATGTAAATAAAATGTTACTTCCTCAATATCTGCTCCTGCAACAGCTCTAGCAACTTTTCCTAATCTTGCTGCTCCTGCAGTATGAGAAGAAGATGGTCCAACCATTATAGGTCCTAATATATCAAAAACACCTACACTTTTCATATTTCTCTCCATTTTGTTATGTAAATTTTATAATTTTATTTTGCTAAGGATTCTAATAAATAGAATCCTTAGTATACTTATCTTAATACTTGTAAAAAATACTTCCTCCAACAAATTCTCTCAATATAGAATTTTCTGGTACAATGTCTATATCTATTTCTCTAAAAAACCCCAAAAACACTTTTAATCTATTAGCCTCTTCATAAACGCTACTATCTTCTTTAACCTTTTCAAGCTCCTTTAATGCATATTTCTTTAAAACACATAATTCATAAACTAAAGTTGAATTAAACATAATATCAGCTTCTTCTTGATAAACAAAGATATTTTTTTCTTCCCCCCTTTTAATTTTATGCCACATTTTTAATGTATCTTCTGCTCCATGCCCCCTTGATAACTGATCTCTAACTATTCTTCTAACTCTTCTTACATCAGTGGTTGTAATTCTATTATGATTATCTAAATTTAATTGAGTTAATACAGAAATATAAATTTTAAACTTATACTTTTCATCAATATGTGATGTTAATATTGGATTTAATCCATGAATACCCTCAACTATAATAACACCATTTTGTGGCAACTTAACTTTTTTACCTGTCCACTCTCTTTCTCCCTTAATGAAATTAAATTGTGGTACTTCAACTTTTTCCCCTTGTAAAATTAAATTTAAATGTTTATTAAATAAATTTATATCTACAGATTGTATAGTTTCAAAATCATATTCACCATTTTCATCTACTGGTGTTTGATCTCTATTAACAAAATAATCATCTAAAGAAATTGGAATTGGCATAATTCCATTTACTCTTAATTGAATTCCAAGTCTATTTGCAAATGTAGTTTTTCCTGAAGAACTTGGTCCTGAAATTAATACTAATTTAACCTCCTTTCTTTCAGAAATCTTATCTGCAATTTCTGCAATCTTCTTTTCATGAAGAGCTTCTGAAATCATAATTAAATTAACTAATTCACCTTCGTCAAATTTTTTATTAAGTGAGCCTACATTTCCAACTTCTAAAATATCTAACCATTTTTCATTTTCTCTAAATACATTTCTCATTTTTCTTTGTTCAACAAATTCTGATAAAGTAAACTTTTCATATTCAGTAGGTCGTCTTAAAATAAATCCATTTTCATAATCAATTAAATCAAAGCCTTTTATTTCACTAGTTCTTTCATTCATTGGCCCATAAAAATAATCATATCTTCCATCTAATTCATATAATTCTATTTCCTTTAAATCTATTTGATTAAGTAAAAGAACTTTATCTTCCATATTGTATGACTTAAAAATTTGAATAGCCTTTTCCCTTGTAACATTTACTTTATTTATTGGTAAGTCTCTTTTTATTAATTCCTGCATTTTATCCTTTATTTTCTTTATGTCATTTTTGTCTAATGGTTTTTCCTTAAAAACTTCACCAAAAATACCTTTTCCAATACTATGTTGAATTGTAATCTTAGAATTTGGATACAAATCTAAAGTTGCTTTAATAAATATAAATTGCAATGTCCTTGTATATTTTTTTTCAACTTTATCATCTCTTTTTACTTTTAAATTACTCTTTTCCTTCATACCTAATCACCTATCTAAACTCTTATAATATTATTTTAAATTTAAAAATATTTTTACCTACATTAAACTAATATTTTATCCTTTATTATAAAATTTAGCAGCTTATTTATCCTTTTTATTAATAGCCCTATACTTTTATTATATACCTATCATCAAAATATTCTATTATTTTTTCTGAATAAAAGCATTTTATTTACAAATACTTTTACTAGAGGTGATTTAATATGTTTATTGTCTTAATTAGAACAATTTTTTTATATTTCTTAGTAATACTTGTAATGAGATTAATGGGTAAAAGACAAATTGGTGAATTACAACCATATGAATTTGTAATAACAATAATGATTTCTGATCTTGCTGCTTTACCAATGCAAGATACCAGATTGCCTTTAATTCTTGGAATTATTCCTATAATAACTTTATTATTTATAAAAACCATATTAACTCAATTACAACTCAAAAGTCAGCTTACAAGAAAAATATTAGAAGGTGAACCTTGCATTTTAGTATGTAGAGGAAAAATAAATTATGAAGCATTAAAAAAACAACAAATTAATTTAGATGAACTTATGGAAGAATTAAGATTAGCAGGTTATTTTGATTTAAATGATATTGAGTATGCAATTTTAGAAAATAATGGGCAATTATCTTTTTTAACTTCTCAAAGTAGTTCGGGTGGTGATTCATGTTATACTTCTTGTAGTTCAAATACTCAACCACTATCATCAACAAGCACTAACTCTTCTTCTCAAAATACTTTCTCTTCAAATGATAATGCTTCAAAAAATAAGACTTCAAAAGTGCCTAAACTTCCAATTATATATGTTTTAGATGGCCATGTTAATAAAAATGCTTTAACAACTAGTGGTAAAAATAAAGTATGGATTGAGCATGAATTAAAAAAACATCACATAAACTCAATAAAAGATGTATTAATTGCCATGACAGATACTGAAGGAAAATTTTATTATCAACTTTATGATAAAAACAAAAATAAGAAAGGAGCTTAAAAATGAAAAATTCATTATTTTCTATTTTTCTTTTTATAATATTATTAGGATTTTTAACTTATACTGATATTAGTTTTAAAAATCTTTGCTCCGAAGTTATATTAAAGTGCGAAGAAATGGAAAAAAATATAGACTCTTTATCTAAAGAAGAAAACTTTGAAAAAGCAATGGATATATATAATTTAATTGAAGATAAAGGTAAACTTGCTGCAATATATGTAAATCATCTTGATTATGACGTAATGCTAAACGAAGCATTAAAATTAACTGTTTATATTGAAAGAGATGATTACGGTGAATCAGATGCTTCTTTGCATCTCTTAAAATCTAGCACAGAACATATGAAAGAATTACAAGTTCCAAATATAGAAAATATTTTTTAATAAATTTATACAACTAATTATATTTATGCATTTATATAGCACTTTTTTGCATAAACACATTTTTTATACAAAACCTCAAAAAATTATTGCATAATTATACATACTTGTGTATAATTATAAACATCAAGAAACCATTCCATTTTATGTATTAAAATAAAAATATAGGAAACCACGGCTAGTTAGTAGTTAAGGATGAAACTTTAAATCAGTGACAAGTGACAAGTGGCAAGTTATTAGTGATAAGTGGCAAGTGACAAGTGGCAAGTTAAGGATGAAACTCCTAGGGGAGTTTCTAAAAAATAAATCAAAGAAATTCCCCAAGGAATTTCAACATCAACTACTAACTACTAACTACTAACTACTAACTACTAACTAAAAACTATAAACTATAAAAGTGGTTTCTGAAAATATATTTTTAAATTCAACCTAAGCTGAATTTATACCTAAACTTATCATTTGAAACTTGTCATTTGAAACTAAGTAAAAAAAGGGGGCTTTTTATATATGAAAAAATTTAATAAGGTTGTTTTGGCTTATTCAGGAGGATTAGACACATCAATTATAATCTCATGGCTTAAGGAAACTTATGGTTGTGAAGTTATTGCTGTAGTTGGCAATGTTGGACAAACTGATGAATTAGAAGGATTAGAAGAAAAGGCATTAAAAACTGGAGCATCAAAAATTTATATTGAAGATTTAACAAAGGAATTTGTTTATGATTATATCTTCCCTACCCTTCAAGCTGGAGCTGTATACGAGGGAAAATATTTATTAGGAACTTCTTTTGCTAGACCTTTAATTGGAAAGAGACTTGTTGAAATTGCAAAAAAGGAAGGGGCAGATGCAATTTGTCATGGCTGTACTGGTAAAGGAAATGACCAAGTTCGTTTTGAACTTGCAGTTAAAAACTTTGCACCTGAAATACCTATTATAGCACCATGGAGAATTTGGAATATAAAATCTCGTAAAGAAGAAATTAAATATGCATTAGATCGAGAAATACCAATAAAAATAACTTATGAAACTAATTATAGTAAAGATAAAAATCTTTGGCACTTAAGCCATGAAGGATTAGATTTAGAATTTCCTGAAAATGAACCTAAATATGATAAGATATTGGAAATGTGTAAAACATTAGAAGATTCTCCTGATACTGCAACTTATATAACCTTAAGCTTTGAAAAGGGTATTCCTGTTGCACTTAATAGAATAAAAATGGATGGGGTCTCATTAATTCAAGAATTAAATAAAATAGGCGGAGGAAATGCCATTGGTATTATGGACATGGTAGAAAATAGACTTGTTGGTATGAAATCAAGAGGTGTTTACGAAACTCCAGGTGGAACTATTCTTTACAAAGCTCATGCTGATTTAGAAGAACTTTGTTTAGATAAGGCAACTCATCACTTTAAACAATCAATTGCATTAAAATTTGCTGATTTAGTTTATAACGGTGAATGGTTCACTCCACTTAGAGAAAGTCTTTCAGCTTTTGTTGATAAAACTCAAGAAACTGTTACAGGTGAAGTTAAGCTTAAACTATATAAAGGTAATATTATTAATGCCGGTATGACATCTCCTTATTCATTATACAGCGAAGAATATGCTACTTTTGGTGAAGATGGCGTATATAATCAAAAGGATTCTGAAGGATTCATTAATCTTTATGGTTTACCAACAGTAGTAAATTCAAAGATGAAAGAATCTTTAAAAAATAAGGATAAATAAAATGAAACTTTGGGGCGGAAGATTTACTGAAGGAGTTAATGAGTTAGTTAATACCTTTAACTCCTCAATTTCAATTGATTCAAGAATTTATAAGGAAGATATCGAAGGAAGCCTTGCTCATGTTAAAATGCTTGGAAAGCAAGGAATTATCCCATCAGAGGATAGTAAAAAAATAGTTGAAGGCTTAAAAGAAATATTAATTAGAATTGATAATGGAACTATACAAATAGATAAAGATGCTGAAGATATCCATAGTTTTATTGAAAGTATCTTGACTTATTACATTGGTGATGAAGGTAAAAAACTTCATACTGGAAGAAGCAGAAATGACCAAGTTACCTTAGATACAAAATTATACTTAAAAAAATATTTAAAAACTATACTTCAAGAAGTTTTAAATCTTCATGAAACATTCTTAGAAAAAATAAAAGATAATATAACTACAATAATGCCAGGATATACTCATATGCAGAAAGCTCAGCCAATTACCTTTGCCCACCATTTATTAGCTTATTGTGAAATGTTTAAAAGAGATATAGGCAGACTTTTTGATTGTTATAAAAGACTTGATGAAATGCCACTTGGAAGTGGAGCTTTAGCAACATCTACATATCCAATTGATAGAGACTTTGTTGCATCAGAACTTGGATTTTCTAAAATTACTCTTAATAGTTTAGATTCTGTTTCTGATAGAGATTATGCAATTGAATCTCTTTCTGTACTTTCTTTAATAATGATGCATTTATCAAGATTTTCTGAAGAAATTATTCTTTGGTGTACTGGTGAATTTAATTTTATCGAATTAGATGATAGCTATAGTACAGGAAGTAGTATAATGCCTCAAAAGAAAAATCCAGATGTTGCAGAATTAGTTCGTGGAAAATGTCCAAGAGTTTATGGAGATTTAATGACATTACTTACTGTAATGAAAGGACTTCCACTTGCTTATAATAAGGATATGCAAGAAGATAAAGAAGCATTATTTGATGGATTAGATACTACTCTCCTTTCACTTCAAACTTTCAATGGAATGATAAAAACAATGAAAGTTAAAAAAGATAATATGAAAAAATCTGCTTCTGGTGGATTTACTAATGCTACTGATGTTGCTGATTATCTTGTAAAGAAAGGTATGCCATTTAGAAATGCTCATGAAGTTGTTGGTAAAATTGTTCTTTATTGCATAGATAACAATATTGCTATAGATGATTTAACACTTGAAGAATTCAACAAATTTTCTTCTATCTTCGAAGAAGACATATATAATGCAATTGATTTATTAACTTGTGTTGAAGAAAGAAACGTTATTGGAGGTCCAAGTTCCTCATCAGTGAAAATACAAATTGAAATGTTAGAAAAATTTATTAAAACAAACAAGGAGAATTTATCATGTTTAAAGTAGGAATAATTGGTGCCACTGGATATGTTGGCGTTGAATTATTAAGGCTTTTACTTAATCATGATCAAATTACAGTTTCAGCTATTTCCTCTTCTACCTTTAAGGATGAGGAAATTAGCTCTGTATATAAAAGCTTTTTTAATAAAACAGCCTTAATATGTAAAGATAAAAGTGACGTTATTAATAAAAGTGATTTAATTTTTACTGCTCTTCCTCACGGATTAAGTGAGGAAATTGCAGAACAAGCAATAAATAAAAATAAAAAAGTAATAGACTTAGGAGCTGATTTTAGATTAACTTCTGAATCTACTTATGAACAATGGTATGGCAAAAAATTCATTTACAAATCTCTTCATTCTAAAAGTATTTATGGATTACCTGAGTTTAATGGTAATAAAATCAAGGATTATAATATAATTGCAAATCCAGGGTGTTATCCTACAAGTATTTCACTTGGCCTTATGCCTTTATTAAAAAATAATTTAATTCATACTAAAAATATAATTTGTGATTCAAAGTCAGGTATTACTGGTGCTGGAAGAGGTCTCTCATTAAAAACTCATTTTGCAGAAGCAAATGAAAACTTTACTGCTTACGGTGTTGGAAGCCATAGGCATACTCCAGAAATAGAACAAACATTATCTTGTATGGCAAATGAAAATGTTGAAATAACTTTTACTCCTCATTTGCTTCCTATTAATCGAGGTATCCTATCTACAATTTACTGCGAAACTAAAGATAAACTTACCTTAAAAGAAATTCACGCTATATATATAAAACAATATGAAAATGAAGAATTTGTCCATGTACTACCTTTAGGACAAACTGCTGAAATAAAACATGTTAAATACACTAACAATTGTCATATATCACTTCATCAAAATTATAGAAAAGATAAAATTATTATAATTAGTGTTATAGATAATATGGTAAAAGGATCTGCAGGACAAGCTATTCAAAATATGAATATTATGCTTGGTATTCCTCAAAATACAGGTCTTAAATTAATAGCACCTAGTTTTTAATATTAATAAATTTAATTTACTATCTAAAAAGTTAATTTTTTTATTGATTTATATTTTCTTATTTTAAAGAAAGAAGGTATTATTTTATGTTTATAGACAAAAATTTAACCATATGCTCTCCTATTGGATTTAAAGCGTCTGGAATTCATTGTGGCTTGAAAAAGAATTTATTAAAAAAGGATTTAGCTTTAATATACTCTGATGTTGTTGCTTCTTCTTGTGGAGTATATACAAAAAATAAAGTTAAAGGTGCTCCTCTTATTGTAACTAAACAGCATTTAAATAATAAAAAAGCTCAAGCAATAATAATTAATAGTGGAAATGCTAATACATGTAATGGTGCTAATGGCTTATCTAATGCAAAAAAAATGACACAAATTTGTGCTGAAAAATTAAATATAAAAAATGATAATGTTCTTGTTGCATCAACAGGTGTAATTGGAGTTCCTTTAAATATAGATGCAATTAAAGATGGTATTCCTAAATTAGTCAATAATTTATCATCTAACTTTGAAGAAGCTAAAAATGCCGCATTAGCAATTATGACTACTGATACTACTGAAAAGCAAGCTGGAATTATAATTGAAATTGAAAATAAAAAAATAACAATTGCAGCTATGGCTAAGGGTTCTGGAATGATTCATCCTAATATGGCTACTATGCTTTCTTTTATAACAACTGATATTTCTATTTCTCCCTCTCTTCTTAAAGAAGCATTAAAAGAAAGTGTTAATCGTTCCTATAATAGAATTAGTGTGGATGGTGACTCTAGCACCAATGATATGGTATTAATTATGGCAAATGGACTTGCCAATAACAAAACTATAACTGAAAAAGATGATAATTATAATTTATTTTTAAAAGCACTAACAGCTTTAAATATATATGTTTCTAAAAAAATTGCAAAAGATGGAGAAGGTGCAACTAAACTTATAGAGTGCACTGTTAAAAATACAAATTCTATTGAAGATGCAGAAATTCTTTCTAAAAGTGTAATATCATCAAGCCTAGTAAAAGCAGCAATGTTTGGAAGTGATGCTAATTGGGGAAGAATTCTTTGTGCATTAGGTTACTCTAATATAGATTTTGATCCTGAAAAAGTTGATATTTCTTTTTCAAGTACTGCTGGAAACATACTTGTTTGTAAAGATGGTTCTCCAGTAATCTTTGATGAATCTAAAGCAAAAGAAATATTATTTCAAAATGAAATTAAAATTTTAATAGATATAAAACAAGGAAATTCAGAAGCAACTTGTTGGGGCTGTGATTTAACTTATGATTATGTAAAAATTAATGGTGATTATCGCAGTTAATAATTTTTGCTTATCAATTAACCATTTTAAATCTGCTCTAATTATTAAAGCTATAGGAGGTGGAAAAAATTGAACTATGCTCAACATGCTAATATATTAGTCCAAGCATTACCTTACATACAAGAATACTATGGTAAAACCATTGTTATTAAATATGGTGGGAATGCAATGATTAATGATGAGTTAACCTCAACTGTAATAAATGATATTATTCTTATGAAATGTATTGGTATAAATCCAATAATTGTTCATGGTGGTGGACCAGATATTAGTACTACATTATCTAAAATGAACCATAAAAGTAAATTTATAAATGGTTTAAGATATACTGATGAAACTACTATAACAGTTGCACAAATGGTCTTAGCTGGAAAAGTAAATAAAGACTTAGTTAAGCTTATTGAAAAAACAGGTGGAAAAGCTATTGGTTTATCTGGAATTGATGGTTCACTAATTAAAGCTAAAAAATTAAATTCTGAAATTGATTTAGGCTTTGTTGGAGAAATAACATCTGTAAATACCGATCTTTTAAACTTAGCTATGAATTCTGGACATATTCCTGTAGTTTCCTCTATAGCTATTGGAGAAAATGATAACAATAGTTATAACATTAATGCAGATACATGTGCTTCAAAAATTGCCTCTGCTTTAAAAGCTGAAAAACTAATCCTACTAACAGATGTACCAGGTGTAATGACAAATCCAAATAACACTTCAACATTAATTTCAACCTTAAGATTACATCAAATTCCTAAATTAACTGCAGATAAAGTAATAAATGGTGGTATGATTCCTAAAATAAACTGCTGTGTAGAATCAGTAAGAATGGGAGTTAAAAAAGCTCATATAATCGATGGAAGAATCAAACATTCCATTTTACTAGAACTACTATCAGAAAAAGGAATAGGAACGGAAATATATTAATTAGTTTCAAGTGGCAAGTGACAAGTGACAAATTTATGTATAAATTCAGCTAATGCTGAATTTAATAAAATATATTTTCAGAAATTCCATAAGGAATTTCATCCCTAACTTGTCACTTATCACTTACCACTAACTCCTAACTATACTAACTCTCGGGGTGATTTTAATGAATTTATTTAAAGAGCAAAAAGAATATTTAATGAATACTTATTCAGTTCTTCCTATTGAAGTTTTAAATGGAAAAGGTTCTTATTTATTCGATATTAATAATAAAAAATATATAGATTTTACTAGTGGAATTGGTGTTAATTCCTTAGGCTATAATAATGAATTATGGAAAAATGAAATAATATCTCAGCTTAATTCATTTCAACACTTATCAAATATTTTTTCAAATAATTCTACTGTGTCATTAGCAAAAAAACTTTGTGAACTTTCTGGAATGAGCAAAGTATTTTTTTCAAATTCAGGTGCTGAAGCAAATGAATGTGCAATTAAACTTACAAGAAAATATAGCTTTGATAAATATGGTAAAAATAGAGGTACTATTTTATCATTAAAGCAATCATTTCATGGAAGAACTTTAGCTACATTAACAGCAACAGGTCAAGATAAATTTCATAACTACTTTTTCCCTTTTCCTACAGGATTTAAATACAGTTCAGCTAATTCTATAGATGAATTAAAGGAAAACCTTACTCCTGATGTTTGTGCTATCATAATGGAAGCAATTCAAGGTGAAGGTGGAGTTCATCCCCTTAATAAAAATTTTGTTTTAGAAGCTTTTAAATTAGCTAAAGAAAATGATATTTTAATTATATTTGATGAAGTTCAATGTGGTATTTCAAGAACTGGAAATTTATTTGGATATAATCATTTTAATGTTTTTCCAGATATAGTTACTTGTGCAAAAGGACTTGGTGCTGGACTTCCAATAGGTGCTGTTTTATGTAATGATAAGCTTTCATATACTTTTAATCCTGGAGATCATGGTTCAACCTTTGGTGGAAATCCTGTTGTATGCGCTGGTGCACTTTCTGTTTTAAATCAACTTTGTAATTCAAATACTTATAATGATATTAAAAATAAGGGTGAATATATAAAGCAATCTATTTTAAAAGAAAATATAAAAAATGTTATAGATGTTCGCGGGTTAGGATTAATGATAGGTATTGAAATTAATGGGGATTCTTCTGAATTTCAAAAGAAGGTATTAGAAGATGGTTTACTAGTCTTAACCGCTGGTAAAAATGTAATAAGACTACTTCCCCCACTAAACACACCAATGGAAGACATTAAATCAGGAGTTAAAATACTTTTAAATAATCTGTAGATAGTTGCAAGTTTCAAGTGACAAGTTTCAAGTTAAGGTATAAATTCAGCTTAAGCTGAATTTAATAAATATAATTTTAGAAACTCCCCAAGGAGTTTCCTCCTTAACTTGCCACTTGCCACTCTACACTTGCCACTTATCACTCCCTAATCCTAACTAAAAAAGGAGGTTTTTATGAATAAAGATTTGTTACGTATGGATAATCTTTCTAAAGATGAAATTTTGGATATATTAAACCTTGCTGATCAATTAAAATACGAAAGAAAACATGGCATAGAGCATCCTATACTAAAAGGTAAATCTCTAGGTATGATTTTTGAAAAAGCTTCAACACGTACTAGAGTTTCTTTTGAAGTTGGAATGTATCAACTTGGAGGACATCCTCTTTTTTTAAGTTCTAAAGACTTACAAATAGGACGTGGTGAAGCTATACAGGATACTGCTAGAGTTTTATCAAGATATTTAGATGGAATAATGATAAGAACATTTTCACAAGAAGAAGTCGAAACATTAGCTGAATGTTCATCTATTCCTATAATTAATGGATTAACAGATGAGGAACATCCTTGCCAAGTTTTAGCTGATTTAATGACAATAAGAGAAAATAAGCTTATTCTTGAGGGATTAAAAGTTGCATATATAGGTGATGGCAACAATATGTGTAATTCTTTAATAATAGGATGTTTAACTTTAGGAATGCATATATCTATTGCTAATCCTCTAGGTTATAAACCTCCTAAATATTATATTGAAAAGGGTAAAGCTTTAGCTATAAAAAATAGTGTTTCTTTTGAAATGACCGAAGATCCAAAAGTAGCTATTAAAGATGCTGATGTAATAATAACTGATGTTTGGGCTAGTATGGGCCAAGAATCTGAAACAAAAAAGCGTCAAATTGCTTTTAAAGGATATCAAGTTAATTCAGAAATTATGAAATTAGCTAATAATGATGCTATAGTTCTTCATTGTCTTCCTGCTCATAGAGGCGAAGAAATTACTGTAGAAATTATTGAAGCTCATGCTAATGTTATATTTGAAGAAGCTGAAAATAGACTTCATGCACAAAAAGCAATATTAGTAAAACTATTATCATAAAAATTATAATAATTAAACTGCACCTATATAATTAACAAGAGGCAGTTTAATTTTCTATTTATTTCTTTAATTTTACTTATTAAAAATTATCTATAATATATTTTTTAAATAAATTTACTGATGGTGTTAAATACCTGTTCTTTAATGTTGCTAAATATATAAATCTTTCATGTGATGGATTTACTATAGGTAATACTTTTACATTGTAATATTTTAATGAAGATATCTTAGGTACTACTG
Organism: Clostridium sp. ETTB3; assembly: GCF_053571985.1. NCBI lineage: Bacteria > Bacillati > Bacillota > Clostridia > Eubacteriales > Clostridiaceae > Clostridium > Clostridium sp. ETTB3. Next base: position 2,364,178 of record NZ_CP199832.1, read on the forward strand.
CTATTCCATAATTTATTTCAACTAAACCTGCAACAGCATTATCTTCTTCAACTTCACAAATTATATTAGGAGTAATATTAACCTTAGTAAATAATTCACTTATTAATGGTCTAATTCCACTCTTTTCACTAAAACCTATAAATGGATAACCTCCAACTTCACTTAAATCTATAAAATCTCGTTTAGCTAATGGATGTTCATTTGATACTATAACAACAAGCTCTTCTTTTGCTATTGGCATAAAATCTATTTCTGGCTCATTTTCCATTAATGAGCAAAAAACCATATCATATCTTTCCTCTTTTAAATCATTAATTAAGGATTTTGTTGTTCCTTGTCCAAATAAAAATTTAATATCTTTATTTTTTTCTATTGAAGTAAATTTCTTAATTAATTTAGGAACAAAATTGGGGCCTAATGTATAAATATATCCAAGTTCTATTGTTCCTGTAGATACATTAGTTAATTCCTTAATTCTTTTTTCTCCTCTTTCTAATTCACTCAATGCTTTTTCTACATATTCAAAATATATTTTTCCTAATTTAGTTAGCTTAATGTTTCTACCTTGTTTTTCAAAAAGATAAGTTCCCAAATCCCTTTCTAACGCAGACATAGCATGACTTAAACTTGGCTGTGTTATAGATAATTCTTCTGCAGCTTGGGTATAATGCTCTAATTTTGCTAATACTCTAAAATAACTTAAATGATTTAAATTCATAGTTCCTCCTTTTTATTTATATATTTTGTTTGATAAAATACAAACTAATATTTTTTTATTTTTTCTATTAAACACTTAAATATTATACCATATCTATAGTTTTTTTCTATAAATAAACAAAAAAATATGTATTAGAATAATTAAAACTTATATATTACAATTTATCTTGTAAATTAAATAGATTATTCATACATAAAAACGTTAAATTTTTATCAAGAAGGAGTATTAAAATGCAAAATACGCTTACTAAAAATAAGTATATGCCAACAGCATTATCTATGTATATAAATTATTTTATACATGGTATGGGAGCTATCATATTAGCTCAAAATATTGATTTTTTAATGGAACAATTAAATACTAACAAAGCAGGAGTATCATATGTTATTTCAGCACTTGGATTAGGTAGATTAATAGTTTTATTTGTATCTGGAGTATTATCAGATAAATACGGTAGAAAACCTTTCATACTATTAGGTATGGGAACTTATGTGTTATTTATGGGTGGTATATTAATTAGTACTAATGTTACTATGGCATTTTTCTTTGCTTTATTAGCTGGTATGGCTAATTCATTTATGGATTCTGGTACTTATCCTGCATTAACTGAATGTTTCCCTAAAGCTTCAGGAAGTGCTAATGTTGCAATTAAAGCATTTATTTCTGCTGGACAATTCATATTACCATGGATAATAAGCTTCTTAATTGCTAATAACCTTTACTACGGATGGTCATTTATATTCTGTATTATAGTATTTGTAATTAATGGATTATTAATACTAAAACTTCCATTCCCTGATTTCAAAGCTGAGCCAAAGCAAGAAAATGTTGTTGAAGAAAAAGTTGAAGCTAAAGTTAAAGCAAACTTCTGGATTGAAGGTATTTGCTTAATCTTAATTGGATTTACTGCTACTGCTACATTCCAAGTAATTGCAAACTGGTTACCATCATTTGCAAGAGAAGTTGCTGGTGTTGAACAAACTGTTTCACTTAAATTAATAAGTATTTATAGTACTGGATCAATAGTATCTGTATTTGTTACTTCAATATTAGTTGCTAAGTGGATTAAACAAGTTAGATTTACATTTGTTTACCCATTAATTTCATTAATAATGTTAACTATTCTTTGGATGTTCCCAAGTACAACAACTTGTATAATTGCAGCATTTGTAATAGGTTTCTCTGCTGCTGGTGGTGTATTACAATTAGCATTAACTTCAATGTCAGAATTATTCCCAACAAGCAAGGGTAAAATTACTGGTATAGTATTTACCTCTTCAAGCTTAGCTTCTACTATAGTACCAAGTATCACTGGTATATTAGCAGATATAAGCTTAAGCCATGTAATATTATTCGATATGGGAATAACAACTTTAGGTGTTGTATTAGCACTTATAGTTAATATTAGATATAACATAATAAAAAAATATGAGTTAAAAGCTTCTAAAAATGTAGCTTAATAAATTAAAGGAAATTGTACAAAAATACAACTTCCTTTTTTATTTAGCTTTAATCAATATTTTAAATTTTTATTATTCTAAAACTTAATAGCTTTAATAAATATATAATATAATAATAAATTAAGGAGCTATTAAAGTGTATAAAATTGAAATTAAGGATTTTGGTGAAAATAAAATTTCTATTTGTAAAGTAATACCTCACATAAATTATAAGGAATTATACACCTTAGTGAAGCCTTATACAAATGAACTTCACCTTTCCTTTTCACTTCCTAATGATTGCCCTAATGGAAGCACTTGGGGTAATATTTATGCTAATGATAAAATTATTGGCCAAATTAAAATGTGTTATATTCATATAAAATAATTTAACTAAAAATTTTAATGCTATATAACCTTACATATAAGCCATAAAACTTAATAAAAAAATCCCCTAAATATAACACAATATATTTTAAAATAATTTTTTTATCTTAATTATATTGGTTAAATAATGGGGATTTTTTATTAATATTAAATTATTTTACTTGTCTTACATTCCATTTTATAAATAATATAAGACCTATATTAAGCATTGCAGCTATTAAAAGAATTACTCCTATTGGCATTCCCATATCAATAACCTGTCCAAATAACAATTGTCCTGGTGCAACACTTATAGTTGCTATTGCTGTTGAAAAAGCAGATACACGCCCTAACATATCACTAGGAACTTGTTTTTGTATAAATGTTAATGTTAATACATTAGATAAAGCTAATGATAACATTATTGCTAATCCACTAATTGCAAATATACCTGCTAAAGCATAAGTGTTTAATTTTATAAATCCTAATATAGACATTATAATAACACCTATAATCATAGGAAAATATGTATAATGCACTTTTTTTATAGAAAACATATTAGGTTTTACACTAATCCAAAAGCCACCTAATATCATTCCTAAAACACATATTCCTTCAACAATTCCATAAACTTCAGAAGATAATCCTAAAAATATATTTATGAAATATGGTGCAACTATTGATAATATAGGTACTAAAAAAATATTACATAATGCATAAGAAGCTATAATTCCAAGCACAACCTTTTTTTCTTCTTTTAAATAAATAAAACTTTCTTTCATATCTATAAAAGATTTTTTTATAAAACTTAAGGATAATATTTTTTCATCATTGACATCAACTGATATTTCATCATTTAATATTGATTTATTATCTTTTACATCTGGAATATCTAAGAACATTTCCATAATAGCTGATATTAAAAAGCTAACTGCATTTATAATTACTATTACCTTAATTCCTAATAATCCATAAAGTAATCCTGCTAATATTGGTCCAGCAAAATTTACTATTGATCCAACTTGATTTATTATTCCATTTGCAGAAGTTAATTTTTCCTCCTCTACTATTTGAGGAATACATGATGTAACTGCTGGTGCATATAATGTAGCACATATTGATAATATAAACATCACTCCTGCAACTATTAATTCATGATCATGCCCTCTTAATAAGATAATTGCATAACCTCCAATTAATATAGAACAAACTAAGTCCAAATAAACCATTATTTTCTTTCTATTTATATTATCTGAAAGCCTTCCTGCAATAGGTGCAAATAATATATAAGGTATAGTTGATATTGCTAATATTCTTGCAAAGGCTGCTGTACTACCTGTAAATTCTAATAAATATAATGACATACTAAACCTTTGAATTGCATTACCAAACAAGGAAATAATTTGACCTATAACTATTATTATGAAGTTTTTATTTTTCATTTTTCCCCCTGAATAAGTCATATTCCATACAAATTGGATATTGCCCATCTTCACTTATTGTAAGATTTGCATCTATTCCATATATCTCTTTTAAGTTTTCTTTATTAATTACATCTAATGGTCTTCCTTGACATATAATTTTACCTTTTTTTAGTCCAATTATATTATCTGCAAATCTACAAGCATTATTAAGTTCATGAAGTACTATAACAACTGTTATATTCTTTTCTTTATTTAATTTTTGAAGAACCTCTAATACTTCTAATTGATAAGACATATCTAAATAAGTTGTAGGTTCATCTAGCATTATTATTTCAGTTTCTTGAGCTAAAGTCATAGCAATCCAAGCTCTTTGTCTTTGCCCTCCAGATAAGTTTTCAACACCTCTATCTGCAAATTCACTAAGTCCTGTTTCTTCTATTGCCCAATCAATAATTTCCTTATCGTAACTAGTAAGACCACCTATCATTTTTTGATGAGGAAATCTACCAAAAGCAACAAGTTCTCTTACTGTAAGTCCATCTGGACAAACTGGTCCTTGTGGCAAAAATGCAACTTCTTTTGCTATATTTTTTTCTTTTACCTTTTTGATATTTTTGTTATTAATAAAAATATCACCATTTGTAGGTTTATTAATTCTAGCTATAGTTTTAAGTAGTGTTGATTTACCACATCCATTTGCACCAATTATTATACTTATTTTTCCCTTAGGTATAGATAAACTCATATCTTCAATTATAGTATTGTTTTCATATCCTACCCTTAAGTTCTTTACACTAATAGCTTCCATGATTATTTCTCCTTCATCATTAAATAAATAAAATATGGTACTCCAAATATAGATACTGTTATTCCTACTGGAATTTCAATTGGAGAAAATAAATTTCTTGAAATTGAATCTGCAAGAATTACTATAATAACACTTATCATTGCAGATACTATTATAACTTTTTTATGATAAGGTCCAACTAACTTCCTTGCAATATGAGGAGATATAAGACCTAAGAATCCTATATTACCTGCAAAAGCTGTTGCTGTTCCAGCTAAAATAACGGCAAAAGTTAAAAACTTTTTTCTTTCCTTTTCTAAATTTAAACCTAGTGATATTGCAAGTTCATCAGAAAGATTTAATACATCTAACTTTTTATGGTTTAATAAAACTATGATAAACATTAAAGTTACTATTGGAATTATTACCTTTGCATAACTCCATCCAGATCCCCAAAGACTTCCTGATGTCCAAACTAAAATCCTATTGTAATCTCCAACGCCACCTCTAAAAGTAAAAAATGTTATAAAAGCATTAAGTCCTGCATTTAATCCAATTCCAATTAGTAAAAGTCTTTTAGGCTTTATCCCTTTTCTACTAGACATCATATATATTACGAATGCCGTAACTGCAGCTCCTATTATAGCTATTACAGGCAATACAAATATAGATAATTGTCCAAGTTCACTATAATATGCTCCAGTTGAATATGTAATAAATAATACTGCTGCAACTGCAGCTCCAGCATTTATACCTATTATCCCTGTATCCGCTAAATCATTTTTTGTTATAGTTTGAAGAATTGCTCCTGCTGTTGATAATGCAATTGCCACAAACATACCAACTAAAAGCCTTGGAACCCTAATAGTTAATATTGCTGTATTTTGAAGTTTTGTTCCATTTCCTAAAAGAGTATTAATAACTTCCATAGGTGAAACTTTATATGTCCCCCAACATAATGTAACCATAAAAGAGACTATTAATAAAATAAGTAAAACTGATATAGCTAATTTAAATTTTCCCTTATTCATTATCCCCTCTCCTTTCTAGCCACTGATATAAAGAATGGTATTCCTATTAATGCTGTAAACACTCCAATTGGTGTTTCATAAGGATTAAATATCATTCTTGCTGCAACATCTGCAAATGTTAAAAGAACTGCTCCAAGTAAAAATGAGCATGGAATATTTCTTCTATAATCCTCACCTAATAACTTTCTAACTATTTGAGGAATTATAAGACCAACAAAAGCTATATTTTTCCCAACTGTAACTGCTGCTGCACACATTGGTATCATAACCATAAGAGTAATAAATCTTATTTTTTCTGGATTTTCTCCAAGCCCAATTGCAACATCATCACCTAAGTTTAATATATTTATTTTTGGTGATAAGAATATTGCTATAATAAGTCCTATAACTCCTACTACAAAAATTAATTTAAAATCTGCCCAACTTGCATTTCTAAATCCACCTGATACCCAAAATCCTATCATTTGAGATTGATTTGATAAAAGACCTATTACTGTAGTTAAAGAAATGAAAAATGTACTCATTGCTGTTCCTGCTAAAAGAATCTTTGCAATTGAATTATTATTTGCCTTTTTTGATATAAATCCTAAAACTATAACTCCTGTTAATAATGCTCCTATAAAGGAAGCTATCATTACATTTTGAGTTGTTATTCCTATTCCTGTTGCATAAAAAATTGATATTACTAAAGTTGCTCCTTGGCTTATTCCTAATATAGATGGTTCAGCTATTGGATTTCTAGTAACACCTTGAATCATTGCACCTGTTACTCCTAAAACTCCTCCAGTAAATAATACACAAAGTGCCCTTGGAATACGTACATCTCTAACTAACATAAGTTCTAAAGTTTCATTATAATTAAAAATACTATTCCAAATGTCTGAAAAAGTAATATGGACTGACCCTAGCCTAATTGCTAAAGCCAATCCTCCTACTAAGAGTAACAAACTACTAATAACAAATATTATTGTACGTTTATTACTTTGTTTCATTTAACATGTCACCTATTTCATCTACTAATTTTTCTCTTCCAATTGGGCTATATCCTTGGTTAAAGTATGGTGATGATTCTAGTATTACTACATTACCATTTTTAACTGCAGGTAAGTTGTTCCAAATGCTGTTTGCTTCTAATTGAGCTAAATCTTCCTCTGTTGCTATTGCAAATATATAATCGGCTTGTATTGCTGCTAATCCTTCATAAGTTACAACTGGTAAACTAATATCAGTTTGTTCTGGCATTCCTACTGGTTTAGCTAATCCCATATCCTTATATAATACATCACCAAATCCTGCACCATCAAAAACAAAGAATTGTCCACCACTAGCTAAGAATGAAAGATACGTTGTATTGTCACCATATTTAGCTTTAATTTTATCTCCAGCTTCTTTTGCCTTAGATTCATAATTAGCTATCCATTCATTAGCAACATCTTCTTTATCAAATACTTTTCCTAAAGCTCTAACGTCATCTTTCCAATTTAAAGCTTCTAATTGAATCATAACTGTTGGAGCAATTTCACTTAATGCATCATACATTTTTTCTTGAACTGTTGATATAACTATTAAGTCTGGATTTAAGTTCATAACTGCTTCTATATCCATTGTATCTTGCATGCTATATCCTAATATTTTTGCTCCACTTAATGTATCTTCTAAGTATGAAGGGAATTTAGTGTAATCATAAGCATCACTATTTGCAGTTCCTACAACTTTATATCCTAAAATTGATAAAATATCACTATTACCACTTAAGTCTACTATTCTTTTAGGATTTGCCGGTATTTCTACTTCTCCTCTTACATCTGTAACTTTTACAGTATCCCCCATTTTTACCTCTTCATTTGCTGCACCATTACTAGTACACCCTACAAACATCATAGCTGTCATACAAGTAGCTACTAATGTTTTTAATATTCTCTTTTTCATCACGTACCTCCATATATTTTATAATTAACTTCTGTTTTTTCTCGTCTACTGTAAAATCGATTGTATATGATAGTCATTCTCATTTCAACTATTGCACCTAATTTGATAATTTTATCACTCAATTTTATAATTTATTTTAACTTTGCACTCTCATTTAAATTAGTATTTCCATCACTTTTATAAATAATTATCTTATTTAAAAAAAACACATGTAAAGTTTAAATTTTACATGTGCATTAATTATTTTTATGTTATATTATTTATTAATCTAATTTAATAAATATTGAGGTAAATTATGATTGCTAAAACAACAAAGGAATTTCAAAATGAAGTTTTAAATAATATGACTTTTACTCCTTTTAAAACAGAAAATTATACAATTTATAAAAATGAAGACAGACCTGAACTTGGATATTTTATTAAATATAGTAGAGAAGGATATTATGACTTTGGAATTGGTGATTATACTATTCCTATAGATTTCTCTATATCTTTTGAGCATAATGAACATCTAATGAGATTTGGTACTGTCTATACAGGAGAAACACAATTTGAAATTGAAGATAGTCCTGTTTCTTCCTTTAGCCCCTCTTCTTTTTTTGTAGCTGAAAAAGGAATAAAAGGAACGCAAAGGTGGAAAAAAGGACAGCACTTTCATGGCGCTGAAATAACAATTTATAAAAAATATTTTGATGAAATAATAGGACCTAATTTTCCCAAAACTATAGATTTTGATAATTTTATCAGTAACTATACTTATAGATATTTGCCACTTGAAATATCTTCTATTATTCAAGGATTAAGAAGTATGTCCGAAGTTGATAAAATAACTCCTATATATTTAGAAAGCAAGATATTAGAGTGTATTGCCTTACTTTATAACGAAATATACTCTTCTCCAGAAAATGTTTTTACTAATCAATTAAATTATGGAGAGATAAAAATAGGAAAAGATAGATATATTACATTAACTGCATCAGATGCACATGCAATACAAAAAGCCCATGATATATTAACGGAAGAAGCCTGTAATCCACCAACTATTAAAGCTTTAAGTAAAATGGTATTTTTAAATGAGCAAAAATTAAAGGCTGGATTTTCAGCAAAATATCATATGTCAATTAGTCAATATACTAATTCTATTAGAATGACACTAGCCGAAAATTTATTATCTACAACTGACTTAAGTATTGATGAGATAGCTAAACAACTTGGATATAATTATAGCGGCAATTTTGTTAAAATGTTTAAAAAGACACACGGCAAAACTCCCTTGGCCTTTAGAAAACTTAAAATTTAATCCTATAATAAAGTTCCTTCTTAAATATACTATCTAAGAAGGAACTCTTTTCACTTTTTATTTCTCTCCATTATAAATTCAATTGATTCAATAGCTTCATTAAAATCAGTCACTTCAATTGTCATTGAAGGATCATTACAATATTTATCTATTAAATTCAAAGTATTTATTACATTAATATTCCCATTATTAAGCCCACAATGACTATCCTTTTTACCATTATTATTACTTAAATGTAAATGTCCTATTCTATTTCCTAATAACTCAATTATCTCTTCTAACGATTGATTAGAATAACAATTAGCATGACCTATATCTAAACATATAGAAAAAATACTATTATTGACTTTATCAACAAGTTCTTTTAAAACTGATATATCCTTATCATACATATTTTCAATATGTATCTTTACGCTCTCATCTTTGTCACTTAAAAACTCATTCCAGAATTCTAATGAATTATTTATATATGTTTCTTTAAAATATATATCTTCGTAATAACAAGAATGGAATACTATCCTATCTGCTCCTAATTTTTTAGCTATATTGTATGCTTGATTATAACGAGTTAATGTAACATTCTTAATCATACTATCAAAACTTGCTGGATTTAAATCTAAAAATGGTCCATGTACAGATAAAGGTCTTCTTTTTATTAAATCCCCCATTCTTTCACAAAATTCCACTACTCCATTATCATCCTTATCTAAAGTATATCCTATTCCAAACTCAATTATTTCGATTCCAATATTATAGTCCTTTACTAATTCACTAACTTTATCTTCTGAAAAAAGCTGTGATACATATATGTTCCCCATCTTTATATACTCTCTCTTTAGTTTTATTTTTATATTTGTTTTTCTGGTAAATATACCGTTATTCTTGTACCTATTCCTTTTCTACTTAAAACACTAAAATATCCATTATGATTATCAATGATCCATTTAGCTATAGATAATCCAAGACCTGTCCCTCCATTCTTTCTAACTCTTGCTGTATCAGCTCTAAAGAAACGTTCAAATATATGTGGTATATCTTCCGTATCCATTCCTATTCCATTATCCTGTACAGAAAAATAAGGTTCTCCTTTGCTATTTCTTCCTACTTTAAGTTCTATATTTTCTCCTGTCTCTGTATATTTAGCTGCATTTTCAACTAATATCCTAGCAGTTTGTTTAAGAAATCCCATATCTCCATAAACATTAACCTCTTCTAAATTAATATAACTATATACATGTTTATCATCTATCATTTTAGATTCTTCTACAACTTCCTTAATCATATTGCTTAAAGAAAACTCTTTGATAGTAAGCTGTGTTTTTCCATTAATACCCCTTGCTAAAAATAACAACTGTTCAACTAAATTTTTCATATTTTCTGATTCACACTTTATAGCTGTAATAGATTCATCTAATACACTTTCATCATTTTTTCCCCATCTATCAAGCATATTGGCATACCCCTGAATTACTGAAATAGGAGTTCTAAGTTCATGTGAAGCATCTGATACAAATCTTGCTTGCTGTCTATAAGAATCCCTCATTCTATCTAACAATTTGTTAATAGCATCTTCTAATCCTTTAAACTCACTATCTCCAATATGAATTCTTTCATCAGAAGCAACTGGACTAATTTTTGATATAGCATCTTCTATACTATGAAATTTTTCTTCATCAAATACCATGTTACTAAGTCTCTCTGCTGTTTCTGCTATTTCATTAAGAGGCTTTAATATTTTTCTTACTCTTGCTGTTCCAAATATTATTTCTTCTAATAAGAATATACCTTCTACTATTCCAATTATAATTAGTATGATTCTTACATTGTATAGAAATTCGCTAGCTTCCTTAACCATAACTTTTCCATTATCCCATATTACCGTATATGTAGCTGTTTCTATGGGATAAAAATTAATTGCTCTTTCAGCATTATTTACTAGTTCTCCATAAAAGCTCTTTTCAGATTCAATACACCATAGTCCTATTAAAATTGACATTAAAATTGCATCAATTATAAGAAATTTAAAAAATAAATCTCTTACTTTTATGGCATTAAGTTTTATTGCAATAGATGTAACATTTTTGGTTTTTCTTCTCTTATTCATCTTTTATTACGTATCCTACACCACGAACTGTAGTAATTATCTTAATATTAAATCTATCATCAATTTTTGTTCTTAAGTATCTTATATAAACATCTATTACATTTGTTTCTCCAACATAGTCATAGCCACATACCTTTTCCATAAGTACATCTCTAGTTAATACTATATTTTTATTTTCTATTAATATTTTTAAAAGCATAAATTCTCTATTAGTTAATTCAATTTCATTATTATCATACATTACCTTATGCTTTAATCTATCTAAAGATAGTAAACCACGCCTTAATACATCTTCATCCTTTTTTACAGTGACTATTCTCTTTTTCAAAGCATTTCTTACTCTTGCAAGTAACTCTTCAATTGCAAAGGGCTTTGTTATATAATCATCTGCACCACCATCAAGTCCTGATACCTTATCTATAACAGCATCCCTTGCTGTTAACATTATTACTGGAATATCTGATGTTTTCCTAAGTCTTCTTAATACTTCAAGTCCATTAAGCCCTGGAAGCATAATGTCTAAAAGCACTAAGTCTATTTCACCCTTTTCAGCAATTTCAAGCCCATCTCTACCATTATTAACTTTTATTACTTTATACCCTTCATGAACTAATTCTAATTCTATAAATCTCGCTATTTTCTCTTCGTCTTCAACTATTAAAATTTTAATCATTATTTTCCTCCACCTTTCCCTTTAGATTTAATATTCTGCACCTCTTTTGATATTTTACTTAATATATCATTAACTTTATCTGTATTAATCTTTTTAGATTCTACAAAAAATTCTACATCTAAAAATAATCCAATAACGGCCACAGGTATTAGTAGCCAAAATCCAAATATTAAAAAAACAATAACTACTGTAAGTGGAAATTTTAAAAAGAAATTATTTTTGCCTTTTATTTCTATAAAAATATTGTTACAGATATCTATAGCCTTACATATAACCTCAAAAATCCCCTCAAAGGTACTATTAGATTTATAATTACTATCTTTTTTAACTTCTTCAAAGTTAGATTGTGTATTTTCTTCTTCATAGTTTTCATTATATTCATTAGTATAAAATATACTAACAGAAGGTCCCTTTATCTTTCCTTGTCTCTCCAAATCTAAAATAGCATCAAGTATATCCCAATTATTTATTTCTAATACCATTTTTGCATCTTCATATGTTATTCCTGTCTTTGTCCTTAATTTCTCTACAAGATTAAGCCTATCCACAACTGTTCCTCCAGCCTGTATTTAATAATAACTAATTTAAGTAAATCCTCATTTATTAAATTATACCATTTGACCAAATATTTCTAAAGATTTCATAAAAGAAATAGGCCTTGAATTATATTCAAAGCCTTTTTATCATAATATTCTACTTTCCTTCATAACCTTTTTTAAAATCTTTTTTTATAGTGTCTGCTGATTCTGATACCTTTTCAAAAATATCATTTACTCCATCATAATTCATATTAGGCCCTGCAACTGAATATTTATATCCACAGAATAAACCTATTATTAATAATACTACAGTTGGTGGCATAAAGAATAATACTAAAAGTATTGAGATTGTTAAAGATATTCTTATTGGTTTTTCATTATCCTTTTTAATTTTAAAATAAATTTTATTTCCCTTAGCTATAATCTTCCCTAAGCCTTTAAATATTCTTCCAATAATTTCTCCTATTCCACCATAGTTTTCGTGATTTTTTTTAGTGTTATCATCTTTCTTTTGATACTCTTCTTTTACTTCAATAATAGTAGTAGTATCATTGTTTTCTACTTTTCCACTTCTCTCTAAATATATTATTGCATCTAAAAGATCCCAATTACACTTTTCTAATACTTCTTGTGCTTCTTCATAAGTTACATGAGCCTTTTTGATTAATTTTTTAATCATTTCATCTCTTTCCATTTATATAACCTCTCTAAATTTATTTTTCTCATTTACTATGGTTATATAATACTTTTAGTAAATTAATCTAAAATATAAGAAAGATTAAAATTAGATTAAAAATCCAAACTAATAATCTCATATTTCACTTATAGAAAACTGAGAGTTATATGTTAATAATAAAGCAAAAAAATAGTTATTCTTTTTAATAGAATAACTTTTTAGACTTATATTATTTAGGGCATTTTTTAACTTTCCTTTGAGAAAATCCTTTTTTAATTTCAAAGCATCCAACTACAAATAAAAAAATACCAAAGGCTTTTTTTAATACTTCAGATGATAAATAATTTGCTAAAAAAGCACCTGCAATAGATCCCAATACTCCAAATAAAGCTATTGGTATTACTAACTTAAGTACAACATTTTTATTTTTAATATGAATTATAAGAGCAAAAATGGCCATTGGTATGGATGAAAGTAAGTTAATACTTTGTGCAATTTTAGGGTCAATATTTACAAACATAATTAAAGCCGGTATAAGAATAGTTCCCCCTCCCATTCCCATTCCACCAATTACTCCTGCAAAAAAACCTATTATTGTATATATCATTAAGACACCATCCTAAATGCAGCTATTATCATTATTATTCCAAAAATTATCCTTAAGAACTTTCCTGTAACTTTACTTAATAATTTAGCTCCAATAATTCCACCTATTATACTTCCTATTGCAACCTTCCATGTTAATTGAAAATCGTAAGTACCTTTAAAGATGTAAATAGATGAGCTTGCTGCAGTTAAAAATACAATTATAGCTAATGCTGTAGCATGAGATTTGTGCTCCTCTAATTTAATAATATCATTTAAAATTGGTACTAAAAGTGTTCCGCCACCTGAACCAAAAGATCCATTTATAAATCCTGTAAATAGTCCTATTAAAGAATTTTTTATATTAAAACTCCTTTTTTTTACTTTCCATCTTATTCACCACCTAATTTTATTTTAACCAATTCATATTGTTTTAATTAGATATAAATATATGAAGTTAAAATTTATAAAAATTTATAAAAAAATATTACTGGAAAATACATTTCCAGTAATATTTAAAATTTACTATTATAGAGCACCTATTCTCTTAAGTGTATCAGTAATATGTCTACCTTCTTCAACACCTTCTATTATTCTTCTAGCTCTAACACTATCACCAATGTTTATAACTTCAACATTAATTCTAACAAATTTTTCTTGTAGCTCTGACATTAATGGAGAATATGCTCTCATTCCTAAACATACAAATCCATAATCAAAGTTAATTTCTTCATCTACTCCATCTTTATTAACTATAAAGCTATTATCTTTAATTTCTAATAATGAAGTTTCAACTCTTACATCTACTTCTTTCTTCTTAAGCATAGTCATAAAATCAAGCTTAGTTATTATATCCATTCCATTTCCTACAGCTGGCATTCTTTCAACTATAGTAACATGAGCACCTTTGTGAGCGAAATATTCAACTACATCTAGTCCAACAGCTCCTCCACCAATAACACCTATTTTCTTTCCTTCTAAGTCCATTTCATTGAACTTTTGGATATTCTCTATTAATCCAAATATTGATAATACCTTTGAATTTTCTTTATCTACTCTATCATGTAATCCAGTGATTGGAGGTAAAAGAGGAGTTGATCCTGTGGCATTAACAACTACGTCTGGTTTTAAATTTTCTATTGCTTCCATTGTAGCAGTAGTATTTGTGAATATATAAAGATTTCTTAATTTCTTAGCCCTGTTAATTAAGTAATCTGGGAAATCATTAATTCTATCTTTAGCTGGTAATTTAGCTATTTCTCTAGCCAATCCACCTAAGTAAGGTTTAGCTTCAAATAAGAATGTCGTACATCCAACTTCAGCAGCTGTACAAGCAGCTTCTAATCCTGCAGTTCCACCTCCAATAACAACAACATTAACTGTTTTTTTTACTTTCATTGAAGTATGAGCTTCTTCTCCTAAAATAACTTCTGGATTTATTGTACATCTTACTGGTCTGTTTATTCCAATTCTATGACCTGCACAACCTATATTACAAGATATACATTTTCTTAATTCATCTTCCCTTCCGCTTCTAACCTTATTAACCCATTCTGGATCAGCTATAAGTCCACGTCCCATTGCTAATAAATCAGCATGTCCTTCTGCTAATATTTTTTCAGCAACTTCTGGATTTCTTATATTTCCTGATGTTATAACTGGCTTATTGAACTTTTCCTTGAAAGCTTTAGCCATGTATGATCTCCATCCATCCTTTAAGTAGTTAGCATCTATTTGATATTGAAGTGTATCGTTAACTGCAGCTGATACATTTAATATATCAATTTCATCAACAAGATATTCCATCATTTCTAATGTATCTTCTAATGTGTTTCCACCTTCCATGAATTCATCAGCACTAAATCTAAAGCTTATTGGGAACATTGGTCCTACTGCTGCTCTAACCTTTTCTAATACTAATTTAGGGAATCTTACTCTATTTTCTAAACTTCCACCAAACTCATCAGTTCTCTTGTTATATAAAGGTGATAAGAATTGGCATAATAAGTAAGAATGTCCTCCATGAATTTCAACTGCATCAAATCCAGCCATTTGAGCTCTTCTTGCTGCATCTGCATATTTATCAGCAATTACATATATTTCTTCAACTGTTAATGGTCTTGGAATTGCTCCACCTGTCTTTGAAGGTATATTTGAAGAAGATACTGGAGTATTTCCTTCTATTCTTCCTGGCACTGCTGATGCTCCTGAGTGATTTATTTGGATAGCAACACAAGCACCATGTCTATGTAATCTTTCAGTTAATCTAAATAGATTTGGCATATATCTATCATGATCTAATCTAATTTGAGTTGTTCCGTTTGAACCCATTGGGAAATCAACGCAAGCATTTTCTACAATTATTAATCCAGTTCCACCTTTAGCTCTCTTTTCATAATATTGAACATGTTCTTCAGTGAAATCTCCCATAGCTCCACCGTAGTTTGTTCCCATTGGAGGCATAGCAATCCTATTTCTAATAGTCATATTTTTTATTGTTAATGGTGTAAATATGTTTTGGTACTTATTCATCCTACATTCTGCTACTCGAAATATTGACAAACGTATCCATATTGAGATTTTTCCTTTTTCAACGTGACCTATTTTGTCTTGATAAACATAGACTACTTTAGTTTGATATATCACTCCAAAGGCGTAAATTCCCGACTTAGCCATCGGTACATATCTATAAAATTTGTTTATGCTATTTTATAGATTTTTGCATCTCTTAAATTAAGACTTGCATTATAATCTCTATCTTCAACATACCCACAATCACAATTAAAAATTCTATCTTTAAGCTTTAAATCTTTTTTTATAGAACCACATTTATGACATAGTTTACTTGAAGGATAAAATCTATCAACAATTCTTAATTCTATACCCAAAGCATTGCATTTATTTGCTAATTTATTTCTAAATTCATTAAATTTCTGTTGTGCTACTGCTTTAGATAAATGCTTATTCCTCATCATTCCCTTAACATTTAAATCTTCTATCGTAATATAAGATGGTTTGTTTCTCACCACATTACTTACAACTTTATTTATATAATCAGTTCTTATGTTGTTAAGTCTTTGATAAAGTATTTGTACTTTAGCTATTTGTTTTTGGATATTTTGTCGAGTAGCTTCTCCCTTCTCTTTTTTATTTCTTATTTTTAAACTTTCATATTTCCTTGAAAGTCTTTTTTGCTCTCTTAATAATTTCTTTTCTAACTTCTTAACTCTTTGAGTTTTATTTATGTTTTTATAAATGATTTTATCGCTGCAAATAGCAAAATCTTTTATGCCCAAATCAACTCCTATACCTTGATTTGTATTTTTCTGTGGGATATTTTCTACATCTATTATTACAGACACATAATATCTATTTGCTTTCTTTGATATAGTTCCACTAATAACTTTTGAGCCTATTGGAATGTAACCATACTCCTTTAACCTTACGTTTTTTAATGTAGGTATCATTATTTTATGTCTATCCACTTTCCAATCGCCTTTATTATTCTTAGGAAAGTATAATTTAACATCACATTTATTTTTCTTTTTAAACTTAGGAAACTTAGCTTGACCTTTAAAAAACCTTTTATAAGCGGTTTCGGCATTTTGTATAGCTTTTTTTCTAGCTTTAGAACCGCAATTATTTATCCAAGAGTATTCATCTAAAACTTTGATTTCATTATTTATATACTTATCAAAATCATTGGCACTCATAAACACCTGTTTCTTATCAATGAATCCATCTTTGTATTTAGTATATAATTGATTGTTCGTTGATAAATATTCATTATATAGCCATCTACAAACTCCAATACTTTGATTGATTTTCTGTATTTGTTTTGTTGTTGGTTTTATCTCTACTTTGTAGGCTTTTAGCAATTTCTTCATCCCTTTTTATCTTTTTCTTATATTTTCTTAATCCGGAGATTCTACAACTAAAAACATGTAATATTGAAATTATATCTTGAACTAATTCTTCTTTCGATGAAAGCAATTCGTTATTTACAACTATTATTTTCACATTATATTTACTCAAAAATCGTTCAAACCAATCATATCCAAAGCGAATAAACCTATCTTTATGAGTTACTATAATAGAATCAACTTTATTTTCCATGCATTCTTCAATAAGTTTATTCCATTTTCTACGATTGTAATTCAATCCACTACCTATATCTTCAATTATTTCATCTACTATTATTCCTTTGGAAGATGTAAAGTTTAAAAGAAATTCTATCTGATTTTTTAAATCATCTTTTTGCCCATTAGTAGAAACTCTACTATAAATAATCGTCTTTCTATTATTGTTAGCACTATTGATACCTTTAAACTCTAAATACTGTTCGTAAGTATAATATCTTCTATCTGTTGGTGTTCTTTTTGCCTTTAATATGTTTTCTCTATCCCAACGTTGCAAGGTTTTTACACTCACTCCAAGTAACTCAGCAAAATCTTTTGGTTTGTAATTTGTTATGTGTTTACTGTTCATTAATATCACTCCTTGAGGATGTATTAACACTTTTAAACACATTCATCAATATTTTAATTGACTATATATTTCTCCTATAAAATATATATTGATAAAGTTTTAACTTTTGTTTTCATAAAAATACTAAATTAAGTATAACTCTTTATAAACCATAAATCTAATATATGTTTTTATATTTTTCTATAGATATAAACTATGAATTTACTTTAATTGAGTAGGAGGGGCTGTCACACTAAAACTTTTATACACAATATATTGTTTTAAAAAATAAAAATTAATACAATATATTGTAGTATTTATTCTTAATGCAACATCCCAATCCTCTCACACCACCGTGTCTACCGGCCTGGTACACGGCGGTTCTTTAAGTTTAATGAATTTTAATATACTGATATGTTAGGCTTTTCAAGCCTAAGTCCGTAACCTTCATCTCATATATCTGCTACATTTACTCCTAAAGTTTTGGGGAGTGTTGGATTTTGTTTTGTATTGCAAACTTGTCCGACTTTAGTAAGCCTTGTATGTAGTTCGTATCCCTCAGACCGAGACTTTGCCTCCGACTTCCTTCAGATTCCATCTCACGATGGACACCCTTGTCCTTGGCTAGTGGTTCCCACTACCAAGCCCACAACGGACTTTCACCGTCGAGTTGTTACCCATGCTGGTAACACAATTAAAAAGGCTGTGCATACTGCCACAACCTTTTTATTATAAAATATTATTTATTTTTAGTTATATAGTCTTCTAAAGCTTCCATAGCTAAAACATAACCTTTTTCACCAAATCCACACATTTGTCCTATACAAGCTGGAGCAGTCTTAGATTCTTTTCTAAATTCTTCTCTAGCATGTACATTTGAAATGTGAACTTCTACTGTTGGAATTCCTGTATTTCCTTTAATAGCATCA
This sequence comes from Clostridium sp. ETTB3, assembly GCF_053571985.1. Lineage (NCBI taxonomy): Bacteria > Bacillati > Bacillota > Clostridia > Eubacteriales > Clostridiaceae > Clostridium > Clostridium sp. ETTB3. Next base: position 2,383,145 of record NZ_CP199832.1, read on the forward strand.
TGTAAAGCTATGCTATAGTGAGTGTATGCACCTGGGTTTATAACAACACCATCAAATTTTTCAAAGTAAGCTCTTTGTAAGAAATCTATCATAGTTCCTTCACAATTGCTTTGAAGAAGAGTAACTTCATGCCCTCTCTTTTCTCCTTCTTCTTTTATATATTCACAAATTTCAGTAAAGCTCTTTGATCCATATATACCTTTTTCTCTAACACCTATCATGTTTATGTTTGGTCCATTTATTACCATGAATTTCATATCTATTTCCTCCTACATACATGCATGACTTCATCTAATTTCATATTTTTATTAATTAAACACCTACTCCTGCTAGTCGTAAGTGTATACTGTGTGTAACTTCAACTAACCAAATTAAAATTTGTAGTTTCAGTCAAGTTCGCTTTGCCAAATTAAAATTTGGAAGCTTACTTATCTCCAAATAAGAATTCTTTCATGTGATCTATTGGCATTTCTTGTCCTGTCCAGCACTTAAACGCTTCTGCACCTTGGAATAACATCATTCCTAATCCATTAATTGTTGGACATCCAACTTCTTCTGCTAATTCTAATAATCTAGTTTTAGCTGGTTGATATACAACATCACTTACTATAAGGTCAGGTCTTAACATATCCTTTTCTATATAAGTTTGTCCAACGTATGGTTTCATTCCCATTCCAGTACCATTTGTAAATATTACAGAATCAGCAATTTCAGCTCTTAAAGCTTCTTTATCTTCTAATCTAAATAATTTAGCTTTACAATTTGTTTTTTCATTTATTTTCTTAACTGTTTCTTCTGCTCTTGCAAAGAACTCATCATCTTGGTTGAATATTGAAAGTTCAGCTACTCCATCTAAAGCTGCTTGGATACAAATTGCTGTTGCTGCTCCACCAGCTCCAACTATAGTCATTTTCTTACCTATAACATCAAATCCTGCATCTTTTAATGATCTCATATAACCAACACCATCAGTTATGTGTCCAGTTAAAACACCATCATCATTTATAACTGTATTTACAGCTCCTGCAAGTTCTGCTGCTGGAGTTAATTTATCTAAATACTTATGAATAACAGTTTTGTTTGGCATTGATACATTACAACCTCTAGCTTGCATTGCTTTTAAACCTTTTACTGCATCTTCTAACCCATCACTTCCAACTTCAAATGCAAGGTATGCATAATCTAATCCTAAATGTCTAAATGCTTCATTATGCATCTTTGGTGAACTAGAATGTTTAATTGGTGTTGCTAATAATCCTATTAATGTAGTATAACCTGAAATACGATTTTCCATTGTATTCTCTCCTTTATATAAATAGCTTATTTATTTTATCTTAAACTATTGTTAGTCATTTTAATACGTCTTAATTTTCTTAAATAAAAAATAACGAACGTTAAATATTTAACACTTAATTCTCTTTTATTATATTCCACCCCTTAATAGTAATCCAATTGATTTTTATAGTATTATTTATAGATAAAAACTATATATTCATTATATTACATAAGTGTTCTTTATGGTTTATATTAATTATATATCTTTTAAATCAATTTATATTAACAAATTATTATAATATGTAAAAAATAATGATGAATTATTGATAATAATTTATCTAAATAATTCATCATTTATATATATTATGCTATTGATTCTTTATTTTTTCTAATCCATTTATAATATTTTTCTTGGCACTCTGCCGAACAAAAATTATTACCATTCCAATAATCAACATAGTTTGTATCAGAATTACACACACTACATTTTACTGTTTCCTTAACCTTCATTACATTGTATTTACTCATATTTAAATCATTAAATTTCATTTTTATTGCCCCCTTAATTAAATGAATTTAAATTATTTATATATATTTTATCACTTTTGCTTTTATTTAATAATACATTTTAATAGATATATTCTATAATTTTAATAGTTTTTTTCTATATATTTTAATTAAATTTCTTTTTAACTAAATATATATTTATAATATAAGTTAGTTAAATTATTGACATATTATTTTATCTAATATATATTTATCATAACGTTAAATGATTATATTCCATTAATAAAATATTAAACACTTAATTTTCAATTTTTAATAAACAACCTTTACATAAGTTGTTTATTAATAATATTTACAATATTGATTATTTGGAGATAATTTTATGAAATTTAATTTTACAAAAGGAAAAAACAATTCTACTGCGCTAGCTATAAGAATGTCAATATCACTTGTGCTAGCTTTAATTATTGGTATTACTTTTATACTAATTAGAGAATCATTAATTTCTAATGATAAGGTAGAAATTTGGAATACTATTAACAGTATATTATTTCAAGATATAACTACTGATGAAGGAAGAAATTCATTAGGATTATTTTATATATTAGGGCAATTATTTATTAATTGTCTTCAATTAATAATAATTCCAATGGTATTTTCATCAATAGCTCTTGCTATGTGCCATATTAGCGACACTAAAAAACTTGGAAGAATATCATATAAAACACTATTAAGCTTTTTAACAACATCTACATTTGCTTTAGCAACTGCATGTATATTTGGATTTATTGCTTATAAATTAGGATTTTTTAATGTTCATTTATCAACTAACGGAGCTACTTCTGTAACTACTGCTACAGGAAATAACCCTCTTTTATTAATACTTAATGCAATTCCAAATAACGTTGCTAACGTTATGACAAATAACTCAATGGTATTATCTATAGTATTTTTAGCTGTAGTTGTTGGGTTATGCATTAACACCTTAGGTGAAAAAATATTAGTTTTAAAAAACTTACTTATTGATATAAACAATATAATTAGTGTATTTTTATGTTTTATCATAACTAAATTTAGTCCATTTGCTGTTTTTGTATTAATTACAAGAACCTTTGCTGTATATGGTTTAGATCGTTTAAAACCAGCATTAGCATACATGATTACTGTTACAATTGCTTCAATTGTATTTTTAATAATTGCTTATCCACTATTTGTTTATTTATTAACTAGGTTAAACCCAATTACATTCATGAAAAAAGTTGCTAAAGTTGCTCTTTTAGGATTTTCAGCTGCTGCTTCTTCTGCAGCCTTATCATTAAATGAAAAAACAACTGTTGAAGAACTTGGAGTTGATAAAGATATTGCATCTTTTGTACTTCCACTTGGTATGACTATTAATATGAATGGTACTGCAATAATGCAAGTAATAGCTGCAATTTTTATTGCTGCTAGCTCAGGTTATACTCTTACTATTCAAAATATAATATTAATAGCAGTTTTAGCATTAATAGCTTCTATAGGTACACCATCTGCACCTGGTTCATCATCAATAATACTTTTTACAGTATTAACAGGAATGGGGTTTAACAATGAAGCTACACTTATAGCTTATTCATTAATTATTGCTATAAACAGACCTATAGATATGCTTATAACTTGTTTAAATGTAATTGGAGATTCTGCAACTGCAGTAGTTGTAGCAAATTCTGAAGGTTGCTTAAATAAAGAAATTTATAATTGTTAATATTAAAAGGAATATATAAACTTTAATATAGATACTCCTTAATTTTATTTATTATTGTATAATATAAATATTATTATTTTTAAACTGAAAGGAGAATTATTAATGAAAGAATTAGAAACTAGAGTAGTGGATATTGATGTTGATGACATTAGAAATAAAATGGAATCTTTAGGTGCAATTAAAGTTAAATCTGAAGATCAAGTTAATGAAATATACGACTTTGAAGATGGTAGACTTTTAGATAATAAAGGCTATGCTAGGGTTAGAACTACTACTGATAGGCTTACTGGAAAAGAAACTGTATTTATGACTACTAAAAAAATGTTAAGTCAAGGTACATTTAAAGTCATGGAAGAAAATGAAACTATTGTTGAAGATGGTGAAATGGCTAAAAAAATATTTAAATCTTTAGGACTTGTTCTTCAAGAGTCTATTTCTAAATATAGAGAAAGCTATAAACTTAATGATTCTTTAATTGAAATTGATATTAATGACAAGAGCTTCTGTCCTTTCCCTTATTTAGAAATTGAAACTTCTTCTGAGGAAAAACTTGAGGAAATTTTAAAATTACTTGGATATACTTTAGCTGATACTACATCTAAGACTATTTATGAAATTCTTGCTGAAAGAGGAATTGAAGGAAAAATCAAAGGAAGATAAATCCAATTATAAATTATAATTTTACTACTTTTATAAAAAAATGAGTATATTTAGATTTATTTTATCCAATTCTAATATACTCATTTTTTATATGTTTTACTTTATACTTCTAAATTCAAAACCTTGGCTTTGTAAATATTCAATTATTTGTGGAAGTGCTTTCACTGTTTCTTCTTTTCCATATGTATCATGCATTAATAATACAACACTATCTGCATCTGGCCCTAAAGCTTTAACACTTTCCTTTGCACATTGTACTAATTGATCTGCATTTTTCTTTGCTCCTTCAGCATCTTTATTTAATGCATTCCAATCTACATTATAATATTTATTTTGCTCTAATGCTTCCTTCATTGCAGTACGACCTTCCCATGACCAATATCCACCAGGGAATCTGATAACTCTTGTTGAAAAATCTTTTCCTAATACTGCCTTCATTGCATTTTGGCTTTTTTCAAGATCAGATAAAATGTTTTTTACATTCATAACTCTACCTGGATATAAATATGAATAATCATGACCATATGTATGATTTGCTATTGCATGTCCTCTTTTAACTTCTTCTTTTAATATATCCTTTGCTCCTTCATTTGCATCTATTGAGCTACCTAAAACAAAGAATGTTGCTTTAATATTATATTTATCTAATATATCTAATATTTTTGGTGTATTTGTTGTTGATGGTCCATCATCAAAAGTTAAATATGCAACTTTTTTTCCATCAGTTCTAACTGGATAATGTTTTGTTCCATTTAAAAGTCCCTTTGTATTTTCAGCTACCATAACACCATCATCTGCATTAGGATCTTCTTCATAAGATAAATAACCACTATTATCTAATTTAGGTGTATCTACCTTGTCCTTATTATATTCATTATTTGAATTGTTTTTATCTTCCTGTTCTTTTAAACTATTACTACTTGTTCCATCTTGATTTTCAACTTTTGGATTAGTTTGAAGATTATTAACTCTCTTCTTAGCAAGCTTACTTCCTAAAAATATAGCTGCTATGATTAAAACACAAGTTATTAAAATAAGGATAAATTTTTGTTGATTTTTAATTTTTCTATATGATTTTCTCTTTTTTTCCATAACTTATTTCGTCCTCTCATTTTTAATATTTATTAAAATTATAATTTTATTTTATAAACAATTTATCTTTAATATTAATATATAGTATAATACTACCTAAATTTGTTACAAAAGTATTACAAATTTTCTTCAACTTTCATAATAATTTTTTATTTTTTCTTTAAATTAAATCATGCAAAAAATATTATATCATATTTCCCTATATTACTCTATTTTTTTCTTTTATTTTTAATAAATTTTATTAAAAAACTACTATCACAATTGTCATATGGATGTATGAATTTTATAGTTTTAAATATTGAAATCCATTTATATACTAATTTTACTACTTCAAAAATTTATATTATCTATATACAAAAAAGATAACTAATCTTATAAAAATATATAAAAATTAGTTATCTAAATTCTTTATTATTATACTTTGTAATATTTATATATGTATTTTCTTATTTATCCCCTAAGCTTTTTGCTCATTTTAAATAAATTAATTTAATTTTTATTATACAGCCTTATTACTTAATATTTTACTTAAATTTTTTATTTCATTTACTTCTGTTAAAACGCCTCTTATATTTGCAAAAATTATCTTATTATCAATTTCATTTGAAGCTTTTATATTTTCCTCTATCTTTTTAATAACTTCATTAATATTTACATTATTTATATTCGGTAACACTTTTAAATAATCATTTAAATAGCTTATATCATTATTTTCATTCTTCTTAATTCTTATTAGTGTATATAATTGATAAATATCAATTATTAAAATTCTCATTTTATTAAAATAATCTGTATAATCTTCTTTAATATAATCTGCATTATTAACTGCTAATCTTTCCTCTATCATAGTAGTTACAAGTAATAATGTATCCATTTCATGAGTACTATTGTTTTTATCTAAGCTTTCCTTGTAAACATTATTTAACATTTCATAAATAACTTGTTTGTATGTACCTAATAATTCTTCATTTGCATCCTTCATTTTTACTGGTAATACAAGTCTATTAATAATAACAGCTATTATAATACCAAATATAACAAATGTTATTCTATCCATAGTTATCATTATAGCTCCACTAGTCATAGCAGCAGTACCAATTGCAGATATTGTTGTATAAATAGTTCCATATCTATATGTTGATGTATATGATCTTAAATAACCAGCTACCATTAATATTAACATTCTAATTGTTGCATTTTTAAATATTGTAAATGATATAACTACTATAGCTCCACCAACTAAGGTTGCAAATATCCTGTCCCTTAGCTTTTTTTGTGCTAATTCATATATAGGAATTATTATTGCAAATGCCGTAAAGTATATCCATCTTCCTTCTGCAAACTTAAAATAATCTGCAATAAAAGCAGAAATAGTTATTCCTAATGATAATCTAATAGCATAAGAAAACTTCACTGATTTTGTATAAAATTCTCTTTTATGAATATTAGCCATCTTATATTCTTCTGGTATATCATTACTTGATTTTATCTTATTATAATTTTCTTTCCCCAATAATTTTAACTCTTCTAACGCTAACTTTAACCTATCAATAGTATTTAATATTCTTAATTCCACTAAATCATTTATATTTTCTCTCTTATAATTATTTAGTATTTTACTTATAACATTATCAATATCTTTTAACTCATCCTCTTTACCTAAACTACGTTTTAATTCTTGTAAACAAATTTGTAAATCATTTGTAATTTTCTTATTTTTAATATTACTTTCTAATAGAATTGATAATTTTTCTAAAATTATTACTATATTTAATTTTAATCTACCTTCTTCTGTTACATAAAAATCATCTTTTCTACTATCATAAACAATTTTTCTAAAAGAGTTAGCATCACTTTTTATTGCATCATTTATTTCTTCATTACTGCCAGTATTATTTATTTTTTTTATAATATTATCACAAATACTACCTATCAATTTATTTCCAGATTTAGTAGTCTTATTTTTATTAATTGCAAATTGAATTAATATAATTCCTACTGGAGCAACTAAAAGTGAAAGCATTCTCATTGGCAATTCAGCTTTAGTAATAGGAGTAGCTAATAAAAACATATATTGTAATATAAATGGTAAATATACCGCTGTTTTCAAATTATAATAAAATGTATATGTTAATATAAAAACCCCTATAAAGTTTATTGGTATAGCTAACCAAATATTAAGGTTTGCTATATATGTAAATATACCTATTCCTAAATTTATTATAAGTAACTTTAAAAAATTTCTTCCTGGTGAAACTGTAAGATTAATTTGTGTAAGCATTAAAATTGCAGTTATTCCCATTACTCCAATAAGTATATTTTTATCTCCAAAAATCATCCTAAATGTTATTACAAATGCCATTATAAAAACATATAAAATGGTTTGTGATATAATAAATTGCTTAGTTATTTTTATTTTTCCAGCCAAAATAATATCTTCCTTTCATAGTAAATATACCAAATTTAAATATTAATAATACTTTTTATATATTATTATCTTATATTTATATAATTATTAGTTTTTTATTTTTATATAAAAAATGAGTAACTTTAAGCTCATTTTATAACATCAATTTCGTAACTTTAAATTTTAAAATATATTCATATTGCTAAACTTATATCTTCAAAATTTTATATTTTTCTAGACTTTAAAAAAGCTTATTATTTCTAATTAAATAACCAACTTTTTTCAAAATAAATATCATAATTTTTCTCTTCTCAAAGAAGACTTAATAAACAATTCTTGTAATGTTTCACTATCACCAGTTTCTAAACAATTCTTAATTTTATCTAATTCAACTTCAAAATTATAAATTGCTTTAAGTAAATTCTCCTTATTTCCTAAAAATAATTGACTCCATAAGGATTCATTAATATTAGCAATCCTAGTTAAATCTCTATAACTATCACCTATAAATTCACCTGTATTTCTTCCATCAATATCACTATTTATAAGTGCTACTGCTAATACATGAGGTAATTGACTAGTAAATGATATTATTTCATCATGATACTTTGGAGATATTTTCTTAATATGCTTAAACCCCATCTTATATGCTAATTCTTCAATTAAATTTAAGTTTTCATCTTTATTTTTATCTGTAACAGTAATTAAAAAATTTGCACCTTTAAAAACTTTATTAGTTGCATAATCTATACCTTTTTTTTCTCTTCCTGCCATTGGATGTGCAAAAATAAAATCAACTTCTTTTGGCAATATTTTAGCTATTTCATTTATAAATAACTGCTTAATGCCTGTTACATCTGTAATTATTACTCCACTTTTAAAATTTTCTTTATTATTTATAATAAAATTCTTTACTAAATTAGGATAAATGGCTAAAACAATTAAATCAGCACTTTTGATTATTTCATTTTCATTTTTATAACCCTCTTTAATAATTCCTAGTGCTTTCGCCTTTTTTAATGTTTCTACATCTTTATCTACACCATAAACATCAGTATATCCAGCGTCCTTAAGTGCCATTGCATATCCCCCTCCAATAACACCAAGACCTACAATAACTATTTTCATAATTTCACCCCCATTTGTAGTTAGTAGTTTGTAGTTATTTGTGAAATTCAGCTTAAGTTGAATTTCTTTAATTTATATTTTCAGAAACTCCCCAAGGAGTTTCATCCTTAACTACTAACTACTAACTTGCTCCTAATTAAAAACTAATTTATAAAACTTTTCCTTCTATTTCAGCTAAAGTTTTTACTTTTTTCATTACTTTATCAAATAATTCTGGCTTAAGTGATTGTTGACCATCACTTAATGCACATTGTGGATTATTGTGAACTTCTATCATAAGCCCATCTGCTCCTACAGCTATTGCTGCTTTAGCTAATGGTTCTACTAAATACCAATATCCTGCTGCATGACTTGGATCAACTATTACTGGTAAATGCGATAATTTTTTAATTACTGGTATAGCACTTAAATCTAAAGTATTTCTAGTGTATGTTTCATAAGTTCTTATTCCTCTTTCACAAAGAATAATATTTTCATTTCCACCAGCCATTATATATTCAGCACTCATAAGCCATTCTTCAATAGTAGCAGATAATCCTCTCTTTAATAAAATTGGCTTATTTGTTTTACCTAACTCCTTTAATAAATCAAAGTTTTGCATATTTCTAGCACCAACTTGAATTACATCAACATTATTTACAAATTCATCTATATATTTAGGAGACATTATTTCTGTAACTATTGGTAACCCCGTTTCTCTTTTTGCTATCTTTAATAACTCTAATCCTTCAAGTTCTAATCCTTGGAAGCTATAAGGTGATGTTCTTGGTTTAAATGCCCCTCCCCTTAAAAAGTTTGCTCCTGATTTCTTTATTGATTTAGCAATTTCAATTATTTGTTCTTCACTTTCAACAGAACAAGGCCCTGCCATTATTCCTAAATGATTTCCTCCAACTAACGTTCCATCAACATTAACTATTGTGTCATTTGGCTTAAATAATCTATTTGCTTTCTTAAATGCTTCTTCAACCTTTAAGATTTTATCAACACCATTAAAAGATAATATTTTATCAGGATCAACAGCTCTAGTTTCTCCAACCACACCTATAATACAAAAAGTTGCTCCTTGAGAAAGATTAACTCCTAATCCATGATTAATTAATTCATTTTTTACAGCCATCACTTCATTTTGACTACACTTAGGATTCATTACTATTACCATTTCTACCGTACCTCCATACTTCATTTAGTTTGTAGTTAGTAGTTTGATGTTGAAATTCCTTATGGAATTTCTTAAATCTTATTTTTTAAAATTCAGCAAAAGCTGAATTTTTTCCTTAACTACTAACTATTAACTCCTAATTACTAACTATTTCTAAGTTTTGCTATTTTATCTACTATTTCGTCCAAGCTTCCTGTATTTTCAACTCTATAATCACAATATTTTTTATATAAATCATATCTTTCATCATATAATTTATATAAAACTTCCTTACCATTTGCTAATAGTGGTCTTTTTTCTACTTGTATATCACCTAATATATTTTCTACTGGCCTATCAATAAAAACAACTATTGAATTTTTCTTTAAATATTCTATATTTATAGATTTTTTTATAACTCCTCCACCAGAAGAAATAATTGTTTTACTTTTTTCACCAAGTACCTTACAAGTTTCTGTTTCTATATTTCTGAAATAATCTTCACCATTTCTAAATAATTCTATTATACTCTTTTGTTGCTTATTTTCAATATAAAAATCCATATCTACAAATTCATACTTCAATTTATCTGAAAGTAAATTTCCTACTGTAGTCTTTCCACACCCAGGTAACCCTATTAGTGTAATACTTTTCTCCATATCCTTCATCCCTCCACTTCCACTATTTAAACTCTTTAGATAAATCATCATATATATAATTTATCAATTCATTACTTATTTCTTTATCATTAAATATAGACTGACTTTTTACTGCTTGACCTACTAGCATAAGCAATCCACCTATAGCTACTTTTCCTTCCTCTTTTGCAAATTGAAGAAATTTAGTTTTCATTGGATTGTATACTAGGTCTACAACTACTTCAAAATTTTTAATTACTTCCTTATTTACTGCAGAATCATAAATTTTAGGAAACATTCCAACAGGAGTCGTATTAATAATTAAATAACCTTTTATATTAATTAAGTCATTATAGTTTATAATACTTATTTTTTTATTATCTTTATTTAAATTAATATTTTTAGGATTTCTACTTACTATATATATTTTTTCTACATCATTATCAAGTAAATAAGTAATAACAGCCTTACATGCTCCCCCAGCTCCTAACACAACTGCAGTTTTATTTTTTATACTTATATTTTTGCTTTTAAGCATAATATGAATTCCAAAATAATCAGTATTATATCCATATAATTTGTTATCCTTAAGCATTACAGTATTTACAGCCCCTATTCTAGCTGCTTCATCTGAAATATTATCTAAATACTTAATTATACTTTCTTTATATGGAATTGTAACATTAAAGCCTTTTATCTTAAGTAATTTTATAGCATTAACAAAATCACCTAATTTATCATTTGGAATTTCAAATAATTTATATGCACCTTCAGTATTGTTTTTTTCTAATATTATTTTATTAATCCTTGGTGATAAGCTATGTTCCAACCTTTCACCTAATAATCCATAGAATTCCATTTAAGAACACCCCCTTTAATAGTTTCAAGTTTCAAGTTTCAAGTGACAAGTTTAGGTATAAATTCAACTTACGTTGAATTAAAAAATCTATCTAAGAATCCTTATTAGTTTCTTCATTAGCCTATCACTTATCACTGATTTTACGTTTAATATTTAAACTTGTCACTTGCCACTTATCACTTGAAACTTGCTCTTCTCCTAACTATTAACTAATTTATAGCTTCCTAGTAATTTAAAGTATTCACTATTTTCTTCAATTAATTTAATTGCTTTTTTAACATCTTCATTTTCTATATTACCTTCAAAATCTACATATAATAGATATTGCCAAAGTTCACTTTTACTTGGTCTAGATTCTATTTTTAGCATATTAATATTATTTTCTGCAAAGTGCCTTAATAAGTTATATAAAGTACCAGATTTATCATCTAATGAAAATACAACTGTAATTTTATTGCATTCTTTTGATGATTCTAATTCTTTACCTATAATAATAAATTTTGTTTGATTATCATCTTTATCATTTATTTTCTCTTGAATTACATCTAAATTATATATTTTAGCTGCTCTTAAGCTTGCAATTGCTGCCTTAGATTTATCATTTAATTCTGATATATACTTAGCACTAATTGCTGTATTGTGAAATGGAATAAGTTTTAATTTATTATTATTACTTAAAAACTCTCTACTTTGTTCAAATCCTTGAGGATGTGAGTAAATTTCCTTTATATCACTAATTTTAGTTCCTTTTACCCCAATTAAATTTTGATTTATTTTTATGCACTCTTCCCCGACTATATAAAATCCATACTTAACTAATAAATCATACACATTTGTAATTGCCCCTGTATATGAATTTTCTATAGGTAATATTCCATAATCTATTTTATTACTTTTTAATGCTATAAATACCTCTTCAAATTCTTCATAATTAGTATTTTTATGATTTTCTCCAAAGTATTTAATCATAGCTTCTTCACTAAAAGAACCCTTTACACCTTGATAACCAATTTTAATATTACTTAAATTCTTTTTATTAGTATTAACTGAAATGTTATCATTTATTTTATTTATTATGTCATAATTGTTTTCTTCAAAAACTTCTTCTTGAAGACTTCTGCTTAATGTCATTAAATTATTAAAAAAACTTTCTGTAAGCTTTGAATATTCCTTATTGCTTAATCTAGCAACATTTTTCTTTATAACTTCAATTTCTCTTGCTTCATTAAATATTGGCATATTATTTTCAATTTTATACTTTGCTACATTAATTGCTATATTCATTCTTTTTTCAAATAACTTAACTAACTCTTCATCTATATTATCAATTTCTCTTCTACACTCTAAAAGATCCAAAGCAACGTTCTCCCCTCTTATTCGTAATTAGTTTCAAGTGACAAGTGATAAGTTTAGGTATAAATTCAGCTTATGCTGAATTTAATAAAATATATTCTAAGAAACTCCCCAAGGAGTTTCACCCTTAACTTGCCACTTGTCACTTGAAACTTGCCACTTAAAACTTTGTCACTTTAAACTAACTATTCATCAGTTCTGTTATTCCAATTGCTGCTACTGCTTCTATAACTGGAAGTGCCCTTTGTACTATGCAAGGATCATGCCTTCCTTCTATGCATAAAGTTGTTTCTTCCATAGTTACTATATTAACAGCATTTTGCTCCTTAAATATTGAAGCTGTTGGCTTTATTGCTACATTAAATATTATTGGCATTCCATTAGTAATTCCACCCAAAATACCACCATTATTATTAGTTTTTGTTTTAATATTTCCATTTTCTAAGTAATATTCATCATTTGCTTCTGATCCCCTCATTTTAGAAATATCAAATCCTTTTCCAAACTCAATTCCTTTAACTGCTGGTACCGAAAACATTAAATGAGCTAATGTTGATTCTACTGAATCAAAAAATGGATCTCCAATACCTGGACTTACCCCTAAAATAGCACATTCTATAGTTCCTCCAATAGAATCTCCACTACTTCTTGCGCTTAAAATTTCTTGTCTCATTTCATCTTCTAATTTAGTATTAATTAATGGCAGTTCCTTTTCTTTAAATGAATTTAATAATTCATCACTTATATCACTTTCTAAAAAACTAAAATCTTTTATTTTTCCTATTGAATTAATATGTGCTGAAACTATTATTCCTTTTACTTCTAATATTTGCTTACAAATAGCTCCTGCAAAAACTAATGGAGCAGTTATTCTTCCTGAAAAATGTCCTCCACCCCTATAATCATTAAAACCTTTGTATCTTACAGCTCCTGTATAATCTGCATGACCTGGTCTCATTACATCTTTAAGTTTTGAATAATCCTTAGACTTTGTATTTGAATTTCTTATTATTGCACATAATGGTGTTCCTGTAGTTTTTCCTTCAAAGTATCCACTTAATATCTCTGGAGTATCTGATTCTTTTCTTGGTGTTGATAACGAACTTTTCCCTGGTGCTCTTCTTGCCATCTCCATCATTATCTTATCCATATCAATAGAAAATCCTGCAGGAAGCCCATCAATAGTTATTCCAATTGCATTTCCATGAGATTCTCCAAAAATAGATAATTTTATTTTACTTCCCCACATTCCACTCATGAATATTTCCTCCTAAAGTTTTAAAATCTTCAAAGAAATTTGGATAAGATTTGACTATACATTCATAATCCTTTATTATTATAGGCTCATTACACTTTGTAGAAGCAATTGCTAAAGTCATTGCTATCCTATGATCATTATGGCTCCATACTTCTACTCCACCTTGTAATTCACTTACTCCTGTTACTACTAATCCATCTTCTTTTTCAATTATCTTTGCACCTAATTTATTTAATTCCATTGTAACTGCAGCAAGCCTATCACATTCCTTTATTCTTAATCTTCCTGCATTTATTATTTCAGTAGTTCCTTCTGATAAAGCTGCTACTGCTGTTAATACTGGTATAATATCTGGGCATTGACTACCATCAATTATTGTGTTAACTAATTTCTCTTTTAATATTGCTTTTACACCTTTATCACTTGCAGTAAATTCAACATTCATTCTTTTTAAAATATCTATTACTTCTTTATCTCCTTGAAGGGACTTTAAATCTAAGTCTTTACATAATACATTATTGCCTAGTGCATCTGCACATAAGAAAAATGCAGCTTGTGAATAATCTCCTTCAACCCTGTAATTTCTTGCATTGTATCTTTGATTTCCCTTTATAACAAATTCTCTATAATCATTATTTATTACTTCAATTCCAAAATCACTCATAGCTTTTAATGTTAAATCAATATATCCCTTTGATTCCATTTTTGTTGTAATAGTAATTTTAGAATCTGAATTTAATAATGGCAATGTAAATAATAATCCTGTTATAAATTGTGAACTTACATTTCCTTCAACTTCAAAATTACCTGGCTTTAGTTTTCCATTTATAATCAAATTAAGATTTCCCTCTTCACAAGAATATTCAATTCCTTGATTTTCAAAAATGTTATAATAAGTTGTTAATGGTCTCTTACCTAAGTTTCCTTTTCCTACAAACTTACTTTTACCACTAAACAACATTGATATAGGAACTAAAAATCTTAAAGTTGATCCCGATTCATTGCAATTTATAATTCTAAACTCATTATTTTCTTTATTACTTTTATATATTCCAACTATCTCTAAGTAATCATCATACTTTACTATTGATGCACCCAAAGCTTTCATTCCTTCAATAGTTGCTATTATATCATCTGAATAATCTATATTTTCTATTATACTTAATCCATCACTTAAAGCTGCACAAATAATTGCCCTATGTGCCATACTTTTAGATGGTGGTATTTTAACTTCTCCATTTAATTTTGATGGAGTTATCATTAAATTTGCCATAACTATATCTCCCCTTGCTTTAGTTAGTTTCAAGTGATAAGTTTAGAGTGACAAGTTAAGGTATAAATTCAGCTTATGCTGAATTTAAAAAATATATTTCAGAAACTCCTTAGGAGTTTCATCCTTAACTTGCCACTTGTCACTTGCCACTTGCCGCTTGTCACTTAAAACTATCTAACTCCTAACTAAAAAAGCTTATTGTTGTTTTATATATTTCTGAATTTCCTATTTCTTTTAATACAATAATATTTAAGTCATTTCCCATTTTCTTTTTATCTAAATTAATTGCTTCTAATAATTCTTTTAAATTAACATTTACTTCATAAGGAAGATTATATTTAATCAATATATCTTTTATTTTTTCAGCTGTTTCCTTTTTAGTTAATCCCTTTTCTTCACTTATTTTAGTTATCATATACATTCCAATTGCAACAGCTTCACCATGAGTATATTTTTCATAATTATAATATTGTTCTATTGAATGTCCCAATGTATGCCCAAAATTTAAAAGCATTCTTTCGCCTTTATCTTTTTCATCTCTTTCCACAACTTGTCTTTTAATATCACAACATTTATAAATTACTTCTTCCATATTACTCATTAACTGTTCATTATCTTTCATTTTATATAAAAATTCAAAAAAGTTACTATCTTTTATACATCCATATTTTATTACTTCACCCATTCCATCAGCAAAGAATTTATCATTTAATGTACTTAGTACTTGCGGATCTATTAATACACATTTTGGATGATAAAAGCTTCCAACTAAATTTTTTCCTCTTTCTAAATCTACAGCAACTTTACCTCCAACACTACTATCCACTTGTGCTAAAAGTGATGTTGGTATTTGTATAAAGTCTATTCCTCTTAAATATGTAGAAGCAGCAAATCCAGCTAAATCTCCTATAACCCCTCCACCTAATGCAATTATTAAATCACTTCTAGTTAGATTAAAATTTAAAAATTCATTATAAATATCAGGTAATGTATTAAAACCTTTTGTTTTTTCTCCTGGTTCTAAAGATAGCAATTTAACTTCAAAGTTTTTGTTTTTTAATGAAAATAAAACCTTATCTCCATAATATTTACTTACATTATGGTCAGTAATTATAAATATTCTTTTTCCTTTGTAAACCTTACTAACTTCTTCTCCAACTCTATTAATAATTCCCTTTTCAATTATTATAGGATAACTTTTTTCCTTTAAATCAATTACTAATTCCATTGCATGACCTTTCTAATATTAATCATTACTGTATTTCAAATTAAAAATTTTTATACAGCTAGTATTTTATATTTTCCTCTAATTATACTATTTAAAAATTAATATTTCATAATTTTATATAAAATAATAAATTTGATATATTTGAAGGAAAAATGAAAATTTTTTAAATTATATAAAAATTAATATTTCCATTCTCCCTCTCTTAACAACCTCAATTACTATATTTCACGTCCAATAGCTGCTGCAATAAGCTTTAACTCTTCCATAAGTTTTGCAAATACCTCTGGCTTAATTGATTGTTGCCCATCACATAATGCCTTTTGTGGGTCATTATGTACTTCTATTATAAGTCCATCTGCCCCTACTGCTACTGCTGCTTTAGCTAATGGTTCAACCATCCACCACTTACCTGCTGAATGACTTGGATCAATAACTACTGGTAAATGGCTTAACTTTTTAATAGCTGGTACTACACTTAAATCTAAGGTATTTCTTGTATATGTTTCAAAAGTTCTTATTCCCCTTTCACAAAGAATAACTTTTTCATTTCCTCCAGCCATAATGTATTCAGCACTCATTAAAAGTTCTTCTATTGTTGCAGATAATCCCCTTTTTAATAATATAGGTTTATCTATTTTACCTAACTCCTTTAATAAATCAAAATTTTGCATATTTCTTGCTCCAACTTGAATTATATCTGCCTTTTCAACAAATGTATCTATATCATATGGTGACATTAATTCTGTAACTATTGGTAAACCAGTTTCTGCCTTTGCTTCATTTAACAAATTTAATCCTTCATACTTTAATCCCTGAAAACTATATGGAGAAGTTCTTGGCTTAAATGCACCACCTCTTAAAAAACTTGCACCATATTTTTTTACTTCATTTGCAACTAAAGATATTTGTTCCTTACTTTCAACAGAACAAGGTCCTGCTATAATGGCAATTTTATTTCCACCAATTGTATGACCATTAACATCAATTACTGTATTTTCTGGATGAAATAATCTATTTGCCTTTTTGAAAGGTTCTTGAACCTTCATTACTCTTTCAACATAAGGATTTGCTTCAATGTATGATGAATCTATTTTAGTTGTATCTCCAACTAATCCTAAAATGCTCATTTCTGTTCCTATAACAGGATTAACAGTAACCCCTAATGCTTCTAGTTCCCCTGTTAATTTTTTTATTTCTTCTTTGCTTGTTTTTGGATTTAAAATTACTACCATAAAAATTGCCCCCCTATTTTTTAGTTACAAGTTTCAAGTTTTAAGTGACAAAGTTATGGATGAAATTCCTTTGGGAATTTCTTTAATTTATGTTTTAGAAACTCTCCAAAGAGTTTCATCCTTAAACTTGTCACTTATTACTTTTACTTAGTTTGTAGTTAGTAGTTAATGTTGAAATTCCTTTGGGAATTTCTTAAATTTATATTTTTAAAAATTCAGTCAAGCTGAATTTTTTCCTTAACTCCTAACTACTAACTCCTAACTACTAACTAATAATCCCTAACTAATAACTAAAAAAGAGAACCCTTAATGAGTTCTCTTTTATAAACTATTCTTTAAATACATATTTTAATTAATAAACTATATAAAAAGGTTCACTAAATACTCATTAGAAAAGATTTATATTTATTTTTGCAAAAGAAATAACCAGCACTAAAATAAAAGCCCCAGAATATAAAATAAAAAAATCTATTAAATTTTGCTATTAAATTCTTTTCTAATCCTTCCATAATAATATACCTCTTTCAAAATATTTTAATAATTAAATTACTTTTCTTTATATTAACTCAACCTCAACCACTTTGTCAATATTTTACAGTAATAAATAAATTCTTATTTTTTATAATATAGGTGCTAATAACCTTATTAGTGATTCTTTTATTTTTAATCTTTTAGATCGCTTATCATATTCTTCTTTTATTACTAATTTAGATTTTTCTTGGTCATTTAAAAATATGGCTTCTTGTTCCTTTGCTACATTTTCATTATAAATAAATGCATTAACTTCAAAATTCAATTTGAAACTTCTAATATCTAAATTAGCTGTTCCTATACTACATACTTGACCATCTGCAACTATTGTTTTTGAATGAATAAAACCATTTCCATATCTATATATTTTTACTCCATATTCAATTAACAAACCTATATTAGCACTAAGTATCCATTCCATAAAAAAGTGATCTGGTTTTCCCGGAACCATTATTCTTACATCAACCCCTGATAATGCTGATATTTTTAAAGCTTCTAACATAGGACTATCTGGAACTAAATATGGTGTTTGAATATAAACATAATTTTTAGCACTATTAATAATTTTCATATAAGAATTCTTAATATATTCTTCCATATGGTCAGGACCTGATGAAACTATCTGTATTCCTACATTACCTACCTTTTCAGGTTTTGGAAAATACATAAACATATTTCCCATATTTTCATTAGCAGCATAATCCCAATCTAATATAAATCTTTTATTAAGTTCATTAACGACTTCTCCTCTTACTCTAATATGGGTATCCCTCCAAAACTTAAATTGCTTTCCTCTATTTATATATTCATCTCCAACATTAAATCCACCTACATATCCTATTTTCCCATCAATTACAACTATTTTTCTATGATTTCTATAATTTACACGAGTATTGATATGTGGTAAAATTCCCGGAAAAAATACAGACATCTTTATTCCATAAGATTGAATTTCCCTAATGATTTTTTTTGTAATTGCTTTTGAACCCATGCCATCTATAAGTAACCTTACTTCTAATCCATCATCTACTTTTTTTCTTAATTCATTTATTAATGCCTTTCCAAGATTATCATATCTAAAAATATAATACTCAATATGTATAAAGCATTTTGCATTTTTTATATCTTCAAATAAATCTTTAAATTTATCCTCTCCATTAGTATAAGTCTTTACTTCATTTCCAATAGTATAAATAGCACCAGAATGATTGTAATTCATTAATATCAAATCTTCATAATTCTCATTTATTTCATTATCATCACTAAAATTTGATAATTCATTATCTCTCCTTAATTTATATCTCTTTATTTTATCAGCAAGTTTTTTTTCTCTAAATATTTTTTGTCTACTTAAATTTTGCCCTAATAGTAAATATAAAACTAATCCTATCCCTGGAAGTGCTATTAAAATCACAAGCCAAGCCCATGTAGTTGTAGGTTCTTTTCTCTCTATAAATATTAATGATAATGCAGATATTAAATTAATCAAAAAAAACATAATTATTAATAATATATATGCCATAAAATAAACCTTCCCTTAATTTAACTATTTATTTTTTTATTATACCCTATCCAGTTAATTTCTTCATTATTTTACTAATAATTGTATAATTTTTTTAATATTATTATTTATACCCCTTACAATATATAGAAATAACAAAAATTAATTTATAAAAAAATATTTTTTATTATCTTTTTATTATATTTACTTTTTAAACCTAAAAACATAGTAAAATTTAATATTTTTTGCAATTTTTCCTAAAATAAAAAACCATGCAATTTAGCATGGCTTTTTATTAAATCTTATGCAAAATATCTCTTTAATAATCCTTCAAAAGCTTTTCCGTGTCTAGCTTCATCTTTACACATTTCATGAACTGTGTCATGGATTGCATCTAAATTTAATTGTTTAGCTAATGTAGCTAAATCTTTCTTACCTTGAGTTGCTCCGTGTTCTGCAGCTACTCTAGCTTCTAAGTTAGCTTTTGTATCAGCTACTACTACTTCTCCTAATAATTCAGCAAATTTTGCAGCGTGTTCTGCTTCTTCAATTGCTATTCTCTTATAAGCTTCAGCAACTTCTGGGAACCCTTCTCTATCTGCTTGTCTTGACATAGCTAAGTACATTCCTACTTCTGTACATTCTCCAACAAAATTAGCTCTTAATCCTTCTATTACTCTTTCATCTACACCTTGAGCTACTCCGATTCTATGTTCATCAGCATATACTAATTCTCCTGATTGTTCTACGAACTTATCTGCTCCAACTCCACATACTGGACATACTTCTGGTGCAGTTTCTCCTTCATGAACATATCCACATACTGTACAAATAAACTTTTTCATAAATTTATTCCTCCTAAAACTTTTAATACTTATTCTATATTTAATTTCTTAATTTACTTATTTTTTATTTGCAATTCTTTTTGAATCACTTTTCATATATTATTATATAATAATTATTATTAATTGCAAGTATTTTTTAAAAATTTTTTTAATTTTTTTCTAATTGATAATACCTATCATTTAGCATTATTACTAGTCTTATCACCCAACAGTAAGATATTGATTATCAATTGATAATATTTTTAAAAATAAAAAGTTGCTATTTAATAACAACTTTTTATTTACCTCTTTAAATATTACATTATCTTTTTAAACTTTGTTCAAAAATCTTTTTACTTAATAATATATCATTAATTTCATTTAAATTTATACTTAAAAATATTATTGATTTAATTTTATTATCGATTTAAATAAGTCACCATCAACTTCAATATTAAATTTACCTCCATGAAGTTCAACTATACTTTTTGCTATAGCAAGCCCTAATCCAGAGCCATCTGTACTTCTTGATGAATCACCACGTTTAAATCTATTAGTTATTTCATTAGCACAAAAATCTAATTCATAAGCTGATATATTTCTCATAATTATTACAACCTTATTTTCATCATCTACATACATCTGAATATATACTCTAGTATTACTTAAAGAATATTTAACTATATTAGAAATAAGATTTTCAAATACTCTATATAATCTTTGTCCATCTCCATTTATAAATATTTTTGTATCTGGGATATCTAATTTAACACTCAAATTACTATTTTTAAATCTTTCATCATTTTCACCTAATGATTGCTTTAATAATTGTACAATATCTATTTTAGTTATATTAAGCTCCATTGCTCCACTAGTAGCCTTAGATGCTTCAAATAAATCATCTATTAAAACTTTAAGCCTTTGAGATTTTTTATCTAATATATTTATATAATCTTTAGCTGTTTCTGACTCTATATTTTCTCTCTTTAATAAATCAATATAATTAATTATTGAAGTTAAAGGTGTTTTTAAATCATGAGACACATTAGTAATAAGCTCGGTTTTCATATTTTCACTTTTTATTTCACTTTCAATAGATTTTCTTAATCCATCTCTAATATTATTAATATCATGAGCTAATTCTCTTAAGTGGCCTCTTCCCTTTTCTTCTATATTACAATTTAATTTTCCTTCAGTTGCAGCCTTTGAGCCAATAATTATTTTATCTAAATAAATTAACTCTTTAATAAATATTACTATATATATAATTGTTAATATTATTCCTATTAATATCCCAATTGGAAATATATTTAATATAGCTGAAACAACGAATAATAATAATCCACTAATTACATATAAACCACTCATTATTAAAAATGTTTTTATTAAAGAAGAACGAGTCATTATTTCACTTAAGTAATTCCAACATTTAATTGTAATATTTTTTTTAAATAAATTTCTTTCATTATAATTTATAATTATAACTCTAATTAACACATAATATATTAGTAAAGCTAATGATGTCCATATGACTGATATTAAATTTAATCTTCTAATATAGTTATTTGCATTATAGTAAACAAATGTAGTGTTCCAACTTATCCACCCTAAAATTCCTATTCCAACCTTAGCTTCAATAGGCCATACCTTAATCTTATTCACTATATCTTCTATTATATTTATCTTTGATTTATTTTTACTTAAAGATACTAAACATAAAATTGCTAAAATTATAAACAATATAAAACTACCACAGCTCAAGTAAAATCTATTAATATTGATTTCTACTTTTTTAAGATTTTCATAAACTACATCACCTTTTTTAATTTCTTGTGGCATCCATATATATATTGATATACTTTGCTTTTCATTATAATCATAAGCATATATATTATTTGGTTCATACCTATCATAATAAGTATAATAACTATATTTATTATAGTAAATTAATTTGCTTATAATATTATTATTTATTTCCTTGCCATCAACATATATTTTTTCTATAACATTACCATTATAATCAATATTTATTTCTTCAAAATATTTACTATTTTTTATAATGTTATTAGAATCAATTTTTTCTCCACCAATCCAAATATCCTTTAATTTATCATAAGCTCTAAAGTTTAAATTAACATAAGATTTTATTTTATTATTTAAATCACTAGCACTATTGCCTTTTCTATTTAAAATATACTCTTTCATTTCTTCATCATTTAATGTATATTTTTCAGTAATTTTTTCTTTTTCTTCACTCAATATCTTTTGTTGTTCTTCATAAGTTAAGTTGCTAAAACTCTCCTCATTATATTTATCATTTCTATAATTTTCATATTCCTTATTAACTTTATCAACTAATTCAGCTTTACAAATATCAATATCATTTTGGGTTATATTATTATTATCACTAGCATATTCTAATGATTTATAATAAATCGAATAATCTTTTACCAAATTTATATAATCAGATATATTATTTGATAAATCACCATTTAAATATATCCCACCTGGAATTATATATCTTATATTTGCTTTAATTTCTCTTAATGATAAAATAGCACATGCTATTGATATAAAAGTTAATAATACAACTATATATTTTTTAAAAATATTTTCACTTCTACTTTTTCTCTTATTTGATTTTTTTATTTCTTCTTGAAAAATACTTTCTTCATTAATATTTTTCGATTTTGTATCCAATACCCCACACCACCTTTAAATACTTAGGTTCTTTAGGATTAATTTCTATCTTTTCTCTAATCCTTCTTATATGCACTGCTACTGTATTTTCCACATTGTAACTAGGTTCATTCCATACATTTTCATATATCTCATCTATTGAAAAAACTTTTCCTTGATTTTTTAGCAATAATTTCAATATTCCAAGTTCAGTTGCTGTTAACTTAATTACTTCTCCATCTACTATAACTTCTTTTGTATCTTGGTTTAATGAAAGTCCTCCACTTCTTATTATTGAATTGTTTTCTTCATTTTTACCACCATAATTCCCTAATACAGTATATCTTCTTAGTTGAGATTTAACCCTTGCTATAAGTTCTAATATATTAAATGGTTTTGTTATATAATCATCAGCTCCCATATTAAGACCTAATATTTTATCTGTATCTTCTGATTTTGCAGAAATTAATATAATCGGAATATTTTTTTCTTGCCTTATTTTCATTGTAGTTCTAAGTCCATCCATGTTAGGCATCATTATATCCATTAATATAAGTTGTACATTATTTTCCATTAATACTTCTAATGCTTCTAGTCCATCATATGCCTTAATAACATTGATTCCTTCATTTTTTAAATATATCTCAATAGCATCTACTATCTCCTTGTCATCATCTACTACTAAAACATTATTTTTTTTCATAAGTTACCCCACTCCCCTATAACAAACTTAACTATATAATAATTATTATTTTATATTTATATAGTAACAAAAAACTTTTAAAAAAACCTATCATATTTATTACAAATTTATTAAGTTATAAAATTTAAGTGTCTTTAAAAATATTTATATATTTTCTTAAAGACACTTTCACTATTTATGTATTAAATTGTTAATAAAAATCCTGCTATTGTGGCACTTAAAAGATTAGCTAATGTCCCTCCTAATACAGCCTTCCAACCTAAACGTGCTATATCATGTTTCCTACTAGGTGCCATTCCACCTATGCCACCTATTAATATTGCTATAGATGAAATATTAGCAAATCCACATAAAGAAAATGTAACTATAGCTATTGTTTTTGGAGATAATGTAGATATTATTTCAGAAAGACTTGTAAATGCTACAAACTCATTTAATATTATTTTTTGCCCTATTAATGATCCTGCAATTACAGATTCTTTCATAGGCACTCCTATAATAGTTGCAATTGGCGCAAAAATATATCCTAAAATTGATTGTAAACTTAAGTTATCTATTCCAAATAATCCACCAATTAATCCAATAATTCCATTTATAAGTGCAATTAATGCTACAAATGCTAATAATATTGCAGCTATATTAAGAACTAATCCTAAACCATCAATAGCACCTTTGGAAGCTGCATCAACAATATTAGATGAATCATCTTTTACCATTTCAATTTCTTCATTAACTTTTGCTTCCCTTATTTCTGGAATTATTATTTTAGAAATTATAAGTCCTGCTGGAGCTGACATAAAACTAGCTGATACTAAATACTCAATAGGAATTCCTAATAATGAATACCCAACTAATATTGATCCTGAAACTGAAGCAAGTCCCCCAACCATAACTGTAAATAATTCTGATTCTGTTAACTTTTCAACATATGGCTTAATTAATAATGGTGCTTCAGTTTGCCCTAAAAATATATTTGCAGCTGATGATATAGTTTCAAGCTTAGAAGTGCCTAAAAGCTTTGATAATCCACCCCCTATAAGCTTTATAACAAACTGCATAACTCCTAAGTAATACAACACTGATACTAATGCTGAAATGAATATAATTACTCCTAAAACATTAACTGCAAATATACTACCATCATTAGATAATGAACCAAATATAAAAGAAATTCCTTCTTTTGCATAATCAATTACAGATTGTACACCTAATGAAATTCTACTCAATATATATTTTCCAACACTCCACTTTAATGCAGCAAATGCAAATATAAATTGAATTAAAAATCCAATAATTACTGTTTTCCAATTTATTTTTTTCTTATTATTCGAAATTAAAAATGCTACTAAAAACACGAAAATTATACCTATAATACAATTTAATATCGCCATAAAATACCACCTTTTGTTAATCTTTTTCTTAATTTAGTTTTATCTAAAATATATACTTATATTCTTTAAAAATAAAAAAATTGTTTATTAAATTATTAATTTATCATTAAGTTCATATAAATTCTATATTTTTAAGTATATTATATTGTTTTATTTTATATCATATTTACAATATTATACCATACTTTATGAATTTTAAATAGTTTATATTTTTATTCACCTTAAACTTCTCTTAAGTAATTTTCTTTTAAAATAAATATAAACTTAATCATTTCTTGATATATTGACTATGTAAAATAAGGTTATTCCTCTTATTGACTTATTATAGTTAATTAATATATAATTAATTAATATTAAAATTATTTAATAAATTTAATATTTATTGCATTGAAAAGGAGTAGTACTATAAAATTGTAGTCTTTAGAGAGCTGTTGGTTGCTGTAAAACAGTGATGCATTTATGGGAACTTGCCTTGGAGCTTACTTGTTTAAAAGCAAGTACGGAATCCCCGTTACAGATTTAAGCGAGAAATTAGTCAGTGATAAGTTTTAAGTGACAAATGACAAGTTATTAAGTTTACTAAACTTAAACTGCTAAATTCTAATAAGAGTGGTACCGCGAAATATAGCTTTTCGTCTCTTAATTGAGATGAAGGGCTTTTTTTATATAAAACTTAGCAAATTTCAAGTAACAAGTTTCAAGTGATAAATTTAAAGTGGTAATCTAAACAATAAGTTTAGTCAAAATTTAGAGATTTTCTCTAACTTGTCACCTGCTACTTGTCACTATCTAAAGGAGGATTAAAACTATGAGTAACTACGGAACTGCCATTGATAAAAAATGGCAAAAGAAATGGGAAGAAACTGAACTTTACAAATTTAATCCAGATGCAGAGGGTGAAAAACTTTATGTTTTAGAAATGTTCTCTTATCCATCTGGAAGTCAATTACATGCTGGTCACTGGTTTAACTATGGACCTGTTGATTCATGGGCAAGATTAAAGAAAATGCAAGGATATAATGTATTCCAACCAATGGGATTTGATGCCTTTGGTTTACCTGCTGAAAACTTCGCAATTAAAACTGGGATTCATCCATGGGATTCTACAGAAAAAAATATCAAAACTATGGAAGAACAATTAAAAGCAATGGGTGCTATGTTTAATTGGGAAAATGAAGTTATAACTTGTACTCCTGAATATTACAAATGGACTCAATGGATATTCTTACAATTATTAAAAAATGATTTAGCTTACAGAAAAAAAGCTCCTGTAAATTGGTGTCCATCTTGTAATACAGTTTTAGCTAATGAACAAGTTGTTGAAGGTACTTGTGAAAGATGTGGAACAGAAGTCACTAAAAAGGATTTAACTCAATGGTTCTTTAAAATAACACAATATGCTGATGAATTATTAGAAAAACTAGATACTTTAGATTGGCCTGAAAAGACAGTTGCTATGCAAAAACACTGGATTGGTAAGTCTACAGGTGCTGAAGTTAACTTCAAAGTTAAAGATTCAAATATTAACTTTAATGTATTTACAACAAGAGTTGACACTTTAAATGGTGTAACTTATGTTGTTTTAGCTCCTGAAAATCCATTAGTTGATGAAATAACAACTAATGAAAATAAAGCTGCTGTTGAAGAATATAAAGAAGCTGCTAAAAAGCAATCAGATATAGAAAGACAATCTCTTACAAGAGAAAAAACTGGTGTATTTACTGGTTCATATGCTATAAACCCTATAAATGGTAAGGAAGTTCCAATTTGGGTTGGTGATTACGTTCTTGCAACTTATGGTACTGGTGCTGTTATGGCTGTTCCAGCTCATGATGAAAGAGACTTTGCATTTGCTACTAAATTTAACTTACCAATAGAACAAGTTATAACTAGCAAAAAAGGTGAAGAAGTTAAATTACCATACTGTGAATATGGTGTATTAGTTAACTCTGGTGAATTTGATGGATTAACTACTGAAGAAGCTAAAGAGACTATTGTTGAAAAACTAGCTAAAGAAAATTTAGGTTCTGCAAAAGTTAATTACAGATTAAGAGACTGGTTAGTCTCAAGACAAAGATATTGGGGTGCTCCAATTCCAATAATCTACTGTGAAGATTGTGGTGCTGTTCCAGTTCCAGAAAAAGATCTTCCTGTTGAATTGCCATACAATGTTGAATTTGCCCCAGATGGTAAATCACCACTTGCTAAATGCGAAGAATTTGTTAACACTACTTGCCCTTGTTGTGGTAAACCAGCTAAGAGAGAGTGTGATACTTTAGATACATTTGTTTGCTCTTCTTGGTACCAAATGAGATATGTAGATAATAAAAATGATAAAATTGCATTTGATAAAGAAAAAGTAGATAAGATGCTTCCAGTTGATAAATATGTTGGTGGGCCTGAGCATGCTTGTATGCACTTATTATATGCAAGGTTTATAACTAAAGCCTTAAGAGATATGGGATATTTAAGCTTTGATGAACCATTCAAGAGCTTAACTCACCAAGGATTAATCTTAGGTCCAGATGGATTAAAAATGTCTAAATCTAAAGGAAATACTATTTCTCCAGATGATTACATCAAAGAATATGGTGCTGACGTATTTAGAATGTACTTAATGTTTGGATTTGCTTACACTGAAGGTGGTGCTTGGAGTGATGATGGTATTAAGTCTGTTGCTAGATTTGTAGATAGAATTGAAAGATATTTAACAATGTGTAGAGAAGCTATTAATGCTGGTACTAATAATAAAACTACTATGGATAAGGCAGAAAAAGAATTAAACTTCTGGTTAAATAATGCTATTAAAGGTGTTACTGAAGATGCTGAAAAAATGCAATTCAACACTGCAATTGCAAGAATGATGGAATTCATTAATGCTTTATCTAAGTACATGAAAGAAGAAACTAAGAACTTAGATTTCTTAAATACTGTATGTGAAAGCTTTATTAAAATTTTAGCTCCATTTGCTCCTCACTTTGCTGAAGAACAATGGTCATTATTAACTAATAAGTATTCAGTATTTACTGAAGCTTGGCCTGAGTTTGATGCTAAAGCTCTTGTTAAAGATGAAATTGAAATAGCAATTCAAATTAATGGTAAAATTAAAGCAAGAATTAATGTTGCTTCTGACTTAAACGAAGAAGGAATTAAAGCTGAAGCTTTAGCTGATGAAGCTGTTTTAGCTGCCACTGAAGGAAAAACTATAGTTAAAGTTATTGTTATTAAAGGAAGACTTGTAAACATAGTTGTAAAGTAATATAAGATAAATAAGGGATTATATCAAATTAATTTACACACCATATATAAATAAAAAAAGTTCTATTTTATTTATAAGCATAATTTTTAAAATAGAACTTTTTAACTTTTTATTTCATAATTTTTTTAAAATAACTGCCTCATTTATATTAGGATTAGGTAATACAATTATCTCTTGATCATCCTCTACTGGAAAAATCCTCTCTTCACCCTCATCCTCTAATTCATCATCTAACATTGTTGTATTATTATCTTCAATAATTAAATTACTTTTATATTTATTTTCTGATAACTCTTCTTCATAAATTTTATCATTTGTACTTTTATTAAGTTTATAATTAATTAATAAAAAAATTATTAATCCTAATCCAATAATACTACTTACTGTTGTAATTAATATTTTATTATTTTCTAATCTCATAACGCCCCCTCCTTTATACAATCTATTAAATTTATATATTATTTATTCTATTTATTAATATTTAATTTACTTTTGCTATATTTCATTGTATTTTTATTATTTCAAGTATATGATTTTGTTATATTGCTAATATTGCAAAAAGCTATGTATAAAATGATTTTAATTCATTTTATACATAGCTTTTTTATTATATTAAATATCATTTAACACTTCTTTAAATTCTCCTAATACTTGAGAAACTATATTTTCCTCTAGCTTTTCATAATATGGCAGTAAATTTGATTCTTGAATTGCCTCAAATGCTTTCCTACTTGATTCCATCCAATTTTCAGGAATATATACCCAAACTATTTCTGTATAACTGCAACTTAATAAAAAATGCTCCATACCAAAGAAACTATATTCTTCAATATTATGCAGTTCATTAAACTTCTTATAATCATCAACTATTTGTGAAGTTAATTTATATTCATATATATCGGCATAAAAGAAATCAAACTCTTTTCTTTCTGCGTTATAAGCATCACAACAAATTATATTTATCTTAGAATTCTTTGGAAAGTTTTCATAATATAATTCTATTATTTCTTTACTTATTTCATATACAGTAATTTCTTCTACCTCTAGCTTTTTAGCCATTTCTTCTACTACATATCCTAATCCTAACCCTACAACTCCAACTTTTCCTTTAGCCATTTTTATTGCAAAATAAGCTCCTTGTATCTCTAGTGGAGTTAACCTCATCCAAACATGATTTGGTGCATGTAACTCCAATATATTTATATCATAATTGTCTTCCTTTGAATGTAGATATCCTTGTATTACTCCCTGTAAACCATCTACTGATTTTATTTTATAATCTCCAACCTTATTGCTTTTTATTTTTTTATTATATTCTTCAATTTTATCCAAAACATATTCTTTATCAAAAGGCTTCAATTCTAACATCCTCTCTTTTCAATATTACTTTTTCTTATCATTTGCTTAATTGTTATGTTAACTATCATATTAGTTATCTTAATTTCATCCTAATATATTAAAACTATTATAACATTAGTATAACTTACTAAACCTATTAAAAACATTAAATTTGTATCTCTTATAATTAATTATTATACTAATTAATATACTCTCTATATTTTATATTATATTTACAAATTATTGAAACTTCAATATTCCAATTTTTTATTTAGTGTTTTTTTACATTTACCCCTTAAAAATACATTGCTATTTCCGAGTAATATGGTATACTATAAATATAATTTGAAAATTTTCGTGAGGTGAACATAATGAATAAATTTTTAGTAAGTGAAGAAGCATACAAGGAATTCAAAGCTTTCTTAGAAGAAAATGAAGTAGAAAACTACAGCATAAGAATAAACTTAGCTGGATTTGGTTGTAGCGGACCAGCTTTCAATATAACTGTTGATGAAGTTAAAGAAGGAGATATTTCTGAAAAAATTCATGATATAACTTTAATTGCAGAAGAAAAATTAGTTGATGAATTTGGTGGATTTAAATTACTTTCATCAGAAGAAAATGGTGGTAGAGGATTATCATTAAAGCCAGTTATCGAAGCTGAAGGTGGCTGTGGTTCTTGTGGTGGTGGATGTCACCACTAATATAAAGTAAAAGCTAAGCATTAAATTGCTTAGCTTTTTTATATATTATTAATAAATAAATTCATAATCCCAATACTTACTATTAACCTCTTGCATTCCCTGAAGTATATCAATCCAATAATCATGATTAATCATTTTCTTTTCTTTCATTTCATCAGATAAATCACAATTTTTAGCATAAAAATCATTAAAATAATTATTTAAATCAATTGACATTGATTTTAAATTTTCAAAATTCTCTGCTACCTTTCCTTGTAATTCTATTACATCCTTCTTTTCAGTCATATCATTTTGAATATATGAATATATTAACTCTTCAATTTCTGAATATAATTCATTTTTACTTGTTGTGCTTACAACAATATTTTTAGACCTATTTTTTTTACTTATAAACATATGCTTATTATCATTAAGATAATTGCTCCATAAACTTAATTCAAGTTCTGTAATCTTACTATAATTTCTATGCAATGTTAATAAATCAGAATTATTTACACTTCCTGCTGAAACACAGCTTTCTAGTATTGAAAGTATAGACTCATTTCTATATCTTATTTCTTCAATTTTATTATAATTTTGTTTTCCAAGTTCATAAGAATATTTATTATTCTCTATAGCTTGATAAATATTAACTGTAAAGCTTATCATTAAAATACATATAACAATCAAAAAACAATTGTCTTTTATATTACCTTTGGATTTCATAAGCCACCCCCGCTATTTTAAGTATAACATATAGGGATATAACTAGCAAACCGCTTAATAATACCAATTTTTTCTATAAAAATTATATTAAAAAGCAAAGTTAGCTATATGCCAACTTTGCTTTTAACCATCTTTATATCTATCAATATCACGCTTTATAGATTGAAGTAAATTATTTAATTCAAAAACTTCCCCATCTTTTATTAGCTTATTTAACATAATTTGATATCTACTAGCTTCTCCAGTTTTTCCTAAAGACATTAAGGTCATTATATTACTCATTATATTTGTAATAATATCAGATTTTACTTCAAATAATTTCTGAGCATCCTTTATTTCATCCTTTATTTCTAACATTTGCTCATCTAAATTAAAAGCTGAATCAGCTGCTGATTTTAGCTTTCGTTGTATTTCTTCTGGAATATGCTGTTTATACTTATAATTTAAAGAATGCTCTATAGTTGCCCAAAAGTTCATTGCTAGTGTTCTTATTTGAAATTCTGCTAATATTGGCTTAGGTCCTTCAGCCATATAAACAGTGTACTTAATAATCATATGGTAGCTTCTATATCCACTTGGTTTAACATTCCTAACATAATCCTTTTCGTAAAGTATTTGCATATCCTTTCTTGCTCTTATAAGTTCTATAACTGTATCTATATCATCAACAAACTGGCACATAATTCTTATACCAGCGATGTCCTCCATTTCTTCGCCCACTCTATCTAAAGGAATTTCAAACTTATTTGCTTTTTCTAAAAGACTTGAAACTTCCTTAACTCTTCCAGTTACAAATTCAATTGGAGAATATTCATTTCTCTTTCTATATTCTTTTCTTATACTCTTAAGCTTTACCTTTAATTCTTCTACTGCTTGTTCATAGGGCATAAGAAAACTCTTCCAATTTTGCATTGCCATATACATCACCCTTAAACTTTATACAAATACATTATATCAAAAACACCTTAAACTGTAACCCAAAATTTACCACAATATTTAATTTCATTTTTTAATCTTCTAATATTTTAATTGGGTCAAAATTTATAAAATCACATGATGTCATTATATATTCAACACCATTTATTAAACCTTCTATTGCCTTAACATTAGATGGCCCATGTAAATGTCCATATATAACTTTTTCAACATTGTACTCTTGAAATATTTTCATTAATTCTGATTCCTTATTTTCTTCCCCAAATGGAGGATAATGAATCATAACTATAAACTTATTAAATCCTGATTTTTTAGCTGCATCTAAAGATAATCTTATTCTTATTTGCTCTCTTGCATATATCTTTGCATCCTTAGAATTAAATTTATCACTACTTGGATCAATCCATCCCCTAGTTCCACAAATAGCATAATCATTATATGTATAAAAATTATTTTGTAAGAACTTTGTATTATCATACATTGAATTCAATTTTGAAATACTAGTCCACCAATAATCATGATTTCCCTTACTTATAATTTTATTACCTGGCAGAGAATTTATCCAATCTAAATCTACCTTGCTTTCTTCATGCTTCATAGACCAAGAGATATCTCCAGCAATTAATACAGTATCCTTTTCTGTTATTTTCTCTTTCCAATTTTTCTTTATCTTTTCATCATGATTAACCCACTGTACACCAAATATATCCATAGGTTTATCTGTACTTAATGCAAGATGTAAATCAGAAATAGCATATAATGCCATAGTCATCCCCCTTATCTACTGTTTAAATTCTTTCATTTATATATTATAACTACTTACCATGCTTTAAACAATCTCTATTATTTTAAAACAATAATCCTACTTTATAAATATCTCCTTAAATAATTTTATTAATACAAAAAAATGAAGCATAAATTACAAATAATATTAAAATTATATTGTAAATTTATACTTCAGCTTTTCATCTTATTCAACAACTATTTTATTATAGTTTTTCTTTCCTCTTTTTATTAAGGCAGCTCCATCTTGAATATCTTCTTCATTTAAAGTTCTAGTTACATCTGTAACCTTTTCTCCATTTAAAGATAATCCACCTTGTTGAATTAATCTTCTACCTTCTGCCTTTGATGGAACAATCTTATTTTCAGCCATTATATCTAAAATTGTAGCACCTAATTTATCCTTAGAAATAGTAACTGTAGGAACATTACTCATATCAACTCCACCTGCAAATAATGCCTCTGCAGCTGATTTAGCTTTATTAGCTTCTTCTTCTCCATGAACAAGCTTAGTTATTTCATAAGCAAGAACTGTCTTAGCCTTATTTATTTCAGCACCTTCTAATGTACCTAATCTTCTAACTTCATCCATAGGTAAGAATGTTAATAATGCTAAACATTTTTCAACATCTGCATCATCTACATTTCTCCAATATTGATAGAAATCATATGGTGATGTTTTTTCTGGGTCTAACCATAAAGCTCCACCTACTGTTTTACCCATCTTTTGACCTTGGCTATTAGTTAATAATGTACAAGTCATTGCCATTGCTTGACCTTGAGCTTTTCTTCTAACTAACTCAACCCCTGCAATCATATTTGACCACTGATCATCTCCACCTAATTCCATCTTACAATTGTACTTTTGATTTAACACATAAAAATCATACCCCTGCATTAACATATAGTTAAATTCTAAGAATGATAATCCCTTTTCTAATCTTTGCTTAAAGCATTCTGCAGTTAACATTCTATTTACAGAAAAATGAACTCCTACTTCTCTTAAGAAATCAACATAATTTAAATTTAGTAACCAATCTGCATTGTTTACTAATATAGCCTTATCATCTGAGAAATCTATAAACTTTTCCATTTGTTTCTTTATACAAGAAACATTATGCTCTATTTGCTCTTTTGTAAGCATAGATCTCATATCAGTTTTTCCTGATGGATCCCCAACCATTGCAGTTCCCCCACCAAGTAAAGCTATTGGTCTATGTCCTGCCCTTTGCATATGAGCCATAAACATCATTGCTATAAAATGACCTACATGTAAACTATCTGCTGTTGGATCAAATCCTATATAAAAAGTTATTTTCTCCTGTTCTAGCAATTCTCTTGTTTCCTCTTCATGAGTAAATTGCTTTATGTATCCACGGTCTAATAACTCATCTAAAACATTAGCCATATTCCTACCTCCTATAAAAAATCATATATTTAGTATATATTTATTAACAATTTTTATCAAGAAATTTTAATTAACTTACCTTTGTATTTCACTTTAATATTTAATTTAATTTTATAATATGTATTAAACAAATTTTTAAACCATATATAAATAGTAATTGCTTAGAACATAAAAAAGCTACCTATTTAGGCAGCTTTTTACATTTATCTAAATTTAATTATTTTCAAACCTATGCTACGTATTCCTTTATACATTCTGGTACTTCATCAGCAGCATCAACATTAACATTAATATAAACATTTATACCAAATCTCTCTGTTAATCCAGCTATTTTTTTTAATAATTCACTTGCATCCTTCATAGTACATTTAACAATATTAGATAACCCATCAATATAGATATTTTCAATATCATAATTAGATGAAATTATTCCACACAACATTCCATAAAAACTTTGGCAATCCCCAACATAATACTCATTTGTGTCTACAAATCTTATTCCTCTAGATAGCTGTAACATCGGCCTTGAATCATCATCAATATATACTGAATCGCCTTTAGCTTCTGCTACTTGAGTATTAGCTAAATCAATTAACCTTTTTGTCTTTCCAGAACCCCTTCTTGCACAAAAAACTTGAATCATCGGAACCACTCCTTTTTATAAAATTATTTATAACATCTTTTTTATAATAAAAGATGCATATTTAACTAAAAATTTTAATATATCTATCCTTCTTATGAATTATTATTAGCTATAAAGATTTTATTATTCAATATTCATTGGTAAGATAACCTTAAAACAATCCTATAAATCAGAATTAATTAATTTTACCTTTCTTTTTCCCTTAAATGCTTCCTTTATTCTAACTATTCCATTTCCATAATTAATAACCCGCTTTCCTTCATCTAAAGATATTAATTTATCATAAATCCACATATTTCTTTTACTGTACCCCATATCCCCTAATCTATTATTTTTATCTACTAATTGTCTGGGACTAATTACTATTATTGAATTTTTAGTTAAGTTTATCATCAGTAATTTACCAAACAATAATTTAAAATTTAAATAATAATTAACTTATAATAATATATTATATTTATTGTAATAAAAAAAAGAACAAAGAAAACAACTTTCTAGCTATCTTTTTCCTTGTTCTTTAATAATATAATTTTAAGCTTTACTTAAAGACTATTTCTAGTAATTCCAGTTCCTTTTATATTTAATTTTGTTCTTACTTCTAATTCTGTTATACTTAGCGGATCTTTTATGTCTTCCTTAGAAAAATACATTTCTGCTAATCTTTCAACATCAAATATATCTAATTTTTTTTCTTTGTATTTATTAAAAATATATTTAACATATCCATTTATATATTCTTCTTCATTATATCTAATATAATCTAAAGCTGATGAATCCACTATTAAACTTCCTTGTATTTCAGATATAGAAACATCAACCTCAATATCCTTAATTAATTTAATTGCTCCATTTTCATAACTTAAATTATCTTTTACATTGCTATCTATTATTTCCAAACTAATAAAATCAGATTTACTATTTGGATTTGTTGCTTCCAAAATTCCTGTTTTAGCTGTTCCCATTAAAATGTTGTACATTAAAGAGTTTTCTATGTTTATTTTTTCAATTAATATATTATCTTTAAAAATTGATGCTCCATCTATTTCTATTTTTTTATCTAATGCATTTTCCTTTAATTCAATAGATGTTAGTAAGGCTGTATTTCCTCCCATTAATACATTGCTTAAATAATAATTAATATTAGATTTTACTGCTTTTGAATTATATTTTTCTTTTCCAACTAAATCATTTAAAAATAAACCTAAATATTCCTCATCAGCAGATACCGTACTCAATAAATCATCAACATCACCATAATAAATAAAAGCACTTGGCTTAACTTGAAATTCACTATTATTATTAATTAAATCTAAAAACTTCTTTATTCCATTTTTAGCAGCTTTTTCAGTAAATATATATGCTCTAGTTTGACTATAATTAAGTTTATAACTAGAAGCTCTATTAATATCCTCTAAAGCTTCCATAGCTGTTCTTCCTTCACCCTTATAAATAATACGCCTTCCTTTATCAGAACTATCATTAGTACTTCTATATGGTTTTATACAATCTAAGTAAATAACTGCTTCTCCTAAATCATTAATATCAAAAATTACACTTGTAGGGAAAGTAACCTTATTAATATCATGATAATTAAAACATCCTGTTAAAAGTAAAGGTAATAAAATTATTGTACATATTGTAAGAAATAAGTTTTTCTTATTTTTCATATTTTTTATTACCTCCCTCTATTATTTTTTTAGAAATTCTATCTAATTTTCCTCTAAAAAATATATCCTTAAACCTATACTCACTTATACTTCCAAGAGGAAATAAGAATGGATATCCAACAGAATCAAGTTTAACTATTTGAATTATATATATTAATGCTGCACATAAAAATCCTGGCAACCCTAACAATGCTGAAGAAATCATTATTGCTATTGACCAAAAAGAAACTGCACCATAAATTTTAGGAATTAAAAAATAACTTAATGTACTTATTGCAACTACAATTATAGTTATTCTTGATGCAATTCCTGCACCTACAGCTGCATCACCTAAAATAAGTGCTGATACTATACTCATTGCTCCACCAATTGGATGTGGAAGCCTTAAGCCTGCTTCTTTTATTAATTGAAAAGCTAACATCATAACAATTACTTCAATAAACGTTGGCAATGGCACCCCAGCTCTAGATACTGCCAGCCTAAATACAAAAAGGCTTGGAATCATTGAAAAATGATA
Organism: Clostridium sp. ETTB3; assembly: GCF_053571985.1. NCBI lineage: Bacteria > Bacillati > Bacillota > Clostridia > Eubacteriales > Clostridiaceae > Clostridium > Clostridium sp. ETTB3. The sequence goes on from NZ_CP199832.1 coordinate 2,420,529, forward strand.
TGTAATTATCGCTACATAAATACCAGGTAAAAATGATGCCATAAAAAACGCAATCCATCTTAAAATTCTATTAAAATTTGTATAATATCTGTTTATATAATAATCATCTGGCATTTGAAAATTTTCTAAAAAGAAATAAGGTGCTGTTATTACAAAAGGTGTTCCATCTACAATTATTGCTATACGCCCTTCAAATAACTTAGCTGCAACTTCATCTGGCTTTTCTGTATATCCAATAGTATCAAAAAATGAATTTTGTTCTTTTAAATTACCCTCGATATAATTTGAATCAAGTACAAACCTCATATCTAATTTACTAAGTTTATTCTTTATTTTATTTACTAAATCATCTGGTGCAATTCCTTTAATATATGCCATTGCAACAGCAGTTTGAGATTCTTCTCCAATAACTACAGCTTCAAATTTCAAGTTAGGATTTTTTATACGTCTTCTAATCAATGCAACATTGTCTACTATAAGTTCATTAAACCCTTCCCTTGGTCCCTTTAATACGGCTTCAGTTTCAGGTATTCCTATTCCTCGCCTTGGGAAATTCTTAAGTTCACAAAATATAATTTCATTAAAATCATTTAAAATTAATATAGCATCTCCTGATAAAACATGTATTAGTGCATCATCTAAATCTTTTGCCATTCCAGCTGCACTTATATCCAATACCTTTTCTAATAAATCATTAGGTGTCTTTATAGATGAATCCTTTAATTCTCCAAATCCCCTTAATGGTAATATTAAATATTCCATCATCCATTGTCCATTACATAAATCATCTATAAATACTAAAGTTCCATCTCCTATTATTGTTTTTACTTCCCTATACTTTACATCAAAATTTCCTTCAAATCTTTGTTTAATATAACTTAATTTATCCATTTTAATCACCTAAACATATTATTCCTCTGCATATGTTTAATATTCATTTTTTTGAGAATAATAAAATAGACTTATCTTATTTAAAATTTTGGAGGAATAAACATGAATAAAATATCAGTAAAACACTTTATAATTTTTATATTTGGTGTTACATATATATCATTAAAAACATATCCCTCTTTATTTATTGCACAAGGGGGCAGAGATACCTGGCTTTATTCTTTAATTATATATTTAATATTTTTTGCATTTGTAATGTATCTTATTTCTGTTATGCAATCTAAAAAAGTTTACAATATAAATGAAATATTTACCTTTGGTCTTTCTAAATTTTTTGGAAATATATTTTTATTTTTATTTTCATTAGGATTATTTTTATCTTCATTAGAGTCTGCTTCTGTAGAAGCTAATGTAGTTAAATCTTGCTTTTTTCTAGAAACTCCTACTTGGTATATAATATTATTTTTTATTTTGCCATCAATTTTTTTAATAGGAAAAGGAATACATACATTATTAACTTTTTCAATAATATTAATTTCATCACTTGGAGTTAATACTGCAATTTTAGCTATTATTACTGAAAAATATAAAGATATTAAATACATAATGCCTTTACTTTCTGGAAATATAGTAAATGAATTTATTTCTACGCTTTTACTTGTTTTAGGTTCATTATCAGCTTTTGTTATTACACTTCCTTATTTAAAATATTTAAATAACGGAAAAAACCTAAAAAAGCATACTATAATTTGCTTAAGTATATTAGGAATAATTTTTATTTATGTTTTAATTGGAATTTTATCAAGCTTTGGTCCTATAAGAGCAGCTAATTTATTTTATCCTGAATTTACTCAAAGCCAGAGAGTTCAAATTGGTGGTATTTTAGAATTTGGAGATTTCTTTTTCCTATATCAAACAGTAGTAGGATACTTTTTAAAATATATACTTTCAGCTTATGGAGTTTATATAATTTATAAAAAATACATAAAAAATGATAAATGTTTTATAACTATTTATACTTTAGTAATATTTATATTTTCAACATTTATATCAAGAAATAATTATGTATTATTTATAATACTAAAATATTATCAATATATTAATTTAATATTATTTATATTTGTTCCACTTATAGCTTTTATTTCTTTCCAAATACGTTATAAAAACAAATAAATTTATTTACCCATACAGTATATTTGTTGCACTTTTGGTAAATTATGCTATAATAATAATGTAATAAAAATCATTAGGAAATTCTATGATAATATCATTAAATACCCCTTTTTTCCATAGCGGGTTAAGTTAGTAGTTTTATCAAGATTCACCCTATGGATTTTAAGGAGGTAAATAAAAATGGAAGATAAGAAAATCGTTTGTAAAGACTGCGGAAAGGAATTCATCTTTACTGTAGGAGAACAAGAATTCTACAAAGAAAAAGGATTTGAAAACGATCCTGTAAGATGTCCTGAATGTAGAAAAGCTAGAAAAGCTCAAAAAATGAATAGAGACAGAAGATAATATTTAAAAGTTAAATTACGGGGCTACTATTGTAGCTCCTTTTTATTTTCTAAATCTATTGTTTTTATTTGACATAAAATTTTGATAATTTTATAATATTAACTATTAGATACCTTTAGACTTTAAATTTACTTTTAAGAATATATTCGTCATTATAGGTACATTAATATTTAAATATATGAAAAGAGGTGCTATTTTGGAAAATATAGCAGAAAATAAAAAAATTATTTTCAGTGGAATACAACCTTCTGGAAATTTAACATTGGGAAATTATTTAGGAGCATTAAAAAACTGGGTTAAGCTTCAAAATGAATATGATTGTTTTTTCTGTGTAGTTGATTTACATGCAATTACAGTTAAACAAATTCCTGCAGATTTAAGAAAAAGAACTTTAGAGGTTTTAGCAATTTATATTGCTTGTGGTATTGATCCTGATAAAAATACGTTATTTATTCAATCTCATGTTCCAGCACATTCTGAAGCCTCTTGGTTATTAACATGTAATACTTATATGGGTGAACTTTCAAGAATGACTCAATTTAAGGATAAAGCTAAAAAGCATGGTGATTCTATACCTGCTGGATTATTTGCTTATCCTGTTCTTATGGCAGCTGATATACTATTATATAATACAGATTTAGTTCCTGTTGGAATTGACCAAAAGCAACACTTAGAACTTGCTAGAGATTTAGGTGCAAGATTTAATAATGCATATAGTCCAACGTTTAAAATACCAGAACCTTATATTCCACCAGTTGGAGCTAAGGTTATGAGTCTTCAAGATCCTACTAAGAAAATGTCTAAGTCTGATGATAATCCTAATAGCTACATCTTAATTATGGATCCTCCTGAAGTTATAAGAAAGAAAATTTCTAGAGCTGTAACTGATAGTATTAGTGTTGTTAATTATACTGATGAACAACCAGGGGTTAAGAACCTACTTGATATACTTATTTCAATTAAGGGTTATACTAAGGATGAGGTTGTTTATCTTTATAAAGATAAGGGTTACGCTGATTTAAAGAAAGATGTTGCAGATGCAATTATTGATGAATTAGCACCAATTCAAGAAAAAGTAAATATCCTTCTTAAAGATAAAAAGGCATTAGAAGAAATTTATAAACTTGGTGCTGAAAAAGCTAATTATGCTGCAATTAAAAATTTAAGAAAAATGCAAAAGAAAATAGGACTTATTCCTAGATCTTAATAATATATTTAACATAATATATTATTAAATTAAAACTTGATATAAAATCAAAATAGGGTCTGTCGCACTAAAACTTTTATACACAATATATTGTTTTAAAAAATAAAAATTAACACGATATATTGTAGTATTTATTCTTAATGCCACATCCCCTATTTTTTATTTTGTTTCATTTTCCCAAGGCTTAGTATTTAAATATTGAATAAATGGTTCTCTAAGTTCCTCTCTCTTTAAAGCAAATTCAACAGTTGCTTGTAAAAAGCCTAACTTATCTCCAACATCATATCTTCTTCCTTCAAAATCATATGCATACATAGCTTCATTTTTAATTAATGTTTCTAATGCATCTGTTAATTGAATTTCATTCCCTTTACCTGGTGCAGTATTTTCTAATATTTCAAATATTTGAGGAGTAATAATGTATCTTCCTAATATAGCCACATTACTTGGAGCTTCATCAACAGATGGCTTTTCAACTAACCTTTTAACTTTATAAACTCTATCCTCTATATGAAGTCCATCAACAATACCATACTTATCTACATTCTTTGGATCTACTGTTTGAACACCTAATATAGTAGTTTTATATTCATTAAAGCAATCAATTAATTGCTTTAAGCAAGGAACTTCACTATCAACAACATCATCACCTAACATTACTGCAAATGGTTCATTCCCAACAAATGATTTTGCACAATGAATTGCATGCCCCAATCCTCTAGGTTCTTTTTGTCTTATATAATGAATATCAACCATATCTGAAATTCTTCTAACCATATCAAGCATTTCTTGCTTTCCTGCTTTTTCAAGTTCCATTTCTAATTCAACAGATTTATCAAAATGGTCTTCTATAGATTTTTTATTTCTTCCTGTTATTATTAATATTTCTTCAATCCCTGATGCCACTGCTTCCTCAATTATATATTGAATTGTTGGCTTATCCACTATTGGAAGCATTTCCTTTGGCTGAGCCTTTGTTGCTGGTAAAAATCTTGTACCAAGTCCAGCTGCTGGTATTATTGCCTTTCTTACTTTCATTTCTTTCCCTCTCTTATTTAAGTAAAATTTTAGTATACATAATTATATAATATCACAATGAATTACTTAAAAAAAGATTAATAAATATTCTTTAAATTTACAATATTCTCATTTTTAAATTTTTATGTAAAATATAAAATTGAAAATTAACTATATAAATGTTATTATATAAATTATGAATGTTGAATTTATAAATTATAATTTATAATTTAACATTTAAATTTAAGATTAAATTATAAAAACAGAAAGAGGAATACGTATGAAAAACAAAAGAAAAGATTCTATAATAGTAGGATTCGCCTTATTTTCTATGTTTTTTGGTGCTGGTAACTTAATTTTCCCACCTTCATTAGGACATACATTAGGCGATAAATATTTATTAGGGATAATTGGATTTGTTTTAACAGGTGTTGGATTACCATTACTTGCAATTCTTGCTTGCTCAAAAGGAAATGGTACATTTGAAAGTATAACAAATAAAATAAGTCCTAAATTTACATTAATTCTTACAACAGTTTTATTCTTTGCAATAGGTCCGCTATTAGCAATTCCAAGAACTGCTGCAACTACCTTTGAAATTTCAATATTACCATTTTTCCCAAACTGGTCACCAGTTATTATGATGGCAATTTACTTTTTAATTAACTTATTCTTTGTATTAAGACGTTCATCTATTATTGATACAATAGGTAAATTTCTTACACCAGCTTTAATAATTATATTAATTATTATAATCGTTAAAGGTGTTATAAATCCTATTGGAGATATTGCCTCTACAGGAGCAACTAATGTAATTTCTTATTCATTACTTGAAGGATATCAAACAATGGATGCATTAGCAGGTTTATTATTTTCAAGTGTTATTACATCTTCTATTGTTTCTAAGGGTTATAAAGGAAAAGAAATCAATTCTGTATTATTAAACTCAAGTTTTATTGCTATTATTGGATTAGCTTTTGTATATGGTGGATTAACTTTCATTGGTGCACATACAGTAAATTTAGTTGATTCTAATATTTCAAATACTGCATTATTAGTATTTATTTCTAAGAAAATTTTAGGAACATCAGGTATATTATTAATAGGTATTGCTATTGGATTAGCATGTTTAACAACTTCTATAGGATTATTAACAACTGGTTCTACCTTCTTTGAAAAAGTAACTAATGGTAAATTATCTTATAAGTTTAATGCAATTGCAATTTCTTTAATGAGTTATATAATTGCTTGCCAAGGTGTTGATAAAATTGTTAAGTTATCTGTTCCAATATTAAATGTATTATATCCTGTAGCTATTACTCTAATTGCAGTTACTATGTTTAATAAATTCTTAACTAATGTAATTGCAGTTAGATTTGCAGTTTATGCATCATTAATATTTGGTGTGTTATTCCAATTATTTGGTTCTTCATTAAACTTCATGCCATTAGCTAATATTGGCTTTGGATGGGTTTTACCTACTGTAATTGCTTTAGGTATTGGATGTTTTATAAAAGAAAATAAATAATTTAATAAAAAAGAGTATTTCTAAACTTAACCTAGAAATACTCTTTTAATATTTACTTTAATGCATTATTTACTTTATCTGCAATTATTTGTGCTAATTTTTGTTGATGTGAACTACTACTTGCTTTAACAGCCTCTGTTGGATTTGTTAAAAATCCATTCTCCACTAATATAGATGGCATATTTGTATTTTTACAAACATAAAAATTACTATCTTTAGCGCCTCTGTTATACATATTTAACTTCCTTGAAGCTTCATTTGCAATTTCAGTTGCAACTGCCTTACTTACCTTAACCTTTTCTGTAACACTTCTAGTACTATATAATGATCTTTCTAAAGTTAAATCTCTACCATCTTCAGTAATAGCACTTCTTGCTATAGATGTAAGATTTGCAGGTGTTCCTGTACTATAATACACTTCAAATCCATTTGCTGATGTATTAGTAAATGAATTATGATGTATAGATACAAAAAAATCTGCATTTTTTTCATTTGCTAAAGCAACTCTTTTTTTTAAACTTTCTGTAGAATCTTGAGATATTAGTCCACTTCCTTCATATCTAGTCATATAAACTTCCATACCTCTAGATTCTAATTCAGCTTTTAATTTTACCGCAATTTGTAAATTTAAATTTGATTCTATATATCTAATTCCATTATGAGTAGCTGATGTTCCAGGATCACCACCATCATTTTCATGACCTGGATCTACTATAACTAACTTAGCTTTTTTATAATTAAAATCATTTTGAATATTAAAATTTCTTTCAATATTTTGAACACTTCCATCATTCGCTGTTATCTTTACTGTTAACTTTCTATTTCCTTCACTTATTCCTGAAATATTAACATTTCCTTCGAATCCTGCATTATCTCCACTTGAATATCCTGGATATGCCTTATTTACATCTGCTCTCTTTGCTCCATAAGCAACTGTTCCTAAGTCCTTTCCATCCACATATACTCTTACTTCTTTTACTCCACTTCCTGCTAATGCCCATCCTCTAACATTTAATGTTTTTGATTTTACTACTTCATTATCATTTGGAGCATCTAAATAACTTCTTGATTGTGCTTTTTCTATTTTTATTGTTTTTTCAATATTTTGAACACTTCCATCATTCGCTGTTATCTTTACTGTTAACTTTCTATTTCCTTCACTTATTCCTGAAATATTAACATTTCCTTCGAATCCTGCATTATCTCCACTTGAATATCCTGGATATGCCTTATTTACATCTGCTCTCTTTGCTCCATAAGCAACTGTTCCTAAGTCCTTTCCATCCACATATACTCTTACTTCTTTTACTCCACTTCCTGCTAATGCCCATCCTCTAACATTTAATGTTTTTGATTTTACTACTTCATTATCATTTGGAGCATCTAAATAACTTCTTGATTGTGCTTTTTCTATTTTTATTGTTTTTTCAATATTTTGAACACTTCCATCATTCGCTGTTATCTTTACTGTTAACTTTCTATTTCCTTCACTTATTCCTGAAATATTAACATTTCCTTCGAATCCTGCATTATCTCCACTTGAATATCCTGGATATGCCTTATTTACATCTGCTCTCTTTGCTCCATAAGCAACTGTTCCTAAGTCCTTTCCATCCACATATACTCTTACTTCTTTTACTCCACTTCCTGCTAATGCCCATCCTCTAACATTTAATGTTTTTGATTTTACTACTTCATTATCATTTGGAGCATCTAAATAACTTCTTGATTGTGCTTTTTCTATTTTTATTGTTTTTTCAATATTTTGAACACTTCCATCATTCGCTGTTATCTTTACTGTTAACTTTCTATTTCCTTCACTTATTCCTGAAATATTAACATTTCCTTCGAATCCTGCATTATCTCCACTTGAATATCCTGGATATGCCTTATTTACATCTGCTCTCTTTGCTCCATAAGCAACTGTTCCTAAGTCCTTTCCATCCACATATACTCTTACTTCTTTTACTCCACTTCCTGCTAATGCCCATCCTCTAACATTTAATGTTTTTGATTTTACTACTTCATTATCATTTGGAGCATCTAAATAACTTCTTGATTGTGCTTTTTCTATTTTTATTGTTTTTTCAATATTTTGAACACTTCCATCATTCGCTGTTATCTTTACTGTTAACTTTCTATTTCCTTCACTTATTCCTGAAATATTAACATTTCCTTCGAATCCTGCATTATCTCCACTTGAATATCCTGGATATGCCTTATTTACATCTGCTCTCTTTGCTCCATAAGCAACTGTTCCTAAGTCCTTTCCATCCACATATACTCTTACTTCTTTTACTCCACTTCCTGCTAATGCCCATCCTCTAACATTTAATGTTTTTGATTTTACTACTTCATTATCATTTGGAGCATCTAAATAACTTCTTGATTGTGCTTTTTCTATTTTTATTGTTTTTTCAATATTTTGAACACTTCCATCATTCGCTGTTATCTTTACTGTTAACTTTCTATTTCCTTCACTTATTCCTGAAATATTAACATTTCCTTCGAATCCTGCATTATCTCCACTTGAATATCCTGGATATGCCTTATTTACATCTGCTCTCTTTGCTCCATAAGCAACTGTTCCTAAGTCCTTTCCATCCACATATACTCTTACTTCTTTTACTCCACTTCCTGCTAATGCCCATCCTCTAACATTTAATGTTTTTGATTTTACTACTTCATTATCATTTGGAGCATCTAAATAACTTCTTGATTCTAAAGTATTTGTAAATACAATATTTCTTCTGTAAACTTGAGTACTATTATCATTAGCTACTATTCTTATTTCTAATACTTTATTTCCATAACCTAAACTGCTTATATCAATAATTTTATTAAATCCTGAATTAGTTCCATTATAATAACCTGGATATGTAGAGTTTACATCTGCTCTACTTTCATTAACACTTATAGTATCAATTTGAGTATTATCTATTAAAACTCTAACTTCTTTTACACCAAATGCATGCAATGCCCAACCTTTTATATTTAATTTTCCATCATTAGTTACAAATCCATTAATTGGTGACTCTAGATTACTTTTTCCTTCTAAATAATCAGCTTTAACTGCATCACAATACATTCTAAATAAATCTACACCATATGATGATGATGGTGCCCATTTATTTCCTAAATCTATAGCATTAGTAGCTTTCCCTAATATCCCACTAGTTGTCCCAAACCATCCAATGTGTCTAGGATCATATGTTTCATTTATTGATAAGCTTTCTGCTTTCCAACTTTCAACATATACCGTTTTAGGATATCCTTTAGCACCTGCATATAATGCTAAGTGGTCTAAATGTGCAATAATTCCTTGCTCCCAATTATCAAATCTTTTATGTGCATTTTGGTCATAATCATCACCACCTGAAGGAACTTTTAATCCACATGGATTATGAAATGATTCATCTAAAACTCCTCCAAATCTTCCATAGCCTGTCTCTTTTGCAGCTTGTACATACGCTAATACCCAATTAACCCCACCTCTAGCTTGTCCATATTTCTTATATATAGATGCTAAACTAATAAATGTTTCAGTTGCATTTTTACTTTTTGCCCATGCTTCAACTGATTCAACTGATACATCTACATTAGAAATAATATCTATGTTACCAATGGAACTACTAGAATACGATGTAGCTAAAGGTTTTAAATCCGCAATGAATAAATTTACTATAAATAATACACATAATACCCTTGATACATATTTAGTTTTAAACATTATCTTCCTCCCACATTATAAAATATTATGTCAAATAAATAATATCATAAATTTTATAATTATGTAAGCCTATAGGTTAAATAGCCTAATATTAAGTTTTAATATTAAAATATATAAGTTATTAATTAAAACTTACTTTTAATAAATTATAAATTTGTCAATAATATCATTATATATATTTTTTTATTTACAATTAAAAATGATGAGATTTAATAACTTAAAACTATATATTAAGGTTATATGAAATATTGTTATATTTTGTTTAATAATATATACTAATATTAATTAATTATACTAAAGGAGATTAATATGAGTGTTTTTACCCCATTAGTAATTATCTTTATATTATTACTAAATTACTATTTATATAAAAAAAATTCATATTCAAAAAACTTTTTTTATTTATCAAGTATTTTTTTAATAATTTATATAATTACTACTATACTTATTTATTATAATAATTTATCAAATGGATTCGAACACGGAATTTTATTTGGTGATGTTTTAAATAGCCACTTTTGTGATGAATATAAATATTATGTAGATTCTGATATATTGCTAAATCATTTAAGAAGTGGTGAAATAACTCAATGGATTAACAAAGAATTACCTATATACGAATTTGTTGATTTTTCTGGTCATGCTAGTTATGGAAATTATAATATTTTTGTAATTTTATTAACTATTTTAAAATCCATTAGAATAAATTCTACATTAGATTTAATATTAATAAAATTGATAGTATATATTCCTACTTCAATATATTTTTATAAATTGTCTAAAATTTATTTAAGCGAAAAGCTTTCTTTAATTAGTTTAAGCTTATTTAGCTTATTACCTGGATATATATTATGTAACTCACTATTAATGCGTGATAATATTATAATCGGAATGATAGTTATAATTTTTTATTATATATTTTCAAGAAAAATTAATTATAAATCTATAATTCTTATATTATTAATTTCACTACTATTATTAGAATTTAGATCCTATTTAATATTAGTTATTATTGCAACATTATTATTTACTTTTAAAAATTCAAAATCTATATTTAAATTTAATGATTTAATATATTTTATGGCTATAATTGGAACAATTTATTTCTTTGTTAATTTTAATTTTCAATTAAATCATTCAAATACCTTTTTTTCATTTTTCCAAATAACTTACTTACAAGAAATTTTTAAGATGCAATTTGGTACTGGGATATCTATGCTATTTAAATTATTTTATCAATTAACTCTTCATATTATATATAATCCTCCTTATTTAAATTTTTTAGGTTCTGGATTAATATATTTAATTTTATATTCAATAGGAAATATTGTAGGAACTATTTTAACTTTAATTTGTTGTTTAGCCTTCATATACTTCATAATAAAAATTAAGGATAGTAAACTGATTTATTTATTTAAATTTACTGCATACTTTACAATATTAACAGGATTAATAGTGTTAGCTAAAGATTTATTTATAATTCATAGAATTACCCTTATGTGGTTACCATTATTTATAATTATTTTACTTTACTCAATAAATGAGATAAAAAATAAAAAGCTGTAATTTATTTTACAGCTTTTTATTTTTTATTTATACATTTCGTTATAGTAATTTTGATATGCTCCTGAGGTAACATTCTTCATCCATTCTTGGTTATCTAAATACCATTGAATAGTTTTCTTAATTCCAACTTCAAATGTAGTTTCAGGATACCATCCTAATTCTTCCTTAATCTTAGTTGGGTCAATTCCATATCTTCTATCATGACCCTTTCTATCTTCAACATATTTAATTAAGTTTTCAGTAACTGCTTTATCAACATTTTCATTTAAGTAAGCTATTACTGTCTTAACTATTGTTATATTAGTTCTTTCATTATGTCCACCAACATTATAAACTTCACCAATTCTACCATTGTTTATAACCATATCAATAGCCTTAGCATGATCTTCAACAAATAACCAGTCTCTTATGTTCATTCCATCACCGTAAACTGGTAAATCTTTGTGAGCTAAACAATTATTAATTAATAATGGTATTAACTTTTCTGGAAATTGGAATGGCCCATAGTTATTTGAACATCTTGTTATGTTCATTGGCATTTTATAAGTATCATGATAAGCCTTAACCATTAAATCTGATCCAGCTTTACTTGATGAATATGGGCTATGAGGATCAAGTGGAGTTGTTTCCATAAAGTATCCTGTATCACCTAATGAACCATAAACTTCATCTGTTGAAACATGTAAGAACTTAACTCCTTCTTTCCATGTTCCATCTTCATTTTCCCATGCATCCTTAGCACAGTTTAATAAGTTTACTGTTCCCATAACATTTGTCTTAGCAAATACTTCTGGTTCTCTTATACTTCTATCAACATGAGATTCTGCTGCAAAGTGAGCAACATAATCTATTTCATATTTTTCAAATAAAGACTTAACTAATTCATTATCACAAATGTCTCCATGTACAAATATATGTCTTGGATCATCTTGAATTGATTTTAAATTTTCTAAGTTTCCTGCATAAGTTAACTTATCTAAATTTATTATTCTTATATCCTCATATTTTTTTAACATATATAATACGAAGTTTGAGCCTATAAATCCAGCTCCACCAGTTACTAAATAAGTTTTCATAATTAAATTCTCCTTAAACTCTAATTATTTTTCAACATTGTCCATAAAAGTTTTTATTGCATCTTTCCAATCTCTCATTTCATCACCAACAGTACATCTAAGCATCATATTATCAAGTGATGAATAAGCAGGTCTATCAGCAGAATTAGGATACATAGCCTTATATTCTGAAGAAGTACATGGATTTACTGTACAATTTCTTCCTGAAAGCTTCATTATTTCAGAAGCAAAATCATACCAACTACATTCTCCTTTACCTGTACAATGATATACACCATATTCTTCTGTTTCTATAAGTTTTAATATGTGATATGCTAAATCATTAGCATGAGTTGGATTTCCAAGTTGATCATTTACAACACTTAAAGAATCTCTATCTTTTCCAAGCTTCATCATTGTGTAAACAAAGTTATGTCCTACATATCCATAAAGCCATGATGTTCTAACTATATAGTATTTTGATGAAAAATCTCTTACAAACTCCTCACCTAAAAGCTTAGTTTTTCCATAAACACTTACTGGTGCTACTAAATCTGATTCCTTTAATGGGGTTTCTCCAACCCCACTAAATACATAATCAGTTGAAACTTGAACTATTTTTGCTCCTATTTCTTCACAAACCATTGCTAAATTTCTAGGTCCTAATGAATTTATCTTAAAAGCTAAATCTTGATTTGCTTCACAACCATCAACATTAGTTGCAGCTGCACAGTTAATTACTACAGTTGGCTTTATTTCATTTAAAACTCTCTTTACTTGCTCTAAGTTTGTTATATCTAATGTATCTACATCCATAGCAAAAACTTCACTATTTTTGATTTCTTCTGAAACACTTCCTATTTCTGCAGTTCCTGTAGCTACTATTTTTTGAAGTTCATTTCCTAATTGTCCATTTGAACCAGTTATTAAAATTTTCATATGAAGACCTCCCTTATGTTAATTTCAAATTTTTGCTAGTAAACCCTAACACTTAATTTTTATAATTAAAAAATAAAAGATTTTAATTATTATTTATAAACAAATGGTAGGTCTAATTCTTTAAATTTCTTTTGTTTTTTATCTTTTTCTGATAATAATACCTCTTCAATTCCATCTAATGGCCACTCTATAGCAATATCTTCATCATTCCATAAAACTCCGCCATCATGTTCTGGTGAATAGAAATCTGTACATTTATAGTTAAATGTTGCAGTTTCAGATAATACTACAAATCCATGTGCAAACCCTTCTGGCACATAAAATTGTCTCTTATTTTCTGCACTTAAGTATACACCTTCCCATTGTCCGTATGTTGGTGATCCTTTTCTTAAATCTACAGCAACATCCCAAACTTCACCTTCAGTACATCTTACAAGCTTACCTTGTGTATGTTGTGTTTGAAAGTGTAATCCTCTTAAAACACCTTTTTTAGACCTTGATTCATTATCTTGTACGAAAGTCATAGTTAATCCAGCTTCATCAAAATGTTGTTTATTATAACTTTCCATAAAATATCCTCTAGCATCTCCAAATACCTTTGGTTCAACTATATATAAATCAGGTATTTTAGTTTCTATAAATTTAAAATTTCCTACTTCAACCATTTCTCTCTACTCCTCAATTATATCTATTAAATATTTTCCATACTCTGTTTTCATTAAAGGTTGTGCTAACTCTATAACCTTTTCTTTAGAAATCCATCCTTGTCTATATGCAATTTCCTCTAAACAAGCTATAAATGTTCCTTGAGTAGTTTGTACTGCCTCAACAAAGTTTGATGCTTTAAGCATTGATACATGTGTACCTGTATCAAGCCATGCCATTCCCCTACCTAATAAATCAACTTTTAAGGTTCCTTCATCCATGTAAGCCTTATTTAAATCTGTTATTTCAAGTTCTCCTCTTGGTGATGGCTTTAATGCTTTTGCTTTTTCTACTACTGAATTATCATAAAAATATAATCCTGGTACTGCATATCTTGATTTTGGTTTTTCAGGTTTTTCTTCTAAAGATGTTACTTTTCCATTTTTATCAAATCCAACTACTCCAAAAGCTCTTGGATCTTGAACATAATATCCAAATACCATTGCACCTTTCTTTAATTCTGCAGCTTCTTTTAAATGTGAACTAAAGTTATGTCCGTAGAATATATTATCTCCTAATATCATAGCCACATTATCATCACCAATGAATTTTTCACCAATTATAAATGCTTCTGCTAATCCATTTGGTTGTTCTTGAATTGCATATTCAATATTTAATCCAAATTCTGATCCATCCTTAAATAATTCTTTAAAGTTAACAATATCTCTTGGTGTAGATATTATAAGTATATCTCTTATTCCTGCTAACATTAAAACTGACATTGGATAATAAATCATTGGCTTATCATATATTGGCACCATTTGCTTTGACATCGCCTTTGTTACTGGATAAAGTCTTGTTCCAGAGCCACCAGCTAAAATTATTCCCTTCATATCAAACACCTCATTTCCTATTTTTAACAAATTTTACTCCTATAAATCTTGCCCCAAAATTAATAATAGCATCCATAATAATTAATGGTTTTTTATCTTCTATGCTTCTTTTTATTATATATTTAAGTACCTTAAGGCCTCTTTCATTTGCACTATATTCATTAAAATACTTATTTTGGTCAAAAAACTTTCCTATATCACTATATCTTTTTACTGTTTCATTAAAAGATAAATCATGTGAATGAATTATTTTTGACTTTGATGCATATTCAATTCTATAACCATTCATAATAAGCTTATATGCAAAATACATATCTTCATTTGTAGGTAAATTTTTATTATCATATCCATTTAGCTTAATAAAAACGTCTTTTAAAATTGCACTTGAGGCATCTGAAAAGAAAAATGTCATAAGTCCTAACTTTTCAATATCATCTTTACTAACTATTCTTGTTTTATCTGGATAATTAATTTCTCTTGTATACCTTTCAACTTTATGCTCTTTATACCCTATTTGCCTACTAAATGCAGCCTCACATCTTTTTTCTTTTATATCCTTAGTTAAATAATATAACCAATATTCATCTTCAATTTTTATATCTTGAGTTATAAAAACAATTATATCACCCTTAGCATTAAATGCAGCCTTTTCTCTAACTAAACTATGTGAAAATTTTTCCTTATTTATTTTCTCATATGTACATCCTATTTTTTTTAATTTATCTTCAGTATTATCTTTTGATTCAGTTAAAATAAAATTTATTTCTTCTATATAAACATCCTTCTGTCTATTTATATTAAAATATAAATCTTCAATATAATTTTCTGCATTATAAATAGGACATATTATGGATATTTTCATATTACTTTTCCTCCATCTTTAACTAAGTTAAACAGCCCCTTCACCCTTTAAAACAGATCCAAAGGTTTTAATAATTATCTTAAAGTCTAACCAAAATCCTCTATTATCTATATAATACATATCCATTTTAATTCTTTCTTCATATGTAGTATCGCTTCTTCCATTAGCTTGCCAATATCCAGTAAGTCCTGGAACTACTGAAAATAGCTTATTCGCATAATCCCCATATAAGTCTATTTCTTTCTGAACTATAGGTCTTGGACCAACTATACTCATACTTCCATTTAAAATATTAATTAATTGTGGCAATTCATCAATACTAGTTCTTCTTAAAAAATCTCCAATTTTAGTTACCCTTGGATCATTTTCTAATTTAAAATTTTTATAAAACTCTTCTTTTTGCTCTTTTGTAAAATTATTAAATATTTCCTGAGAATTTTCATACATAGTTCTAAATTTATATACTTTTATATCTTTTCCATGTAACCCCTTTCTAGTATGCCCAAATATTATTGGTCCCTTTGAGTCTAATTTTATAGCTATAGCAACAATAAGAAAAATAGGACTTAATAATACTAATCCAATTAATGCTCCTAAAATATCTATAGTTCTTTTTACTATTAGATAAAATGTTGTTCCCCTTGTCACTTCACCTATATCATTAGCTCTAAAATCAGTCATATTATCACACTCCATATGAATCTCCTATTAATATTCCCTCATAAGTATTATTATCAAATTTCACACTAATTACTATAATTTTAATTATTAATGAAAATTATCTAAACTATATTATACTTCAAATTTTAACAATTGACTAAAAATTCATATATTTTTTACATTTAATTGATTTTTTTACACGTTTTTTTACCTTATTAACACAATATCTTAAATTTAGATTTATTTCTAATTATAGTAATACATAAAGTAAATCTTACTATTTAATAATATTAATGTCAATATAAAAGGCGCATTATCAGTGCACCTTAAATAAATTTTAATATTTTAAATCATATAATTGAATTAAATAAACTTCCATAACTAAAACAAAAAATACTGATAATCCAGCTATATATGGATTAGTAATAGATGATGCTAAAATAGACATTGTTCCTATAGTCCAGCCAACTAAAACTTGTTCATCTCTCATTCTTAAATTTTTCTTAAATAAAAGAACAATTAATTTAACAAAATTAAATACTAAATATCCAAAGAAAATTAAAATTCCTATTATTCCAGTTTTAAATAATAACTCTATATAATATAATTCAAAACTAGTGCTGCTAACTGGTTGTAAATTATTATCAATCATATATTGAGGATATTCTTCAATATGGGCTCCAAATCCCCAACCTAAAATAGGCTTTTCTTTAATTCTATTTACTAAAAATTTTAATTGAATTGCTCTTACCTTATTAGATTCATCATTTTCAAAATCACTAATAGATTCTATTCTATCTTTTATTGAACCTGATGAATTAGGTAAATTTTGTTCTGGTGATACTGCTACAATAGTTTTTGGAATTATAACTGAGACTAGAATCAATGGAATTAAAGCAATTACTATATTTCTTAATGTTAAATTAAACTTTTTAAATCTCCATAAATAATATATCATTGATATAACTACTGCCCCTATTGTTCCAAGCCAAAACCCTCTTGTATTTGATACATATATCCCAACTAAAAGTATTGCTAACTTAAGAATCCCAAAAACGTTCTTATCTTTATTAAATAATTTAATAAACATAATCGCTGCTGCAAGTTGCATGAAAATACCATTATATAAATACACTCTAGCATAATTATTAGACATTACTAATCCACTAATAAATCCATACTGTAATTTACTATTTAAATTATTATAAGTAACTATTATTTCTAAATTGTTAGGTAAGTAAATTCTACTTACAAAGAATAATGTAATAGTCATGATAGCAACTATAACTGCACAATTTACAAACACATTTATTATTTTATCAATATTTTCATTTCTACCTTTGACATAGACTATTAAAAGTAATATATATATTATCCCTAAAAATGAATTAACATCTGAGAATATATCACCTAAGCTATTTCTATTAATTAAACCTATAATACTTCCATATGCTAAATATATACATACAACAATAATTGGTATCAAAAAAACTTTTTCAATTTTAATTTTTTCTCTAAAAATCATATATATTGAAAAAAGTATTCCAACAACAAATAACCCCTTTCTAATAGGAAGCCCAAATACGTGTCCTAATCCCCCCAATACAAATTCAATAAAAATTAAAATAGTAACTACATTAAAAATACTTCTTATAGTATCATTCTTACCACTCATTATCATTTCTCCACTCTATATTATATTTATTATTTCTCAAATTTTCCAAATATATTATTTTTGTAATCTCTTATCCCCATTTTAATATATTTAAATTTTTCTATTTTATTATCTTCAAATAAAATTATTTTTAAATTTTCTGTAATAAATCTTCTTTTATCAGTTAGTACCCACTTAGGAAAATCTTCCTTATATTTATCCCAGATATAATGTCTGTTTCTACTCATATAATATCTTCTTAATGCACTATGGTTAGTTGGTATCATAGTAACACCTAATACTTTTTTCTTTTCACTCTCTCCTAAATTATGCACTAAAACAGCAGAGTTAACTTGTAGTATTTTATATCCTTTTTTATTTAAATTTAAGCAAAAATCATGGTCTACTAAATCAATAAATAATTTTTCATCATACATGGCAACATCTTTATATACTTTAGCTTTAGTTAATGCACCTGAAGTAATTTCTGTTAATACCTCATTGTATGAATTTAAATTTATTCCTTCATTAATATTACTACTATTATTATACTCTTTTTCTTCAACATGTATTGGCACAAGCATTGCCACTTCTTCTTTTAAATTGCTATTAAGTCCTTTATAACAATTTAACATATTATTAATCATATTTTCAGTTACTATACTATCATGATCTAAAGTTAATACCCATTGGTATCCCTTTTTAATAGAATAATCTATCCCCTTATTTAAAGCTGATGCAATTCCTTTATTTTCATTTAAATATATAACTGTTATTTCATCTTCTAAAGCTTTTAACATATTAATTGTTTCATTAGTAGATCCATTATCCACTACTATTATTTCATCAACTTTTCCTTTAAGCTTATTAATACGCAATCTAAAATCATTTTCTACATTATATGTAATAATAATTGCTGCAACACTGTTCAATATTATCCCTCCATGATTATAAATCAAACAATTTATATATTTCCTCATCAGATATCTTTATATTTTTTAATATTTGATTTCTCTTTGCTTCCATTAAAGACCTTTTACTTTTTACTTCTTTAACATACTTTAAACATTTTCTATCAAATAACATAAAGAACACAAGATATTTCATTACTCCAATATATATTTTACTCTTATCTTTTTCAAAGGCATAATTTGTTTCATTTTTTATAATCATTAAATACTGATTTCTAAATGATATTCCCTTTAAAAACTCTGATTGGCTTCTTCTATTTTTTATAGTATTTATTATACCCTTACTGCTATTCATCCCTCTTCCATGATAAGAAATTGCATCATGAACATAATAGCATTTAAATCCATAAAGGTTTAATCTCCAACAAATATCTATATCCTCTTTATAAGCAAAGAAGTCATTATCAAAATATTCTCCACTTACTTTAATCTTCTCTAAAGCATCTTTCTTAAAAACTGCAGCTGCTCCACAAACTCCAAATACTCTTTTATCTTCCTCATACTTACCTTCATCAACTTCATTTTGTCCGATATCTATACCTTGTCTATAGTGATTAAAGGATATCCCAGCAGAATCTATAACATTTAATTTTTCATCTGTATCAAAATCATACTTTAAAAGCTTTCCTGTTACTGCTCCTATTGCTTCATCTTCTGAAAATTTATTAATACACTTTTCAATATAATTTTCTCCAAACACAATATCTGGATTTGCTATTATTACGTACTCACCATTTGATAGTTCTATACCTTTATTAGCTCCTCCTGCATAACCAGTATTTTTATTTTTAAATAATACAACTTTCTCTTTAAAGTTATCTTCAATAATTTTCACAGAACTATCAGTAGAATCATTATCTATAATTATAATCTCTATATTTTTATAATTTTGATTTAATAATGAGTCTATACATTTGTATAAATATTTTTCCCCATTCCAATTAACTATTGTTACCGAAACTAACTTTTCCATATAACTCTACACTTTCTATATTTTTATTATAAAACAATTGAATATTAATTATTTTATATTATATTTTTTATAAAAGCTTAAGAAAGCTTAACTATTATTAATCCATTTTTAAATTGTACACTATTTGTACTAGGCCAAGCTTCCATACTTTCTGCTATTTCATAGCCTTCGCTTATTTGCTCTTGTGTTGCTTCAATGTAATTATATCCCAATGCCTTCATAAAGCCTATAGCTCTTGAACTATTTCCACCAAATTCAAACCAAGACACACCAATAAACTCGCCCACTACTTTATCCGGTATATAACTAGTATGTCTTCCAACTAGTACTACTGGATATTCTGGGTATTCCCCTAAACCTAAGCTTTCAATTTTTTCTGAAATCTCTTGAGCTAATTTAACATCATCCTCATACTTTAATTGCTCACTAGTAAATAATCTTACAACCGTATAGCTTTGATTCATAGCTATACATAAAGCAACAATCATGATTATTCCTTTAGCTTTTTTATCTTTTAACATCCATATTATAAGGTATAATACAGTTGCAATTACAAATTGATAATTAAACTGCATTCTAGGAATTAATCCATTTCCTATATATATTGAAAGTAAAAATGGTGATATAATAAATACTCCTGTTGCACATAGGAATAAAAATTTATCTTTTCCCTTAGAGAAAATATTCACTATAGCATATCCCCCTAAAACTAAAACGCATACTAAAAATACTTTACTATAAAACAGTCCATCTCCAAACAATCCATATCTTACATATCTTAAAATATTTTTTATAGATTCTATAGCTGGTTCTGTTCCCCATTTAATCATTCCATCTACATATTTTGATGCTCCATATAAAGCTGCAACGATTTTATCAACTATATAATATCCAACGTAACCTATAATAAATGTAACTAAATATTTTATTACTGAAATTTTAAAATAATTTTTGTCTATTTCTACATTTCCTTTTTTATTAGCAATATAAATTAATATGTAACAAGCTAATGCTCCAGATATATATAAAGCAACTATTGCTTGATATGTTCCAAATCCCCATACCATGCATATTATTGAAATAATAAGATATAAATTATTATTACTTTTTATAGTCCACTTTGAAATAAAAAATACTGCTATTGAGCATAATATTATAGCAAATGCTACTTCAAAACTTTGTAATATGAAATTAAACTGTTCTGTAAATAACGGTGCTGTAATAAATATTATTGGGAAAACACAGTTTATTAATGATTTCTTATTTTTCTCAAAAGAAAAATAACTCATTACATAACTCCATGTTATTCCAAATATAACTATAGCAACAACCATCATAAAGCACGATATATATGCATTAAAGGGCTTAAGTCCAAATAACTTTTTAGTAAATACCAAACCAAATCTTCCAAATGTCGCCCATGTATCTAATTGCCAATCATATTCATTTATTAATTTTTCTGTATCTATTGATATACTGTAGTTAAATATTTTCATTCCATATGTCATAAGTGTAAATAGTATTATTAAAATTATGCTTAATGTATTTTCTTTGCAATACTTCATAAATTCTAATATGTCACTCTTTAACTCTAAAACATCGCTTTTTAACTTCCCTCTATTCATTTAAAATCACTCTACCTTACTAAAATAAAACTATTGATTTTTAAATTTTTATAAAATATTCATTATATAATGAAAGATTTTTATTCTTCATACTTACTTTCACTATATTCATCTACAAAGTATAAAGGTCTATTTTTAACCTCTATAAATATTCTTCCTAAATATTCCCCTATTATCCCTAATGATATTAATTGAATTCCCCCTAATAATAACATTATACAAATTAAACTTGCATATCCGGGAACATCTACTCCATTAATAATTGTTTTAAAGAAAATAAATACCATATATATCAATGCACCAATAGCACTTATTGTTCCTAATATAGTTGCAATTCTTAATGGGGCTACTGTAAATGATGTTATTCCCTCAATAGCTAAATCAAATAACTTGAAATAATTCCATTTTGTCGTTCCTGCTACTCTAGGATCCCTATCAAACTCTATTGCCTTCTTTTTAAAACCTATTAAACTAAACATACCTTTAGTATATCTTTGTCTTTCTGGAAATGCTTTTAATGCTTCAACTGCTCTTCTACTTAAAAGTCTAAAGTCTCCAGTGTCCTCTTGAATAGGTACTTTTGAAACACTTCTTAAAACTCTATAGAAAGTATGTGATGTAAACTTCTTTAAAACTGTTTCACCTTTTCTGCTTTTACGCTTTGCATAAACATCATCATATCCTTCTTCATAATATTTAAGCATATCAATTATTAATTCTGGTGGATCTTGTAAGTCAGCATCTATTATTGCTACTACATCACCCCTAACATAATCAAGTGCTGCTGCCATAGCAACTTCTTTACCAAAATTCCTTGATAAATTTAAATAACAAACTCTTTCATCACTTTTTTTATATGCTTTAACTATATTTAAAGAATTATCTTTGCTTCCATCATTAACAAATAAAAATTCCATATTATAATTTTCTATCTTATCTGCTAACTTAGTTAACCTATCATAAAGATACGGTAAAGATTCCTCTTCATTATACATAGGTATTATAATAGATATTAACTTCTTCATAACTTTATCCACTCCTTAACCCTTATTTAAAATATATTCTAAATATAAAACAAAACTACTCCAAAAAATAAGTATAGAAACCAATATAACAAAAATATTAATACGCCATTTTCTTAAAAGTTCACTTAATATTAATCCTATTGCTACAACTATCAATATATCAGTTACAAAAAATACTCTTGGTCCTGATGCATATATAGTTGGAGATATACTTATTGATAATGCTGAACAAATTGCTGCTAAATATAATATTATTGATAAATATTGGACTTCAATCTTATCAAATATAAGTAAGAATAATACTGGTATAATTAATACTATACATAATAAAATAGAAGTAGGTAAAAATATCTTTATATTATCATAATTTAAAATATTTAAGTTTTGAACATTAAACATTTTAAATATAATTAAATCAGTATTAACATTTAAAATATTTAATTTTCCTTCTATAAACTTTATAATAACTACAACTATAGGAATAGCCCCTATTACCTTAATTAATATAGACTTATATTTCTTCCAAATTACTATATTAATTAAAATAACTAATATAGATATCATTATAATATTACTTTCGAAAATATGCTCTAAAAACAAATTAAGTCCCATCATTAACTTAGTTGGTAAAGATATCATATCCCATTGCCCAAACCAATTTACTATTTCTTTATTTGATCTTTCATAATTTCCTGGTGCTAAAAATAATACAGCAGTATTTATTGCAATAAAAATATTGAATATTACTAAATCTATTCTTATTTTTTTATCTCTAACTACAATATATATATTAGTTATAAATGCAAAGACAAACATTATTAATGATGCTTGCTCCATATTAGCACCTAAAATAGCCGTAAATATTAATAAAAAATACCATTTTTTATTAAACTCTTCCTTAAATATAGAATTTTTAAATGGTAATATAGTTAAAAGCAAACATGATACTGGCCATAAATAATTATAGGATCCAGTTATCCATGATATTGATGCTGAAAATACCTCTGTTGGTATAGAAAATATTAAAATGCAAATTAAACTTTTAATTAACATTCTTTTGCTTACTGTTATTTCTCTTATATAGCTATATGGAATTAATTTATATATTCCAATTGCTAAAATAACACTCATTATAGTATTTAAAACTCTCCATATCCAAATGTTACATGCAAACATCGGCACCATAATAGATTCTATAACTATTCTACCAGTCCATCCAGTATATCTTTCTTTTAGATATGCTATTAAACTTCCATTGAATGACTTATCAAGGATTGTAGAAAACCACTCATCATCACCCGAAGTAATATTTACTTTACTAAAAACCAAAAACATCATTAATCCTAATATTAAATATGGAATATTCTCAGCTTTAAATACCTTTTTTAAAATTTTTTTCATTTCATACCATCCTAACTTATCTCAATAACCTCATTAGTGAAAATTACTTCTTCTTTTTCATCTTGGTTAATTATCATAAATCCTACTTGATATTTTTTACCTTTATCTAACTTATCTTTTTTTACCCTGCCAATAAGTCCACATTTATTATAAATAGTTTCTGAAGTGTTTTTCTCAGCTAGATCACTACGATTTTCTGCTTCAGTTTTTATAGAAATAATAGTACCATCATCATCTTTTAATAAAATACTTCTATTAATATATTTATTATTACTTCCAATTTGAACTAACCATCCTTTTATTACGATATCAATATCAGAATAAATTATATCTTCAATATCATATTCCACTTCTATATCATAACTATCCTCTACATTCTTTACCTCTTTAACTTTTTCAAAATCTCTCTCTATGAAAAAATAAATACTAAAGCTAATAATTATAATAACTATTAAAGAGTATAATACTATTTTCTTTTGCATAAATAATATTCTCCTTGTTTTCATTAAACATTATTTTTCTTTAAATACCCAAAGTTTATTTACTATATAATTAATAATCATTACAATACCAGTTGTAATAACTAAAGCTATTAATTTATTAAATCCTACCATATCAACTAATAAGTATAATATTCCTGTGTTTAATCCCAATCCAATTAAATTTAATATTACAAATTTAGTTGTTGTTTCTTTTTTATTTTTTCCATTATATTTAAATACCCATTTAGAATTCCAAATATAACTATTTGCAGTTGCAATAACATAAGCAATAACATTAGCTACTATATAATACACACCTATAAAATTTAATAAAGCGAATATTATCCAATTTATTAAAGTATTTAGTACTCCAACTAATCCAAATTTAACAAATTTATTTACACCTTCATTAATAAAATTCATTTAATTAGGCCTCCATCTTTTTATTTAATTTAACTTTATTAAAAATATATACATTAAATTATCATTATAAATATAATTTTATCAAACATTATATTTAATATCTATTTTTATTAAGCATTATATTTAATCTATTTAAAAATTAAGATTATTACCATAAAAAAAGCGGCTAAGCCACTTTTTTTATAGTTTATATTTTAATAAAGTAAATTTTTAACTGCTCTTTTTCAACCTGTTTTTTACAGTTTGAAAAGCATTCTTTAACATCTTATCTCTTAAGATAAGTAACATAACAAAGTAAACTGTCATACCGCCTGCTATTTGTCTTATTAATATTAAAACATTTCTGTGTGTTCCTATATCTAATAGTCTAACTACTAATAGCATAATAATTCCTGAAACCCAATACTTATATGTTTCTTTAATCCAAGAAAAATCTAATATTTCTCTAGAACACCAAAGTTGAATTAATGCAATTGATAGTTCTGCAGATACTGTTGCAATTACCGCTCCTAAAGCAGAGTATTTAGGTATTAATATTAAATTAAGAATAAAATTAACAACAGCACCTACACAAACTGAAATAGTATATTCTTTATTTTTTCCAACAGCTATCATATACTGTGTTCCAAAAACATTTCCTAATCCGATTATTATTATTAAAACTGATGATATTTTAAGTAAAGGTATTACACTAATATATTCATATCCAAAGAATAAAGGAATAAATCTATCACTTACTGACATAATTCCAAAAGCAATTGGTACTGCTAAAAAGCTTATTACAGTGAAAGATTTTTTTAGTGTGTCTTTTACTAAATCATGTTGATTTTTACTAGTTAAGCTTGCTATCCTAGGCATCATTACCATACCTAAAGAAGTAATTATTGTAAGTAATATTCTAACTATTTTTTGAGATTGATCATAATATCCAACATCTACAGTAGGTGAATATATACCTAACATAGTCTTATCTAAAACAGTATAAATTTGTGATGCTACTTGTGGTATGAAAAGCGCTAAAACTGGTAGCATGTGTTTCTTTAACTTTAATTTTTCCAAACTTTTAAATGAAAAATTACTCTTGTCCACATAAAACCACATTACAAATTGTCCAACAAACATTGTTAAACTATTTATAAGTATATATTTCCATAAATCATTACTATCTTTTACAAAAATAAAAATTAAAATTACTGATGTAACCTTAACAAAAAAGCTTCTTATTGATGCATTTTTAAAATCTTCAATTCCAACAAAATACCAAGATATATCTATAGCACTTGATAAAATGAAGAGCCCTTGCAACATATAATACATTCCTAGAGAACTATTTAATCCTAAAACTAAAACAAAAATAACATATGAAATCATACAACCAATAAATTGTATTGAAAATATCTCCCAAAATGTTTGTCTTAATTTTCTTTTATTCTCTCTAACTGTAGCAATCTTCTTTGTTGCATACATAGTTATACCTAAAGTTCCTAACAACATGAAATATTGAGTATTTGCATTGGTTAAACTATTTGTTCCAACGCCTTGCGGACTTAAAACTCTAGATACATATGGCATAGTTATTAACGGTAATAAAATCGCAGTAATTTGATATAGCAAATTATACAAATAATTTGTTTTTACACTTCTAGCCATACTATTCTCCCTTTTCTGAACCTATCATATCTAAAATTTCAATAAATTCATCAGTAGTTTTTTCCCAACTTAATTCTTTCAAGAATTTCATTGAATTTTTATTCATTTCTTTTAATTTATCAGTATTATTTATAGCTTCTTTAACTTGATTATAAAAATCATTGTAATCAAAAGAGGTAATAATTGCAGTATCTTCTGGGAAGAAATACTCAAATGTTCCTTCTTTAAATTCTATTACTGGTAATCCTGTAGCTAACATTTCGTATGGTACTAATGAAATATTAGTTAAAGATGCAACTAGTCCAAAATCTGAAGTATTATATAAGTTTAATAATTCAGATTTACTTAACTTTCCTATATTTTCTCCACCTTCACATTTGAAGTTTTTATCTTCACCATAATATTTAATATTTAATGTAATGCCTTCTTCACTAAAATCTTTCTTTAATTTTGTAAGTAAATATTGAATTAAATAAGGTGCTCTTTTACCTACATCCTTTATATAAACAGCAAAATTAAATTCCTTTTTAGTTTTATATTCATCAAAATTTCTTTCTTTGGCAAAGTATTCTTTTCCTTCATATGGGAATGTAATATAATCTAACCTTGAATTTATGTTGCATTCCTTTTCTATCATATGTTTATTCCATTTTCCTAAGCTAACCATATGATATCCAACTTCATAAGATTTTTGAGCCATAATATAGCTTTCTCCATATAAATTGAAGTATGGTTCATAATCTTGAATGAAATACATCTTATATCCACTCATTTCTCTTGAGTAATATACAGATTCCCATGAGGTAGCAATTACTATATCACTTTTTACTTTTTTAACATCATCTCCAATAATATTTCCTTTATAATTAGTTAAATTTATTTCTGCATTTTTCCTCATATCTTCTATATTTTGAGGTGCAAAAGAAACATATCCTACATTGTAACCTTTTTTACTTAACTCTGTTCCTAATCTTAATATAGATGTATGACCTCCACTAAAAGCAGGCATTCCCGGTATAACAAATGTTATATTCTTTATTTCCTTTGGTACTATATTTACAATTGGAGTAAAATCTACTTTCTCTAATAAGTTATTTATATACCTTTTAAAATTACTCTGATCTCTTAAATAAATAACTTTTCTCATCGCTTTTACTATTTTTCTCATAATAATACCTCCTTATTATATCTTCCAATATTCAATTTTTTTACTTTCTTTTAATCCGTCATTTAAACCTTTTATTGCTGATTTTACAACATTAAAATTATTAATATTTTTTACAACCGTTTTTAAAAATCTTATATAATATTCTTTCTTATGTTTTTTATAATTTTCATCACTTTGATGCCTTTTAGCATATATAAATAAATTTCTCGTTAAATAATATTCCTTAAATCCAGTTGTATTTCCTCCAGTTGCTGAATGCATATGATATACAATGCTATTTGTTAATAATTTAGCTTTAAATCCTGATGATTTAAGTCTTAAAGATAAATCAACATCCTCAAAATATGCAAAGAAATTATTATCAAAATAATTATCATTATCTAATTTTACTACTTCTAATGCTTTTGTTGAATAAATAGCCGCTCCAGCACATACCCCTTCTATATTTATATCGCCTTTATTTAATATATCTGACACACTTTCTTTAAATCCTACTTGTAATGGAATTAAATCCTCTCTAAAATTCAATCCAGCTGCATCACAAATCTCTTTATTAAAATAGTTTATCATAAATAATTGAAATACATCAAACTCTTTATTATTCTCTATATAGTTCATAGCATTTTTTAAAGACTCCTTAGAAACCTCAACATCATTATTTAATGTTAAAATATACTGACATCCATCATTAATTGCCTTCTTTATTCCAATATTATTTGCTTGTGCAAACCCACTATTATAATTCATTTCTGTTAAATCTATATTTAGTTTTTCATTATATCTTTTAATTACTTCCTTAGATTTGTCTTTGGAATTATTGTCAATTATGTATAGTTTAAAAGCTTTAAAAGATTGATTTTCTAAACTTTTAAGGCATTCATCAATTAGTTTTTCACCATTCCAGTTAGCAATTACTATTCCTAGCATATACTTCTCCTTCTAATTACTCTATTTTAATTTACCTTTAATACCTTTTTTATAATCTTTGTATCCTCTAAGAACCATCTTTATTTTATTTACCTTATCTTTTTCACCTAAAATAATTTTTACAAATTCTTTTTTAAATAATTTCTTATCTCTATTTAAAGTAAAACTATTTAAACCCTTATACTTTTCCCAAATATAAAATCTATTTCTTGTCATGTAATATCTTCTTAAAGCAGAGTGATTTGAAGTATTAAAACTTCCTAAAATCCCCTTGATGGTCTTACTTTCTCCAAGACTATGATAAAGAACTGCATCTCTAATTTTAATCATTTTAATACCTTTTTCATTTAATCTCATACAAAAATCAGTATCTACTAAATCTATAAATAAACTATCATCAAAAAAACCTACCTTTTCAAAAACTTCTTTCCTTAATAGATTTCCTGATGTTATATCTGCATCAACATATTCATAAGAATTCATATTTGAATTTTCTTCAATAGATTGTATCCTTTCATCAACAAAGTTAGGAAAAATACTTAATATATCTTTTCTCTCTTCTCTATTTATTGAATTATATACATTAAACATTTTTTTTACCATATCCGGACTAGCTTTGCTATCTTGATCCATTGTTAATATCCATTCATATCCATTTTCTAATGCTTTTCTAACTCCAATATTTAATGCAGTGGCAATTCCTAAATTTTCTTTATTTAAAATAATTTCTATTTTATCTTCATTTATACTCTTTATATATTTTACATATTTTTCTTTAGACCCATTATCTACAATAATCACTTTTTCAACTTGATTCAATAATAAATTTATACTATCAAACAAATTGCTATCTGGATTATATGAAACTATAATAGCCGCAACTTTACACATCATCCTTACTCCATTCTTTCCTTTTAAAGTAATATCTCTTATTTTATTAATAACTTGTTTTATATTCTAAATATTATTAAACTTTAAAAATATTTTTTCCGAAAATGCTAAATCGTATAACAAATTTAGTAACTAATAAACAGTTACAATAAAATTATCTTTACATTAAATCTTATTATTCATTATAAATTACTACCTATTAATATGCTAAAATACTACTTAATTCTAATAAAAAATAAATAATTATATTATTAAAATATTTAAATACAAAACTCAACTTTACCTAATGCTAGTAATTATAGCATATAATAAAACCATTTTAAATTTTTTTATAGATATAAAAATAAAATTTACTACTAACCCTTCTGCCCAACGAATTTATATTTAAACAACTTAAACCAAAGTTGAATATCTCTTTTACTTACTTTCAATGAAAATTAAAGTATTACAAATCTATCATCTATTGTTGTATGATAAATTCCAATAATCATTGCAATTAAATTATTTAAGCAAAGAGTAGATAAATTTATCATTTTTTCTAGCGTTTTTTTCAATTTTGTAGCAATATATTCTTGATAGTTTATCATAAAAATCACCTTTTTTTTGTAAATTGTTATTGCAAACAAATTTTATACTATAAAAAGGTGGTTTTTTATATTTTTCAGAATAATTTTTTTATTAAATTAGATATTTCTAATTAACTGGATAATAACTATCTATAGGTAATATTGCAACCCACACATAATGTTTAATTCATTTAACTTTTATATAAGTTTCATCTGCAGAAAGTATTTTAGATGGTTTGTAGTTATATATATTAAAAAAGCTTTTAATAACAGCAGTTGCTATTAGAGCATAATTAGCAATAGTTCTAGGTGATATTGTTATTCCATGAACTTCTTTTAAAACATGTTCAATTAATCTTGTGGATATTTTACAATTAAGGTGATAACTAAAACATAATCCTATTATATGAGGCTTAAACTTTTTAATTTACCGGTTCGTCTTTGGACAGATTTTACGATATTGTTATATTTGTGTTTGTAATAAGTTAAAAGTAATTTATAATCTACCTTTTCAAATTTAATAATTGTAGGTACTTATCTACTTTGAATTTTTGATATACCAATCTATTTGAGTCATCAAATACCATCTGTTTTAGTTATATGTGTGTTGAAAAAAATAATAAATTGATAAATAATTTTAATTAAATATTGATTATACGTGATTAAATAAGTTATAATTGAATCCATAATAACGACACCCTTTCAGGGTTAAATTTGTTTGGTTTGATATTCAATTTTAACATAAAATTAGTGGGTGTTGTTTTTTATACAAAAAACTTGTAAAACTTTGACATATAAAGAATTTAAAAGAAAAGTAATTTAAAAAACTTTACACCAATATTTACTACTAGGAGAAAATTATATGAATAAAAAAATTTTAAATATCTTTATATTTATTGTTTATTCAATACTATTAACCTTTTTTATAGACTGTATTTCACGTTCAAGCTTTAATGAAGCTTTTAATTTTCTAACCAATTCATTTAATATATTTTTATATAATGTATTAATTATTGTACTTACGTTAAGTCCTTGTTTTTTGTTTAAAATAAGGTTATTTTATTTTTCATTAATAAGCTTAATTTGGTTTATATTGGCTCTTGCCAATAATTTAGTAACAAAATTCAGAGGAATGCCTTTAACGTTTTATGATATAGGAATGATAGAAAATGGTTTAGAAATAATTGAACAATACCTTTCTAAGAATTTAATAATAATAATGATATTATCATCATTATTACTAATATCATTATTACTAATATCATTATTAATATTTATTTTCTTAAAGTGTAAAAAAAAATCTATTAATTATTTTATTAATATCTTATTAATATCACTACTTATTATATCTTTTCCTCAAATTCTAAATTATGGATTAAAATCAAATATAATAAGTAAAAATTTTTGGGATATCAATTGGGGATATAATACTTATGGATTTATCTATTCCTTTTTTAATAGTGCTATTAATAATGGAATAAATAAACCAATAAATTATTCAAACGATACAATATCATCAATAAAAAATAGTTTACTTTTATTAGAACCTGAAAATGATATGAAGCTTACTGTTAGTTCTTCAATTGTTAATTACGATTTTACAGATATAAAAGATTTTAAAGATAATGATAATAAATTATTACCAAATATAATATTAATTCAATTAGAATCTTTTATAAATCCAAATTGGATAACTGATATTAAATTAAACAAAAATCCTGTTAGCAATCTAGAATCATTATCTAATGAATTTACTTCTGGATTAATATCTGTTCCAGTACTTGGTGGTGGAACAGCAAATACAGAATTTGAGGTTATTACTGGAATGTCAACTGAATTTTTTGGTTCTGGAGAGTTTCCCTATAATACTATAGCTTCAAAGAAAGCTATACCTTCACTCGCTTATACTTTAAGAGATTTGGGCTATAGTTCTAATTCTTTGCATAACCATGAAGGTAAGTTTTATTCACGAGATGTAGTATATCAAAATTTAGGTTTTGATTCTTTTACCCCTATAGAATGTATGTCTACTCCTGAAAGAACTCCTGTAGGTTGGGCGAAAGATAGTGTTTTAATAGATGAGATTTGTAATATCTTAATTTCTACAGATAACTCTGACCTAATATTTGGTATTTCTATTCAAGGTCATGGAGGATATCCTAGTGATTATATAGAAGATAAAGAAGTTTATATTACTAATGATTATTCTAAAGATAATAAAAATAGCTTAGAATACTATATAAATCAAATTTATGAAATGGATCAATTTATAGGTAACTTAATAGAAGCTGTAAATGAATTAAATGAGCCTACTATAATTGTATTTTATGGAGATCACTTCCCTGCAATTGGTCTATCCGAATCTAATATTTCAATTAGAACACTGAAAAAAACTCCTTATTTAATTTGGGATAATATGAATTTAGCTAGGGAAAATAAAGATATATCTGCATATGAACTTACTTCATTAATTTTAGACAAGCTATCATTACCTAGTACAACCTTAAATATGCTTCATAATAGTAGTCTTGATGAAAAAACAAAGACTGAATATCTTAATCAATTAGAATATGACATGATTTATGGTAAAAACTATACTGCAGATTATGAAGAGCTTGTTCCTTCAAGTGAATATAAAATTGGTTTTAAAAATGTAAAAATTAATAGTATCGAAATCTATGATGATAATAATATTTTAATTAAAGGTGAAAACTTTAATAATTATAGTAATGTATATATTAATGGGAAATATATTGAAAAAATATCTATAGATAATAATACTTTATCTATTCCATTAAATTATTGCAAAAAAGGTGATAAAATTCAAATTCGTCAAGATTCCACAACTGATTCAACTATATTTTCTTATTCAAATGAACTAATATTTAAATAATTATAATAAAAATAGAGGATTTAAATTTAATATGATAGCATTAATTATACATATTAGTAATTATCTAAAAATCCTCTATTTTTTATTATGTTTATTTTTAAATTAAATATTAGTTATATCCCTTAGGATTATTACTTTGCCATCTCCAAGAATCCTCACACATTTCCTTGATTCCTCTTTCAGCCTTCCATCCTAACTCTTCATTTGCCTTCTTAGGATCAGCATAACAAGTAGCAATATCACCAGCTCTTCTAGGAGCTATTTCATAAGGAATTTCTCGTCCTGAAGCTTCACTAAATGCTTTAACAACATCTAATACTGAATACCCATTACCAGTTCCTAAATTATATGTTACTAATCCTGGATTAGTTGCTAACTTTTCTAATGCTTTAACGTGCCCAACTGATAAGTCAACAACATGGATATAATCTCTTACACCTGTTCCATCATGAGTTGGATAATCATTTCCAAATACTCTAAGTTCTTTTAATTCACCAATAGCAACTTTAGTAATATAAGGCATTAAATTGTTTGGAATTCCATTTGGATCTTCCCCTATTAATCCACTTTTATGAGCTCCAACTGGATTAAAATATCTTAATATTGCTATATTTAATTGCGGCTCTGCCTTTGCAATATCTCTTAACATATCTTCAATCATAAGCTTAGTGCTTCCATACGGATTAGTTGTTGATAATGGAGAATCCTCTGTTATAGGAACTACCTTTGCATCTCCATAAACAGTTGCAGAAGAACTAAATACAAAGTTTCTACATCCATATTTCTTCATAGCCTTTAACACTACTAATGCACTTGTTAGATTATTGTAGTAATATTCCAATGGTTTTTCAACTGATTCCCCTACTGCTTTAAAAGCTGCAAAATGAATTACTGAGTTTATATTATTTTCTTCAAATACCTTTTCTGTTTCATTTACATCTGTTAAATTAACATTATAAAATTTAACGTCCTTACCTGTTATCTCTTTAATTCTATCTTTAACAACTTCTTTACTATTACTTAAATCATCAGCAATTACAACATCATATCCTGCATTTAAAAGTTCTACAGTTGTATGACTTCCAATATAACCCATACCACCTGATACTAATACTGCCATAATTAATTTCCTCCCAACCAACTATTAAATTTCTCACTTTTATTATATAACATATTCTTCAAATATAAAATAACTTTTTTAAATTATTTAATAAAGTTTCCTAATTAATTTATTTTAAATTATATAAAGTTAAGATTCAGTGTTAACTATATCGTAAAATAACTTCAATTATTAAAATAATACTTTTCTAAAAAATTAAATATTAATACTTTTTGTCAAAATACATTTATTCATGTTAAAATTATTATATTATTCGAAATTACATTTTTCTTTGATTATAGGAGGACCTTATGAAAAAAAAATCATCTAAAACAAAAAAAATTTTAATAAGTATTTGCTTAATTTTAGCTTTAATAATAGGAGGTGTAGCCTTTGCAATTAACCACTATTCATCTAAAGTTGAAAGAGTAGACATTGATAGAAATATAGTAACTGAAACAGGTAAAACACCTGCAAAGGAAGATGAAAATATAATAACAATTGCTTTATTAGGCACAGATTTTAGTCAAAACGAAAAATACGGAAATTTATATGGTGCTTCAGATTCTACTATGATATTAGGTATTGATAAAAAAAATAATAAGATTAAACTTTTTTCTTTAATGAGAGATATGTATTTAGATTTACCTGATGGTAGTGGAAAACAAAATTTAAATTATACAATGGCATACGGTGGCCCAGAGCTTATATTAAAAACTATAAATACAAACTTTAATTTAAAAGTTGATAAATTTATTTCAGTTAGTTTACATAGCTTACCTACAATAATAGATAAACTTGGTGGAGTTGAAATTACATTAACTAACGAAGAATTAAATTATATAAATGGATATATAAAAAATATTGATGATGAAAATGGTACTACTACAGCTAAATTAACTTCTGCTGGTACCCAGCTTTTAAATGGAACTCAAGCAGCTGCATATTGTAGAATAAGATATACTGAAGGTAGTGATTATAAGCGTGGTGAAAGACAAAGAGAGATTTTAGATGCATTATTCAATAAATTTAAAACTGCATCTATTGGAGATTTAATTTCAATAATGGATGATATTTTACCTTTAGTGTCAACTAACCTTACTAATAATGAAATTATTTCAATAGTTACTACTGTTTTAGGTATGGGAATGCCTCATATTGAACAAGCAAGTTTCCCTTCAGTAGAAAAAACAAAAACTATTTATACAGATATGCTTCATTTAACTATTGATACTGATGAAATTACTAATGATATTCATAACTTCTTATATTCTTCAAATTAAATTCAAATAACTTTAAAGATGTAACAGCTATTTTTATTATGTTACATCTTTTATTCTATATTTTATATTTTTATTCAATTTTCCTCTACAAAAATTCCCTTAGCAATAAGTGAAACTATAACACATAAAAATAAAATGAAATAAATAATACTCATTATTCTAATTTTACTTTTATTTATAGCCCTACTACTTTCTTGAGTCCCATTAACTACATTACTATTCTTATCCTCTTTACTTTCATATTCATTTTTTACTACTTCATCATTTGTATTATCATCTACAAATTCATTATTCTCATTAATCTCTTCTTTATTTATATAATCAAATAACTCATTATACTCTTCTTTTGTAAACGGTGACTTTTTATAGTTATTATAATATTTTATAGCTCCTTTTATATCACATATTAATAAGATTTCTCCACTTTTCTTATCTTTAATTTCAAACTTATTATTATAAGAATCAATATTAACTTGTATTCCTAATTCATTTGCAAGCATTAATGCATCACTATATATTTGTGATAATTGTAATAGTGAAAATTCCTTTAGTGATTTTCCACCTTTAATATCATTAATTATCTCGCTACTATCACTAATTATTTTCTTAATTTTACCTTCATTTATATTTAAATTCTCTATATACTCATAAATATTTTTAGAATATTCCTTTGGAATTCCAATTTCCTCAAGCTTACCTTTAATAAAGTTAATATTTTGACTATGTACTGGCAATATCAAAATGTTTAATAATAAAAAACAGCTAATAAATATTTTTATGATATATTTAACTTTAATCTTCATAAATTTAGCTTCCTTTTATAAACTATTTATTTTGATTATTGCCAAAAATAATAAAACTAAACTTAATTTAATCCTTTATATTTTATATAAATATTAATAATTTACTTTACGAGATTCATTAAATCCATATTGTAAATAATGATCTATTCCTGATACAAATATCCCATTTTTAACTGCTTCATTTACATCTGGATTAAGCTTTAAATAAGCACCTTCATTATATTCTTCTGGAATAGGTGGTAATGGTAACCTTCCTTCCTTTTTTCCATAATCAACATAATGCTTATATGGATCATATTTATAAGTTGGACTATTAGCAACATCAAGATATTTATTCAAATACCAATTCTTACTGAATACATACATAGAATAATTCATCTCCTCATTATCATTTATATAATTTATAGCTTTAATTTGATCTTTAACATTTTCTATATTCTTCTTAATATCTATATAAGAAAATAATATACTTCCATTTATATTATACTTTTTATTTAATTCTATTTGCTTTAATAGTTCTCTTGCTACAGCCTCCTTATATATACCTTGTCCAATATATAACTTGACATTTGTGTTGATTACTTCATTTGCCCACCATGGTATTAATTTTGAATAATCAGCTACTTTATTTCCTATTTCCCAATAAACTTGGGGTGCTACATAATTAAGCCAATTATTTTTTATCCAAGTTCTTGTATCTGCATAAATATCATAATAACTTTCTGATCCTGATGTATCTGAACCACTAACATCACTACTTTTATTTTTCCATATTCCTCGTGGACTAATTCCAAATTTAACATTACCATTAATTGATTTTATAACTTCATAACAAGCTTTAACCATTTCATCTACTGACCTTCTTCTAAAATCACCTAAACTTACTCCATTTCCATACCTTCTATATGCATCATTATCATCAATATTTTCACCAGGATAAAAATAATCATCAAAGTGTATTCCATCTATATTATAATTTCTAACAATTTCAGCTACAGTATTTACAATATACTCTCTTACTTCTGGCAATCCTGGATTATAAAACATTGCATTATTATATTTTATAACTGTTTGAGGATTATTCCTTGCAAAATTATTTTCTGACAATACTGATAAATTAGTTCCACTAGTTGTAACTCTATATGGATTTAACCATCCATGAACTTTTATATTTCTTTTATGAGATTCTTCTAATATAAATTCTAAAGGATCATATCCTGGATCTTTTCCCTGTACTCCTGTTAATATATCTGACCACGGATTTATTGATGATTTATATAAAGCATCTGACTTTGGTCTTATTTGTACAACTATTGTATCTATTCCTAATGACATTACATCTTCAAGTATATTAATAAATTCACTTTTTTGAATTTCTACATTTCCTTTTGATGAAGATGATGGCCAATCTTGATTATATACTGTTGTAATCCAAACTCCTTTCATTTACTTTTCATCCCCTTTATTTATATTTTCCCTTATTTGTTTTACCCATAATTAAATAATATGTTTGAATTTATAAAATTGATTGTATTTAATTCATATTCTTTTGTTATATAAAAATGTTGTTAACAACATTTTTATATAAGATAAATTACAATATCAAGTGCAACACTAATTAATTGCAAAAAAATAACCCATACGGGTACGTTCATGTTAAAGTAATAATTGACTAGAAAACCACTTTAAAGGACGTGACTGTATGAGCTATAAACATATTACTATAAATGAACGTTGTTGTATAGTAGAATATTTAAATTTAGGATGGAGTTTATCTAAAATAGCCAAAGAACTCAACAGAAATAAATCAAGTATTTCAAGAGAAATTAAAAGAAACAATCTTAATGGAAGATACAAAGCTCATGTAGCTCAAGATAAATATGAAAACAGAAGAGTTAAATGTAAACCTCATGGAAAAATTGCTAACGCTTCGTTAGTAAACTATGTTCAAGAAAAGCTAAATAATCACTGGTCTCCAGAACAGATTTCAGGTCGTCTAAAACTTGAATTTAATAAACAAATAATTTCATTTAGCACTATATACTCTTGGCTATATAAAGGTATTTTGGAGCACTGTTCCGTTGACCTGCTTCGCAGGAAGGGTAAATCACTAAAACCAAGAGAAACTCGAGGTAAATTCAATATAGGGAAAACAATAAGTCAAAGACCTAAAGATGTAAGAAAAAGATTAGATATTGGACACTGGGAACTTGATACTATTGTTTCAAGTAGGGGAAAATCTAAGGCGTGTCTTTCAACTTTCGTTGAAAGAAAAACACGTTTAACAAAAATCAGAATAATGCAAAATAGAAAAGCTTCTACTTTTAATGAACATTGTATTATTGCATTAGGCAAATTTGGTAGGAATAATTTAAAATCATTGACTGTAGATCGTGGTAAAGAATTTGCTGGATATTTAGAGTTAGAAAATAAATTAGACTTAGATGTGTATTTTGCTGATGCTTACAGTTCATGGCAAAGAGGAACTAATGAAAATACAAATGGCTTGATTAGAGAATTCTTTCCTAAAAAATTTGATTTTTCTACTATAAATCAAAATCATGTTGATATTGTTGAGGATATTTTAAATAATAGACCACGGAAATGTCTTGGATACAAGACACCGTTAGAAGCATTTAACGAAGAACAAGCTAAGTGTTGCACTTAGCTTGACAATTCGTCATAACAAAAGAATATGCACAAAAATAATACTATTTATTTATAAAATAAACTAAACCCCAGAAGCGTATATTAACTACTGTTAACATACTTCTGAGGTTAAAATTGTTAATTATTTATTTTTCTTTTTTAGGAAGTATACACCAAATCCAATTATTAAAACTGCAAATGTTATAGTTATTCCATAAAATATTCCTTGTCCTGTTTTAGGTATTTCATTTTTATTTTCAGAATTTACCTTGTTATCTGTACTAGTATTACTATTATCATCTTTAGGAGTTTCAGGTGTTACTGGTACATCTGGTGCTTCAACTTTATCATCTGATCCGCTGCTATTTCCTGGTTTATTTATATTCCCTGAATTATCATTACCTGAATCATCTGGTTTTTCCGGAATACTTGGGTTATCTGGAAGTTCTGGATTACCAGGAGTAGTTGGCTCATCTGGTTTTTCTGGCTTTATAGGATTAGATGGCTCTAATTCTACCATTTTCATACTTACCTTTACATTTATAGTCTTAGTTGTAGTTGCACCATTACTATCTGTTACACTATAAATTACCTTGTAATTTCCAACCTTAGTTGTATCAACATCACTTTCAACAACTACTTTATCAACTGGAATTTCTCCATCCTCTTCATCAATTACCTTTACATTGTCTAGTTCATTAAATTTATCACCAACTACTAATTCAACATCATTTGCTATTATTACAGGTGCAGCATTCATACTTGGTGCATTTATTACTTTCTTTTCAACAACTAATGTTAATGATTTTTCTGAAACATTATTAAATCTATCAGTAGCTCTCACTGTTAACTCATATGTTCCTGCTTTATTCACATCATAACTACCAATTATTTCAGGATTAATAGTTCCTCCTAAATAGTCAACTGCACTTATATATTTACTTAAATCAAGTTCATCACCTTTAGTAACAACTATTTTATCAACTTCTTGCCCATTATTCATAATAGTTATTATAGGCTTACTAATTTCTTGATTTGCCACTTCTTCAACTATTACAGTTTGTTTTAAATTAGTAACTTCTCCCTCACTATCACTAACTGAATAGTTAATATTATATGTACCAACCTTTTTCGTATCAACCTTTCCGGTAACAACTACTTTATCAACTGGAATTTCTCCATCCTCTTCATCATTAACTACAATATAACTTTTTGCATCAAAATCCTCTCCCTTTGATACAAAAATATTTCCATCAACTACTGTTGCTAAACTTTTCAGACTTATTACCGGAGAGGAATTTATAGTTAATTTT
Source organism: Clostridium sp. ETTB3 (assembly GCF_053571985.1). NCBI lineage: Bacteria > Bacillati > Bacillota > Clostridia > Eubacteriales > Clostridiaceae > Clostridium > Clostridium sp. ETTB3. Next base: position 2,460,836 of record NZ_CP199832.1, read on the forward strand.
TCCATATTTAGGTTTGCTATATCATTTCCACTAACTTGCTTATTAGTATCATTAATTATATAGCTATATGAGTTTCCGTCATTATTTACATTAGCATTAATAGTATATGCAGAACTTCCATTTCCATCCTTGGTAACATTTATTTCGCATATTTCTAACTCTCCACCATTCTTATCTAATGGTTCATTAGATATTATAAATATTTCCATAGACTTTTTATCATCACTTATTTTAGTATGAGTTTTTATATCATTTGATTTTGATTTCACAAGCCATTCAATGCTATTTTCTTTAAATTTAGCATTACCATCAATCTTCAAACTCAATTGTAATGATTTAATTACAGGAGTAAAATTATCCAATTTAATTTTAACTTTATCCTTTTCTATTTTTTCAACACCTAACTCTACAGCTACTTTATTACTTACTTTTTTATTATCTGCAACACCATTAATTGAATATGCAAATATAACTGCAGTAACTGTAGATATAGCCATTAAATTAACAAATCTCTTATTTTTCTTTTTCTTATTATTTCTTCTAGTAGCTCTATTTTCAAATCTTTTCTGAATCATCTTATCACCCCGTTTAATTTAGTGACAAGTTATAAGTGACAAGTGACAAGTTAATGATTAAACTCTTTTAAGAGTTTCTTAAAATATATTTTCTTAAATTAAGAATCAGCTCAATTTTTCTCTCATCTTGTCACTTGCCATTTTCCACTCTTAACTATCTCAAAATTCAGCATAAGCTGAATTTTTTCCTCATCTTGTCACTTGTCACTCGTCACTCTTAACTATCCTCATATTATCTTGCTTCTATTACTTTATTAATTACATCTTCCTTAATATTAAAGGTCTTAATGTTATTAGTTCTTTTTTCATTACCTGATGATAATTTTATTTCTGGCAGTTCATCTGGAACTTTAATTTTAAAAGTATCACTTACAAGTCTTTGTCCTCCAGTTAATGCATCTGCACTATCTGTTCTATATAACTCAGCAAATATCTCTGTATTATCTTTCATAAAGTCATTAACATATTCTGGTTCAACCCAATAAACCCAATTTCCTTCAGAAATTTCTTGTAAATCTCCGTTATCAGGAATTTCTGCCATAAGTATTCCATTATATTTATCAGCAATATGCTCTTCATTTTGATTTAATACTAAAGGTACATTAAAAGCTGGATTTCCTCTATATTCACCAGTTATAACTATTGAACCTGCTGGAATTGATTTTTCTTCATTTTCCTCAGTTTCAGGGTTATCAACTACATAAACAAACTTTTCTTTTAATATTCCAATACCATTTTCATAATTAATATTATCTTCTGCAACACCAATTTCAATATTATCTCCAGGAGGTGTTATTACTTCAAGTTCAGCTATTGAAATATTCTTAGTTTCTAAAGCTGTAATCTTAACATATCTTGCATTATATGAGCTTAATTGATTTCCTCCAGTAACTCCTTCTTGGTCAAAGAAAATAGTAGCTGTTGGATTATCTGCAGTTAAATTTAATGTATCTTCCTTAACAGTTGTCCAATTTGCTCCATCTTTACTAACCTCAATTTTATATTTCTTAAGTGCTGAACTTGCCACAGCTTGTCTCTTAAATATAAAGCCTGAAGTTTCAATAGGTGCAGTATACTTTATACCTACTAATGTCTTCATTTCAGTAGTATCTACTATTACATATGGATTATTATTAGGATTCATTTCTGTTAAATGAATTGAGCTATTAAATTCATCTTTAGTTAACATTCTACCTTCATAAGCAGTATTATTGTTATCATCTAAAGCTAATTTTAAATCCTTATTTTCTTCATGTGAATGAATATCATTGTGGTTTTCATTTAAACTTATTGTATTAGTAGTTAAAATTGTACTAGATTTAGCAATTCCACCTTCATGTCTAACTTTAATTGTTCCTAATTCAACTGTATTAGTTGGATTTAAATTATAATCATATGCAACTGCAGAATAAGTAACTACTCTATTATTTATATTGTCAACTACATCAGTATAAACAGTCTCTTGTCCATTTTTATTTCTTTCAATAAATCCAGCTGGCTTACCATTTCTATATATTTCATATCCTAAAATATTATCATTGCTTTTATCTACAGATAAATTAATTGAAACATTTTTATCATTTACATAAGAACCATTTACTATTTCATTTCCTCTAGAGTCATTTCCAAACTTAGCAGAAAGAGTAGTTCCCTCTTCCATATCTGCAGTTCCTGCCATTCTTCTTCTTCTAGCTTCATCATTAATATATTGAATCTTCTTAGTTTCTTTAGGGAATTGAGATACATATTGTAATGTTGTTTCATTTGCCACTATTCCATGTGCTTCATAAAAATCAGTTAAATCTTTTCCTGCAACCTTTGAGTTCATTCTAATTAACCATTGATCTCTATCGCCATTAGCTTTTTCCTCTGCTGTCATTTCTCTGTATGCTCTATTTAATTTTGCAAAGAATGAATCATTACTTAAATCAGCATCTCCATCAGTTAATAACATTTTATATGTACTTTCATTTTCATATGCAAGATATGGTTGCCATAACATATTAACTACAACACTTCTATTAGTAGATAAACCAATTGTATTTGAAGTTACTTTTTTATAAAGTTCATTCATTGATGATGCATATGGACTATCTTCATCAAGCATTGTTCCTGTAATTGCAGTCATTAAATTATTACTTGTTTCTGGATAAAGTCTATCTGCAATATCCATACAATGTCCCATTTCATGACCTATTAATCCTCCATAAAGATGAGCTTCATCCTTATTTACTACATCTCCCATTGAATCAATCTTATAAGGAACCCCTTGAATATATGAAGCTGAATTAAATCCTACCCCTATATGATGACTTGATGCATAAGCTGCTGCTCCCATCATCATTCTTTGATATTTAATATTTAATCTTGTAAGCGGAGCTCTATGCTTTTTAAAGTATTCTCTATCTTCAGAGTCAATTTCTCCATTTCCATTGAAATCCTTAACCTCTTCAAATACACCTTTTTTAGCAAATCCAACTTGTACTTCCTGTTCCCATGCTAAAAGTGCATTATGTACCCTTTCAACTTGAGCTTCTATATCATTTTCTAATCCTTCTTCAATTCCTCTAAGTATTTCAGATGCTGGTAAAGTTAATGTAAATCTATCCCCTTCTATATCTGTTGTGTTTAAAGGTGATGTTTCTTTATCATAAAGATAAATATTATTAATCTTATCTTTATCACTAACTTCTGTTGGATATAAACTCTTTATGTCAGATATATATGTTTTTAACTCATTTATATAAGCTCTTATTTTATCTTTAACTTCTTCTTCCTTAGTAGAATCATTTATTATATTATTAACATTTAAATGAGGAATATCAGTAACTCCACTTAAACGAATTTGTACATTTGCACTTGTAGAACCTTGAGTAACCCTCGCCATAACTTGACCACCCTTTTCTACATCAGCAGAAATAATTGAAGGAATTGTTATTTCAGTTCTTCCCGGAGATATTGTATAAACTTTACTCATATATGAAGTTGGTAATCCATAATTTTGTAAAAATACTATATCAACCTTTGTATTTGGGTCACTTGATCCCATATATACTACTATTTGTTTAGATGTTCCATTATCATCAACTGAAGGTCTTGCAACACTTCCTAATGACTGATAACTATTTTCCATTCCTAAAGATGGACCTTCATTATCAGTTCTAATACTAGCATCAAGAGTTGTTACCTTTTCAGAAACTTCCTTATCATTAAATAACTTTTGTGCAACATCTAATTCCTTTTCTAAAATGGCTTTATCTGGATGATATTCTCCACTTAAATCATCTTGTGTATTTAATCGCTTTGATAATTCATCTAATACATTTTGAGTAACAGACTCTTTAAGAACTAATCTTAAATCATCTTTATATAAATTCTTTATATCATCAGCTAAACTATCATATTCATAAAATTTAAGCTCTGATATTATTTGTGTACTTCCACCATATCCTGATGTATCAACCTTTATTTTTTTTGCTCTTATAGGTTCATTTAAATTTACCATGTAATAGCTATGACCATTAGAGCTCTTTTCAGTTATTGATTCCGTATAAATTACATTTTTATTATCATTCTCATCCCAATAAGTAACCTTAACCTTATATAAGCCCATATAGTGGCCCTTTTGTAATGTTCTTCCTATCCCTATTTTCCCAATTGTATAAGTGTCATCAAATGTAATTTCAGAACCTCTATCAGCACCATAACTAGCCCCTGTATCCCAGTCATTAACCTTCCATTCAGTAGTAAAATCACCATCAACTAATGCATATTTAGAATCATAATGTAAGCCATCATCTTGAGATGCCCATCCATTAGAATCCTTTTTATTACGAACATCAACAATATGAGTTGTTCCAATTTCATTTTCAGTTGTTGGTCTATTAATTAATTTATACTCTTGCATCTTTGGTGGATTAACAGATGTTGTACTTGCTATATATGCCTTAGACATTTCACTTGTACCTAAATGGTTAGTTGCTGTAACCCTTACTTCATAAGAAACATTATCCTCAAGACCATTAACTGTATAGCTATGACTTCTTACTAATTTATTTTTATCTGGATTAGTAATATCTTCACTACCCTCAACAACTTCCTTGTGATTATCATTTGCCTTTATCCAATTTTTATTACTATCACCAATTTTTCTGTAATAAATATCAAAATCCCTTGCTTGAGAATGTTGTTCCCATTTTACTGTAAATGACTTATAACCTTGATCTGTAGTTAAATTTCTAGGTGGTTCTGGCTTATTTAAAGGAATAACTTGAATTTCTGATACACTTCCTTTATCACCATTATAATAACTATCAATTGGATTAAAGTTAGCATCTACATTATCAGCTTTTCTATCAAAGGCTGAAGGCACATCTTCTTCAGTTAAATATCCACTGCTCCATTCACCATTTAAAGATTGAATACTTACTCTATATAAATCATATGGCTTTATGTCTTTATCTAATATATTTAAATTAGTTTTATTGGTTTGTAATTTCTTAGTACTAATAACTTGTCCATTTTCGTTAAGTTTTTGATACATTACTTCATATGAAGTTACATTTGGTTGTGCTTCCCATGATATAGTTATTCTTTCATCATGAAGATTAGTTGATGTTTCTAAAGTCTTTATTGTAGGAATATTCATATCTGGCTTTGGAACTTCCTTATATACATTATTTAAAAACTCTATTTTAGCTATTTCAGATATATTTTTATTTCCTCTATTAGCTGTTACATTTATAGAAATTTGCTTAACAGCAACTTGAGTTCCTAAATCAATAACTATATCTCCATTTGAACCCTTTGAACGAGCTTCATTATAATTTTCATTAAATTCTACAGTTTTTGTAACACCATTTTCATCAACATATGTTATACTACCCTTTTCTGGCATTGATGCATCTGAATTACTTGAAGTCTTAGGAGCCTTAATTACTATTTGTTCCATTTCAATTGAATTTTCTGATGCTAAAGCTATTCCTTCTTTGCTTCCTCTCATAGATTTAGATAAATCAATCCCAAGTACTAATGGAGATTCCTCACTAGGTGCTTGCCCGTCATTTTTTCCTAAAGATACTGATTTTTCATTATCTATAAATATATCCTTAATACTAGTACCACTTTCCAGCTTGAATTTACTTTCATCAACACTAATACTATTTACATCAATTATTGCATCAGTATTTTCAATAACTGCCTTACCTTGAGTAGCTCCCATATTAGAATTTATATAAGTTAAATCAGCAATATCAATTTTACCGTCCTTATTAATATCAAATTTCAATGTATCTTTTGTAACTTTTGATGTTCCAATATTCTCAAATACTAAATCATAGTCTCCCATATCTATTTTTCCATCGCCATTTACATCACCAGCTAAAAATACTCCATTGTAATTTAAAGATTCATTATTACTACTTCCTAAAATAACTCTCTTTGAAAAATCTTTAATTTCTATATTTTCTACCTTTGTATCTATATATCCTTCTGATTTAATTTCAGCAGCATATGTTCCAAGCTCTAATTTTTCAATTGTTATATGTAAAAAATAAATATCTTTTTGTCCATCTTCTAATGGCAATCTTTTTGAATTTAATTTTTCAACCTTATATGTTATTCCATTTTCTAAATCTCCATTTTCTAAAGATAAGTCTAAATTTTGAATAATCTTACTTTCATCTTTAAATATTGATAAATCTATTGAATTTAAGTCCTTTACTGGCATAGCAAAATTCATATCAAATTCTAATTTTCCATATCTTTTTACATCTTCTATAATATTAGAAGTATTTTCTGATGTTGTTTCATTTGAAACTTCTTCATTTGGATTATTTTCTAAAGTTAAATCATCACTATTATTTTCAAATGACTCACTATTATCTATATCTGTTTGAATTTCTTCATCCTTATTTAATTCATTATCTTCATCATTTATTTCTGAGTTAATACTACCTTCCCCTGTCTCATCATTATTTGATGAATTTTCAGTATTTGAACTTTCTATACTTTCTGTATCTTCTACAGTAACATCAATAGAATTGTTAAACTCTTCATTTATATTAGCATTAATTGAATCATCTGCCTTAGTTGTAGCACTTACTGATTGTGCCGCTATAGTAGTTAAATTAGTTGCTGCCAATGCAGTTAAAATAGTATTTGATACTATTTTCTTCATTTACACCCTCTCCTTTTATTTTATAATTATACAAATTTATAACCATTTTAAATTTTACTCTACTTTTTTGTATTTTTAAACACTTTTATTTAATTTAATTCAATTTATATAAATTAATATTCAATCCTTAATTCAATTTACGACTTTTTTCGACTTTAAAAATTCTAAAAATATAAATAAAAAAATCATTCCCCATGTAATAAATTTACTAAAACTATAACTATACTACATAAGAAATGATTAAAATTTAATTAATTAAAATATTCAACTATATGATTTACAATCCTTTCACATGCCTTTCCATCTCCATAAGGATTGGCTGCATGAGCCATATTTTCATAAGCGCCTTTATCATTTACAAGTTCATTTGCTATATTAAAAATATCTTCCTTTTTAACCCCAGCTAACTTAACTGTTCCAGCTTCAATTGCTTCTGGTCTTTCAGTTTCTGTTCTTAATACCATAACTGGTTTTCCAAGTGCAGGTGCTTCTTCTTGAATTCCTCCTGAATCAGTCATTATTAAATAACATTTAGCCATTAAATTAGCAAAATCAACGTATTCTAATGGTTCAATTAAATGTACCCTATTTTCAATTTCCTTAAATTCCTCAGCTGCAATTTCTCTTATCAATGGATTCTTATGCATAGGAAAAATTACATCAACATCATCATTTTTAATAACTAATTCATTAACTGCTTTAAATATTTCTTTCATTGGTTCTCCCCAATTTTCTCTTCTATGAGCAGTTAATAAAATAACCTTTTTATTTTCAAAATCTATATTGTTTAAACTATTATCTTCAAATTTATGTTCATTATTTATTACACTTAAAAGAGAATCTATTACCGTATTTCCTGTTATATAAATATTTTTATGTATATTTTCCATTTCTAAATTTTTTTTATTGCTTTTTGTTGCAGCAAAATGTAAAGTGGCTATTGCCCCAGTTAGCTTTCTATTTGCTTCTTCTGGGAAAGGCGAATATATATCTCCTGTTCTAAGACCTGCTTCCACATGTCCTATAGGTTTTTGATTATAAAATGCTGCTAATGCTCCATTTAATGTAGTTGAAGTATCTCCATGAACTAATACTATATCTGGATTGCACTCATTAATTACTTTATCTACACCAGTTAACACCTTATTTGAAACATCTACAATAGTTTGCCCATGAGACATTACATTTAAATCATATTTAGGTTTTACATTAAAAACATCTAATACTGCATCAAGCATTTCTCTATGTTGTCCTGTTACACATACTATAGATTCTATTCTCTCATCTTTTTCTAACATCTTTACTAATGGACACATTTTTATTGCTTCCGGTCTTGTTCCGAATACACTTAAAACCTTTATCTTTTCCACTTATTTTTTCCTCCTAATATTTTTAAAATGTTAAGTTATTTTTCATTTATGCAATTTCCTATAATAATTAAAATTACTGGTATTATATAATATATTAAATCTATAAAAGGTATAAAATCTATAAACCTTATTGCTATACTACCTATAATAAATATTAGTAATGTAAATACTGAAACTATAATTATAGGTGTAATTATTCTTATGGTTTTCTTAAATTTTATAAAATCACTAAATAATAATGCTGATAATGCTATAAGTATTAATGGTTGTGCTAATATTAATATTGAATTTATTAAAAATAGAAAAGCCCTAACTCCACTATCGTATCTAAATGAAAGATACATATTTTCAAAACAGTTTCCAAATTCATTAAAAGCACTAATTACCCTTGGTATTAAAATTACTATAGCTATTACCCCTAAAATACTTCCTATACCCTTATATCTTATAAAAGATTTATTTGATACATTTTTATTTATATTGCTTTGAAAATCAACATTTGTATTTAAAAATAAATTACTCTCATCATTATCATTTAAATGTTGAAAATCATCAATAACTTCATTTTTATTATATATTTCATTTTCTTTGTTTGAATACATTTCTGAAATACATTCTTTACAATAATATTTATTATTTATTTTTACTGCACATTCTTCACAAATAAGCTTATGGCATTTAACACACATTGCTATTGCTTCTCTATTTTCATGCTTTAAACAATTCATCTCTAATTAATTCTGCTACTCGAAATATGGACAAACGTATCCATATTGAGATTTTTCCTTTTTCAACGTGACCTATTTTGTCTTGATAAACATAGACTACTTTAGTTTGATATATCACTCCAAAGGCGTAAATTCCCGACTTAGCCATCGGTACATATCTATAAAGTTTGTTTAAGCTATTTTATAGATTTTTGCATCTCTTAAATTAAGACTTGCATTATAATCTCTATCTTCAACATACCCACAATCACAATTAAAAATTCTATCTTTAAGTTTTAAATCTTTTTTTATAGAACCACATTTATGACATAGTTTACTTGAAGGATAAAATCTATCAACAATTCTTAATTCTATACCAAAAGCATTGCATTTATTTGCTAGTTTATTTCTAAATTCATAAAATTTTTGTTGTGCAACCGCTTTAGATAAATGCTTATTCCTCATCATTCCTTTAACATTTAAATCTTCTATCGTAATATAAGATGGTTTGTTTCTCACCACATTACTTACAACTTTATTTATATAATCAGTTCTTATATTGTTAAGTCTTTGATAAAGTATTTGTACTTTAGCTATTTGTTTTTGGATATTTTGTCTAGTAGCTTCTCCCTTCTCTTTTTTATTTCTTAATTTTAAACTTTCATATTTCCTTGAAAGTCTTTTTTGCTCTCTTAATAATTTCTTTTCTAACTTCTTAACTCTTTGAGTTTTATTTATGTTTTTATAAATGATTTTATCGCTGCAAATAGCAAAATCTTTTATGCCCAAATCAACTCCTATACCTTGATTTGTATTTTTCTGTGGGATATTTTCTACATCTATTATTACAGACACATAATATCTATTTGCTTTCTTTGATACAGTTCCGCTAATAATTTTTGAGCCTATTGGAATGTAGCCATACTCCTTTAACCTTACGTTTTTTAATGTAGGTATCATTATTTTATGTCTATCCACTTTCCAATCGCCTTTATTATTCTTAGGAAAGTATAATTTAACATCACATTTATTTTTCTTTTTAAACTTAGGAAACTTAGCTTTACCTTTAAAAAACCTTTTATAAGCGATTTCGGCATTTTGTATAGCTTTTTTTCTAGCTTTAGAACCACAATTATTTATCCAAGAGTATTCATCTAAAACTTTGATTTCATTATTTATATACTTATCAAAATCATTGGCACTCATAAACACCTGTTTCTTATCAATGAATCCATCTTTGTATTTAGTATATAGTTGATTGTTCATTGATAAATATTCATTATATAGCCATCTACAAACTCCAATACTTTGATTGATTTTCTGTATTTGTTTTGTTGTTGGTTTTATCTCTACTTTGTAGGCTTTTAGCAATTTCTTCACCCTTTTCTATATTTTTCTTATATTTTCTTAATCCGTAGATTCTACAACTAAAAACATGTAATATTGAAATTATATCTTGAACTAATTCTTCTTGTAGTGAAAGTAATTCGTTGTTTACAACTATTATTTTCACATTATATTTACTCAAAAATCGTTCAAACCAATCATATCCAAAGCGAATAAATCTATCTTTATGAGTTACTATAATAGAATCAACTTTATTTTCCATGCATTCTTCAATAAGTTTATTCCATTTTCTACGATTGTAATTCAATCCACTACCTATATCTTCAATTATTTCATCTACTATTATTCCTTTGGAAGATGTAAAGTTTAAAAGAAATTCTATCTGATTTTTTAAATCATCTTTTTGCCCATTAGTAGAAACTCTACTATAAATAATCGTCTTTCTATTATTGTTAGCACTATTGATACCTTTAAACTCTAAATACTGTTCGTAAGTATAATATCTTCTATCTGTTGGTGTTCTTTTTGCCTTTAATATGTTTTCTCTATCCCAACGTTGCAAGGTTTTTACACTCACTCCAAGTAATTCAGCAAAATCTTTTGGTTTGTAATTTGTTATGTGTTTACTGTTCATTAATATCACTTCTTGAGCACACATTAATACTTTTAAACACATTCGTCAATATTTTAATTGACTATATATTCCTCCTTCTATTATAAATTAATATCAATTTATAATTTACATCACTTTACTTAACCATAATTATCTCCATTTTATTTACCTTATTGATAAACCAAAATTATAAATTCTAAATTATCTTGTCTTTTATTCATATTATTATAATTATATCATATAATTTAAATGCCATAAATCAATTATAAAATAAATGAACCTAGCGTAGAGTAAAATTTTCACTAGGTTCACTTTCTTTAATTTAACTTTTTTATTGTATTTCATCATGATTATCTATTATTTTCTTATATTTATTATCATAATAATCATACTTCTCATCTAAATAACCATATTCATAAAAATTATTATAACTATTTTCAATTTCATCATCAAAATCACTTGCTACTTTCAATAATGAAAAAATAACTATAAATATTAAACATATAAATCCAATAATAAAAATATATTTAATCACATACTCACCTCTTACAAACCAAACAATATCATTACGAATTTTTCCCATCTTAATTGCAATATATTCTTTTAATTCATATTTTTTTTATTTATCTTTATTTATGCTAAGTATAAAAAAAGTTTACAACGACAAGAATAAAAGTATATTAACTATGATTTTATATTTTAAAATTTAATAAAGGTAGGTAAAATTTCAATGATTGATTTTAAAACAAGTAAGACAAAAGAAAATCTATTAAAAGCATTTGCAGGCGAAAGTCAAGCAAGAAATAGATATACATTTGCTGCTGAAGTAGCTAAAACAGAGGGATACCCTATTTTACATGACTTATTTATTTATACAGCTAACCAAGAAAAAGCTCATGCTCAACAATTCATGGAAAAATTAAAAGAATTTTCTGGAAGTGAAATTGAATTCACAGCTTCTTATCCAGTAGAAGTAGAAAAATCAACGCTAACTTTACTAAAACAAGCTGAAAAAAATGAATCAAATGAAGGTAAAAATATTTATATTGAATTTGCCAAAGTTGCAAAAGAAGAAGGTTTTTCTGATATAGAAAATCTATTTACTAATATAGCTTCTATTGAAAATGTTCATTCTGAACGCTTTAAAAAATATGCTGAAAAGCTTTCAAGTGGCTCATTGTTTAAAGATACAATTACTTCAGCTTGGATGTGTACAAATTGTGGATTTATTTATGAAGGTCTAGTAGCACCAGCAAAATGTCCAGTATGTTCTCATCCTCAAGGATATTTTATTAAATTTGATGAATCTCCTTTTGAAGATAAATAATCACTCATATTCAATTAATTTATAAAAAAATATTAATATTATATAACATTAATCCACATTTAAAGAAAATTTTAATAATTAATCTTTCCTTAAATGTGGATTTTTTTAATTATAAATATCTGATAATTCTAATTCTGTATTAGCTTCATCAAATTCATAAATTTTCATTGGCATATTATCAACTAGTACATTTGGTAATACAATATCAAATATACTACCTCTCTCTAATTCACTACTTACAAATATAAATCCATCATGTGCTTCTACCATTGATTTAACTATACTTAAACCAATACCACTACCTTCATTTAACCTTTTAAAAGAATTATCAAGCCTTAAAAATCTTTCAAATACTTTATCTTTCATATCTATTGGAATACCTATTCCATTATCTTCAAATGTTAATACTACATTTTTTTCACTTACATTAATATTAACTTTAATTCTTCCACTATGTTCAGTATATTTAATAGAATTAGATAATAAATTTAAAACTACCTTTTCAATCATATTTGGATCACACTTTATATAATGCTCTTCCACATTTGTATCAAATTCAATAGTTATATTTTTAAATTTCAAAAATGAAACTGTTGAAATAACTATATTTTCTATAAATGAAACTATTTCATAATTTCCAAAATTAGGGCTAATTACACCAGTATCAATCTTAGTTGTATCTACAATATTATTTATTAGCCTAATCATTCTTTTGCTATTTAATTTTAATGAAGAACTATACTTATCATACACCTTTAAAAACTCATCTGCCCCATTTGATTTTGTTCCTTCTAATAATTGTAATGTAGAATAAAGAACATTAAGTGGAGTTTTTAACTCATGTGATAAAGTTGAAATAAATTCTGATTTTTTTGTATCATTAAGCTTACGCACTTCTAATTCTTGCTCTAATTTAATTCTATCAGTAATACTTATAAAGCTAACTAATATTTCATTTTCATTAAATGATTTATTTTCACTTGAATATATCATTTGAATATAACAATCAAATATGCATTTATTATTGCTAACATTCACTAATCCTCTCCATGCTCCATTTTTAGTTAACTCTTCCTGAATCTCATTTATTTTTTCTTTAAAACCATCATTTTTTAATATCTTTTCCTTATACCACTTTTCATCAATATCCTGTCCATAATGTTCTTTAATTTTATTATTCATATATGATATATTTAAATTTCTATCACAAATAAACATATAATTATAACTATTAAAATGAGCTAAATTATAAAATTTAATTAATTCATTATTTAAGTGTTCTACCTTTCCATTAATTAAATATAGTTCTATTACACTTCCTACAACAACTACAAAAAAAGTTAAATATGTTAATAATGCCGATATTAATTTCATATTAAAACTATTATATTTAAATGCCATTGTAATATATAATAATTTAATAGCAACAATTAATAAACTTATACTAAATGCATTTAATATCACTCTATTTTTATTTATTGATTTTAATAATAATTTTATAGCTATTACCAAATATGATATATTTAAAAATATAGTATATATAATTAGTGTTTTTTTATTTTCAAAAATTCCCCCAACAAATAATTGCTTTTCTATTATCCAAGCAAATATAGAATATGTAATAACAAATATAAGAGATTTTCCTCTATTCTTTTCTATAATCTTATATATAGTTGAATTTGGAATAATAATACTAGAAAGTATTACTACCCTAAGCAATGATACTGTAATAGTTAAATAATTAGTAACATTAAATGAATAATTTAAAAATGTTGCATAATCAATTTGTCCAAAAATTACAGTTATTGCAAAGGATATATATACTAATAATAATATATATATTGATAACTCCTTTGTTTTTTTATATAAATTTAAACAAACTGCTATTGAAATTGTAGCTATTAATCCATTTATTATTCTAATAAATCTTACTACTGAATATTGAAATTCACTACTTTCATATACCTTAAATAAGCTTACTATAATATACATAATTGCTAGTGTAGCTAAAATTATAATAAGTTCCTTTTTTCTATTAGTTTGTTTAATTTTTAATTTATTAATTTCCTTAGTATATCTCATTCTTCCCTCACCCTTAGTACTTTTTATCCAACACCTCTTATATTACAATTATATCACATTTTCCCTTTTATTTCATAATAACTTATTATTTTCTGTTTTTTGTAATATATAATAAAATTTTTAATTAAATAATTTATTATATTAATTAGGAACTATAAATCAATATTTTAGAAACTTAATACTATATTAATCTCTTAAAAACTTTGTAATAATATATATAACAATAAAAGAAATCGATTTCTATAATAATTAGTTTAATTAAACAGGTATTAAGAATATATTTCATTATTAAATAGGGGTGAGAGTTTGGATACTTTAGCAAATAAAAAAATCGAAAAAAATACTGATATTTCTATAAAAACTTTACTTACTTATAGTTCTGGAAGCCTAGGAAATAATATGATTTATTCATTAATTAATTCCTACCTTTTAATCTTTTTAACTGATAGTTTTGGTATTGGAGCTGCTGCAATAGGTACTTTATTTTTAATTGCAAGAATCATAGATGGTATAACTGACCCTATAATGGGTGTTATTGTTGATAATACTCATACTAAAATAGGTAAAAGTCGACCTTATTTATTTATTGTTCCTATTTTTGTTGGACTTGCTACAATAATGTGCTTTTCATCTCCAAATTTAAGTGCTAACAATAAAATCATTTGGATTTATACTGCATATATATTTTGGGGAATATCTTTTACTGCAATGGATATTCCATATTGGTCACTATCTGCCAATATCACTAAATCATCAACTGGAAAAACTAAAATAGTTACTTCTGCAAGAACAATTGCTTACGTTGGTGGATTTATTATTTCTACACTTACTATCCCATTAGTCTCACTTTTTGGAAGCTGGACAAAGGTTGCAATAATTTATGTTTGTTTTGCTACATTATTTACTTGGATTACTGCATTTGGTATTAGAGAATTAAAGACTTCTTCTACTACAAAGAAAGAAAAACAAGGCTTTAAGCAATTTATAAACTTATTAAAAACAAATAAACCATTAAGAATAGTATTATTATCAATGTTAGTACTAGAATTAAGTGGTTCAATAAAAAATACAATTGCTATGTATTATATAAAATATAATTTCAATGCAGAAATGATGATTCCTGTTGTAACTTCAATTGGTCTTGTTGCTAGCATTTTAGGTGGACTAGTATCTCCATTTTTATCGAAAAAACTTGGTAAAAGAAATACTGCTCTTTTAGGATTATTAGTTTCTGCAACTGGATCACTTTTAATATTTTTATTATCATATTCTTCATTATATACAATGATTGGTATAAACTTTATATCTGGAATTTTTGATGGTGCTGGATATATTACCTTAACATCAATGGTTGCTGATTGTGTTGAATATGGTGAATGGCAAACAGGTAAAAGATCTGAAGGAATGATATTTTCTTTAAATATATTTAAAAGTAAAATTTCTAGTGCAATTGGTGGTTCATTATGTGGATATATATTAGCATATATAGGTTATAAAGCAAATGTTACTCAATCTACTTTTACTTTAAATGGCATACATGTAATTCAAACATTAATTCCATGTATAATTATATTTACAAGCTTCTTATTATTGAGAAGATATAATTTAACTGAAGCTGAATATGATGCAATTGTGGAAGATTTAAGAAATGGAGTTACAAGATTAAGTGACTAATTAAACTATAAATAAATTTATTAAAAACAAAGACAATAGGTAAATTTATACAAATCATTAATTTACATATTGTCTTTTTTATATTATTTTTTTAAAACCAATTATTACTTTTCTTATTATTTCTATAACTTAAAGGAGAGATTGAAAAATGCTTTGAAAATGTTTTTGAAAATAATAATGAATCACTATATCCCACTTTATTTGCAACTTCTCCTATAGGCATTTTTGTATTTTTTAATAATAATGTTGCCTTATACATCCTAAGATTTATAAGATAATTTTGAGGAGAAACCTTAAGATTTTTAATAAACATTTTATATAAATAACTCCTACTTAAATTTACATGTTCAGCAATATCTTGAACTGTTATGTTATTCATATAATTAATATTAATGTAATCAATAGCTTCTTGAATATATGTATGTAATTCCTTATTTTTATATTCAAATTCCTTTGGAAATTCTTCTATTAATGCATGAAATAATGAATACAATTCTCTTAACAATAATATATCATCAGATGCCGATGGATTATAAGCTTTTGATATTTCACACATATTTGATATTATCTTAGGAATTTTTGAATCTTCCTTACAACTAGCTGCATAAGAATCAACTATAGATGTTCTATTTAAATATTCACTTGCATTCGCTCCATTAAAACCAATCCATTGATATTCCCATGGTTCATCTATAGATGCCATATACTCAACCTTCATTCCTTTTAATAATATAAATATATCACCTTTCTTCAGCTTGTATACCTTATCATCAACCTTAAATATTCCTTCTCCCTTTGTTATATAATGTACAACAGCACTTTTTAATACTTCATACTTATATCCAAATCCCGGAATTCCTTGCTCTATTCCACATTCATCTACATTAACTTCAAAATTTTCCTTACTATACTTCTTCCATAATATTTGCATATAAATACCTCCCTAATTTATAAATTCCCCTAATTTAAATTAGACTTTATTCTAATTTTAATATACACCTTCAATTTAAAAACATTGGAAACATTATAACATATTTTAGAGCTTTATAACTATTTTAAAAGATTAAATTACATATTAATATTAAATTATAGTAAAAAATAAACTTTTAAAATCAATTTTATGGAATTATATTTCCTACATATTTCATTATGTTTCCTAATTCCATAATCATATTAAATATATTGGAGGTAATTATGTTATTATTAAATGAATATCATGAAAATCTTTCTATACATCATGTAAATATGATGCAAAGAAGGAGTTACTACATTCCTTTTATTGATGCTACTGAAGCAATCAATATTAAGGATAGAACTAATCAATTTAACTTTTTTTCACTTAATGGGAAATGGGATTTTAATTATTTTCCTAGCCTTCAGTTAATTAAAGACTTTAATCATATCAATGAAATCAACCTTTCTGATTCAATTGATGTACCATCTGTATGGCAAATGAAGGGATATGATTATAATCAATATACAAATGTTAAATATCCAATTCCATATAATCCACCTTTTGTACCTACTGATAATCCTTGTGCAATTTATAAAAAAGAATTTGATTTTAATATTGATTCCGAAAAACAAGATTATCATATAAACTTTGAAGGTATAGATTCATGCTTTTATTTTTGGATAAATGATAAGTTTGTTGGCTATAGTCAAATATCTCATAGCATTTCTGAATTTGATATTTCAAATTATTTAGTAAATGGTAAAAATACTATTACAGTATTAGTTTTAAAATGGTGTGATGGAACTTATTTTGAAGATCAAGATAAATTTAGAATGTCAGGGATATTTAGAGATGTATATATACTAACAAGGTCAAAATCAAGAATTAATGACTTTAAATTAACAACCTCTGTAAACGTATTATCTAATGAAGGTGTTATAAACCTTGAAATTCTTGCTACTGTTGGTAACCCAAATATTAGTTATACCTTATTAGAACCCAATAATACTGTTATTTCCTCTGGAAACATAATAGAAAACAACTTACAAATTAATATTTCAAATGCTCAACTTTGGGATGCTGAAAATCCTAATTTATATACATTATTACTACAAACAGAAACTGAAGTTATAAAAGAAAAGGTTGGATTAAGAGAAATTAAAATAGAAAATTCTATTTTAAAAATTAATGATGTTCCTATAAAAATAAAAGGTGTTAATCATCATGATTCAGATCCTTTTAAGGGGTATGCTATTACTTATGATGACCTTATTGTAGATTTAAAATTAATGAAAGAAAATAATATTAATTCTATAAGAACTTCACATTATCCTAAAGCGCCTATTTTTTATGAATTATGCGATGAATACGGATTTTATGTTATGAGTGAAGCTGATATTGAAACTCATGGAGTTGTTGAATTATATGGATTAGGCTATTTAGATAATTATAATATGATAGCAGATGATGTTATTTATAAAGAATCAATCATAGATAGAATAGATTCTTCCATAGTTCCATTTAAGAATAAATCTTGTATTTTTATGTGGTCACTTGGAAATGAATCTGGATACGGAATAAATTTTGAAACTGGAGCAAAATATGCTAAAGATTTAGATTCATCACGTCATATACATTATGAAGCTGCACATTATGCTAATAAGCAAAGAACTAATGATTTTAGTAATCTTGATGTTATAAGCAGAATGTATCCAAGTGTAGAAGAAATCAAAGCCTATTTTGAAAAAGGAATAGATAAGCCATTTGTATTATGTGAATATGCACATGCAATGGGTAATAGTCCTGGTGACTTAACAAAATATGATGAACTTATTCAAAAACATGATGAGTTCATAGGTGGATATGTTTGGGAATGGTGTGATCATGCACTATTTATGAAGAATTGTAAAAATGGTAAAAAAGCATATGGATACGGTGGAGATTTTGGTGAAAGAAACCATGATGGAAACTTCTGTATGGATGGTTTGGTTTATCCTGATAGAACTCCTCATACTGGATTATTAGAATATAAAAATATTAACAGGCCAATTAGAGCCTTAAGCTTTGATGAAGCTAATAATAAAGTTAAGTTTAAAAACATGCTTGATTTTAAGAACATTAATGAATTCTTAAATGTTACTTATAAAATTCATGCAAACGGAGAGCTTATTTCATCTCAGCATTTAGTAATAGATAGCTTAAAGCCAAAAGAAGAAAAATGGTTTGACTTAAATGTTCCAAATATTCCAAATGGAATTTGCACTATTTTATTTGAATATAACGTAAAACAAGATGAATCACTTTATAAAAAGGATATGAACTTAGGACATGATCAATTTATTATAAATGAAGGAAATAACTTATCTTATATAAATGATTTATTAAATACTAAAACTAATAAAGAAAAATTTAATATAAAAGAATGTGCTAATAAAATTGATATTTCAAATTCAAATTTCAATTTAACTTACAATAAAAATACTGCAACATTTGAATATATTAAATTATATGAAAAAGTATTTTTAAATGCTCCTATGGACTTCCTTATTTGGAGAGCTCCAACAGATAATGATAGAAATATTAAAAATACTTGGATTGAAGCTGGTTTTGATCAAATTTCAACACGTGTATATACTAATGAAATTAAGGAATATGAAGATAAGTTAAAAATAATAAGTAATTTATGCTTAATTCCACCATATAGAGAAAAGGTTCTTGATCTTACGGTAACATGGAGCATTTATTCATCTGGTTTAATTAATTGTAACATTGCAGCTACTAAGAATATGCTAACTCCTTTCTTACCTCGTTTTGGCGTTCAGTTAAAATTAAATAAATCATATGAAAATGTAAATTACTTTGGATTTGGTCCATACGAAAGTTATTTAGATAAAAACTTATCATGCTATTTAGGTAACTTTAATTCTACAGTTTCTGAAATGCATGAAGATTATATAAAGCCTCAAGAAAATGGTAGCCACCATTTCTGTAGAAATATTTCTATAAATAATGAACATGAAAAAATACAAGTTTTTTCTGAAAATGACTTTGCATTTAATGCTTCACATTATTCAGTTAATCAATTAACTACTGTAAATCATAACTTTGAATTAAATGAAGAAGATGCAACTTATTTAATAATTGATTATAAGCAAAGTGGAATTGGTTCAAATAGCTGTGGACCTGAATTAGACCAAAGATATCAATTAAATGAAAAAGAATTTTCATATAATTTTTATTTAAAGTTTTTATAAAATAGGTACTCTTAATAAAATTCTCTCAAAATAAAATAATATACTTTACTTAATACAAAAAGGTCAAGCCTCCTTAAAAGACTTGACTTTTTCTAATTATTAAATAAATAACAATTAAACTTCTCTAATTTTTTTAGACTTTAAATTAGGTCTTAAACTAATTAAAGAATAAAAAATACTTCCAATTACTCCTCCAATGAAATCAATTTTCACATCCTTAAGGCTAGCCCCTCTTCCATATACAAATAATTGATGAAATTCATCTGTTATTGCATAAAATAAAACTATTAATAATGTAAAAAATATAGCTTTAATTCCCTTAACATCATGACATGTCATTGCCCATAATATTAGCATTGCAAGAACTAAAAATTCAAATGCATGTGCAGATTTTCTAACAAAAACATTAAAATTTTTAAAGTATTTATATACAAATATTTTTATCTTATCTCTTGCTTTAATAAAAAAATCCTTTGCTTTAATTTTTATAATGCTTATTTTGCTATATTTAATATTATTTATTTTTTCGATTTTATTTATATCTTTAGTATCTCTTGTTAGATTACTGGCCAATGAAATTGTATTTATTTTTTCAATATTATTAACTTCTTCAATACTTACTTTTGTATAATTAGATTCATTCTTATTAATTGCTAAATTAATATTTAAGCTTTTATCACTCTTATTAAATTCCTTGTCTTCATTATATATAATATGCTTATTTAAACTTGAGCTCTTATCATCACTTATTAATTCTTTTATAATATTAAGGGTATCATTTTTAAATTGTTTTATTACATTAAGTACTTTAACACTTCTTTCATTTGATTTATATCCTGGCTGACTTGAATTATAAAATATAAATCCCATCCACAATATACATAATATTATACTTAATTTCTTCTTCATACCCTTCACTCCTTAACTATATCATTATTATACATTTATTACCTTATAATAAAATTATATACCTATATAGTTAATTCGTATATTTAATTTTTGATATATTTTAAACTTGATTTATTTTAATTTAAAATAAATTAATGGCTCCATATTATCACTATTCTAAAATTGATATTTAATTTAAATTACAAAATTTTCTTATCTTCAAAATTTGAATATAATTATATTATAGTTTTTAAATATTCAATAAATCCATCTCTTAACTCTTTTTTTCTAAGAGCATATTCAACTGTTGCTTGAAGGAATCCAAGCTTATCTCCAACATCATATCTTCTTCCTTCAAAATCATATGCATACATAGCTTCATGTTTAATAAGCTCTAGTAATGCATCTGTAAGCTGAATTTCATTTCCCTTACCTGGTTTAGTATTTTCTAATATTTCAAATATCTTTGGTGTAATTATATATCTTCCTAAAATAGCAACATTAGAAGGTGCTTCTTCTACTGCTGGTTTTTCTATAAGATTTTTTACTTTATAAACTCTATCTTCAATATGTAATCCACCAACTATTCCATACTTGTTAACATCTTGTGGCTCAACTGTTTGAACACCTAAAACTGAAGTTTTATATTCCTCATAACAATCAATAAGTTGTTTTAAGCATGGTTTATTATCATTATAAACAACATCATCTCCAAGTAATACTGCAAATGGCTCATTACCAACAAAGGTTTTTGCACAAAGTATAGCATGCCCTAATCCCCTTGGTTCCTTTTGTCTTATAAAATGGATGTTTACCATATCTGATATTTCTCTAACCATTTTAAGCATTTCTTCTTTTCCTGATTTTTCAAGTTCCATTTCAAGCTCAACACTTCTATCGAAATGATCTTCTATACTTTTTTTATTTCTTCCTGTTATTATAAGTATTTCTTCTATACCTGATGCCACACATTCTTCTATTATGTATTGTAGTGTTGGTTTATCTACTATTGGAAGCATTTCTTTTGGTTGTGCCTTTGTAGCTGGTAAAAATCTAGTTCCAAGACCTGCTGCAGGTATTATTGCTTTTCTTATTTTATTTTCCATAAATATTATATTTTTCTCCTCTTTTTTACTATAATTTTTATATAAATTCTTTTCTTATTTAAAGCTCTTATATTTTAACAATATAGTTCATTATATCATCATAAGTTTTATTTGAAACTAAAAACTATTCGATATTTTTCGTCACATATTATAAATTTGTATTATCTTATATAATTATTTATATGAAATTATAAATTAAATTAAAGTTTTTAATTAATTCTCAATATTAAATAATTCATCTTTAGTTTTAATGCTAGATAAAATAGCATTAATATCACTTTCAAACATTGATTTAGACCATTTTCTATCTCCAGGTAAAATTTTAAAATAACTCCACCAGCTTATCTTATATATATTAGTATATCTATAAATTAATCTAATATTGTTATTATTATCTATAACACAAAACCTTAACTCATCTTGAAATACTATTTTTTTTATTAATTCCCTATCTATAGGATTATATTTATTAAACCATTGCCCATAAATCCATTTATTATTATCACCTAACTTTATCATTATTAATAAAGGCTCAGAATATGCAAAATAAAAAATAATATCCTTAAATTTAATTGTTAGCTTAGATCTCATTTTTAAAATTTTTTGAATTGTATATGAACTTTCTTTAATATAAAATACAGGTCCATCTATATGGCCATCTTTACTATCAAATAATAACATTTGTCCAACTTCAATTTCTGGTAAATCCCTTACTTTAAATTCTTCCTTTTGTTCTCTTTCTTCCATAATTCTAATTTTCCTTTCAATGTTACTTAAAATGCCATATATACTATTATTAAATATACTCCCAGTTTTAATTGTTATTAAAATTAACTAACTTCTTTTACTTCATAAACTATTTTATTTCTATATTAAATTATATCATCTTTTTATAAATTTACTTTATAAAAATAAATAAGCTATATCAAATCACAATCTATTTGATATAGCCTTTCTTTAATTTTAAATTACGCTTCCATTACTTCAACATTATTTGCAATGTGCTTCCAGTTATAATATCCATATAAAGAATTCAATAAATTAGTAACCTTCATAACTATTATAATAAGTGCACTTTTATCACCAGATATATATACCATAACCCACATTACTATTGATAAAGCATTTACTCCAACCCACATTAACCATTGTTCAGAAAATCTCATTAAATAAAGAATACTGGCAACAACAGAAACTACAGTTGTTAAAGAATCCATAAATGCTAAGTTTCCACCTAATAAATTTAACGCCTTTGCATATAAAAATACAGCTATTAATGTACCAACAAAAGTTACTATTATTACTTTCATTGGCATAACCTTAAATCTTATTTTTCCATCATCATCTTTATTTTTATTCCATAAATATATTGCTATAGCACTAACAGGAATACTAAATAACATATTGTACATTACTTCTCCATAAAGCTTTACACCCATACATTGATATGAATATAATAAACAATTAATAATTGCAAAATATAATCCTGCTATTTTCCCCTTTGCCCCTAAAACTAAGTTAAGACATCCTGTTAAAGTAAGTGCTAATAAAAATGCTGAATCCCCATTTATATACCAAATAACAGTCATAATTGTACATACTGTTATTAACCATAACTTTTCAAGCATAGTCCAATCTGAAAAATAACTTTTAATCTTCTCCATAATTCTAATCTCCTTTTAAATATTAGATTTATTAAAACATTCCTTACTTATTTTAGAACCTTGTACTTGTACCACTTCACTTGCAATCTTATTTGCTAATTTACATCCTTTTATAAAGTCATTATTTTCATTTAAATAATTACTCCAAGAATAATTAAAATTCATCTTATCTGCCCATAAAGAATATGCTGAAATAATTGTCCCAATATGACTATCCCCTGCACCTATTGTATCTACAACTTTTACTTTTTCTCCCTCTATATGAGTAATGTTTTTTCCATTATAAAATATTACTCCTCTTTCCCCAAGAGTTATAAATACAACATTTTTAGTTAATTCATATAATCTTAAAATACTATGATTTATATTATCCTTTTTAGTAAACTCTAAAGCTTCCTTTTCATTAAGGTGTAATATTGGATTAATTGAAAATATTTTTTCTAAAGTATTTTTACTTATATTGTTAATAACTGGTCCTGGTGCAAAAAATATATTTTTATCACTTTGATTTAACAACCAATCAACTACTATGTCACTCTTATCTCCACACAGTTGATAACCAGCTAAATATATATTTTCATATTGATTCATATTTAAATTATGAAACCATTCTTTTTTATGATTTGCTTCAATTCCATTAACAGTAATAAAACTTCTTTCACCATTTTCTTCTACCAAACATAAGCAATAGCCATTATCCATTTCTAAGTCATTAATTAATATTTCATATCCATCTTCATTCAATTCTCTTCTTATTATATCTGCATAAATTCCACAACCTACTGGCACAAATAAATCATGTTTTACATTAAAGCTTCTTAATATATTTGAAACATTATATGCACATCCACCTATAGTTAATTTTCTTTCAGTACATAAAATATCTTCGCCACTTTTAGGTAACCTTGGAATTTTCATAATAATATCCACTATTGCAGCTCCAAGTACTAAAGTTTTCACTAAATACACATCCTTCCATTCATTAAAATAGAAATATAACTGTCAAAATCAATATCATTTGCTTTATTTAAAGATTCAATATATTCTTCCTTTATATAATCAAGTCCCTTAAAAGCCCCACAAATTGCCGTTGCCATTGCTCCAATTGTATCAGTATCACCAGCTAAGTTTGCACAAAGTAAAGCACACCTATTAGGATATTGTGCATAGTAAGCTATAGAAATTGCAGATGGAACAGATTCACTTATATTTACCCCAGCTCCAACTATGTCATATAACTTTTCTAAAAATAAATTTTCATTATCCTTATATTTATTTGCTAAATAAATACCTATTTTTATTCTTTCTGTTAATGATGGACTATAGGTTTCAGCTCCTAACCTTCTAGCAATTGGTTCCATTTCAAAAATATCTTTTATAACAATATCAAAATCATTATTTTCAATGGCAGAACTAACAGCAACTGCTATCATTGCTGCTCCTGCAATTGTAATATCACTAGTATGAGTTACCTCTGAAACTTCATAGACAAAGTTAGCTAACTTTTCTTTATCATGTGCATTAAAAAGACATCCTATAGGTGCAATTCTCATGGCTGACCCATTTGATAAAGCCTTATCTGTAACAGCTTTTGAATTTATTCCATCTCTAAAGTTAGCTAATGCAACTTTTGATGTTGGTCCTAATATGTTATTTTCAAATGCCTTTTCTTTTTGTGCCCATTTTAAAAGTTTAGTTGCAATATCCTTTGAATTTGGTTTAAACTTTGTATCTTTTAATGAATCTATTATTACAAGTGCTTGTCCAGTATCATCAGTAAATTGGCCTTTTTTATAGTTACAAGCTACTGAATTTTCCTTTGGCCCATCTAATAAGCCTTCAATTTTACCAAAGTATTTTCTTACTTTTTCTCTTCCCCATAGTTCTGACGGCATTCCCATTGCATCTCCTAATGCCATACCATATATTGCCCCTGCAATTTTATCTCTCATGTTACCACTCCTATATATGTAAATTTATTATATTTTCAATTGTATATACATTTGTATTATTGTGTCAATATATAAGTTTAATTTAAGTAAAAAAACAGTGACAAGCTTATTCTTTAATATAAGCTTGCCACTGTAAATTTTTAACTTCCATGAGACTTTGAGAATTGTAAAAGCATCTTCTTACTATTGAAAATTTTTAAATAGTATTTCTACTTTTTCTTTTTATATATAAATGCTCCACCTATAGTAATAAGTAACCCTAATATTATCGTTGGCATTTTACCAGTCTTAGGTAACTTATTAATTAAGTTACTATTTTCAACTTTTTCTTCTTGTCCAGGAAGTTCAGGATTAATCTCTGGTTTCTCCGGTTTAACTTCTGGTTCTTCCGGTTTTACCTCTGGTTTCTCCGGCTTAACTTCTGGTTCTTCCGGTTTTACCTCTGGTTTCTCCGGCTTAACTTCTGGTTTTTCTGGTTTTACCTCTGGTTTTTCTGGTTTAACTTCTGGTTTTTCTGGTTTTACCTCTGGTTTCTCCGGTTTAACTTCTGGTTTTTCTGGTTTTACCTCTGGTTTCTCCGGCTTAACTTCTGGCTCTTCTGGTTTTACCTCTGGTTTTTCTGGTTTAACTTCTGGTTCTTCCGGTTTTACCTCTGGTTTCTCAGGCTTAACTTCTGGTTCTTCTGGTTTTACCTCTGGTTTCTCCGGTTTAACTTCTGGTTTTTCTGGTTTTACCTCTGGTTTCTCCGGCTTAACTTCTGGCTCTTCTGGTTTTACCTCTGGTTTCTCCGGTTTAACTTCTGGTTTTTCTGGTTTTACCTCTGGTTTCTCCGGCTTAACTTCTGGTTTTTCTGGTTTTACCTCTGGTTTCTCCGGCTTAACTTCTGGCTCTTCCTTCTTAGGTTTAACTGTAACTTTTCTTATTGCAGTAGTGGTATTTCCATCTGAATCTGTTACTGAATATGTAATTTCATATATACCTGCAACATTAACATTTACATCCCCTGTAACTATAAGCTTATTTGTTAAATCTTTATCTTCAGTATCTGTTACCGTTACTCCTGCATACTTATCAAATTGACTTTCAAATTCTATTGATATATCTTCTGCTCCTAATATTACTGGCTTATCATTACTTTTTATAAAATCATTTTCTACACTATCATTAGAGTTTGTACTATTAGTATATCCATTAGCTTTAGCTACAACTTTAAATGAATATTTTCCAGTTTTATTGAAGAATTCAGATAAATCATAAAAATTATTTATAGTTTCTCTTGTTCCAATTACTATATTATCTCTTAATACAGTAAGTTCATAAGATGTTGCATTTTTAACTGGATTCCATTTTGCAACCTTCCCCTCCCAACTTAATCCATCAACTTCATCAAGTGTTGGCTTTATAGCTTCTTTTACATTTACAATTGCTACTCCACTCTTTGTTGGATCTACATTAGAAGTTGCCTTTACTATTAATCTATTACTTGTTTCATTTTCAGCTATACTAATTTCTCCATTAGCATTTATAATAGTATCAATGCTATTATTTCCTTCAATTGTCCAAGTAACACTATGAGATAAATCTTCTACTTCATTTACAACTACAGTCGATTTAAATTTATATGATTTTCCTTGCTCTATTTCAACTTCATTAGGTGAAATTTTTACTTCTTGAATAATTATTGTTTCTGGCAATACAACTACACTAACTTCATATGTTTTTGTAGTAATACCATCTTCTGCTGTAACCTTATAATTAACAGCTCCTTTTGAAAAGTCAAAAGTAGAACCATTCCAACGATCTTGCTCTAATGTCGATCCCTTATAATAAGTTGGTGTAGGTTTTAACTTAGTAATATCAGTTCCATAAGGAACAGTAAAAGTGATAGTATTATTAATATTATCTATTATCCCTTCAATATCATTATTTAAATGATTATTATGATCTTTTTTAAGTGTTAATGCTTCTAATAATGGTTCATTAGATATACTTTCCACATTAAAAGTAAATGTAACATCTGTTGAATCTCCATTTTTTCTTGTTATTGTATATGTTATTTCATATGTACCAATTGTAGTTGCAACTCCTTCAAATCTAAATAAATTATTTCTATCATTAGGTACATAAATAGCTTTTATACCATCCGGCAAACTACCTGATTTTATAGTAGTTGTAACATCATAATTTGCATATAATAGTGGCTCAGAAAATAAATATGACTTTTGTCCTACAACAGCTCTAAAAGTTTCATTTTTCATTGCAATTTTTGTATTTATATTTATTTTTCCCATTGATGCAAAAATTGCTCCTGATTGCCCTGGTAATAATGAATCATAATATAAATATAGAATTCTTCCATCATTATCTCTAACTGTTAATTCCTTGTTTAAATCTATAGCTTCTGCATTAGGAGCATTAGGTAAGGCTTGAGCAACATGTAAATTATATTTTGAAAATTCCCTTGGGCCAAATACTTCTGACTTACTTCCATCATTATATGTTACTTGGAATCTAGCTCCTGTTAAATCTAATAATTGACTTTCTGCATAAACAGTTTTATTTGGCTTCTTAAGTGTAGTAATAGATTTAATTTTCTTTTCCACAACATTAATATTAATATCAACATTCTTATTAATATAAGTTAATGTTGTAGACTTATCTGTAATTTTAAGTGGATTTAATAAATTGCTTGTAAATCCAGAATATATGTAAGTATAATTTTGTTGTCCATCAAGTTTTGCTTTTAAAACAACTCCTTCAGTACTATATACTTGATTTTCGAAATATATAACTTTTCCTTGATTTACAACTTGCAAATCTTCAACACTTTTAGGTTTATTTACATTATACGTAACAGTAAAAGCATTACCTTTATAACTACCATTAATAACCTTTGAACTTCCTTCTATTGTTGAATCAAAATCTGATATATTAAGCATATATTCTTCCAATGGAATTTCAGTTCCATCAATAATTAACTTTGCATTTATTAAAGATAACTTTTCTCCTATAAAATAAGTATCTTTAGATAACTTTGCACTAACATTCATACTTTCATTTGAATCTAAGAATATAGGCGTTTTATCCCCATCTAATTCCATCTTCCAAACAGAAGTAAAATCCCAATTAATAAAAGTACTTTTATCTTGTAATTGAGATAAGGTTCTCTTATATTCAGTTTTTGTAGGCTCACTACCTATAGAATTTATGTTGTCTAATGCATATGAATTTAATATATATGCAGTAGACCCAAGAGCACCTATAAGTTGTCCTATTTGAGCTGAATTGCTATTAACATTATTATAACTCAATGATGTTATAGAATATGAATTTTTCAAGCTTGCCCCAACACCAAAACTCTTATAATAACCAATTATTCCTCCCATTTGTAAGTTATAAGTTCCAATATTATTTTGATTTACTACAATACTACCTTTAGAATATGAATTATTAATCCTTCCTTGATTATATCCAACAATTCCCCCTACAATAGCATCACTAACTGTCATTATTATATTAGCATTACCATTAAATGAAGTTCTTTCTATAATACCTGCAGGCTCATTTATACCAACTACTGCACCAAATATAGGTGTTGAAAACTTATTAGGTGTATATAAGTTAATATCAAAGCTTCCATTTACCTCAATATCAGTAATAGTACCACTATTAGCTTCAGCAATTGTTCCTATATATCCTGAATACTCACCATTAAAATCAGCATTTATTTTTAAATCACTAATTTTTCCATAGTTATTTTTAACTAATGCCTTATTTAATCCATTAATAGTATATCCATTTCCTTGAATTACTCCATAAAATTTTTCTACACTAAAGTATTCTCCTTGCTTTACATCTATATTGTTTCCAAGTTTAAAATAAGCATTTGGATACTTACTTAAGGCATTTAACTCTTGTACATTTTTTATTATATATGGATCATTGATTGTTCCATTTCCCTCTGATGGCTTAAATATATCTAAGTCTTTTGTTACTCCAAAAAATTTAATATCATTTCCTGCATCATTAGGAACAACAAATCTTCCATCCTTTGCTTTTACAACTATTGCACTTGTTGGTTCTAATGTAATAGATTGTCCACTTTCTCCCATATAAACAGGGTAACTTGTAATCTTTTGTTGAATTACTGGATCGCCATAAAAGCTATATATTCCCGTTTTTTCTTGAGAAAAAGCTGCTACATAAAAACTTCCAAGTAATTCTTTAAAAGTTCTCCCCTTTAATCCATCAACCTTAGAAGTTAATTCATTTATAAACTCTTCAGCAGTTTTTCCTGCCGCATTTATTTTATAAATTTGCTTAAAGAACTCCATTGGATTTGTACCCTTAGTTGCTTGGCTAGCAAGATATCTTACAAATAAATATTGCATAGAATAATCTTGAACTGTACTATTTCTATATGAGTCATATATTAATGATGTTCCATTTCTAATAATTACATCATTGTTTATTTTAGATAACCAACCATTATTATCATAATATCCCCAAAGGTAATCCATTGCAGCTACAGACATTCCTTCATTAAACCACAAAAGGCTAGTTGATATATTGGCTTGTCCATTACATGCTAATATATTAAATAAAGCATGTTGCACTTCATGAACTAATAGTCCATTTGTATTATCAAATCCACCTTCATTAAACTTATTTGGATCTGATTGAGTATTAATATGTACTCCTGTTATATCTTTCTCATTATTATAATATCCTGTACTATTATTGTTAGTTACTTCTAAAAAAATTGATAACTTTCCTGAACCATCTAAATAAGGAATATTATTATCTGATAATTCATTTAAAAATTCATAAGGACGTCCCTCATAAACTCTTATCATTTCCTTAGCAGCTAACTCTGTTTTACCTTGAACATTATCATAAGAAGATTTTAAATTATTTTCCATCCAAATATAAGATTTATCACCTATACCAATTAATGTATATGTATTATTTCCTATATTTTTTTGTTCTCCAATACTATATGTATTATTTTTTGCTTTTTGAATTTGTTTAATTTCTTCACTTTCAGTATTTTCATTTTTTAATTGGTTAACAATTAAATCTTCATTTATATTTTCTGATTGTGAATTAATTTCTTGGCCAATTCTAGTATTATTATTATTTTCATCAAATACAATTTTACCTGTTGATTGATTTTCTTTTGAACTAGTGTTAACTATAACAACATATTCAGAATTTAATACATCATTTTTTACGCCTTCTGTAACAGCAGCTGTAACGCCATATGTAAAATTTGAAAAGATAATCATAAATATCAAAGAAATTGACGTAAATTTTTTCATCTTCTCCCTCCTCTTAAGTTATTTTTATTAAAATTAATATAGTATTTAATATGAATATTATATTAATTTTATGTAAAGTTACAATAAAATTATAGCATTCCATTAATTTTATGTAAACCTTATTGTAAATAGTAAATCCATACTTTTTTACTCATTGGTGATATGATCCAATATTCAGGCACACCATACTTTTCATATAAATCCTTTTTCACAATCAAATCATCATCAGCATTAGATGGACTTAATACCTCTACAACTAATTGTGGGATACCTATATAACCCCTATAGAAAATTTGATTTTTATCACAATAAACAGCAACATCGGGATAAAACCCCCGGGGCCTTGAGACTACTCTTGCTCTTTAATCTAAAATTTCTTTAACTTTCTCTTCTGATATCTTACATATTTTTGATATATTACCTATTGTTTCTCCTTGGCTAGCTAATTTAAATACCTTTTTAGTAAGATTAATTCCTTCTTCTATTCCCTCTTCTCTTCCCTTTTCTATCCCTCTTTTTTCTACTTCGGGGTCATATAATGTTTTAGTCATTGTAGTCACCTCATTTTCTATATTTTCATCATTCATATAATTTCTATTTAAATATTCTATTAGATTTTGTATAGCTAATAGCATCTTATGAAAATCTTCACCTAATATTTCATCAGCTTCAAATAATATTGCTGATTGTTTAGCTAATTTACCAGCAAGTTCTTTAGCATTATTAGATAATTCTTTTATTCTATTTAAATCCTTCTTATTATGTGCCTTTTCTAACTCTTTTCTTAACTTAAAAAGCTGTAATGGTATTAAGGGATACATCTTCTTTTCTCTAACTTGTTCATCACTGTATTCCCAATATTTCATTACATCTACTGTATAAATAATCTCCTTCTCATCTGGAAATATTATTTTTAATTTTAATTGATTTTTAATATTTTTATTTTCTTCAAAAAATATTACTTTTTGCTTTGGGAAATATATAGTTCTTATGTCTTCTGTATAGTTCTTAAAACTTTTCAGTTGCTCTTTTCCCTTTTTAAAACCATACTCAAACATCCTAACAATCATTGTATTATCATTTTTTGTTTGAAATTCTATATGATAACTTGCCTTATTATAATCTTTATTAAGAATATCAAAAAACATATCTCCTCTTAATATTCCTAAATCATCTTCAACAAACTCATTATTACTAACAGTTAATTCTACTTCATCTACACTAAAATTTTCATTAAATATTCCATTTAATAACTTCACTAATACCTTATTAGATGTTGAAAATAAAAACTTTAGAACTTCATCTAATTTTACTTTCTCTTTTTCCAACTAAACACCAATTTTCTATATTTATATTATAGCCCATATTTATTTTTTCTTAAACTAAAAGGCTAAATATTCATAATTTGAACATTTAGCCTTTAACTTAAGCTTGCCACTGGAAAATTTTAAAACTCCTGGGGAGCCTTGAGAGGGACGAAGTCACTCTCTTGCTACACCCACATCCATTGAAACAAAATCAATTAATGCTTCTCCTGGACAAAGTACTTTTTTCATAAATAATCACCCTTCATTTAATAAATCTACTACTTATTCATTACACTTCAATTGTCCAAATATCAAAGCTATTAAATACAACATTTCCATCAACAGCTTCTAAATTTACTTTATTACTACATTCTAATGGATAAATATTATTTGACATAGCTACCTTATTATCATCAGTAAATACTTCAATAGATATATTATCAGAGAATATATTGACAGATAATGTATCTTCAAATAAATCTAAATCACAACTCTTAATCCCTTTATTGTAACCATCACAATTATTTCTATCAAATATTAACTGCTTATTTTCAATATCTAATTTTATAATAGCTACACCATTTTTATTTTCTCTTAACTTAATAATTAATTCCTTAGCAGTTGTAGATTTTAAATCAATATTAAATAACATTTCATATCTATTTCTATGGCTGATTTTTATATCTTTACTTCCATTAAGAATGCTTAATTCAACTTTATTTTCTTCTTTTCTATAATTCTTAATCTCTTCTACTGGTATGAACTTTAATTTACCAGTTTTCTCATCAAGCTTAACTTCCCTAGGTAAAGACATTGCTCCATTCCACTTATCTTCCATATTAGGCCCAAAATCACTAAACCATTCCATCCAAGGCCAGCTATTAGCCCAACCTATTATAATTCTTCTACCTTTATCATCTAACAATGATTGTGGTGCATAAAAATCACATCCAGAATCTACTTTTCCCTTTTCAGTCCATGTAAACTTTCCTGTAGAATAATCCATATCTCCAATTAAATACATTGTAATTGTAGTACCTAACCCAATCGGTGAGAACATTAAAACATGCTTATCTCCAACCCTAAAGAAATCTGGACACTCCCACATACTTCCTAGCTCACCATGAGATTCTGCTAAAACACTTACAAACTCCCACTCTCTTAAATCTGGTGAACTATATAATAAAACTCTTCCTTCATTATTTTTAGTAGTTCCTATAACTACATACCAAAGGTCTCCCTCTTTCCACACTTTCGGATCTCTAAAATCTCTATTTCCTTCAATAAAATTAGGTAATATTACTGGATTTCCTTCAAACTTCTCAAAATTTACTCCATCATTACTTGTAGCAATACATTGAACTTGAACAGTTCCTTCTCCATTATTAGTAGTACCTGTATACATCAAAATTAACACTCCATTATCATCTACTGCACTACCTGAGAAACACCCTCCATCATCATCGTCATCATAAAATTCACTAGGTGCTAATGCTATCGGTAAGTGATTCCACTTAATTAAATCTTCACTTTCTGCATGTCCCCAATGCATTGATGCCCATTTTGAATCATAGGGATTATATTGATAAAACAAATGATATTTACCTTTGTATTGGATAAATCCATTTGGATCATTAATCCATGATGCTGGCGCCATAAAATGATATCCTTGTCTATATTTACTTAAAGCTACCTCATCTTTTATTGAATCTACATATTTTTGTGCTTGTTCTAATTTCACCTTATGATTATCTGCCATATTAAAACCTCTCTAAAATAATATTTATTTTTCCTTTATCCCTTAATTCCACTAGACATAATACCTTGTACATAATATTTTTGTAATAATAAATATACTATTAATATAGGAATTGTTGAGAATACTAATGCTGCCATAATTGGAGCATACCTTACTGGTGGATCTGTAAAGAATCCTTGTATAGCAAGTTGAATTGTCTTCTGTTTTGGTGATGTTACTGCCATTAAAGGCCACATAAAATCACTCCAATGAGTTACAATTGTTAATACTGTTGCTGTAGCTATTACTGGTTTTGTATTAGGTAACACTACTCTTACAAAAGTTCCAAATACTCCACATCCATCAATACTAGCTGCTTCCTCTAATTCTTTAGGAAGAGACATGAAAAACTGCCTAAATAAAAATATATTAAAGCAATTACCTATAAAAGGTACAAATAATGCAAAGAATGTATTTGTAATTTTTAATGTATTACTTACTAAATATAATGGTAAGACTACTGTTTCAAAAGGAACTATATATAATGCAATAATTGCACTTAATATAAAGTTCTTTCCTGGAAACTTTAATCTTGCTAATGCATATCCACATAAAGCATTAACAGGTATGCCTATTAAAAGTATTAATCCAATATATATTATACTGTTCATTGTACTTTTTAATACTAATGATCTAGAGAGCATTTCCTTATAATTATCTAATGATGGATTAGATACAAAAAATGTTGCAATAGAACTCATATCTTTAAATAAATCAGCCTCTGGCTTTAATGATGATATAATCATCCATACTAATGGTAATACAAATATTAATGCTAAACTTATTTGAAATACATATGCTAAACCTTTACCTAAAATCCTTTTCTGTTTTCTTTTCATAGTCTTTCCCTCCTAATCACCATTTACATTACATATCTTCTTCACAGCACCTGATACTATTAATATTACTAAGAAGAAAATTACTGCTATTGCACATGAATACCCAACATTTCTATATTGGAAACCTTGTTCATATATCATATATGCAAGTGTTTTAGTTGATTCATTAGGGCCGCCTCCTGTCATTATATAAGGCTGTGTAAATAATTTAAAAGCTTGAATAGTAGTAATTAAAATTACAAAACTTGATACATTTTTTATACATGGTAATGTAACATTTTTAAATTTATCCCACCAATTACAACCATCTAAGCTTGCTGCTTCATAAAGTTCTTCTGGAACATCTTGTAAACCTGCTAAGAATATCATCATTTGATATCCAGCTGCTTGCCATATAGACATGAATATAATAGAATTCATAGCTTGTTTCTCACTTAATAAGAAAGGCTGTGATTGTATTCCTATAGAATTTAAAAGTGAATTTATAAGACCACTATCCTTGTTGTATAAGAATGTCCATAATATAGCTACAACAACCATTGAAGTAACAACAGGACTAAAGAAACAAATACGTGCTATTTTTGATGTTTTTAACTTTTTATTAACTAGTAATGCTAATCCTAATGCAACTATAGTTTGAAGTGGTACTACAATTGCTGCAAAGTATACTGTATTAAATAAACTTTTATAAAAAGCTGGATTCTTTAAAACATCTATATAATTTGTTAATCCAATAAAAACCTTTTGTGCTGGCTTTAACATATTATATTGTTGAAAACTATATCCAAAAGCAAGTAGAGCTGGTAAAACTAAAAATACACAAATAAATATAACTGCTGGTAAAACAAATACTATTCCTGCTACTGCTTCTTTACTCATTGATTTTTTTAAAGCTACATCTGTCTTAATTTTTGCATTTCTCTTAACTGTTAGCATTGATACAATACCCACCTTTCTAAGAGAATTACGACTAAAAGCCATAATTCTCATTATTTATATATTAATTATTTCTCTTTATATCCTCTTCAAAACGAGTAACTACTTTAGATAAGGTTTCTTTAACATCTACTCCTGTTCTTATATCTTGTAGTGCTGATGCAAACTCATTTGATAATACTGGATAAGATGTTGAAATTGGTCTTGGATGTGCTGTGTTTATTACTTGATCCTTTATAACCTTTCTACTTTCATCTTGATATTCTTCCATAGTATCAAATACAGATATTCTTGCTGGTGGTTTGCTTATAGCTGAACAATACTCTTGTACTTCCTCTGCTGATGTTAAGAATTCAACTAACTTAGCTGCTGCTTCTTGATTTTTTGAACCTGAAGTAATACCAAAGCACCAATCCCCTGATGGTGAAACTACTTTACTAGTTTCAGAGAATTTAGGATAATATGTTATTCCATAATTAAAGTCAGGATAGCTTTCTTCTATTGTTTGAATTTCCCATGATCCCATTAAATACATAGCTGATTTTCCTTCTTCAAAATCATTTGGTAATGGTTGAAGATTTATTAATCCTTCTACTGCAAATTTTTGATAAAACTCTAATGCTTCAATTGATTTATCAGAATTTAAATATCCATCAATTTCTTTACCATCCTCTGAAAGTAACTCTCCTCCATTTGACCATATAATTGGAGCAAATCCATAAATTTGACCTTCTCCTAAATCCCATTCTAAATTAATTCCATACATATCATCAGTTTTTAATTGTTTAGCTATTTCATATACTTCTTGCCAAGTCCAAGCATCTTCTAATGTAGTTGGAGCTTGTATTCCTGCAGCATCTAGAACATCTTTATTATAGAATAAAACTACAGTAGATTCTGATGCCCCTAATGCATATAATTGTCCATCAACTGTTCCTTGAGTAATTATTGATGGAACAAAATCTTCTAGCTTGTCCTCAGTGAAATACTCATCAATTGGGACTATTATTCCTGAATCTGCATAATTAGCAACTGATGGCCCATCCATGGCTATAATATCTGGTAAGCTACCAGAAGTTGCAGCTGCATTTATTTTATTTTCATACTCATATCCATTTCCTCTTGGTATCATTTGTAAAGTAGCTTCTATTTGTCCTTCATATAACTCATTAAATTGTTCTATTGCATCCTTGTAATATTCTTGTTCTACAACTTGTCCTTCTTGTGTCCAAATAGATATCTTCGCTACTCCATCTTCTGTGCTATTATTTGATGATGAACATCCAGTAAAAGTAGTTGATAATATTCCCACAGTTAAAATTAAAGATAACAATTTCCCTCTTCTTCTTGCCATTTATACCACCTCATATTTTTATTATGTGCTAACCGGTTAGCACATCGTTGTATACGCTTTTTGTTAATGTTTACATTTATATTATAGAACCATTTTTTGGTATATGTCAACGGGTTTGCAGAAAATATTTTTTTGTTAATTTTATTAATTGACAATGCTACTTTTTGGATATTAAGATATAAAAGAGGTGAGTAATTTGACGAATATAAAGGATGTAGCTATTAAAGCTGGTGTATCTGTTTCTACCGTATCCAGGGTAATGAATAATAGAGGCTATATTTCACAAGCTACCAAAGATAAAGTTTTTAATGCTATGAAAGACTTAAATTATCAACCAAATGAAATTGCTAAAAGTTTATTTAAAAAGAAATCTAATATAATTGGTTTAATTCTTCCTGATATTAGTACTCCTTTCTATGCTGAAGAAACTAGATATATCGAAGAAGAATTATATAAATTAGGATATAAGTTAATGCTTTGTAATGCATATAATAGCAGTACTAGAGAACAAGAATATATAAATATGCTTTTAAGAAATCAAGTAGATGGAATTATAATAGGTAGCCATACTTTAAAAATTGAAGATTATTTAAATCTAAACCTACCAATTGTAGCCTTAGATAGATATTTAGGAGATGACATTCCTGTTGTATCTGCAGATCATATGGAAGGTGGTAAATTAGCTGCGCTTGAATTGTTAAACTGCGGTTGTACTAATATTCTTCACTTTTCAGGAAGCTCAAAAGTACCAACTCCATCTAATGATCGTCATAAATCTTTTAATGATACTCTAGAAGGAAGAAATGTTAAAGTAAATACAATAGAATTGCCTATTAATTTCTTTTCTTTTTCAGACTATTCTCCAATTATCCAAGAAGCACTTGATAATAATCCTAACATTGATGGTGTATTTGCAACTGATACTATTGCTTTAGCTACAATTAAGGAATTAAGTAAACGTAATATAAATGTTCCTAAGGAAGTAAAGGTTGTGGGCTATGATGGTTTATCTATTTGCGCTCTTACTTATCCTAGTTTAACAACAATACAACAACCTATTAAGGAGTTATCTAAGCAAGCTGTAAAAACATTAATGAATCTGATTAATAAAATTAATACTTCTATTGAGAAAAAAATTGTTTTACCTGTGTCATTGGAAAGAGGTAATACTACTCTAAATTATCAAAAAAGCTACACAGTTGAATCTTTTATTACAAAATAAAAATATCAATTAACCAAAAAACAGAGACAAAGTCTATGCTAAGCATAAACTTGTCTCTGGAAAATTTTAAAACCACAGTATTCCTTGATAAATGGCCTTTCTGTTATTAATGTACCTCTATTTTTCAAAAGCCCTACTACACTATAAATTTTTGTTACTTCTAAAGCCTCTTCTTCAGTCATAGCTGGTAGTATTGTTGGTATTCTTTTTGCAACCATTGATTTACCACATCCAGGCGTTCCTGACATTAATAAATTATGCCCTCCGGCTGCTGCAACAGCCACAAATTCAAGTGCACTATCTTGCCCTTGAACATCTTGAAAATCTATTATATATGGACTATCTAATTTATAATTATCCTTTTTATCTTTAATTGGTTCGTATGGCTTTACTCCTGTTAAAAAATCTGTTACCTCATTTAATTTATTAAACGCAAAAATATTCATATCACTAATCAAACTTGCTTCTGTCATATTATCTCTTGGTACTATTACATTCTTAATTCCTTTATTTTTAGCCTCCATAACCATTGGTCAAACCCCAATACATGGCCTTAAATCTCCATTTAATGATAACTCTCCTATAAATGCATATCTCTCAACCTCTTCTACGAATATTTGAGCAGATTGAATTAATAAAATTTTCCTCCTGCGCTCCAATATATATTAAATAACTACACCACCTATATTCATCAGGCGTTTCAACCATTCTTGCTTTTACTAGATTTAAATGAATATACCTTGAAGTTTCAAGCATGTAAGTGTCATCTTCTATAATGTCTGCACTATATCTTCCTTGAAATAGTGCACCTACATAGTTATATTTTTTATTAAAATACCTTGCATATATAGAATGAACTCATGCTATAAATCTCCATGGTGGCTGTACTTCTGTTTTTAAAAGTAAATGTACATGATTATCCATTAAACAGTATGCTAATATTTCATAATTATAAGTATTAAAGTAAAGCAATGCTTCTTCTAAAATACTTAAATATATTTTAAAATCTTCTTCATCTCTAAATATATCATTTCTATGATGTCCCCTTGCTGTAATATGTGGTATGTAGCTCCTTCATACCATTCTCTTTTTTCACTTGTCATTTTTCCCTCCTTATGCTTATACGTATAAGGAATATTCTTGACCTTTATATTTTTTCTAGACATAAAAATCTTACTTATTTAACAAAAAAATAGTGATAAACTTATGCTTTCACATAAGCTTGCCACTGAAAATTTTAAAACCCTCGGTAGTCCTTGAGACTATAATTTATCTATTTCATCAACTCTTAAGCCAGTTAATTTTGAAATCATTTCAATAGGTAATTCATTTTTCTTCATATTCCTAGCCACTTCTTCTATTCCTTCTCTTTTAGCTGCATTCAATTCACTAATCTTATCTCTTAAGGAGTTTGCTCTCATATCATATAGTTCTCTTTGTTTTTTATCATTACTCATTCGTATAAGTTCATCTTTTGCTTGTCGTATTTCTTCTATACTTAATTCTAATCCCCTAACCTTTTCACTTTCTGGATCCTTTAAAAATTCTGTCCATGCAACAAGCATATCCTTTTCATCACTAGAATCCTGTAACTTTGGAATTTCTATAAAGTGAACTTCCATAATATCTGTTAACTCTTCATTACTTTCAATTTCTTTAAATCTATATCCTGTATGAAAATTATCTGTTTTAAGATATTTAAAATTAAGAATATTAATACACACAGTTCTTGCTAATTTTGAATAATCTTCTTTTTCATTTAACTGTTCTTCATACATCTTACTTAAATAGTAAAGACTCCTCTTTACCATATTATTTTCATTTTTTAGTTGTATTTCAATATTAATTATCTCATCATTACTTGTTGTAGCTTTTACATCTAATCTTGAATATTTATCCTCAATATATTGTTTTTCTATGTCTGTTTTTTTTATATCAACACTTACTATTTTCTTTTTCGGCTTTAATGTTGCATTCAAAAATGATATTAATATTTCTGGATGATTGGGCGAGCCAAATATATTTTTAAATACAAAATCTACTTTAGGATCTAATAAACCTTTACTCATAACTTTCTCCTATCAATATAATTACTGTATATTTTAATTATATCCTACATTAAATATGTTATAAATAAAAATCTCTATTAATAACAACAGTGACAAGCTCATGCTTTTGCATAAGCTTGTCACTGAATTTTAAAACCCCCGAGGGTCATTTTCGATATATCCAGAAACTTGTCTAATATAGCCTTTAAGCTCCATATCAAGCAAAATTTCTTCTAAATTATCCTTTACAAAATTCAATTTTATCTTTAATTCATCTACTGACATCTTATTTTTATCTATTAATTTAAGTATTTCCATTTTTATTGAACCTAAATTTTTATCCTTTTCTAAATTATTACTACAAATCTCAACCTCTTCTTTAATAATACTTTTAACAGATAAATAAGGCTTAGCCCCTTCACTTATTAACATATTAGTACCCTCACTACTTTTATTATTAATATTTCCTGGTACAGAATATACTTCTTTCTTATATTTCATTCCACAATGTGCTGTATATACAGCTCCACTATCCTTAGTTGCTTCAACCACTATTATTTTTTCTGCTAACATTGCCATAAGCTCATTTCTTTTAATAAAATTACTTTTAATATTACTTGTACCTGGCTCAAATTGCGAAATAACTGCTCCTTTTTTTATTATTTCATTCATTAATGTTAAATGTTCAATTGGATAGCATATATCAACTCCAGTTCCCACTACTGCAATAGTATAATTATCATTATGTAATGCTACTGTATGTGAATATCCATCTATCCC
Source organism: Clostridium sp. ETTB3 (assembly GCF_053571985.1). Lineage (NCBI taxonomy): Bacteria > Bacillati > Bacillota > Clostridia > Eubacteriales > Clostridiaceae > Clostridium > Clostridium sp. ETTB3. The sequence goes on from NZ_CP199832.1 coordinate 2,502,133, forward strand.
CTTAGCCATACCACTTATTATAGGTATATTTCTTTTTGATAAATTTTCAGTTAACTCAACTGTTATATTCTTACTATACTCAGTACATCTTCTAGATCCAACTATACATACAGCACTGTCAAATTCCTTTAATTCTCCCTTAACATATAATATTATAGGTGCATTTTTAAAATTTTTTAGTTGCTTAGGATAATTGCTACATTCCATAGTTATAATCTTGATTTTACTTCTTTTACACTTGTAATATATCTCCTTACTTTTACTTAAATCTTTATTTTCAACTATTATTTTAGCTAATTTATCACCTATTCCCTCAACTTTAATTAATTCATCATAAGTTGCTTCATATACAAAATCTATTCTTTTAAAAAATTCTATAAGATTTCTTGTAATAACCGGACCAATTCCTTTAATCTTGCTTAACCAAATATATAATATCCTTCTATCCATAATCTTATACTACAACCATAGTTGCTTGCTCCTTTTCAATTTCCCTGCACATAAGAGCCTTTATTATATGTGATTTTAATATATTTTTTTCACCTGCCATGTCAGCAAATGTTCTTGCTACCCTTAAAAATTTATGATATGTCCTTGCACTATATTTAAATTTATCGTAAGCAATCATTAATACCTTCATACTTTCTTCATCTAACTTACAATATTCACTTATTAATTCTGGTGTCATTTGTGCATTACATGAAACCCCTATAATATTTTTATATCTTTCCCTTTGTATTTTTCTCGCAAGCTCTACCTTCTCCAATAAACTCTTTGATGTTGGCCCCTTAACATCATTAGCTAACTCCTTAATATGAACACTTCTAAAATATTTTTGTATATCAATTCTATCCATTATTGGTCCAGATAATTTTTGAGAATACTTAATAATTTCATAATCTGTACAATGACATCTAATTTCGCCATGATAACCACAAGGGCAAGGGTTCATTGCTGCTACTAGCATAAACTTAGATGGAAATACATGAGTATGTCTAACTCTAGAAATTGATACTTTTCCATCTTCAATTGGCTGTCTTAGTGCATCTAAGGTCTTCTTATTAAATTCTGCAATCTCATCTAAGAATAGTACTCCATTATGTGCTAACGATATTTCCCCTGGCATAGCAAACATGCCACCACCAACTAATGAGTTTGTAGATGCACTATGGTGTGGTGACCTAAAAGGCCTTTCTGTTATTAATGTACCTCTATTTTTCAAAAGCCCTGCTACACTATAAATCTTTGTCACTTCTAAAGCCTCTTCTTCACTCATAGCTGGTAGTATTGTTGGTATTCTTTTTGCAACCATTGATTTACCACATCCAGGCGTTCCTGACATTAATAAATTATGCCCTCCGGCTGCTGCAACAGCCACAAATTCAAGTGCACTATCTTGCCCTTGAACATCTTGAAAATCTATTATATATGGACTATCTAATTTATAATTATCCTTTTTATCTTTAATTGGTTCGTATGGCTTTACTCCTGTTAAAAAATCTGTTACCTCATTTAATTTATTAAACGCAAAAATATTCATATCACTAATCAAACTTGCTTCTGTCATATTATCTCTTGGTACTATTACATTCTTAATTCCTTTATTTTTAGCCTCCATAACCATTGGTAAAACTCCTATACACGGTCTCAAGTCCCCATTTAATGATAACTCTCCTATAAATGCATATCTCTCAACTTCTTCTACGAATATTTGAGCAGATTGAATTAAAAGTGCTATCGCCATTCCTAAATCAAAATGCGATCCGCTTTTCTTTACATCACTTGGTGATAAATTAATTACTATTTTCATTTTAGGAAATTCAAATTTACTATTTATAATAGCAGCTTCTAATCTTTCTCTAGCTTCTTTAATTGCAGTATCGCCCATACCTACAATTGATACCGAAGGCTTACCATATATAGTGTCTATTTCTATATTAACTACATATCCATCAATTCCACTTATCGCAAAACTTTTTAATACTGTTGCCATACATTTTTCACTCCTATCAATAATTCACATTTCAATTATTAACACTTTGATAGTACTCCTAAACTTATATTTTAGAATTTGTAACATCTCACAATTTTTAAATTTATCTTATCTCTTGATTTGCTTTAATTTCTTCTTCTAGTAACTTTTCTCTTAATTCTTTTAATTTCGTATATACAAACTCTCTATATAACTTAAATCTTTTCTCATATTGAAAGTAATTTAATATTATTTTTGAATTAATAAAATTTTCTTCTTGCTCTCCAACATATATTAAGTAACTGCACCATTTATATTCATCAGGTGTTTCAACCATTCTTGCTTTTACCGGATTTAAATGAATATACCTTGAGGTTTCAAGCATATAAGTATCGTTTTCTATAATCTCTGCACTATATCTTCCTTGAAACAGTGTACCTAAATAGTTATATTTTTTATTAAAATACCTTGCATATATAGAATGAACTCGCGCTATAAATCTCCATGGCGGCTCTACTCCAGTTTTTAAAAGTAAATGTACATGATTATCCATTAAACAGTATGCTATTATTTCATAATTATAATTATTAAAATAAAGCAATGCTTCTTCTAGAATAATTAAATATATCTTAAAATCTTCTTCATCCCTAAATATATCATTTCTATGATGTCCTCTTGCTGTAATGTGATATGTAGCTCCCTCATACCATGATCTTTTTTCGCTTGTCATTTCTGCCTCCTTATTGTTTATACCTATAAGGAGTATTCTTGACCTTTATATTTTTTTCTAAACATAAAACACATACTTATTTGACAAAAAAAATAGTGACAAACTCATGCTTTAACATAAGCTTGCCACTGGAAAATTTTAAAACCCCCGGGGGTACTTGAGAGGGACGAAGTCAATCTCTTGCTTATGATATTCTAAAAAAGTTAAATGATTTTGTTTTTAATCTATATAATCCTCAATATTTATTTCTAACTCATCCTTTTGTTTTTCATTCTCTACCCTACGACTATAATTAATCCACATATCTCCACTATTTAAAAATCTTTTAATAGCATTTTGTTTTCTTAAAAAACTTATTAAATTCCATCCAAAGTCATAATAAAAATCACTATAATAGACCTCACTATAATTTTTTATAGCTGCTATTACTTCATCCTCACCATAATTATTAATTGCATAATCTATTGCACTCTTAACTGATGGATATAATATTTTCTCATTGTTTATATTAGTTTCATTCCAAGTATTAAATATATTTATATATAATTTATTATTATTTATATATATATTATTTTTATTATTATTATTTAAATTATAGTTGTATCTATTTTTCTCATTACTTGGATAAATAATATCTTCATTAAGCTGCTTGTTTTCAGCATTTTCCCTACAGCTATAAACTTTCATATTACCTGGTTCAACATCAATACTAGTGTCTATATAACCACTATCTATTTTTATACCAGTATCATTATTACTACCAGTTATTTCACTACTATTATCTAAATAACCACTAGTTAATTCAACACCAGTATCTAAATTGCTACTACTATTATTATCATCATATGGTTGTGCATTATAATAATTCTCATTATTATAATGCTCCTCTTTACTACAATAATCTTTCTTTATATAATCACAAACATAACTTTTAATAATTCTATATTTATTAGTTTTTCCAATGATCTTTATTATTTCTATATAGCCCTTTTCCTTTAATGATTTTAAAATACTTAATACTTTCTTTTTACCTTTAGTTTGAAAAGATTCCATCAAATCATTAATTGAAATTGTAATTTCCTCTTTAATATCCTTAACCATTGATATAAACATTAAAAACATATATCTTTCATCTTTATTAATATTTTTATCATTAAAAACATTGCTAATAACATGACTATTACTATTCATCTTTCATACCTCACTTAAATATTATTTATTCCCAAGAAAGAGTAGAACTTAAGCTCTTAATACCCTTTATGTTATGGTAATATTTTACATAATATTTTTTACAAATTTCTTAAGAAATCCGATAAATTATCATACTTTTCTTTTACAATTTTCTTTTATGTAAATGTATACAAATTTAAGGCAGTAATAAGAAATGTAAATACAAATCTTATTACTACCTTTTTATATATTTAAGTTATTAAACAGTAAATTTAGTAACTTGTCTCTCTGTTACTTGAGCTGAGTATTTGGAAACTAATGCTCCCTTTTTATTTTCAAAAATGTTATTTGCAATTAGGCTATCCATTAAAACTTGAACCTCTTCATTTGTTATTCCAGCTTTAACATCTGAAATAGATATATTAGATTTTTCTCCTGTTTCAGTTAAAAAAGTCATTGTTAATGTATATTCCATAATTCACACACCCCACTTTTATTATTCTTGGATTTGAGACATTTCAGTTACATAGATATTTCTAGTGTTTGCACTAAGTAAATTTGAAACTATTCCAGCTACTTCTTGAACCTTATTAAGATCTGCCATTGGATACTAAGTTACCTATCTTCTTTTTTGTAAAGGTTGGATTACCATCCTTGCCAATTGCTGATTGCACTTCAATTGATAATACTGTACTTTCTAAAGCTTTGTTTGCCATAATAAATTCCCCCATTCATTTTTATTGTAAGTTTTTTATTTATTTGCCTTACACTTAATACATATCCATGAAGAAAAGTGTTTTTACAAAAAAATTAAACTTTTTTAATATTGTTGTATAAAAATTTCAAATATGGTCAAGCTATAGATATAGACATATTAATTAAAACCTCATACCCCATATACATGGACTACAGTTCCCCCACTGTAATCCTTTTATTGTAAAAAAATAAGCCATATGCTTATGCATATAGCTATATTATTTTAAAACCGCCGGACGTCTTTGAGCTGGAGGAAGCCAATCTCTTTCTCAATAATGAAAAGTAATAAGCCCTGTGTAGACTTCTATATCTATACAGTACTAAATGCTTTAAAATTAATCTATATATTCCATAGTAAATCCATTACATTCTGGACATTCTCCACTCGTACCAACTTCAGATGTTAATGCTGTATATCCACAATTTGAGCACTGTTGCCTCCTACTACCTTGTTCTCTAAAATAACAATCTTCGCACCTTTGTAGGCTTATAAAATAATCTGAACTGGTATCAATCTCACCACCACAAATATCACAACTTCTACATTCATTACAATAGCCTGTAGTATAAGCTTCATTAGTAGATTTATTACACCTTACGCAACAAGGAACAGGTCTAGCATTTATCTCTCCTGTATTTGGATTTATATTTATTAAGTTTGCATTAGGATCATCTATAATCTGCTGAACTGTATCTTCCTTCTTCTCAGCTGAGTTAGAACTATCGCTTTCTATACCATTATCATTATTAGTGTCTAGCTTACACTCTCTGCTCTCTTCCTCTTCTTTTTCTTTAGATTTTAAATCATCTTCATTAACCTTTGTCTTAGACCAAGTTCCCTTTTCACCACACTGTGGGCAAAAATCATATATTTCTTCTGCTTCTTTTCCACAATAAGTACAGTAAACAACAGTTTTTTTCTCTTTTATCTCAGTATGCTCCTTATTATTAATATCATTTTCTTTCGAACAGGATATTAATATGCTAAATAAAAGTATTGATATTAGTAGTAAAATATACTTTTTCATATAAAAAATCCTTTCTATTCATATCAATATAATATATACGTTATATGTTTATATGTTAGAATAGTAATTAAAAAGTAAATAGAGACTAAACTTTATTAATATATTTAAAGCTTAGTCCTATAAATTTTCTTACTTTAATTTGTTAATTTAATGAAATTATCATTTACTTTTTTATTCTTTTTCATATCCTGCTTTTTGTATTTGTAATGCATGTTCTAACTTATATATGCTTTCTATATAACTTTTGCCTAACCCAATATATTCACTTCATTTACTATATAATAAATTATATTTTTTATCTCAACACTTACTATTTTTTTAATTTTAATATTTCTAACTAGATTTGATAATTTAAATATATTTTAAAATACAAAATCTACTTTAAGAAGTTAATAAATTTTTACTCATAATTTTCTCCTATAGTATAATTATTGTATATTTTAATTATATTCTACATTAAATATGTTATAAATAAAAATCTCTATTAACTAAAAATAGTGACAAACTTATGCTTTTACATAAGCTTGCCACTGGAAAATTTTAAAACCCCCGGGGGTACTTGAGAGGGACGAAGTCACTCTCTTGCTTAAAAATTCATAAGGACGTCCCTCATAAACTCTTATCATTTCCTTAGCAGCTAACTCTGTTTTACCTTGAACATTATCATAAGAAGATTTTAAATTATTTTCCATCCAAATATAAGATTTATCACCTATACCAATTAATGTATATGTATTATTTCCTATATTTTTTTGTTCTCCAATACTATATGTATTATTTTTTGCTTTTTGAATTTGTTTAATTTCTTCACTTTCAGTATTTTCATTTTTTAATTGGTTGACAATTAAATCTTCATTTATATTTTCTGATTGTGAATTAATTTCTTGGCCAATTCTATTATTATTATTATTTTCATCAAATACAATTTTACCTGTTGATTGATTTTCTTTTGAACTAGTGTTAACTATAACAACATATTCAGAATTTAATACATCATTTTTTACGCCTTCTGTAACAGCAGCTGTAACGCCATATGTAAAATTTGAAAAGATAATCATAAATATCAAAGAAATTGACGTAAATTTTTTCATCTTCTCCCTCCTCTTAAGTTATTTTTTATTAAAATTAATATAGTATTTAATATGAATATTATATTAATTTTATGTAAAGTTACAATAAAATTATAGCATTCCATTAATTTTATGTAAACATTATTATAAATAATGTGATTGCTCTATTTTTTAATTAAATAGTATTCTTGACATTTATATTTTTTCTAGCCATAAAACACATACTTATTTAACAAAAAAACAGTGACAAACTCATGCTTTAATATAAGTTTGCCACTGAATTTTAATCCCCCTGGGGTCCTTGAGAGAGACTAAGTCACTCTCTTCTTAATTATAATTTGTGTTTAAAATTTTAAATTATACTATTTAAATATTCAATAAATCCATCTCTTAACTCTTCTTTTCTAAGAGCATATTCAACTGTTGCTTGAAGGAATCCAAGCTTATCTCCAACATCATATCTTCTTCCTTCAAAATCATATGCATACATAGCTTCATGTTTAATAAGCTCTAGTAATGCATCTGTAAGCTGAATTTCATTTCCCTTATCTGGTTTAGTATTTTCTAATATTTCAAATATCTTTGGTGTAATTATATATCTTCCTAAAATAGCAACATTAGAAGGTGCTTCTTCTACTGCTGGTTTTTCTATAAGATTTTTTACTTTATAAACTCTATCTTCAATATGTAATCCACCAACTATTCCATACTTGTTAACATCTTGTGGCTCAACTGTTTGAACACCTAAAACTGAAGTTTTATATTCCTCATAACAATCAATAAGTTGTTTTAAGCATGGTTTATTATCATTATAAACAACATCATCTCCAAGTAATACTTCAAATGGCTCATTACCAACAAAGGTTTTTGCACAAAGTATAGCATGCCCTAATCTCCTTGGTTCCTTTTGTCTTATAAAATGGATATTTACCATATCTGATATTTCTCTAACCATTTTAAGCATTTCTTCTTTTCCTGATTTTTCAAGTTCCATTTCAAGCTCAACACTTCTATCGAAATGATCTTCTATACTTTTTTTTCTTCCTATTATTATAAGAACTTCTTCTATTCCTGATTGAACACATTCTTTTATTATATATTGTAATATTTGATTATCAACTTTGAATTTGTTTCTAATAAAAAAACTACTTCTAAAACATTATACTAATACTATTTTAATAATATTTCGTTTATTTTTTTTAAATCATTTAATGAGTCAATTTCATAAACATCATCTGAATTAATCTTTTCTATTTTAATATTAATATCCTTAATATTATATTTAACTATATTATCCCAAAATAATTCCGTAAATTCTTCTTCATTAATACAGTTCTCTAATTTTTCTATAATAAAATTAGCATCACTTCTATTCCAATAAGATACACCACACATAATATACTGTCCATTTTCACTACCAGTTTCAATGTCGATAACGTTATTTTTATCATCAATCCTTAGAATCCATTCATCAGTATATTCATATTTAGGTGCACTAAAATAAGATGATTCTTTAATATCTTTTTTTAAAAAGTTCCTATTTAAATATATATCTCCTTCTATAACATATGAATCCTCGAGAAAATCTTTTACTAAATACATAGTATAAATATTATTATAAACATCATACTTATCATTCTGAATAATTTTAACTCCATATTTATCTTTTAAAAAATTAAATTTTTCCTTTAAATATCCAGTAACTACTATTATCTCATTTATTCCTATTTCTTTGAGATATTTAATTTGCCTTTCTATAATACTTTCACCATTTATTTTAATTAATGGTTTAGGTGTTTCTAATGTTAATGGCCTTAACCTCGTTCCCATTCCAGCTGCTAAAAGTATAGCTCTCATTTTACTCTCTCCTAACTTATTTATAAAATTTAAATTAATAAATTATTAGTATTATCTTTGTTTTTAAAAAATATAGATATAATTTCTTTAATGTCTCCAGCAGCCATTATAGAACCAACTATAATAATTATACAGCAAATTATTGATTTTATATCTATTCTATTTCCTAATAAAATGAATCCTAAAATTATAGACCATGCTGAATAAGTTATATTTAGTGACATTGCTCTTGTAGCTCCAATTTTATGAATTCCTTTATAATAAAATACATATGAAGCAGTTCCTGCTAAAGCTGTAAAAATTATAATTCCTGTAGCTGATGTTGAAATAACCCCTAGGGTAAAATCAATTCCATTAATTATTGGAATTATTAAAAATCCATATACAGTTGCAGATGTTAATTGTCTTACTTGTAATGATTGTTCTGGTGATATTTCATCTTCTTTCATTCCATAAGCACAAATAACAGCTTCTGATGCCCATCCAATTACACATAATAGTGCAAATATAAAACCTAAAACAAAGCTCGTAATTTCTCCTCCCGGTGAATATCCTAAAATGATTATCCCACTTATACTAATTAATAATCCAACAATAGCTGATAACTTCATTTTTTCTTTTAAAAATATATATGAAAGTAGCGCTCCAATAGCTGGATACATTGAAGAAATTATTGCTGTATATGATGCTCCTATATATTTAATTGACAATAAATACGCTGTCATACCAATTGGTCCTCCCAAAAGAGCACCTATCATTATAAATCTTCCACTTCTTGTACTAGCAACTTTAATTGTTTTAACTAATTGTCTATTAAATGCCATATATATAGCCATCCAAATTGATGAAAATATATCATGTAAGAAAGTACTAATAAAAGGTGATAAAAATATAGCTTGTTCTGTTGATATAAAAGGTGTCATTGCTAAAGCAATTCCAAGTAAAACAGTATCTAATCCCCATAATATTCCTGACATTATCCCATATATCATTTTTATAGATTCTCCTTTAATATAATACTTAAATTTTTCTTTGCCCTATTATACCTATCTATACCATAGCTTCCAAAGTCATCTCCCCTTGCTTCTTTTATATTAGTCCATATACTCCATAGAAAATCTTGATATATTTTATTAATTAAAATTCTTTTTTTATATTTTTCTTCCACTTTACCATTAAAATATATCTTTAAAAACAACTCTTCTTCATCATCATTAAAATTATTTTCTAAAGAATATGCTGCTAAATCCCACATAGGATCATTCATTCCCGCATATTCCCAATCTATTAGATACATTTTCTCTTCTCCACTTTTTATAAAATTCTCTGCTATGGTATCATTATGACAAGGCATATATAAAACATCTAACTTACTCATTATATTTTTTAAAGAATATACTTTATTTTTGATTTGATAGTAATCATCATAAAATAATCCATTTGCCTCTTTAGATAACTTTTCATACTTTTCTATTTTTTCATAAATATTGAAATTATTATTCATATTTTCTTTAGAATTATGTAAAGTTCTTAGAAGCTTACATACCATTTTCATATTTTGTTGCTTTTTCGCTGCATCTGGGCTTAATGTTTCTGCATTTTCTATAAACTTAGAAATTTTTATTCCTGTATCCTCATTAAAATAAATTAGCTTAGCATCAACACCAATCTTATTAGCATAAACTGCATTTTTTATTTCATCTTGTCTGCTTATCATTTCACCTGTTCCATTGCCTGGAACCCTAAGTACATAAAATTTATCTTTCACAGATACCTTAAAATTATTATTTGTCATCCCCCCAATTGGAGTTATACTATGTATTTCATTAGGTTGTATATTCATACACTTACAAATTATTTCTTTAAGATTTTTTAATAATACAGATTTTTCTTTTTTATCAATTTTCTTCAACAACTTATTTATAACATAATTATAATGCTCTTCATTATCTATTTCATGCCATAGTAAATTATCAATTTTCACATATCCTAATGAGTATACCCTTGAAACATCAAGCATCATATACTCGTAATTCATATATGGATTTTGATTATACTTATAGGACTCAATCATTTTTTGGTAAAAGTCATATGATACCTTGCTTATCCCTATCATTTCTCCATCAATTCTATTTAATTGTGCTATATCTTTCGAAATTTTATATATTTTATTTTCTCTAATTTCTACAAGCGCCTCATCCCCTGAACCACTTTCTACTGTTATCAAAATACAATCTCTCGTCGGATGTTGGATAATTTGACTTATTCCATCTGCTTCTATAACTATATCACTTTCAATCAATATAAAATCATCATTAATAAATGGTGAAGCAATTGCCAAAGATTCCATAGTTCCTGTCCATTTATAATCTTGATTCTCTAAGATAATTATATTGTTATCTATTAATTTTTGTTTTAATACCTCTGATTTATATCCAACAATTACAATGATATTTTCAATTCCATTATTTTTTAAAATATTTATATTTCTTTCTATTAAAGATATATTATTTATGTTTAAATTAGCTACAGGAACATTAAAGTTTTTATTCTTTCCTGCTGCAAGAATTACTGCTTTTTTTACTTTTACATTTATCTTTGAATCAATATGTAATTGAAGTTGTTCTTTTTTATATTTTTTTAAATATTGCTCTAGTAGATTTAACCCCTTTTTAGTTATACTATATCTGTGTTCTCTTCCCTTAACTTCTTTAACAACAAAATTATTAAATTCTAAATCTTCAATATCTGAATTTACTTTTCCCAAAGAAATTCCACACTTTATACTTAATGTCCTTTGATTAATTCCTGAATTTTTATTAATTTCTTTTAATAATTTAAATATAGTCTCCATAACGCCTCCTATGTTCAATAATTGAACATATATATTTTAATAAAATTTTTCCCGTATTTCAACTAATATATATATTTTCTAATACTAAATATACATATCCAAAAGCCTATTAAACTCAGTTTAAAATAATAAAATCTAAGTATTTTTCTAATTAAACTTAAAACTTAATCTAGTATATAATTTACTTTAAAGTTTAACATAGCAAATATAATAAAAATAAATATATTTAATGATAATTCTTCGTAAAAACTCAAGCTAAAAATTATTAAATAATATATAATTCTTTTACATCAATATCCATCTGAAGTCTATATAATCATTTTTCAAATACTTTATAATTATGATGACCTACTCGCTCTTTCTCTGGAGGTAATTTCATATAATCTCCATATATGTGTTTCAATATTTTATCGTACTCTTTTGGTACTCTAAATTTACAATCTTCAAATGGCATCATTAAAAAATCATCAAACCACTCCCTTGGAAAGATATCTTTCTCTCCCCCTGATAACCAAACTACACATCCAATATATTTGCTTGAATCATATTCCCTTACTCTTGCTAACTTTTCTAATTTATTTTGAAAATAATCTTTCCCTATTAATCTCGATAATACAAATACCGGAAATTTAGTTATTTTTCTCAAACATGCTGATGTTGTTTCAACTAAATATTTTTTACGTGTAGATTGATAACAAAAAGAAGATAATCTATCTCCTTTTAGCCCATATTTTAAGGCTTCTTCCTTAGTATCTCCTAATCCATCATAAGGATAAATATCAATAAACACACCCATTCCATATTTTTTTTCATTTAGCATTTCAATTTCATATCTATCATCGCTAATCCTTGTAATCATATATGGATATTCGGAACATAATTCATGATTAAAAACTTTCAAATTGGGATATTTTTCAATATTCCCTCTTAAATATAACAATAATTTGTCATAATCTGGACGTGGCATCATAATATCAATATCATCATCCCATGGAATATAACCATTGTGACGAATTGCTCCAATTAAAGTACCATAAATTAGATAGTATCTTAAATTTTTTTCTTCACATATTTCAGCTATTTTTTTCAAAATATTAAAAGAAATCCTTTGTGTTTCTCTAATATTCAATTCTCTTTTCATTTTAATACTCCTTACATCTATATAACACTTTATAAAATATTATAAAATAAATTTAATAAAGTATTTCTTAATTCTAAAATAACACTTGTATTTTTTATTTAATCTTTATATAAGGTAACTTAAAATATAATTTGTGCTATTTATTCTCTCCTAATTTATACTTTTACAATTTCCAATACTCTACTTAAAATTTCTTACTATTCTTTATTAATATTTAATATATAAGTACATACTTACCATATTGCTATTAATCAAATAAATATCTATAATATGTGTTTTCCTTGTTGATTTGTTCTTCAGAAAACTTATAACTTAATTTATGTATATTAGTTAATCTTGTTATTTCTTCATAACGTGACATGGAATAAGAATCAAAAAGCTCTAGTAAAAGCATATGGGGAATACAGTTTGAATACTTAGGAATATTATTCCACAGTTTGTGATAGTTTTCTTTGCAAATATTAAGAAAATGATGTAATAAAAAATAATCAATCATTTTATTATTATTTTTCCAATATTCATATAACATTGCCTGTGTTGCATATAATATCAAATTATTTGTTTTTGCAACCATAAACCAACTAGATATAGGCAAACAATGTCCATCCTTACAAGGTTTTAGTTCCTGAAACATAAATATATCTGCATTTTTTATTATTTCTGGAATATTATCATCAGTTACGAGTACAGTGGAATCAATCCATATGCCCCCTTTATTAATTAATAATTCAAGTCTTAATAAATCCGAAAAATGAGTTTTAGAAATTGTTCCATTATTAATTTTTTCTTGAATATACGATGGGAATTTAACATAATCTCTATAATTTTCTTCTGTAATTATAGTTATTTTATAATCTTTAAAATTATCTTTAATACTTTGAATACACTTTTGGACTATCTTAGGAGCATTATCTAAACCTTGAAGCCAGCAAACCCAAACATTATTTTCTTTTATATGTGGCATCATTAAAATTTTATCATTATCAATTTCATTTAAAATATAAGAATATTTCTTATACAGCTTTTTTTGAATTTTTAATTGTACAGACTCTCTTAGTAATTCCAACGCAGTCTGAGAACTACCTAATCTTATAAACTCTGTAATTGCAAAAAATAAAACTCTAGCATCGTGATATTGTTTTATCAGCGACAAACCTCCTACCCTTTTAAAACTTTTAACAATATTCTTCATCTAATACTCCTTTCTTATTTAATCATACATTCTAAATTAAAAATAACTTTAATTTTTTGATAAATACTTTTTTATCATTACTATTCCTTGAAATATTAATCTGTCTCTCATAACTAATAATACACTACCATATATTAAGCTTCCAATTGATATTTGACAAAAAAGCGAAATCCATGAAATATTAAAGTAACGATAAGATAAACAAATTACTACAAACATAACTAAACCTGCTATAACATAATGAAATGAATTTTTTAGTATCCATTTTAAACTTATAAAATCTCTTGAATAGTAAATAAAAGTTAACAAGATTACCATTTCTGCTGATACTGATGCTATAGCTGCACCAATTGAATATAAGCGAGGAATAAGCAAAAAATTTAATGAAAAATTTACTATTGCCCCTAATATTACACACCTATTATATTCTTTTTGACGTCCTATTGGCATGAGAATCTGTTTTCCTACTGCGTTGTTTAAACCAACAATAATTAATAGTAAGCTAAATATCTTCAATAATCCAATACTTTTATCATATCCTTCACCTAAAAAAAGTGGTATAAATGAATCTGATATAGCAAACATTCCAAGACACATTGGAATTGATATAAACAAAATAAAACGAAATGATTCATTTAATCTCAATCTCAATTCAGATAACTTATTATTTTTAAATAAATACGCCATTCGTGGCATTGTTACTACACTTAAAGACGTAACAACAGTAAGTGCCATTTGCTCCACTTTATTAGCTTGTTCAAAATAACCATTTTCTAAAGACGTTGATGTAAACCATCCAATCATTGCTTTATCTAAAGTAAGATAAATAGTAGTTGCTATTGTTGGAATAAAATACATAATACATGGTTTTATATGCTTTTTAAGATTTAGTTTATTGATATTAACCTTTTCTAAATAACGACGAGCAAACATCCAAATAGATAAATTTCCTATTAATGTTGATCCATTAATAATTAATGCATACAAATATAAATCTTTAGCTTGTTTCACTAATGAAAAAATTAGAATCACACTTAAAAACTTTATTATTATATTACGTATAAGTATCTTTTTAAATTCTTCTAATCCCTGTAAGAACCAAGATATATCAATTGCACTCGCTAAAATTTGTATAATTAATACTGAGTACATTGTCTTATAATTTTGATTACATTTCAAATTAAAAAACAATAAATAAAATCCAATAATAATAAATGTAATAATTATCTTATTAATCAACAACTCGTAAAATATCTTAGACATTTTATACTTATCATTTCGAAACTCTGATATTTTTAATTGCCCGTATGTAGTAATACCTAAACTACCAAATAAAACAAAATAACCTGTTATCGCTGTCGTATAACTAAATATACCAATACTATTTGCATTTAAGACCCTTGAAACATATGGTGTTGTAATAAATGGTACTATGACAACTATAATCTGATAAAGTAAATTATAAATATAATTCAATTCTACACTTTTATTTTGTTTCATTTTTTTTAATATCCTTTTCTATTAATTCGATAAATGCATTACAAGATTGAAGAAGACAATCTATTGTAAAAAATGATTTTTTATACTGCTGTGTGTAAGTTCTATCAGTTGACACATCTTCATGATGTAATATTTTTACATTAGGGTAGTATATCATTTTCATATTATCTCTTTTCATCTCATATGTTAGAATGTAAGATTCCATGTACATAAACGTCTTATCATAAAAACACTTTTCACGTTGTTCTATAAAATCTCTAGATAATATATAACAAGATCCATGTAATGTTTTATCTTCCACTACATGATCTACAAAATTATTTTCTTCATCATTAATATTCGAAAATTTTTTCTTTCCTCTCAAAAGCATCCACTTGAATCTAATAATAAATCTTAGATTTTTCTTTAAAAGTAAATATTTTTTTCTTTTTTTCAGATTATCTAAAGTTATATTAAATTCCGATTCTGGATTTTGGTGCCTTTTAGCTTTAGTTGAATAAATATCTGGTCCCATTACAGCAAACTTATATTTGTCATAACATTCATATATTTCCTTAATAAACTCTCTTTGCTGTATTTCCATATCATTATTCATAACAACTATAAAATCAGGATTATAATTAATTTTAGCATGATAATATCCAATATTATTTCCCTTTGCAAATCCATCATTGTTCTTGTTTAAAATTACATCCACTCGATTATCTAAGGCATAAAATTTTCTTAAAACTTCTCCAGAACCATTTGGTGAAGCATTATCTACTATGATAATTTTTTTTTCACCTTCAACATTATTTAAAATTGAACTAATACATTGTTTAGTTTCATCTTCTGCAATATAATGAAGAACTACAAAACAAACCATTTTTATTTCACTCCCATATTATAAATTTTGTCTATTATAACTTCTATTTTTTGATTCATTGGCTTATTTCTCTCTACACCCACTGTTTTTCTTGTACTATAATAAAATTCATTGTATTCATTATAATATTCTAGAATAAGACGTAAATCATGTGCTGATAATTCATCAAATGCACACACATGCCTATTTCTTTTTTTAATAGATGCTAAACCCTCTTCAATATCTATATAATTATAAATAACAACCCAATTTTTATCCTTTAATACCGATTCAATAATGTTCATTATACTATTAAAAGTTTCTTTAGAAAATTCAAAATCTGCGCACATTTTTATAACTGTATGTACAATTCCTTCATCAAATAAATAAACCTTTTTTGAGCGTTCAAGCAAACTATACAAAAGAATAAAGCAACAAATCATATTAACTGAATACGATTCATCTTTATATATTCCAAAACTACTTTTTACATTTTCTTGTTGTAATACTAATCGCACTTTACACTTCACATCCCTGGCAATTTTCGTGCGACTTGACAATAAAATAAATAAGTACTTAATAATTTTAAATATAAATATATTTGAAGTAAGTCTTGATATATTTAATGAATTGATATTATTACCTAATTTTTTTTCTATTTCATTACAAAGATATGTTTTCCCACTACCTGGTAGCCCTATCGTTTCTAAAATCATTTTATTTCCTTTCTGCGAATTCCATACGCCAATACAATAATTACAAAATAAGTAGTAAATACCATAGAATTGGAACTAGGATAAGATGATTGAATAGATGAAAAAATAACATTAAAAATATAAAAGAATACTGCTAATTTAATAATATTACTTTGTCCTTTAACTTTTTGATAAATTTTCATTAAAAACTTTCCTAATATCAATAAAAATAAAATTGTTCCAATTAATCCTAACTGTCCAAAAATCATTGGCCAAAAAGTATCATTTAAAAATGCAGGATCATCTGGACTCATTCCATAAAAATTATTAAACCCATATCTATAATATAATGGTGAATAATATTTTGCTGCAGCACTTGAACCAAAAGTAGCAAATCCACTTCCAAACGGGAAATATTCCTTAAATATTTCTATTCCTATCTTGAAAAATCTAAGTCTTGGGGTAGAGCCACTCAAAAAGTAATATTCAAATTGTGAATATCCTATTATACAACCAACTATAGTTACCATTAATATTCTTAATTTAATAGACCTCCTTTTTTCAATTTCAAAAGTCTCATATAATAGAAAGAATGTAATAGCTAATATAAGAGCACGTGACTTTAGTGTAGATATTAAAACTAACCAAGTTATAAAAATAAAAAAGCTATTATTTATTTTTTTTCTATTTAAATCTCTATCCATACATAATATTAAAAGTATACAAATTGTTGTATTAATCACTTGCCCTGGAGTTCCAAAAATAAAAGAAAAAGTTCTCAATCCATATCTATACTCTTGATACATTCCTATATCTACAAAAATATTAAGTACTGCACAAGTAAAAAGTATTATAATATATCCCTTAGCCACTGGCACTAATACCTTATTTACTTGTTCAAATCTAAAATTAGGTCTTTTTTTTAAATAACATGAAAACCCTAAATATATCATCAAAAATTTAAAGTTACTAATTAAATCAATCATTATTGCAATAGCATGCGTTTGGATTTTATAAGCGACATTTGAATATGTACCCCAAAATATAATTGCAATTAAAATAAGTATAAAAAACATATCTGTTTTATTTATTTTTCCTTCTTGAAATACACTTACTACAAAATATATAAAAAACACTACTGAAATAATATCTTCAATATATGCGGTAAATGGAAAGTATAATTCCAATACATTTTGAAAAAGAAAAACTAACGATAACATAGTTATAAATATTGTACTATATGATATTCCAACTTTTCTTCTAGAGTAATTTCCTGATACGCAATTCATCCTTCTCCTCCTATGCGTTAATCTATAATTTTTTGATGGCTACCTATTAATTCTCTTATTCCACTAACCCTATTCATTAAATGCTCTAATAATATATGCTATACTTCCCTAATACTGTTTAAATGACAAATACACTCTATGATACAAGAATTGAATTCATATCGATTTTAATATTACAATTGGGTATGTTTTAATAAACACATTGCGAAAAACTCCAATCATTCTATAGTATGTTGATTTTTTACTATCATATATATATACGTAATCAAGCATATTATAACTTTCTCTAAAAGCAATATCTCGCTTTCAAATTATTTAAATTTTTATAATTTCCTCAATACTGTATTCTCAATGCTCCACTTTATACATCAATATTGTAAGTTCAAAATAATTTTTCTTATATATTACTTAATTTCTTTTCACACTATCTAGTAAATAACTCGTATTATACAAGGTAATATTAAAATTATAGTTTTATATTACTTATCTTAATTTAAGTAATATATGATTTTAGTTTACAATATCATTTATATACATATTTATAGCTTTTATATTATAAATTCTAACTCTAAAATATATTATACAATTATTTTATTGAATTATCCTTATTACTTTTCTATCGACTTCTTTAAAAAAGTCTAAATGCATCTATAATCAACATGTATTTTCTTCTATAAAATTATAAAAACTTATCTAAGATATTTAATTACTATTTATACATGCTATTATAATAGTTTTGATATGCTCCTGAGGTAACATTCTTCATCCATTCTTGGTTATCTAAATACCATTGAATAGTTTTCTTAATTCCAACTTCAAATGTAGTTTCAGGATACCATCCTAATTCTTCCTTAATCTTAGTTGGGTCAATTCCATATCTTCTATCATGACCCTTTCTATCTTCAACATATTTAATTAAGTTTTCAGTAACTGCTTTATCAACATTTTCATTTAAGTAAGCTATTACTGTCTTAACTATTGTTATATTAGTTCTTTCATTATGTCCACCAACATTATAAACTTCACCAATTCTACCATTGTTTATAACCATATCAATAGCCTTAGCATGATCTTCAACAAATAACCAGTCTCTTATGTTCATTCCATCACCGTAAACTGGTAAATCCTTGTGAGCTAAACAATTATTAATTAATAAAGGTATTAATTTTTCTGGGAATTGGAATGGCCCATAGTTATTTGAACATCTTGTTATGTTCATTGGCATTTTATAAGTATCATGATAAGCTTTAACCATTAAATCTGATCCAGCTTTACTTGATGAATATGGGCTATGAGGATCAAGTGGAGTTGTTTCCATAAAGTATCCTGTATCACCTAATGAACCATAAACTTCATCTGTTGAAACATGTAAGAACTTAACTCCTTCTTTCCATGTTCCATCTTCATTTTCCCATGCATCCTTAGCACAGTTTAATAAGTTTACTGTTCCCATAACATTTGTCTTAGCAAATACTTCTGGTTCTCTTATACTTCTATCAACATGAGATTCTGCTGCAAAGTGAGCAACATAATCTATTTCATATTTTTCAAATAAAGACTTAACTAATTCATTATCACAAATGTCTCCATGTACAAATATATGTCTTGGATCATCTTGAATTGATTTTAAATTTTCTAAGTTTCCTGCATAAGTTAACTTATCTAAATTTATTATTCTTATATCCTCATATTTTTTTAACATATATAATACGAAGTTTGAGCCTATAAATCCAGCTCCACCAGTTACTAAATAAGTTTTCATAATTAAATTCTCCTTATATTTCCTCAATTATATCTATTAAATATTTTCCATACTCTGTTTTCATTAAAGGTTGTGCTAACTCTCTAACCTTTTCTTTAGAAATCCATCCTTGTCTATATGCAATTTCCTCTAAACAAGCTATAAATGTTCCTTGAGTAGTTTGTACTGCTTCAACAAAATTAGATGCTTTTAACATTGATTCATGAGTTCCTGTATCAAGCCAAGCCATTCCTCTACCTAATAAACTAACTTTTAAGTTTCCTTCTTCCATATAAACTTTATTTAAGTCAGTTATTTCAAGCTCTCCTCTTGGTGATGGCTTTAATGCCTTTGCTTTTTCTACTACTGAATTATCATAAAAATATAATCCTGGTACTGCATATCTTGATTTTGGTTTTTCAGGTTTTTCTTCTAAAGATGTTACTTTTCCATTTTTATCAAATCCAACTACTCCAAAAGCTCTTGGATCTTGAACATAATATCCAAATACCATTGCACCTTTCTTTAATTCTGCAGCTTCTTTTAAATGTGAACTAAAGTTATGTCCGTAGAATATATTATCTCCTAATATCATAGCCACATTATCATCACCAATGAATTTTTCACCAATTATAAATGCTTCTGCTAATCCATTTGGTTGTTCTTGAATTGCATATTCAATATTTAATCCAAATTCTGATCCATCCTTAAATAATTCTTTAAAGTTAACAATATCTCTTGGTGTAGATATTATAAGTATATCTCTTATTCCTGCTAACATTAAAACTGACATTGGATAATAAATCATTGGCTTATCATATATTGGCACCATTTGCTTTGACATTGCTTTTGTTACTGGATAAAGTCTTGTTCCAGACCCGCCAGCTAAAATAATACCTTTCATTGCTACACCCCTAATTTTGCAATATTTTTATAATATTAATTTCTAATCATTTATACATGTTTCAATATTTATATCGCTTATACTTTTAGATTCATCAACCTCTTTAAATAATGTTTCATATTTATAAACTATATTACTCCAACTATACTCATTTTCTATTCTCTTTTTAGCTTGATTTCCTAACATGCTTATTTTTTCTTCATATAACTCATTATTAATTAAGTTAGCTAAACATCCATCTTCCTTTGAAAAATATAATGCCCCATCTCCACCAACTTCTCTATTAAATCCTACATCTAATAGCAGATTCAAATCAGTATTTGCTAATGCTTCAAGTAAAGAAGGATTAGTTCCCCCAACTTCATGTCCATGGAAATATCCATATGCATTTTCTCTAATTTTCTTCAATAATTCCTGATCATAAACTG
Source organism: Clostridium sp. ETTB3 (assembly GCF_053571985.1). Classification (NCBI taxonomy): domain Bacteria; kingdom Bacillati; phylum Bacillota; class Clostridia; order Eubacteriales; family Clostridiaceae; genus Clostridium; species Clostridium sp. ETTB3. The sequence continues at coordinate 2,523,304 of NZ_CP199832.1, forward strand.
TTCCAACAAATTTAATTCTAGTATCCTTATCGAACCCGGTTTTTTCTTTTAATTGATTGTAGAATTTATTATGTTCAACATTAGTTATCAAAACAAAATCTTTTTTAGTATTTGATTTCATAAACTCTGTTATCATAGTTTCATAATTATTTTCAGGTACAAATCTACCTACAACTAAATAATACTTCTTTTCTCTGACCCCATTTTCCTTATACCAGTTAAGTAAAGTAGTATCATTATCATCCAACTTAGACCTTTCTGTATCCGCCCCATAAGCAATAAAAGTCGTCTTAGGGTTATATTTTTTATAGTCATCTTTTATATACTTTTCAATATTTACAGAATCGCAAATTAATAAGTCTGCATGTTTCACCATTAGCCTTTCAGATATTTTCCAATACTGCCTTATAGCCGCGTTCCACTTTCCACGCTTCCACTCATGCCCATCTGGATTAACAAATAAACTTACTCCTAATTTATTTAGTTGTCTTTTATAAAATCCAATAAAAGGTCCTATTCTACATGCTAAAATATATATTATTGGATTTTCTACCTTATTTTCTTTAATATATTTAATACACACTTTTAGAGCCGCTATATCATAATAAACCGCCTTTGCTGCTCCTATATTAGGGACTTTTACATTAAAGCATCTTGCTCCATTATGCTGAAATTCCCTCGTATCTTCTGCTAGACAAGAAACATGATATTTTATTTCCTTGCTTTTTTGTTGTTCTGTTAACTTCTCAACAAAGGTTTCAAACCCACCATATTTAGCAGGTATTCCTTTTGATCCTATTATAAACACGTTTTTCATAATATCATTTCCCTCCTAGTGTGCATTTTTATCTCCAAACAGTACTCCCACTGTTTTAAATATAAGCTTTATATCAATCCAAAGATTTCTCTCATTCACGTACCTACAATCAAGCTTCATCCAATCTTCAAAATCAATATTATTTCTTCCACTAACTTGCCAATAACAAGTTAATCCAGGACGTACACTTAACCTTTTAAACATCCAATTATCAAATTGTTCAACTTCCTTAGGCAAACTTGGTCTTGGCCCTACTAAACTCATATCTCCTTTTAGAACATTCCAAAGCTGTGGAAGCTCATCAATAGAAGTTTTTCTAATAAACTTTCCAACCTTAGTAATTCTAGGATCATCTTTAATTTTAAACATAGGACCTGACATTTCATTTTGTTCTTCTAACTTTTCTTTAAGTTCCTCTGCATTTACAACCATGGACCTAAACTTATACATTTCAAATAATTCACCATTTTTTCCAACTCTCTTTTGTGAAAAAAATACTGGTCCCTTAGAAGTAAATTTAACTGCACAAGCAACAATAGCTATTATTGGACTTAATAAAATTAATCCTAATCCAGCACCTATAATATCAATTATCCTTTTACAAATTTCATAAACTCTAAGATTTTGTTTATTTTCAAACTTTAATTCCATCCCTTCCACTTTAATTCCCCATTTCTATATACAAATTTAACCCATTCACATACAGTTATTAAAAAATATTATTCTTCTCCATAATAGTAATAATATTTATTTTTACTACTATCAACTGCATGAAGAACTGTTCCAATAATATTTGCATTTACCTTTTTTAAAGTATTCACTGTGTCATGAACATCCTCTTTTTTAGTAACTCCAGCTCTAACAACAATAATTGTTCCATCAACTTTTGTTGATAATATTTGTGCATCAGCAACTACTTGTACTGGTGGAGTATCTAAAATTATATAATCAAAATGTTCCTTCATTTCTTCTAAAAATGCACTCATTGCTTTTGACCCTAACATTTCAGCTGGATTTGGAGGTACCTTTCCTGCAGTTATAATACTTAAATTTTTATTATACATATGAGCTACATCCATAACCTTTTTTCTTTGAAGTAATATATCTGCAATTCCATATGTATTAGTAACTCTAAAATTTTTATGCATTGAGGGTTTTCTCATATCACAATCAACTAATAAAACTCTTGATTCACCTTCTGCTAAAGTTAATGCTAAGTTTCCAGAAGTAGTTGATTTTCCTTCACCTGGATTAGAACTTGTTATTACTATAGTTTTATATTCCTTATCAAAAGAAGAATATTGAATATTAGTTTTTAAACTTCTATAAGCTTCCGCTGCTATAGATTTTGGATTTTTTTGAACTATAAACATTACTTTTCCCCCTATAATATATCAACATCTGGAATTTCTCCAAGTACTGGTATATCTAATTCCTTTTCAAGCTGTTCTTTATTTTTATATGTATTATCTAAGTATTCTAATAAGAAAACTAAGCCAAGACTTACCATTAACCCTAATAAAAATGCTATTGCAATATTCATTTTTTTATTTGGACTTACTGGATTTTCTGGAAATTCAACTTCTTCAATTACTCTTACATTTCCATTAGGAACTAACTCTTTAGATGTAATAATAAATTGTTCTGTTATATTTTTTAATACATCAACTGCTTCTTGTTGATTTTTACTTTTATATTTAATTTGAAGAATTTGAGTATCTGTAACTGGAGTTACAGTTAATGCTCCAACAACCTTACTTGGTTCTAATTCATAATTTAAAGAATTTATTGCCCTTCCAACTAAATCTTTTGTTTTTATAGCTTGAGCATAAGTTTGTAATAATTTTTGATACATTTGAATATCATTTGTATTATATACTGTATCTTCACTTTCCTCTTTACCAATAAACAACTTAGTACTTGTTTCATATACTGGCTTAATTACAAAAAAGCTTAAAATCCCTGATATTAAAGTAGCACTTAAAGTAATTGCTACAATCATTATCCAACGCTTTTTTATTGCTTCAAAAATTTCCGACAAACTAATTACTTGTTCTTCCATTTCATTCATTAAATATACACTCCTTTTTAATGATAAGTAATTTAATAATTATTTAATTATTTTTATCACATATTTATTAATCAATTTTAGGAATAACTCCTATAACAGTTAAGCCTATTTCCTCTTCTAAGGATTTTTGATTTTTATATGTGTTATTTAAATACATTACTCCTATTATTCCACCTATTCCTACTATTAATCCTAATATTAACCCCAATCCAATAATTGTTAATTTTTTATTCATTAACTGATTTAAATTAACATGAACTTGCTCTAAAACTGTTATATTAACATTTGGATATAATTCTTTAGAATAACTAATTAAATTTTCTGTTATAGAATACAATAAATCATAACTTTGCTGTGGATTTAAACTTTTATACTTTATTTCAATAATTTGAGTATTTGCAATTGGATTAACAGTTAAGTTTTCCATCAATAAGTCATAATTTATATTTTTATATTTATCTTGTAAATAATTCATTTTAGAGCCTTTTATTGATTCATTAATAAGTTTTTTACTTTTTATAACTTCAGAATAAGTAGTAATTAATCTTTGATATAAATTAATTTCTTCATTATTGTAAGTTTCTGTTATATTTTTAAACTTCTGTTTACCAATAAATATTTTTACATTAGCTTCATATTCTTTATTTATAAAAAATATATTATAAATACTTGAAATTAATAAAAAAGACAAAACAATTAAGACAATATTCTTCCATTTATCTTTTATTTCGTCTAAAACTTTTGAAATATTATTCATTTATATTTATATACACCCCATAATTCTTTCTTTTTTTCTCTCCTTCGCATTGAAATTATATCATAAAAATTATAAAAAAAAAATCTTATTAATTTGCCAAAATTCTTTTTAATAATTTCATTACTTAGTATCTTTTAGTATTATATTTATTTAATTTAACTTTATTGTTATTATATTACTTTTTTCTCTTTATATATATTCTTTTTTTTAATATTAATTATTCTTTTTTTAAAATTTAATTTATAATTGTCGTAATTTGAAAAAAATTTTTTTTTAAAATTTATATTCTATATCTTATAACTTATATTAAGTAAACCATTTCTTGTAATATATTTTATAAATTTCTTTAATTTAAAATAAATTAATTATATTCTTAAATTTATATATAAATTATACATTAAAAATAAATTCTAATTTTAAATTATTTTGTAGATATTTATTGTATAAATATTATGTAATTTTTACCACAGATGCAGTATAATGAATGTATGTTCAGGAACATAAGTTCTTTAAACTGATATAATGGGGTGATAACTTTGAATTATTGTAAAAACAAAACTTATTTTAAACAAGAAAGTTTACTAGAAATCTTACAAAATGCTAAAATGAATGATTCTAAATCTATGCTTTACTTAATAAACAAATACAAACCTCTTATCTTAAAATATTCAACTTCTTATATACTAAAAAATTATGAAAAAGATGATTTAATACAAATTGGAAGTATTGCAGTTATTAAAGCAACTCAAAAATATGACATTAGTCATGGTGAAAACTATATTGATTGTTATATAATAAATTCAATAAAAAACTCTTATAGAAATCTTGCCCGTACACAAATTAAATACTCAAGCGAATCAAGCCTTAATATTACTTTAGATGAACATGATGATATAGAATCATTATTAAAGGATGATTATAATTTAGAAAATGACATAATTAAAAATATGCAACATTTAGAATTAAAAAACATTTTAAACTCTCTTACTGATGATGAATTTAATCTTATAAAAGTTTCGTACTTAACTCCCAATTTAACACTTTATAAATATTGTACAGAAAACAATTTAAACTATCATAAAAAAAGAAGACAATTACTCTCCCTGCTATCAAAAATTAAAACTAAGCTTCTTTAATTAAATAATTTTACTTATAATTTTTACAAATAAAAATATCTATATTAATAAATTCTTTTCTTATTAATATAGATATTTTTTATTTAATCCTTAAACTGGTGCTGTCGCACTAAAACTTTTATACACAATATATTGTTTTAAAAAATAAAAATCAACATAATATATTGTAGTATTTATTCCTAATGCGATATCCCCTTATAATTAATTATTTTATAAAATAAAACTCTCTCTTACTTTAGGCTATTAAGTTTTATATAAATCTTTATATTGTTGACTATCATCAAAGGCTATCTTTTTTGAATATATTGTAATTTTGTAATTTTAAAGTTAAAATATTCCTAAAAACTTCTTTTCCTTAATTGGAATTCCTCTAAACTCTATTTCTTCATTTTTGAGCATAGCTTTTCCATTATTAATAAATGATTTTCTTTGATTATATTCTAAAATTTTAATTACATTTTTTATATCAGTATTTCTTCCCTTATCTCTATGTGCATCTGATCCAATGAAGCTATATATATTATTATTTAAATATTTAATTGCAGTTTTTTTAACATCTCTTCCAAAATCACCATTAATACTGCCTGCATTTACTTGAAATAACATACCTTCTTTTATAAGTAAATTTATTTGTGAAGGATTTTTAATAAATTGCTTATATCTTTCTGGATGAGCTATTATTGGTACAATCCCTCTTATTTGTAATTCATATAATGTATTTATTGCCTCTTCAATATTAAATTCTAGCATTGGAAATTCTATTAACATATATCTTGTATTATTAATTGTTCCTATCATTCCTTGATTATAATATTCTAAAATATTTCTGCTATAGTAAACTTCTTGCCCTGAATATATATTAATGTTTATAGAATTTTCTTTTGTTAATTTTTTTAAATTTTCTACTTCATCAATTACTTCTTTATATGTAACTTCAAATCTTCCTCTCATAAAGTGAGGTGTGGCTACAATATCTGTTGTACCTGATTCTTCTGCCATTTCTAGCATTTTAATAGTCATTTCTGTATTTTTTGACCCATCATCAATTCCACTTATTATATGTGAATGTATATCTATCATCTCATATTTCTCCTATTGTATTTAATCTTATATTTTATTTGAAAATTTAATTATATTATATCAAAAACAAATTATAATTATATATTATTGTTTACTACAGTATATTATAATTTTTATAAAAATTTCTATTTTAAATTAATATTCATTTTCTAAAATATTGTAAATACTATATTTAAAAATTGTGCTAAATTATTTATATACTAAAATAACTCCACATAAAAAAAGAACAAACTGTATTTATTAATCTAAAAATAATCCATACAAATAAATTTCAAAAATTTTCTATTTATATGAACAATTTTTTAATTACAGTTTGTTCTAAATATTTTTTTATATTATATAAATACTATAAGTACAAAAACATCAAATTATAAAATTATCAACATAATTCTTAATTTGCTATTTTTAACTTATAACTAATCTTATTCGTCACTCTTTCCAACACCAGAAAGCACTAATCCACTATTATGCTCTAAAGCCCAATTGATACCCCAGTCATTTTGGAATATAATAAGATCTCTATCTTTAAAGTCCTTAACTCTCTTCGCATCAGAAGTTAAGTTTAATCTATCAACATCTCCATCATAGCTTTCTATCCATCTTACATATCTAAATGGAAGTCTATCCATCTTGATTTCAACGTTGTATTCATTTTTAAGTCTGTATTCTAAAACTTCAAATTGAAGTACCCCTACAACACCAACTATTATTTCTTCCATACCAACATGGTTTTCCTTAAATACTTGGATTGCCCCTTCTTGAGCTATTTGAGTAACACCTTTAACAAATTGTTTTCTCTTCATAGTGTCAACTGGTCTAACTCTTGCAAAATGTTCTGGAGCAAATGTTGGAATTCCTTCAAACTTAAATTTCTTACTTGGTGAACATAAAGTATCTCCAATTGAGAATATACCTGGATCAAACACCCCAATAATATCTCCTGCATATGCTTCTTCAACAATTTCTCTATTTTCAGCCATGAATTGTTGAGGTTGAGCAAGTTTAAGCTTCTTTCCACCTTGCATATGGAATACTTCTTCACCTTTTGTAAATTTACCTGAACAAATTCTCATGAATGCAATTCTATCCCTATGAGATTTATTCATGTTTGCTTGAATCTTAAATACAAATGCAGAGAATTTATCATCAAATGGATCAATTTCTCCAATATTTGAATTTCTAGCAAGTGGTGAAGTAGTCATTTGTAAGAAATGTTCTAAGAATGGTTCAACACCAAAGTTTGTTAACGCTGATCCAAAGAATACTGGAGTTAATTCCCCTAATCTAACCTTTTCCATATCAAGTTCATCACCAGCAATATCAAGAAGTTCAATATCTTCCATTAATTTATCGTGAAGTGCTTCACCCAATATTTCTCTGAATTTTTCATCATCAACAGAACCTTCAATAGCTTCAACTTCTGTAGAACCGTGGTTTCCACCATTAAATGCTATAATTCTTTGATTTTGTCTATCATAAACACCTTTAAAGTCTTTACCAGAACCTATTGGCCAATTCATTGGATAAGTTTTAATTCCAAGTTCTGCTTCAATATCTTCTAATAATCCAAATGGATCTTGAGCTTCTCTATCCATCTTGTTGATGAATGTAAAGATTGGCATTTCTCTTAATGAACAAACATGGAATAACTTTCTTGTTTGATCTTCTACCCCCTTAGCAGCATCAACTACCATTACAGCAGAGTCAGCAGCCATAAGTGTTCTATATGTATCTTCTGAGAAGTCTTGGTGTCCTGGAGTATCTAGGATGTTTATGCAGTGTCCTGCATAATTAAATTGCATAACAGATGAAGTAACAGAAATACCTCTTTGCTTTTCTATTTCCATCCAGTCAGAAACAGCATGTGTTGATGCTTTTCTTGCTTTTACTGAACCTGCAAGTCTTATTGCTCCTCCATATAATAGGAACTTTTCTGTTAATGTTGTTTTACCAGCATCTGGGTGAGAAATAATTGCAAAGGTTCTTCTCTTTTTAATCTCATTTATGTAATCAGCCAATATTATGTCCTCCTAAAATTATTTATATATAAATTTAAATTTATTTCTTTTTATTATAGAAAATCTTTATTTTTTCTAGTGATTAAGTAAATTTCAGCCAACTAAATTAAAATTTGAAGTCTATCTTAAAATAAACTATACTTCTTTCAGTCACTGAGTAAATTTTACTTGTTAAATTAAAATTTTCAGTCTCACTGAACTTAATTATTATATACTTTTTTATTATATAATACAAGAATTCCTCTAAGCTTAGGCAACAATTTCCTATATTGAGACAAATTTAAATCTTAATTTTTTTAATTAATCACAAATATATTATTATACTATTATGCTTCACTATACTGGCAATACTTTTCCCTTTATATTATTCCATGATATATATGTAGTTATTTTTATATCTAAATTTATATTCAATTTTAATTTCTGATCTTTATTTAATTTATAATTATATTCAATATTATTCTTATATTCATTGGCTCTCCAACTTAAATAATGGTCTATATATTTAGTTGCAACTCCTCTAAATTTTTTCAACCATATTTTTATTTTTCCTGAATAGATTGCATCAATTGGAGTGATATCCATTTTCCTAATATTAATTTTATTTATTGTATTATGTTTATTTGAAAAAGCTTTAAGTCTTCCATCTAAAAATGCTACAGCAACAGCTTTTTTATCAATTCTTGATGCTATATTTTCCTTTAGTTCTCTAAAACCTAAATGATTTCTTGCTGCTATTATAGGTATAATGTCAATAGATTTATTCATTGCATTTACTATTGAAATTTTACCTTTCTCCTTATTCTTGCTATTTCTATCCCCCTTAAAGTTTTCAAGTAAAACTACCCTTGTTAATTCAACATAATCATATAATTTCTCAATATAATTTACTTGCTTTAAGTTATATAAGAATCTATGCCTCCAGAAAAATGAAGTTACTATACTTATATTAAGAATATCTGCACATTGCCTAATTGTTAATCCTCTTTCATATAGCTCCTTATATTTATAGCAATTTTCTTTAAACTTTTTTGAATATCTAAAAGGACTTCTAGTTTGTTTTGTAAATGTTCTTTTACATTTACTATTTTTACACTTATATCTTTGTATACCATTATATGAACCATACTTTATTACCTCTTCACCTTTACAATGAGGACATTTTAAGTATTTATTTGAATTTTTATTATTAATATTATTTTGTACTTTTAATGTTGATTTATATATTTTTTCTTTAAATAATTTTAATCTATATTCTTTGTTATTAATGGTTTTACTCATATTTTATCACCCAGTTATGAGTATTAACACATTTTTCCTCTTTAATCCTTAATTAAAGTTTATCTATCAATATACCCTTTTTCCCTTATAGGCATTCTGTTATATAAAAATGTTGTTAACAACATTTTTATATAACAGAATGCCTATACTATTTGAAATATATATTGTATACCATAAGTCACTCTTCATAAACATAGCACAAATTCTACTAAGCAAAATTTTTACTAAAAAATATATAGCTGACTTTAGGACACATCCAATAAATAGATGCTCCCTGAAGTCAGCCAAAATATTATCTAATCTAATTCTGCTTTTCCAGTGTATAATTGATAGTATCTGCCCTTTTCTTCTAATAAAGATTCATGATTTCCTCTTTCAATTATTTCACCTTGTTCAAGGACCATTATTGCATGAGAGTTCTTAATAGTAGAAAGTCTGTGAGCAATTACAAAAACAGTTCTTCCTTCCATAAGCTTATCCATACCTTCTGCAATAAGTTTTTCAGTTCTTGTATCAATTGAACTTGTTGCTTCATCCATTATTAAAACTGGTGGATTAGCAATTGCTGCTCTTGCAATAGCAAGTAATTGTCTTTGTCCTTGAGATAATCCTTCACCATCGCCTGTAATAACTGTATCATATCCATGAGGTAAATGCTTAATAAATGTATGAGCATTTGCAAGCTTAGCTGCTGCTTTAACTTCTTCATCAGTTGCATTTAAGTTACCATATCTAATATTATCAGCTATTGTACCAGTAAATAAATGAGTATCTTGAAGAACTATTCCTAAAGATCTTCTTAAATCATCCTTCTTGATATCCGTAATATCTATTCCATCATAAGTTATTGTACCTGAATTGATTTCATAAAATCTATTTATTAAGTTAGTAATTGTAGTCTTACCGGCCCCTGTTGATCCAACAAAAGCAATCTTTTGACCTGGCTTAGCAAATAAACTAATATTCTTTAATACACTCTTTTCTTCATTGTATCCAAAAACAACATTTTTAAATCTAACATCACCAGTAAGTTCTCTTAATATAGGTTCATCAGTTAATTCTGCAGCTGATTCTAAAATAGCAGTAGTTGCTGCCATTTCTGCCATTGAGTTATCTTCTGCTTCTACTAAATTTTTCATTTTAGCTATAACTGAAGGAGGTACCTTCCAAGCCCAATGACCTGTATACTTATCAGTTTCAACTAATTTACCATCTTCTCTAACTTCAACTCTTGTTAAAGTGACTTCACCATTATCAACTTCAACTTCTTCATCTAAAGCTGTAAATATTCTTTCTGCACCTGCTAATGCTGCTAATATCATATTTACTTGTTGAGATACTTGTGCAATTGGATTAGAAACTTGCTTTGTATATTGTAAATAAGATACTAATGAACCAATATCAAAAGCACCAGCTATAGTCATTAATCCCCCAACACAACAAGTTACTGCATAATTCATATGAGAAAGATTTCCTAATATTGGCATCATGTATCCACCAAATGTTTGAGCTCCTGTTGAAGCTTTTCTTAATTCTTCATTATGCCTTTTAAAATCTTCAATTGCTTCTTCTTCATGACAAAATACTTTTATAACCTTTTGCCCCTCTATCATTTCTTCAATATATCCATTTAATTTACCAATATTCTTTTGTTGCATTCCAAAATAATACTTACTCTTAGCACCAACATTGTTTACAACAAAAATCATTAAAGCTAAAAATGCAACTGTTATTATAATTAACACTGGACTTAAAACTGCCATCATTATTATTGTTCCTATAAATGTAAGCCCTGATGCTAATATATTAGTTAAACTATTATTTAATGCTTCACTAATGTTATCTATATCATTAGTGTATAAACTCATTAAGTCACCATGAGTATTTCTATCAAAATATTTAATAGGAAGTTCTTGCGTCTTATTAAATAAATCTGTTCTTATATTACTGATAGTATTTTGAGCAACATGTACCATTATTCTTGCATATCCATATGCAGCAAGTGCACCTACAACAAATATTGTACCTAATATTACTAACATCTTTGCAAGTCCTGCAAAATCACCTGGTAAGATATAATTATTTACTAATGGTTTTAAGAAATATGAACCTGCAACCATTGCAAATGAATTAATTATAATTAATATCATAACTAAAGCTAATAAAGCCCTATATTTTCCAACATAACTCATTAATGTTTTTATTGTCTTCCCCATATTTTTAGGTTTTGGAGGTCCTGGTTTTTTCCCACCTTTTCCTGGAACAGGATGTCCTGATTTATTATCAGATTCTTGTCCTTGATTTGCACTAACTTGTTGCTTAATCATTTCACTTTTCTTATTACTCACGTAAACCCACCCCTTCCTGTTGAGATTTGTATACATCTTTATAAATTTCACTTGATTCCATTAACTCATCATGAGTTCCAATTGCACTAATCTTACCATCATCCATAACAATAATTTTATCTGCAGTTGAAACTGAATTAACTCTTTGAGCAATTATAATCTTAGTAGTATCTTTTAAATCTTCTGCAAAAGCCTTTCTAATCTTTGCATCAGTTGCAGTATCAACAGCACTTGTACTATCATCTAAAATTAATACTTTTGGCTGTTTTAATATTGCTCTTGCAATACAAAGTCTTTGCTTTTGTCCTCCTGATACATTAACCCCACCTTGCTCTAAGTGCATATCATATCTTCCTGGAAGTCTATCAATAAATTCATCAACACATGCTGAAGATGCTGCTGCTTCAATTTCTGCATCTGTAGCATTTTCATTACCCCACATAAGGTTTTCTTTAATAGTTCCAGAGAATAATGTATTCTTTTGAAGTACCATAGCAACTTCATTTCTTAAAGTTTCAATATGATAATTTTTAACATTAACTCCCCCAACATAAACTTCACCTCCTGTAGCATCATAAAGTCTTGGGATAAGCTGAACTAAACTTGATTTACCAGAACCAGTACTACCAATAACACCAATAGTTTCACCAGCTTTAATCTTAATGTTTATACCTTCTAAATTATTTTCATCACTGTCATCTTCATACTTAAAGTTAACATTTCTAAATTCAATTTCTCCATTTTTAACTTCAGTTATAGGATTAACAGGATCCTTTATATCTGGTTCTTCTTCTAAAACTTCAATTATACGTTGTACTGATGCAACTGATCTTGAAAGCATCATAAGAACCATAGAAAGCATCATAAGAGCCATTAAAATTTGGAAGGAATAAGTCATGAAACTTGTAAGCTTACCTACAGTTAATGTTCCTGCATGAACCATATTTCCTCCAAACCAAAGTATACCTATAATACTTGCAAATACAACAAGTTGCATAATTGGCATATTTAAAACAACTATACCAAATGCCCCTTCAGAAGCTTGTAATAATTCATCATTGCTATTCTTGAACTTTTCTTTTTCTTTATTTCTTCTTACAAAAGATTTAACAACTCTAATACCAATTAAGTTTTCTTGAACTGTAGTATTTAAGTTATCAATTTTCTTTTGCATAGATTCAAACTTAGGCTTAACATTCTTTATAATTAATCCAATTGAAATTATAAGAACAGGCATAGACACTAAGAATATCATTGCTAATTTAGGACTAATTGTAACTGCTAAAATGCATGCAACAATAAGCATCATAGGAGCTCTTACTAAAAGCTTAATTCCCATTGTTAAAGCATTTTGTATCATTGTAATATCAGTAGTTAATCTTGTAATTAATGATGCAGTACTAAACTTTTCAATATTTTTAAATGAATAAGTTTGAATTTTTTCATATTCAGCTTGTCTTAATTCTGCACCAAAACCTTGACCTGCTATTGCTGAAAATTTTGATAATCCAATACCAAAACTTAAAGATATAGCTGCCATAACAAGCATTAATAATCCCATTTTTATTGTATAAATTGTGTTCCCAGTAGAAATACCAACGTCAACTATTTGAGCCATTACTAATGGAATTAATAATTCAAAAATAGCTTCTAATGCTGCACATAAAACACCTAGCATAAGCTGTGTCTTATATTTTTTCATATATGGAGCTAATTTTTTAATCATACTTTCACCTCTCCTTTTAATATCTTTTGTACTTTTTAAGTACATTTTTTATATAAACATTTTGTAGATGAAATTATTTATTTAAATTCATCTTCTTATATGTTTTTAACAAATTTAATTTATATTTTACAATACATAGGAAACTATCTATTTAACTAAAAATAAGAGGATTACTCCTCCATATTCTTTAGTGCTCTAGATAATAAATCTTTTAATATCTTTATTTCTTCATCAGTCATATCTTTAACTAATTGTTTTTCTATATTATTTGCTCCAAATTTAAAGCTTTTACATATAACATCCTTACCTTTTTCAGTTACATGAAGACATTTATATCTTCCATCATTATTACTTGGGCATCTAACTATCATTTCTTTTTCTTCTAACCTTTTTACTATGCCTGTTACAGTTGGATTAGTTAACTTCAAACACTTTTCTATATCTTTTTGAAATACATCACCTTCATGTTCATTTTTATCTATAAAAAATAAAATTTCATGTTGTACTCTTGTTAAGTTGAATTTTGAAAGATTTTTATTAATTTTATTAACAACTCTTCCATTTATAAATTTTACTAATAGCCCAACATGTTCTTTTGGATCAAAGTTTTGCATTATTTATCCCCCTTAATACATAGCATACTATATATTTTAGCATTGGTTTTTTTTGCAGTCAAGTTAATAATTTCACCCAATATATTAACTAATTTAGCTATTTATCTTTTATATATTATATTTTGATAAAAGCTTTTTTAAAGTTTAACTTATCTCTCCTTATGATAAAAACTCCATAATCATATTTAGTCTTTTAATTGAAATATTATGGGGCTGTCGCACTAGAACTTTTATACACAATATATTGTTTTAAAAAATAAAAATTAATACAACATATTGTAGTATTTATTCTTAATGCGACATCCCCATTTTAACTTAATTCTTATAACTAATTAAATTTATCCCTTTTATTACAATTAATTGTAAATTTTCTGTTAAATATCGTCCATTTATATATATTTATGCTATAATTTTCTAGTATTTCTTATATTTTCATGTCGAGGGGGAAAAAGAAAATGAAAAAAAACAAAATAATTAGTATGTTTTTAGCTGTAACTTTAGCATTAACTCCACTTACAACTCATGCTGAAACATCTAATACACACTTTCCAATAACATATACTTCGGAAAGTGGAAATTATACTGCAACAAAACTATCACATCCAAATGATGATGTAATGCAACCTGATGGAATAATCGAATATGAAAATGGTATTAATGACCGTGGTGAAAACTATTCTTGGTCAGCTGTTGGCCATGGTGATTACATGTATGTTGGTGTATTATATGGTGCAATTTCTAGAACACTTCAAATAATGGCTGCACAAAATAATATTGATTATTCATTATTTAAAGCTTCTGTTGATGCTCTTTTTAATGGTACTCTTTTTATGGGAGATGAAGAAAATAATCCAAATAATGAAAATAGAAGTATGCTATTAAAATTAAATACTAAAACTGGAGAAGTAACAGTTGTTAGACCTCCAAATGATGCATCTTATCGTGCTGCAATTGAGTACAAAGGTAAATTATATTTTGCTGCTTCTGCAAGTCAACCTTATTTATTAGAAATAGATCCTACTGATGATAGTACAAAAATAGTATATACTAGCCAAAAGCCTTCTAACCCATTCATTTCAGTTGGAATTAGAGGACTTACAGTTGTAAATGATAACCTTGTTGCAAGTATGATTGGTGACAATGGTGCTTATATAGTATCATCTAATAATCCATCACAAGGAGAATCTTCATTTAAAACAATTGCAACTCAAGAAGATTTACTAGACTATCCTGCTTACTATTATAATGATAATATTTTTGGTGGTGCTATTTGGGACATGGTTGAATTTAATAATAAACTTTATGTAACTGTAGTAACAGGAAAATCTGAAAACAAACAAGCCTTTGCAATGTTTAGCGGTAAAGAAAATGAGGAAACTGGCAAATGGGACTTTAATCTTATTGTTGGTGATGAAAAAGATGGAGCTACTTATCCATATGGCTTAGGTGCAGATAGATCTGGTGCTGGTAACTTATTTGTATATGATAATCACTTATATATTGGTGGGTATAATGATCCTATGATAGCTTTAGCTGATGTTCTTAATATGAAATTTGAGGATATTTATAAAGATATTTCTTCTCCAGTGTGCTTATGGAGAATGGATACAAATGAAAAGATTGAAATGGTTGCTGGTGATTCAAATGAATTATTCCCTACTGTACTTGGTAATCAAAGTGCTGGATTTGGTAGCAATTTAAATCAATATGTTTGGAGAATGGCGGAATATGATAATAAACTTTATGTTGGTACATTTGACATTGGAAGTTTAGCTTATCCACTTATGCAATTTACAAATGGTGATGTACTTCATATGACCCCTGAAGAAATTAAATCTCAAATTCATTATATTAAAGCACTTTTAGAAATTCTTAAAAAGAACGATGAAAATTCATCTAAATTACCTAATTATTCAAATGATGATTTAATTAATGATAACTTAACTGATGATAACTTAAATACTGATATTGATGATACTGACAATCTTCATACTAATGATTCAAATAATGATACAGATATTACTAATTCTAAATTTGAAAATAATAATATAATTGAAGAAATTACAGAAGAAACTCCTACATTAACTGAAGAATCTTCTGAGGAATATTATATAAATTCTCTTTCGGATGCAGAACAAGAAAACTTAGAAAATACTTTAACAGATTTATATGATGGATTATTAAATTTAGATTCTATATTAAATGATACTGCTTATATTGATTCTGAAACTAATACTGTAAAATCTTACTCAATAATAGATATTTATCAAAATTTAGTTAATAAATATTTAGCTAATAGAGATTTCTTACCTAAAAACTTAGTTGAAATATTAGATAAAAGCTTAAATCAAGAATCTGTTGATAATTTATTCTATTTCTTAGAAACTTGTAAGTATTTAAGTGTTGGTGAACGTGGATTTGATTTACTTGTATCTGAAGATGGAATAAACTTTGAAACTATTACTAATAATGGTTTTGGTGACCCTTATAACCATGGATGCCGTATTTTTGCAGTAACAAACTCTGGATTAACTTTAGGAACTGCTAATCCATTTTATGGTACACAAGTTTGGAAAATAACTGATAATCAAAGAGGTAGTATTCTTGATTCTATAATTAAAAATACAAATGTAACTTATAACAAAAATTCTGAAGCTTCTAAAAATAAAACTGTTGCTTTTGATGTTGAATTCAATGGAAATACATTAAAGAAAATTCAATTAAATTATAATACATTAAAAGAAGGAATTGATTATACAGTAACTGACAATAAAATTATATTAAGTGAAACACTTCTTAATTCCTTAGATGTTGATAATTATTCTCTTGAGTTTATTTTCAGCGCAGGTAGTAGAGCTTACACAACATTAAATGTAGTTGATGAAGCTGATTCTAAGAATGAACCAATAACAAAACCAACTACAAATCCAAATGTACCTATAAAACCTGAAGATACTAATAACTCTTCTTTAAATAAATTACCTAAGACAGGTGCTGTAATATCAGCTGGAGTTATAGTTCTTATTGGATTAGTAGCTTTATGTGCAGGTAGCTTTTTACTTAGGAAAAAATCAATTAATAATTAGTAATTAACAATATATTAAAATTTAACTTATCTTCTGTTATATCAAAATGTTGTTAACAACATTTTGATATAACAGAGATATAATATAACTTAATAATAATTATATTGCAAGTTCAAGCTATTATACTCTTCTTATATATCAAAAAAAGATGATTCCTAATAATATAGGAACCACCCTTTAAAATATTTACTAATTTACATCATTATAAAAAATTACTTATCTTTTACTTCATTACTCTTAATAGGTTGTACAATTGCTTTATTTATTCCTACTATTTTCATGATTTGCTCAGATCTTTCCTTAGTTGATCCAGTTATTACTGAATACTTAACATTTTCAGCATCTAAGAATCCTAAAATAGCCTTGTCCACCATTTGAGCAACTTCTTCATCTTGCCATCTAACTCCATCTTTCTTATAACCAAATTCTCTTGGAACAAAGAAAATATGATCATATTGTGGTAGATCTCTGATTGCTAAGCTATATAAATCATTTAATATTTCAATTTCTTTCTTAGTTCTTGTCTTATCTCCAAGCATTAATCTTCCATATATGTATGGTACAAAAGTAGCATAATCCGTTATTGCATAATCATGTGAATCTAAACTCTTTTCTAAATGTAATTGACCTAAATATATTCCATATTGTTCTGAAATAGATTCAATCATTCCCTTATCTCTTAAGTAATCAGTGCTGTATTCTGTAGCAACTCCTACATTTATGTCTCTGATTTTTAAATCTACGTATAATTGTTGAATTAATGTTGTTTTACCACATCTTGGTCCACCTAGTATAGCAATTCTTACTGGCATTGGCAACTCCTCCAAATATTTATCTTAATTTTCATTTTTTTATTCGTACCCATCGGAAATTTAATTTTACCATTAACTATAGTATTTTTCAACGACAATTTTTACTATATTTCGATTTACCTCTAGTGAATACCCATAAAATATTTGTTCCTCAGAAATGCATAAATTTTATGGAATAATTAAAGTATCCTTACTATATTTTAAACTGCTCTTTCCATATTAGTTCCTCCAGACTTTATTGCCTTCTCAATTGTTACTACTCCTGGTAGTATTCCAATTACTGAAATTATCCCAAAACTATAAAGCTCCTCTATACCATTTTTATATTAGTTATATAATAAATTACACCTCATCCCCATTGCCCCTTTTGTTATACCATTCAAAAATCCCTCATTGTAAAATTTTCTATACAAAATTTTAATTTTAAATTTTTAACTTAATTATAGGCACATCACATAAAAATAATACGCCTCCATGGGGCATCCACTTATTGGATTACCCTCTAGAGGCGCATTAAAAAATTTACATTGGATAACTTTTAATTACTGATAATTGCCCTTTAACTTCATATTTTCCTAAAGAAGCTGGAATTAAATAACTATCTCCCTTTTTAATTTCTTCACAGAAATCTTTTCCTTCAATAGTACCATTACCTTCAACACATGTTAAAATGAAGAACTTTTCTTCATTACTACAATCATCCCACTTAGTTTCAACATTAATTTTTTCCATTCCAAAATATTCATTTTCACAGAAATCTACTTTAGAAAACCCATCATATTTAACTACTTCATTGTTAGAAAGATTTTGGGCCTTTAAATCAAAATTAATTACATCAAGAGACTTTTCAACATGGATTTCTCTTGGTCTTCCATAATCATAAACTCTATATGTTACATCTGAATTTTGTTGAATTTCAGCAATTATTAATCCTTCACAAATAGCATGAACTAATCCACTATTAATTAAAAAACAATCGCCTTTTTTAACATCAACAACATTTAAATAATCTTCACACTTTCCTTCTTCAATTGCTTTAGCAAATACAGCTTTATCACAATTTTTAGTACCAACAATTAACTTAGCTCCTGGTTTTGCTTCAATAACATACCAAGCTTCAGTCTTACCAAATTGATTTTCAACTCTTTTTGCATATTCATCTCCAGGATGCACTTGTACAGAAAGCTTTTCTTTAGAATTTATTAGTTTAACTAATAAAGGAAACTTTTCAGTACTAACCTTAGTTCCTACTAATAAATGACCAAATTCATTAATTATTTCAGTAAATGATTTTCCCTTTAATTCACCATTTGCAACTATTCCAGTTCCACTTGGATGACATGCAATATCCCAACTTTCACCTATGTTTCCTTCTAGTAAGTTTGTTCTAAACTCTTCTAAATCTCTTCCACCCCATATTTTATCATAATAAAGATTCTCAAATCTTATTGGATACATAACCTTACTCTCCTTTTATACAATATGTTAATTTATTACTCTTAAATTATATTATCTAATAAAGCATTACAACTTAATCCATTTCAATTTTATATTATTATTTTCATAAAAACAATTGTATTTATTCACTGTTAATTGACTATTTTTCAGATTTATTCATGTCATCATATTCTATAAACATAAATACATATAATTAATTAAAAATTCCTCACATATCCAAGTATATTTAAATCTAATGTTTCGAATAATATTAATATGGTTAAGAATATATTTTCTTTGAGCTATCAAAAATATAAAATTCATTCTTAGCTTAATATAAAGTTTTAACTTCATCTTAATGTTAAAATGCTTTATCTAATGGCTTGTTTATTGTTATTTACTAACTTAATATATTACAGCTATTTAATAACTTGCCATGAGATAAACTATTCTTATCCAATTAAAATTAAAGGAGGGATAATTTTGAAGGATAAGTCTAATGTTTATTTGCCAAGCCTAAGAAGTTATTACGATCCTACAAATGAAACATGCGTAAATAATCCATTAATAAAATCTGATGCATCTATTAATAGCTGCATGGATGATCCAATTGTAGCTAATAATATTGCTTGCAATGAATTTAACTATACTGATGATATTTACGACGATTCTGATGTCTAGCTTATTATTTTAAACTTTATACCACCTAAAGCTAGATTTTACTTGTAAGGAGGATATGTCATGGCTAAAACTAATGATAAAAAAAAGAGAATGAAAGGAACTATGCCTTCTAGTAATACAGAACTTCCTCATCCCCTAAATAGTTTTAATAGCCCTCTTGGAAGCTTAAACAACAAAAGTAAAGAAACTATTCAACAAGAAAATAACAAACAGAATACTTTATTTTAATTAATATCTCAAAAAAGAGTTATATGAAAATGAATTAATAAATTCATTTTGAATATAGCTCTCTTTTTTATTAAAACCTCTCTTAAAATGATTGGGATACTATATTCTTAGTGTAACATTTGATGAACATTAAATTTAAATCAACACATTATATTAAAACAATACAATTCATCAACAAGCAAACATCCATTGTAAGTTTTTTACTTAAATGCTAAAATATTATTATATTGCTTTTATAAGTTTATATGCATAATTACACTCAATATATATTGAAAGGAGACTTCATGGAAAACATAAAGAAACTAAAACCTACAACAGAACTATGGATAAAAATAAAATGGATGGCAAACTATGCAAAACCAGCTATTCCCTTTTTAATATTTTCAATTATAGTAAATGTTATTTTTTCATTGATTGGAATTTATAATGTTACTGTTTCAAAGTCATTAATTGATTCTGCAATAAGTGGTGATTCAAAGCAAACTATATACTGGCTTATAATAATGCTTGTTATAACATTAATAAGTATGCTATCATCACCTGTTACTTCTTTTATGAGCACACATTCTTCAACAAAACTTACTCAAAATATTCAAAGAAAAATTTATCAACATCTTCAATATAGTGATTGGCTTGAACAAAGTAAATTTCATTCTGTAAGCTTATTAACTAGAGTAACATCTGATGTAAGTAATATTAGTTCTGCTATTCTAGGAACTATTCCTAGCTTAGTTTCATTAACTGTTACATTAGTAGGTTCATTTTATACACTTATAAATTGGGCACCATCAATAGCATTTGTTGCTGTTTTTATTGGTCCTTTTTTAATATTGGTTGGTAGATATTTTAGTGGAAAACTTAAATCCTTATATAAAGAAGCTCAAGAAGAAGATGTTAAATATAGATCATTTATGCAAGAATCAATTCAAAACATAATGATTGTTAAGACATTTTGTATGGAAAAAATAAATATGCATAAACTTTTAGAAATTCAAGATAATAAATATAAAATTGCTATGAGAAATACTAAGCTTTCTGTTATGACTTCAATGTCAATGAGTTTTTGCTCTTCACTTGCTTACTTTTCAATTTTTACATGGGGAGTATTAAATATAGCTAAAGGAGTAACTACCTATGGTACATTTACAGGAATGCTTCAATTATATAATAAAGTTCAAGCACCATTTTCTTCTTTAGCAAGCATGATTCCTGGGCTTATTTCAACTATAGCAGCGGCTGAAAGACTTATGGAAATTGAAGCAATACCAGTTGAAAAAATGGCTGATGAAAATGAACTTAACGATATTACTAATAAATCACTTGATGAAATTGCTGTAGATAATATAACTAATTTTGAATCTACTTTATTTAATAATCCTGATATTATCTTTGATAATGTTTATTTTGCATATAAGGATAATAATTATATTTTAAATAAAATTAATCTTACTATTGACTCTGGTGAAACTATTGCTTTTGTTGGACCATCTGGTGAAGGTAAAACAACAATGATTAGACTTATATTATCTTTAATTAATCCAACTGAAGGTAATTTGTTTATTAGTGAAAATGACTTAATTAAAGATATGAATAGAAACTTTAGAAATCTTATTTCTTATGTTCCTCAAGGAAATACTTTATTTTCAGGAACAATTAGAAGCAACTTACTTTATGGTAAACCTTATGCTACTGATGATGAAATTAAAGAAGCATTAACTAATGCTTGTGCCATTGACTTTGTTAATGAACTTGAAGATGGATTAGATACAATGATTGGTGAAAAAGGAGTTGGTATTTCAGAAGGACAAGCCCAAAGAATTGCAATTGCTAGAGCTTTCTTAAGGGTAAGACCTATATTAATACTTGATGAAGCTACTTCTTCACTAGATCCTGAAACAGAAGTTAAGGTATTAAAGTCAGTTAAGTCATTATCTAGTAATCCAACATGTATTATCATTACTCACAGACCTTCTGCTCTTAATATTTGTAATAGAATTATGAAACTTGAAAAAGGTCATATTAGAGAAGTTAGTAGAAAAAGTATATTAGAAGTTGCAAATGAGTTAGTTTAAACAAAAAAACACCTTCAATGCTAATTTATTAGTATCGAAGGTATTTTTTGTTATTTAAGATGGGTTTACTCAATATATCTTAACTCGATATTAGTAACATCTAATTCATTTTCATGTTTATAATCATCTTCATTTGTTTTATTTACTGATAAATTAATAAGTTTTGGGGTAGTGGATTATGGAGAAAATGATATTATATCGGTACTGCTGGGGCGGTTAGTTCGGAGATAATTAAAAAATATATACAAGACCAAAAATTAAAGTAATGGGCTTACAGCCTCGGCCATGAAGCCACGAGGTTTTACGCCCTAAATCTATAAAAATCATATAAACTTTTACCCTAATATATATATATTTATATATAAAGACGGACTCAAATTTGAATCCGCCTTATTATCAATAATTTTTTAAGATTTTCTTCCAACTGATACTAAATTAAAGAAATAACACATATGATTACTAAATTTATAATAATAACCTTTATATGATATCAAATTGATTTAATTAGCAAATCTAGCTACAACAGTATATTGTTCTCTTATAGCTCCACCTGTAACATAGTACTCACCACATCTTAACCATGCATGAGCTTTCATTTCATTTCCTTCCTTTCGTACTCCTAAATAAATAGTAGTTGAAATTCCTTGATTTTTTAATAATTTCTGGGCAGTTAATGCTTGTACTAGGCATTTACTTTCCCATGGTGTTTTAGCTGAAACAAATAAAACTCTAGATGATATTCTTCTAGCAATTCTATAAGTATCATTATCAACTTTATCTAAAGATTCTTGTTTATGAGATCCCATTCTCTTCCTTAATTTATTAAATGGAACGAAAAGTATAAACGCTCTATAAAATCCTGTATAAAAAAAAGTTTGCATTATATAAAACTTTTCCTTATTATCCATACATATAAATGTCTTAGTTTTTCTAGCTAATACTGATAAGGTCTGCATTATTTAATCTTCCTAAAAATTCTACTACTGTATCCTTGCAAGTTTCTTCATCTACTTCATATTCAGAACGTAAAGTATCTATTATTCTTCTTACATTTATAGGTTCACTAATAATTTCCCATATTCTACTTCCAACTTCATTCATCATAAAGTATTCACCTTTATCAAGGTTCATCATTACTTTTTCTCCATCTAAATCTGTATCATCTATTTCTAAATTTTTATTAATTATTGTATTTAAATTTATTCCATAATCCCTTTTTATCTTTCCTATCTTACCAGTACTTTTCTTAAAATTAATCATATCTTCCCCACCCTATCTATTATTGAATAGTATTATCTTATATAAATTTTACCAATTACCCCTAAATAATTAAATAACCCTCATTAATTATTTATTATTAAATAATACTTTTTTACCATTTTATATAAATAAAGTATTATTATTTTTACTACCTATTAACTTTATACTACAATTTCTTTAGCAGATATTATTTCTCTTTCAATTAAATTAATTTGAGTATCTACTGTAAATTGATTTGCAGGTCTAGTTACCTTAAAGAATCTTATATTTTTAGCTATATCAATACATTGTTTAAAATATACTGAATCCATTTTTCCTAAATGTTTGATATATTCACCCCTATATATATTTTGAATTATATTATTTAATTTTTCACTACCTCTTAATTCTTCAATAGTAACTTCATCTACATCACCAACAGTTAACTTTACTATTGCAGTTAATTCCTTTGGCTCATAAATAAATTCATCTTTAGCAGGCACTATATATTTAACTTCTTTATCACTCATAAATGATGTAAAAGCTTCTTTATTATATCCAAAATTATTCATAGCAGATTCACATAATTTTTGATATGGAAATCCTGGCATTACATATGGAACTTTATCTATCTTGATTCCAGCAACATCATCAGATATAAACTTATATCCCCTTTCTCTTAATGCCGTAGTTAAAGTAGATTTTCCTGCTCCTCTATCCCCTGTAAATATTACGGCTTTATTATCCATTTCTATTACTCCACCATGAATAGCTACCATTTTTCTTTGAAGCATAATAAATCCTAAACAGCTACACATTACATAAATTTTCATAAGTTTCATATCTGCATTATCACATAATTCTACTTCTATCTTATTTCCATTAGTTATACAATATGTAGCTATATTATCTATATGAAACCATATTTTATTTTGATATAACTGAATTTTTCTATCTTCTAAAATTGATTTTTTTATTTCTTGATCCATTTTTGAATATTTTATTACTACTAAATCATCATTAAAAATATTACTTATTTTTTCAAATTCATCTATTTCTATTTCAGATTTTATATTCAATCCATATACACAATAATTGTTTAACACCATTCTCTTATACCCACTCTCATAATTTTGATAATTATTAATTTTATTATACTATTATATAATTTGGTGATAAATTACACTATAGTATTAAATTTATTTACTACTTCTTTAATCTTAAAAATATTTAAACTTAATTATTCTCTTTAAGATACTGAAACTGCTTCTAACTTTGGTGTTATAGATTCCTCTGGTTCAAATCCAGGATTAGCTGGTTTATTTAAATATTGACACGAATGGTTATGCTTTATATTAAGAATAAGAACTTATGTAGCTCCACAATATTTACAACTCCATAAAACCTTCTCTTGCTCACCAACTTCTTTTGCTACATTTACTTGTTCATAGCAATCATCTTTCGTATATTTTACTCCTAAATTCATAAATTCTAGATTTAACCACTCTTTCTTCATTCTTTTTTCCTCTAAAATTTAACTTATTAATCTAAAATATTTTTTAACAATTTTACTGAAATAAAATCATTTATTCATACTACATTCTAATTTTTAATTTAATTTTATAGATAATTAACATTTATTACATTTTCAAAATATTTATATACTCATTTTGATATAATACTAAATATTACTTTTAATACTACCAATACTTAATCATTATATTTTAAAATTATTTCCTTAATAATGATTCAACCTTATTTATAAATTCTTCTTCACTTATATTTATGGGTAATCTTTTTCCATTTAAGATCATAGTTGGAACCTCTTCTAAGTTTATTTTACTTTTTTCTTTAGTTATAATTTTTAAATCATTTATATTCTTTTTGTTCTCATCTTGACTCAAATTTAAAAATTTAATTACCTCTTCATTAGATTTAAAATCTCTCCATTGCCTTTGAGTTGTGTATATTTCTAATAATTTTTCAAAATCTAATGATTGTTCTTCACTCATATGTTTATAAATTACTTCATCATATTCAAATCTCGTAATATCTATTGGCTTTTCAATTAATCTTATCGTACCATCTTCAATAAACCTCTTTATACTCTCGTGTAATCTTTCATGCATTGTAGCACAATCAATACATTGAAAGCTTGTATAATTAATTATCTCTATTGGTGCACTTTCATTTCCATAAACTAATCCAGCTTCTCTATCATTACTTGAGCAACCAATAAAAAAAACACATATATTTATAATTAATAAAAAATATGTAATCTTGATATATACTTTTCTTATTATAATCTCCCCCTATTAATATAATTAAAAATAATACATTACTATAAAAGCAATGTATTATTTTTAATTTTAGAAAATATTTTTATGATAATTTACAACCATTTGGATGAGCTGAATGCCAGTGCTCTATTAATCCTCTTAAAGCTCCAACTGGAGTAAAATAAATATATCCTGATTCTGCTCCACAGCACCTACACTTATATCCAAACTTTCCAAGACATGCTGGATTTGCACTTCCATCAATAGATTTAGCATCAACTTTAGATCCATCATCTCCTAAAACCCATCCATCATATTCCTCTTCATGAGTATATTCTACGTTTAATGATTTAATTGCAGGATTGTTCCAATTTTTTTTCATTATATTCACCTCTTTTTTAAATTTTTTTAAACATTTTATAAATTCATCTCTAAATTTGTGCTGAAATTTAAGAATAAATAAATAAATAAATAAATAAATATGCTTTATAAAAATTTTACCTTATATGTAATATTAAGTAAATAATATATTTCTGTTACTTCTTTAAATAAATCATACTTCTTTATAGCTAATAATAAATAATAACCAATAGTAATACTAATTGTTAATAAAAATATATAAAGATGGTCATTATTCATATCCTATTATGAGATATATAATAATCATTATGAATTTGTAATATCAATAAATATAAATAGTTATTTTAATTTTAATAAATATTTAGAACTTAAAAATCTAAACCTAACTACCTTCATTGAAATATAACATGTCTAACCATCAATGCTAAACATATTTTCATATATTTTCAAGATTTAAATTCTTAATCCAAAATTTATTATCTTAAAATGGATTAAATATAAAAATTATCTACTTTTATGAATATAAAATTTTAATAATATATTAAATATTATATTTACTTATAGTTATTGATGTATTTAGCATTATCAACTTTTCTATGTTATAACTTATTCTTAATTCCCCTATCTTTTTAAATATACTATTAATAAGTTATTTTTTCATAATTACTATTGTAATTATTCTATAAGATAAATTACAATATCAAGTGCAACACTAATTAATTGCAAAAAAAATAACCCATACGGGTACGTTCATGCTAAAGTAATAATTGACTAGAAAACCACTTTAAAGGACGTGACTGTATGAGCTATAAACATATTACTATAAATGAACGTTGTTGTATAGTAGAATATTTAAATTTAGGATGGAGTTTATCTAAAATAGCCAAAGAACTCAACAGAAATAAATCAAGTATTTCAAGAGAAATTAAAAGAAACAATCTTAATGGAAGATACAAAGCTCATGTAGCTCAAGATAAATATGAAAACAGAAGAGTTAAATGTAAACCTCATGGAAAAATTGCTAACGCTTCGTTAGTAAACTATGTTCAAGAAAAGCTAAATAATCACTGGTCTCCAGAACAGATTTCAGGTCGTCTAAAACTTGAATTTAATAAACAAATAATTTCATTTAGCACTATATACTCTTGGCTATATAAAGGTATTTTGGAGCACTGTTCCGTTGACCTGCTTCGCAGGAAGGGTAAATTACTAAAACCAAGAGAAACTCGAGGTAAATTCAATATAGGGAAAACAATAAGTCAAAGACCTAAAGATGTAAGAAAAAGATTAGATATTGGACACTGGGAACTTGATACTATTGTTTCAAGTAGGGGAAAATCTAAGGCGTGTCTTTCAACTTTCGTTGAAAGAAAAACACGTTTAACAAAAATCAGAATAATGCAAAATAGAAAAGCTTCTACTTTTAATGAACATTGTATTATTGCATTAGGCAAATTTGGTAGGAATAATTTAAAATCATTGACTGTAGACCGTGGTAAAGAATTTGCTGGATATTTAGAGTTAGAAAATAAATTAGACTTAGATGTGTATTTTGCTGATGCTTACAGTTCATGGCAAAGAGGAACTAATGAAAATACAAATGGCTTGATTAGATAATTCTTTCCTAAAAAATTTGATTTTTCTACTATAAATCAAAATCATGTTGATATTGTTGAGGATATTTTAAATAATAGACCACGGAAATGTCTTGGATACAAGACACCGTTAGAAGCATTTAACGAAGAACAAGCTAAGTGTTGCACTTAGCTTGACAATTCGTCATAAAATAAAAAAAGAGCCAATCCAGAATTCTAAATATTGAATTCTGAATAAGCTCAAACTAAATCTTAAACTTTCATCATTTAATTTAACTTATACTACTATTTCCTAATTATATTTGATTTTATCAAATTTTAAAATATACTTTTTCCTACATTAATTAACTTAATATCAACTAATAATTCATCAAAATAATCTTGCTTAATTTCTAAAATTATCTCTTCCCCATTATATTCCTCAGGAATGACATAAGTAAATTTAGTACTTCCATCAGGAAATTTGAAGGATTTTGGTGACCAAAAATATATACATATCTTTTTAAAATCATTTTTTCTATTAGCTGGAATAGTAATTATATGATCAATTATATTTCCCCTAAAACAAATGGAGGCTGTATTCCTTGAGTGTACATTATTTTCAATCACAAAATTTGGTGATATAATAAAATTTGACTTAACATTTGAAGTTATAGTTGCATTTTCAGTTAAAATTATATTTTCCCTGTATACTCTTGAAATAAAAAAATCATCCTTTGAGTATACCTCATAACACTCTCTATTTCCCCAATCTATAGTTTTCTCTTTTATTATGGTATTATTATTACTACTTACAAACCCATAGTTTTTTGCTGGATAAACATAATTTCTGGTAGAATTTTTTCCAAAATCAACAATTAAATTTCTACTTTTACTATCAGTATAATCTGCTGTTGGTTCTTCTAAATAAAATATACAGTCTTGGAATTGTCCATATATAGGACTCCATGCCCATTTCCCTGAAGCTTCCCACTTATCAATAAATTCTCTTCTAAATCTAACTGTACAATTTTGAATAAGAGGAAATCTCGGATAACCTTGCATATGACTTTTAATTCCATCTGTATATTGTAAATCTGAATTAATAATAGTAAATTGTCTTCCACCATAGTCATAGAAAAAATTTCTTAATATACAAGAATCTATAATTACTCTTCTAAAATATCCAAAGGTGCTTTTATTAGGTGTTCCATTATAATCTATTAAGCAATCTCTAATTATACAAGTTATAGGTTGCATTGATCCATATACATAAGTTTCTCCCTCATCTTCATTTTCCCTCATAGTAAATCCTGCATTATTACCAGTCTTAATTAGAAATACTCCATTAGAATTACCCTTTAAAACACAATTTTCCATTAGAAAATTTCCTTCTGTCATCCCATTAGCAACCCCATAACTATTTGCAATTAACTTTGAATTAGTAAGTCTTATTCTTCTAATTGCTGATGTCGCTTCCCATCCTGTAGTTAAATCTGATGCACTTTCATACTCAAAGTCTATACCTGCTCCTGGATTCCTATTTCCCCACCAACATTTAGTAATTTTATCTTTACAAAAACCAGTATAAGAAAAATCACAATTATCAATTACTCCATCAGCACCAGCACTAAAAGTTAATCCTTGCCTCCCACAATAGTAAGCTCTACAATTTTTCATCGTTATATTTAGATTTCCTCTAGGATTATCATCATAAAAATTACTTACTGATCCACCTAATGCAAATCCATCTGATTCACATCCATAAGCTTCTAAATTCTCTAAATAAATATCTTTACACCCGTGAACACAAAATCCATCCCCCATATTTTCAGCTGTTCTAACTCCTGTATAAATACAATTATTTTCTGAATCGTGAATAACAGTTCCATTTTTTATTGTTACTTTATCACATCCTATTAATCCAATAAAAGTATATGGAAGTACTGAACACCTTGAACCACCAAAATTATAATCAGATTTCAACTGCCACTTAGCAATCTCTTTAAATACTGAACCTTGAAAATCTATATTAATAAATCTTTTATTTTGTATATTTATCATACTTCTAGCATCACCAATATGCTTTATACCAACTTCCGTCAATACAACGTTTAATGTATCTACTCCACTTCTTAATGCATGATTTATATAGGTTCCTGGTTCAAATTTTAAATCCACTGAATCTTTATCAATAAAAAACTCTGATATTTTTATATAATTTAAAAAGTTATCATGTTCAACTTTTTTATTAGATACGTTCTCTTGTAACTTTCTATTTATAGTAATATATTTATTTTCATAATCTATCTCTTTAATTAATGCACAAAGCCATGAAAGTTCTGTTTTTCTAACATAACATCCATCTTCAATGGCTATACCTTGCCCTACTTCAAAATCTAAATTATACAAATCTTCAATATATATTTTATTACTGCCTTTACTACCACTACATATACTTGAAACCTCACTATAAGAACACCCAAACTCTGATGAATAGTAGGTTCTATCTTCTCCAAATAAAGTGTCATTAATTTCATTTAATAACTTCAAATTATCTTTAATATCATAAGTTTTTAATAAATTTTTATCACCATCGTAAGCTTCATCTATAATGATACACTGTGAATTTTCATCTAAAATTATAGTTTCATTTTTTAATTCTTCTACTTCTGGTATTGCTAATTCATAGTAAATATTAAACTTTTTATTCTCATGAGTTCTAAAATATTCTTTTAACTCCTCTGCATCTTTTGGAATTGAATCATTTTCAAAAAATGATAAATCTAAATGGACACATATAAAGTCTGGATATGCTACATTAATACCAACTTCTTTTTTGGTCCATAATGATATATTAGGATATTTACATAATATTTTTCCCTTATCCCTTATTGAACTTGGTAATCCCATTTTATTTAAATAAATCATAAACCAAAATTGATTATCAGAGCTACTAATATAATCTTTAGAATAATTAACTCCTCGTCCCCCTGCAAAATAACAGTTTTCATCTACAGTGAAACTCTGAATTTTTTTTGTATATACTAAATTATCTAATGAGTCATATACACTATCATCTATTTTATTTAAAACTGGAATATTAAAGTTATAATATTTATCATCAGATTTTATTCTAAACTTTCCATCTCTTGATATACTTTTATCACTTTTATAGTCATTAATATTAATAATAGTATTTCCTTTAATAATTAAATTTCTTTTGTTTACTATAATACCTTGATTATTTTCATTAACTACTGAAGACATAACTATATCTTCCTCCTAAAAATATACTATATTAAATTTTATTCTATTTATTTAAATTTGATATTGCTTTTTATAATTAAAATTAATAATAGTATAAATTCTTAACTTATTATTAACATAAGTATTATATATTAATTAACGTAAATGAAAATATTAATAAATCAACTACAATAACTAGTAACTACACTTTGTCTAAAATATTTTAGCTCATAAAAAAATTAAGGTAGTAAGTATTTTTTGTTTTACTTACTACCTTATTATTACAATTCTAATTTTTTTAATAGTTTACTTCTATTAGTTGATACAGATATAGTTGAGAGTAACATTCCAACTTTATTTTTAGTATTATAATTCTTATTAAATAATCCCTCAATCAAATGATGAATCCATGCAATTTGTACTAAAATTTTATACTTTTTAGCATAATTATATTTATTATTCATTTCGTTAGGTGATGGAAATAATAATCTTATAAACCTTCCTATTATTCTAATATTACTACTTCCACTTTCTGTATCCTTATCAAAAGCTAATTCTCTTCCAAACATATTATCAGTATTTTTATTTCCAAAAACTCCAGCTTCAAAAATATCATCTATTACTAGATTTATAGTTTTTTCATTTATATCATAAATAGAATTTAATTCTTTTGGAATCTCCATATTAAATAGTTTTTTACATACATTAAAAATAGCTGCTGTAAATTTTTCCAACTTACATTTTTTTATTTTTTCATTAAAAAGAATCCAATCTATTTCTTTTCCTTTTTTTTCAACAACTAATACTAAATCACATAATTGTCTTACTCCAAATCCCTTGTGAGAAAAATGTGATGCCATATGAACACAAAGATGAACTGCTAGGTCCTCCCATGATAATGATAAAGCTTCTGCTTCTCCAACCTTAACTGTCATAGCATTATCCCATAAACTATCTTCAAAAGATCTATCTCCTTTAAAAAAATCCTCATTTAATAATGTCCAATGGACCTCTATGCATGAATTTTCCTTATTAAATACTATATGAGCACCATGTTCATCTTCATGTTTTGTCTGTTTATAATTCATTTTAACTAAAATTTCACTTACCTTTTCTAAATCATCTTTATGAACAATTATATCTGCATCAGACATAGTTCTTAAATCTGGATTTGGATATAAATATCTAACTACAAGCCCCTTTAAAACTATAACTTCTATACTCTCTTCTTGTAATTCTTTCAGTATCTCAGCAGTTTGTTTTATATGTCTAACTTGATTAATTCCACTATAAAAAACTTGTTTTTTTAATGAATTCAGCCTTTCTTTATCTAAAGACTTTATTATAGAACTTCTATTTATTGAGGAATATATTAAAGATGTAACACTATGTTGTCTGGCTTCTTCTAACAATTCATCCCAATTTACTATTTCATTCTCATCGAAATTAATCTTTCTACCATGAATAGCTGAATTTATCATTTCTATTAATTGTTTCTGTGTTTTGTTCATAAATTACTCCCCCAATAACCATCTATTCTTTGTTTTTTAATATTAATACATCTATCTGTGGAATGTTAAACAATCTAAATCTTAAAATTTTATAATCCCCACTAGCACCTAATCCTCTGCTAATATATTGTTTATATCCTCCCCATTCAGTTAGACCACTAACTTCTTCTTGTTTTGGAAAAAATCTTGTTCCATAAGGATTTGTATTAGGTATAAATATAGCTCCTAAAAAAGGTATTCTATATTGTCCTCCATGATAATGCCCCGCTATTACTAAATCGTAATCTGGTAAATTTCCTACACTTACCTCTTCATAATATCTTCTATCTCTAGGATAATGCGTAAGAACCATCTTTATATCTTCATCCTTTGTTTCTGGATATTGTTTTTCATAAGTTTCTTTATTTAGAAATTGTGATAATACTAACTTTTGTCCATTTCTTTCAATTACATAAGGTTTATCAAGTAATATGCATCCTTTATTTATAAGTTGCTGTCCTATCTCTGTAACTTTATTGGTAGTATCATCAATAGCTATTAATCCTGCATTACCATCTACATAAAAAATATTATTTTTATTATTTATTCCATCTAATAATTTAATAAACCCATCACTTTTTTCTATATCATTGTAATCACTCATATCTCCAGTAATAACTAAAATATCATAATCTATTGAATTTATTTTATCTATTAAGTATTTTTGATCATTCATAAATATTTTGTTATGAAGATCTGTTAATTGAAGTATCTTGAAATCTTGAAACTCTTCTGGTAAATTTTCTATTTCAACATTTGTATAAACTACTTCTACTATATTATTTAATATGATATTATATATTACTATTACTAACATACTTAATAGTAGAAGTAATAATATTCTCTTTTTCTTCATAATAAAATACTCCATTTATAAATTAATTAAATACAACTTTTCCTTTAATTTTTATAATCATACTTTTTCCTATATCGTATAAATATTTAAACTCTTCAGTTCTATAGAATAATAAAAAATAAATAACATTAGGTATTAAAACACATATTATCCCTTTATATACTAAACTAAATAATCCAGCTCCTAAAACTAAAATGTTACAAGCAAATGTTGTTATAGCTCCAACTATTATAGTTAATATTAAATATATACAATACTTTTTAAAATATTCTGCTACTGACATATTAAAAACTTTATTATATACTAATTTGGGTTGAACCCATAGTGGAATGGATATAGTACTAATAGCAGTACCTATTAATATTCCTGCTAACCCCAAATACTTTGCCAAAATAATTGATACTGATAAATTAATAAAAGACTCAATTAAAGGTATATACTTATCTTCTTTAAATATTCCCGCCTTAGTTTTAAATGTGTTTACACTACTTCTTAACCCAGTTAAGTAAAAATTGACAATACTTATTACCAGAACTAGCTTATTTAATATCATATCTTTTCCAAAACACCATCCTATAAATGGTTCTAATAAATTATATAAAAATATTGCTGCAAATGAGTAAATCCAAAAATTAATTAAATATACTACTTTAAATATTTTATAACTTTTTTCTTTACTTTCAGTTGCTATTAAATTTCCTACACTTTGACTTATTCCCTCTAAAACTTGTTTAACAACGGTTGATAATTGATTAATTACTAGAGTATAATTTGAGTAAAATCCTACAGCTTGTATACTTACTAATGCTGATATTAAAATATTATCAGTACCAAAAACACAATAAGATCCAATATTGTGTAAAAAAATTGCTTTAACATTAGTAATTAAATTTTCTTTTACTTGTTTTTCAACATAATATTTTTCTCTAGTATTAATATATGGATATTTATTATTAACAATTCTACCATTCCATATGTTTTGTACTACAAATATTCCTGCTTCAATTAATAGATATAAAACATAGTTCTTTGTATAATATAAAATTGCTATTTTAGATAATGTTGTTACTATATTAAATATAAGATTATATCTTGCTAATACATATCCCTTTTGATCAGCATTTATTAAAGACCATCTATGTGCATTTAAATATGAAATCATATTTTTTGCTACAAATATAAAATAAATAAGTGTTAAATATGGAACACCTGTATAATCTCTCATTAATGATCCTAAGAAAGGATATAGGCATATACTTAAAAATAAAATTACTATTGCTAAAATACCATATAATTTTTTATATAATTGAACTAGTGCAATTATTCTAGGTCTATCATCATCTGCTAAAGGTTTATATAAATTAAAAATAATACTTGTTCCAATACCACCTTCAACAAGACTTAGCATAGATATAACATTGGATAATAATCCATTTATACCCAGATATTCTGTACCTAAATTATCAATAAAAACTTTTCTTGATAAAAACCCTAAAACTGTAATTACTATTTGAGTTAAAATATTTATGCCTATATTTCTTATTACATTCTTTGTCCTCATATTTATTTCCTCACACCATATTTTCTATTATCATAAGATAAATCACCATTTATTATTATAATATTAGTTTTATAATCTCTTTATTATAAGAACCATCATTTTCATTACTTATATTAATATCTCCCGTTCCTTCATTTACATATTTATTTTTTAACTTAACTTTTTCAGTAACTTTTTGTAAAAACCATTCATATTCAATATCAATATGACCTACATCAATAGCTTGATATCCTAACTTATTTAAATCATATGCTAATACCGTAGCTGTAGGTCCTAAAGCTATTAAAATTAACTTATCTTTAGAAATAGTTTTTGCTTCATCTAAAATATAATTATATTTATTAAAGGCATTTTTAGCAGGACATATAATTCTTTTTATTGATTTTATATTATTGAATAAATCATTACCTACTCCTAATCTAGTTTGTTCTCCTTCAATAATTACAACATCCCTGTTATCCCAAATCTCTTTTAAATTATTAAATAAATTTTCACTTTCCTTTTTATCTTTTAAATCTATATATGGTCTAGTAATCTGAGTATCTCCATAAGTTCTATTTTTATTTATATATTTAAACCACCATATTCTTGAATCCTGTAAATGATTATCCCAATACTTTTTACACTTTTCCGTACACCAATTTGTATCATTCAACATGCTTGGTATACAAATTAATATATCTTTATCATTACTCTTTAATATCTCCTTTAATCTTTTTGATAGTTCAATATTTTTCTCCTGAAACCCGATTTCAGTATTATTAATTATAAATAATTCTCCATCACCAAATCTAGCTACAGATAGTTTATTCTTTTTTATTAAATTAATAGTTTCATATCTATTTAAAATTTTAAATTTATAAACTTTTTTTAAAATATTATTACTAATTCTAAAAATTACTTGTTTTATCTTCATAAATCTTACCTACTTATATACTTTTTTATTGATCTCTTAATTACATTATTAATCTGTAAATACCTTTTATGTTTAATATTTTTATTAATCCATTTTATTATTTTCATATAATCTTTAAAATTAGTTGGAGATTCAGAAATATAATAATCAAGTGTTAAAAACATTTGTTCATTTAACCAATTTTCAGTTATTTTATCTCTAAAATTGCTCATATTCCTAGCTAAATTATATATTTTATACTTTTCGTCAAGATTCTGAATAATAAAATCTGAAGAGCATCCTTTCGAAATATTATTATTATGAATTCTATATACTCCTACTATATTTTTTATAAATTCTGGATTTCCACCTAATAGAGCTCTTAGATAGATAATAGTATCATTTACCATTTTAACTTCATTTAAATTAACATATTCTAATATTTTTTTATTGAATATAGTTGTAAATGTTGATTGTGGCTTAGGGTATTTTACAGTTTGAAAGTTATTTAAATACTCAACACATGTTACTTTCTTGTTAAAATTCAATATACTTTCTATAAGTTCATCTTTTCCTTCTTTTTTAATATAATTATTTGCTGAAACAAATGATAAATTACTATTTTCATTAAACTTCTTAATTGCATCACCAAAAAAATTATAATCAGTATAATAATCATCATCATCTAAAAAAACTATATATTTCCCTTTTGCCTTATTAAATCCCTTTAATCTGTTATATCCTGGTCCTTTATTAATATTATTTTTAAAATAATATATATTGTCATAATTTTTATAATTATTACATATTAATTCTCCTGTCCCATCTATTGAATTATCATCAACTATTAATATCTCTATATTAGAATAATTTTGTTTTAAAACACTATCTATTGCTTCCATCAAATAACTTTTTCTATTATAAGTCGGAATTATAACACTAATTAAATCTACTCCATATGTTAGCTCTTTATCTTCGCACTCAATATTATTCATACTAAACTCCCTTGGTTAAAAATTCATCTAACTTTTTAAAATGATTTTCAGCATTAATAACTTGCTTTTTAACCGATTCATTATTATTTTCAATCCAACTATAATCAATATTAATCTTATCTAATTTCTTAATATTATAGTATGGACCCTTAAATTTAATATCCTCCAAAACATTAGTCATTTTCTTACTATAAATTAAAGGCAAAATAGGCTTTTCAAAAACTAAACCTAATATCATTGCATGAAATCTACTTGCAACAATTGCCTTTGCATTAGCCAATACATCTAAAGCTTCATTTATATTAGTTTCATAATAATAACTATGTATTTTATTTTTATATTTATCAGGAATTAATGACATTATGGCACTTACTGCATCTTCATCACCTTCGCTTTTGCAAAATGACATTAAGGTTACTTCTAATCCCTTATTTATAAACTCAATGCACATTTCCTTAATCTTCTTATAGTAAGAAAAATCTTCTCTTTGTAATTCTTCTCTATAGGATGGTCTTATAACTGATACTACAACTGAATTGCCTTGCTTAATTTTTACTCCTTTTAATCCAAAAACAATATCATCTGCTATTCTAGTATTATTTAAATCTTTAAACATTTCATAAGAATACTTTTCTCTAAAACATATGTCTGTATATTCCTTAAATATTTTCTTATGCTCTAAGTAGTATTCTTCATTATTAAATGGCCCAAAATTTACCCCTAATAAATAAAAAGGCTTATCCTCTCCTTTCATTTGCTTGATATAATTTTCAGTATATTCTCTCCAATTGTCTCCTTGAATAAATAATGAACCTCCAATATATACTCCTCCATCTGAACTTTCTACTAACTTTCTATCAACATAATTATTTACACCAAATTTTCTAGCAATAAAATTTATTACTCTATTTAGCTTATCTTCAGAAGAACAAATTTCTAAATTTTTATTATCTTTAAATATATCTTTATAAACATTTGGTGCATATAAAACAAATTGAGTATTCGGATATCTTTCACATAGTATTTTTATAAACAAATCATCACCTAAATTTTGCTTTGTATATGCATAAACTTTCATCTTTTTCATAACTCATATTCCTTTACTCTTTTAAACTTTACAAAATTCTTTTATATTATCATATTTATTATTTAACCATCCTATATAATCAAAGTATTTTTCATATACACGTTTTCCAAAAATATTAGACATATTAGTCACTAACCCAATTTGATCTTTATATGGATCTGGATAATTTACATACACGCATGAGTTATATTTATATTTTTTAGTTGTAAAAATTATTTTATTATCATATGGGAGATTTTCAAATCTTTTTATTATCTCTTCACTACAACCATCTCTATCTGCCATAACAATAAACAATTTATCATAATTAATTCTTTTTTTTCTCTCATTCCATTTGCTTACTGCATCTTCAAAATTACTATAATGAACAAAATTAATAATAATATCATCTAACTTTCCAACTGGATAATTTTTATCTGTTTTTACTTCTTCAATTTTATCAATACTCATATAATACTTCATATTTTCTAAAAGTTTTATAAAATATTTAGGTTCTATACTAACATTAATAGTAGGACTTAAAAACTTACTCATTGTATCATGATACATTAATCCACCAATACATGTTTGTGATATTATAGTAAAATTTTTATTTTTGATTTTTTTACTATCTCTTTTATTTTTCCATAATTCTCTATTAAAATTTCCTATTTTATTTAATATTAGTACTTTAAATTTATATAAATCCATTATTATTACTTCCTTTATTGATAAATTTCTTCTAACTCTAAAACAACATTTTTAATATCATATTTATTTAATTTTTCATTATCAATATTTCCCTGCTTATTTTGACTAATATATTCATCAATTGATTTTGCCCAATTTTGAACTCCTATTTCTAACGGTAAAAACTCACACAACCCTATATCAGCTTCTTCAGGAACATAGTTAGATGCAAAACATTGTACTCCCATAGCCTGTGCTTCTATAAGAACTATACCTAACCCCTCATATAATGATGGTAATAAAAAATAATCCATAACACTTAATATTTCAGGTATATTAGTATCTTGAGGTAATATATCAACATACTCTTCAATACCTAGCATATTAATTTCATTTCTAATTTTACTTTCTAATGAACCATGGCCAACTATGGTTAATTTAGAATTTTCTCTAAGTTTTATAAATTCACTAAAAACTCTAATTAGAAATAATTGATTCTTTTCTTCCTCAAATCTACCAATATTAATAAAATTAATACTGTCTACTTTTATGTTATATTTATTAATAACTACATCTTTATTAACCTTTGATTTATTAAATTTATTAAAAGATATACCATTAAAAATAACTTTAGTTTTCTTATTTTTAAAGCAATCCTTACCAAACATTTCTTTGCAAGCCTCTTTACTACATCCTAATCTATATGGATCTAATTTATTGATAAGCTTATTCCTTATAATTGAATATAATTTTATTTTAAATTTAATTATTTTATTATCATTATCTGGTGTAAATGCACTATGGGAATGAACACATATACACTTAACCTTATTTATATATGCTGCTATTAAAATAGAAATAACTCCTTTACATTGATGTATATGTATAACATCATATTTTCCTTTTTTTATATTATTATTTATTAAATAAAATAACTTAATAAATCTAGGTATAAAAAAAGGAGCATTTTCATTTTTTATATTAATTACCTTTGCATCTAACTCTTCTACCTCTTCCTTATAATATTCTTTATTTCCTAGAGTTAAGAAATAATCTATTTTATAATTATCCTTAATAATATTTCTATTAACATTTAAGCAAAAAGTTTCCTTACCACCATTATCTAAATCATTTAAAAAATATAATATTTTTTTTTGCTTATTCTCCATTTTAACCTCATAAATTCTAATTATTAGCCCTAAATTTTTTATTATTATAAATATATATTGGTTTATATATCCCCAATTTAATACATATAAATATACATCTTTCTTTAATCGGAGAATTTAATATATTTTTCCAATTAAATACTTTTTTGAATTCATCTGATTTCTTTATATCATTTATATGTTCTAATATTTGTTTATATTTTTTTGGGTTACCTGGATGACATTCATTGGTGAAACACCATGAAATGAAATAAAAAGTATTTGATTCTAATCTTTCTTCACTCTCTCTATTTAATAAATTAAAATTTATCAATATCTTTCTTACCATATTAATCTGAGTTTGTAACGTTTCCCACAATGAAGTTATATATTTTCTTGTTGCTGACATTTCATTAAATCTGTAAAAATATAATGCTTCTTCTAATATATATACGCAATTGCAATATCCTAAGTAATTTAAATGAAATAACATATCTTCAGCAATTTTTATTATTGGAAATTCAATTCTCTCTTTCTCTATAATTTCTTTTTTGTATAAACACCTCCAAACAGCTCCCATAATTAATTCTTTACCTGTATTTTTAAAACTATTTCCTATCATAGGGAGTATTAATTTTTTAAAAATCTCTTCTTTTTTATACTCTCCCTCTTTTAATGGTTCATTTTCAATAACATTATTTCCATTAGAAAAACTTTTATAAAATCTACACATAACTAAATCATATTTGGAGTTATTTATTATTTGAAATAATTTAAAATAAATATCTTTATCTAAAAAATCATCTCCATCTACAAAAGCAATATATTCACCACTTGCTTCTTTTAACCCTGTATTCCTAGCAATACTTACCCCTTCATTTTTTTTATGAATAACTTTTACCCTATTATCTACACTTGAATATTTATCACATATTTCTCCACTGGCATCAGTTGAACCATCATTAACTAATATAATTTCTAAATTTTCATATGATTGATTTATCAAAGATTCAATACATTGCTGTAAATACCTCTCAACATTATAAACTGGAACAATAATAGTAATTTTTTCATTTTTTATACTCATATATCATCTATCCTTTTTTAATAACCTTAAAATTCTTACTGCAATTATTGGTGAAATACAAAATATATTTACTATAAAATTAGTAGTTTTATCTATACTTAAGCACTTATTGTTCTTTATTAAATTATAAACCTTTCTTTTAATATCTTTAGCTTCATCATTGTTAATAAACTCATTTCTTGAAAAATATGAGTATGTTTTTAATAAACACCTCATATAAAT
Source organism: Clostridium sp. ETTB3 (assembly GCF_053571985.1). Lineage (NCBI taxonomy): Bacteria > Bacillati > Bacillota > Clostridia > Eubacteriales > Clostridiaceae > Clostridium > Clostridium sp. ETTB3. The sequence continues at coordinate 2,564,239 of NZ_CP199832.1, forward strand.
TCTATTAATATCTGTTTTTAGTGATGGTACTTTCTTATTTAAAAATTCAAACTCCTCACTTGTTGCTAGAAACACATCCATAGTTAATTTCATATCTGATGATCCCATAATACTACTATCTCTTCTACAATATATATAACCAATAAAATCAACATAAGTTATTTTATTAGCACTATATAATAATTTATATGTTGTAAATAAATCTTCTGCTTTCCTATTTAACGGAAATCTTATATTATTAAATATCTCCCTTTTATATAATCTTCCACAAGTAGATGTATAAAATAAATTTCCATTAAGATACATCTTCAATGCTTCTTCATTGCTAAAATTTCTATATTCATAACTTTCACATATTTCATGAAAATCCCCATCAAAGGTCTCATATTGATTACATGCTATAATATCAGATAAATTATCATTAGCATTTTTAATTAATACTTCACAAATATTAGATGTAATCCAATCATCACTATCTACAAACAATAAATAATCACCTTTAGCTATATCAATTCCAGCATTTCTAGCATCAGATAATCCTCCATTTTCCTTATGAATAACCTTGACCCTACTATCTTTTTCAGCATATTTATCACAAATTTCTCCACATTTATCTGGTGATCCATCATCAACTAATATTATCTCTAAATTTTTATAACTTTGATTAATTATGCTATCAACACATTTATTTAAATATTTTTCTACTTTATATATTGGTACTATTACACTAACTAGTGATTTCATTTTTAAGATTTCTCCTTTCAGCTAAAGCCGCTTTAATTTTCGGCCAATAAGTATAAATTATAATTATTGTCATAGGATATACCTTTAACCTATGTCTCATAGCTGTTCCAAAATTATTAGTTCCCCATGCATAAACTAAATAAGTTGATATTACAATTGATACAGATAATAATTTATATAATTTATCTTCATTGTCTTTCGCTCTATAAATAAATATAAAAGCAAAGTAAAAAGCAACTATAAAATATTGTAATATACCATCTAATAATAGTGCGATTGCTGTACCTACTGATTTCACTTGCCATGGCAATGGTGACATTGCAAACATTAAAAATCTATATGGTGTTTGTAATACTATATCAAACATATTACTTGGAGTACTTGAAACATATGTTGTATTTCCTGCAATTGTTTGTGTACTTTCTAATAAATCTTCTGAACTCTCTATTCCTTGAAATCTAGACATTAAAGCACTACCAGCTGGTGATACAAATACTATAGCTATAATCATAATTAAAGCTATTGCTGCACCCATAGTAATTTTTACTTTCTTCTCTTTGAAACTATAGAATGCTAAAAATACTGCATATACTAAAACAACACTTATTACTCCTGAATGAATCATAGCATTCATAGCAGCAACTAATATTGCAATTAAAATATCTGCCCTATTTCCTGTATTCAAATAAGATAACATTTTATAAAAAGAAATTATGAATAACATTTGCATAAATGATTCTTTTAAAAAAGTTATAGAATAAATCATTTCAATTGGAGTTATCATCCATAGTATCACTATAAAACCTGCCTTATCTTTATTTTTAGTTATTAATACTGCTGATTTATAAATATATATAGACAAAATTAAAGAATATATAAAAGATAAAAAATACGGTATATTCCAGTTATTATCCAATAATATATAAGCTATTGCATTTATTTTTGCATAAAAGTCAGTTCCATTAGAAAAAGAAAGTATTCCTAATATACCATCACTAGAGCTAATTAACTCATTAGCAAACATATGATAAACCTGAAAATCACCACTAGTCATAGGTAAATTTTTATTTGCTACATCATAAATTAAAAGCCCAAACTTTATTACAAATGCTAAACAATAAATTGTTAAATATTTTCTATTTTCAATTAATACAATATTTTTTAAGAAAAGAAATAATATTAATGATATAAGCACAATAGCTGATGATATTGGTATTGTATCTATTTCAGCTATTCCCCAATACAAAAAGTACATTATAAATAAAATAACAGAATAGGGTATTATTTTTTTTAAAGCTTCTTTAATATTCATACTATTTATTACTCACTATAATATATTTATTTAATAGGGCAGCTGAAAAATTTAATCCACAAAAATTAGTAACCAATTTAACTAGTTTAGTTTTTTTAGAGTTACTATATCTTAAAATCCATTTCAACTCTTTAATCTCATCAAAAACAATTTTTCTTTCTTGTTTATTTATAGAAAATAAGTGTGCCAAAAGAATTGAATATTCATAACTAAGTAATGATAAAAGGCTATCTATAACATCCAAATCTATTTCTTTATTCTTACATTTATATGCCCATTTTTTTATTATATATAGAAGGTCTTGTACACTTTTAAGCTTTATTCCATTAGTTATTGAACCCTCTCTTTGTTTTCTATAAATATAAAACTCGGCATAACAAACATCAAACTTCTCTGCTGCTAAAAGCAATCTGGTACTCCAATCAATATCTTCACTTAATAACCCTTTTTCAAAATATAAATTATTATTAATTATTAATTCCTTTTTTATTAATTTTGTACATGCACTTACTGGGAATTTTTCTGAAGAAGCAAGATACTCAAATACTTCTCTTTTAGATTTATTTTTAACTTTATCTTTATCTAAAGTTTCAAACTTTTCTTCTATTTGTCCAGTTTGTTCAAAATATTTTGCTGCTGTTAAAAATACAATATCTACATTATCTTCAATACATCGAGCTATTTCTTCCAAACAATTTTCCTTCCAATAATCATCACTATCTAAAAATAAAATATACTCTGAGCTACATTGTCTTATACCCATATTTCTAGCATCGGATAGTCCACCATTTTCCTTATGAATTACCTTTACTCTTGAATCTTTTTCCTTATAATAATCACATATCTCTCCACTACTATCTTTTGATCCATCGTCAACTAATATTATTTCTATATCTTTAAAACTTTGATTTAACACACTATCCACACACTGCTCTAAGTATTTCTCAACATTATAAACTGGAATAATAACTCCAATAAGAGGCATATATTTCATTCCTTTCGTAATTTATATTATCTTCTTCAAGGTTCCTATACTTTTTAACATCAAATAAGACGGAATAGCTAGCTTGTACTTATTAAAAAAATAAAAAATCCTCCAATGAATTGGAAAATATCTTAACTCTAAACTTTTATATGCACTATCTATATATTCATCCTTCAATAAATTCTTAATTCTATTAATTTTCTCAACTTCTGATATATTATTATCCTTATAACATTCAACAAGCCCAGTACCTAATACAGATGTACATATTCTATTATTAAGTGCTTTAATAAAATCATCACCTAATTTATTTTCATTTATAAAATCCTTCATATAATTAAAGTACTTCTTTCTTTTCTCAATAAAACCAGGTATATATTTAGATGTTATTGACTCTTCATTTCCTCTCCAATAATGATACATAGGCGTATTTAATAATATAGCTTTATTAATATAATTAAAAACATATATATTAAATAAAATATCTTCACCAGTTCCTATTTCATTTAAATCTATAAATTTCAAAAAGTTTTTCTTTAATATATTAGCTTTATACATCTTTCCCCATACTGTTCCTAACGCATCCACATATTCTGGATTTGATAATTCACTTCCTAAAGGCCCCACTAACTTTCTAAACAGATCATTTTTAACTTGCTCATTTTCATATATATTTATTTCTGGCAAATTAAACTTTCTTTCTCTACTATGATCTCCAAATTCCCTAATATAAGTACTTATAACCATATCTGATTTTTCATTAACCATAAATTTATACATCTTTTCAATCATATCTTTATCTATCCAATCATCGCTATCAACAAAAACTATGAATTCACCTTTAGATTCCATTATTCCAATATTTCTTGTTTCTGAAACCCCTACATTAGAATTATTTATAATTTTTATTCTATTATCAGTACTCTCATATTTTTTCAAAATCTCTAGACTTCTATCAGTAGAACCATCATTAATTGCTAATATCTCAATATCATAGAAACTTTGGTTAATTAAACTATCTAAACATCTCTCTAAATATTTTTCTACATTATATACTGGCACAATAATACTAACCTTACACATAAGAATCCCCCTTATCTACTTGAAAGATAAGAAGAAATTCCTTTTTCACAGTTAATTTCTCCACTTATATTTCTGTAAATTTTAGCCAAATCCTTATTGACATTAATAATATCATATTTATTAACTTCTTCAGGCACATTAAAACTTTTATCATGTGAATTATAATATTTTTCGATTTCATCTGCTGTTGATTTATAATCTCCAACATTAACTAGTGATCCTATAGCTTCGTTAGAAATTAAATCTCTACACCCTCTGATATTAGTAGCTATTATTTTTCTACCACAAGCCATAAATTCCATTAAACTTCTAGGTAGTCCTTCTCTATAAGACATCATAATTCCAATATCTGATATATTTATTAATTTATTTACATCTTCTCTATACCCTAACATAATTATGTTATTATGTAAATATTTTGAATGTATAAGTTTATCTAACTCCTTTTTCATACTACCTTCACCAATACAAATAATTTTAATATTTTCATATTTTTTTTTTAAAATTTCCATAGCATAAATTAATTGCTTATGATTCTTATTTTTATTTAGTTCTGCAATCATTAAAATTACAAAATCATTTTTATTAATTCCTAACTCATTTTTTTTTTCTAAAATTTCTTCTTCACTAAGTTTTTTATAGATACTTAAATCTAATCCAACTCCATTAATAAGATAACAATTTTTAGGTTTAAGCTTATTTTTGGTAATTTCATAATCCTCTTCATTAATATTAATAATTACATCAGTAAGTTTTGCCATCACCTTTTCAATAGGATAATACACTAACCATCCTAATTTTGAACCACCTTCTAAAAAATGATACCCATGCGCTGTATAAATTATTTTTACTTTTGGAAAGATTATTTTAAGAAGTCTTACATATAAAGCTGCCACTGGTGTGTGAACATGTATAATATCATATTTTTTTAATCTTTGAAGTCTTATAATTTCATTAAAAGCTTTTATATTTCCAATACCTAATGGCCTTCTACTAAAAGGTATATTATAGGAATTAACTCCTAAATTTATTAACTCTTCATCTAATGGTTTATTAATATTAAATGCACAATCTACAATATTATCATCATTAATAAGCATTTTTATATGAGGTACTAAAAAGGCATTAACTGTACTGCTAACTGTAGTTACATATAAAATTTTCTTCATTTTCATTTACCCCTCTACTTTTAATTAAATTATTATCGATATATTGAATAATACTTTTAATATCTTTAACCTTAAATTTAGCTTGAAAAGACTCATCAACATTTATGTTAGTATAAATTCTATTTTCCCTTTCTACTTTAAAAGTTAATATTCCTAACTCATTTGCTCCCTTAAAATCTTTCTCTTCATTATCTCCTATATAAATCATTTCACTAAATAAAATATTTAATTCTGAAGCCATTATTTCATAAGATTTTTTATTTGGTTTCCAAAACTCTCTACCTAATTCATCTGTAATAATTATCTTGTCAAATATATCGTTACATTTTAAAGCCTGTATCTTTTTTCTTTGACTTTCTTTGTAGCCATCTGTAATTATGCCTATTTTTACATTAATATCCTTTAAATAATTAATAGTATCAATTACATCATCAAAAAATTTAATTTTAGGATCATGATTTCTATAAATTTCTATTAAATACAATATATAATCATGTGAATAATTTATATTAAAGAACTGTAAAACTCTATTAAATACATTTTTTGATGAATGACTAAATAAATCATTTGTTTTTTTTACTACATCTTTATAATCTAAATTATATTTATTGGATATTTCTTTACTCACAGATTCAAATCCACTTTTTATATATTCGCTTTCAGAAATTAAAGTATCATCTAAATCAAATATTACTGCTTTAATCATTTAAATTAATTCTCCATCATTATTTAAAAAAATAGAATCATCAAATCTTAATGCCAATATATTTTCATTAAAATCTTCATTATAAGTTAATTTCTCATTTAAAAGTAATCTATATAAATTTAATGGTGAGTTAGCACCAGCTTTAATACTCATAGGAGCTCCTCCACCAAATCTTGGATTTATCTCTATAAATTTTATTCCATCCTTTATTTTCATACATTGAAATGTAATATGCCCTATAGGCTTTAATACCTCTATAACTTTTTTTACTTCATTAATTAATTCTCTATCCTTAACAATTTTCCCCTTAGATATTTCCCCCGCTCTTGTTGCAATTCGCTCTCTTGGTACTATTGTTATTGGATTTCCATCAAAATCAATAAATGCATCTATTGTATATTCTGTACCCTCTATAAATTCTTGAATAATTGGATTATCAATATAATCTTTAAAAAATAATAATTGCTTTTCATTATTAACTTTAAATGCATTTATACTAGAACTTCCATCAATTGGCTTTATAAATAAGGGAAATTTATAATTTCTATTTTCAATATCACTATTTTTAATTTCCTTTGGTATTCCAAATCCATTTTCTTCAAAAAACTTATTTGTATTCTTTTTATTTATACATATGTCTATTACTTTTTTATCACTAATTAAAATTTTTGCATTTGTTTCCTTTTCAATTAATTTTTTATTTTCGCTTAAAATTTTTAACTCTGTATCTATAGTTGGTATTACCAACATAATATTTTCTTTATTACATATATTAATAACCGCCTCTATATATCCATCATCACCGATTTTGGGTATTGTATAGTTTTTATCCCCAAAGTATGTTGCAGGAGCAGTTTTCGATATATCTGCAGTTACAATATTACTTTCTATCCTTTTGATTTTTGCTGCCTCTTTAAAGCATTTTACTAACTCTACTCTTCTCCCAGCACTTAGTATCAATATATTAATAACCATATTTTCCCCTTATACTTTCTTTATTTTTTTAACTTCTTAGCTATTCTTCTCTTATGCCTACTCCATTTATCTTCTTCAGCATAATACTCATAATAGCTATTATTTGTTTTTGTTTCTGAATCATTTAATATACTTCCAATAATATTTGAATTTACTTTTATAAGCTCATCATAAGCCTGCCTTATTATTTTTTCCTTTGTCTTTCTTGCTCTAACAACTATAATCGTTGCATCTGATTTCGCAGCTAAAAGTAAGGGATCTGTAACTGGAATTACTGGTGGAGTATCCATAACTATATAATCAAAACTTAAAGATAACTCTTTTATTAAATCCTCCATAGAATTTGAGCCTACTATTTCTGATGGATTTGGTGGAATAGTTCCTGCAGTAATCATAAAAAGATACTCATCTATCTTTTTTATTACATCTTTTAAACTACATTTATCAACCAAAATATCAGTAAGCCCTAAATCATTTACTACTCTAAATTTTTTATGAATAGATGGCTTTCTTAAATCGCAATCTATAAGTAAAACTCTCGCTCCACTTTGACTTAAGGTAATTGCTAAGTTCCCTGAAATAGTAGACTTTCCCTCTCCTGGAATAGAACTTGTTACTACTATTGTTTTTATAGGTTTATCTACTGATGAAAACTTTATACTAGTTCTTAAACTTCTATACGCCTCTGCTGATATTGACTTTGGCATTTTGCTTGTTATGAACATCATTATTCTCCTTTCTAAACTCCTTTTCATGAGTTGGTATATTACCTATAACAGGCACTGGCAATACTTCTGCCAATCTTCTTTTAGAATTTACTCTATCATCTAAAAAATCTATCACTAAAATAATCATTGCTGATATTATTACTCCTGCAACAAACCCTGTTAATTGTATCTTTTTCTTATTTGCGTATATTGTTGATGATTTTGCTTTACTTATTATAGTTGGTTGTGATTCCGGTGCTATTTGCTTAATTTTATTTACTAATTCATCACTTACAGCATTTAGAATGTCTTCTATTTTATCATCACTTCCGCTAGAATATGATATCTTTACCATCGGAGTGTTTGAAGATGATGAAAATGATATACCATATGCTACTTCCGTAGAAGTTTTATTTATTCTATTTTTCCTTAAAATATTATCAAAAAAACCATCTACTTTTGATAACTCATTAAAAATTGACACTAATTGTGAATAATAATCCACTTCCTCTTTAGAATAGTACTCTACTAACTCACTACCTTTTCCAATAAAAACCGTAGCATTTGCAACATAAGTTGGTTTTAGCTTTGAAGCTTTATATATGCCAACTGTAGTAGTAAATAATGTAACAATAATTATTATCCAAAACTTTTTTTTAAAAGTATATAATAAATCTTCAATATTTATAAATTTATCTATCATCTTCATCCTCCCGTTATCTTTTTCTATCTATATAGCAATCCCCACTTCTTATATAGCCCTCGATTTACTACTATTACTTAAATAACTAATTGCTTCCATTAAAATATTCCATTGTAACACTTTCACTTTGATTAATCCCTTCCCTTTTTAGTACCTTCCAAAAAGTTAAAAAGAAAATCTTAATATCTAACCAAAGAGACCAATTATCTACATACCAAACATCAAGCTTAAACTTTTCACTCCAAGTAATAGAATTCCTTCCATTTATCTGTGCCCATCCAGTAAGCCCTGGAAGAACTTCATGTCTTCTTATTTGTTCATCATTATAAAGTCCCAAATATTGAACTAATAATGCTCTTGGTCCAACTAAGCTCATATCCCCCTTTAAAATATTGATAAGTTCAGGTAATTCATCTAAGCTAAAACTTCTTAAGAAACTTCCAAACTTAGTTACCCTTTCATTATCACTTAATAAATTTCCATTCTTATCAGTAGAATTTTTCATTGTTCTAAACTTTATCATTTTAAATATTTTATTCTCTTTTCCAACCCTCTCTTGCAAGAAAAAGGCCGGGCCCCCTAGGTTTATTCTTACTGATAAGTAAATTAATAACATTAATGGCAATAAAAAAATTAAAGCTATTAATGATATTGTAATATCGAGAAGCCTTTTTACAAACATAATCTATACCCTTCTTTAATATTAATTAATTTTATATTCATTTAAATAATTCTTTTATAATTTTAATAACCCTATTTATTTCTTCTTGTGTCATTTTTGTATCTGAAGGTAGACAAATTCCCCTATTAAATATATCTTCAGAAACACTATTTTCATTATCATTAAAACTACTGAAGAAATCATATTTTTCATAATAAGGTTGTATATGCATTGGCTTCCATATGTGTCTTGATTCTATATTATGTTCCTCAAGATTTAAAATTATATCTAGTGGCTTAACATTTGATTTTGAATCTATAGTTGCAACACTTAACCAATAATTTGGATTCCCATAATCACATATATGTTGCATTTCAATTTCCTTAATATCTTTAAATCCTTCTTTATAAATTTCATAAATATTTTTCTTTTGAGCTATTCTTTCATTCAAAACTCTTATTTGGCCTCTTCCTATCCCTGCAACAATATTACTCATTCTATAATTATATCCAAGCTCTGTATGATGATAATATCTTCTATTATCTCTAGCTTGTGTTGCCCAAAATCTTGCCTTTTTTATATCTTCATCATTGTTAGAAACAAGCATTCCACCACCTGAAGTAGTTATTATCTTATTTCCATTAAATGAATAAATACCATACTTACCAATTGTTCCTGTTTGTTTTCCCTTGTAAGTTGCACCAAGCGATTCTGCTGCATCTTCTATTATTGGAACATTGTACTTATTGCAAATTTCAAGTATTTCATCCATATTAGCAGCTTGTCCATAAAGGTGAACTACTATAACTGCTTTTGGCATGATTCCTTTTTCTTCATAAACTTCAAATGCCTTTTTTAATGCCTTTGGTGACATATTTAAACTTTCATATTCCGAATCTATAAATACGGGAGTTGCTTTTTCATAAATTATTGGATTGCAAGTTGCTGCAAATGTTAAATCTGAACAAAATACCACATCTCCTTCTTTTATTCCTAATAACTTAATTGCTAAATGTATTGCTGAAGTTCCAGAAATTAATGCAGCTGCATTGTCTATTCCAACATATTGTGCAACTTCTTTTTCAAAGCTATTAACATTAGGGCCAAGTGGAGCAATCCAATTTGTATCAAATGCTTCTTTAATAAATTCCTTTTCTAAGTTACCCATATGTGGAGATGATAAGAATATTCTTTTATTTTCATTAACTTCTTTTGATTTTCTTTCTTTTATTGCTTCCATTACTCTTCCCCTCCTGATGTAATTGCAGCTTCTTGTAATATCCTTTTATTGTTATAAAACTCTGGTGAATTATAAGTTGGTACTATTTCCTTTAATTTATCTTTTAGCATATTTTCATTTCCTAATTTTGTAGCAAAAATTAAATCATCTATTTGATTTTTTAGATTACTTAATGAAATACTTTCTGGCTTATCAATAAATATTTTATTATGCTGAGTTTTTCTTAAATCTTCATTCATTAATAATTCTTCATATAATTTTTCTCCTGGCCTTAAACCTGTTATTTGAATTTTTATCTCTTCATTAGGCTTATATCCAGAAAGTTTTATTAAATTTTCTGCTAAATCATAAATTTTAACTGGTTTGCCCATATCTAAAACAAATACTTCTCCACCTTTTGCATATGCCCCTGCTTGAAGTACTAATTGAGCAGCTTCTGGAATTAACATAAAATATCTTGTTATATTCTTGTGAGTTAAGGTTAACGGTCCACCTTTTTTAATTTGTTTCTTAAATAATGGAATTACTGAACCATTACTTCCAAGTACATTACCAAATCTAACTGCAACAAATTCTGTTTTATTTCCTCTTTCATTATTAGCTGCTTGTACTATCATTTCACAAAGCCTTTTTGTTGCTCCCATTATATTAGTAGGATTAACTGCTTTATCAGTAGAAATTAAAACAAACTTTTCTACCTTATATTGAATTGCCAATTCAACCATATTTAATGTTCCTAGAACATTGTTTTTAATTGCCTCACCAGGGTTATCTTCCATTAATGGTACATGCTTATGTGCTGCTGCATGAAATATTATTGATGGCTTATATGCACTTATTACTTGATTTAATCTAAATTTATCTCTAACTGATGCAATTATTACTTTTTTATTTAAATTAGGTTCATTAAAAGATAATTCATTTTGTATATCATAGGCATTATTTTCATAAATATCTAATATTAAAAGAAGTTTTGGATTATACTTTGCAATTTGTCTACATAATTCAGATCCAATTGAACCTCCTCCTCCAGTTACTAAAACAACCTTATCCTTTATATATTCCTCAATTCCAACCTTATCTAATTTAACCTCTTCTCTTCCTATTAAATCTTTTAAGTCTACATATCTCATTTTATTAAAAGAAATACCTTCTTCTAATAATTGATAGTACCCTGGAATAACCTTAATCTTAGCTTTTGTATTACTACATATATCAAGTATTTTTGCCCTTTCTTCTCCATTTATCTTTGCAATTGCAAAAAATATTTCATCTATATTTTCTTTTTCTACTATTTCAGCAATATCATTTCTATCACCAAGAATTTTTACACCATTTAAATAATTTCCTATTTTTGATTTATTATCATCTATAATTCCTACAATATTATATTCATCACTTTTTTCTTTTCTTATTTCAGTCATTATTGTAGATGCACAATCGCCTGCACCAATTATTAAAACATTGTATTTACCATTGATTTTTTCAGATGTTGTGTAAATAATTGCTCTTGTTAATACTTTTAATGACATTCTAAAACTTGTAATTAAAGCTATTATTACTATTCCAGATATAATATTTAATGATACTGGTATTGAATTTGGAATAATTAACATTGCTACTGTAGTTATGATACATGCAATACTTGTTGAAGTAATTGCTTGTTTAAATTCATAAATACCTGCATTTATCCATATACAACTATACATCTTAAAACTTAATAATATTGCTATATATATTACTGCTACTAAAGGAAGCTTTATAAATATACTTCTTATTAACTGTGATGATGAATATTGAAATAACATTATTAAGTAATAAGATAAAAATATAATTGTTAAATCTCCAAGTAACAATATTGATTTTTTGCTTTTTTTACTTAAATTTAAAATAGCTTCGCCTCTCAACCCTCTTTTACTCCCTTCTTTATATTTTTTTACTCTTATATTTATCAATATTAAACATAACTTTAATATCTTTTTATTAAATTATTATACATTTTACAATCTTTTACAGTAAATAATATATTAGTATTATCTCATATTACTTATTTTTCATTACTTATCTTTATACTACTAACTAATACTAATTAATTATTTATCCCTTACTACATTTTTATTATGTTTATATATTAAAATTCATTTTTTATTTAATACTGAATATTAAAATTTTAAATTTAATATAATTTTAAATTTTGTATTAATAAAAGTATTATTTTGAAAATTTAACTATTTAATATAATTTTAATTAAAAACATCAAAATCATTTTAGAACTTTATGTAAACAAATCTATACTTTTCCATTTTTTTATTATATAATTTTAATATTAGTTATTTTAATTTGGAAAAGGGTGGTAATGTGAATATTTCTATTTTGTGCAGATATCCTGTAATTCACGAAGGTATTAAATCATTATTAAAAGATAATTTCGAAAATATTTCTTATTTTTCTTCTATGGATAATTGTATTAAGTCTTTAAATTCTACTGATGATAAAAGTATAAATAATACTAAAGATACACTTTTAATAATTACATTATTTAAAGAAGATTTAGAAATAATAGATAATATTTTATCTATTAAAGATAACTATTCTAACTTAAAATTATTAGTTATAGATTTTAATGAAAGTAAAAATATGTTTTTTAAAACTTCAAAATTAAAAGTTGATGGTTATATACTTGGAACATTTGCTCAAGAAGATATTAATTATGCTTTACATAAAATTTCTACAGGTGCAAAATTTTATGATCGTGAATTATTATATAGACTTGTTGAGGATGAATCTGCTGTTACAATTACTAGTAAAAATCATTTGAGGACATCTCTTACTAGAAGAGAATTAGAAATACTTTCTCAATTATCTAATGGGTTAAGTAATTTTGAAATAGCTAAAAATCTTAACATAAGCGAAAATACTGTTAAAAAGCATATTAGCAATATATTTATTAAAATTAATGTTAAAGATAGAACTCAAGCTATTATTTATGCTTATGAATCTGGCTTAATTATCAAGCCATTGTTTTTATAAATTAGCGTTTGCATATTTTTAAATACAATAAGTAATGATAAACTCTTTATTTAAGATTTATCATTACTTATTTTTATTTTTAATATAACAAAAGACTTCGGAACTATTATTCATGTTAAAAGCTAGACCTTTATCCCCTATGACTTGTTTTCAAGTGTATCATACATAATTTTGTTATCTCCTGATAAATTTCTTTATCATTCTAATGCAGTATGTGTAAATGAAAATATCCGAAATTATGCTTAATATTATTTTGCAATAATATTAAAATACGTCTTGAACCATCATGTTCTTTTATAAAGCTTTTCTTTCTAACATTTCTTTTACTTAAGATAAATCGATATTTTCTCAATATTAAAATAATAAAGATACGCTATACCACTCTTAAGCTAATAGCCCAAAATCTTTTAAAGAGATAACACTATATAAATTTTTAAAACAGTAGCGAGGCATAACAAACATATTATGATTAGCTTCTATTTAATTATTTATAACTATCTTCACTATAAATAATTTTTAAAATTTATTACTTGTTACCTCTTATTAATGTTTTATCCTTTTTTAATTTAATTTATTCATATTTTTATAAAATTTTATAAATATTATTTTTTTGAATATATATTTTGCTTTTGGTCAATAATTTCTAAAGACTATTTAGGCCTAAAAGTTAAATTTTTTATTTAAAGGAGATGTGTAATGAAAACAATAATTAACTTTTTTAAAATCAAATCAAATTTAAAAAACAAAAAGAAGGGATTTACATTAATTGAGCTTGTAGCTGTCATGGCTATTATTGCAATACTTTCAGCCGCATTTATTCCTAGATTTGGTAACTATATTACTCAAGCTAAAAAGGTAAGCATTTTAAATGAAGCAAAATCAATTGTTACTGCATATGAATCAGTAAAATATAAATCTACTACTAAAAATGAAAATGAAACTATAGGTTCTGATCTTCAAGGGGATAATTTACCTATTGAAAAAGATAGCTTAAAGAAACTAGGAAATGCAACAGTTGCTCAATGTAAATTACTTCTTGATACTGAAAATCATGATTTTACATTAAATGATAACACTATTACTATTTCTAATACAGATAGTTCTAAAGGAACAATAACTATAGAATAACACTTCTTATGATATTAAACTGTATTACTTAAAATAACTTATATAGCAATTATTTATACAAAATTTCACAATTAAATTAACATAATATTAAAATTAATTTATATAATAAATTTTATAATAAAAAGCTGTGTAAGGCTTCTGTAACATATCTATATTACAAGCCTTTACACAGCTCACTTTAAAAAATTTCAATAAATTATCTTATAAACTAAAAAATTCAGTAAATGCTTTAATAGTATAATAATTATCCTTAACACTTGCTAATTCCCTTATTGAATGCATTCCAATAACTGGTGCCCCCATATCAATAACTGGAATAGTTAAATTTGCAGCTGTTACAGGTCCTATTGTAGTTCCTCCCCTAACATCTGATCTATTAACAAATTTTTGGAATGGAACACCTGCAGAATCACAAATTCCAGCAAATACAGCTCCATTAAAGCTATCTGTACTATAGCTTCCAGATGCAGCAATTTTTAATACTGGACCTCCTTCAAGAACTGGCCTATTTGTAGGATCATGCTTATCTCCTAAATTAGGATGAACAGCATGTGCTAAATCAGCAGATATCATTATAGACTTAGATAAAGCCCTATAATATCCTTCTCTATCCTTTCCTAATCCAATAGTAATTCTTTCTAAGATATTATTTAATAATGTAGAATTAGCCCCTTCTGCTGTTAAGCTTCCTATTTCCTCATTATCAATGCAAATCATAACCTTAGTTGCCTTATTTTCCTTACTATTTACCAATGCTTTAACACCAGCAAATACCATCCATAAATCATCAAATCTTCCTGAAGAAATAAGTTCTTCATTCATTCCTATTAATGACCCTTTTTCATATTCATATAATCCTAATTCAAAATTTAATATATCTTCTTTATTAACCTTAAGTTCTTGAGCAAGAATGTTCATTAAATAATCTTCTTTTTCAAGTTTATCATTTATAAGTCCTAATAAAGGTAAAGTATCAACTTGTCTATTTATTTTATATCCTTCATTTACTTCTCTATTCATATGAATAGCTAAGCTTGGAATTATTAATAATGGCTTGTTAATATTTATTAATCTTATTTCTGGCTTTATTGGAGATTTACTCTTTAATGCAACTTTACCAGCAATACTTAAAGGTCTGTCATACCATGTATGTAGTATTGGTCCACCATAAACTTCAGTATTTAATTTAACATATCTTCCTTCTGTAATCATTTGAGGATTTGGCTTTATTCTAAATCCTGGTACATCTGTATGTGCTCCAATAAGTCTAAAACCAACTTGCTCTATATCTTCACTACCTATTTCAAAAGCAATTAATGCTGAGTCGTTTTTTATAACATAATATTTACCCTTTGATTTTAAATCCCATTTATCTTCTTCTTTTATTTCAATAAACCCATTTTCATTTAATATCCTTTGAGTAGCTTTTACTCCATGACATGCACTTGGACTATCATATAAAAAGTCTATTAATTCTATTGCTAGATTTCTTTCCATAGTTATTTACTCCTTTACTTAATGTATATATTTACTATACTTCATTTGTTATTTTTTCTCAACTCATTTGAACTTATAACCTTTTAATATATATTTCTTTAGGTCTTATTATTCTGTTATATCAAAATGTTGTTAACAACATTTTGATATAACAGAACCTCAATATAAAATTTTAAGTAATAATAAAAATAGACAAATCAGTAACTTCATTTATAAACTTATCTAATCATAAATTCCAACAACATTTTCCTATAACAAAATCCAATACTTAAATCATAACAACATTCTCCTATAACAAATACATATACATTTAATTAATATGCTCTTCATAGTAGCCTTAATTTTTAAAATTTTATGTCCTACCGTTGACTTTTATATTTCATTAAATTAGCATTATATAATAAACTTTCTTTTTAAATACAATTTTATTTGTATAAATTAATTAAAATAAACATAGGAGGACTTTTATGATCTCTAACTTTTTAATAAAAAAATTTATTAAAGAACCTGAAAACATATCTGATGTAAAAGTAAGAGAATCTTACGCTAATCTTGCTGGTATAATTGGAATAATTACTAATTCATTACTTTTTTTAATTAAATTATCAGTTGGATTACTTTCTAACTCAGTTTCAATTTTAGCTGATGCATTCAATAATTTATCAGATGCAGCTTCTTCTATAATAACTATCATAGGATTCAAAATGGCAAATAAACCTGCTGATGCTGAGCATCCTTTTGGACACGGACGTATAGAGTATATAACTGCAATGGTAGTTTCCTTTATGGTTATGCTTGTAGGGTTACAATTTGTTAAAACTTCTTTTCAAAAAATAATTACCCCTACTCCAGTATCATTTGAAACTATTCCATTTTTATTATTGCTAATTTCAATTGGCTTTAAATTATGGCTTTCAAAGTTTAACAAATCCATTGGTAATAAAATTAATTCTTCAACATTAAAAGCAACTGCAACTGATGCAATGGGTGATGTTTTTACTTCAAGTACTGTTGTTATTTCTTTTTTAATAGCTAAATTTACAACACTTCCTATTGATGGATACATAGGTATAATTGTTGCATTAGCTATAGTTTATTCTGGTTATTCTCTTATTAAAGAAACACTTAGTCCTCTTTTAGGAGAACCACCTGATCCAGAATTAGTAAATGATATAATTAATATGGTTATGTCTTACGATAATATTACTGGAATTCACGATTTAGTCGTTCATAATTATGGACCTGGTAGAATTATGGCTTCAATTCATGCTGAAATTCCTAGCAATATAGATATTATGAAAATTCATGATATTATAGATACTGCTGAAAGAGAAATTTCAAAAAAACTCAATATTTATTTAGTCATACACATGGATCCTATTTGTGTTGATACAGATGAAATAATTGAAGCTAGAAACATGGTCATATCAATTTTAAATAAATATGATGCAGTAAAATCATTTCATGATTTTAGAGTTGTTGGGGAAAATGATAAAAAAAATCTTGTTTTTGATATAGAAGTTTATCCTTCTAAGCTTAATCAATCAAATTCTCCAGAAAAACTATTATCACAAATAGAAGCTGATATCAAATTACATGCTCCTAAATATAATTGCATAATAACTTTAGATTTAGCATTATAAAATAGTTTGACTCAATTTAAAAGTAATTATTTCTCTTTTAAATTGAGTCATTTTTTTTAAATGACGAATTGTCAAGCTAAGTGCAACACTTAGCTTGTTCTTCGTTAAATGCTTCTAACGGTGTCTTGTATCCAAGACATTTCCGTGGTCTATTATTTAAAATATCCTCAACAATATCAACATGATTTTGATTTATAGTAGAAAAATCAAATTTTTTAGGAAAGAATTCTCTAATCAAGCCATTTGTATTTTCATTAGTTCCTCTTTGCCATGAACTGTAAGCATCAGCAAAATACACATCTAAGTCTAATTTATTTTCTAACTCTAAATATCCAGCAAATTCTTTACCACGATCTACAGTCAATGATTTTAAATTATTCCTACCAAATTTGCCTAATGCAATAATACAATGTTCATTAAAAGTAGAAGCTTTTCTATTTTGCATTATTCTGATTTTTGTTAAACGTGTTTTTCTTTCAACGAAAGTTGAAAGACACGCCTTAGATTTTCCCCTACTTGAAACAATAGTATCAAGTTCCCAGTGTCCAATATCTAATCTTTTTCTTACATCTTTAGGTCTTTGACTTATTGTTTTCCCTATATTGAATTTACCTCGAGTTTCTCTTGGTTTTAGTGATTTACCCTTCCTGCGAAGCAGGTCAACGGAACAGTGCTCCAAAATACCTTTATATAGCCAAGAGTATATAGTGCTAAATGAAATTATTTGTTTATTAAATTCAAGTTTTAGACGACCTGAAATCTGTTCTGGAGACCAGTGATTATTTAGCTTTTCTTGAACATAGTTTACTAACGAAGCGTTAGCAATTTTTCCATGAGGTTTACATTTAACTCTTCTGTTTTCATATTTATCTTGAGCTACATGAGCTTTGTATCTTCCATTAAGATTGTTTCTTTTAATTTCTCTTGAAATACTTGATTTATTTCTGTTGAGTTCTTTGGCTATTTTAGATAAACTCCATCCTAAATTTAAATATTCTACTATACAACAACGTTCATTTATAGTAATATGTTTATAGCTCATACAGTCACGTCCTTTAAAGTGGTTTTCTAGTCAATTATTACTTTAACATGAACGTACCCGTATGGGTTATTTTTTTGCAATTAATTAGTGTTGCACTTGATATTGTAATTTATCAAATAATTAAATTATAATAAATTTTATCTTCCATTAATTTATAATATTCAGTCTTTTCCTCTGGCCTTCTTTTAGAATACCATTTAATCAATTCATCAATAACTTTATAAACACCGTTATTTAAAAGTTTAGTCAATTTTTTAATAATAATTAATTCTTCAACTGTTACTATACTACTTATCTCAAATTCTTTAAGCTTTTTCTTTAAATATATATATTCACATTTCTTTACACCCAAGTGTTCTCCTTGCATTGCAATATTAAATAATTCTTTATATTTATCACTATCATATAAATCATTTTCATATAAAAAAACAGCAAGATTTCCATAACAATTTAAATTTCCAAGATCTATTCCATCCTTATATAAATTTATTATTTCATCTTTACTCATATTAATTAAATTATTTTCTCCTAAATTTGCTTTAATAAAATTTGCTGTTCCCTTATCTATTTCTTCTATTTCATTAATTAACTCATTTCCTCTTTCTTTATTTTCCTCAATTCCAATTCCCTTATAACAATAATATATTAATCTTTCTTTTCCTTTTAATACATCTAAATCTATTAACTTAAACACATAATAAATTGCCTTAATATCATTTTTCTTGTTTCCAATTCCTTTTTCATATATTTGTATAAGATTTTCTACCCCATCTATATCATTTTTATTAGCTGCTTTTTCATACCATTTAATAGCTAAATTTATATTTCTAGATAAAAATATTCCTTTCTTATACCAATCTCCAAGCTTATTCATTGCTTTAATACAATTCTTTTCTGCTGCAAGGTTATAATATTGATAAGCCTTTTCATAATCTTGCATTACACCTATACCTTTTTCATATATATATCCAAACTTAAAAATTGATTCTTTTAATTCATATTCTACTCCAAATTTAATATATTCAACTAATTCACTCCTATTTATATCCTTCTTTTCACTTAATTCATTTATCATAATAGATGCTAAATAATCAGCTGCATAAGGTGAATTTAGCCTATATGCTTCCTTTAATAATCTTTTTACTATTTCTGTTGTTTTTTCTCCAAATTTATTTAATCTTAAATATGCAACTGCAAGAACATACATCGCATGAGGCTCTTTCCTTGCTGCTGCAAATTCAATATATTCTATTGCTTTTTCTAAATTTCTTTCAATTCCTTCTCCATTGTAATACATTATTCCAAGTCTTTGAGTACATTTTAAATTCCCTTCTTCATGCCCCTCTTCATAAGTTGAAATAGCTTGATTAATAAGTCCCTCATCTTCATACAACTTTCCAAGTTTAAAGTAAATACTCTTATCACCAAATTCTATTGCTTTATTATAAAGTTCTATTGCGGAATATAAGTCCTTTTTAACATGCAAACCCTTTAAATACATTTCAGCCAATGATTCTATACAATTAGTATCTAAAGCAATATAGCCCTTAGATAAATAATTAAATGCCCTTTTATAATCCTCTTCAATGTATATTCCCTCTAAATAAGACCTTCCAATTATATAATATGCATCTTCATAGTCATTTTCAGCAGCTTTTTCCATCCAATAATAAGCTCTTATTAAATTTTCTTCACATCCCTCTCCATTTTTATACATTAATGATAATGCATATTGTGATGCTGGAAAATTACACTTTGCAGCTTTACTATGCCATTTAAATGCAGTATTTAAGTCTTTTTCAATACCTAACCCATTATAATAACATCGTCCCAACTGATAATATGCTGCTGCATATTCATTTTCTGCACTTTTTTGAAACCACATAAAGGCTTTATAATAATCCTTTGGCAATCCATTTCCTTCTGCATATAAAACTCCTATTGAATACTGTGAAAAAGCATTTCCCTTGTTTGCTGCTTTATAATACCACTGATATGCTATTTCATAATTTCTAGATATTCCAATTCCTCTATCATAAAATAATCCTAAATAACTTTCAGCATATTCATCATTAAACTTTGCAGCTTCCAAAAAATATTTATATGCTGTTTTATAATTTCTCTTTACTCCTCTTCCAAAATAATATTTTTCGCCTTCTTCAACTAAGGAATGTGATAATTCTATTTCTTTTTCTTCTATATCTGAAAAATTAATCATCATAGACTTATTACTTTTTAAATCATTATTAGTAATTAACGTTGACTTTCTTAAATACTTTTTAAAGATTTCTTTTTCTTCTTCCAATAAATTTTCTAAAAATAATGAATAATTTTCACTACCATAATTAATTACAAACCAAACTAAAACTTCATATATAAGTTTTAATTTTTTAATTTCCTCTTTTTCATGATTTTTATCAATGCTTTTACTTTCATTTAAGCCTTGCTCAACACTTTCTCTATTATTTTCATTACCTACACTACTTTTTATTTCTATATCTGTTTTATTAACATTACTCTTTACTATTTTTCCCCATAATATTATCTTTTCTACTATTTCATTAGGAATAACACCTATTTCTTTTAATACTTCTAATCTTTTTAAGCATTCTTCATTTTCATCATATAAAACTTTATTTTGTTTAGAAATATAATAAATAATATCATTTATTACATCATTCACTTCTTTATTTATCATTTCTAAATTAGTTTGATCTTTTAATTTATTTAAATCTTCATATATATCATTAAACTCCAATTTTAGAAAATCATAATTAAAGCTTTTATCCATATGGCCTCCAAAATTGTTATTATTCCTACTATTAGTTTATTATATGGTTAATATCTTTATTAATAATATTTTTTTATAAAATAAAAATAAACAAATTATTTTTCTATAATAACTTGTTTATTAAATATAATTTATTATAATACCTTAGATAAAAAGTCTATTGTTCTTGGATTCTTTGGATTTGAGAATATTTCTTCAGGAGTTCCCTCTTCCATTATATTTCCCTTATCCATAAAAAGAATTCTATCTCCAACTTCCCTTGCAAATCCCATTTCATGAGTTACAACAACCATTGTCATACCTTCCTTGGCAAGTTCCTTCATAACATTTAAAACTTCACCAACCATTTCGGGATCTAATGCAGAAGTTGGTTCATCAAATAACATAACATCTGGGTCCATAGCTAATGCCCTTGCTATTGCTATTCTTTGCTTTTGCCCACCAGATAAAGATGATGGGTATGCATCTGCCTTATTAAGCAATCCAACTCTATCAAGAAGCTCTTTTGCCTTCTTTTCAGCATCAGCCTTGCTAACTCCCTTAACCTTAATAGGAGCTATTGTTAGATTATCTAATACTGTTTTATGTGGAAAAAGATTAAATTGTTGAAACACCATGCCCATCTTTTCCCTAATTTTATTTATATCAACTTTTTTATCAGTAATATTTTTTCCCTCAAAAATTATTTCTCCTGAAGTTGGAACTTCTAATAGGTTCAAGCATCTTAAAAATGTACTTTTTCCTGAACCTGATGGTCCTATTACAACTACAACTTCACCTTTTTCTATATGCTCATTTATTCCTTTTAAAACTTCATTTTTTTCAAAACTTTTATGGAGATTATTAACACGAATCACTTTTTTTCATTCTCCTTTCTATAAGAGATATTATTCTACCTAATGTAAATGTCATAATAAAATAGAAACCTGCAGCTACTATATATGGTTCTAATCCTAAATATGTAGATCCTACAACTACTTTACCTGCAAACATTAATTCATTAACACCAATTATTGATGCCATTGATGATTCCTTAATTATTGCAACAAACTCATTACCTATAGCAGGTAATATATTTTTAACAGCTTGTGGTATTACAATTAACATCATAGCTGTGCTTTTCTTCATCCCTAAACTTCTTGCTGCTTCCATTTGTCCTTTATCAACTGCTTCTATACCAGCTCTTACTATCTCAGATACATATGCTGCTGAATTTAAAGCAATTGCTATTATTGCTGATGTAAATGGACTTAAATCTATTCCAAAAAACATCTTAGAGCCTGCATACATAATTAAGATTTGTAATAACATTGGTGTTCCTCTAACTATTTCAATATAAATTACTGCTAATATCTTTAAAGGTTTGATTTTCCAAACATGAAAATTTGAAGTCTTCATAAAAAATAATAAAGATCCAAATATAGCTCCAAAAAATACTGTAATTAAAGAAATTAATAATGTATATTTAACACCTTCAAGATAATAAGGCAAATAATTTGGTACAAAACTAAAATCAAAATGCATTTTTTATCCTCCTATTTTTTCTATAATAAAATTTACTATTTAGCAGGGCCTATACCATATTAGACTCTGCTATAACTAAATTTTATATTTCTAAATTCCCCTTATTTTTATTATCTTATATTTATAATATTTATTATTCTTCAACAATATTTGCTGTTGCTGCTAATTCATTAGCCTTTTCTATATATTCATCCATTTTTCCTGATTCATTTAACTCTGTGATAACTTCATTAACCTTTGCTAATAATTGTGGATTATTTTTAGCAATACCAACTGCATTTCCACCTGTTTGTTCTTCGTATATTGGTTTTCCTACTGCTAATTCTGGATTGCTTTTAACAGCCATTTCTGCAACTGGCTTTTCCATAACTATTGCATCAACCTTTCCAGCTTTTAATTCTAAAATTAAATTATTAATATTAGATAATTGTTGCAAATTTACATTTGGAATTTCTGTTTTTGCTATTTTTTCTTGTGTTGAACCTAATTGTACTCCAACTTTTGCACCTTCTAAATCTGCAAATGTTTGATACTTGTCCGCATCTTCAGCTCTAACTAATATTCCATGTTTTGAATTATAATAAACTTCTGAGAAATCTACCACTTTAGCTCTTTCTTCAGTTGGATTCATTCCTGAAATTACAAGGTCAACCTTTCCTGCTGGTAAAGCTGATACTAAAGCATCAAAATCCATTTCTTGAATTACTAAATTAACCCCTATTTTATTTGCAATTTCATTTGCTATATCAACATCAAATCCACCTATAACATCTTTTCCATTTTCATCTATATAATGAAACTCATATGGTGCATAATCAGCACTCATTCCCACAACTAATTTACCATTCTTTTGTATCTTTTCTAATAAATCAGTTTTTGAAGCAGAATTTTTATCATTAGAAGAACCACATCCTGCAAGCCCCATTGTCATTATTCCTAAAACTGCTGTAGCAATTATTTTTTTCATTAATCCCTTTTTCATATTTAAATCCCCCTTAAACTTTATGTATTCTTGAACTCTTCCTTAACCACAGCATAATTATACACCGTTAAATTATATTTATGCAATACTTTTTTATAAAATTTTATATTTATGCATATAAAACATAGAATTCATGCATAAACACTATGTTTTATATGCATAAATCTTACTTTAAATAAATTTTATAATAATCTTATTGTGATTATATGCATATTTTATGGCATAAGTCTTATATTTATTTTTCATTAATTAATCAATATTTAAATAAATTACTGAATTTTGTCCATTTTTTAATATATTATGAATAAAATATTATGGATAATCTATTTTTATTAGGAGTGAATTTAATGACAACGTTAAAAGAAAGGCATCTCTTTCCTGGTGGTAATACCTCTAAAGGATTTTATTCTTTATATAGATATGTACTTTCTCAAGATGATGCAAAACGTATACTTTGTATAAAGGGTGGTCCTGGAACAGGAAAATCACAACTTATGAAAAAAGTTGGAGCTTATTTTGCTAAAAAAGGATATACAATAGAATATCATCATTGTTCTTCTGATCCTAATTCTTTGGATGGTGTTCTAATTAAAGAATTAAACATAGCATTATTAGATGGAACTTCTCCTCATATTGTAGATCCTATTAACCCTGGAGCTGTTGATGAAATTCTTAATATGGGTGATGCATTAAATATAGATATGCTTGCCAAAAACAAAAAAGAAATTATTTATTTAAATAAAGAAATAGGTAAAAACTTCAAAAGAGCTTATAGGTATCTAGGGTCTGCAAGATGTATTCATGATGATTGGAGCAGTTTAAATTATGAATCTTTAGATTCTAATAAAATTTCTAATATTATTGAAAATCTAAAAAATAATATATTTAAGTCTGATAAAATTGGATATGGAAGTGAACGTCACCTTTTTGCTACAGCAATTACACCTAATGGAATAATTACTTATGCAGATCAACTTAGTAGTGAATTTAAAAAAAAATATGTATTAACTGGTGGTCCAGGATTTGGGAAAACTGATATTTTAAAATTCATAGGAAGTAGCGGTCAAAAGAAAGGTTATTTTATTGAATATATGCATGACCCATTTGTACCTGAGCGAATTGAGCATATCTTTATCCCTGAAACATCAACATGTATTATAACAAATAATGAAATTAATCAAGCTAATTATACTGGAATCGAATATAACTTATTTGATTATACTAAATCTGCTTTATCTACTTCTAAAAAAGATGATATAAAATATAATAGTGATTTATTTTATGAATTAATTAATAAGGGAATTTCATTAATTCATAATGCCCATTTACTTCATGATGAATTAGAAAGTTATTATATTAAAGCAATGGATTTTGCTTTTGCTGATAATATTTATAACAAAGTTATTAATAAATTAGAAAAATATGAATAGTTAAAATAAAATGAGTACAATATTACCCACTAGTATATTGTACTCATTTTTAATTAATCTTCTAAATTTATATTCTTTGATATTATATCATAACCTGTATAAGCCATAGCTAAAGCTGCAATTAATAATCTATCATGAGCTTTATCAGTTATTGTTGAATTTGCCATTTCAACACTATGTCCTACCATTGGGCAATCTGTTAATCCAATATAAGGATGAATTGTTGCTGTAACATGACTAACATTTCCTATATCACTTGAACCCCCAGTTGCTTTTGCTTCTTTTATATCTGTAATTCCTAATTCTCTTAAGTTATTATTAAATAATTCCGATAACTTTTCATTAGTCTTTAAGTCATCATATGGTAATTCATATCTTTCCATTTCAAGAGTTGCACCAGTCATTAAAGCTGCACCTTCTGCAATCTTTTTAACCTTTTCTACAACTTCGCTTAATCTCTCCTTCGTAGATGCTCTAAAATAAAAATCTGCAACTGCTTCACCTGGAACTATATTAGCTGCAGCTCCACCTTTAGTTATTATTCCATGCATCTTTACATCTGGTGTTACATGTTGACGAAGTGCATCTATTCCATTAAATAATTTAATAACACTATTTAATGCATTTATTCCCTTTTCTGGACAAGATGCTGCATGAGCAGTTTTACCTTTATATATAAATCTTATAGGATATAAAGCACTACTTGATCCACTTGCTCTAGTTTCACCATCTGGATGAACTATCATTGCTGCATCTAATTCATCAAATGCACCTGCTTCTGCTAAAATAACCTTTCCTCCATTTGTTTCTTCTGCTGGAGTTCCATAAACTATAACTTTTCCTCCAATTTCAGATAAAACCTTACTTAAAGATACACCTGCACCACAAGACATAGCACCTATCATATTATGACCACATCCATGCCCTATTTCAGGAAGTGCATCATATTCACATAAGTATCCTATATTTTTTCCTTCTTTTCCACTATCAAAAGTAGCTTTAAAAGCTGTATCCATTCCTGCATAAGGACATTCTATTTCAAATCCATGTTCCTTTAAAAATCTAGTTAAAGCTTCAACAGCCTTATATTCTTGATTTCCCAATTCTGGATTATTATATATGTAATCACTTATTTCATATAACTTTTCTTTAATTAATTGAGCTTCATTATATATTACTTTTCTCATTTCTACACCTAACCCTTCTTTAGTTTGTAGTTTATAGTGAGTAGTTAGTGGCTGGGGCTGTCTCACTAAAAATTTTATACACAATATATTGTAGTATTTATTCTTAATGCGACATCCCCCTTAAATATATTTTTCTAAAATTCAGCGTTAGCTGAATTTTTTCATTAAGTCCAAACTACTAACTCCCCACTACTAACTCTCTTAAGCCCATCCAATCATCATTGCACATGTTATAAATATAATTGCAAGTGCAAATAGTATTATTTGTAATGGTAAAATCCATTTAAACCACTTTGAATATGGTATTCCTGCCATACCTAAACATGCCATTAAAACTCCTGATGTTGGGAAAATAGCATTTGAAAATCCATCCCCTAATTGGAATATTAAAACAGTTGTTTGTCTTGATATATCAAGTAAATCACCAAGTGGTGCTAATATTGGCATAGTTAATGCTGCTTGCCCTGAACCTGAGATAACAAAGAAGTTTATGAACATTTGAACTGGTAACATTACGCATGCAGCTAATAATGATGGTAATTTACCTATAAATGATGATAAACCATATAATATTGTATCTATTATTTGAGAATTTTCAGCAATTATAACTATAGCTCTTGCAAATCCAATTACCATAGCAGCTCCAATCATATCTTTAGCTCCTGCTACAAATGCATCTGCCATTTCATCAGCTTTTAATCCACCAACTATTCCTGCAAATATTCCTGTTATTAAAAATACAGCTGCTATTTCTGGAATCCAGAAACCTTTTCTTAAAACTCCCCATATAATAACTGCTAAACAAACACCAATAGATGCAATAATAATTTTATGTGAAAGTGTAAACTTAATTTCTTCATTTTCACTTTTATTTAATTTTTTGCGTTTTTCTTCATCTAATTTATACATTGGACTAAGTTGTGGATTCTTTTTGATTCTTCTTGCATAAATCATTAAGAAAATAATCCCTACTATTGTAGTTATAACCCATAAAATACTACGATATACTACTCCTGAAAATAAGGTAATTTCAGCTATTGATTGTGCTATACCTACTGTAAATGGATTTAGCATTGCTGTTGCAAACCCTACGATACATCCTAAATAACTTATTCCTACTGCTAATATACTGTCAAATCCAAGTGCTAACATTAATGGTGTTAAAATTGTTATAAATGGTATAGCTTCTTCTGTCATACCAAAAGTTGCTCCACCAAGTGAAAACAATGTAAATATAATAGGAATTATTAATAATTCATTTCCCTTAAAAATACTAACAACCCTTGCAATAGCTGAATCTATTGCTTTTGTTCTCGTTATTAAACTAAATGCACCACCAACTATAAATAAAAATGCTATAATTTCAGCTGATTGTTCTAATCCACTTATAGGTGCTTGCATTACTGAAAACAATCCTTGTGCTTCATTTTCAACATAGTGGAATGAACCATTTAATACTACTGTTTTACTTTGTCCATTTACATCAGCTATTACTCTATCATATGAACCACCAGGAACTATGTATGTTGCTATTGCCATTAGTATTATTATTGAAAAAATAATAACTAATGTATGTGGGACTTTTATTCCATTACTAAAATTCTTTAAAAATCCCTTTTTTTCATTATTTACTGCATTTTGCATAGCTAAAAACTCCCCCTAAGCATTATTTCGACATCATAGATGAAGGAGATATATATTAAAAATTATTTTACTTATAAAAAATAACTTTTTAAGAACAAAGTTGCTATCGCCACGTCAACTTCGTGGTATAAAATTTACAACTTTAAATATTGAAATCCATTGATATAACTAGCTTTACAATTTCCTATACATAAAAAAGTCTTGAGTTTATCACTCAAGACCATATCACTACAAAAACTAATTTTAATTTATCATTTGTAAAAATATAATCATATTAGTGATAGCTCTTCACAAAATGTGACAGTGTTATATATATTATATATAACCCCAATAATATAACCTCAAAGCATTAGCTATATATTTCGGCGAAATTTCCTTTCTATTTACATCTTTGTGCTTACCTCCGCAAATATACTATTAAATATCGCAACCTCTACCTACTTCATATCTATTCGTCCTTTATAATATACAATTTTTTATGCATATTGTAAAGTTATTTTTGCATAAATATAAATTTTAAAATATTTTTATAAAAAAGTATATTTTTATTAAGGATTTAAATAAAATATCTTTTTGTACATTCTGCTATTTTTTGTAGTTTTCAGTTATCGATTAAGCTCTTCTACCTCACTATCATGACCCTTGATTCTTTTAAACTTAAAATTATCCATAATAATTATAATTTAATACTTTATATTTGGGCTGTCGCACTAAAATTTTTATACACAATATATTATAGTATTTATTCTTAATGCGACATCTCCGTTCCTATATTCTACTCCATCCTATAATTTACTACTTTTAATCTATGAAGTGCTCTTGTTGCCATAATATATTTAACTAAATCATCAGTATTATCATCAAAATTAACTATTATAACACCATCAAATTCAAGTCCTTTAGCATAATAAGAAGGAACTATAACTTTTCCCCCTCTGTAAATAACATCTTCTCTATCAAAAGCTAAAAGTTTAGTAAACTTTTTAAGTTCAGGTGATATTTTCTTAAGTTCTTCTTTATCTTTAGTTATAATTGCAATATTATCATAATTTTCATCATCATAATCTTCTAATGTTTCTAAAATAGTATCTATTAAATCATCTTCATCTTTAACTTTCACTTCTTCAACATCAAACTTACCTTTTCTAACAAATGGTACTATTGCATTTTCATCTAATAACTTACTTGCATACTCCATAATTTGGAATGTAGATCTATAACTCTTATTTAAGGCATAATTCTTAACAAATCCGCCAAATAAAGATTTAAGCTTAAGCATAGCTGGCTCTTCTTCTACTTTTATAAGCCTTTGATTCGAATCTCCAACTATAGTATAACTCTTACATCCTGTTAATTCCTTTAATACAATGAACTGAAGCATGCTATAATCTTGAGCTTCATCAATTACTATATGCTTAATTTCTTTACTAGATTTCTTACCATCAAGCTTAATCATTAAATAAAGTATTGCTGGTAAATCTAAGTATGATAAATTTTCAGTATTAGTAAATTCTTTATAAATATCTACTATACTTTCATTATCTATCCACTTTGCTAAGTTTTCCTTTTGAATCATTAGTTCTCTAACAATTTCTCTAATCCTTATTTTTCTTTGGAATTCTATATTATTTTGTTCAATAACTAATTGTTCTTCTGTTAAAGAAGCTAATTTTCCCTTAACTTCAGCATTTAAATTTCTTACTAATTCATCTCTTTTATCTTTAAGCTTTTCAGTAATTATTCTCTTTATTTTTTTGCTTCTTCTAAATAAAGGCATATACTTATAGTAATTTTCAAACAAGTCATTAATTTCTTCTATTGAAACTACTTCTTCATCAAAGAATTTAGCTGCCTGAACATTAAAATAACTATTTTCTAAGTCCTCACATTTCTTATCTAATACAGATATAAATCCTTCTCCAGCCTTATATTTAATTTCATTTATAACTTCTTCATTGCCTTTTAAAACTTCTTCTAAATAAGCTGTAAAATCAATTACTGGTTCATTTAATCCAATTTCATTTATTACAAAATGAGCAAACGTTTGTTGATTAACATTACTTTCACCTAAAGTAGGAAGAACCTCCCCTATATAATCAATGAATATATCATTAGGTCCTAATATTAATACCTTATCGCCTAACTGCTCTCTGAAATTGTATAAAAGATAAGCAACTCTATGAAGTGCAATTGTAGTCTTACCAGAACCTGCAACACCGTTAACTACTACAACCTTCATTCTTTCTTCTCTTATAATTTCATCTTGCTCCTTTTGGATAGTCATAACTATATCCTTAAGCTTTTCTCCTGCATTTGATGATAAAATCATTTGAAGAATATCATCTTTAACATCAATATCTGAATCGAAGAACCCTTCTAATTTTCCTTTTTTAATCATTATTTGTCTTCTTACTAATATATCTACTAGAACTTCTCCAGCTGGTGACTTGTAACTAGTTTCACCTAATGTTCCCTTATAAAATAATGATGCAACCGGTGCTCTCCAATCTACTATGGCAGCATCAAAATTTCCTTCTGGAGTTAATCCATATCTACCAACATATATTTGTTCTGCATATCCATTATCCTCAAAATTAACTTTTCCAAAGTAAGGTGATTCCTTTAACTTTGTAAACTCAGCTAATTTTTTATCTATAGTTCTATACATTTCTTCTTTTACATATCTCTCATGATCGAAATATTCCATTACTTTATCTTCGTCATCTCTATACTCTTCAATAAACTTCTTTCTATATTCTAATATGTAATCTGAAACATCTTTTCTTTTTTGTATGTAATTTAATATTTCCTGACTTAATAAATTCAAAGTATATTCTAAATTTTGCTCTTCTTGTAAAAACTCAAAATTATTCAAAATAAACCCCTCCACGATTTTTTTAGTTGTAAGTTTCAAGTGACAAGTGAAAAGTGAAAAGCTTTGGTATAAATTCAGCCTTAGCTGAATTTTATAAAATAAATTTAAGAAATTCCCTAAGGAATTCCATCCACAACTTGCCACTTACCACTTGCCACTTACTAACAATGTTTAAGGAGTTAAGCTTGTTTTACTGCTTAACTCCTTATTATCATAATTAAATATTTTTTAATTTATTGATTTAAAAACATAAATAATAAATATTTTTATTATTTATCTTCCTTATCCATATCTAATAAAACTTCAGACTTTGATTCTTCTGCTTCTTTAATTATATTTTCTTCTTCTTGCTCAACAGCTTCTATAACCTCTTGAGCTACTTTCTTATCGTGCAGCTCTTCTGCTGTATCAGCACAAGCTTCTGTATATTTTTTATTTATTTCAAGTTCTCTACTTTTCTTTTCTTCTTCTCTTTTTTCCTTTAGTTCTGGATATTTTTCATATACAAACTTAAAGAATTCATCTCCAAAAATAGTTTCCTTTTCTAATAGGTATTCAGAAATTTTATCTAATAAATCTCTATTTTCTCTTAATATTTCTCTTGCCTTTTGATGACATTCCCTTATTATACTTAAAACCTCTTTATCTATTAAAGTTGATGTTTCCTCACTACAATTTCTAACAGCTCTTCCATCTAAATATCTATTTTGAACTGATTCTAATGCCATCATATCAAAATTATCAGTCATACCATAAATAGTTACCATATTTCTTGCTGTTTGAGTTGCTCTTTCAATATCATTAGAAGCACCTGTAGATACAAGATTAAATACTTCTTCTTCTGCAGCTCTACCACCTAACATAACCATTATTTGATTCATAAGTTCTTCTTTAGAAACAAGGTATTTTTCCTCTTCTGGAAGTTGCATAGTATATCCTAATGCTCCCATTGTTCTAGGAACTATTGTTATTTTATGAACTGGATCTGTCCCTTCTAAAAGCCCTGCAACTAATGCATGCCCAACCTCATGGAAAGCAACAACTTCTCTTTCTTTCTTAGAAAGTATTCTATCTTTCTTTTCTTTACCTGCAATTATAACTTCAACTGCTTCTTCTAAATCTTCTTGAATAACTTCTTCTCTTCCACTTCTAACTGCTCTTAATGCTGCTTCATTTACTATATTAGCAAGATCAGCTCCTACAGCTCCTGGGGTTCCTTTTGCAATTGATTCTAAGTTAACATTTGATGACATTTTAACATCCTTAGAATGAACATTTAATATTGCAATTCTTCCTTTTAAATCTGGTCTATCAACAATAACTCTTCTATCAAATCTACCTGGCCTTAAAAGTGCTTTATCTAGTATTTCAGGTCTATTTGTTGCACCTAAAATAACTATTCCCTTTGATGTATCAAACCCATCCATTTCAGTAAGTAATTGATTTAAAGTTTGCTCTCTTTCATCATTGCTTTGCATTTGACTATCTCTGCTCTTACCAATAGAGTCAATTTCATCTATAAATATTATACAAGGAGCCACTTTTTCAGCTTCTTTAAATAAATCTCTTACTTTAGCAGCTCCCATACCAACAAACATCTCAATGAAAGTTGAACCTGAAACTGAAAGGAATGGAACCTTTGCCTCACCAGCAACCGCCTTTGCTATAAGTGTTTTACCTGTTCCTGGAGGCCCTACTAAAAGTGCTCCCTTAGGTAATTTAGCACCTATTTCAGTATATCTCTTTGGATTATGAAGGAAATCTATTATTTCTGTTAATGATTCTTTAGCTTCATCTTGACCAGCTACATCTTCAAAGCTTACCTTAATATCTTTTTCTACATAAACTTTAGCATTACTTTTTCCTAAGCCACCCATTCCCATTGGGCCGCCACCCATCTTCTTAGACATTTTGTTAAATACAAATCTAACTATAAAGAACATTATAACTAATGGTAATACATTTATTATTATAAAATCCATAAACACTGATTGTTGTTTGGTTATTTCTGGATAATATTCTACATTATTATCTATTAATAACTTTATTAAATCAGGATTATCTGCATTTCCTGTATATAAAACTTTTCCTTTCATTTCACTTGAATCTTGTGGTGTGATTACAAGTGCTGTTCCATCTACTGTAACTTTCTTTACTTCCTTATTTTCAACCATTTTAACAAATTCATTATATGAAATTTCTTTAGTAGTTAACATTTCTTTTGCAGTTGAAAATGAATATAAGAATAAGAAAGCTACTACAACATATATTAACAAGAATTTGCCATTCTTTTTCTTGTCTCCATCTTTTCTATTATTTACATTATTATTCATATTTTTTTAATCTCCTACTAATCCTAAAATCTTTCTCAAAACTCTTATTTTATTTTTCCAAATTCACTCCAAGGATATACTTTTATTTGAGCCTTTCCTTTTATTTTACTACCATCAATATACGGATTTTCCCAATACCTTGAATCTAATGACCAGTATCTATTATCTCCTAAGAAAAAATACTTACCTTCAGGTACTTCGAATTCTCCACTATAATTATCTGCAGTTCCTATGTAATTTTCTTTTAGTGTTTCACCATTTACAGTTACAATCCCATCTTTGATAACTACCTTATCACCTGGTAATCCTATTAATCTTTTAATCATATCTTCATTTTTTTCATCTGAATGAAACACCACTATATCTCCACGCTTAAGTTTTTCTGGATTATGAATTCTTGTAACAAATAATCTATCACCAACATTTAATGTTGGAACCATAGATTCAGATGGAATTTTAACCTTAAAAATTAAAAACTTATTAATTAAAAATGCTAATACTAATGCTATTAATATTGGTACAACCCATTCAGTAAAGAAATTTGTTTTTTTTAATTCTATTCTCACTCTTCCCACATACCTTTCATTAAAATGCTTATTTCTTTTTTTCTCTTGTTAGTTGCTTCTATGTTTACTTTAGGTAAATTATTTTCATTTATAATTACTACATCACCTTCATTAGGTTTAATACAAAATGAATTTATATTTTTTGAAATTATATTATGATTCTCATCTTCTAAGATAACATAATCTTCTTCTATCCTATCAATTATAAATTTTTGTTCCTTCATATATACTATACTAACCCTCTTTTCCTATATATATAATATAGATTATTAATTAAAATCTACATATGTTGGATAGTTATATTAAGTATACCATATTTATATAATAACTAATAGTATTACTCTTCATTATATACATTTATTATGTCAATTTTGTTACAACAAAAAATTTTATTAACGCTATATATATTTTATATATATTTTAATTTATTATAATATTGTAATAAAAAAATAGCCATACCTAAATTTGATATAGCTACTTATATATAATCTTTATAAATTCTTAAAATTTTATTTTCATTAATATACAAAGTTGAAAACTCTTTAAATTTCTAAAGCTAAAAGTTCTTCATAACTTTGTCTTTTAGATACAACTCTTACAATACCATCCTTAACAAATATTACAGGAGCTTTAGGATTCTTATTATAATTACTTGACATTGAAAATCCATATGCACCAGTTGAAAATACAGCAAGAATATCACCTATTTCAGGATTTTGAATACATATATCATCAATAAATACATCTCCTGATTCACAACATTTTCCTGCTATAGCTACTCTTGTATCTAATTTTTCATTCATCTTATTTGCAATTGCCATTTCATATTTTGCTCCATATAAAGCAGGTCTTATATTATCAGTCATCCCTCCATCTACAGAAACGTAAGTCCTTACACCTTGTATATTTTTAATTGCTCCAATTGTATAAAGTGTAATTCCAGCATTTCCAACTATTGATCTTCCTGGTTCTATCGTTAATATAGGTTTTTCTACATTTAAATTTGAACATACCTCATCAACTTTTTTCAATATTACTTTACAATACTCTTTTATTGATTTTGGATTATCCCCATCAGTATAATGTATACCAAATCCACCACCTAAATCTAATTCGTGTATAGTATATCCAGTCTGTTCTTTAATTTCTTTTATAAACTTCATCATAATTTCAACAGCATCTTCATAAGGTTCTGTTTCAAAAATTTGGGAGCCTATATGACAGTGTAATCCCTTTAAATTTAAATTTTCACAATCTAATGCATGTTTTACTGCCTCCATAATTGTTTCTCCAACTGGAGCAAATCCAAATTTAGAATCTATTTGTCCTGTCTTTATATACTCATGAGTATGAGCTTCTATTCCTGGTGTTAATCTTAAATAAATATCTTGTATCTTATTACATCTTTTTGATTCTTTATTTAACATTTTCATTTCACTTAAATTATCTACAACAAATCTTCCAACACCAAGTTTAACACCTAATTCAATTTCCCCTCTGCTTTTATTATTTCCATGGAAATATACTTTATTTAAAGGAAATCCAGCTTTATAAGCAGTAAATAACTCTCCCCCTGATACTACATCTAAATAAAGCCCCTGTTCTTCTACTAATTTACACATTGCCTTTGTCAAAAAAGCCTTTCCAGCATAAGCTACCTTATTATTTTCTTCCTTACATTTAAAATTATCATAGTAATCTTTACAAGTATTTATCAATAACTTCTCATCCATTACATATAATGGAGATCCAAATTCTCTAACTAAATGACTACAACTAACACCTCCTACTAATAATTCATTGTTTTTAACTTTCATTGCCCCAAATAATTTCATTATTATACCTCCAATAATCTATTTAATTAGAAGCCATTTATTATAAACCTCATTCATAAACTATTTAAAAATTATATTTAATCTAAAAATTATTAACTTTTATTTAAAATAACGATAAAAAACTACCCATATAAAAACCTATAAGGGTAGTTTACTTATTAAAATGCAAGTTTTATTCACAAAATAAACTCAATTTTTTTGATTGAATAATTGCACCTTTTTAGCACTCCACTTTCGTGACAGTTATGCATATGTTATATACATACCCAGAAATACCCCTTTACATAAAATATTCCTTCGGCTACTATACCTTTCATAAATTATCATAGCCCGTCAGCTCCAATTTATTACTATTTATAAATAGCACCTCTAACATAGGTTTTTTATAAAATTTTATTTAAATAATTAAAATAACATATTTTCATCAATAATAAATCTATTATATATGATATGTACATTGTTATTAATATGATACCATATTATTTAAATTATTCAACCATATTTTATTTTTTATTATAATTTTTCTATAAACTTCTATATTTATCCATCAAACTACTCATAGTATCTCCATTTGTTGGTGGTGTATAAGTTATAGCATTTGCACCTGCCTCTATTGTTTTTCTTATCGTTTCTTCATTTGGTCCACCTGTAGCTATTACTGGGAAGTTTGGAAATTCTTCTTTTATTTTTCTAACTATATTTGGAGTATCTTTTCCACCTGAAACATTTAATATTGTTGCTCCAGATTCTATTCTTTTTCTTATGTCTTCGTTAATAGATACTACTGTAACTATTAATGGTATATCTATAGTTTCCCTAATTCTTGAAACAACTTCATTTGAAGTAGGTGCATTTACAACTACTCCCATAGCCCCTTTAAATTCTGCATCTAATGCTAAATTAACTACCCTCTTTCCTTGAGTTATTCCTCCCCCAACTCCACAAAAGACTGGCACATCTGCTGCCATTACTAATGCTGATGTTATTAACGGCTGAGGAGTAAATGGATATACTGCAATTATTGCATCTGCATTTGTATTTCTAATTATTGCAACATCTGTTGTAAATAGTAAAGATTTTATTCTTTTGCCAAAAATTTTTATCCCTGAACAATCCCTAATACATGAAGGCACTTCTACAACATGACTTCTTAAAAGTCCTTTTATTTCAGGCACATTTTTATGTCTCTTATTCTCCATCTAAACACTCCTAACACTAATTTTATAGATATAATTATACTATTTAAATTTAATATTTAAAGAACTTTAAGTTAATATTATTTCTACTTCTTCATTTATTTCTATTCCATCTTCCGTTACTATACAATTATATTCAAAAATATCCACATCATTTTTGCTCCTAAATCGTTAGAAATCTTAAAATCAAATCTACTTTTTCCAAAGGTCTTCTCTCTTAAAATATTTGTATATTTAACAAGTTTCTTTATTTTTTAAAGCTTCTTCTACAACTTTATTAGGTATTTGAGAATCCATACTTATTAATTTATTTGCCTTATAAACAGCAATTAAATCATATTGAGTTTTCCTAGTAGGATTATTTTCCTCTCTTAAAAATACAGTATACCCCTCTACAAGCAATTCTCCACATCTTCCAGTATTAGGTACATGTGCTGTTATTTCTTCTTCTTCTAATTTAACTACTGCATTAAATCTATTGGGTCTATTTATAAACTCTGCTTTTTTTACATTTTTATTATATTTCATTTTATATAACTCACCCCTTTAGAATTTTTGTATATTACATTTTTCTATATCTTTTAATAAAAGTTATCCACAAACTTTAATTACATATTGCCGTATTTTTATTTGAATATTTAACTTATTATCAAGTTATCCACAACTTTTATCCACAATTCTGTGGATATTGTTGATAACTTTATTTTTTAGAATGTAAGTTCGCATTATTTGTTCTACAAACTTTTCATATTTTTTACATTACCCACTATATAGTTGTTTATTTTTATAATAACCTAATATATTGTGTCAATACTATAAAAAAGTTTTCAACATTTTTTAGATTTTATCCACAATCTGTGGATAACTTTTGTTTAAATCTCAATTCAAATTTTACCTTTTCCTTATAATTTACTAAATATCTATTTTTATAATAATTAAAATAGATATTTATTGCTATAAATCCACTTATTAAATAATTCCTTATTATATTTTTCAAAAAAGCTTTACATTAAATTTAGATTATGTTATTATATGTAATGTAATCTAATA
This sequence comes from Clostridium sp. ETTB3, assembly GCF_053571985.1. Lineage (NCBI taxonomy): Bacteria > Bacillati > Bacillota > Clostridia > Eubacteriales > Clostridiaceae > Clostridium > Clostridium sp. ETTB3. The sequence goes on from NZ_CP199832.1 coordinate 2,602,277, forward strand.
ATTAGTGTGTTACTGGTAATGCAGGCAAGGCTTAAATATGTATAAATTGTTGTTTATTCCAAAATGATACTTAGGGATAATTGTATAATTTATAGATATTTGAGCCTTTTTTATTGTTTAATTACAATATTCTATCAAGCTCATGCTATTATGTTTATTTAATTTAAAATATAAATTCTAGGAGGAATAATCACAATGATGCAATTTTTACAAAGAATTGGTAAAGCTATAATGCTTCCAATTGCTGCCCTTCCAATTGCAGGTATATTACTTGGTATCGGTGGTGCTTTCTTAGGTATCGCAACTTTACAAGATGCCCCTGCAATCTATAAAGGATTAATTAGTTTTGTTAACATTCCTGCAGTTACTGCTGTATTAACAGTTATGAAAAATGTAGGAGATATCGTATTTGGTAACTTACCAATATTATTTGCTGTTGGTGTTGCTGTTGGTTTAGCAAAAAAAGATAAAGGTACTGCTGCTTTAGCATCTGTATTTGGATTCTTTGTAATGAACCAAGTTATATCTACACTTTTATCTTTAGGTGTTACTCAATTAGGAGTTGTTACTCCTGATTCAGTTGGTAATTACGGTTCATATGTTACTACTAATGTTGGTATATTTACATTAAATATGTCAGTATTCGGTGGTATAATTACTGGTTTAATAACAGCTTTATTACACAATAAATTCCATACTATTCAATTACCAGCTATTATAGGATTCTTCTCTGGATCAAGATTTGTTCCTATAGTTACTGCTGTTACTATGGCATTTGTTGGTGCTATATTAGCATTTGTATGGCCAGTTGTTCAAGATGGTATTAGTGTATTATCTACTTTAGTTAAAAATGCTGGTGCAATTGGTACATTCTTCTACGGATTAATTGAAAGAGCTTTAATACCATTTGGATTACATCACGTATTCTATACTCCATTCTGGTATAGTTCATTAGTTGAAGGTAATGTTTTAGTTAATGGTGCTGTTCAAACTGTTGCTGGTGCAAATACTGCTTACTTCGTTCAATTATCAAGTATGTCAAGCTTAGTTGGTGCTTCTGCTTCAACTATGAGCGATGTAATTAGTGGGACTACTAGATTTATGGCTGGTAAATTCCCATTCATGATGTTTGGTCTTCCTGGTGCTGCATTTGCTATGTACAAAGCTGCTAAGCCAAACAAGAAACAAGTTGTTGGTTCATTATTAGCTACAGCTGCATTAACATCATTCTTAACTGGTATAACTGAACCATTAGAATTTACATTCTTATTCGTTGCTCCAGCTTTATATGCTGTACACTGTGTATTTGCAGGTTTAGCATTCTTCTTAATGGATATATTAAATGTATTCATAGGTATGACATTCTCTGGTGGTGTAATTGACTATGCATTATTTGGTTTACTTCCAGCTGGTGCTGGTGTTCCAACTAACTGGTATTGGGTTTTAGCTGTTGGTGCTGTATATGCAGTATTATATTATGTAGTATTCTACTTCTTAATTACTAAGTTAAACTTAAAAACTCCAGGTAGAGAAGAGGATAACGAAGAAACTAAATTATTCACAAAAGCTGATTACCAAAAAGGTAAAGGTGCTGCTGCTGAAGCTGCTCCAACAAAAACTTCTACTAAGGGTGAAATAGCTGAAAAAGCTCCTTTAGTATTAGCTGCTTTAGGTGGAGAAGCAAACATAGTATCTGTTGATGCTTGTATTACAAGATTAAGAGTTGAAGTTAAAGATAAGGCAAATGTTGATAAGGATCAATTAAAATCTCTAGGAGCTGCTGGTGTTGTCGAAGTTGGAAACGGAATTCAAGCAATATTTGGCGCAAAAGCTGATGCTTATAAAAATGCTATTAACGAAATTCTTGGTGAATAATAATAAATTAATCAATAATTTAAGTGTGTTTTAAAATATTAGGACAAAAAAAGTGGCTTATGCCACTTTTTTTATATTATTTATATATATAACTCCTAGTCATAGGTAAATTATTATTAACACCTTTTACAAATAATATCTGATGTAAATCTATAACTCCATTATTAAATGAAGCTGCACATGAATATAAATACATTCTCCACATTCTTATAAATTTATCATCAAACATAGCTTTAATTTTATCTATATTATTATCAAAATTTTTAGCCCACATTAATAAGGTCTTTTTATAATGTAATCTTAAACTTTCCACATCTAAAATATGATATTTATATTCTGATGAAATACTTATAATTTCTCTTAAACTTGGTATAACTCCCCCTGGAAATATATATTTTTTAATCCATGCATCACCTTCTGATTCTTTAAGCCCACTAATATAATGAAGCAAAAATAATCCACTTTCTTTTAAAACAACATTTACATTTTTAAAAAATAAATCATAATTAGGTCTTCCTACATGTTCTATCATACCAACGCTAACTATTCTATCAAATGATAATTTACTATTTTCTAATTCTCTATAATCCATTAGCTTTACATCTAAGTATTCTTGAAGACTTTCTTTTTCTATTCTTTCTTTAAATGCCTTATATTGTTCTTCACTTAATGTAATTCCTAATCCTCTTATTTTATAAATTTTTGCTGCTTCAATAAGTAACCCTCCCCATCCACATCCAATATCAAGTAATGATAATCCTTCAGATAAATTTAATTTCCTTAAAATATAATGAATTTTATTCATTTGAGCATCATATAAGGAATCATCATTATTTTTAAAATATGCACAAGAATAGCTTAATGTATCATCTAACCATATCTTATAAAAATCATTTCCTATATCATAATGTGATGAAACTTCTTCTTTTTGCTTTTTCTTAGATGTTGATCCTCCAAATATCTTTGTTAATGCTCCAAAATTAGTTGAAAACTCATCAATACATTTAAGTAATTCATCAAATACAACAAATAAATCTCCTTCTATTTCTATATCTCCTCTCATATAAGCTTCTCCAAATGATAATGAGGTACTTGTTAACATATCCTTTTTTCTTAATGGTTTATGTAAAATAATATTAAATTTTACTTCTTCATTTCCTACCTTAAAATCTTCTCCATCCCAAAATCTTATATTAAAGCAAACCCCCTTGAATTTATTTAAAAATGTTTTTAAAAAGTTCTTTTCTAAATCCATAAATAAACTCCTATTCTTTTATTTTATTTAATAATTAAACTTTGCTGCTTATTTAATTCTTATGGCGCTATGATTATACTAATAAACAGCAAAGTATAGCCTATAATAAGCCCCTTATTTAAAATTATTCCATTTATTATAATTTTTATTCAATAAAATAAGCAGTAAGTTTTCCCTACCGCTTATTTTATTCTATTTAATTTTTTATTAAACAATCCTCTTTTTCCCTTTTTATTCTTTCCTTTTCTTCTTTGGCTTTTCTCTTATTTTCTATATTTTCTTCCCATAATGTTTCTGCTCTCTTAGCCCAAGTTAATCCATAATTTATAGTTTTATTACATAAGTCATCTACATTTTCAGGATCTATAAACTCAGTAGACTTAGCTTCTGAATTCTTAACCATCTCTGCTATCTTAGGAGCATTATCTAATATTGGACATGGCCTAAATTGATTTTTATTAAATGGTTGATTCTTTTGATATTCAATAAATAATGGTTGACCCAAAGCTTCAATTAAAGAAACATCCTTTATATTTGCATTTGAATAATGACAAAATACACAAGGTTCTACGTCACCATTTGCATTTATATGACAATATCTTCTTCCACCTGCAACACATCCTCCAACATATTCTGCATCATGCCAAAAATCCATATTAAATATTGATTTAGTGTTACGCCATGCTCTAATTGTTCTATATAACTTTTCTCTTTGATCTGGATTTGCCATTAATGAAGTATCTGTCTTACATCCTATTGGCATAAATGTAAAGTACCAAGAGAAATAAGCTCCCTTATCTATCATTAAATCAATAAATTTTTCTGAAAGAACACTATCACAATTTGCTGTTGTAAAGCAAGTTGAGAATCCAAATGGTATTTTATTAGATTTCATAAGCTCCATAGCTCTCATTATATCATTCCAAGAACCTTCTCCTCTTCTTCCATCTGTAGCATCACCAAATCCCTCAACACTAATTGTTGGTACTAAATTACCAACTTCAATTAAATCATCACAGAACTGTTGATCTATTAAAGTACCATTTGTAAAGAACATAAATACACAATCATTATGTTTTTTAGAAAGCTTTAATATATCTTTTTTCCTTACCAATGGTTCCCCACCAGTCATTATATAAAAGTATATTCCTAACTCTTTTCCTTCTGTAAATAACTTGTCTAATTGTTCATAACTTAAATTTAATGCCTTATTATAATCTGCAGCCCAACATCCAATACAATGTTTATTACAAGCTGTTGTTGGATCTACTAATATTGTAAATGGTATTTCATGACCATACTTTTCTTTATTTTTTTGTATTTCAGCCCAACCCCTAATTGATGCATTTAATAAAAAGTTTGTAAATACTGTTTGAACTATTTTTGGATGTACATTATTGATTATGTTACACATTAACTGAGTCCAGTTGTTATTAGGGTCTCTTAAGTATTCTTCAATCATATCATATTGATCTACATATATATTTTCTGTATCAAATTTTCTTACCCATTCCATTATCTTAGGTAAATTTTTTTGAGGATCTTTCTTCAAATACCCCAAAACTTGTTTTAATGCAAATTGTTGAATCTTATACTTTGGACTTAACATTTAAATATCTCTCCCCTTCATATAATATTAAAATAATTACATATAATCTTTATGCCAATAGTTAAAAGAATGATTCCTCCACATATATCTATTTGTTTTTTGTATTTGTTTCCCATACAGTATCCAACCCATAACCCATATGCAACTAATATGCTTGTAACAATAAATAAAACTATCATATTTGTTATAAGATTTGTTCTTAATAATCCAAATCCAATACCTAAAATAAAGGCATCTATACTTGTTGCAAATGCTAATGCCATACTGTATTTATATCCAAAAAACTCTTGCCGTTTTTCTTCATACTTATTAATTTTAAATGAGTTTTTTAAAAATTTTATACCTAAATAAATTAGTATGATTGCTGAAAACCATTGATTAATAGATATAATTTTTTCATTTTGTATATTTAACATAGGGTATATTGCAATAATCATTCCAGCAGCTAACATCAATGTTTGAATTAAACCAAATATGATTCCAACCAATGTAGCCGTTAGCTTATTCAATTTTCCCTGTGTAGATCCCCTACATACTGCTATGGTGAATGCATCTAATGATAACCCTACTGAAACTATAATTATTTCCCATAACCTCATTCATCCACTTCCCTCCTCATGCTTTTTATTTTAATACCATATTCCATATTTTAGAATATATAATTTATTTATTTTGTTTTAATAAATAAACAATTTTATTTTTCTGTAATTTTAAAAATACAAATTCATTAAATTGTATATTTTGAAATAAAAAAACTCTAATATTCAATTTACATACTAGAGTTTTTATAATTTAAATTATTATTAAGTTAAATCATGTATTATATCATCTAATGAATTAGTTACTAAAATCTTATATTTATCTGCTAGTTCTCTTGATGATATTTTTATTCCTTGTTCAATCCACCTTTTAATTATAAAAGTTAATCCCCTGGAATAATATTCTGCAATATCATTTACTGAAAACTTTTCTTTACTATTATTAATATCATATTGATTAAACAAATTCTTAAAAATTTTTATTAAATTATTATTTATAATTTCTTCAAAAGAATTTTGTCCTGTTATTTTTATTGCTTGTAAGTAAAATTTCTTATTGCTTTCTATTCTTGAAAACATATAATATATAGCTTCATATGGCATTTTATTCTCAATAAGCATTTTACTTCCCTTAAAGATATCATTATAAAAAATTTCTTCTAAAACCTCATATTTATCTGCATAATGGTTGTAAAATGTTGGCCTAATAAGACCAGCATCATCAGTTATCATTTTAATTGTTATCTTATCAAAGTTATGCTTGAGTATTAACTTTTTAAAACTTTCCTGCAATGCTACATGCACATCTTTTTTATTGTTCATATTTCACCTACAATTACTTTATATTAAATATATTGATCAAAACCAAATTTTCCATTTATTGTATTTATGTAATAAAAATTATACCATATTAGATAATGATTTAACAAATAAAGTATATAAATAATTATTTAATAATATAAAATAAATCTTAAAGCAACTTAAAATTTCTATAAACTACTTAACTATTACATAAAACATGAAATAAACAAATTTCATACCTATGCTTCAATCAGTAATTTTAATCATCTTAAACATACCAGGCCCATCCCATTCACATGGCCTTTCCTCAAATCCATTCTTTTTATAAAATTTTACTCCTTCTTTTGTACTAATCAACTCTAAACTAACTGACCAATCTTTATCAATGTTACTCAATATATAATTCTGCACTTCTGAAATAAGAAGCTTGCCAATACCTTTTCCTTGATATTTAGGTATCACCGCAAAATCCTTTATATAAAATGACATTCCATTATCCCCTAAAATCCTAACCATTCCAACAGGCTTATCATCTTCATATGCAACAAATGATGCCAATGTATTTTCTAATGCTCGTTCTACTTGTTCTTTACAAGGTGCAATCCAACCAACTGATGTATATAATTTAAGAAACAAATTCGCTGTTAATGTGTTAATTAAAACTTTCATAACTTACCTATTTAATATTATATACAGGCAAATTAACTTTTTCTGCTAACAACTTTGCATAATGAGCTGTACTGCCGGTATTTGACGTATAAATAATTGCTTTCATTTTAATTTTCCTCCTATAAAAAAGACGCCTTAAGAAATTATTTTTCACTCCTTATTGCGTCTAAATATCTAGTCTTCTAATATAAATTTTTTATCAATTATTTCTTATTTTCTTTCAAAGTTGTTTCCTTAAGTATCTTTGACATCTCTTGCATTGAACGTGTTAAATACTTATCTTAGTCACTATCGTTACTTGATAAGTAAAGCTACGTTCTCAATATGTGCTGTATGTGGAAACATATCAACTGGTTGAACTTTTACTGTTTTATATCCATTTCCCTCTAAAATAGCTAAATCTCTAGCTAATGTACTTGGATCACAGCTTACATATACTATTTTTTTAGCATCTATGTTAGTTATAGCATTTAATAATTTAACATCACAACCCTTTCTAGGAGGATCTACAACAACCACATCAGCTTTTATTCCTTTATTTATTAAATCAGGTATAACAACTTCTGATTCTCCAACAAAGAATTCAACATTATTAGCATTATTTTCTTTTGCGTTTATATTTGCATTTTCAATAGCTTGTGGAATAATTTCTACACCATAAACTTTTTTAGCCTTTTGTGATAAGAAAAGAGTTATTGTCCCTGTACCACAATATGCATCAAATACTGTTTCATCTCCTGTTAATCCTGCATATTCAAGTGCCTTGTTATATAGAACTTCTGTTTGAATGGGGTTTACTTGGAAGAATGATAATGGAGATATATTAAACTTAAATTCTCCTATATAATCACTTATTGTAGGTTCACCCCATAAAGTTATACATTCTTGGCCTAGTATTACATTTGTAGGTTTAGAATTAATATTTTGAACTATACTTTTAATTCCTGGGATATTTTCTGTTATTAAGCTTATAAATTCATCTTTATTAGGCAATTTGCTACCATTGGTAACTAACACAACCATTACTTCATTAGTTGTAAATCCCCTTCTAATCATTATATGCCTAAGTATTCCAGTTTCATCATATTTTCCATCAATATTATAAGGTTTTATATTATTTTTCTTAATCCAACTTCTAGTTATTCCTACTACCTTATCAGCAATTTCATCTTGAATTAAGCATGTTTCCATGTCTATTATTTCATGACTTCTTGGTGCAAAGAATCCTATCTTTAGTTCTCCATTTACCATTCCTATAGGCAATTGAACCTTATTTCTATACCTCCATGGTTCATCCATGCCTAATGGAAATTGTACTATGCTTTCATCAAGTTTCCCTATCTTAGTTATGCAATCTTTTACTCTTTCAAATTTAAAATTTAATTGTTCCTTATATGTTGAATGTTGTAACTTACATCCACCACATCTTTTATGTATACTACATTTTGCTTCACATCTTTCTAGTGATGGTTCTATTACTTCTAGCAACTTACCATATGCAAAATTCTTTTTACTCTTTACTATTCTTACATTAACTCTTTCACCCTTTAATGCTCCTTCTATAAATATAGGAAAAGTATCATTAATTTTTGCAATACCTTCACCTTCATAACCTTGTGAAACAATATCAAGTATATATTCTTTATTCTTTTCTATCAAATTTATCACCCATCAATCTTCTTATGTTATTCTAACAAACTACTAATATTATATACCAAACTACCATTGTAATAAACATACCATATCTTTTTTATGTAAAAAAAAGACACCTTTCGGTGCCAAATAATGAATCAGTTGCCTTTACCATTTCAATTCTTTCGAACTTAATGTGATATTATCAATTATACCCTAATTTATCAACTCTATTTGTAAACTTTTTGTTAACTTTTTATATTTATTAGCATTTTTGATATATTTTCTTGCATTTTTTAATATAGTCCACTTAACTTTTGCATAATTTTATTCATTTTAAACTACTATTCAATATATGTGGGATCTCTAGAGAATAACTCCATATTGCTTCTCCTCCAAATTTACACCCATAAACTAAAAAAGAAGTGTAAATACTACACTTCTTTTTTTATGTCAAATTATTCTACTATGCTTACTTTTAAAAGGTTAGTTGATCCAACTTGATCTAAACCAGCAGCTATTACAACTGTATCTCCTGAGTTAGCAAATCCATTTTCAACAGCTATTTTAGTAGCGTTAGCCATCATAGCATCTGTTGAATTTTGATCTTCTGCAACTACTGGATATACACCGAAGCAGAATGCTAAGCTCTTAGCAACTTTTTCACTTGGAGTTACAGCTACGATTGGGCATTCTGGTCTGCATTGAGAAATTCTTCTTGCAGTTGCTCCACTCTTAGTTGAAGAAACTATTGCAGCAGCCTTTAATTCATTAGCAGCATTGCAAGCAGCTCTTGAAATAACTCCTGATATAGCTGGAGTATGAGATTTAGCCTTAGAAACTGCAGTTTCATACTTTAATTGTTCTTCAGTTTCAGTAGCTATTCTAGCCATTGTTTGAACTGATTCTACTGGCCAATCCCCATTAGCTGATTCCCCAGATAACATGATTGCATCTGTTCCATCTAATATAGCGTTAGCTACGTCTGAAACTTCTGCTCTTGTTGGTCTTGGGTTTCTCATCATTGAGTCTAACATTTGAGTTGCAGTTACAACTGGCTTTCCTGCAGCATTACATTTTTCTATCATCATCTTTTGAACAGCTGGTAATTTTTCAAATGGAATTTCAACCCCTAGGTCTCCTCTAGCAACCATTAATCCATCAGAAGCTTCTAATATTGCATCAATATTATCAACACCTTCTTGGTTTTCTATCTTAGAGATGATTTGGATATGTTCTCCACCATTTTCATTTAATATTTTTCTGATTGTTTCAACGTCTGAAGCCTTTCTGATGAATGAAGCAGCTACAGCATTTACTCCAATTTCACAACCAAATTTTAAATCAGCTATATCTTTTTCAGTTAAAGCTGGTAACTTAATTGAAACTCCTGGAACGTTAACTCCCTTATGAGTAGCAACAAATCCAGTATTTTGTACTGTACAGTGAATTTTGTTTCCTTCAATTGATTCAACAGTTAATCCAACTAAACCGTCATCGATAAGAATAGTGTCACCTGGTTTAACATCATTAGCTAATCCAGCATAAGTTACTGAACACTCTTCAGTATTACCTACAACATCGCCACCTGCATGTACAGTGAATTTATCTCCTGCTTGTAATTCAACCTTCTTAGGCTCAAATTTACCAGTTCTTATTTCTGGTCCTTTTGTATCTAACATAACAGCGATTTCTTTGTTATGCTTTTTAGCTAATTCTTTAACTAAGTTAATTCTCGCTGCATGTTCTTCATGATCTCCGTGAGAGAAGTTGTGTCTTGAAACATTCATTCCTGCTTCAATTATTTGTGATAATATTTCTGGATTTTCACTAGCTGGACCGATAGTGCAAATGATTTTAGTTTTTCTCATTTAAAAACTCTCCTTTAATCTCTAATTTAATGTATTTTAAAATAAAATATTGGCAATATTAATTAAATTACTTAGAAATTTCTTCTGAAATTCTATATAATTCTTTATCAAACCTTCTATCTAAAGCTAAAGCTTCATCTATATCTTGGTCAAAAATCTCATTATCTTTTATACCAACAACTTTTGAAGTTTTGCCTTCCATTAAAAGCTCAATTGCTTTTGAACCCATTCTTGAAGCTAATACTCTATCAAAAGCACTTGGAGCCCCACCTCTTTGAATATGTCCTAATACAGTTGCTCTTGTTTCTATTCCTGTCTTATCTTCAATATATTTAGATAATTCAGAAGCTCCACCAACACCTTCAGCAAGTAAAACTAAGTTATGCATTTTTCCAGCTTTCTTACCTTCTAAAATAACTTTGCATAATTCATCTTTATCGTAACCTTGTTCTGGTGTAATAATATATTCAGCTCCACAAGCTACACCTGTATGAAGAGCTATATCTCCACAATTTCTACCCATAACTTCTACGATAGAAACTCTTTCATGAGAAGTTGAAGTATCTCTTATTTTATCTATGGCATCAACTACCGTATTTAATGCTGTATCAAATCCTATTGTATAATCAGTATAAGTTAAGTCATTATCAATTGTACCAGGTAAACCTATAGTTTTAACTCCTAATTTTGATAATAATTTAGCTCCAGTGAAAGATCCATCTCCACCGATAACTACTAAAGCTTCTACACCATTATCTGCAAGAATTTGTGCAGCTTCTTTTCTTACTTCTTCTTGTTTAAATTCTAAACATCTAGCAGTTCTTAAAATAGTACCGCCTCTTTGAATTATATCTGAAACAGATGATCTATTCATTGGGAATAACTCACCATTTATTAATCCAGCATATCCTCTTTGTACTCCCATAACTTCAATACCATTATGTATTGCAGTTCTTACTACTGCTCTTATTGCAGCATTCATTCCTGGAGCATCTCCACCACTTGTTAAAACAGCTATTTTTTTCATAAAATATTCCTCCTTGAAACTACTAAGGACTCTGCATGTCCACACACTTTGAAATATTCCTTATTATTCTTTTATTGTTAAACTTTTTACCACCTTTTTTATTTTACTTGTAAACGCATAGTATTGCAACTAAAATAAATATACTTATGCCTAAATTTATCGTTTATTTACACTATTACATGTATGTTTTGCCCTTATCTTATGTAAATTATATAATTATTTTTTTTTAAATTATTTCTCTTTGTATCTTTTTACATATTTTATATTAACATTTTTTTTGAGAATTTTCCATTAAAAATTTAATATCCACTTAGTTATTTGTTATTTTTTTAACATTTTTCTATTGCTATTTTATGATTATTTTATATTTATTGTATTTAAATTTCTTTTTTAATTAATTATCATTGTGAGATTTTACAAATTTTCAAAAAAATATTATCTTTATGAAAATAATTTCATTAAGATAATATTTTTTAACAATTTTATTCTACTATTTTAACATTTGACTCTCCAAAAATCTTTTTTAATTCAAATAAAACTTCACTATTTAAATTTACCCACATATCACGTGGCATTCTATAATTTTTTCTATCATTGGCAGTAAAAACATATAATGCTGAATCCCCCTTATATTGAGAAGTTATATTTACCAATTGTGATTTCATAAATTTTGCCATTTGCAAATCATCAACCCTTATATATACTTTATCACTATTTATTTTTTCTAATGGTTCTATGCTTTCACAAATTAACTTTGGTTCTTCATCTTCCTTTATACTTACTCTACCTTTAATAATTACCATTGAGTCTAAATTAATTAAATTTCTCGTTTTTTCTAATGTTTTAGGAAATACTACAACCTCAATAACACCTGTTAAATCCTCTAACTTTAAAAATGCCATTATTGAGTTATTCCTAGTTACCTTTTGATTTACTTCTGCTAATATTCCACCTAATATTACCCTTTGATTGTCTTGAATTAGGTGTTCATCTTCACCTAATCCATCCATAATAGCTTCATATGATTGAAATATTGTTTCTATTGTAGTAGATGTCATCATCTTTAGGCTCTTTTCATACTCATCTAATGGATGACCTGATATATAAAGTCCAGTCATTTCCTTTTCCATTGATAATAAGTTGTTTTTAGCAAATTCCTTTATATCAGGATATATTACCTCTGGTTCCCTTATACTTTCATCTACCATACCAAAAAGACTAATTTGACCATCAATATTTCTCTTTTTATCACTAGCTACACTATCCATTAATTTTTCATAAACAGCTAATAATTTTGATCTAAATATTTTAAATTCATCAAAAGCTCCTGCTTTTATTAAGCTTTCTATAGCTCTTTTGTTTATTGTTGATAAGTCTATTTTATTTATAAAATCAACTAATGACTCAAACTTCCCTTTGTTTTTTCTTGCTTCAACTATTCCATCAACAACATTTAATCCAACATTTTTTATTGCTGCCAAACCAAACCTTATACTATTTCCTTTAACCGTAAACTTTGAATAGCTTTCATTTATATTGGGTGGTAACACTTGTATTCCTAAGCTTTCTGCAAACTTAGTGTAATGTGCTACTTTTTCACTTATACCCATAACAGAATTAACCATTGCTGCTATAGTTTCTACTGGATAGTAATGCATTAAGTATGCTGTCTGATAGCCTATTACTGCATAGGCTGCTGCATGAGATTTGTTGAATGCATACGAAGCAAAGTCCATCATCTGATCGAAAATTTCATTTGCTGCCTTTTCGCTTATACCATTTCTCAAACAACCTGGCACTTCTACATTACCATCTTTATCTACTATTCCATATATAAAGTTTTTTCTTTCTTGTTCCATAACACTGTGCTTTTTCTTTGACATGGCTCTTCTAACCATATCACTTCTACCTAAGGAGTATCCCCCTAGATCTCTAACTATTTGCATAACTTGCTCTTGATATACCATTACTCCATATGTAACATCCAGTATATTTTCAAGTTCTGGCGTCTCATAATGCACACTATCTTTATTTCTCTTACCCTCTATATACCTTGGGATTTCTGACATTGGTCCCGGTCTATATAAGGATATTCCAGCTATAATATCTTCCAAACAGTCGGGTTTAAGCTCCTTCATGAATGATGTCATTCCTGGGGATTCTAATTGGAATACACCAGCTGTTTTTCCTTCACCAATCATGTTATAAACATTTTTATCTTCAAAATCTATTTTATCTAAATCGATGTCTATTCCTCTATTTTCTTTAATCATCTTAACAGTATCACTCATAACTGTTAAAGTTCTTAATCCAAGGAAATCCATCTTTAAAAGACCAAGCTCCTCTAATGTTGTCATATCAAATTGGGTTACTATCATATCTTCATTTCTTTGAAGTGGCACATATTCAACTAATGGCTTTGATGCTATAACTACACCAGCCGCATGAGTTGATGAATGCCTTGGTAACCCTTCTAGAGTTTTACTAACATCTATTAATGTTTTTAATCTATCTTCATTTTCATATGCTGCTTTAAGCTCCGGATTTAAATCTAATGCCTTTTCTATTGTTATTCCAAGCATTGTAGGAATCATTTTAGCTATCCTGTCTACTTCTGCATATGAATAGTTCATAGCTCTTCCTACGTCTCTTAAACACAACCTAGCAGCCATTGTACCAAAGGTAATTATCTGAGATACATTATTAACTCCATATTTATCAACAACATAATCAATTACTTCCTGTCTTCTTTCATAACAAAAATCCGAATCTATATCAGGCATACTTACTCTTTCAGGATTTAAAAATCTCTCAAAAAGTAAGCTATACTTTATCGGATTTATTTTTGTTATTCCTAGAGTATATGCAACAATTGAACCTGCCGCACTATTATGAACAGCCATTGAATTTGCAACATATGACGTATCCCCTGGCACAGATAAATCATATACTTTTCCAGTATACTCTTCTTCTGTTTTATTCTTAATTTTTATATAGAAATAATCATCATCCATATAAAAACTATCATTTCTATAAAACTTTTGCTCTCTCACTGGAATTTTATAATTTTCAAAATCATCATTCCATCTTAAAAGCTGCTTTCCAGATATACAAACAGAATACTCATCATTCATTTGCTCCTGCTCTTTAAATCTCGTCTTAAAAGTAGACCAGTAACCTAATCTAGCAAGAATCATTCTAAGTTGTCTAGTTAATTCAATTGATGTTGTAGTATATTTAATTCTAAATGATGCTTCCTCACAATTAATATCACTATAACTTCCATCACCTCTAAACATATTAGCAACTAACAACTTTAAGTTATAATCTCTAGTATTTTTTATAACATCATAAGGTATTCTTTTATTATTAGCTCCCTTATTGCATTGTTGCCTTAAAAACTCTGAAATTACCTTTGAGTTAAATTCAACATATGTATCTTCTTTTGTTTTATGTTCAGCAATCCTTACTTGTAATGCAAATATTTTATTAACTAAGTTAACTGCATCATCTATATATTCAGTTTCTTTTTTATTAAATCCAAAACCAAATTTATATTCTCTTATATCTTCATTAATAGTAGTCCAACCTTCTGATATAAAGTATCCATATAATTTACATAAATCTTCATCTAATTTTATAAACCTATTTATTTTATTAGTTTGAAGATTATTACTTCCTATTTCGTACCAAATATGATTCTCATCATATCTTAAATGTTCTTCTTGCTTACAATATTCTAATAAATCATATGTAATATCACTTACAGCCTCTTTTGTTCTAGGATAAAGTATAAAATCGTTTTTTTCTAACTTATTAGCCTCTATCCATTCAGCCTTATATTCTTCATATGGTTTATTAATGCACCCTTCCTCAAAAGAGCACCCTTTTTTGTATATTACAGGTAGATTACTTCTATCTTGCCATTCTTTAGTACATTGAGAAGCCTTTATAGCTAACATTTTATGATCACTTGTTAACTTAACTTTTTCATTAGCACTTTCAATAGTTATTATTTTTTCTTTAATATCATATCTTAATAAATTTTCAACTAACTGCAAATTACCATAAGCAGTGATAACTTCATCACCTATCTTAATATCTTCTATACTTTTGATTGAACCATTACTTAAAAGTATTTCTGTCCCTGGTAGAAAGCATCCTCTTCCTGGACCAGTTGGTATACCATGATCATTTGAATATTTAATAAAATCCCAAGTAATCAAGAAATAATCAACATATCCCATTTGATTAATTACACTAAGCTCATAGCTTAATCTATCAACATATTCCTTTGCTTCCTCATTAGTTTCTGCAAAATTCTTTATATCTTGAACTTTAATTAATTTATCCTTAAATTGCTCAAATACATCATATCTTTCAACTAGCCCTTCAAAACACACCTCTTCAAGATAATCAAAGTGAGTTTTATATTCCTGTGGAACTGGGAAGTTAGGTAACTTAGAAACATGGAACTCATAATCAAAATTACATTCATCAGCAATCTTAATTGTATTCTCCAATGCTTCAGGAACATAAGAGAACATATCCCACATTTCCTCTGGAGACTTTAAATAAAACTGATTTGAAGGATATCTTCTTCTATTTTGATCTTCCACAGTCTTACCTGTTTGAATACACATTAAAATATCATGTGCCTTTGAATCCTCTTGATTAATATAATGGACATCATTAGTTGCAATTAAAGGAATTCCAGTTTCTCTAGATAATTTAATATTACCCTCTGTAACCTTTCTTTGCTCCTCCATTCCATGGTCTTGTATTTCTAAATAAAAACCATCTTTAAAAATATCCTTATACATTAAGGCAACTTCTTTTGACTTTTCATAGTCATCATTTAATAAATTTTTTTGTACTTCTCCACCAAGACAAGCACTTAATGCAATTAAGCCTTCACTATGCTTTCTTAAGAAATCATGGTCGACTCTCGGCTTATAGTAAAATCCATGAATTGATGCTGCTGATACTATTTTCATTAGATTTTCATAACCAACTTCATTTTTTACCAATAATACTAAGTGATATGTACCATTATCCTTATCATTAATTTTAATATTCATTGACTTTCCAGCTACATATACTTCACATCCAAGTATAGGCTTAATTCCCTGTGCTATAGCCTCTTTGTAAAATGCAACACAACCATACATAACACCATGATCAGTAATAGCTATGCTTTCCATTCCAAGCTCTTTTGCCCTACTAATAACCTTTTTAATCTTAGCCGAACTATCAAGCAAGCTATATTCAGTATGTAAATGAAGATGACAGAACTTTTTCTTTTCCAATAAAACACCCCCGTTTAAATTAGTTTGGAGTTTAGAGTTAGTAGTTGTGGATGAAATTCCGTAAGGAATTTCTTTAAATTATATTTTCTAAAATTCAGCTTAGATGAAATTTTTCCTTAACTTGCAACTTGCAACTTCTCACTTGTCAGTTGCCACTTGAAACTTGAAACTGAATACTTCTTAAACTGAATTTTCTCCTTAACTCCTAACTACTCACTACTAACTCCTAACTAACTAATAGTTTCCGCTTCTTATTTCTTCAGCTATTTTTTCTATTTTTCTTAATCTATGATTTATTCCTGATTTACCTACTGGAGGATCTAGCATTTCTCCTAATTCCTTAAGTGATTCATCAGGATAACTTAATCTAAGCTCTGCAACTTCTTGAAGATTTTTAGGCAACCTTTGAAGTCCTATACTACTTTGAATAAGTTTTATACTTTCAACCTGTCTAACTGCAGCATTAACTGTTTTACTTAAATTAGCCGTTTCACAATTAACAAGTCTATTTACATTATTTCTCATTTCCTTCATTATTCTTATATTTTCTAATTCAAGTAATGAAGTATGAGCTCCTACTATATTTAAAAGGTCAACTATTTGTTCACCTTCTTTGATATATATTATAAAACTATTTTTTCTTTGAATAACCTTAGAATTTAATCCAAAAGAATTAATTAGCTTACATAAATCAATTGCATATTCTTCACTATGAGTTACAAACTCTAAATGATATGTCTTTTCAGGATTAGTTACACTTCCACCACCAATAAAAGCTCCCCTTATATAGGCCTTCTTATACTCCTCAGTCTTTACCATTTCCGGGTCAATTTTATAATCAATAGTTAGTACTCCATCTATTTCTTTGAAAATTCCTGTTTCCTGAAGTAAATCCCTAACCCCCATCTCTTCATCTATTAAAACCATATAAATATTATTCTTCTTTAATGAATTGCTCTTCTTAACCATTAATTTAGAATGTATATCAAAGTGTTCCTTTAGTATAGTGAATATATGTCTTGCTGAAGCTGGATTTTCTGTTGTAATTCTAAAGCTAAGACCTTTTCCACTAAATCCTATTGTTCCACTACCTTTCATTATTGCTGAAAGCTCTGCTAATGCTTCCTCCTTAGATATATCTGTATATCTGCATATTTCTCCTTTTACTTTCGCTGAAAACGACATAAATTTTTTCTCCTAACTAACTATAAATATATCTATTATTATATCATAAACTGTGCCGTATGTATCATACTATAATATTGGAAAATTGTTAATGCTAATTATAGTTTTTTTAATAATATTTGCTAAATAAATTAAATATTTATTGTTAAATTTGATATTTTATATTATTGCCTTACTTACAATTAAACTTATACTAACATTTTAAAATATATAAAAAGTTAGTATAGCAAACTCTTGTCCATTAACTAAACTTAGCTTACTTATACTAACCCTTAAATTTAATTTTTCTTTATTTTTTGGGAAACATACATATATTCCATAATCCTTTTTTTATCATATAATAACTTTTTATCAAGTATAGTTGTCATTAAAACTTGCGCTAAATGTTCTGAATCATGCTTTACATATCCCTTAGTTATTTTAACTAAATCTGTTTCCACAATCTCAACACCTAACCCTTTTATATTTTCATAATCTAATTCAACTAATTCGGAACCTTCTTTTAAATATCTTTCTTTTATTTCATTAGGAATCGTCCCATTATTTGCAATGACATATTCAATACTATTTTTACCGCTATACTTCATTAATGTTTTTATATGATCAGATACTGCAAAATTATCTGTTTCTCCTGGTTGAGTCATTACATTAGAAATATAAATCTTAATTGCATCACTTTTATTTATACATTCAACAATATCCTCAACTAAAAGATTAGGTATTATGCTAGTATAAAGACTTCCTGGCCCCATTACTATTGCATCAGCTTCGTTAATTGCCATTAATGCATCTAATAGTGGCAGTGCCTTTTTAGGATTTATTCTAAGCTCTTTTATTTTACTTTTTTGCTTAACTACTTTATCTGGAATTATAGATTCACCCTCTACTATATTTCCATTTTCAAGCTCTGCTATAAGCTTCATATCATCAAGAGTAACAGGTAATACCTTTCCTGTTACAGCAAGTACTGAGCTCATCTTTTGAACTGCTGATTCAAAACTATCACTTATTCCATCCATAGCAGCTAAAAATAAATTACCAAAGCTTTGTCCCTTTAAAGAACCTTCTGTAAATCTATATTGAAGTAAATCTTCCATTATAGGCTCTGTATCAGCTAATGCCAAAATACAGTTACGTATGTCACCTGGAGGAAGCATTCCAAGGTCTGCTCTAAGCTTTCCTGAACCTCCTCCATCATCTCCAACTGTTACTATTGCTGTTATATTATTAGTATATAACTTAAGTCCTCTTAACATTGTAGATAAACCAGTCCCCCCGCCAATAACAACAATTTTAGGACCACCTACATGAACTCTTTTTTCCTCAACTAAATCTTCAATACTTTTATCATTAATAGTTATTTTTATCTTTTCATTATTTATTAACGAAATAAAAGATTTTATAAATTCAGATACTGATATATAAATCATTACCAATCCTATAAAAGTTAAAAATAAGTATAATAACTTAATTGATAAATTATGCTCATGGTTTGAAAAAATCTCAACTATACCTATTACTGATAAAATCATACCAATGCCCCCTAGAAATATCCACCTTTTAATTTTGGTTCCAGGCTTCATGAAAAAATCCATTATCATAGTTTTTTATCCCCTTTATGAACATCCTCTTTAATATCTCTATGTTCTATATAAACATCATAATTTTTTTCATGTAAGTTTTGATATATTTCATTTGCTATTGCAACTGATCTATGTCTTCCTCCAGTACATCCTATTGCAATAATAAGTTGTCTTTTTCCTTCCTTTTTATAGTTTGGAATTAAGAATTCTAGCATATCAGTTAGTTTACCTAAAAACTCTTTAGTTTCATCTTGCCCAAGTACATAATCCCTAACAGGTGCATCTAATCCTGAAAATGGCTTTAATTCTGGTATGTAAAATGGATTTGGTATAAATCTAACATCAAAAACTAAATCTGAATCAACAGGTATTCCATATTTAAATCCAAAACTCAATACTGTAATTGACATTTGCTTTTCTGGAATTTTTTCATCTCCAAAATATTTAGTCATTTCTTCTCTTAAATCACCAATTTTATACTTCGATGTATCTATAATTATATCTGATTTATCTTTAACTTCCCTTAATTTATTTCTTTCAAGCTCAATGCCAGTTATAACTCTTCCACCACCTGATAACGGATGACTTCTTCTTTTTTCTTTAAATCTTTTTACTAATACTTCATCAGAAGCATCTAAAAATAATATTTCATACTTAAATTGTTGCTTTTCTAATTCTTTTAAACTTTGGAATAAATCATTAAAGAATACCCCACCTCTTATATCAATTACTAATGCAACCTTATTTATCTTTCCATCACTTTGCAAACATACATCTGCAAATTTTGTTATTAATGTTGGTGGAAGGTTATCTACGCAAAAATATCCCATATCCTCTAAACTTTTAGTTGCTTCTGATTTACCAGCACCTGATAATCCTGTAACTATAATAAATCTCATATAATACCTCCAAACTATCAATTTTAATAATATTCAACTTATATATTATACCTTTTTATAAGCACTCATTGTTATTATATACCAAGGTCATATAATAATAAACACATCTTATATTTCAAGTTAAAAAATAGGAATACACATTTATAAAAACTTATATTGTGTATTCCCCTAATACTTTTTATTCTTCTCCAATAATTCTAACTTCAGGATGAAGATCAACTCCAAATTGCTTTTTAACTTCATCTTGTATATGTTTTATTAAATCAGTTATATCCTTAGCTGTTGCATTTCCCTTATTTATTACAAATCCAGAATGCTTTTCTGAAACAGCTGCTCCACCTATTGAATATCCCTTTAATCCAGCATCTTGAATAAGCTTTCCTGCAAAATATCCAGTTGGTCTCTTAAACGTACTTCCTGCTGATGGATATTCAAGTGGTTGCTTTGATTCCCTTTTGTTAGTTAAATCTTCTATTAATTCCTTTATTGTCTTTACTTGACCCTTTTCTAATTTAAATACAGCTGATAATACTGTATATCCTTTTTTCATTACTAATGATGATCTATATCCAAAATCTAATTCTTCTCTTGAAAGTCTTATGATATTGCAATTTTCATCTATAACTTCAGCACTTTCAATTACTTTTGATATTTCTCCATCATAAGCTCCAGCATTCATAAATACAGCTCCACCTATAGTTCCTGGAATTCCACATGCAAATTCAAAACCAGTTAATGAATTTTCTATAGCCTTATCTGAAACTTCTTTTAACATAACTCCACATTCAGCTTCTATCTTTTCTCCATCAACATAAATGTTTTTAACATTCTTTAATGAAAGTACAACTCCTCTAAAACCACCATCTCTAACTAATATATTAGAACCATTTCCAATTAAGTAAAAAGGAATATTATTTTCCTTGCAAATTTTAATACTTTTAATTACTTGCTCCTTTGAATTTGGAATTAATAATATATCTGCTGGTCCTCCAACTTTAAAATTAACATATTCACTTAATTTTTCATCTATTTTAATATCATTTATATCGTAAAATTCATTAAATAATCCTACAAATTTGTTGTATTTATTCATGATAAGCTCCTTAAAATTATAAAATATTTACAATTTAATAGTATAAATTAATTTATACTATTAAACAAGTGATTTATTCTTAATTATTACCATTAAAATAATTATAAATACTTTCTGCTGATTTTTTATCAATTGATTGTGTTTCTAATAACTCTTGCATTGATGCTTTCTTTATATTATCAACACTTCCAAATTTCATCAATAATGCCCTTCTTCTCTTTTCACCAACATAAGGTATATCATCTAAAACAGAATGTAATGTTCTCTTATCTCTTAAGCTTCTATGATAAGTTATAGCAAATCTATGAACTTCATCTTGTATTCTTCTAATTAATTGCATTAAATTTGAGCTTTTATTAATAATAAGTTCATTATTATTATATATAATTCCTCTTGTTTGGTGTTTATCATCTTTAACTAATCCGCAAACAGGAATATCTATATTTAAAGATTGTAAGACTTCTAATGCAACATTAACCTGTCCTTTTCCACCATCCATCATTATTAAATCAGGAAACGTTGAAAACTTACCTGCTGATAACTTTAAATCTCTTTGCTGAATTGCCTTAATTTCATCTAATCCATGATTAAATCTTCTAGTCAATATTTCACGCATACTATCATAATCATTTGCACCCTTAACAGTTTTTATTTTAAATCTCCTATAATCACTATTTTTAGCTCTTCCTTCTTCAAATACAATCATTGTTCCAACAGAATCAACCCCTTGTATATTGGAAATATCATAAGCTTCTATTCTTTGTGGACATTCTTCTAATTCTAACAAGTCTTGAAGCTCTAATAATGAAATTCTGTTGATTTCTTTATCCTTTAAATATTTATCTTTAAACTTTTCTAAAGTAATTCTTGCATTGTTTTTAACCATTTCAAGCATTTCTTTTTTTTGCCCCTTTTGAGGCACCTTAATCCACACTTTTGCCCCTCTTTTTATTGTTAAATATTCTTCCATTAAGTCAAAATTATCAATTTGTGGAACATATATTGTTTTAGGAATTTTAGCTGTTCCTCCATAAAATGATCCTATAAAATCTTCTATTATTTCACCAATGCTTTCATTTGCTGTGTTTTCAAATATAAAATGCTCTCTTCCAATTACCTTTCCATCCCTTGAGAAAAATACTTGAATACAACTATCTTTTTCATCTTGTTCTATATTGATGAAATCTTCATCACCTTCCATGGTTTTAAATATCTTTTGTTTTTCTGCTATTGCATTTATAGATAATATTTTGTCTCTCAATGATGCAGCTTTTTCAAATTCTAGTTCTTCCGCAGCCTTTTCCATATCAGATTTAAGCATTTTAGTAATATATGTTTCTTTTCCACTTAAAATATCTATTATATCATTAATCATTTTCCCATATTCTTCTTTACTAATATGCCCTCCACATGGCCCAAGGCACTTTTTTATATGATAATTTAAACAGGGTCTAACCTTTTCACAATTTTCTTTTATTACTAATTTACAATTTCTCAAAGGAAATATCTTATATATTAAATCAAGTGTTTCATAAACGGCACTTCCATTTGTATATGGCCCAAAATATTTACTTCCATCCTTTGCAAATCTTCTCGTAACAAATACTCTTGGATAATCATCATTTACAGTTATCTTTATAAAAGGATAAAATTTATCATCCTTTAACAAAATATTATACTTAGGACTGTACTTTTTTATTAAATTACATTCTAAAATTAATGCTTCCATTTCAGAATCTGTAACAATATACTCAAATTCAGCAATATTTTTTACCATTACTTTTACTTTTTCTGAATGGTTTTTAGATTTTTGAAAATAACTTTTTACTCTATTTTTTAAAACCTTTGCTTTTCCAACATAAATTACTTCACCCAAAGAATTTTTCATTAAATATACACCAGGCTTATCTGGTAAATTCTTTATATGATATTCAAAATCAAACATTATTTGCACACTCCTTTCTTTAGTTTTAATTATATTAATAAATAAGAGTTAAAAGGTAATAAGCAAATTATCTTTTTAGTTACTTACTAAATATGCTTACTTCCCCCTTAACTCCTATTATAGAAATTTCCTTTATTGAAGGATTTATTTAAAATTTAATCACCTAAGACCCATTGTCTTACTACTTTACTTGCAACTGTTGCAGCCTTTCCTGAACCTGTTCCTCCATTTTCAACAATTACTGCAACTGCTATTTTAGGATCATTCATTGGAGCTACTGATATAAACCAACTATGTGGAGTTGCTTCACTTCCATCTGGTAAAGTATAATCAGCTGTTCCAGTTTTTCCTCCAGCATTAGTTCCTTTAAATGCTGGCCATTTACTTAAATTGCTATTTACTACATTTAACATATAATCTTGAACTGTTTGTGCTATATCACTAGACATAACTTTCTTTAATTCTTTGTTATCTATAGATTTAATAACATTCTTATCTTTATCAACTATTGTATTTACAAGCTTTGGTTGCATCATTATACCATCATTAGCTACTGTTGCTGCAACTAATGCCATTTGCATAGGCGTTGATAAAATACTACTTTGTCCTATACCACTTTGTGCTATATTCCCAACTTCAGAACTATCTAACGTTGGAAATCTACTTGCTGTTATAGAAACACCTGGTCCTGTTATTACAGAATTAAATCCAAAATCTTCAGCTGTAGATTTTAATTTATTATTTCCTAATTCCATTGCTAATGTCCCAAATACAACATTACTTGATACCTTATATGATTGCTTTAAACTTAATGATCCATAAACATTATTTCCAAAATTACTTAAACTTCTGCCATCTGGAAATTTAATTTTTCCATCATCCTGAAAAGTTCTATTAGCTACTGATGGCATATTTTCTAATGCACTTGTTAATGTAACAGTTTTAAATACAGACCCTGGCGGATAAAGTCCATTAATTGCTCTGTTTATTAATGGTGAGTTATCTGCACTTCCACTATTAGCAGCTTTCATTTCTTCAGCTAAATTATTAGGATTAAATATTGGATTTGATACCATTGCTAATATTTCTCCTGTTTTAGGATTTAAAGCAACTACAGCTCCCTTATTACTTCCTAATGCATCGGATGCAACTTGTTGAAGTGTAGTATCTAAAGTAGTTATAACACCATTACCTACTTTATTTTCTTCTTCTTCTAATAAATTAAAATTTATTTTATCCTTAAATGTTTTAAAATTAGAAGCAAAATTAAAACTTCCTGTGCTTTTTTTATCATTTTTTATATCTTCTATTAATCCCTTAACATCAATAGAATCTAAAAATTTTCTAAAGTTATTTCCAATTGCATTATAAGTTGTTAACTCACTATCATATTCTTCTTCTAAACCAGTTTTTCCATATACAGCACTTGTATATCCTAATACATGAACATATAGTCCATCATATAAATAATCCCTTTTTTGTGAAGTTTCATTTAATCTTTCACTTGTAGTTAATGCTGTTTCATTTCTATCATAAATAGTTCCTCTTAAAACTTCATTCTTTTTAGCTATAACCCTTGTATTACTTGCCATTTCATTAATTTTAGGGCTTTTAATTAGCTGAAAATATGCAATATAGGATATCAATGCTATAAATAGTACTAAAAAAACAGTCATTACATTCTTAACACTTTTTGCTAAATCATTCATATCCTATGCCTCCTCCGATATTTTTTGTAATATTCCTAATGCAAAGAATATAGTCAATACTGATGAACCACCATAACTTATAATAGGCAATGTTATACCTGTTAATGGAATAACTGAAAATATTCCTCCTATTATAACTAATGTTTGACATGCTATCATTGTACTAAATCCTACAGCTATTAATTGTGAATAACTATCCTTTGTTACAAAGGCAGCTCTTATACCCCTATAAAATAATAAGAAGTATATTATCATTAATCCAATTGCAAAAATTATTCCAAATTCTTCACATATAATTGCATAAATCATATCACTTTCTTTTACAGGTAAGTTTTGAAAGTGTCCTTGACCTAATCCAACCCCAAAAAGTCCTCCAGCTGCAATAGAATACATTCCTTCAACTATTTGATATGATGATCCTAATGCATATTTCCATGGATCACGCCAAATCATAACTCTTTCCCTTACATGACCAAACATTGTATAACCTGCAACAGAACCTATTGCTGCTAATCCTAAAGCTGTAAAAACATACTTTTTCTTTGATGTTGCAACATAAAGTAAAGTTATTGATATCCCAAAGAATATTAATGCACTCCCTAAATCTCTTTGTAATACCATACATCCCATTGAAAAACCTGCAACTAATGCTGGTTGAAATAATTGTTTAACTTCTTCCTTGAAACTTTTTTTAGATTCATATGTAGCCAATGCTGCTGCTAAATATAAAACTAATGCTATTTTAGCAAATTCTGATGGCTGAAAAGAAATTGGCCCTATTAATATCCAGTTTTTTGCACCAAACTGTTCTGTACCAAATATTAAAGCTAATGGCATTAATACCAATGTTATTATCATATATACATTTTTATATTTTGCAAAACTTTTTAAATCCGGCAATATTACAACTATTAATATATAACCAATTATCCCAAGTGCTATCCATATAAGCTGTTTAATAGCTGTATTTGGATTTATTCTATATAACATTGCTACTCCTACTACTGCTAACACACTTGCAAAAATTAAAATAAATTTATCTCCATCTGGATAAAATCTTCTAACTATAAAGTGGGAATAGCCTATTAATACACATAAGACTACTCCCATTATTAATGCAAATTTATCAAAAGGCTGTTGTAAAAAGCCTAATGCTGTGAAAAGTAGTAAGCATAGCAGATATACTAAATTTAGTAATCTTTTTTCTCGCTTTTTTGCTTTCATATCCTCACCTCTAAATTATTACTAAAACATCTTTTCTTAATGTCTAAGATATAAGTTCAACTATCTAAATCATAAATTTAGAGTTTTACTTACCTGATTTTAAAACCTTAAAAATTGCACTTCCTATTTTTACTTCATCATCAGCAATAAGCTTATATTTTTCTTCAATTCTTTCATTATTTACATATACACCATTTGTACTATTTAAATCTTCAACATATAAATTATTATTTTTAGCATATATCCTTGCATGATTACCTGATACAAAAGGCTCTGTTAATACTATTGTATTTTCTGCTTTTCTTCCTAATGTAATAATTCCCCTTATAGGAACTACCGCGCCCTGCTCCAGTGTAGAATTAACACCTGTTTGAATAACTTCAATTCCATATCTTATTCCTGAGTTATTATTTTTAGCCTTACCACCTGTCTTAACATCTTTATACATTATTTTTAATGCATAATATATAATTACATATAATAAAATTATAAAAATTATACCAAATACAAAAGTAAATAACTTTCCAAAACTCATACCTTCACCTCAAACTAATGAATATTTACCATTATATATTAAATCTTATTGTAAAAAATAACAAGCCATCTTAATTTATCTTAATAACTTCTTAAGATATCTACCAGTATAAGAGTTATTATTTTCGACAATTTTTTCTGGTGTTCCTTGTGCTACTAAAGTACCACCTTTATCTCCACCTTCTGGTCCTAAATCTATTATATAATCTGCACATTTTATCATATCTAAATTATGTTCTATAACAATAACAGTATTTCCTGCATCAACTAGTCTTTGTAATATTTCAACTAATCTATTTACATCATCTACATGAAGTCCTGTTGTTGGTTCATCTAAAATATATAATGTCTTTCCTGTACTTCTTTTTGATAATTCAAATGCAAGTTTAATTCTTTGAGCTTCTCCACCTGATAATTGAGTTGATGGTTGACCTAATCTAATATATCCTAATCCTACATCCTTTAATGTTTGAATCTTATTTTTTATTCTTGGAATATTTTCAAAAAACTCTAAAGCTTCTTCAACAGTCATATTTAAAACATCATCTATATTTTTTCCCTTATACTTAACTTCAAGAGTTTCCCTATTGTATCTTTTTCCTTTACAAACTTCACAAGGAACATATACATCAGATAAGAACTGCATTTCTATTTTTATAATTCCATCTCCTGAACAAGCTTCACATCTTCCACCTTTTACATTAAAACTAAATCTTCCTGGCTTATATCCTCTCATTTTAGCTTCTGGTGTTTGTGAAAATAATTCTCTTATTATATCAAATGTACCTGTATATGTTGCTGGGTTGGAACGTGGTGTTCTTCCTATAGGGCTTTGATCAATATCTATAATTTTATCTATATTTTCATATCCTGTTATTTCTTTATAAGTTCCTGTTGGATTTTTACTTTTATTTACTATCTTATTTAAACCTTTATATAATATTTCATTTACTAAAGTACTTTTACCTGAGCCTGAAACACCTGTAACCATTGTTAATACTCCCAAAGGAAATTTAACATTTAAGCTTTTAAGATTATTTTCTTTGGCCCCAGTTACAGTAATAAAGTTTCCATTACCTTTTCTTCTTTCTTCAGGAACTTTAATTGATTTTTCTCCTGTTAAGTATTGACCTGTAATTGATTCCTTACATGCCATAATTTCATTAACTGGTCCTGCTGCAATTATTTGACCACCATGTTCTCCTGCCCTTGGCCCTATATCTACTATATAATCAGCTTCCCTCATAGTATCTTCATCATGTTCAACAACTATAACAGTATTTCCTACCTCCCTTAAGTTTTTTAATGTTTGAATCAACTTATCATTATCTCTTTGATGTAATCCAATACTTGGCTCATCTAATATATATAACACTCCCATCAATGCTGATCCAATTTGTGTTGCAAGTCTTATTCTTTGTGCTTCTCCACCAGAAAGAGTTCCTGAACTTCTTGAAAGATTTAAATAATCTAATCCAACATTAACTAAGAATTCTAACCTACTTCTTATTTCCTTTACTATTTGACCACTTATAATTCTTTCTTTTTCAGATAGTGTAATTGAACTTATAAACTCAAGTTCTTCCTTAATTGGCATCTTAGTAAATTCATATATATTTTTACCACCAACTGTAACTGCTAAAACTTCATTATTAAGTCTTGCTCCTTTACATTTTGGACATGCCTTATTGCTCATGTATTGTTCTATTTCATTCTTTATAACATCTGAATTAGTTTCCTTATATCTTTTTATTAATGAATTAATTTCTCCATCATATGAATAAGAATATAATCCTTTTACTCCATCCTTAGTATATGTTATTGATAATTTATGCCCATCAGTTCCATATAATAATAAATATAAATGTTCTTTAGATAACTCCTTTATTGGCTTATTTAAATCCAAATCATATTCTTTGCTTAAGGCTTGTAATATTGCATACGTCCATGAATCTTCCTTTAACCTCCCTTCTCCCCATGTTGCTATAGCACCTTCCATAACACTTAGGTTCTTATTTGGAATAACTAAGTTTGGATCTATTTCCATTAAAGTTCCTAAGCCATCACATTTATCACATTTTCCATATGGGGCATTAAATGAAAACATTCTCGGCTCAAATTCTTGTATACTAATTCCACAATCAGCACATGCAAAATTTTCACTAAATAATATATCTTTATCGCCAATTACGTTTATAATTACTAATCCTTCTGCTAATCTTAATGCCGCTTCTAATGAATCACTTAATCTTCCTTCCATGCCTTCTTTTATAATAAGTCTATCTATAACAGCTTCAATATTATGCT
Organism: Clostridium sp. ETTB3; assembly: GCF_053571985.1. Taxonomy (NCBI): domain Bacteria; kingdom Bacillati; phylum Bacillota; class Clostridia; order Eubacteriales; family Clostridiaceae; genus Clostridium; species Clostridium sp. ETTB3. The sequence continues at coordinate 2,631,343 of NZ_CP199832.1, forward strand.
TTTTAGTCTTTTCAAGCTTTATATCCTCTTCAGCTAACTCATATATTTCTCCATCAACCCTAGCTCTTACATATCCATTTTTCTTTATATTATCTAAAACTTTTTCATGCGTCCCTTTTTTCCCTCTAATTATTGGAGCTAAAATTTGAATTTTAGTTTTATCCCCAAGTGCCATTACTTGATCCACAATTTGATCCACAGACTGCTTGCTTATTACCTTTCCACACTTAGGACAATGTGGAATTCCTATTCTTGCATATAATAATCTTAAATAATCATAAATTTCAGTAATTGTTCCAACTGTAGACCTTGGATTTTTGCTAGTTGTTTTTTGATCTATTGATATTGCTGGTGATAAACCTTCAATATAATCTACATCAGGCTTATTCATTTGCCCTAAAAATTGTCTTGCATATGCTGATAAAGACTCAACATATCTTCTTTGCCCTTCTGCATATAATGTATCAAATGCTAAAGAAGATTTACCTGAACCTGATAATCCAGTAAATACTATTAATTTATCTCTAGGAATTTCTAGAGAAACATTTTTTAAATTATGTACTCTTGCACCTTTTACTATAATCTTATCTTTCATTTTTCTACCCTCTTCGATATACTTCATTATTTTATTTTTGTCATAATTTCTTTTCTTTAATCCCGAACAAATATTCTCTTTATTATATTTTAGGTTTATTGAAATTTATTGTCAATAAATTTCATGATTAATATTTATACGATTATAATTTGGTTTTTATACCTTTGCATTATCCAACATATTTACTTAAAGTCTCAATAATATTTATTTCTTGTATATCATCTGTTTATAAAAAAATACAAGCAAATAATTTTTCATTAAATTTGCTTACATTGATTATAACTATTTTTATCTTATTTCCATAAAATTCGTATTATTAATTCTTCATTTTTTAAAGTGGCATTTATACTATATCCCAATTTTTCTACTAAGACCTTAGTTATATACAACCCTAATCCTGTATTTCTATCACTTCTTGATTTATCCACAGTATAGAATCTCTTAAATAATTTATCCACATTTTCTTCCGTTAAATCTGTTGTTTTGTTAATAAACTCTGTTATTATTACATCATCCTTTTGTTTTAAAGTAATTTTTACATAACTTTCACCATGTTTAATTATATTTCCTATTAAATTAGTAAAAATTCTTGTAATAGCTCCTTCATCTGATATAATATCTCTAATATTCTCATCTACTTCAATAATCGGATTAATATTATTATTAATAAAATCATTGTAAAATGCGGCTATATTTTCGCATAATATGTTTTTTAAATTTACCTTTTTATAATTAAAGTTATACTCATTTCCTTCTATTCTAGATAAATCGTAAAAACTACTAATAAGCTGTTGTAATGATTTTGTTCTATTTTCTACAATATCTATATACTCATTTTTTTCCTCTTCCGATACTTCTTCTAATCTTTCCATTTGCAAATATCCCATTATTGATGTTAATGGTGTTCTTAAATCATGTGACATATTAGCTATACTAGCTCTTAATTCTTCTTCGTTCTTATTCTTTTCTGCAACAATTCTTTGTTTAGAATCAAAAATCAAATTTATATTTTCAACTAAATACTCTATATCCTTGTCTACAGATTTTGTTTTTATATTTGCATATTCATCTAAATTATTATTAATTTGCTTACTTATTCTTCTAAACTCTCTTTTATATCCTATAATAACAGCTATTAAAACAATAATTATTAGTATTAAAATACATGTTATTCCCATATTTTCTCCTATTCTATATATCAATTCATTATATATACCCCTAGATATACTCATCTATAATTAAACCTCTTAATCTATTTGCATATGAATTCAAATCTAATTTTATAAATATCAAAATTCAATTTATTCTTTAAGTATATTATATACTCTATGCTTAATCCTTCCAACACTATATAAATATAAGCAAATTACCTCAATAGAATATTCTAAAAAATGAATATTCCACAGAGGCAACTCTTCTATAATCTATTAAACTTTTCACTACCTATATTATTCAATACCTTAATTGAAACAAATAAAGCTATTAAAAATATAATTAATACTGAACTTAAAATAATCATCATATTTGTAATATTGAATACTTTAACTAATACAACTGATACTGCTACAACTACTAATATTAATATCAATATTCCCAAAATAGTAATCATTACACTTGCGCTTTGCTTTACTACTGTTGTTGGATTTGTCCACTCCATCTTTGGAAAATATAAATTAATTATTATTCCTAATATAGCTGATACAATTGCAAATACTATACTAATTACTAAGTTAAATATTAAATACTTTATATCAAACTTTAATCCTATATAAAAAAATACATTTGCTATAATTGATGCTGGAATTGTTATTATTAAATTAGTTATTATTTTACCCTTAAAGATATCATTAGGTTCTATTGGCAATGATTTTAATATCCATAACCTATTTCCTTCTAATGATATTGATGAATTTGTTGTACAAGATAGTCCAATAGTAAATACTAAGAAAACTAATATTTCAACTGGAATCATATTAGCTATCTCAGGATACCCCAAAAATTCCACTAACGTTTCTTTACTTACAAATAACGTTGCAATGGATGCTGCAACTAATAATACCATCCCAAACGCTGTATTCATAACATAAATAGGTGTTGCAAAGTATCTTCTTAGTTCTTGCGTAATCAATGATTTTATTACACTGCTTGCTTCTAACTTTGACACCTTATAATTTGCCTTTTTATAGCTTTCTGATAATTTCCCATTTATAACTTTAAATGTCTTACTAAATACCAAAATAAATATTAAAAATGGAACTATTGATATTAGTATAAACTTTATTAAAGCAAATATATCATAATTTACTAAAGCTTCTTTTAAATACATTGCTGGTAGATATATGCTAGATAGTCCTTTTACTATTGAGTCACTATTTGCAATAAATTCATTAATATAATTTTGCATATTCATTGAAAGTATCATAATTAATAAAAATGCTATCATACCAACAACTGTAGTTACTATATTTTTATGCTTAAATCTTGATGATATAAATGTTATAGCAACAGCTATTATTGAAGCTGATATTATTGGAATCATTGGTATAAATATTAACCCTATTATTAATATAATGAAGAAAATCCATGACAAACTTCCATTATAGATAAAATATACTATTGAAGCCGGTACTATTACAAGTGCTGTTCCTATATAGTTTATAGACATTAAACTTAATATTTTACTAGTTAATATTGTACTATTTCTTATAGGTAAAGCCATTAATAAATCGTAATCTTTTGAACTAAATAATGTTCCTTGCGCTTTATATATTGATGTTATAAAGCTTAAAATACATGAAAATAATACAGCAACTATTAATATTAAATCTAAATATCCCATTGGTTTTAATACTGTAGCTAACGCTATTGAATATGTGGTTGACATAAAGCATATTACTGCTGCTATTAATAATAATGTAGCTGTAGTAATTAATAACTTCTTCTTTTCATTAGAAGTGCTAACCCCTTTAGATAAAGAATTAATTCCTGTGCTATTTATAAATGAATTTTTTAATAAAATAAATAAATTACTCATTATCAATCAACTCCATAAATACTTCTTCTAAAGAATTATTACCTTTAACTTGTTCAGTAGTCCCTTCTGCAACTATTTTCCCATCTTTAATAATTGCAATCTTATCACATAATTTTTCTGCTACCTCTAATACATGAGTTGAAAAGAATATTGCACTACCTTCATTGCAAAGTTCTCTCATTATTTCTTTAAGTGTATGAGAAGCCTTAGGATCTAATCCAACAAATGGCTCATCTAATATTAATAACTTTGGTTTATGAATTAATGCTGATATTACTGCTAACTTTTGTTTCATACCATGGGAATATGAAGAAATTAAATCTCCTAAATATTTAGTTAACTCAAGCTTATCTCCATAATATTTAATTAATTTTTCTCTTTGTTCTTTACTTATTTTATAAATATCTGCAATAAAGCTTAAATATTGTATTCCAGTTAAAGCTTCATAAAGATCTGGATTATCTGGAATATATGCCATTACTTTTTTACATTCTATAGGATTTTTCTTAATAGATTTACTATCTATTAATATATCCCCTTCACTAAATTCTAATATTCCAACTATAGATTTAATCGTTGTTGTTTTTCCTGCACCATTGTGACCTATAAATCCAAATATCTCCCCACTATTTACAGTTAAAGATATATTATCAACTGCTTTTTTGCCCTTTGAATATTCTTTTGAAAAGTTCTTTATTTCTAACATACTATTTCTCCCCTTATACTTATTCCCCTTTTTATAATATCCTTATAAATTTGAAACTAATGTAAAAATTTGAATAACTATAGCTAATAATGATAAAATTATATTCCTTTTTATTTCTGCTGATTTACCATTTCCATTGGGTAAAAAACCAAGTCCATATAGCCCAATTGGTATAATAACAGCAATTATCTTTGGCATATAATTTTGTAATTTACCACTAACTGAAATCTGCATTCCTACTTTATTAGGTAATATAATAAATGATATAATTCCTAAAATAAAAATAACTATCCCAAAGCCTAATTTAATGTTCTTTTCTAATTTACTATTAATCATTTTTAATCTACTAACCTTTCTTATTTGATATCTTGCGACTTAAATATTTTTATTCCCACAAATAACGAAATTGCTATTGTTACTAATGAAATTATTACTGATCTTAACAAATCTCCATTTCCTGCTTTAATTGAAGTTGCTAATGCTGAATTATAAAATGGTAATACCTCATAAACTCTATCGAACCAAGGATATATTCCGTATAAAAATCCAGCTAACGTAGGAATCCCTATAAATATTGCTACTGTTATTCCTATTGTAGCTCCATTACTTTTTACTAATGTTGCTATAATCATAGCTAATGCTGCTACTGCTGAACCCGCAATAACTGATGCAACAAATGTTTTTATCATTCCTAATAGTTGTGAAATTTCAAAAGCTTGTCTCCAGCCATTCATTAGCGTTACTACTATGGTTGGTAGGATTGTCATAACAGCTAAAATTATTGTAACTGCTATAACCATAGATACAAATTTTGCTAGATAAAATTCTTCTCTCCTCTTACCGTAAGCTAAGAAATTTTTAATTGTACCTTGTGAGTATTCTTTTGCTATTAATGCTCCTACTAATATACCTATTATTATTTCTATAACTCCTGACCCAAATGAAGCATGGTATACTTCTATTGAAGTTGGATTCATCATATCTTTAGCTTGTAACTGAATTCCTAGTTGGCCTGGTGTTACTATTGCTTCACTTTCAGACATACTTGTTAATTGTTCCATAAGAACCTCTTTTTGATCTTGTGGCATATTTCCTAAACTATCATTAAGTATTTTCTCAAAAACCGATGAACACATAACTACTGTCAATGTAGATAATAAAACTGCAACACATATTAGTACTTTAAATGTTCTATTTTTAAATAGCTTATATAATTCTGCTTGTATTGCTTTAAGCATTTAAAACACCTCCAACTTTATTCATAAAGTATTCCTCCAAATTTTCACCTTTAACACTTATACTTTCAACAATAATTCCGGATCTTGATAATAACGAATTTACTTCACCAACATTATCCAAATTAGAAAATACCTTTATGTTACTATCTTCTAATACCTCATAATCACTTATTCCTAATTCTCTCTCTAACAAAATTACCGCCCTAGCTGTATCATCAACCTTTAAATCTATATATTGTCTACATTTTTCGGATAGTTGCTTAGCTGTAATTTCTTCAATTAATTTTCCATTTGAGATTATTCCATAAGTTGTTGCAAGTTCTGATAGCTCACTTAATATATGGCTTGATATCAATATTGTCATATCTTTTTCTTTATTTATCTTCTTTAATAATTCTCTTATTTCAACAATTCCCATTGGATCAAGTCCATTTATAGGTTCATCTAATATAAGCAATTTAGGATTTCCCATTAGTGCATTTGCAATTCCTAATCTTTGTCTCATTCCTAAAGAAAAGTTCTTAACTTTTTTCTTTTCAACATCTTTTAATCCAACTAATTCTAATACTTCATCTATACATTTCTTTCCTGGTATATTCCTTACTAATCTAGATACTTCTAGGTTTTCTCTTGCCGTCATATTAGTATAAAGTGAAGGGGATTCAATTAAACTTCCAACCATTGTTCTTGCCTTATTTAACTCATTTTCCTCATTTGCCCCTAAAAGCTCTATTTCTCCACCACTTTTATGAATTAATCCTGTAATAAGTCTAATTAATGTTGTTTTACCCGCACCATTTTGACCTATAAATCCATATATATCACCTTTTTTAATAGTCATATTAACATTATCTACAGCCAGTTGTTCACCATATTTTTTAGTAATGTTATATGTCTTCAATACAACTTTTTTCATTTTTATTTACCCCCTAAGTATTAATTTATCTATCACTTCTTTTTTTATTTAAATTCTTAATTTACTTACATTGTATATCCATAGTTGTAAGATACCTTAAAGAAAATATTAAGAAAGTATTAAGTTTCAAAGATAAAAAATAAGATTAAAAAATGGTTGGTAGAACTCATTAAATTTTCTACCAACCACTATTTAAATTGTATAATTACATTTTTTAAATATATTATTTCCTATTGTAATTTTCTTTCCTACAAATATTAACTATTCAGACTTTAATTTAAATCCAATTCCCCATACTGTTTGTATATATTCATTTTCCTTATCTATCTTAGATATCTTGGCTCTTAAATTACTAATATGTACATTAACAGTATTATAATCTCCAATGAATTCATCTTTCCAAACTGCCTCAAATAAATTTGCCCTTGTAAACACTTTGTTAGGATTACTAATTAATAGTTCTAATATATCAAATTCTCTAACTGTTAAATTTATGTTTATTCCATTTACCTGTACTTGTCTACTATCTATATCTAAAGTTAAATTTTTATGAGTTAATTTATTATTGCTATTTGTTTTAGAACTAGAAAATGCTTTATACCTTCTTAATTGTGCCTCTACTCTAGCCAAAACTTCATTTATATCAAATGGCTTACTAATAAAATCATCAGCCCCCATTTTTAATACTCCAATCTTATCTTCTGGAGTTATCTTAGCTGACTCCACTATTATTGGCATTAAATAATTCTTTCTAATTTCCTTTATTAACTCTTCTCCGCATATCCCTGGTAACATTAAATCTAAGATTATAAGATCATATTGACTTTTCTCAATGCACATCTTTGCTTCTGATCCCGAATATGCCCCTCTTACATCATATCCATTTTGACTTAGTATCTTACATAACAGCGCATTTATATCCCAGTCATCTTCAACTACTAATATTTTGTTACTTGCATTCATAAATTCTCCATCCTCTATAACAAATAATTATATAAATTATATCAAAAAATTATGTCTCTATAAATTAGTATTACTAAAGCCTGTAGAAATTATTTTCTACAGGCTTTAGTTTATTATTACATTTAATTAATTTTCAACCTTTTTCCTTTTGTTATTTATTAGTAATGCTCCTCATTCAATTTTAATGATGAAGACTGGCTAGCCCCAAATCCTTGTCCCCCTGAATCTAAATCTTTAGTTGCTATATTTCCATTAGTATGAGCTGATAAAATAGCTTCTGTTGAAAAAATATGAAAATCAAATGCTGGTGTAGTATATTCAATACCATCCTTTACATATCTAAAAGTATTTTTGCTCTTATATTCTTCTGTCAATTTCTTAGTTGCATCCAAAACATTTATCGCTTCAAATTCAATTTAACTTTTTGTAATTTCTTCACATTCATCGATTTCAGATATTCCTAATACTTCATCAGTAACTTCAGTTGAATTTTGTATATCATCTATTTTTTCACTATCTTCTTTAACTTCATTAGTATTTTGTGTTTCATCTATATTTCCAGAAACCTTATCTGTACTAGATTCTATATTAACTGCTATATTAACTTTTTCTTGTCCAATATTAACGACAATACTATCATTTACTAATTCTTCAACTTCTAAAATTGTGCCAATAATAGAAATATTAATTTCAGACGAATCAACTACTTTATCATTCAGAGTTAGAGTATATACATTCTGACTATCAATCACAGGATTTGAAGTAAAATACTCTGGTTCATAATTTATTTTTACATTTTTAAAATTTAATAGCAAATCAATATTAACTTCATCTCCAGCTTGTATATTTTTATTGCTATTGGTATATTTTATATCTAATTCTACCTGATCATTTGCACTAAGGTTAACTACTGAATTAATGTCAGTTATCATTGAATTAATTTTTAATACACTTAATATATTTATATTCAAATGTTGCAAATACATTTGAAGTATAAAAAATATTAAACAATAACGTTATTACTAACATTAACGCTACCTTATTTTTTTCCCCATAACATAATCCCCCCTTATAATAACCATCAGTCAAAATAACCTTATGTAAAATTTTACTAGTAAACTAGTATTATATTCCGTTTTTTTATCAAATAAATAATCCTATATAATAAAATAAAACTACATACTTATGATTAACTCTTCGTATTATTTTTTTCAGTTTATTCCTTAAGGTTAATAGGGGGATAAAAAAACTGATTCCTACACTAAATAGGAATCAGTTAATATATATTTGCTATGAAATTTATGATGAATGGATATATTGAAACTATATCTATTCATTAAGTTTTCAAAACAGTTCAAACACAGTATATCATATATACAATTATTTTAATTATGAGATTTTTAAATGACTTTCATAAAAATACTTAATGCAATTTCCTAGGAAATTATTTTTCCTTTAAATCATTAATCATATCTCTAAGCTCAGCTGCTCTTTCAAATTGAAGATTTTTAGCTGCATCTTTCATTTCTTCAGTATATTGCTTAATTAACTTCTTCTTGTCCTTTTCACTTAATGAAATTGAATCATTATTTACATTATATTCTGAGGAATCTTCTGCAACCTTTGTTGCTTCAATTACATCTCTAATTCCTTTAATTATAGTTTTAGGAACAATTCCATGTTCTTTATTGTAGTTCATTTGGATTTCTCTTCTTCTATTTGTTTCTTTAATAGCTCTATCCATAGACCCAGTCATTTTATCTGCATACATAATTACTTTACTTTCAGAATTTCTAGCAGCTCTTCCTATAGTTTGGACCATAGATGTTTCAGAACGTAAAAATCCTTCCTTGTCTGCATCTAAAATTGCAACAAGAGCAACTTCTGGAATATCTAGGCCTTCTCTTAAAAGGTTTATTCCAACAAGTACATCAAATTCACCTAATCTTAAATTTCTTATTATCTCCATTCTTTCAATAGTCTTTATATCAGAATGCATATAAGTAGTTTTAATTCCTAATTGAGTTAAGTACTTTGTTAAATCCTCAGCCATTTTTTTAGTTAGCGTTGTAACTAATGTTCTAAATCCCCTTTCCGTTGTTTTAATTATTTCTGCATATAAATCATCTATCTGACCTGTAACTGGCCTTATTTCAACAATTGGATCTAAAAGTCCTGTAGGCCTTATTATTTGTTCTGCTATATTAGTTGAATGATCTAATTCATATTGACCTGGCGTTGCAGAAACAAATATAAGTTGATTAATTTTACTTTCAAATTCATTGAACTTAAGTGGTCTATTATCATAAGCACAAGGAAGCCTAAATCCATAATCAACTAATGTATCTTTTCTTGATCTATCACCTGCATACATTGCTCTTACCTGTGGTAAAGTAACATGACTTTCATCTATAAACATTAAATAATCATCTGGAAAGTAATCTAATAATGTTTTTGGCGGAGTTCCAGGTGCTCTTCCATCTAAAACTCTTGAATAATTTTCAATTCCACTACAATATCCCATTTCCTTAATCATTTCTATATCATAATTTGTTCTTTGTCTTAGCCTTTGAGCTTCTAATAATTTATCTTGTGATGTTAATTCTCTTAATCTTTCCTCTAATTCATCTTCAATTTCTCTTATTGCTTTATTTAATGTTTCTTGTGATGCAGCAAAGTGAGATGCTGGGAAAATTGCAACATGCTCTCTTTCACCCAATATCTTTCCTGTTAAAACATCAAATTCTCTTATTCTATCAATTTCATCTCCAAAGAACTCTATTCTAATTCCCTTAGTTGAAGATGAAGCTGGAATAATATCTAATGAATCACCTCTAACTCTAAAAGTACCTCTTGCAAAATCAATATCATTTCTTTCATATTGAATTTCTATAAGCTTTTTAATTATTTCATCTCTCTCTTTTTCCATTCCTACTCTCAGTGAAATAGTTAATTTCTTATACTCATCTGGATTACCTAACCCATATATACATGATACAGAAGCTACTATTATTACATCTCTTCTTTCAAATAATGCAGATGTAGCAGAATGCCTTAATTTATCTATTTCATCATTTATAGAAGCATCTTTTTCAATAAAGGTATCTGTTTGAGGCACATATGCTTCTGGCTGATAATAATCATAATAAGATACAAAGTATTCTACTATGTTATTTGGAAAGAATTCTTTAAACTCCGAACATAACTGTGCTGCTAGTGTTTTATTATGAGCTAAAACTATAGTTGGCTTTTGTACTTTTTCAATTATATTTGCCATTGTATATGTTTTACCTGATCCTGTTACCCCTAATAGTGTTTGGAACTTTTCATTTTTATTTAATCCTGATACTAAACTTTCTATAGCTACAGGTTGATCTCCCATTGGCTTAAATTTAGAATGTATCTTAAAGTTTCCCATATATATCAACTCCAAATTTTTCTTATTTTCTTAAATATATTTTACTTTTTATATTCACCATTTTCAAAACTTTTATAACAAAAAATAGAGGTAAGTATAAACTTTCCTCTATTTTTTATTCTTAATTTCATTAATTATATCTTTTAAATCTTCTTGATTTATTTCAATCATATCTTCTCTTTTAACCATTTTAGGTACTAAAAGCACCCCTAATATTTTATTTCTAGGTTGTATATTATATTCTAATACTTGTCCCGAATTATTCTTTATCTTAATAGAAATCTTAAATATACTTTCTTTAATAGCATTAAATATATCAACTTCTGATTTTATTTTTTCTCCATTTACTTCTATAATTTTATCTCCACGCTTAACTCCAACTTCATATGCTGGCGAATTTGGAGTAACTTCAAGAATCATTATTCCTTCATCATCACTAACGTATAAATATTCACCCTTTTTTTCTACATTAGCTTCATATCTCATAATAAATTCATAAACTAATGGTAGATAAATAATCGATATTATTTGTCCCAGTATATTAAGCGTTGCTAATTGAGCTATTAATACAATTGAAATACCATAAATTAAAATAACTGTGCCACTTCTTAATGACTTTTTCTTTTTTTCTTGAGTAAAAGTAACATTTCCATATCCAAGTATTCCGTATATAGGTATGGTTGCTACCATAGCAGAAGCTATTAAGCTTAATGTTTGGCTTTTATTTAATATTGGCCACCATGAACTAGCATTTAAATAAATTGAATCTGCTGGTGATGAACTATTAGTAAAAATCATTAATATAGCTATTGGAATAGGCCAATATCTACTAAAGGAAAATCCTCCAATTATCTTATCTTCTTTTTTTGTAAATACAGGTATTGCCCCTCTACTTCCATCAAACATTATCAATATTCCTTCAAGTATATATATTACTCCAACAAGTGTTATTAATGATACTACATTTATATCTATTAATAACCTTATTCCAGTAATATTACTTGCTACTTTTAATATAATTCCTATCATACCTAAAATTGCTGCTGAATAAGCATATGATATATACTTTTTCTTATAAAACAAACATAGTATTGATATCATAAATATAAATTCTATACCTGAGGTTTCATTAAATGAAACTCCTAGTACCGTTAATATAACAGTACCAACTGCACCTGCTAGTATGCCAAATACAATTTGAGATAATGTTAATTCAAGGGGTGTATTAACCCCCTCTCCTAATGTCATCTTTTGGATTGATACAATTCTAATATTTTTAAAATAAAATATTATCCCAAATATAAAAAGCATAAGTAAATGCATTGGCTCAATTATTGCTATTGATACAGATTTTAAACTATTAATTATTAAATCCATACTGAGCCTCCTACTTAATTCTTATCTCTAATTACCTCTAGAGCCTTTTTAAATTGTGGATCAATGTTTCTATCATAATCCTTTTCTAATATTTCTTGTGGAATTTCCACTGTAATATCTGGTGTTATTCCAGTACCATGAATATTTTCTCCATTTGGAGTATAATACTTAGAAGTTGTAACTTTAAGTCCTCCCATATCATTTGGCAATACCTTTAATTGTTGAACTATTCCTTTTCCAAATGTAGTTGTTCCTATTGTTATAGCAGCTCCATGATCTCTTAATGCTCCTGTAACAACCTCTGATGCACTTGCACTTCCACCATCAACAAGTACAACTAGTGGAACTCCAATTGCATCTCCTCCAATTGAATTTGAAACAACCTTTTTATTATATTTATCAATTGTATAAGTTACTACTTCTCCTTTTGGAATAAAATTAGAAGCAATTTTAACACATTCATTTAAGTATCCACCTGGGTTTCCTCTTAAATCTAATATTAGTTTTTTCATTCCTTCATTTTTTAATTCATTTAATTTTTCAGTAAACTTATCACTTACTTCTTCATCGCTAAAAGTACTTATTTGAATATATCCAATTCCATCTTCAATAATTTCACCTTTTACTGATTCTGTTTTAATTTCAGCTCTAACTATGGTTACTTCAAATGGCTCTTCAATTCCTTCACGTTTAATAGTTAGTGTAACTGGTTCTCCTTGATTACCCCTAACTCTTGAAACAACTGCCTCTGTATTTAAATCTGTTACTTCATAATCATCAACTTTTAAAATTATGTCTCCAGCTTTAAGTCCAGCTTTTTCTGCTGGTGAACCTTCAACAGGTGCTATTATAGTTATATTATTATCTCTAACTCCTAATTGAGCTCCTATTCCATAAAAGCTTCCTTGACTTGATTCCATAAATTTATTAAATTCTTCTTTATCCATATAAACTGTATATGGATCTCCAACTGCATTTGCCATTCCCTTCATTGCACCTTCAAGAAGTTTTTCATCATCTATTTCTCCATCATACATGGAAAATAACATACTTCGCAAATTAAATAAATTAGAATATTTCCCTGAATCTCCAATTTCCTCTAAGTCTGCAACTGCTTTTTGAGGAACAGCTCCACCTATAACTACTCCCTTAGTTGCTAAGTTATTTCCTAAGTAAAAAGCTGCAAAATAAGTTACTAAAGCAAATACTATTACTATTAAACCTTTTAAGAATTTATGTGTTTTTTTCCTTGGTTTAATTTCTTCTCCATTTAAATTATCCATAAATACTTATCTCCTTTCTGTATATTAATATTTATTTAATTTTACCCCTTATTTGCTTAAAACTACAACCCATAATAATTAATGAGTTGTAGTTTTTAAATAATTTCTATATATATTTTTGCCTAATTAACATACTCTATATACTATACAATTAAGAATTTTCTTAATGCAAATATACTTCCTATAGCTCCAATTACTATTCCTCCACCAACAAAACAAGCTAATAATGTAGTTAAAACAAATTGAGGTTGTACTAAATTTACTATAAACATAGATGAAACTATCCATTTAAATACTGCATTATATGCAAAATATAAAACTATACTTGATAAGAATGCCCCAATAGCACCAATTACTATACCTTCAATAACAAATGGCCATCTAATAAACCAGTCTGTTGCTCCAACAAACTTCATAATTCCAACTTCTCTTCTTCTTGAGTAAACTGTAAGCTTTATTGTATTCATTATTAAGAATACAGATACACCAATAAATACTATAAATAAACCTATACCAACTATTTGAACTACATCAACAAACTTACTTATTGTATCAATAACTTCTTGTTGATTTCCTATACCTTCAACGCCAGTCATACCTTCAACTAATTTAGCTACTTCTTCAGCATAAGATGGATCCTTTAAATTAACTATAAATGAACTTGGTAGTGGATTATTATTTAAATCATATCCTTCTAATAAACCTTCATTGCTTCCTAAATTTTCTTTTAAATTTAAAAAAGCTTCATCTTTTGATTGATATTTAACTTCACTAACTTGAGGAGATTCCAATAGCTTTAATTCTATTTCTTTTTGATCAACTAATTTTATATCTTCTCTAAGATACACTTGAATTTGAATCTTTGATGCTACATCTTCAATACTTTTATTGAAATTTAATGCTAATAAAGTAAATGTACCAAAAACGAAAAATGTTATTAATACTGTAATCATAGCAGCAAAACTGATTGTCCTATTTCTCTTTATGCTCTTAAATGCATCGACTATAAAATAGTTTAACGTGCTAATTTTCATTTTCGTACATCCCCTTTCTATCATCTCTTACTATCATTCCCTTATCAATAGCTATAACTCTCTTTTGCATATTATCAACTATGTCTTTTGCATGCGTAGCCATTAATATAGTAGTTCCTGCCTTGTTTATATCTTCTAATAATCCCATAATCTCTTTTGCTGTTTCTGGATCAAGGTTTCCAGTAGGCTCATCAGCAATTAGTACTGATGGATTATTAACAATAGCTCTTGCTAATGATACTCTTTGTTGTTCTCCTCCTGATAATTCATTAGGAAACATTTTATATTTATGTGATAATCCAACTAATGACAATACCATAGGTACTCTTTTTCTAATTTCTCTTTGTGATGCTTCAACAACTCTCATTGCAAAAGCAACATTTTCATATACATTTAAAGTTGGTATTAACCTAAAATCTTGGAATACCATACCTATTTTTCTTCTATAGTATGGTGTTTGTCTTCTAGTTACCTTAGATAATTCTTTATCTGCAACTATAATTTCTCCCATTGTTGGCTCTACTTCTTTTAATAACATTTTTATAAAAGTAGATTTACCTGCTCCAGAAGGACCAACTAGAAAAACAAAATCTCCTGAATTAATTTTTATATTTACATTTGATAATGCTTTTACATTATTATCATATACCTTAGAAACGCCCTTAAACTCTATCATAAATACACCTCTTTATAACATTCATTTCTATATCTTGACAAACTATAAAGCCATTATAACATACAACTATCTATAATACCAATATTTAAGCTATATTTACCTAATATTACTATTATGATTAATATTCTGTAAATCCCTTTCCTAAAACCTCTGTAGATTCATTTACAGTTAAAAATGCATTTGGATCTATATTTTTTATAGATTTTTTTAACTCAATAAACTCTTTAGTACTTAAAACAGTATAAATTACTTTTATATCAGTTCCTGTATATCCACCATTTCCATTAAGTACTGTACATCCTCTATCAATATTTTTAATTATATGATTTACTATTTCTTTTTCCTTTGCTGTTATTATAAATACTTGTTTACATGTATTAAATCCATCAATAAATTTATCTATTATCAACCCAATTAAAATAACACTAAAGAATCCAAATAATCCTTTATCAACCCCAAAAACACTTATTGCTGCCATACAAACAAATGAATCTGTAAGTAAAACAGAAATTCCTATACCAATAGGCGTAAATTTACTTATTATAGCTGCTATTATGCTAGTTCCCCCTGTAGAAGCACCTTGATGAAAAACTATTGCAGCTCCCATTCCTAAAATAATTGATCCAAATACACTTGCTAAAAACATATTTTCAGTAAGTATAGTTGGCTTAAAAACATTTTCAATTAGCCACATAAATACAGACAACATTATTGTTGCATAAATACTTTTTGCACCAAAGCCTTTTCCTAATACAACAAAAGCTAATGCAAATAATACAATATTAAGAACAAGAATGACTACACTAGTATCTAATCCAAAAACCTTATTTATAACTAATCCTATACCTGAAACTCCTCCAGCTGCTATATCACATGGAAAAAAGAAATACTCAAGTGCAATTGCTGTTAATGCTACTCCAATTGTTGTTAATAAATATTCTTTAACCTTTTGCATAATTCTCTCCTATCTTAATTTAATCTTCGTCTATTCCCATAAAACCTTCTCCCATAACCTCATGAACCTCACCAACTGTTATAAATGCATTTTTATCTATTTCTTTAATTTTATTTTTTAATTTTATAAATTCATTTCTATCTAACACAGTATATAATATTGAAGTATCTTTTCTTGTAAATCCTCCAATACCTTTAATAAAAGTACACCCTCTTTCTAAATCATCTAAAATAAACTTACTTATTTCTTTATTTTTTTCACTTATTATTGTGATTTCACTTTTAGTTTTAAATCCAGCTATTATATTATCTATAACCACTCCATTAATTATAACTGCTAATAGACCATATAACCCAATATTTATTCCAAAAGTAACTGCACCTAATAAAGTTACTAAAAAATCAACTATTAATAAGGATTTTCCTATTTCAATATGAAAAAACTTATTTAAAATTTTTGCAATTATATCAGTTCCTCCAGTTGATGCATTAGCATTAAATACTATTGCCATTCCAACTGCAGATATTAATGTACCAAATATAGTTGCTAATATCAAATCATTAGTAATATTAATTGGTATAAAAGTTTGCATTAACCACATAGATGTTGATAATAAAAAACTTGAATATATAGTTTTAGCTCCAAACTTTGCTCCTAATACTATTAATGCAACTATAAATAAAATAGCATCCATCATTAAAACTAAGGGTCCTATAGATATAAATGGTATATAATGATTTATTACAATTGCTAAACCAGTTATTCCACCTGCAGCAATATTATTAGGTTCAAAAAAATAAACTACTGAAACTGCAACTAAAAATATTCCCATTGTAATTAGAGCAAATTCTTTAATACTCTCTCTTTTCATACACTTACTCCTTATAAAATAACTTTTTGTATTATTTTTCCTCATTATATATTATTTTATCCTATGTATTTTAACACACTTTTCTATTAAATACCTTATTTGCTAATAAAAAAACTGCGATTTTAAATCGCAGTTTCAGTGGTAAATAGCTGTTTGTGGTATATATTAAAATTTATTTTTTAAAATAATTGCTTCTTTAACTTTATTAACTATATCTTGAGCTGTTAAATTATAAGCCTTTAATAATTCTTCTGGCTTACCACTCTCTCCAAATACATCTTTAATTCCAACTCTTAAAACTGGTATTGGATATTCTGTAGTAACAGCTTCTGCTACTGCAGAACCTAATCCACCTATTATGCTATGCTCTTCAGCAGTTACAATAGCACCTGTTTCCTTAGCAGATTTAACTATTAATTCATTATCTAAAGGTTTAATTGTATGTATATTTATAACCTTTGCACTAATTCCATCGTTAGCTAAAATTTGTCTTGCTTCCATAGCCGCATCAACCATTATACCTGTTGCGATTATAGTAATATCCTTTCCATCTGCTAAAGTAACACCTTTTCCTAATTTAAATTCATAAGTTTTTTCATCATTTATTACATTAACTGCAGCTCTTCCTAATCTTACATAACAAGGCCCTTCATAATTTACTATAGCCTTTATTGCTGCTTTAGTTTCAACAGCATCTGCTGGTGATATAACTACCATATTTGGTATACTTCTCATTAATGATAAATCTTCAACAGTTTGGTGAGATGCTCCATCTTCCCCAACAGTTAATCCTGCATGTGTAGCACAAACTTTAACATTTAATTTAGGATAACAAATTGAATTTCTTATTTGTTCAAAAGCTCTTCCTGCTGCAAACATTGCAAAAGTACTTACAAATGGAATTTTACCACAAGTTGATAATCCAGCCGCAACTCCCATCATATTTGCTTCAGCAATACCCATATTAAAAAATCTTTCTGGAGAAACAGCTTTGAAATCAGCTGTTTTAGTAGACTTAGATAAATCTGCATCTAATACTACTACATTTTCATTTTCTTTTGCTAATTCTGCTAATGCTTTTCCATATGCTTCTCTTGTAGCTATCTTATTACTCATTATCTGTTTCCTCCAATCTCAGCTAAAGCTTTTTCACATTGTTCCTTACTTGGTGCCACACCATGCCATCCTGCATCATTTTCCATAAATGATACACCTTTACCTTTAATAGTCTTACAAACTATTACTGTAGGCATATCTTTACAATTTCTTGCCTTTTCTATTGCATCTATTATATCATCATAATTATGTCCATCAATGACTAATGCATTCCATCCAAAAGCTTCAAACTTTTTATCTATTGGAGATGGATTCATAACCTCTTCTATATTCCCATCTATTTGTAGCCCATTAAAATCCACAAAGGCAGTTAAATTATTTAACTTATAATGTGCTGCACACATAGCAGCTTCCCAAACTTGCCCTTCTTCTAATTCACCATCACCTAAAATAGTATATACTCTATAATCCTTTTTATCTAATTTTCCAGCTAAAGCCATTCCTACAGCTGAAGAAATTCCTTGTCCTAATGAACCTGTTGACATATCTATTCCTGGCAAACATTTCATACTTGGATGTCCTTGTAATCTTGAACCAAACTTTCTTAAAGTAGATAATTCCTCTACAGGAAAAAATCCCTTTCTAGCTAATGCACTATATAAAACTGGTGCTGCATGGCCCTTTGATAATACAAATCTATCTCTATTTGGATTTTTAGGATTGTTTGGATCTATGTTCATTTCTTTAAAGAAAAGTGTAGTTACTATATCTGCAGCAGATAAAGACCCACCTGGATGTCCTGATGCTGATTCTGTTAACATTGAAACTATATCTTTTCTTATTAATTTAGATATTGATTTTAATTCTTCTACATTATTAACCATTTGTAAACCTCCGTTACAACAATTTATATTAATATTCTTTATTATACTCTATAATTATATAAATTACCCAAATTTATTTTATCATACCACAAATTATTTGTATACACTATTTTTTCAAAAAGTATAACACTTACGCAAAATAGTATACATTATTAATTGTTTTTGAATTAATATTATAATTTAATGTATAATTAAAGGGGATGTCGCATTAATAATAAACACTACAATATATTGTGTTTATTTTTATTTTTTAAAACAATATATTGTGTATAAAAGTTTTAGTGCGACAGCCCCATTAATTATATTATTAAATTACTTAAGCTAGACTTATACTTATAAGTAATGATTTATCTACCTTTTTCATATCTGTTTCAGTCATATGCCCTATTTTTTCTTTTAATCTTTTTTTATCTAATGTCCTTATCTGTTCCAAAAGAACAACCGAATCTCTATTTAGTCCGTATTCTTCTGAAGAAATTTCAACATGTGTTGGAAGCTTAGCCTTATTAATTTGAGAAGTTATAGCTGCTACAATAACAGTAGGACTATACTTATTTCCTATATCATTTTGTATTATAATAACTGGTCTAATTCCACCTTGTTCTGAACCTATAACCGGACTTAAATCTGCATAAAAAATATCCCCTCTTTTTACAACCATAGTAGTCATTAAAAATATCACACTCCGCACAGCCATTTCTCATATTCATTTATATCATCTAATTTATATTTAAGTGACTTTTGTGATGAACTTCCGCATCCTGCTATTTCTAAATTAATTTTCGACATTTCCTTGTAACCATTCTTCATTAATTCAAAAAATTCACATGATTCGTTATCATCACTATATACTATTAAACTTTCCTTAATAAATTTACTACTTTTTTTTAAATCATTTTTAAATTTAAAAATGATTGTGTTATCTATTTTTTTTGACATTTTGGTCCTCCTAAGAGCTCTATTTTTCTACATATAATAAAATTATATTTCAAATAATGTCATTTTGTAAATAGAAAGACCTTTAAATAACACATTTTCTATATTTACCACAAATTCTATTATTTTAAAGTGTTATTATATGATTATTCTTAGTAATCACTATGTACCCACTATTTCATCTTAAATATATTCTAATAAATTAAATATTTTAATAGGCTAAATTTTCAAATATATTATCTTCATATAATTATTTATCTTTTGTGTTTTTAATATTAATCATTACGTTTTTATACAAAATAATAATTCAGTATCTCTAAGCTTCCCTTAATTAAATATAGATTCATCAAATCCCTTAACCTTCTTAAAGTCATAATATATTATTCTTAATGAATCATTTCCTTCTTTATCGTATACTATAATACCTATTGGTGTTTTAGTTTTTTTATTTATAAATATTCTGGCAGTATCAAAATGTTCATTTTCCAAGAATAATTCTGTATCAACTTGAATATATATTTCATCTCCCCATTCTTCTTGCCCTTCTTTTATGGAATTACTTTTAAGCGGATATGATAATATTTTATTCATAAATGCTAGGGAATGAAGCATATCCATCCCTTCATCTAATACATATTCACTATCATCTAAACTATCTTTTACATATATATTATCATTTTTATAGATCTTTACTTTCTCATCCCCAAACTCTATCCTAAATCCATAATCGCTTGAATAATATTGATTAGTATCTTCTTGTTCTTCCCCTTTAGCATTCTTTACTATGTACTTAACTTTTGTTTCATAACATTTTATACTCTTCAATTCTCTAATTATTTCTTGATTATTAGGTAAAAAATTTGCTCTAAAAATAATAACAAGAAGAATTGATATAAAAGGTATTATTAATAATAATGAAATGATTATTTTCTTTTTCATAGCTCCTCCCATAACCACTGTTTCATTATTACTAATATTAAGTAAATATATATTTTATTCATAATTTATTATTAAGTTAAATAGATAAATTTAACTTTTAACATTATTTTGTATTATGTAGATTGACACTCTTCTAAAACCACAAATGCAATTGCCATAGTTTTATTATGAGATATAGAAACATTAAATAAATAATCTTTAGCTTTTATTAACTTTCTTACATTTTCAGATACATTTACTACTGGTTTTCCTAAATTATCTCTGAATACTTCAATTTCTTTAAAAGTAAATCCCCTTATTCCTGTTCCCAATGCTTTACTAACAGCTTCCTTTACAGCAAAATTCCCCGCAATACTTTCTATTCTATTTGAATTTTCAGATAAATACTTTATTTCTTTATCAGTAAATATCCTTTCTAAAAATCCCGATGTATTATCCATTGCTCTTTTTATTCTGTCAATTTCAATTATATCTGTCCCAACTCCTAATATCATAAAACACCTCTTTAGTTAAATATATATTGTAATTTATTTATGTAAATTAATTTAAAACCCAAAGTCATTTACACATAAATCAGAATATTCACCAACTACATCAATTAAATGAATTGGTGAAACTAAATTATTAAATAATAATACTAAAATATCTTCTGCTTTTTTCTCATTGCTTGCTACTATATTTATAGTATCTCTTTCTAAATTTATAACCTCTCCACAATTTAAATCTTGTCTTTCAATCTCAATTCCAAAAGCTTGTCTATTTTTTACTGTATTTTCAATGACTCTATAAATATATTTACTTTCCCTATCATCAAAACTAACTAATTTACTTAAAGTTTTTTTAATCTTCATAATACTTCTCTCCTCTTCATATTATTTAATAATTAAACAATACCATAAAGCAAATTAAAATTATGTCAAACCGTAGGATAATGGTTTAAAAAATTTTCTTTACTATTCAACATAATTGTAATTTATTGCACTTTTTTCAGAAGT
The DNA here is from genome assembly GCF_053571985.1 of Clostridium sp. ETTB3. NCBI lineage: Bacteria > Bacillati > Bacillota > Clostridia > Eubacteriales > Clostridiaceae > Clostridium > Clostridium sp. ETTB3. Next base: position 2,653,219 of record NZ_CP199832.1, read on the forward strand.
TATTATATTGTGTATATATTTATAAATACCATGAATTAGTTAACATATGTCGAAAGATATTAAAATCATAAAATATATATAAAAAAAGTTGAAGATTGCTTTTAATACAATCTCCAACCCACTTTAATTATCTCCACCACTAACTTCATTGTCTTGTCTTATATCTCTTTTATTTCCTACAAACTTAAAGTCTTCTGCAACAACTTCTGCTATATATTTTTTATTTCCTTGCTTATCTTCATAACTACCAGTTTTTAACCTACCACTTAAACTTATATAGCTCCCTTTTCTCATATATTTACAAACTACTTCAGCTTTTCTTCCCCATATAGTTACTGGTATTAAATCTGCCTTTCTTGTTCCATCTGCTGACTTAAAATTTCTATCTACAGCAATTATAAATCTAGTAAAAACCTTTTCTCCATTTTCTATAGTTTTAAGTTCAGGATCCTTTATAAGTTTTCCTAACAACACTATTTTATTCATTTTATTACACCTCCTGAATATTTTATTTTTGAGTCTAACCACTTCAAAATTTTCTATTCAAGAAAATGTAATTTTTACTCTCTAAGCCTTATTTCTTTTCTAATTCCAATAACAGAATTTATCTCTCCACCAGCTATAAATATTATTGATGTTATATAAAGCCAAGTAATTAATACAATTACTGCTCCTAATCCTCCATATATCTTTGAGTAACTACTAAAATTATTTATATAAAATGAAAAACATAAAGATACAATAAGCCATCCAATAGTACATACTGCCGCTCCTGGAAAAACCTCTCTCCACTTAAGTCTCTTAGATGGAGTATATCTATATATTCCTGCAAATATACAAATCATAATAAATAAAACCATGCCGTATCTAATGAAATTCCAAACTTTAGATACAATCTCTGGAAAAGGCAAATACGTTGTCAATAAATCTCCTATTAATCTACCAAATACAAGCATTACCAATGTTAATATAATTACAAAGGCTAATGCAAAAGTACAAATCATTGCTATTATTGCTCTTTTTATAAATGATCTATTTTCTTTTATTCCATAGGCTTTATTTACGCCTTTAATAACAGCCCTAAATGCTGATGATGCTGACCAAACTACCAATAATAAAGATGCCCCTAATAATCCTGTATTTTGTTTTTCAATTACTTCTATTACTATATTATAAACAAGTTCAAATACGCTTGTAGGTAATATGGCCCTTAATCCTCCTAATACCTCCATAGAATCTAAATTACTAAATCCTATTAATGTTAGTAGGAAAATTAAAAAAGGAAAAAATGATAATATTAAATAATATGCTAATTGAGCACCTAATGCAAAAATATCATCTTCTTTAATTTTAACTATAAAGTAGATTATAAAGCCGAAAAAACCTCTCTTTTTACCTTCTACTGTATTCGACATAATATCACCATATTTCCTTTCTATTATTTTATAATATATTGTATGTTTTATATTTTTTATTTAATTAATAATTTATTTTATACTTATTTTTAAATTTTAGCTAATTAAGTAACTTATAATTTTTTATATCCCATTCTGAAGGCAACATAGCTTTATATTTATAACTACTATATCTATTATCTATTAATAATACTCTTCCCTTATCATTTTCCGTTCGTATAACTCTTCCTACAGATTGAAGAACCTTATTTATTCCAGGATAAGTATATGAATAATCAAATCCATTTTTCTCAAAATAATCTTGTATTATGTTATTTTCTATAGAAACCTTAGGAAATCCTACACCTACTATAATAGCTCCTATTAGTTTATCTCCTGGCAAATCTATTCCTTCTGAAAACATACCACCAACAACAGTAAATCCAACTATATTTGTTTTTAAAGAAAACTGTTCCAAATATTCTTTCTTTTTTTCTTCCGATAAGTTTTCTTCTTGAATTATTGTACCATTATTCCCATATATATCAATATATTTTTCATATACCTTTCCTAAATACCCAAATGAGGGTAAAAATACCATATAATTACCTTTTACTTCAGTTATAAATTGATTAATAAGCTTACACAACATATCTATATTTTTTTCTCTATTAAAATATCTCATATCTAAATTGTACAAATAAGTAGATAAATTTTTCTTATTAAAAGGTGAATCAAACCTCACTCTAAAGCTTTTTTCATCACCTCCAATTAAATCCATATAATACTTTATAGGAGATAATGTAGCAGAAAAAATTATACTTGAATACGCTCCATTTAATGTTTGTTTTAAATTTTCAGATGGATTTATACAAAATATCTTTATTATAAATTCACTTTTTTCTTTTCTTAATATAGTTGTATATTTATTGCTATATAATTCACTTACAGCTATAAAACTTCTAGCACTATAATAAAATTCTAATACATCTTCATATCCTAAAGTTCCCTTTGCCTTAATTAAATAACTTTCTGCTTCATTAATAAATGATTTCATTAATTTTATTAAATTTTGATAAATTTCATTATGATAAGTTATATTTTCATTTATTTCTTCCAATTCTCTTCTTATTAAAATCATTTCTTTATTTATAGCATTAGATATTTTATATAATCTTGGCACCTTACCTTTTATAACTTTATTTACATTTACAATTTTACTTTTTTCAATTTGACAACTATACATATTTCTTGCTCTACTTACAAGATTATGTGCTTCATCTATTAATAATATATTTTTTTCATTTCTTTCTTCAAATATTCTTTTTAATTTTACAGTAGGATCAAAAGCATAATTATAATCACATATTATTCCATCACACCATTCACTTAAATCCAATGATAGTTGAAATGGACAAATATTATACATTTTTGCATATTCTATAATATCATCTTCAAAAAACTTATCATCTTTTTTTATTAATGATGCTATTACATTATTTATCTTTGTAAAATAATCCTTTGCATATATACAATCATCAGGATTGCATTTTACTTCATTATTTAAGCACATCTTTTCTTTAGCAGTTATAGTTACTACTTTAAATTTAAATCCCTTATCATATAATTTTAAATATGCTTCTTGTGCTACAGTTCTGGTAATTGTTTTTGCAGTTAAATATACTATTTTTTCTCCTCTATTTTCTCCAATACTTTTTAGTGCTGGAAAAATCGTTGATATTGTTTTTCCTATACCTGTTGGAGCTTGAGCAAATAAAATTCCATTTTGTTTTATAGTATTAAAGCAATTTACAGCTAATTCTCTTTGCCCTTTTCTATATGATGAAAAAGGAAAACTTAATAACCTTATACTTTCATTTTTAATTTTATTAAACTCCTCTTTAATAACTATAATTTCTAAATACTTATTTACTAATGAATAAACAAATTGTTCTAATTCACATATGTTGTATGTTTTATCAAATGACCTTACTTCATCATTATTTATATTAAAATAGCTTAATCTTATATCTATTTCATCTATATTATTATCAACACAATAAATATATCCATAAAATTTACCTTGTGCCCAATGCAATAAGTTATAATCAAAGTTTATGTAACTTAAATCTTTATAAGTAGATTTTATTTCTTCAATAATAATTTTTCCATTTTCTTTTATTATTCCATCAGCTCTACCTTCTACAATTAAAGATATGTTATTTACTAAAAATTCATGTTTTAAAATTACTTCTTTTTCATAATCTTGATATACCTTTTCATTATCTCTCTGAAGTTTACCATGTGCAATTGTTCCTTCTAATGCCCTTCCCCTAGATACAAACCTATCATCTAAGCTTCCACCTTTTAATACATATTCTACAATACCTCTTACCGATTCTTTAAATTGTATACTCTCACTCATAATCCATACCTTTTAACCTCCTAAACTTATTATAACAAAAAAGCTACCAATTAAATTGGCAGCTTCAATATAAATAAACTAATATAATACATCCTTTAAATAAATATCAAACTTATATTACAATAATTTCTTTTAATTAATTAAAATTAAATAAATTTAATATAATATATATTTCCTTTATATATTACTTATGAATGATATTCATTTACAATTTTTTGAACTAATTTTTTAATAGCACTAGCTTGAGCTATTAATGATAAAACAACAACAAAAGTTCTTATGCTATTTTCATCTTTTTCATCTAAATTTAAATCTTTTATTATAGAATCTAGTTTATCATCATTTATAGCAGTTGCATCTAAATATTTATCAAAACTTTCACCTTGAGTTTCAAAAAACAACTTATAAGCAGTTTCCCAATCAATAATATCATCTGATCTATCATTAATTTCATTAAATGCTAACCTAAACACTTTTTTAATTTCCTCAGTAGTAAGTATAGGTCTCATATAACTTAATAATACAAGTTGTACTAAATGAATTTTAGTATACCCTCTCTTTTTACCATCTTCTGGCTTACTAATAACTTCACTTTTTATATAATTTTGAACTATATTATTTGTATATTTATCCTCTACAAATTTATCATTTAAAAAATCTATAACTTGAGATAAAAAAAGATCATATCTAGGTAAATCTTCATAAGGAATCATTGACGTATTTGAGATTTCTTCTGCAACCTTTTTTATATAGTTATTGTCTATTTTGTTAACCATATTCACTCCACCTTATCCTTCTCTACATTACATAATTATATTATATAGTAATTATAAACTTATTACAAGTTAACACCGCCTATTTTATACGTAACTTTTATTATTCTTTAATTATTCTCAAAATATAATAAAATTATATACTAATTTTATATTTACTTTTTTTTCTTATTTTATCGCTTTATATTTAATAATTTTAAACTGAAAAATCCTATTTCTTCAAGTTTTATGTACAAGCAGTATATTATATCATTTATTTTGTCATTTATTTTATTAAATATTATTGACTTTTCAAAAATATGGTAGTATAGTTTATTTATGAATTAATTTTAATAAGAAATTTGTAATTAAAACTTTTTTTAAAGTTTTTTATTGACTTTTAATTACATATCTGCTAATATTAATCTGCTAAATGTCGAAACTTGTTAGGAGGAATTTTTTATGAAATCAACTGGAGTTGTAAGAAGAGTAGATGAGTTAGGAAGAATCGTTATTCCAATAGAATTAAGAAGAACTTTAGATATCGCTGAAAAAGATGCTTTAGAAATATATGTAGATGGTGAACAAATCATATTAAAGAAATATGAGCCAGCTTGTATCTTCTGTGGTGATGCTAGAGACGTTATAAACTACAAAGGTAAAAACATCTGCAAGAACTGTATGGAAGAATTAAAATTAGGAAAATAATCCAAAAGTTAATTTACATATTAAATATATAAAAAATGAGATTCTTAAAGAATCTCATTTTTTATATATTTATTGCAATTTTATATACTTCTTTTTTGGGAATTTCCCTTTCTTTAGCAACTAATTTAATTGCTTCTTTTTTATCAATTCCTGAATTAATTAAATTTATTAATTGCTGTTCTACTGATATTCCACTAAGTTCCTGTTCTTTTTCGGCTTTAATTTCACTTTCAGTTTTTCCTGATATAACTAAAACAAATTCCCCTCTTGGTTTATTTTCTAAAAACCAATTATATGCTTCTTCTATAGTCCCTCTATATATATCTTCATGAAGTTTTGTTAATTCTCTACATACAGCTATCTTTCTATTTCCTAATGATTTTTTTAAATAATCTAATGATTCAATTAACCTATGTGGTGATTCATAGAAAATTAAAGTTTCTTTTTTATCTTTTATTTCTTCTATTAATATTTTTCTTTCTTTAGTTTCCCTAGGTATAAACCCCCTAAATATAAATTTAGTAGTATCTAATCCTGAATATACTAAAGCAGTTGTAATAGCTGTTGCACCTGGTAATACTTCAAATGAAATATTATTTTCTATACACTTTTTAACAATAACACTTCCTGGATCAGATATTCCTGGTGTACCAGCATCAGTCACTATAGCAATATTTTTTCCTGATTCTAATTTTGATAATATTTCATCACTTTTACCTTGCTCATTATGTTGGTGATAACTAAACAATGGCTTTTTTATATTAAAATGATTTAATAATTTTAAACTTTGTCTAGTGTCCTCAGCTGCAACTTCATCTACATTTTCTAATACCTCTAATGCTCTAAGTGTAATATCTTTTAAATTCCCTATTGGCGTTGGTACTAAATATACTTTTCCATATTCCATATACTTTTATTTCCTTCCATAAATACGATTTATTTCTTCACTATAATTTCCATTATCATCATATACAAATAATGTTTCTTCCCATTTTAAAAATGCTCCTCCATCTCTTTGCCCCTCAACTAAAACTATGTTAGGTGCTTTTTTACTATTAGGCTGAACCATTCTTACCCTTTTAGGTTCTATTTTATATTTTCTCATAAGTCCAAAAATATCTGCTAATCTTTCAGGTCTATGTACAATAAACATCCTTCCATTATCCTTTAGCAACTTTCTAGATGCTACAATAACATCTTCTAAATTACACATTATTTCATGCCTTGCTATTGCTAATTTATCATTTGGATTTAAAATTCCAGCACTGTTTAATTTATAAGGCGGATTAACTGTAACAACATCAAATCTCCCTAAAGAATCTAATAACTTCTTATCTTTTAAATCCCCTTTAACAAATTTTATCCTATCAGTAATATCATTTAATTTAGCACTTCTATTAGCCATTTCAACCATTTCTTCTTGTATTTCAAGCCCAACAACTTCACTTGGATTATACTTACCATACATTAAAAATGATACTATTCCAGTTCCAGTACATAAATCTATTACTCTATGCTTCTTCTTTACATTTGCAAAATGTGATAACAATACTGCATCTACCCCAAATCTAAAGCCCTCATTTTTTTGTATTAATTGCAATCCATTTAACTGTAAATCATCTATACTTTCATCTTTTTCTATATTAACTTCCATAATACACCTCTATTAAATTGTTTAACAACTTGGCTAATAAGTTAGTAATTAATAAATAATTTCATCTATGCTCAAGTTAAAGCAATATATATTTTAAGAAACTCCCATAGTATTTTTTCAATTAACTAAAAACTAACTAAGTTGTTTTGCAATATTTTTCAATTGTAAAGTAAGTACTTTTATTATACATATTATATACAAAAAAGACTAGGATTAATAATCCTAGTCTAAAATTCAAATTATGATACTCTTCTTGCTGTATAAAATTTATATACGCTTGAAACTTTAATTACATCACCTGTACTTGGTGCATGTATCATTTGTCCATTACCTACATATATACCAACATGTCCAGTGTGAGGAAATACTAAATCTCCTGGTTGAAGATCCGAATACGCTACTGGTGTACCAACATTTATTTGTTCATAAGTTGTTCTTGGTAAACTTACTCCTGCAGCATTTCTAAATACATATTGAGTAAATCCTGAACAGTCAAATCCACTTGGAGATGTTCCTGCCCATACATATGGTGTTCCAAGGAATTGATATGCATAATCAACTATTGAATTTCCTGTTGCAGATACAGTTGTATTTCCTCTATTTGGTCTGCTTGCAGCAGCTGCATTTGCTACATCTATTGCTGCTTGAAGTTCTGAAACTTTTGATTTTGCTGTTTCAATTTTTTCATTAACTTCTTCTTTTACTATACTACTCTTTAATTGATTATCTCTTATGTTTCTTAATTGACTTATAGCACTATTTAAGCTATCAATTGAACTTGATGAGTCCTCTATAACTGCATATTGTGGACTAACTAATTGTCTTTCTGAAACTGCTAAGAATTCCACTTCAAATTGAGCTTGTTCAGCCTTTGCTTGTTCAACTAAAGTTTCTTGTTCAGCCTTTTTAGCTTCACATTCACTTAATGATTTTTTTGTTTCTTCATTTATCTTAACAAGTTCTTCATTTTTTTGTTCTAAAGATTTAATTTTTTCATTTAATGAATTTTGTTTATCTTCAAGTTCCTTAACAATTTTCTTATCTATTTTCACCAATCTACTAGTAGATTCAATTTTAGATATTAAATCATTGAAACTATCAGCAGTGAATAATAACATTATGTAGCTACTTTGTCCACCTGATTTATATAGCTCTCTTACTCTTTTCCCTAATACTTCTTCTGTTTTAGCTATATCTTCTTTAGCTGCTTTTATTTCATTTTCTGTATTTTCAACTTCAACCTTAATTTGTTTTATTTGAGCATTATTTGAATCAATGCTTGCAATTAAAGGTTCTATTTCTCCATTTAAAGTATATATTTTATCATTGATTTCTTCTATTTTTTGCGTAAATTCATCATATTTCTTTTGATTTTGTATTACTTCTTCATTTGGCGTAGCAAAGGTAGGTGTTACTGAAGTAATAACTAAGGTAGCGGCTAAAACTGCCGACAAAATCTTCTTCTTCATATTTATTATCTAGGTCTATTGACCTTCCCCCTCTCACTTCGTTTCCTTACTATTATATCACTTATAGAAACATTGGACAATGGTATTTTTTTAAAAATACCTATTTAAAAGGGTTCTACTCCATATTTTTACTACCTTTAATCAACTTTCAATAATTTTAAAACCCATCTTTTATAATATTTTAATACTATTATAGTATTATTCCCTTAATTTTTATATTCTTGCCTTCTTATTGAATATATATTGAAAAATAGATAGTATAGCTATACATAATACAAAAATAGCTATAATAATTTTTGTAATCCCACCACATAAAAGTGCTACAATAGAACATATTATTCCTACAAGACCTATTAATATATTAGTATACCCACTTAATTTTATTGATTTAACTTCCTTCTTTATTTCACTATTGCTTGAATCACTATTTTTAATATATTTATTATTTAATAAGTATATTCCAAGCAAAATAAAGCCAAAACTTCCTAATAACATAACTATAATTGTTTTATTCATACTTTCACCTCATACTTTATAAACATTTACTAAAATAAAATTATACCATAAGAATAATTTTAAAAAATATATAATAAATAAATTATATATTTTTTAATAAAAGTATTGACATATTATATAATTCTAAATATAATATTAAATATGCTACGGGGTGTGGCGCAGATGGGAGCGCGCGTGGTTTGGGACCATGAGGTCGCAGGTTCGATCCCTGTCACCCCGACCAAAGAGATAGATTAAAATCTATCTCTTTTTTTATAAACAATATATAGGAGATGATTAAGCTTGAATAATATAAAAGCTGCTATATTTGACTTAGATGGTACTCTTGTCGATTCTATGTGGGTATGGAAGCAAATTGATATAGATTATTTGTCTAAAAAAGGACATTCTGTTCCTAAAAATTTAAATGATGAAATTACTCACTTAAGTTTTTCACAAACAGCTGAATATTTTAAAAACAAATTTTCTCTTGAAGATTCAATTGAAGAAATTATGAATGATTGGAATACAATGGCTTATAATTATTACACAAATGATATAAAGCTAAAACCTGGGGCACTTCAATACTTATTAAAGTTAAAAGAATTAGGTATAAAAATTGGACTAGCTACAAGTAACTCTATGCATCTTTTAACTACTACATTAAAAAGTAATAATGCCTTCGAATTATTTGATGCTATTACTGTTACTGATGAAGTTGAAAAAAGTAAAAGTAATCCAGACATATATTTACTTGCTGCCAAAAAACTTGGTGTTAATCCTAGCGAATGTATGGTATTTGAAGATATAATAGCTGCTGTATATGGTGCTAAATTAGCTGGTATGAAGGTAACTGGAGTATACGATAAACATTCAGAACACCAAATTGATATATTAAAGAAAGAATGTGACAATTACATATATAATTATGAAGATTTAATTTAAATAAAAAACCACATTTAATTTAGTTATTTAACCTAAATTAAAATGTGGTTTTATTATTAATTTAATTAAGCTCTTTTAACTTCGTATTTATTTTCAAGCTCTTTCATTACATCCATATATTTCTTTTCTTGATTTTTTTGAATTAATTGTTGAACAATTTTATTTTTAACTTCATCAAACGAAGCAGCTTTTGCTTCATTCTTAGTATCAACCTTAATTAAATGATATCCAAATTGAGTTTTAACTGGTTCACTTATCTTTTCTAATTCTAATTCAAATGCAGCATCTTCAAATTCTGGAACCATCATTCCTCTACCAAATACTCCAAGACTTCCTCCTTGAGCATTAGATGGGCATGTTGAGTATTCTTTAGCTGCATCTTCAAACGATAATTCTCCGTTTTCTATACGCTCCTTAACTTCAGAACATAATTCTTCAGTATCAACTAATATATGTTTAGCTGATACTGTTGCTGGTTGATCAAATTGAGTCTTATTTTCTTTATAATATTTTTTAGCATCTTCATCAGTAACTGTTACTTCTGATAATACCTTATTTATTGTCATTTGAGTAAGTAAATCTTTTTCTAGTTGCTCTAAACCAGCCTTATATTCTTCTGTTTCATTTAACTTCATTTCTTTTCCTAATTTATTCATTAATTCAAAAGAAATCATTTGTTCTAATAATTGCTTTTTCCCCATTTCAGAGCTAAACATTGCTCTTTGTTCTTCAGGATATCTCATTATTATTGCATTTAAATCTTTTTCTGTAATTTCACTACCTGAAATAACAGCTAATACTTTGTTTTCCATCTATATTTCTCCTTTTTTTTACTTGATATATATAATTATAACAGATTTTTACCAATGTATACAGTTGCATTTATTTATTGATTATATTTTTTTATTACTATATAATAATTATTATTATATAATTATTTGGAGGTTAATTATGATAGAAATTAATTGTGCAGTGCCTGATTTTACATTGATGGGCTCTGATAATCAAGAACATAAATTAAGCCAATATAGAGGTAAAAAGGTAATCCTTTATTTTTATCCACGAGATAATACACCTGGTTGCTCAACTGAGGCATGTAATTTTAGAGATAGTAATGATGTGTTTATTAATAAAAATGCAATTATTATAGGTATAAGTAGGGATTCTTTAAAATCACATACTAAATTCATTGAAAAATTTAATTTACCTTTTATTTTATTAAGTGATGAAAAAGAAGAAGTATGTAATTTATTTAATGTTATTAAAGAAAAAAATATGTATGGAAAAAAGGTATTTGGTATTGAAAGAAGTACTTTTATAATTAATGAAGAAGGTATTCTTGTTAAAGAATATAGAAAAGTTAAGGTAAAGGATCATGTATCTACAGTTTTAAAAGATCTAGAATTACTGTAATAAAAAGTGGCTATCGCCACTCCTAATTCATAGTATAAATTTTATATCTTTAAATCTTGAACCTTATTGGTATCACTAGCTTTATAAATTAAAAAATTTTATAATTTTCTATATGTAAAATAAAAGCACTAACATATGTTAGTGCTTTTTCCTGGTGGCTCGACCAGGAATCGAACCAGGGACACGAGGATTTTCAGTCCTCTGCTCTACCGACTGAGCTATCGAGCCACATTACCTGGCAACGTTCTACTCTCCCACACGGTCACCCATGCAGTACCATTGACGCTGTAGAGCTTAACTGTCCTGTTCGGAATGGGAAAGAGTGTTTCCTCTACGCCATCATCACCAGATGCTATAGTTTTCTAAATCTTCGATTTAGTTAAAACTTTGTACTCCTCAACTTTGTTGAGTTAGTTTTTTTAGAGATTGTTATCTCAAAATTGCACATGAATTATCTTATATTATTGGTCAAGCCCTCGACCTATTAGTATCAGTCAGCTACATACGTTACCGCACTTCCACCTCTGACCTATCAACCTTGTGTTCTTCAAGGGGTCTTACTAGCTTATGCTATGGGAAATCTCATCTTGAGGGGGGCTTCACGCTTAGATGCTTTCAGCGTTTATCCCTTCCCGACTTAGCTACCCAGCCATGCTCTTGGCAGAACAACTGGTGCACCAGAGGTCAGTCCATCCCGGTCCTCTCGTACTAAGGACAGCTCCTCTCAAATTTCCTACGCCCGCGACGGATAGGGACCGAACTGTCTCACGACGTTCTGAACCCAGCTCGCGTGCCGCTTTAATGGGCGAACAGCCCAACCCTTGGGACCTACTACAGCCCCAGGATGCGACGAGCCGACATCGAGGTGCCAAACCTCCCCGTCGATGTGGACTCTTGGGGGAGATCAGCCTGTTATCCCCGAGGTAGCTTTTATCCGTTGAGCGATGGCCCTCCCACGAGGTACCACCGGATCACTAAGCCCGACTTTCGTCCCTGCTCGACTTGTAGGTCTCGCAGTCAGGCTCCCTTCTGCCTTTGCACTCTACGAACGATTTCCGACCGTTCTGAGGGAACCTTTGGGCGCCTCCGTTACTTTTTAGGAGGCGACCGCCCCAGTCAAACTGCCCACCTAACAATGTCCAGTCACCAGATTCATGGCGTCCTGTTAGAACCCCAGTACTGTCAGGGTGGTATCCCAAGGTTGACTCCACTAAGGCTGACGCCCTAGTTTCCCAGTCTCCCACCTATCCTGTACAGACAATACCGGAATTCAATGCTAAGCTACAGTAAAGCTCTACGGGGTCTTTCCGTCCAATCGCGGGTAGCGAGCATCTTCACTCGCACTACAACTTCGCCGGATTTGCAGTTGAGACAGTGCCCAAGTCATTACGCCATTCGTGCGGGTCAGAACTTACCTGACAAGGAATTTCGCTACCTTAGGACCGTTATAGTTACGGCCGCCGTTTACTGGGGCTTAAGTTCACACCTTCGCTTGCGCTAAGTGTTCCCCTTAACCTTCCAGCACCGGGCAGGCGTCAGCCCCTATACATCAGCTTACGCTTTAGCAGAGACCTGTGTTTTTGCTAAACAGTTGCTTGGGCCTATTCTCTGCGGCCTGCTCTCGCAGGCACCCCTTCTCGCGAACTTACGGGGTCAATTTGCCTAGTTCCTTAACTGCAATTCTTCCGCCGGCCTTAGGATTCTCTCCTCATCTACCTGTGTCGGTTTGCGGTACGGGCACTACTTCTCTCTCTAGATGCTTTTCTTGGAAGCATGGAATCATGTACTTCGGTCTTAATGACCTTCCCCATCACGCCTCAGAATTGTTACAGCGGATTTGCCTACCGTAACTTCCTAAACGCTTAGACTAGCATTTCCAATCGCTAGCACACACTATCCTTCTCCGTCACACCCTCGATAATAACGATGGTAGTGGTATCGGAATATCAACCGATTGTCCATCGCCTACGCCTTTCGGCCTCGGCTTAGGTCCCGACTAACCCTCAGCGGACGAGCCTTCCTGAGGAAACCTTAGATATTCGGCCTGTAGGATTCTCACCTACATCTCGCTACTAATGCCAACATTCTCACTCGTAATCAGTCCACCGCTCCTTCCGGTACGACTTCAGCCCGATTACGACGCTCCCCTACCACTTGCAATTACTTGCAAATCCGTAGCTTCGGTGGTAAGTTTAGCCCCGGTACATTTTCGGCGCAGGATCTCTCGACTAGTGAGCTATTACGCACTCTTTAAATGAGTGGCTGCTTCTAAGCCAACATCCTAGTTGTCTTAGAAATCCCACATCCTTTTCCACTTAACTTACACTTTGGGACCTTAGCTGACGGTCTGGGCTGTTTCCCTTTTGACCACGGATCTTATCATTCGTAGTCTGACTGCCGGACTTAATGTATATGGCATTCGGAGTTTGATAAGGTTCGGTAAGCGATATGCCCCCTAGCCCATTCAGTGCTCTACCTCCACTACACATATCCGACGCTAGCCCTAAAGCTATTTCGGGGAGAACCAGCTATCTCCGAGTTCGATTGGAATTTCTCCGCTATCCACAGCTCATCCCATGCTTTTTCAACAGCAACGTGGTTCGGTCCTCCACGAAGTTTTACCCTCGCTTCAACCTGGCCATGGATAGGTCACCCGGTTTCGGGTCTACGGCATGCAACTAGTCGCCCTATTAAGACTCGGTTTCCCTTCGGCTCCGTACCTTAAGTACTTAACCTTGCTACATACCGTAACTCGTTGGCTCGTTCTACAAAAAGCACGTCATCACCCTCATAAGGGGCTTTGACCGGTTGTAGGCACACGGTTTCAGGTTCTATTTCACTCCCCTCCCGGGGTTCTTTTCACCTTTCCCTCACGGTACTGCTTCACTATCGGTCATCAGGTAGTATTTAGCCTTGGGAGGTGGTCCTCCCTGCTTCCCACAAGGTTTCACGTGTCTCGTGGTACTCTGGATCAGAACTTGATTATCTTGACTTTCACCTACAGGACTATTACCTCCTACGGTCCAACTTTCCAGTTGTGTTCGGTTAATCATGACTTCTCGTTAATGTTCTGTCCGCAACCCCAAAGATAAATCTTTGGTTTGGGCTCTTTCCCTTTCGCTCGCCGCTACTTAGGAAATCGATTTTTCTTTCTCTTCCTCTAGGTACTTAGATGTTTCAGTTCCCTAGGTTTACCTTCGTATAACTATGTATTCACTATACGATACATGGGGTTTCCCATGTGTGTTCCCACATTCGGAAATCTCCGGATCACTGGCTATGTGCGCCTACCCGAAGCTTATCGCAGCTTATCACGTCCTTCATCGGCTCCTGATGCCAAGGCATTCACCATGCGCCCTTTGTAGCTTGACCTTTACTCGTTTACTATATCTTATTACTTCGTCAACTATGAAATCTATTCATTCACGTACACAAGTACTGTTCATTTCATATCTTTCTTGTTTCCTTGTACTAAGCTATATTAAACTTCGTAACCTATCAGTCAAAAATTTTCAAAGTTTTGCATTTAATATTTTCGCAACAACTCTTAATTACTTCAGAGTTGTAAGTTCGAATTACCAAATTAAAATTTGGATTCTCACTTAAGAATATTTCTTGGCTTACTTCTCAATATGTTTTGAAGTTATATATAATTCATGTGCAATTTTCAAAGAACAAAATTTACAGTTATAAACTTAGCATTACTACGTCAACTTCCTCGTTATGCTACTCACGTATATCATACGCTCCATTGCTCATTCGTCGTTTCCTCGTACTGCTTACTTCTAACAGTAAATTAATTTTGAGAAACATGGTTTCTCAAAATTGAACAGACTAGTTAAACCAGTATCTTTTAAGATTTACGAAACAAACATCTTGTTGTTTCATTTCTCCATAGAAAGGAGGTGATCCAGCCGCAGGTTCTCCTACGGCTACCTTGTTACGACTTCACCCCAATCGCTGACCCTACCTTAGGGCGCTTCCTCTCTTGCGAGTTAGATCACGCACTTTGGGTATTGCCAACTCTCATGGTGTGACGGGCGGTGTGTACAAGGCCCGGGAACGTATTCACCGCGACATGCTGATTCGCGATTACTAGCAACTCCAGCTTCATGTAGGCGAGTTTCAGCCTACAATCCGAACTGAGACAAGTTTTTGAGTTTTGCTCCACCTCGCGGTATTGCGTCTCTTTGTACTTGCCATTGTAGCACGTGTGTAGCCCTAGACATAAGGGGCATGATGATTTGACGTCATCCCCACCTTCCTCCCGGTTAACCCGGGCAGTCTCGCTAGAGTGCTCAACTAAATGGTAGCAACTAACAATAAGGGTTGCGCTCGTTGCGGGACTTAACCCAACATCTCACGACACGAGCTGACGACAACCATGCACCACCTGTCTTCCTGTCCCCGAAGGAACTTTCCCGATTAAGGGTAATGCAGGAGATGTCAAGTCTAGGTAAGGTTCTTCGCGTTGCTTCGAATTAAACCACATGCTCCGCTGCTTGTGCGGGCCCCCGTCAATTCCTTTGAGTTTTAATCTTGCGACCGTACTCCCCAGGCGGAATACTTAATGCGTTAGCGGCGGCACAGAGGTCATGACAACCCCTACACCTAGTATTCATCGTTTACGGCGTGGACTACCAGGGTATCTAATCCTGTTTGCTCCCCACGCTTTCGAGCCTCAGCGTCAGTTACAGTCCAGAGAATCGCCTTCGCCACTGGTGTTCTTCCTAATCTCTACGCATTTCACCGCTACACTAGGAATTCCATTCTCCTCTCCTGCACTCTAGACTTCCAGTTTGAAATGCAGCACCCAAGTTGAGCCCGGGTATTTCACATCTCACTTAAAAGTCCGCCTACGCTCCCTTTACGCCCAGTAAATCCGGACAACGCTCGCCACCTACGTATTACCGCGGCTGCTGGCACGTAGTTAGCCGTGGCTTCCTCCTCAGGTACCGTCATTATCGTCCCTGAAGACAGAGCTTTACAACCCGAAGGCCGTCATCACTCACGCGGCGTTGCTGCATCAGGGTTTCCCCCATTGTGCAATATTCCCCACTGCTGCCTCCCGTAGGAGTCTGGGCCGTGTCTCAGTCCCAATGTGGCCGATCACCCTCTCAGGTCGGCTACGCATCGTCGCCTTGGTGAGCCGTTACCTCACCAACTAGCTAATGCGCCGCGGGCCCATCTCATAGCGGATTGCTCCTTTAATTGCTACTTCATGCGAAGCTACAATCTTATGCGGTATTAATCTTCCTTTCGAAAGGCTATTCCCCTCTATGAGGCAGGTTGCCCACGTGTTACTCACCCGTCCGCCGCTAGCTTCACTCCCGAAGGAGATTCACTCGCTCGACTTGCATGTGTTAGGCACGCCGCCAGCGTTCGTCCTGAGCCAGGATCAAACTCTCACTAAAAAGTTTAATCATTTGCTCAAATTACTTTGAGATTTTAAAAGGTCCAAATTCAATTTATTGAATTTGTAAGTTCGAATTACTAAATTTAAATTTAGATTCTCACTCATCTCATAAAGAATTGCTGGTTTACTTTAACTATATTCTGTTCAATTTTCAAAGACCATTTACTCTGTCGCACAAAAGCGACTTCCTTATCTTATCATTTTGATTAATATCTGTCAACTTTGTTTTAAAAGTTTTTTTATATTAATTAAATGATAATCATCACTTACTAATCAACTTTAATTTGTTTGATTTGCATCAGCGACGTGTTTTATATTAACATCATTTATTTATTATAATTTTCATTTTTCCATTATTTTATCTAAATAATTTTAATTATTTATCATTTTTCTTCTTTTTTCTCTTTTTTTCTACTATTGATATACTAGGTAACGTTTGTGTTATAATTATCTAAAATTTATAACTTAATTTCAAAAATTACTTATTTGAGGTGAATAAAATGAGACAAATACTAAAAAATGATTGGAATGAACTTTTAAAAGATGAATTTTCAAAAGATTATTATTTATCATTAAGAGAATTCTTAAAAAATGAATATACTACTAAAATAATTTATCCTGATAAATATGATATATTTAATGCTCTACATTATACTTCTTATAAAGATGTAAAAGTTGTTATATTAGGGCAAGACCCCTATCATGGACCAAATCAAGCACATGGATTAAGTTTTTCGGTAAGTCCAGGAGTTAAAATCCCTCCTTCTTTATTAAATATATATAAAGAACTTAATTCTGACTTGGGATGTTATACTCCCAATAATGGATATTTAAAAAAATGGGCTGATCAAGGTGTATTGCTTTTAAATACTTCTCTTACTGTAAGAGCTGGTGAAGCTAATTCACATAAAAATAAAGGTTGGGAAATATTCACTGATAAAATAATTTCCTTAATCAATGAAAAAACAGATCCCGTTGTCTTTTTATTATGGGGTAATAATGCTATTAACAAAAAAAAGCTAATAACTAATAAACAACACTTAATTTTATCATCTGCCCATCCTAGTCCTTTATCTGCATCAAGGGGATTCTTTGGAAGTAAGCCTTTTTCTAAAATTAATAAATTTCTTGTTTCTGTTAATAAAGCTCCTATTGATTGGCAAATAGAAAACATATAGCAAAAAAAGTTAGATTCATTATAAAATGATCTAACTTTTTTATTATTATATTTTAAAAACATTATTTCTTATGTTTCTTTAATCTCTTATAATAAGAATATACAAATGATACTATAATTCCTATAACTCCACCTGCAGAAAATCCTAATACTATGTCTTCCAATACCATTCCAGAAACAATTCCTATTCCTACTCCAATGGCTATTCCCTTAGTTAAATATTCATATTCCTTATCTGAAAGCATAATTTTTTCCACCATTGCATATCTCCTTATTTTTATAAACAAACTTTCTTTATATTATTTTACCATATTAGTTATTTAAAGTAAAGAGTTATTGCTTACTATTTCTAAGTATTAATTTTAACTTTTAAAAGAGTTGTTGTTATTTTTTTATTGATTAAACTATATTATGAAAATAAAAAAAAAGTAACTTACCAAAATGTAAGTTACTTTCCTGGTGGCTCGACCAGGAATCGAACCAGGGACACGAGGATTTTCAGTCCTCTGCTCTACCGACTGAGCTATCGAGCCTTAACAACTTTAATATACAACATTTTTAATATTATGTCAAATACTTTTTTATATTAAGAATATTTTCATATGTAATTTTTTATTTATATTTAAATATAAATATATAATATAGAAATTATTTAGGAGGTAATTTTGAAATACTTTATATTTATATTATTAATATTAATTATTATATTTATGTATTTTTATTATGAAAAAAAACTTACAATAGCCAAAAATAGGATATTAAGAACCTCTTCACAATTTAATAACATTAGAAATGAATACAGAAATTCTATAGCTAAAACTAAGCATTTAAATGTCAAGTTTGTACAACCTTCAATAACAACTGCTATTGCAAATAATAAGTCAACTATATTTTTAGCTCCAACAACTGATTCTCCTCAATTAAAAACATTAGATATAAAAATGGAAGTTAAAATTTTAGATAGTGCTATTATTGATAACAGAACTTGGTTTTATGTTAGCTTACCAGTTGACACATTATATAATTGTCGAGGTTGGATAAATGAAAATGATTTTTCTTTAGTTTATTCATTATCAAAGGATATTCCATCTAATTTTAAATAACAAAAAGTCTATGTAATAATATATAAAGTAATTAATCTTTATAATTACATAGACTTTTATTATATTAAATTTTCTTTTTAATTTTATTACAATATTGCTCTAATAAAATTAATTATTAGAGGTATCCTTATCATAAATATTAAATAAATAATAATTATACTAATAAATTGAATATTAAATACTTTTTCATTGCTTTTACTATATCCTATTCCAACTTCTTCCTTTATAATTATTCCTCTTTTAATGTTTAACTTCATTAATTTCTTTATTATGAAAAATGCTACTATCCCAAAAGCTAATGCTATAGTTCCATATATTCCTGCTGTAATAAGCTTATATGCCATAGGCATACTCTTTAAACTTATTTCTGTTGATTCCTGTATTATAGTATTATTGTTGTATGTTAAACTCATTATTTTTTGAATTGTTATTGAAGTTCCATTAATTAAAAAATGAATTAATGCAGATGCAAATATAGTATTTGTTATTCTAACAACCAATGCCAATACAAATCCTAATATTGTAGCATATAAAAATTGTTGAGCATCTAAATGCATTATTCCAAATAATAATCCAGTTACCATAGAAGATAAATATATATTTTTATCTTCATATCCAGATAAGACTACACCACGTATAGTTATTTCTTCTGTAATTGCTGGTAAAACAGCTACTAATAATAATAATATAATATATGGTGAATTTACTATATTAGTCATAAAATTTCCTATTTTATTTTCAAAGAAAAATTGTGATATTAATGAAAAAAAAGTCATAATAGGCTGACAAATAAACGCAAGTAATCCTATCAATAAGGCATCCTTAAAATATAGCTTGTTTAATTTTAAAGTTCCTCTTATTGATTGTTTAGTTATAATTAAATATATTATTGCAGGTATAATAAAAATAATGCTGTGATTTATAAAAAGCATTAACTTAATATCAGTTATATTAAATATCTCAAATATTTTTGACACTGGTAAAAATAATTGTAATAACATAATTATCAAAAAATATGTATTTGCCTTAGAAACCTTTCCCATAAATTTCTCCTTATATAAAAATTTTATTAACTTAAGTGTATATTAAATTTAATTGGTGATAATAATATAAATGAAGTTTAAAACTTCATAGTTAATCGCCTCTCCCCCATTTTATTTATATACAAAAATAATCCCTTTAATGTATTAAATAATATTATTGGGATTATTTTCGTTACATTTTTTTATTCATAATTATTATCCTTAAGTTCTTTTATCATCATATTAATTGCATAATTAGTAGCTAAAGTTCTAACTTCATTTCTATCCCCTGAGAAATTGCATTTTTTCACTATTGTTTTTCCATTTAAATATATAGCTATATAAACTAATCCTATTGGTTTTTCTATAGTTGCTCCACTTGGACCAGCTATTCCCGTGGTTGCAATAGATGCATTAGATAAACTTTCCCTTGCTATTCCTTCTGCCATTTCTTTAGCAGTTTGCTCACTAACTGCACCATATTTACTTAATGTTTCTTCTTTTACTCCAAGTCTTTTTATTTTTGCTTCATTAGAATATGTAACTGCTCCTTCTAAAAAAACACTTGATATTCCTGGATAAGATATTAACTTTGCTGCAACCATTCCACCAGTGCACGATTCTGCTGTTGATATAGTTATATTATTTTTGCACAAAATATCACCTATAATATTCTCAATAGAATTTTGATTTTTCATTTAATTCACCTCAAGTTTTTATAAATATAATTATAATATATTTGCCTATAAATTTACATTAATATTTTTTAATAAAAACCTCTAAAGTAAATTTCTTTAGAAATTTTTATTTATATTTATTAGCATTAATATAATAATCCCCTAAATTATTTATTCCTTCTTCTAATATACAAAAATTGCTTTCTTTTAACATGGAGGTAATAATATTTACATGTTGCCTATTTGACTGATCTAACGTTATAGTAAAATTATCATTTTTATCTACTATCCCCATATAATCATAGATATCACTATATTCCCCAAGCCCTAACTTTCCTCTAATATCCATCTTATAGTCTGGCATTGCTATACCCTCCTATTATTTTTCCAATCTTATCAATTTCTTAATTGTCCTTATTTTATGCATTTTTTTGCAATTTTATTCTATAACTTTAATTTTTATATAAAAATGAGCTATATAAATAAAATGGATTTTATATCAAAAATATTTTAAATGCTACTTTCAATGTATATTCCCATTTTAAATTAATATAACTCATTAATATTTTCTATGCTTCTGCTTTTAATTTTTTACTTTCTTCCAATATCTTGCTTACTTCAGTAGCTGGTACTTCTTCATATCTTAAAAATTCACTAAAATAACTACCTCTTGCTTGTGTCATTGACCTTAAATCAGTTGCATAAGTAAACATTTCACCCATAGGAATTTCTGCACTTATTCTTTGAAGTTTTCCTTCTGGTTCCATTCCAATTACTCTACCCCTACGCTTATTAATATCGCCCATTACATCTCCCATATAATTATCTGGAACTAATATTTGAACATTCATAATAGGTTCTAATAATATAGGTTTAGCTGCTTCTAACCCCTTTTTATAGGCTATTGATGCTGCTATTTTAAATGCCATTTCTGAAGAATCTACAGGATGATAAGAGCCATCATATAATGTTGCTTTAAGTCCCACAACAGGGTAACCAGCTAAAACACCACTTGTAATGCATTCTCTTAATCCTTTTTCTACAGCTGGTATAAAGTTTCTAGGAACTACACCTCCAACTACCTTATCAATAAATTCTAAATCTAATTCTCCATCTCTTCTTGGTTCAAACTTAATCTTTACATCACCATATTGTCCGTGTCCACCTGATTGCTTTTTATGCTTTCCTTGTACATCTGAAGTGCCTTTTATAGTTTCTCTATAAGGAACTTTTGGCTCTTGTAATATTACTTCTGCGCCAAATTTACTTTTAATTCTACTAGCTATTACTTCTAAATGTGTCTCTCCTAATCCCCAAACTATAGTTTCTGCATTTTCCACATCTCTTTCAATTTTAAATACAGGATCTTCTTCCATTAACTTTGACAATGATAATGATATTTTTTCTTCATCACCTTTAGATTTTGGTAATATTGCCATTGGCATTACTGCCTTAGGTAAATTAATTTTATCATACATTACTTTAAATTCTTCACTACATAATGTATCTCCAGTTGCGGTATATTGCAACTTAGATACTGCACCAATATCTCCAGAAACTATTTCTTGTGTTGAAATTTGATTTTTTCCCTTTAAGAAAAATAAATGATTTAACTTTTCTTGCTTATCTTTATTAGGATTTAATGCTATCATTTCTCCATTTATTTTTCCTGTAATTACTCTAAATAATGATATTTTCCCTACAAAAGGATCTGCTATAGTTTTAAATACAAAAGCTGAAAAAGGTTGTTCTTCGTTAATATTTATGAAAACCTCTTTATTATTATTTAAATTTACTGCCTTTTGAGGAATTGAATGTTCTGGTGATGGGAAGCTCTTAATTATACTATCAATCATTGATTTTATTCCTATCATTTTTGTTGCACTACCACATAATACTGGTGCTATATCTCCATTAGCGCATCCTTTAATTAATCCATTGTATATATCTTCATCATTTAATTCACCATTGTTTAAATATTTATCTAATAATTCTTCATCAGTTTCTGCAACAGCTTCCATAATCATTTGTTTACACTCATCTATTTTATCTATTAAATCTTCAGGAATATCTGCCTTTTCCATTCGTGAAGTATTAGGATTATATATTAATGCTGATTTTGAAATTATATTAACTATTCCATTAAAATTATTTTCTTTTCCTATTGGATATTGAATAGGTACTACACTCATACCAAATTTCTCTTTCATCTGCTCTAATACCTTATCAAAGTTTGCATTTTCCCTATCCATTTTATTAATAAAAAATGCCCTAGGCAATTTGATATTTTCACAATAATCCCACGCTTTTTCTGTACCAACTTGAACACCTGATGCTGCACATACTACTATAGTTGCAATATCCACAGCCCTCATTCCTTCAGCTACTTCACCTTGAAAATCAAAATATCCTGGCATATCTACTATATTAACTTTAATGTCATCTACTTCAAATGAAGCTACTGATGTTGATAATGATATCTTTCTTTTCTTTTCTTCTTGTTCATAATCCATTACAGTAGTTCCATCATCAACTTTTCCCAATCTATCTGTATTATTTGTATAAAATAATAATGCTTCTGTTAAAGATGTTTTTCCAGTTGCCCCATGTCCTATTAATCCTACATTTCTAAGGTTTTTATAATTATAATCTTTCATAATATAGTGATAGTGCTACCATTTAGCACTATCTTTCACCCACCTTTCCTTATATAGATTGATTAATTATCATTTTACTAATTAATATTATTTAAAGTTATAATTAATTTTTATGAATTTGTTACATTAAATAGTACATAATTAAATTTATTCTATTTTATATTATTATTTTCATTCAATTTAAATTATTTCAATTATTTATAGTTTAACCAACTAACTTATCATTTTATTCTTATATTTATATATATTGTAAAATTAAATTTTAATTTTACAATATATATAAATATCAAAAAATAAATCATTAAAATTATCTCTTAATTGTAAAAAAGATCATTGCATTTATTTAGCAATGATCTTTGATGAAAAATTTTTATTTATTTTTTTATTTTTAAAACTATAGACTATATAATTTATAAAACTTGCAAATAATCCCCCAGAAAAATCAATAATTACATCTCTTAAAGCCATTTCTCGTCCAGGTATAAAATATTGATGAATTTCATCTGTAGTTGCATATCCTAGTACCACAAATAAAGAATATATTCTTGCTTTCTTTATTTCTATATAATTCTTTAATACCTCAAAAGCTAACCAATATAATATAAAATACTCCGTAAAATGTGCTGTTTTTCTAACTACAAATGATGCTAAAGAGCCTAATTTACTATTTAAATCAATACCAAAAAAAGCAAGCATATTAATAAATGAGTTACTTTGCTGATTAGATATATGCGCTGGCTGATTTGACATTAAAAATATTAATAACATCCATGCTATTAATAATATCCAGTTTATTATCATTCTTTTGTTTCCCATATTCTCTCCTTGTCATAATTTTAAAATTTTAATTTTTTTCAACTAAATATCTATTAATATAAGCTAAAGATTCTTCCAATATTCCTTGGCTTCCTTCAAGATCTTGTAATTTAACTTCTAAATTACATATTCTTTGATCTAATTGATACATCAATTCTTTAATATCATTTAATAATTTGGCCTCATAAGATACTTGAATACCATCTGAATCTATATATATCTTTTCAGGTGTTCCTCCACATTCAGTACATTTTGCATATATTCCTTCTTTTTCAGTATCTCTAAATACCTTAAATGTATCATTATTACACTTTGAACAATTAGATAAAATAATAAAATCATAATAGCTTATATCAAACTCATATTTACTTTTACAATGTTCACATGTCAGTACTAAATTATTACCTTGAGTTTCTATAAAAAAGGTATTTCCTGAACAACCTTCTTTTTCGCATACCACTGTTCTTATCATAAATAACCCCTCCTATATTTATATAAAAATATAATTCCTTCAAAAATTATTATGATATTTTTTTTTATAATATGCTTAAATAACAATACCTTAAAATTTATTTTACTATCAACGATTCTTTATCTAATTCCTGTTTTATTTTCTTAATTTCTTCATCTACATCACTTGTATTCTTCCCTGCTAATACCAACTCTCTCTTCTTTAATTTTAAGTCTATTATTTTTTGTTCTAAATTTACCTTTTCTTCCATATAACCACTCCCATTCTTATTTTTATATAAGAACATATTATAATCTATACTTAAAGTATTATATATACTATTATATAATACTTTATTAAAATCATAGTAAAAAAACAATAATAAATTTAAATTTATTTTACGACAAAATAATATAAACTTATAAAACAAAAAAGCTACGATTAAAAATCGTAGCTTTGGTGGAGGTAAAGGGAGTCGAACCCTTGACCCCTTGCGTGCAAGGCAAGTGCTCTCCCAACTGAGCTATACCCCCAAAAATGGTGGACCTTCAGGGACTCGAACCCCGGACCTACCGGTTATGAGCCGGTTGCTCTAACCAACTGAGCTAAAGATCCTCAGTGTTAACCTGGCAACGTTCTACTCTCCCACACGGTCACCCATGCAGTACCATTGACGCTGTAGAGCTTAACTGTCCTGTTCGGAATGGGAAGGAGTGTTTCCTCTACGCCATCATCACCAGATATCTGAGTTCCAAAGAATTCTAATATCTCATTTATATTAATTATTATACAGTAATTATAATTAACTGTCAATAACTTTTTTATAAATTATTCTCTGAAAATTGCACATGAATTATCTTATATTATTGGTCAAGCCCTCGACCTATTAGTATCAGTCAGCTACATACGTTACCGCACTTCCACCTCTGACCTATCAACCTTGTGTTCTTCAAGGGGTCTTACTAGCTTATGCTATGGGAAATCTCATCTTGAGGGGGGCTTCACGCTTAGATGCTTTCAGCGTTTATCCCTTCCCGACTTAGCTACCCAGCCATGCTCTTGGCAGAACAACTGGTGCACCAGAGGTCAGTCCATCCCGGTCCTCTCGTACTAAGGACAGCTCCTCTCAAATTTCCTACGCCCGCGACGGATAGGGACCGAACTGTCTCACGACGTTCTGAACCCAGCTCGCGTGCCGCTTTAATGGGCGAACAGCCCAACCCTTGGGACCTACTACAGCCCCAGGATGCGACGAGCCGACATCGAGGTGCCAAACCTCCCCGTCGATGTGGACTCTTGGGGGAGATCAGCCTGTTATCCCCGAGGTAGCTTTTATCCGTTGAGCGATGGCCCTCCCACGAGGTACCACCGGATCACTAAGCCCGACTTTCGTCCCTGCTCGACTTGTAGGTCTCGCAGTCAGGCTCCCTTCTGCCTTTGCACTCTACGAACGATTTCCGACCGTTCTGAGGGAACCTTTGGGCGCCTCCGTTACTTTTTAGGAGGCGACCGCCCCAGTCAAACTGCCCACCTAACAATGTCCAGTCACCAGATTCATGGCGTCCTGTTAGAACCCCAGTACTGTCAGGGTGGTATCCCAAGGTTGACTCCACTAAGGCTGACGCCCTAGTTTCCCAGTCTCCCACCTATCCTGTACAGACAATACCGGAATTCAATGCTAAGCTACAGTAAAGCTCTACGGGGTCTTTCCGTCCAATCGCGGGTAGCGAGCATCTTCACTCGCACTACAACTTCGCCGGATTTGCAGTTGAGACAGTGCCCAAGTCATTACGCCATTCGTGCGGGTCAGAACTTACCTGACAAGGAATTTCGCTACCTTAGGACCGTTATAGTTACGGCCGCCGTTTACTGG
The DNA here is from genome assembly GCF_053571985.1 of Clostridium sp. ETTB3. NCBI lineage: Bacteria > Bacillati > Bacillota > Clostridia > Eubacteriales > Clostridiaceae > Clostridium > Clostridium sp. ETTB3. The sequence continues at coordinate 2,679,666 of NZ_CP199832.1, forward strand.
GGCTTAAGTTCACACCTTCGCTTGCGCTAAGTGTTCCCCTTAACCTTCCAGCACCGGGCAGGCGTCAGCCCCTATACATCAGCTTACGCTTTAGCAGAGACCTGTGTTTTTGCTAAACAGTTGCTTGGGCCTATTCTCTGCGGCCTGCTCTCGCAGGCACCCCTTCTCGCGAACTTACGGGGTCAATTTGCCTAGTTCCTTAACTGCAATTCTTCCGCCGGCCTTAGGATTCTCTCCTCATCTACCTGTGTCGGTTTGCGGTACGGGCACTACTTCTCTCTCTAGATGCTTTTCTTGGAAGCATGGAATCATGTACTTCGGTCTTAATGACCTTCCCCATCACGCCTCAGAATTGTTACAGCGGATTTGCCTACCGTAACTTCCTAAACGCTTAGACTAGCATTTCCAATCGCTAGCACACACTATCCTTCTCCGTCACACCCTCGATAATAACGATGGTAGTGGTATCGGAATATCAACCGATTGTCCATCGCCTACGCCTTTCGGCCTCGGCTTAGGTCCCGACTAACCCTCAGCGGACGAGCCTTCCTGAGGAAACCTTAGATATTCGGCCTGTAGGATTCTCACCTACATCTCGCTACTAATGCCAACATTCTCACTCGTAATCAGTCCACCGCTCCTTCCGGTACGACTTCAGCCCGATTACGACGCTCCCCTACCACTTGCAATTACTTGCAAATCCGTAGCTTCGGTGGTAAGTTTAGCCCCGGTACATTTTCGGCGCAGGATCTCTCGACTAGTGAGCTATTACGCACTCTTTAAATGAGTGGCTGCTTCTAAGCCAACATCCTAGTTGTCTTAGAAATCCCACATCCTTTTCCACTTAACTTACACTTTGGGACCTTAGCTGACGGTCTGGGCTGTTTCCCTTTTGACCACGGATCTTATCATTCGTAGTCTGACTGCCGGACTTAATGTATATGGCATTCGGAGTTTGATAAGGTTCGGTAAGCGATATGCCCCCTAGCCCATTCAGTGCTCTACCTCCACTACACATATCCGACGCTAGCCCTAAAGCTATTTCGGGGAGAACCAGCTATCTCCGAGTTCGATTGGAATTTCTCCGCTATCCACAGCTCATCCCATGCTTTTTCAACAGCAACGTGGTTCGGTCCTCCACGAAGTTTTACCCTCGCTTCAACCTGGCCATGGATAGGTCACCCGGTTTCGGGTCTACGGCATGCAACTAGTCGCCCTATTAAGACTCGGTTTCCCTTCGGCTCCGTACCTTAAGTACTTAACCTTGCTACATACCGTAACTCGTTGGCTCGTTCTACAAAAAGCACGTCATCACCCTCATAAGGGGCTTTGACCGGTTGTAGGCACACGGTTTCAGGTTCTATTTCACTCCCCTCCCGGGGTTCTTTTCACCTTTCCCTCACGGTACTGCTTCACTATCGGTCATCAGGTAGTATTTAGCCTTGGGAGGTGGTCCTCCCTGCTTCCCACAAGGTTTCACGTGTCTCGTGGTACTCTGGATCAGAACTTGATTATCTTGACTTTCACCTACAGGACTATTACCTCCTACGGTCCAACTTTCCAGTTGTGTTCGGTTAATCACGACTTCTCGTTAATGTTCTGTCCGCAACCCCAAAGATAAATCTTTGGTTTGGGCTCTTTCCCTTTCGCTCGCCGCTACTTAGGAAATCGATTTTTCTTTCTCTTCCTCTAGGTACTTAGATGTTTCAGTTCCCTAGGTTTACCCTCGTATAGCTATGTATTCACTATACGATACATGGGGTTTCCCATGTGTGTTCCCACATTCGGAAATCTCCGGATCACTGGCTATGTGCGCCTACCCGAAGCTTATCGCAGCTTATCACGTCCTTCATCGGCTCCTGATGCCAAGGCATTCACCATGCGCCCTTTGTAGCTTGACCTTTACTCGTTTACTATATCTTATTACTTCGTCAACTATGAAATCTATTCATTCACGTACACAAGTACTGTTCATTTCATATCTTTCTTGTTTCCTTGTACTAAGCTATATTAAACTTCGTAACCTATCAGTCAAAAATTTTCAAAGTTTTGCATTTAATATTTTCGCAACAACTCTTAATTACTTCAGAGTTGTAAGTTCGAATTACCAAATTAAAATTTGGATTCTCACTTAAGAATATTTCTTGGCTTACTTCTCAATATGTTTTGAAGTTATATATAATTCATGTGCAATTTTCAAAGAACAAAATTTACAGTTATAAACTTAGCATTACTACGTCAACTTCCTCGTACTGCTTACTTCTAACAGTAAATTAATTTTGAGAAACATGGTTTCTCAAAATTGAACAGACTAGTTAAACCAGTATCTTTTAAGATTTACGAAACAAACATCTTGTTGTTTCATTTCTCCATAGAAAGGAGGTGATCCAGCCGCAGGTTCTCCTACGGCTACCTTGTTACGACTTCACCCCAATCGCTGACCCTACCTTAGGGCGCTTCCTCTCTTGCGAGTTAGATCACGCACTTTGGGTATTGCCAACTCTCATGGTGTGACGGGCGGTGTGTACAAGGCCCGGGAACGTATTCACCGCGACATGCTGATTCGCGATTACTAGCAACTCCAGCTTCATGTAGGCGAGTTTCAGCCTACAATCCGAACTGAGACAAGTTTTTGAGTTTTGCTCCACCTCGCGGTATTGCATCTCTTTGTACTTGCCATTGTAGCACGTGTGTAGCCCTAGACATAAGGGGCATGATGATTTGACGTCATCCCCACCTTCCTCCCGGTTAACCCGGGCAGTCTCGCTAGAGTGCTCAACTAAATGGTAGCAACTAACAATAAGGGTTGCGCTCGTTGCGGGACTTAACCCAACA
>NZ_CP199832.1:2685000-2690000 GCF_053571985.1 Clostridium sp. ETTB3
CCTATAAGGGCAAATTGCTAGCTTGCATCTTAAGAGGCATAAATGGTCCAGCAGTCGCATTTTATTTTACTTGCTACCCTTAAAAGTGTCGTTATACTCTTTAAAACTTATTTGATCCGCTATCATATCTTCACGGTCTTGATTTCTGATATACTCTTCAATTGCCTTTTGATTTCTTCCTACAGTATCAACATAAAATCCCCTACACCAAAAATATCTGTTTCCATAATTATATTTCAAGTGTGAGAATCTCTCAAATATCATAAGACTACTTTTACCTTTTAAATATCCAACAAAACTTGAAATACTCATCTTTGGTGGTATCTCTACAAATATATATATGATATACGCAGGCATGCGCTTCGATTGTAAATGATAATATAACAATGAACAGAAAATGGAAAATAAAAATGTACAAAAATGATCATTAGTTATATCCTATTTATGGGAGGGATACTAATGATTATGAATTTACAAGGTCAATTAACTATATTAAAATCTATGAATATTAAACCTAACTTTTCAGAGTTAGCTAGAGAATATGATTTAGATCGAAGAACTGTGAAGAAATATTATGAGGGATATGAAGGTAAATCAAAAACTAGAAATAAAAGTAGTAGATTGGATCAATATTATATTGAAATAAAGGAAAAGCTTGCCATAAATGGCGTTACGATAAATGGAGTATATCAATATTTTAAAGATAAATATGGTGATATAGGAACTTATTCAAATTTTAATAAATATGTAAAACTTAAAAACCTGAAACCAAAGAAAGCCATAAGAGGACATGCTAGATTCGAAACACCGCCTGGCAAGCAAGCCCAAGTTGATTGGAAGGAAGATATTAAGTTAACTTCAAAATATGGTGAAGTTTTTATTTTCAATGTATTTTCTTATAAGTTAGGAAATTCAAGATTCTGTTGTTTTACTTATAAAAAAAATAAAACACAACAAGATGTATTTGAAAGCCTAATAGAATCTTTTAAAATGACAGGAGGTGTTCCTAAGGAAATTTTATTTGACAATATGAAAACAGTTGTTGATATAACTAAAGATGGAAGAAAAATAAATAGCAAGCTAAAAGCTTTTGCGGATGACTTTGGATTTAAAATTACATTGTGTAAACCAAGGCATTCTTATACCAAAGGAAAAGTAGAATCTGCAAATAAATTTGTAGAATGGATATTACCTTATGATGGAGAATTTGAAAATGAATCAGACATCATTGAACTGCTTCAAAGAATAAATTCTAAGGTTAATCAAGCACCAAACCAAGCAACTAACATTCCACCTATATTATTATTTCAAAAAGAAAAGGAGTATCTACTTCCCTTACCAAGTAATCATATCATAGAATCCTATATGAACTACGACCGTCAAACCAAAGTTCATAAGGATTCACTAATAACTTATAAAGGAAGTAAATACTCTGTACCACCTAAATATATAGGTAAATCTGTAACTCTTAGAAGAATAGATAAAGAATTACAAATATATTTTAACACAGATTTAATTTCAACACATCAATTAAGTGATAATAAGATTAATTATAATGAGTGTGATTATAAAGAAATTTTAGGATCAGTGTTAAAAAATAAGAGTACGGATGATATAGAATCGCTAGCGGAAGCTAATTTAAAACAGTTTGATGCTTTTTTATAATTAAATAGGAGGATAATATGAATAACTATGTTAAATTACTAAATAATCTTGAGGAGTTAGGATTGCTTAATATCAAAGCTAGTATTGATAAATATATAGATCTAATTAACTCTGGAAATAAAAGTATTGTTGATGCTCTTTATGAGTTAAGTAATTTAGAAATTAATGCAAAATCTGATAGAGCTATGCAGGCATGTGTAAAAGTTGCTAACTTTCCATTTTTAAAGGAAGTTACAGATTTTGATTTTGATTTTCAACCTGCAATAAATAAGCAGCAGATACTTGATTTAATGACTTTAAGATTTATAGAAAATAAAGAAAATATATTATTTGTAGGATCATCCGGCGTGGGTAAAACCCACCTGGCGACCTCTATTGGAATAGAATGTGCTAAGCATCGATATTCAACATATTTTATATCTTTTCAGGATTTAATTTCTCAATTAAAGAAAGCTTTATCTGAAAATAGATTAGATATAAGACTTCGTCATTTTTGTAAATATAAGATTTTAATAATAGATGAAATAGGATATTTACCTATAGATATTGATGCAGCAAATCTTTTCTTTCAATTAATATCTAAAAGATATGAAAAACATTGTACAATAATAACTACTAATACTAATTTTTCTAAATGGTCTGATATTTTTGGAAATTCTGTTATCGCAAATGCGATATTAGATAGACTTTTACATCACTCTCATATTATATCTGTAAAAGGACCTTCTTATAGAACTAAATCAAAATTAGAACATTTAGAAAGCTCTTTGACTAAGATGTAAATTCTAATTATTGTACATAATTATTTTCCACTTTTTATACAAAAATATATTGACATTTACATCGATAATTGTAACACCTTTCCACCCGCAAAGTTATCTTAATATATTTCCTATTTCTTTCTTTAACTCTCCATATATTTCTTTTCTCCTAAATTTAGGTACAAAGACTATATGGTATTTATACTTATATTTCGTATGTGATAGACTATTGTTATCCATTATATAGATCCTCATTTTGTCTATTAAATTTGGCTGCAAACCTTTTTTAATTATTGACAAAAGGAGTTTTTTATATACTCACCGCTTAAGCTACTCTGAACATACCTGTACAGCAGGCAGTATTCATTTATACAAAAAAAGCATCTAGTTTAATACTAGATGCTTTACCTGGCAACGTTCTACTCTCCCACACTGTCACCCATGCAGTACCATTGACGCTGTAGAGCTTAACTGTCCTGTTCGGAATGGGAAGGAGTGTTTCCTCTACGCCATCATCACCAGATACTATAGTTTTCTAAATCTTCGATTTAGTTAAAACTTTGTACTCCTCAACTTTGTTGAGTGAGTTTTTTTAGAGATTGTTATCTCAAAATTGCACATGAATTATCTTATATTATTGGTCAAGCCCTCGACCTATTAGTATCAGTCAGCTACATACGTTACCGCACTTCCACCTCTGACCTATCAACCTTGTGTTCTTCAAGGGGTCTTACTAGCTTATGCTATGGGAAATCTCATCTTGAGGGGGGCTTCACGCTTAGATGCTTTCAGCGTTTATCCCTTCCCGACTTAGCTACCCAGCCATGCTCTTGGCAGAACAACTGGTGCACCAGAGGTCAGTCCATCCCGGTCCTCTCGTACTAAGGACAGCTCCTCTCAAATTTCCTACGCCCGCGACGGATAGGGACCGAACTGTCTCACGACGTTCTGAACCCAGCTCGCGTGCCGCTTTAATGGGCGAACAGCCCAACCCTTGGGACCTACTACAGCCCCAGGATGCGACGAGCCGACATCGAGGTGCCAAACCTCCCCGTCGATGTGGACTCTTGGGGGAGATCAGCCTGTTATCCCCGAGGTAGCTTTTATCCGTTGAGCGATGGCCCTCCCACGAGGTACCACCGGATCACTAAGCCCGACTTTCGTCCCTGCTCGACTTGTAGGTCTCGCAGTCAGGCTCCCTTCTGCCTTTGCACTCTACGAACGATTTCCGACCGTTCTGAGGGAACCTTTGGGCGCCTCCGTTACTTTTTAGGAGGCGACCGCCCCAGTCAAACTGCCCACCTAACAATGTCCAGTCACCAGATTCATGGCGTCCTGTTAGAACCCCAGTACTGTCAGGGTGGTATCCCAAGGTTGACTCCACTAAGGCTGACGCCCTAGTTTCCCAGTCTCCCACCTATCCTGTACAGACAATACCGGAATTCAATGCTAAGCTACAGTAAAGCTCTACGGGGTCTTTCCGTCCAATCGCGGGTAGCGAGCATCTTCACTCGCACTACAACTTCGCCGGATTTGCAGTTGAGACAGTGCCCAAGTCATTACGCCATTCGTGCGGGTCAGAACTTACCTGACAAGGAATTTCGCTACCTTAGGACCGTTATAGTTACGGCCGCCGTTTACTGGGGCTTAAGTTCACACCTTCGCTTGCGCTAAGTGTTCCCCTTAACCTTCCAGCACCGGGCAGGCGTCAGCCCCTATACATCAGCTTACGCTTTAGCAGAGACCTGTGTTTTTGCTAAACAGTTGCTTGGGCCTATTCTCTGCGGCCTGCTCTCGCAGGCACCCCTTCTCGCGAACTTACGGGGTCAATTTGCCTAGTTCCTTAACTGCAATTCTTCCGCCGGCCTTAGGATTCTCTCCTCATCTACCTGTGTCGGTTTGCGGTACGGGCACTACTTCTCTCTCTAGATGCTTTTCTTGGAAGCATGGAATCATGTACTTCGGTCTTAATGACCTTCCCCATCACGCCTCAGAATTGTTACAGCGGATTTGCCTACCGTAACTTCCTAAACGCTTAGACTAGCATTTCCAATCGCTAGCACACACTATCCTTCTCCGTCACACCCTCGATAATAACGATGGTAGTGGTATCGGAATATCAACCGATTGTCCATCGCCTACGCCTTTCGGCCTCGGCTTAGGTCCCGACTAACCCTCAGCGGACGAGCCTTCCTGAGGAAACCTTAGATATTCGGCCTGTAGGATTCTCACCTACATCTCGCTACTAATGCCAACATTCTCACTCGTAATCAGTCCACCGCTCCTTCCGGTACGACTTCAGCCCGATTACGACGCTCCCCTACCACTTGCAATTACTTGCAAATCCGTAGCTTCGGTGGTAAGTTTAGCCCCGGTACATTTTCGGCGCAGGATCTCTCGACTAGTGAGCTATTACGCACTCTTTAAATGAGTGGCTGCTTCTAAGCCAACATCCTAGTTGTCTTAGAAATCCCACATCCTTTTCCACTTAACTTACACTTTGGGACCTTAGCTGACGGTCTGGGCTGTTTCCCTTTTGACCACGGATCTTATCATTCGTAGTCTGACTGCCGG
>NZ_CP199832.1:2695000-2720000 GCF_053571985.1 Clostridium sp. ETTB3
ATATAAACATTTCTTCCTATAACACAATTCTTAACTTCTCCTTCAATATAGGAACCATTAGCAATTATAGAATTTATAACATTACTTGTTACAGTATATTGAGTTGGGCAAGCATCCTTTGGTTTTGTATATATTGGGAACTTACTATAGAATAACTCTTTATTTACTTTCTCATTTAAAAAATCCATATTTGCATCAAAATATGCATTTATAGAATTTATACAAGCTAGATACCCTTCAAATTCATATGCTCCAACTTTTAATTTATCTATATTTCCATTAATATAATTTTTAATCTTTTTATATCTTCCACCTCTAATACATTCATATATCATATCAATAAAAAGATCTGTTTTCATTATATACATTTCCATATTAATATTAGCACTATTTTTTAATCCAACATTTTCTCCAACACCAATAACTCTTGAATTTTCATCTAAATTCAATACTTGGCAATCTATAAAGTTTTCTTCTACATGCTTAACATTCTTATAAACAACACTTACATCATTTCCTTGTTCAATATGATACTTAATTAAGTCATTATAATCTATATTACAAATCATATATGAAGAACAGATTAACGTATACTCTTTTTTGCTACGATCAAAATAATCAATGTTATCTAAAAAATTATGAACATCATCATGTACTGGAGGTTCATCACTAAAGTTAAATACCTTTAATCCATCTTTCTTACGATATATATCCCAAGGTTTTCCATTTGTTAAATGGTCCATTAATGATCTTGAATTATTCTTTGTAAAAATTCCTATTGCTTCTATACCTGAGTTAGTCATATTTGATAAAATGAAATCAACCACTCTATATCTACCAGCTATAGGTAAAGATGCTAATGGCCTATGTCTTGTTAACTCCGTTGTTTTTTTTTCATTTTCATCTAAATTAATTATACCAATACAGTTATTCATCTTCTCATCTACCCCCTTATATTAAACATCCATTGCCTTTATTACACTGCCACTTTTAACATCTTCTTTTGATGCTATAACTGATATTTTTTCACCATCTCCTATCTTGCAGTCTTTTCTAATCTTTGCTTCTCCACCTATAATAGCTTTATTAATAACTACATTATCTCCTATCTTAGCATCTGTCATAATTACAGAGTCCTTAATAACAGTGTTCTTCCCAATATATACACCTTCAAATAATACAGAATTCTCTACTTTTCCATGAACTGTACATCCTTCAACAACTAATGAATTCTTAACATTTGCATCTTTTCCTATATATTGAGCAGGTCTTACTGGACTTACAGAATAAATCTTCCAATCATCATCATAAAGATTTAATCCACTTTCTCTTTTTAATAAATCCATATTTGCTTCCCAAAGGCTGCTGATTGTACCAACATCTTTCCAATATCCCTTAAATGGATATGCAACTAACTTTCTACCTTCATTTAACAGCTTAGGAATTATGTTTTTACCAAAGTCATTACTTGATTCCTTATCTTTTTCATCATCCTTTAATGCTTGTCTTAGAACCTTCCAGTTAAATATATAAACACCCATTGATGCCATATTACTCTTAGGATTAGCTGGCTTTTCTTCAAACTCATATATAGATAAATCATCATTAGTATTCATTATTCCAAATCTACAAGCCTCTTCCATAGGAACTTCTATTACTGCAATAGTTGCTTCAGCATTTTTTTCCTTGTGGAATTGAAGCATTTTATCATAATCCATTTTATATATATGATCTCCTGATAAAATTAATACATATTCAGGATCATATCTATCAACGAATTCTATATTTTGATAAATAGCATTTGCTGTTCCCTTATACCAGTTACCACCCTTTTCTTCTTGATATGGTGGTAGTATGCTTACTCCCCCATCTCTTCTGTCTAAGTCCCAAGGAGTTCCTATCCCAATATGAGCATTTAATTCTAATGGCTTATATTGTGTTAAAACTCCAACAGAATAAATTCCTGAATTTGAGCAATTACTTAATGGAAAATCTATAATTCTATATTTTCCCCCATATGGAACTGCCGGCTTAGCTAATTTTTTTGTTAATACGCCTAATCTTGACCCTTGTCCTCCTGCTAATATCATAGCAACCATTTCTTTTTTTCTCACTATTCTCCCCATCCCCTCTTAATTTAATAAACTACAATATTTTATTGCATTACTAAATTACATTTTCTTATTTATGTTAAATTTATTATTTAACTATATTTTTTTATATAAATGAATTCCTCATTAATTTTTATTTGTTAGTTATATATTAATGTTAAACTAACATTTTCAATATTAATTAATTCAATATTTTACAAGTAAATGATTTAATAAGGCACTTTATTTTGATAAAAGTGCCCTATTTTTTATAGAACCTTTAAAATTTTATATTCATGTCCTTTTAAATTTAACTTTAATTTTCCATCTTTTATTTCATATTTTTTTTCACTATTAATTAAATCAATGATATTTTTATTACTATTAATTTCACTTAAGAATATATTTTCTTCCATTTCTATTGTATTTACTACAACTATTATTTTTTCATTATTATACAGTCTTTCATATCCTAAAATTTCATTTGGAAGCTTTAAAAATTTTATCTCCCCATTTTTTAGAGCATTTTCTGTACTTCTAATTTTTACTATGCTCATATAAAAATCTAATATTTCTTTGTTTTCTTTTCCCCAAGGATATGTTTTCCTATTACTAGGATCACCTTTTCCTAACAATCCCGCTTCATCTCCATAATATATCAATGGAACTCCTGGCAATGTCATTTGAATTATAACTGCTAATTTTAATAAACTAACATTATTATTTAAAACTGTTAATACCCTTTCAGTATCATGGTTTCCTAATATATTCATAGTTGAATAAAAATATTCCCTAGGATAATTTTCTTTAAGAGACATATACTTTTTTATAAAATAACTATTTCCTATAAATCCTCTAACTATATCTAAAATAATTTGCCTTAAAGGATAATTGGTAACAGAATCTAATTCATTTCCAAATAAGTATTCTCTCTTTCTGTTATAACTAAATTTGTTAGATGCATCCTCCCATACCTCACCAATTAAAATGCCATCTTCTTTTACGTCTTTAAGTTTTTTCTTTAAAATCTTAATAAATTCATCTGGAAGCTCATCAGCAACATCTAACCTCCACCCACTAGCTCCAAGCTTTAACCATTTTTCTATTATTGAATTATCTTGCCTAATAATATAATCTAAATAACTAGGATTTAACTCATCAACATTAGGCATATTAGAGAATCCCCACCATGACTCATATAAATTTGGATAATCATTAAATATATACCATCTATAATATGGTGATTGTAAAGATTGATAGGCTCCTAAAGAATCGTAATTCCCAAACTTATTAAAATATTTACTATCACTTCCTGTATGACTAAAAACCCCATCCAATACGATCTTTATACCTAACTTCTCTGCTTTACTACACAATTCCTTAAATATATTTTCATCTCCAAACATAGAATCAATTTTTTCATAATTACCTGTATCATATTTATGACAGCTTGGTGAATCAAATATTGGGTTAAGATATATTGTGCTAATGCCTAAAGATTTTATATATTTTAACTTTTTAATTACCCCTAAAAGATTACCTCCATAAAAATCCCATCTAACTATATTTCCATTAATATCTTTTATATACATAGGCTCATCATCCCATCTTCCATATATAAAAGTATTTTTTTTAGGATTTAATACTTTTCCCTCTTCTTCACCATTAAAAAATCTATCTACGAATATTTGATATATAATCCCCTCTTTATACCAATTTGGTACTTTTTCATTAGAATATATAGTTATTTGATAACTTTTGTGATCATTAAAATATACTTGTCCAACTCCACCTAATGCTTCTATGTTATTACCATATATAATATTTCTACCATAATAATTTATTCTAAAATGATAATATATTAAGCCAAAAGAATTACTAGTATCTACTTCAGTTTCATAAATCCAATTATTTATTTCTTCATTCCAACCTAATTCATTCATTTGAAGTTCTATTTGATTATTATAAAAATTAATTAAACTAATATAAGCTGCACATCTTTTACTAGTCCATAATCTAATTTTTACTTTAGTCCCTGTAATAACCGCTCCAAAAGGGCTTCTTAATTTAATATTATGTGAGTCATGGAAAATTTGTATATCATCCAAATTCACATTCCTCCTATAAATTCTTATATATTACTGTAGATCCCCAAATTCCAGTTGCATATTCCTTAATAGTTCTATCTGATGAAAATATACCTGAATGAGCTATATTAATTCCACATATTTTTTGCCATTTGTTTTGGTTCTTATAAAGTTCATTAACTCTATTTTGAGCTTTTAAATAAGATTCAAAATCCTTTAGTACAAAAAATTCATCATTATAAGTTAATAAATTTTCATATATGCTTCTAAATCTATCTTTATCACTACAATACTTACCATTAATCAAGTCATCAGTTACTCTTTTTAGCTTAGGATCATTATTACAAACTTCCCATGCAGAATACCCACCATGTTTATGATAACTAAGAACTTCTTCTGCATTTAATCCAAAAATAATAATATTATCCTCTCCAACCTCATCTTTTATTTCTATATTAGCACCATCTAAAGTTGCTATTGTAATTGCACCATTCATCATAAATTTCATATTAGATGTACCAGATGCTTCTTTAGTTGTAGTTGATATTTGTTCACTTAAATCAGCTGCAGGAATTATCTTTTCTGCTAAAGATACTTGATAATTTTCAAGCATTACAACCTTAATTTTATCATTTACTCTAGGATCATTATTTATGGTTTCTGCTACCCTACATATTAATTCAATTATATTTTTAGCTAAATAATATCCTGGAGCTGCTTTTCCTGCAAATATAAAGGTTCTAGGTAATATATCTAAATTTGGATTTTCAATTAATTTATTATAAAGATCCATTATTCTTAAACAATTTAAAGTTTGTCTCTTATAAGCATGTATTCTTTTTATTTGAACATCAAAAATTGAATTAGTATCAATAATTATTCCATTAGTTTTATATATTTCTTTTGCTAATCTTTCTTTATTATCTTTCTTTATTTGAGCAAGTTTTTGTAATACCCCTGAATCATCTAAGTGATTTTTAAAATTTTCTAAATCTGTTGGATGTTTTATAAAGCTATCTCCAATTGTATCTATTAGAAGATTTGTTAATTTAGGATTAGATCTAATTAACCATCTCCTATGAGTGATTCCATTAGTCTTATTGTTAAACTTAGATGGATATAAATAATAAAAATCAGACATTTCTCTTTTCTTTAAAATTTCTGTATGAAGTTTAGCAACTCCATTAACACTATGGCTTCCTACTATAGCTAAATTAGCCATTCTTACATATCCATCCCCTATAATAGACATCCTAGATATCTTATCCCATTGTCCTAAATATTTATTCCAAAGTTCTTCACAATATCTTCTATTTATTTCTTCAATAATCATATAAATTCTTGGTAGCAATCCCTTAAACATATCAATGGGCCATTTCTCTAAGGCTTCTGCCAAAATTGTATGATTAGTATATGAAATTGTATTTTGAGTTATTCTCCATGCAGTTTCCCAAGATAACCCTTCTTCATCTAATAATATTCTCATTAACTCAGGTATAGCCAATGTTGGATGTGTATCATTAATATGAATTGCTATTTTTTCATCTAATAAATTTATATCTCCATTATGCTTCTTATAATGCCTTACAATACTTTGTATTCCTGCTGATACAAAAAAGTATTGTTGTTTTAACCTTAACATTTTTCCCTCATAAAAAGAATCTTCTGGATATAAAACCAAAGAAATTGCTTCTACAGAATTTTTATAAGATATAGCCTTTAAAAATTCTCCTCTACTAAATGATGAAAAATCAAATTCATTTGATACAGGTTCTGCACTCCATAATCTTAATGTATTTACCGCCTCATTTTCATATCCAACTATAGGGGTGTCATATGGAACAGCTAATACAGGCTCATAATTCACATGTGTAAATGTAAGTTTTCCATTAACATAATCTGAAATTATACTTCCCCCGAATTTTACTATTTCGGCCTTGTCCTGCTTTTTAATCTCCCACACATTACCTTCTCTTAGCCAATTATCAGATGCCTCAACTTGTTGACAGTCAACTATTTTTTGTTCAAAAAATCCATATTTATATCTTATTCCACACCCATGCCCTGCAATATTTAATGATGCCATTGAATCTAAAAAACATGCTGCTAATCTACCAAGACCTCCATTACCTAAGCCTTGATCATGTTCTAAGCTCTCAATTTCTTCAAGCTCAATTCCTAGTTCACTTAATGCTTCTCTACAAATATCTCTTATTCCTAAATTTAAAAGAAAATCACCTAATAACCTTCCTAATAAGAATTCCATTGAGAAATAGTATACTTGCTTTTGTCCAGTTTGATTATATCGCTTATTAGTATCCATCCAAGTACTAATTACATAATCTCTAACCAAACTGCCTAATGCTTCATATTTTTGTTGATTACTTCCTTCTTTTAATTCCTTACCATGTAATTGAACGAATTTATTGTTATAATCTCTTTTAAATGAATTCTTATCTATTGATAGCATATATCTACCTCCTAATAGCTTGTATCCATTAAGGTGTTTTAACTAATCCTTCATATAACTTCTTGTATTGTATAGCTGATTTATCCCAACTGTTATCTGAATTCATGGCTTGTCTTATTATGTTTTTCCAAGCATCCTTATCTTTATAGATCTTCAATGCATATTCAGTTATTTGCATTAATTCATTTGAATTGAAATTTTTAAATCCAAATCCGTTTCCTTCTCCAGTATATTCATTATATGGAGATATTGTATCTTTTAATCCTCCAGTTTCTCTTACAATAGGTATTGCTCCATATCTTAAAGAAATTAATTGTCCTAATCCACAAGGTTCAAATAATGAAGGCATTAAAAACATATCCGTTCCTGCATATATTTTATGAGCTAATACATTATCAAATTTAATATTTGCTAAAACCTTATCTGGATATCTATATTGCAAGTTTTTAAATGTTTCTTCATACCAATAATCTCCGGTTCCTAAAACAACAAATTGTATATCCTTTTGAAGAAGCCTATCAATAATACTTACAATTAAATCACATCCTTTTTGATGCGTTAATCTTGATATTAATCCAATCATAGGAGTATCTTCTTTTTGTGGTAATCCTAATTCCTTTTGAAGCGATAATTTATTTTCAATCTTATCTTTTATATTATTGCAGTTAAAATTCTTAAAAATGAATTTGTCCTCTTCAGGGTTAAATTCTTCATAATCTATTCCATTTACTATTCCCTTTAAAATTTCACTTTTACTTCTAAGTAATCCATCAAGGCCTTCACCACCTTGTTGAGTTTTTATTTCTTCTGCATAAGTATTGCTTACTGTTGTAATTTCATCACAATAATTAATTCCACCCTTTAAAAAACTTACCATTCCATTTAATTCAAGACTGCCATTAGCTAATGGCATATAATCATATCCAAATAATTCTGGTAAAACTTGAGGTATAAAATTGCCCTTAAACAATAAATTATGAATAGAAAATACAGTTTTCATTTTAGAATAAAATTTGTCATTTTTATATTCTAAATTTAATAGTACTGGTACCATTCCTGTTTGCCAATCATTACAATTAATTAAATCTGGTTTCCAATCTATTTCTTTAATAAATTCCAAAACTGCCCTATTAAAGAATGCAAATCTTTCTCCATCATCATAATAGCCATATAGACCATCCCTATTAAAATAGTACTCGTTGTCTATAAAATAATAAACAACATCTTTATATTTATATTGGAAAACTCCGCAATATTGATTTCTCCAACCAACAGGAACTGTAAACCATTTTATAAATTGTAAATTTTGCTTTAGTTCATCCTTTATATTTTTATACTTTGGTATTACTACCCTTGCATCTACACCTAGGTTTGCTAAAGATTGAGGTAATGCCCCCATCACATCTCCTAAACCACCAGTCTTAATAAATGGATGCGCTTCTGATGCTGCAAACAATACTTTCATCTATTCACACTCCCTATTTAGAATTATTATTCATTTTTTTTAAAATAATAGCCGCCATTGGTGGAACCTTTATTGTTATAGAGTATGGTTGATTATTAAATGTCACTTCTTCTGCAATTAAAACTTCATCAATAGTTTGTCCTGAACCTCCATAAATTTCACTATCTGTATTAAAATCTTGTACATATTTCCCTAACTCTGGAACACCTAATCTAAAATCATATCTAACAACAGGTGTGTAATTACATACAAATATTAAAGATTCTTTATTTTTCTTATCCATTCTAATAAAAGAATATATACTTTCTTCAGAATTATCTGGATCAATCCACTTATATCCTTCAAGATTATAATCATTCTCCCATAATGCCTTATGTTCCTTGTAATAATGATTCATGTCCTTAAAGAATAACTGTGTTTTTTTATGCATTTCAAATTCTTCAATTAAGTTCCACTGTAATTGCTTATCCTCATTCCATTCTTCAAATTGTCCAAATTCTGACCCCATAAAAATTAACTTTTTCCCTGGATGTCCAATCATATGAGCTAAATAAAGTCTCAATCCAGCAAACTTATTCCAATAATCTCCCCACATTTTATTAACAAGAGCTCCTTTTCCATGCACAACTTCATCATGTGAAATAGATAATATAAAGTTCTCTGAATAGTGATAAGCCATAGAAAATGTCATCTTATTATGATGATATTTTCTATATATAGGATCTTCCTCAATATATTTTAATGTATCATTCATCCATCCCATATTCCATTTAAAGTTAAATCCTAAACCATCTTCTTCAACTGGTTTTGAAATTTTAGCCCATGCTGTAGATTCTTCTGCAATAGTCATTACAGTAGGAAATTCTTCATGAATTGCTGAATTATAATCTTTTATAAATTGTATTGCTTCTAAATTTCCATTTTCACCATAAATATTAGGATGCCATTCATCATTTTCTCTTCCATAACTTAAATATAGCATATTGGAAACAGCATCATTTCTAATACCATCTATATGAAATTCTCTTATCCAAAAAAATAAATTTGAAATTAGAAAACTTTTAACTTCTGGTTTTCCTAAATCAAAATTACATGTGCCCCATCCCTTATTTTCTCTTTTCCATTCTTCATCATATTCATAAGTTGGAGTTCCATCAAACATATATAAACCATGAGAATCTTTGCAAAAATGGCTTGGTACCCAATCTAATATTACTCCTATTCCTGCATTATGAAGTTCATCAATAAGGTATTTAAAGTCATTTGCATTTCCATATCTACTAGTAACAGAATAATACCCTACACCTTGGTACCCCCAAGATGCATCTAATGGATGCTCTATTATTGGTAATATTTCTACATGAGTATATCCCATATCAACTAAGTAGTTTGGTAGTTGTTCTGCAATCTCTCTATATGTTAAAAACTTTTCATCTTTTGTTTTCCATGAGCCCAAATGCATTTCATAAATATTAATTGGACTTTCATACATATTAAATCTTTTTCTTTTTAACATCCAACTTTTATCATTCCATTTATATTTATCAGTTTCTCCAACAATAGATGCTGTATTAGGTCTATTTTCTGATTTAAATGCATATGGATCTGACTTTAAATTATAATGTCCATATATATTTTCTACTGCATATTTATATTTTTCGCCTTCATTAAGACCTTCAATAAATATACTCCATATACCTTTATCTGATACCTTTTCCATTTCATATTCATCTTTTATTTTAAAATCAGAAAAGTCTCCTACTACATACATTCTTTTTGCTCTTGGAGCCCAAGTTGTAAATCTTACACCCTTTTTTCTCTTTTCAGAAACACAATGTGCTCCCATAAATCCATATGACTCATAATGCTTTCCTTCATGAAATAAATCAATATTTTCCGAAGTTAATTCACATTTTACCTTTTTTCGTATTGTTCTACTTACTTTTTTATTATCTAAACTTTTTTTATTATTGTTTTTATTTATTGATTTAACATCTTCAATAGTCTTTTTGGTACTACTTTTCTTAACAGCTACTCCATTTTCTCCTCTCATGTAAATACCCCCTCATTTCTAATTCTACTTTATTAAATAATATAGAATTTAATTCCTTTATTATATAATTCTACCATTAAACATTTATACGCTTCAACTTCTTTTAAGCGACATTTAATTTAATAATTCCTTTTAGTTATTTAATTATTATTTTTATTTGTGTTGAAATTTGTAGTTTATGTACCTTTATTCTTATTATTTGTCCATATCTTTGCACCATATTCCATTTTTTACCTATCATATTTCTTACACTATTTTATTTTAAATATATGTTTTTATGATATTTTTTATAACAATATAAAATGATTTTTGATTTATTGTAAATTTTATTAATTCTTAAATTTAAAAAGAGGCTGTCGCACTAAAAATTTTATACACAATATATTGTTTTAAAAAATAAAAATTAATATAATATATTGTAGTATTTTCTTAATGCGACATCCCCTTAGCTAATGCAAGATTACTTTATACAATTTTTTACGCTCTAATAAATTTTCACTAAATCACCCAATAAAAGCATAACATACTTTTACTCTATCAAAAATATTTTTGAAATCGAGTAGGAGGAAATCCGTCCTCTCACACCACCGTGCATACCGACCTAGTATACGGCGGTTCTTTAAGTTTAATAAATTTTAATATACTTATGTGTTAGGCTTTTCAATCCTAAGTCCGTAACCTTCATCTCATATATCTGCTACATTTACTCCTAAAGTTTTGGGTAGTGTTGGACTTTGTTTTGTATTGCAAACTCATCCGACTTTAGTAAACCTTGTATGTAGTTCGTGTTCCTCAGACCGAGACTTTGCCTCCGACTTCCTTCAGATTCCACCTCACAATGGACACCCTTGTCCTTGGCTAGTGGTTCCCACTACCAATCCCACAACAGACTTTCACCGTCAAGTTGTTGCCCATGCTGGGCACACAATAAAAAAAAGCATCTAGTATTAAACTAGATGCTTTACCTGGCAACGTTCTACTCTCCCACACGGTCACCCATGCAGTACCATTGACGCTGTAGAGCTTAACTGTCCTGTTCGGAATGGGAAGGAGTGTTTCCTCTACGCCATCATCACCAGATGCTATGGTTTTCTAAATCTTCGATTTAATTAAAACTTTGTACTCCTCAACTTTGTTGAGTGAGTTTTTTGGAGATTGTTATCTCAAAATTGCACATGAATTATCTTATATTATTGGTCAAGCCCTCGACCTATTAGTATCAGTCAGCTACATACGTTACCGCACTTCCACCTCTGACCTATCAACCTTGTGTTCTTCAAGGGGTCTTACTAGCTTATGCTATGGGAAATCTCATCTTGAGGGGGGCTTCACGCTTAGATGCTTTCAGCGTTTATCCCTTCCCGACTTAGCTACCCAGCCATGCTCTTGGCAGAACAACTGGTGCACCAGAGGTCAGTCCATCCCGGTCCTCTCGTACTAAGGACAGCTCCTCTCAAATTTCCTACGCCCGCGACGGATAGGGACCGAACTGTCTCACGACGTTCTGAACCCAGCTCGCGTGCCGCTTTAATGGGCGAACAGCCCAACCCTTGGGACCTACTACAGCCCCAGGATGCGACGAGCCGACATCGAGGTGCCAAACCTCCCCGTCGATGTGGACTCTTGGGGGAGATCAGCCTGTTATCCCCGAGGTAGCTTTTATCCGTTGAGCGATGGCCCTCCCACGAGGTACCACCGGATCACTAAGCCCGACTTTCGTCCCTGCTCGACTTGTAGGTCTCGCAGTCAGGCTCCCTTCTGCCTTTGCACTCTACGAACGATTTCCGACCGTTCTGAGGGAACCTTTGGGCGCCTCCGTTACTTTTTAGGAGGCGACCGCCCCAGTCAAACTGCCCACCTAACAATGTCCAGTCACCAGATTCATGGCGTCCTGTTAGAACCCCAGTACTGTCAGGGTGGTATCCCAAGGTTGACTCCACTAAGGCTGACGCCCTAGTTTCCCAGTCTCCCACCTATCCTGTACAGACAATACCGGAATTCAATGCTAAGCTACAGTAAAGCTCTACGGGGTCTTTCCGTCCAATCGCGGGTAGCGAGCATCTTCACTCGCACTACAACTTCGCCGGATTTGCAGTTGAGACAGTGCCCAAGTCATTACGCCATTCGTGCGGGTCAGAACTTACCTGACAAGGAATTTCGCTACCTTAGGACCGTTATAGTTACGGCCGCCGTTTACTGGGGCTTAAGTTCACACCTTCGCTTGCGCTAAGTGTTCCCCTTAACCTTCCAGCACCGGGCAGGCGTCAGCCCCTATACATCAGCTTACGCTTTAGCAGAGACCTGTGTTTTTGCTAAACAGTTGCTTGGGCCTATTCTCTGCGGCCTGCTCTCGCAGGCACCCCTTCTCGCGAACTTACGGGGTCAATTTGCCTAGTTCCTTAACTGCAATTCTTCCGCCGGCCTTAGGATTCTCTCCTCATCTACCTGTGTCGGTTTGCGGTACGGGCACTACTTCTCTCTCTAGATGCTTTTCTTGGAAGCATGGAATCATGTACTTCGGTCTTAATGACCTTCCCCATCACGCCTCAGAATTGTTACAGCGGATTTGCCTACCGTAACTTCCTAAACGCTTAGACTAGCATTTCCAATCGCTAGCACACACTATCCTTCTCCGTCACACCCTCGATAATAACGATGGTAGTGGTATCGGAATATCAACCGATTGTCCATCGCCTACGCCTTTCGGCCTCGGCTTAGGTCCCGACTAACCCTCAGCGGACGAGCCTTCCTGAGGAAACCTTAGATATTCGGCCTGTAGGATTCTCACCTACATCTCGCTACTAATGCCAACATTCTCACTCGTAATCAGTCCACCGCTCCTTCCGGTACGACTTCAGCCCGATTACGACGCTCCCCTACCACTTGCAATTACTTGCAAATCCGTAGCTTCGGTGGTAAGTTTAGCCCCGGTACATTTTCGGCGCAGGATCTCTCGACTAGTGAGCTATTACGCACTCTTTAAATGAGTGGCTGCTTCTAAGCCAACATCCTAGTTGTCTTAGAAATCCCACATCCTTTTCCACTTAACTTACACTTTGGGACCTTAGCTGACGGTCTGGGCTGTTTCCCTTTTGACCACGGATCTTATCATTCGTAGTCTGACTGCCGGACTTAATGTATATGGCATTCGGAGTTTGATAAGGTTCGGTAAGCGATATGCCCCCTAGCCCATTCAGTGCTCTACCTCCACTACACATATCCGACGCTAGCCCTAAAGCTATTTCGGGGAGAACCAGCTATCTCCGAGTTCGATTGGAATTTCTCCGCTATCCACAGCTCATCCCATGCTTTTTCAACAGCAACGTGGTTCGGTCCTCCACGAAGTTTTACCCTCGCTTCAACCTGGCCATGGATAGGTCACCCGGTTTCGGGTCTACGGCATGCAACTAGTCGCCCTATTAAGACTCGGTTTCCCTTCGGCTCCGTACCTTAAGTACTTAACCTTGCTACATACCGTAACTCGTTGGCTCGTTCTACAAAAAGCACGTCATCACCCTCATAAGGGGCTTTGACCGGTTGTAGGCACACGGTTTCAGGTTCTATTTCACTCCCCTCCCGGGGTTCTTTTCACCTTTCCCTCACGGTACTGCTTCACTATCGGTCATCAGGTAGTATTTAGCCTTGGGAGGTGGTCCTCCCTGCTTCCCACAAGGTTTCACGTGTCTCGTGGTACTCTGGATCAGAACTTGATTATCTTGACTTTCACCTACAGGACTATTACCTCCTACGGTCCAACTTTCCAGTTGTGTTCGGTTAATCACGACTTCTCGTTAATGTTCTGTCCGCAACCCCAAAGATAAATCTTTGGTTTGGGCTCTTTCCCTTTCGCTCGCCGCTACTTAGGAAATCGATTTTTCTTTCTCTTCCTCTAGGTACTTAGATGTTTCAGTTCCCTAGGTTTACCCTCGTATAGCTATGTATTCACTATACGATACATGGGGTTTCCCATGTGTGTTCCCACATTCGGAAATCTCCGGATCACTGGCTATGTGCGCCTACCCGAAGCTTATCGCAGCTTATCACGTCCTTCATCGGCTCCTGATGCCAAGGCATTCACCATGCGCCCTTTGTAGCTTGACCTTTACTCGTTTACTATATCTTATTACTTCGTCAACTGTGAAATCTATTCATTCACGTACATAAGTACTGTTCATTTCATATCTTTCTTGTTTCCTTGTACTAAGCTATATTAAACTTCGTAACCTATCAGTCAAAAATTTTCAAAGTTTTGCATTTAATATTTTCGCAACAAATCTTAATTACTTCAGAGTTGTAAGTTCGAATTACCAAATTAAAATTTGGATTCTCACTTAAGAATATTTCTTGGCTTACTTCTCAATATGTTTTGAAGTTATATATAATTCATGTGCAATTTTCAAAGAACAAAATTTACAGTTATAAACTTAGCATTACTACATCAACTTCCTCGTTATGCTACTCACGTATATCATACGCTCCGTTGCTCATTCGTCGTTTCCTCGTACTGCTTGCTTCTAACAGTAAATTAATTTTGAGAAACATGGTTTCTCAAAATTGAACAGACTAGTTAAACCAGTATCTTTTAAGATTTACGAAACAAACATCTTGTTGTTTCATTTCTCCATAGAAAGGAGGTGATCCAGCCGCAGGTTCTCCTACGGCTACCTTGTTACGACTTCACCCCAATCGCTGACCCTACCTTAGGGCGCTTCCTCTCTTGCGAGTTAGATCACGCACTTTGGGTATTGCCAACTCTCATGGTGTGACGGGCGGTGTGTACAAGGCCCGGGAACGTATTCACCGCGACATGCTGATTCGCGATTACTAGCAACTCCAGCTTCATGTAGGCGAGTTTCAGCCTACAATCCGAACTGAGACAAGTTTTTGAGTTTTGCTCCACCTCGCGGTATTGCGTCTCTTTGTACTTGCCATTGTAGCACGTGTGTAGCCCTAGACATAAGGGGCATGATGATTTGACGTCATCCCCACCTTCCTCCCGGTTAACCCGGGCAGTCTCGCTAGAGTGCTCAACTAAATGGTAGCAACTAACAATAAGGGTTGCGCTCGTTGCGGGACTTAACCCAACATCTCACGACACGAGCTGACGACAACCATGCACCACCTGTCTTCCTGTCCCCGAAGGAACTTTCCCGATTAAGGGTAATGCAGGAGATGTCAAGTCTAGGTAAGGTTCTTCGCGTTGCTTCGAATTAAACCACATGCTCCGCTGCTTGTGCGGGCCCCCGTCAATTCCTTTGAGTTTTAATCTTGCGACCGTACTCCCCAGGCGGAATACTTAATGCGTTAGCGGCGGCACAGAGGTCATGACAACCCCTACACCTAGTATTCATCGTTTACGGCGTGGACTACCAGGGTATCTAATCCTGTTTGCTCCCCACGCTTTCGAGCCTCAGCGTCAGTTACAGTCCAGAGAATCGCCTTCGCCACTGGTGTTCTTCCTAATCTCTACGCATTTCACCGCTACACTAGGAATTCCATTCTCCTCTCCTGCACTCTAGACTTCCAGTTTGAAATGCAGCACCCAAGTTGAGCCCGGGTATTTCACATCTCACTTAAAAGTCCGCCTACGCTCCCTTTACGCCCAGTAAATCCGGACAACGCTCGCCACCTACGTATTACCGCGGCTGCTGGCACGTAGTTAGCCGTGGCTTCCTCCTCAGGTACCGTCATTATCGTCCCTGAAGACAGAGCTTTACAACCCGAAGGCCGTCATCACTCACGCGGCGTTGCTGCATCAGGGTTTCCCCCATTGTGCAATATTCCCCACTGCTGCCTCCCGTAGGAGTCTGGGCCGTGTCTCAGTCCCAATGTGGCCGATCACCCTCTCAGGTCGGCTACGCATCGTCGCCTTGGTGAGCCGTTACCTCACCAACTAGCTAATGCGCCGCGGGCCCATCTCATAGCGGATTGCTCCTTTAATTGCTACTTCATGCGAAGCTACAATCTTATGCGGTATTAATCTTCCTTTCGAAAGGCTATTCCCCTCTATGAGGCAGGTTGCCCACGTGTTACTCACCCGTCCGCCGCTAGCTTCACTCCCGAAGGAGATTCACTCGCTCGACTTGCATGTGTTAGGCACGCCGCCAGCGTTCGTCCTGAGCCAGGATCAAACTCTCACTAAAAAGTTTAATCATTTGCTCAAATTACTTTGAGTCTTGTTTTTTAAGACCCTTAAAAGAATTGCTGGTTTACTTTAACTATATTCTGTTCAATTTTCAAAGACCATTTACTCTGTCGCACCCAAGCGACTTCTTTATCTTATCATCTCATTCGACATTTGTCAACAATTTTTTTAAAAAACTTGTTTAAATTTATGAATTCGACAATATTTATAATATCACTTTAAAATTAAACTGTCAACAATTTCTATTATATAAATTGTTTAGTATATTTTACTCAGCGATTTTTTAATATTAACATCATATATTTTTTATGTCAATACTTTTTAATAAAAAAATTAAGGTAGATTAGCTTATTATATTTTATTACTAATTTACCTTAATATTAAAATATTATTTTCTTTTTTATTTAAATATACTCTTTATATTATTTATTAAATTTTCTTTTGATTTTATTTCATCACTATCTATTTTTCGTGCTAATTGCATGACAGGTTGAAACTTATACATAGTATCCATATACCCCTTTGCCATTCTTTGCTTAATAATATCCTTATTAAATTCATCATTCCTCTTAAGTCAGCCTCCTCTGACTCCAAAGAATTAATTTCTATTATTTTAGTATTAGGATATTTCTCTATGTCAATATAACTATCTACAGATAACTTAACTACTATTATAACATCATAACCCTCTCCATATACTGGTTGTATAGGTACATTATCTACAATTCCACCATCTAAATAGCTAACATTATTAATTATAGCTGAATCATATATTAATGGTACTGCTGAAGTTGCATACAATATATTTTTTATATCCTCAGTTGAATTTCCATTAAATTCAAAATACTTTACCCTTATTTCCGAAATACTAGTACATGTTGCATATCCATTTATATTTAAATTCTTAATTTTATTAAAATCAATTTTCTTTAATATATTCTCTAGTCCCTGCCTTGACAATGTTCCTCACTCCAAGTAATTCAGCAAAATCTTTTGGTTTATAATTTGTTATGTGTTTACTGTTCATTAATATCACTCCTTGGGCGCATATTAACACTCTTAAACACATTCATCAATATTTTAATTTACTATATATCCCTTCTTTAACAAGTATAGGTAAATATTTCTTTGTAAATGTCATATTTTTAGATCCCAAATAAAATAAAACTCCCTTTAAAATTAAATCTTTTTCATCTAGTAGTAAAATTTATTTACTTGTTACATTACACCAAATTTCTTCTGCTAACTTTATATCTCCCTGTAAAAATAATATTGTATTTAACACCTCTATATATATATTCCTGATACAACCTTTATATATTTCTCTATTTTTAATTTAGCAAGTGCTTTCCAAACTTCTATTTGATAAGCTCCTCTTGCTCCACCACCAGCTAAAACCAACCCCAACTTCATAATTTTTAGCCCCTATATTATTTATCACATCCCAATGAATTAATAATTATAAGCGCAGTATCTTCTATTGCTCTTTGTGTAACATCTATAGTTCTACAACCCAACTTTCTAATAATCTTATCTGCAAAGTCAAACTCCTCTAAAATTCTGGCATCTCCAGCATATTCAATATTTGAAGGTATTCTATGAAATTTATCTAATCTTCTCTTTCTTATTTCTATTAATTGTAATGGATTTATTGTTAATCCAAATACTTTATGTTTATCTATTTCAAATAGTTCCTTAGGTACATCTACTTCAGGAACTAAAGGAATATTAATTGCCTTAATTCCCTTATTAGCTAAATATATACATAATGGTGTCTTTGATGTTCTAGATAATCCAACTAACACTACATCAGCATTTTTCAATCCTCTATAATCCTTGCTATCATCATATTGAATAGCAAATTCCATTGCCTCAATTCTTTTAAAATAAACTTCATCAGTTTTCCACATTGCTCCTGGATTATATTTGGGATGCTTTTTTAAAATTGATGATGCAATATTTATGATAGGTCCTAATACATTTACAACTGATATATTATTTTCCACACACTTTTGAGTTAAATACTCTCTTACATTTACCGTAATAATTGTTGATACAATCATTACATAATTATAATTCTTAATCTCAGTCATAACTTCTTCAACATCTTCTAAACTTTTAACATAAGGTATTCTTTTTACCTCAACATCTTCTGAAAATTGACTTGCTGCAGCTTGTGCCACTTGTTCAGAAGTTTCTCCAATTGAATCTGATACAGCAAAAATAGTTAACATATATAATACCCTCCTCTTTCATATTCATAATATAAACTCTCATACATTTATTATACCAACTTTTTTCAAATAATTGCTAATATGGTGAATTATAATATTTATTATGATAAAATAAAGCTATAATTAAAACATATTAATAGGAGGAACTCATGAAAAATATAATTAATAAAGATAAAATTATTACAATTGGAATATTACCAATTATGTGGTTGATATATTTTTTATTTGAAGTATTTAGTGGAAGAGTAAATGATTTATATACTCTTATCTTAAATCTTTCTTTAATTTTTTTATTTGCTTTTGTTGGTTGGATTATATATATGTACAGTATAAAAAACATATATGGAGTAAATACTAAAATATTAATCATTATATTTTTTATCTTAATGTTATTAGATCAAGGTTTAAAACTAATAATAAAAATCAATTTCTTTCATTCTTATTTAGAAATAATTCCTGAATTTTTATATTTCAATCCTATAATAAATACTCAAGGTTCTTGGTTAAATGCTAGATTCAATTTTAATATTGGATTTTCATTATTAATTATTATTAATGGAATAGCATTAATATTATTTTTAGAATTATATAGATATTTAAAATATAAAAATATTAAAAACTTTTGGACGGATCTGTGTTTTATATTTATATTTTCAGGTGCTTTATGTTCCTTAATAGATAAATTATTTTATGGAGGTAGTTTAGATTTTATAGGTATAAGTGATTTATTTATTGCAGATTTTAAAGATATATATATAAACTTAGGACTATTGTTTTTTATAATGTCTTGTTATAAAGGTGGTTTCTTTTCACAAACTGAAGAAACTTCTCTTAAAGATGATTGGAACTCTATAAAAAAATTTCTAAATTTTATAAAAAATGATATTTTACAAATATTAAAAAAGGAAAAGGTATAAATACCTTTTCCTTTTATTTATATTATGCTAAGCAAGTTTCCTATTAAAAAATCACTCCCATAATAGAAGTGATTTTTGGTGGCTTACCGGGGAATCGAACCCCGGACACCTTGATTAAAAGTCAAGTGCTCTACCGACTGAGCTAGTAAACCATATTACCTGGCAACGTTCTACTCTCCCACACGGTCACCCATGCAGTACCATTGACGCTGTAGAGCTTAACTGTCCTGTTCGAAATGGGAAGGAGTGTTTCCTCTACGCCATCATCACCAGATATTTTTATTTATTTGTCTCTCAACAATTACTTATTATATAGGGTTGTTCTACATATGTCAACATATTTTTTAAAATTTTTTTATTAATTTTAAAATTTATTTTTTACCTATTTATATATATAATTTTTATTAGTTTTTCCACATTTAATTTAAATTATACACAGAATAAATTATTTAAATAACATTAAACTGTTAATAGTTTAAATATATTAACATTGTTGATAAATTTTAAAAATATATATAATTTTATTTAATTTAAATTAAGTATAAATAAGTAAATTAAGAATTCTATTTTTATTATACCTAATTTGTCAATACTTTTACTTCAACTATCATTGATATATGATAAAGCAAGTTTTTAAATAATACTTTTTCCTGCATGAATAATATGCTCTTTTAAACCATTTAATACCAGAATTAAATAAACTATATACTCTAAATTTCTTTCCTTTAATATTTTTAGTTGCTCCTAATAATTTATTTTTCTTATCTTTCCTACAAGAAACTCCAAGTGATATTATGTATCAATAAGCTATACAAACACAAAAATACAACATTTTAGTATATTGAATATCATTGCTCCAGGTGTCTTCTAGGTCAAATCCAGCACTTTTAAAATCCCTAAACATTTCTTCAATATTAAATCTTTTTTTATTCCCTTATTGCATAAGATTCAGAAATATTATTAGCAATAAACCAGACATCTTCAGACTCTTCTGCTGTACATACTGCCATATTACATACATATTCTTGTGCTGTTAACTTAATATTATAAAAATATTTTGTAAATCCTTTTCTTGAAGTTATATCATCTAGTTTTTTAATTTTTCTTTTTCCGGCAATGGATATTCCCATATCTTTAGTACATCTAATACAATATTTCCATTTAAGGGTTTCATCTATAAATTTAAATAAATCAATACTTTTAAATCCTCTCTCTGCAATAATAGTAACCTCAAACTCATAGGGTGTTAATATATTAAGAACAACAACCTTCATCTCATATATCTGCTACATTTACTCCTAAAGTTTTGGGTAGTGTTGGACTTTGTTTTGTATTGCAAACTCGTCCGACTTTAGTAAGCCTTGTATGTACTTCGTATCCCTCAGACCAAGACTTTGCCTCCGACTTCCTTCAGATTCTACCTCACAGTAGATATCCTTGTCATTGGCTAGTGGTTCCCACTACCAAACCTATAACGGACTTTCACCGTCAAGTTGTTACCCATGCTAGGCACACATAAAAAAAGTCTTAACTTATATAAGTTAAGACTTTTGGTGCGCCATCACGGGTTCGAACCGGGGACACCCTGATTAAGAGTCAGGTGCTCTACCAACTGAGCTAATAGCGCATACTTTACCTGGCAACGTTCTACTCTCCCACACGGTCACCCATGCAGTACCATTGACGCTGTAGAGCTTAACTGTCCTGTTCGGAATGGGAAGGAGTGTTTCCTCTACGCCATCATCACCAGATGCTATGGTTTTCTAAATCTTCGATTTAATTAAAACTTTGTACTCCTCAACTTTGTTGAGTGAGTTTTTTTGGAGATTGTTATCTCAAAATTGCACATGAATTATCTTATATTATTGGTCAAGCCCTCGACCTATTAGTATCAGTCAGCTACATACGTTACCGCACTTCCACCTCTGACCTATCAACCTTGTGTTCTTCAAGGGGTCTTACTAGCTTATGCTATGGGAAATCTCATCTTGAGGGGGGCTTCACGCTTAGATGCTTTCAGCGTTTATCCCTTCCCGACTTAGCTACCCAGCCATGCTCTTGGCAGAACAACTGGTGCACCAGAGGTCAGTCCATCCCGGTCCTCTCGTACTAAGGACAGCTCCTCTCAAATTTCCTACGCCCGCGACGGATAGGGACCGAACTGTCTCACGACGTTCTGAACCCAGCTCGCGTGCCGCTTTAATGGGCGAACAGCCCAACCCTTGGGACCTACTACAGCCCCAGGATGCGACGAGCCGACATCGAGGTGCCAAACCTCCCCGTCGATGTGGACTCTTGGGGGAGATCAGCCTGTTATCCCCGAGGTAGCTTTTATCCGTTGAGCGATGGCCCTCCCACGAGGTACCACCGGATCACTAAGCCCGACTTTCGTCCCTGCTCGACTTGTAGGTCTCGCAGTCAGGCTCCCTTCTGCCTTTGCACTCTACGAACGATTTCCGACCGTTCTGAGGGAACCTTTGGGCGCCTCCGTTACTTTTTAGGAGGCGACCGCCCCAGTCAAACTGCCCACCTAACAATGTCCAGTCACCAGATTCATGGCGTCCTGTTAGAACCCCAGTACTGTCAGGGTGGTATCCCAAGGTTGACTCCACTAAGGCTGACGCCCTAGTTTCCCAGTCTCCCACCTATCCTGTACAGACAATACCGGAATTCAATGCTAAGCTACAGTAAAGCTCTACGGGGTCTTTCCGTCCAATCGCGGGTAGCGAGCATCTTCACTCGCACTACAACTTCGCCGGATTTGCAGTTGAGACAGTGCCCAAGTCATTACGCCATTCGTGCGGGTCAGAACTTACCTGACAAGGAATTTCGCTACCTTAGGACCGTTATAGTTACGGCCGCCGTTTACTGGGGCTTAAGTTCACACCTTCGCTTGCGCTAAGTGTTCCCCTTAACCTTCCAGCACCGGGCAGGCGTCAGCCCCTATACATCAGCTTACGCTTTAGCAGAGACCTGTGTTTTTGCTAAACAGTTGCTTGGGCCTATTCTCTGCGGCCTGCTCTCGCAGGCACCCCTTCTCGCGAACTTACGGGGTCAATTTGCCTAGTTCCTTAACTGCAATTCTTCCGCCGGCCTTAGGATTCTCTCCTCATCTACCTGTGTCGGTTTGCGGTACGGGCACTACTTCTCTCTCTAGATGCTTTTCTTGGAAGCATGGAATCATGTACTTCGGTCTTAATGACCTTCCCCATCACGCCTCAGAATTGTTACAGCGGATTTGCCTACCGTAACTTCCTAAACGCTTAGACTAGCATTTCCAATCGCTAGCACACACTATCCTTCTCCGTCACACCCTCGATAATAACGATGGTAGTGGTATCGGAATATCAACCGATTGTCCATCGCCTACGCCTTTCGGCCTCGGCTTAGGTCCCGACTAACCCTCAGCGGACGAGCCTTCCTGAGGAAACCTTAGATATTCGGCCTGTAGGATTCTCACCTACATCTCGCTACTAATGCCAACATTCTCACTCGTAATCAGTCCACCGCTCCTTCCGGTACGACTTCAGCCCGATTACGACGCTCCCCTACCACTTGCAATTACTTGCAAATCCGTAGCTTCGGTGGTAAGTTTAGCCCCGGTACATTTTCGGCGCAGGATCTCTCGACTAGTGAGCTATTACGCACTCTTTAAATGAGTGGCTGCTTCTAAGCCAACATCCTAGTTGTCTTAGAAATCCCACATCCTTTTCCACTTAACTTACACTTTGGGACCTTAGCTGACGGTCTGGGCTGTTTCCCTTTTGACCACGGATCTTATCATTCGTAGTCTGACTGCCGGACTTAATGTATATGGCATTCGGAGTTTGATAAGGTTCGGTAAGCGATATGCCCCCTAGCCCATTCAGTGCTCTACCTCCACTACACATATCCGACGCTAGCCCTAAAGCTATTTCGGGGAGAACCAGCTATCTCCGAGTTCGATTGGAATTTCTCCGCTATCCACAGCTCATCCCATGCTTTTTCAACAGCAACGTGGTTCGGTCCTCCACGAAGTTTTACCCTCGCTTCAACCTGGCCATGGATAGGTCACCCGGTTTCGGGTCTACGGCATGCAACTAGTCGCCCTATTAAGACTCGGTTTCCCTTCGGCTCCGTACCTTAAGTACTTAACCTTGCTACATACCGTAACTCGTTGGCTCGTTCTACAAAAAGCACGTCATCACCCTCATAAGGGGCTTTGACCGGTTGTAGGCACACGGTTTCAGGTTCTATTTCACTCCCCTCCCGGGGTTCTTTTCACCTTTCCCTCACGGTACTGCTTCACTATCGGTCATCAGGTAGTATTTAGCCTTGGGAGGTGGTCCTCCCTGCTTCCCACAAGGTTTCACGTGTCTCGTGGTACTCTGGATCAGAACTTGATTATCTTGACTTTCACCTACAGGACTATTACCTCCTACGGTCCAACTTTCCAGTTGTGTTCGGTTAATCACGACTTCTCGTTAATGTTCTGTCCGCAACCCCAAAGATAAATCTTTGGTTTGGGCTCTTTCCCTTTCGCTCGCCGCTACTTAGGAAATCGATTTTTCTTTCTCTTCCTCTAGGTACTTAGATGTTTCAGTTCCCTAGGTTTACCCTCGTATAACTATGTATTCACTATACGATACATGGGGTTTCCCATGTGTGTTCCCACATTCGGAAATCTCCGGATCACTGGCTATGTGCGCCTACCCGAAGCTTATCGCAGCTTATCACGTCCTTCATCGGCTCCTGATGCCAAGGCATTCACCATGCGCCCTTTGTAGCTTGACCTTTACTCGTTTACTATATCTTATTACTTCGTCAACTATGAAATCTATTCATTCACGTACATAAGTACTGTTCATTTCGTATCTTTCTTGTTTCCTTATACTAAGCTATATTAAACTTCGTAACCTATCAGTCAAAAATTTTCAAAGTTTTGCATTTAATATTTTCGCAACAACCCTTAATTACTTCAGAGTTGTAAGTTCGAATTACCAAATTAAAATTTGGATTCTCACTTAAGAATATTTCTTGGCTTACTTCTCAATATGTTTTGAAGTTATATATAATTCATGTGCAATTTTCAAAGAACAAAATTTATAGTTATAAACTTAGCATTACTACGTCAACTTCCTCGTTATGCTACTCACGTATATCATACGCTCCGTTGCTCATTCGTCGTTTCCTCGTACTGCTTACTTCTAACAGTAAATTAATTTTGAGAAACATGGTTTCTCAAAATTGAACAGACTAGTTAAACCAGTATCTTTTAAGATTTACGAAACAAACATCTTGTTGTTTCATTTCTCCATAGAAAGGAGGTGATCCAGCCGCAGGTTCTCCTACGGCTACCTTGTTACGACTTCACCCCAATCGCTGACCCTACCTTAGGGCGCTTCCTCTCTTGCGAGTTAGATCACGCACTTTGGGTATTGCCAACTCTCATGGTGTGACGGGCGGTGTGTACAAGGCCCGGGAACGTATTCACCGCGACATGCTGATTCGCGATTACTAGCAACTCCAGCTTCATGTAGGCGAGTTTCAGCCTACAATC
>NZ_CP199832.1:2722500-2727500 GCF_053571985.1 Clostridium sp. ETTB3
TCCATATAAATTACTGGAATTACTATTACCTTTATCTTATCTAATTTTGATACCCTATAAATCTTAATCATTTTTAATAA
This sequence comes from Clostridium sp. ETTB3, assembly GCF_053571985.1. Taxonomy (NCBI): domain Bacteria; kingdom Bacillati; phylum Bacillota; class Clostridia; order Eubacteriales; family Clostridiaceae; genus Clostridium; species Clostridium sp. ETTB3. The sequence goes on from NZ_CP199832.1 coordinate 2,722,581, forward strand.
ACCTTCATCAATATTAAATAATGAATTTAACATTTCATCATAAAAAATAGGTAATGAAATTAATATACCTATTATTATTGGTGATAAATCCTTAGATGTCCATATTAATAGTAATACTATAAAAGCCATAGTTGGAACTGCCTTCATAAATGTAATAATAGGATATAAGATATTATAAACAACTTTACTAAAATAACTTGTAATAACTAATACAATAGAAATTATTATTGATAATATAAAACTTTGTATGCATCTAAAACTACTGCTAAATATTAATTTAAAAAATTCTTTATTTTTTATTATTTTATATATTTCTATCAAAACATCCCAAAATGAAGGAAGAAGTAATCTGTTATTAAAACTAACAGCTACTCCCTGCCAAATTAATATAATTGCACTAATTGATAAAATTAAATATTTTTTATTCTTCAATGAATAGTGCATCATATTCCTTAGTTTTTCCCTCACTATCTTGATCTATAATAGAAAAATATACTTCATACTCATTTTTACAATCACTTATTTTTGTAAACCTTAAGTTACTATTCTTAATTAATTCATCAATTGTATCCTTATTTACAGTTATCTTAAACTTTTCACATTTTTCAGCTGTTAATTGTGGATTATTTTTAACCCATTTTTCAGAATCAATAAATCTATTTATTAACTCATCATATAAGTTAGATTTTTTTAACTTATTATAAAAGTCTTCTTTAATCAATAATGTTGATTGTGGATAACCTTCCATAACGTTATTTTCTTTTTTCCATTCCTCATTCAAATTCAAGATAATTTTAATATTTTTATTTTTAGATAATACAGTTGATAATGCTGGTTCTGGTAAAATAGCATACTTAGCTTGTTCACTTATAACTAATGGTGCAAGTTCTGATGCAGCTCCAACATAAGAAAATTTTATATTTTCTTCATTAACATTATTTTGATTTAATATTCTTCTAAATATAATATCTGGTGTAAGACCTTTTCCTGTATTATATATTTCACATCCTTCTAATTGTGTCAAATCTGATATATCCTCTGATGATACAAGGTATAATGCTCCCCATCCAATAGTACCTGCAATTTTATATCCTAATTGTTTTTTATATGACTGTAATGCTAAATTAGAAGGAACAATTGCCAAATCAGCATCTCCCTTCATTAACTCAGATAAAAGTAAATCTGTACTTTTTTCTATAGAATGTTTTATCACTATTTTTTCATTTTCTATTTTATTATCCTTATCTATTAAATTACTTATTGCTATAGCTGGTAAACCATCAGGACATATAAGAGTTGCTTCTAATTTTTCATTTTCATTAATATTTTTATTTTCATTTTTAAAACATGATACTAATGTTATTGCAATTAATCCACTCAATAAAATTTTAAATACCCTTTTCACTAAAATCACCTCAGCTAATTTTATCATATTTAATAATTATTTTCCATAAAATATCATTTATTCTTTTTTTATACTTTATCTAGAATCTTTAATTTAAATTTAAGTATATATTTTTTAATAAAAAAAGTACCTAGTATTAACTAAGTACTTTAATTGACAAGGTTAGTTTAGGGAATTTTTTACGATCTAATAAATTTTCACTAAATCGCCAATTAAAAGCATGTTATGCTTTTAATCTATCCAAAATATTTTTGAAAAAAAAGCATCTAGTTTAGTACTAGATGCTTTACCTGGCAACGTTCTACTCTCCCACACGGTCACCCATGCAGTACCATTGACGCTGTAGAGCTTAACTGTCCTGTTCGGAATGGTAAGGAGTGTTTCCTCTACGCCATCATCACCAGATGCTATAAGTTTTCTAAATCTTCGATTTAGTTAAAACTTTGTATTCCTCAACTTTGTTGAGTTAGTTTTTTTAGAGATTGTTATCTCAAAATTGCACATGAATTATCTTATATTATTGGTCAAGCCCTCGACCTATTAGTATCAGTCAGCTACATACGTTACCGCACTTCCACCTCTGACCTATCAACCTTGTGTTCTTCAAGGGGTCTTACTAGCTTATGCTATGGGAAATCTCATCTTGAGGGGGGCTTCACGCTTAGATGCTTTCAGCGTTTATCCCTTCCCGACTTAGCTACCCAGCCATGCTCTTGGCAGAACAACTGGTGCACCAGAGGTCAGTCCATCCCGGTCCTCTCGTACTAAGGACAGCTCCTCTCAAATTTCCTACGCCCGCGACGGATAGGGACCGAACTGTCTCACGACGTTCTGAACCCAGCTCGCGTGCCGCTTTAATGGGCGAACAGCCCAACCCTTGGGACCTACTACAGCCCCAGGATGCGACGAGCCGACATCGAGGTGCCAAACCTCCCCGTCGATGTGGACTCTTGGGGGAGATCAGCCTGTTATCCCCGAGGTAGCTTTTATCCGTTGAGCGATGGCCCTCCCACGAGGTACCACCGGATCACTAAGCCCGACTTTCGTCCCTGCTCGACTTGTAGGTCTCGCAGTCAGGCTCCCTTCTGCCTTTGCACTCTACGAACGATTTCCGACCGTTCTGAGGGAACCTTTGGGCGCCTCCGTTACTTTTTAGGAGGCGACCGCCCCAGTCAAACTGCCCACCTAACAATGTCCAGTCACCAGATTCATGGCGTCCTGTTAGAACCCCAGTACTGTCAGGGTGGTATCCCAAGGTTGACTCCACTAAGGCTGACGCCCTAGTTTCCCAGTCTCCCACCTATCCTGTACAGACAATACCGGAATTCAATGCTAAGCTACAGTAAAGCTCTACGGGGTCTTTCCGTCCAATCGCGGGTAGCGAGCATCTTCACTCGCACTACAACTTCGCCGGATTTGCAGTTGAGACAGTGCCCAAGTCATTACGCCATTCGTGCGGGTCAGAACTTACCTGACAAGGAATTTCGCTACCTTAGGACCGTTATAGTTACGGCCGCCGTTTACTGGGGCTTAAGTTCACACCTTCGCTTGCGCTAAGTGTTCCCCTTAACCTTCCAGCACCGGGCAGGCGTCAGCCCCTATACATCAGCTTACGCTTTAGCAGAGACCTGTGTTTTTGCTAAACAGTTGCTTGGGCCTATTCTCTGCGGCCTGCTCTCGCAGGCACCCCTTCTCGCGAACTTACGGGGTCAATTTGCCTAGTTCCTTAACTGCAATTCTTCCGCCGGCCTTAGGATTCTCTCCTCATCTACCTGTGTCGGTTTGCGGTACGGGCACTACTTCTCTCTCTAGATGCTTTTCTTGGAAGCATGGAATCATGTACTTCGGTCTTAATGACCTTCCCCATCACGCCTCAGAATTGTTACAGCGGATTTGCCTACCGTAACTTCCTAAACGCTTAGACTAGCATTTCCAATCGCTAGCACACACTATCCTTCTCCGTCACACCCTCGATAATAACGATGGTAGTGGTATCGGAATATCAACCGATTGTCCATCGCCTACGCCTTTCGGCCTCGGCTTAGGTCCCGACTAACCCTCAGCGGACGAGCCTTCCTGAGGAAACCTTAGATATTCGGCCTGTAGGATTCTCACCTACATCTCGCTACTAATGCCAACATTCTCACTCGTAATCAGTCCACCGCTCCTTCCGGTACGACTTCAGCCCGATTACGACGCTCCCCTACCACTTGCAATTACTTGCAAATCCGTAGCTTCGGTGGTAAGTTTAGCCCCGGTACATTTTCGGCGCAGGATCTCTCGACTAGTGAGCTATTACGCACTCTTTAAATGAGTGGCTGCTTCTAAGCCAACATCCTAGTTGTCTTAGAAATCCCACATCCTTTTCCACTTAACTTACACTTTGGGACCTTAGCTGACGGTCTGGGCTGTTTCCCTTTTGACCACGGATCTTATCATTCGTAGTCTGACTGCCGGACTTAATGTATATGGCATTCGGAGTTTGATAAGGTTCGGTAAGCGATATGCCCCCTAGCCCATTCAGTGCTCTACCTCCACTACACATATCCGACGCTAGCCCTAAAGCTATTTCGGGGAGAACCAGCTATCTCCGAGTTCGATTGGAATTTCTCCGCTATCCACAGCTCATCCCATGCTTTTTCAACAGCAACGTGGTTCGGTCCTCCACGAAGTTTTACCCTCGCTTCAACCTGGCCATGGATAGGTCACCCGGTTTCGGGTCTACGGCATGCAACTAGTCGCCCTATTAAGACTCGGTTTCCCTTCGGCTCCGTACCTTAAGTACTTAACCTTGCTACATACCGTAACTCGTTGGCTCGTTCTACAAAAAGCACGTCATCACCCTCATAAGGGGCTTTGACCGGTTGTAGGCACACGGTTTCAGGTTCTATTTCACTCCCCTCCCGGGGTTCTTTTCACCTTTCCCTCACGGTACTGCTTCACTATCGGTCATCAGGTAGTATTTAGCCTTGGGAGGTGGTCCTCCCTGCTTCCCACAAGGTTTCACGTGTCTCGTGGTACTCTGGATCAGAACTTGATTATCTTGACTTTCACCTACAGGACTATTACCTCCTACGGTCCAACTTTCCAGTTGTGTTCGGTTAATCACGACTTCTCGTTAATGTTCTGTCCGCAACCCCAAAGATAAATCTTTGGTTTGGGCTCTTTCCCTTTCGCTCGCCGCTACTTAGGAAATCGATTTTTCTTTCTCTTCCTCTAGGTACTTAGATGTTTCAGTTCCCTAGGTTTACCCTCGTATAGCTATGTATTCACTATACGATACATGGGGTTTCCCATGTGTGTTCCCACATTCGGAAATCTCCGGATCACTGGCTATGTGCGCCTACCCGAAGCTTATCGCAGCTTATCACGTCCTTCATCGGCTCCTGATGCCAAGGCATTCACCATGCGCCCTTTGTAGCTTGACCTATTCAGTCAAAAATTTTCAAAGTTTTGCATTTAATATTTTCGCAACAACCCTTAATTACTTCAGAGTTGTAAGTTCGAATTACCAA
>NZ_CP199832.1:2730000-2823133 GCF_053571985.1 Clostridium sp. ETTB3
AATTTCTTTAATTCATCTGCTACGAATTGAACTTGTGTACCTACTATTATTTGTATACTTGTTTTTCCAGGTCTAATTATTCCTGAAATACCTGATGACTTTATAGTCTTTTCATTTATCTTTTCATAATCTTTAACCTCTAAACGTAATCTTGTTACACAGTTATCAATACTAACTAAATTATCTTTTCCACCTAATCCTTCTAAAATAATTTCTGCTCTTTTAGTAAAATCACTATTAGAAATTTTTGTTTCTTCATTTCCTAATTCTTCATCATCTTCCCTACCTGGAGTTTTTAAGTTAAATTTAGTTATAACAAATCTAAATATTACATAATATATAACTGCAACAATTAATCCAATTCCTATTAACCAAAGTGGATTTTCAGCAAATGGCGCCTTAAAACTTAAAATCCAGTCTACTAAACCAGCACTAAAGTTAAATCCAGCTCTTACTGGAAGTGCAGCAACAACACCAAATGTAATACCAGTTAATACTGCATGTACTACATATAATCCTGGTGCCAAGAACATAAATGCAAATTCTAATGGTTCTGTAACACCTGTAAAGAATGATGCTAATCCTGCAGCTAATAATAAACCTGCTATAGCTTTCTTTTTATTATCTTTAGCTGTATGATACATAGCTAAAGCTGCTGCTGGTAACCCAAACATCATAACTGGGAAAAATCCTGCCATATACATACCTGTTTGACCTAAAATTCCACCTTCTGCAGTTCCCCAGAACTTAGCAATATCATTTATACCAGCAACATCAAACCAAAATACTGAATTTAATGCATGGTGAAGACCAAATGGAATTAATATTCTATTTGAAAAACCGTATATACCAGCTCCTACTGCTCCAGTAGAAACTATAAGTTCACCAAATGAAACTAATCCTCCATATACAACTGGCCATACAAATAATAATATTATTGTTGCAACTAATGACATTGCAGCAGTTACTATAGCAACACATCTCTTACCACTAAAAAATCCTAAAGCTGGTGGCAACTTAGTGTTTTTAAACTTATTGTAACATCCTGCACCTATTAACCCTGCTATTATACCAATAAATTGAGTTTGAATCTTTGAAAATGCAGCTGGTACTAACTCTACATCTATTCCTTTAAACATTGCAACTGCATCTGTTGATAATAATGTTGTAATCATTAACCATGAAACAAGCCCAGCTAATCCTGCTGTACCATCATTATCATCTGACATACCAACACCAACACCAATAGCAAATAATATTGCCATATTATCTACTAATGCGCTCCCTGCTTTAATTAAAAATGCTGCTGCAATATTATTTGCTCCCCATCCTGTAGGATCTATCCAGTATCCAATCCCCATAAGAATTGCAGCTACTGGTAAACATGCAACAGGAAGCATTAATGATTTACCCAACTTTTGTAAATACTTCATCATAATAGAGCTCCTCCTATCTCCTCTTTTGTTAATTTTACAAGACTTGCAAAAATGCCATTTTACAAATAAAAAAAGCTGAAAAGAATATAATACATTCCTTTCAGCTAATGCCCATTTTTACATGGTTGCACGCCTCATAACTTAAACGTAAATTTAATTATTACTTTTTTATTATAAAGTTATTATTCATTTTTGTCAACGTTTTCTTTTTTTTGATTTCCTAATTATTTACTGTGACATATTGACATATTATTATCAAAAATATATAATTTATTATGAAACGTGTTACTGTTAAATCAGGCATAAGTTAATCTTTAATTAAAGATATACTTATGCCTTTTTATTTTATACCTATAAAAATTGTGTAATCTTATTTTTAGAAAGGATGTGAACCCTGATTTTAATCAGGAAATATTATGGCTAATTTTTTTAAGAAATTATTTGGAAAATCTGAAACAAAAGTAGAATCAAATATTGCTTCTGAAGCACCAAAAAATGCTTTAGTTGCAGTTGCAAACGGAGATTTAATTCCTTTATCTGAAGTACCAGACCCAGTTTTTGCTGGTAAAATGGCTGGAGATGGAGCTGCTATAATGGTAACTGGTGATACAGTTGTTGCTCCTGCTGATGGAGAATTATCATTAGTATTCAAAACTAAGCATGCATTTGCAATGACATTAGAAAATGGATTAGAATTATTAGTTCATATAGGTGTTGATACAGTTGGATTAAATGGTGAAGGTTTTGAACAATTAGTTGAAGCTGGTACAAAGGTAAAAGCTGGTACTCCTATAATCAAAATTGATAGAGAATTCATCTTAGGAAAAGGATTATCTCTTGCTACTCCAGTCTTAATAACTAATGTAGATGCTGCTAAATCAATTAATGCAGTTGAATCCGGATCAGTTACTGCTGGTAAAGATGTAGTTTTAAATTTCGAGATTTAAAATAAAAAATAGTTAATAAAACCCCAAAACCAAATAGCCCTCTGTTCAAGTGACAGGGGGCTGTTTAACATAAAGCTGCTTTAGAGCTATTTTATTTTTGTAATGCTACTCTAAACCTTTCAACATGCATTGCTATATATGCAACTTCATCATCGTATACTTTTTTATCAAGTGTTTCTTCTATTATCTTAGAAGCCCCTTCTGCTATTTCATAAGATACAGGATATGACTTCTTAATAATTTCAGTTAAATCATTTTTTAAAACTGTATCTGTTAATACTCTCTCAATAGTAAACCTAACATGTGACAAAAATCTAGCATAATCTAAAGATCTCTTATCTATTTTAGAATTAAACTTTTCTTCTATATAAATTATTATTTTATTTGATAAATAACTATATTTAATACTATTAGAAAGCATCTTTCCATTTCTTGCAGAATGTATATGTAAAGTTATAAATCCAATTTCTCCTTCTGGAAAATCTATTTCATATTTGTCTTGTAACTTATTTACTATCTTCTTTGCCATTTCAAATTCAACACTATATAATGTTTCAATTTCTACAATAAAAGGATTATTTATTTGTTCTTTGTTTTTTAACCTCTTCATTGCTATAGCTAAATGATCTATTAATCCAATATGTATTGTTTCATTAAGCTCCTCACCTAATTCTTCTGATATTTCAGCCAATGCCTCTTCACAAATAGCTACAAATTCACCATCAACCCTATTATAAACTTCCTTTAAGTTTTCTTGATTTTTTTTATCTTCAATTGAAAAAACTTTATCTACTTCTAAATTATCTTCTAAAATATCTCCAAACTTTTTATTGAATCCGATTCCTTTAGCCAATAAAATCTTTTCTACTCCTTGTTCCTTAATAAGAACCATATTATTGTTTAAGGCTTTGATTACAATCCCTTTTTTTATATTAACTCCCATAGCAATTACCTCCGAGTGAATTTAAAGAATTTTATAAAATGTAATATGATCACTCCATTTTCCGTTTATATACAAATACTGTTTATTAAGACCTATTTCTTCAAATCCACAAGATAATAAAACTCCCTTTGATCTTTCATTAGTCGTTAATACAGAAGCTTCTAATCTATGTAAATCTAAATAATCTTTTGCATAATTTATTATTAGGCTTATAGATTCTTTCATATATCCTCTTCCTTCATAATTCTTATCTATAGAATATCCTAATATTCCATTTTTAAATACTCCATAAACAATATTTGAAATTTTAGCTTTTCCAATAAGTTTTCCATCTAGATATATTCCTAAATCACTTCCTACTCCAGTCATTAATTGTCTATAACTTTCTAGCAATAGCTCCCTTTGAGCTTCATAAGTAAAAAAACTATTATCCCTTACCGGTTCAAACTCTCTTAAATGTTCATTGTTTCTTATATAATACTCTAATAATTCTTGTGCATCATCAGGTGTAAAATTTCTAACTACTACATTTTTACCTACTAATTCAACTATATTAGCTCTATTTGAATTTAAATAATCATGTCTATTAATTCCAAAGCTTAATTCATCATAAAAACTTCCCTTTATAAATATATTATCTGTAAAAATAGCTTCTAGTACAAATCCACTATCTAAGAATGGTTTTAAATTTATATTTTCACTAACCGTTATATTAACCTTAAAAATATTATTATCTTTAAATATAGCTTTCAATATTGCTTCTAAAGTTACCTTTAATAAATCATAATTATCTTCTCTATAAAACCTTAACTTCAAATTGCATTTTTTATTTTCTTTATCAAGCTCTGTTATAGTAAATCTTCCTATTACTATTTTATCTTTATCTTTAATTATATAATCATCTAACGTACCTTTTATAAGCTCTATATTTACTCCCTTTTGATTATTCATGCTAATTCTCCTAACCCATATTTTAAGATATTATTATTATACAAATAAACTAATAAAAAACTCAACTAATCTTTATGTTAAAACTCAACTCTTAATTAATGGAATATCCTATTATTTCTCTTAATATATTAATTTGTAAATTATTATATTAAATCTAAATGAGGTGAGTATTATTTATATATATAAAAAGAAAAACACTAGTAATGTTTTTAAAAAAATTTTTTTGTTTTTATTAATATTGTTAGTGTTTATATATATTAAATATCCAACTAAAATACAAAAATTATTGCCACAATCATTAAATATACAATCTAATAATATTTTAACTGAAGACACTATAATTAATAAAATAAAAGATGTTAATAAACTAATTCCACTAGAAATAGAACTTAGTCAAACCTTAACTGTTGATAATACTTATTTTAATTTAGATATATTTAAAAAATCAAAGAAAATTACCTTCTTTGCTAATTGTTCCTATTCAATCGATTTTTCATCATTATCTAATAATAATATAAAAATAAATAATTCTACTAAAGACATAAAAATTACAGTTCCTAAAATTGATATTTTTAGCATTGATATTGATGAAAATAAAACGATTTATGGTGATACAGAAGTTGGTTTTTTTAGATTTGGAGATTTAAAACTTTCTTCTGAAGAAATAAATGAACTTTACTCAAGTGCTAATGATATGTTTCGCAAGCAAATGAATAATCAAAACTTTTTTAATCAAACACTCCAAAATTCACAAAAATCATTAGAAGCTCTTCTTTTTAATTTAACAGGAGAACACTATAATATAACATTAATATTATCTCAATAAATTAAATACATAAAAGAGAGATTACTAAAATAGTAATTCTCCCTTTTTTCATTTCTATGTTAAATTATTATTTATTTAATCCAGTTAAATCCTTTATAACTTCTCCACCTATTATCATTCCTGCTACTGGAGGTACAAATGATATACTTCCTGGAGTTTGTCTTTTTTGAGATGGTACTGCTCTTCCCTTATCTGGAGTCATTGGCATTTCTTCTGAATAAACAACCTTTAACTTTTTAACTCCTCTTTTTCTTAATTCATATCTCATAACTTTTGCTAAAGGACATACTTTTGTTTTAAATACATCTGAAACTCTAAATTGAGTTGGATCTATTTTATTTCCTGTACCCATTGAACTTATTATATTTATATTATTTTTGTAACAATATTCAGCTAAAGCTAATTTTGATGTAACAGTATCTATTGCATCTACCACATAATCAACATCTGATGGGATAATTTCTGATATATTCTCTGCTGTAATAAATACTTGTTTTGCTTCTACATTACAATTTGGATTTATAGAAATAACTCTTTCTTTCATTGCTTCTACTTTTATCATCCCTACTGTAGATTGTCTTGCATGAATTTGTCTATTTATGTTTGAAATGCATATAGTATCATTATCTACTAATATTAAGTTTCCAACTCCTGCTCTTGTTAATGCTTCAACAACAAAACTTCCTACTCCTCCAATTCCAAAAACAATAACTTTTGAATTATGTAACTTAGCTATTCCCTCTTCACCAACTAATAATTCAGTTCTACAAAATTCATTTAATGGCATTTTAAATTTCTCCTTTAATAATTATTTATAATATATTGTTACTTATTTTAAACTATAGCAACTATTTATACAAGTAACTAAAATAATGGTTTTATTCTATATTTATATTTCCCTACTATCAAATAATTAAATGAAAGTATATAATATATTTTATGTAAAACTATATCTATATATGGAGGTCTAATATGATTTTAGGAATAATAGGCGCTATGTCTGAAGAATTAGAAATTCTATTAAAGGACATGGAATTAGAAAAGGTTGAAGAAAAAGCAAAAATGAAATTTCATAAAGGAAGATTATGGGGACACGATGTTGTTGCTGTAGTATGCGGAATTGGTAAAGTAAACGCTGCTGTTTGTACTCAAATACTTGTATCTGAATACAATGTTTCTTCTGTAATAAACGTTGGTGTTGCAGGTGGAATCGGAAAAGATATCTTCCCTGGAGATGTTGTTATAGCGGAAAACTTAGTTCAATATGATATGGATACTACTGCTTTCGGGGATCCTATTGGACAAATTCCTAGACTTGATACTTTTGACTTTAAATGTGATGAAAAATTAGTTGAAACAGCTAAAGCTGCATGTGCCGAAGCCTCTGATTTCAAAACTTTTTCTGGAAGAATAGTTTCCGGTGATATGTTTGTTGCTTCATTAGATAAAATTCATTGGTTAGAAAAAGAATTTAATGCCTTAGCTTGTGAAATGGAAGGTGCAAGCATAGCTCATGTTTGCTATTTAAATAATATTCCTTGTGTTGTTATCAGATCTATTTCTGATAATGCTAATAACGGAGCTCACATGGATTTTGAAAAATTTACTCCAATCGGTGTAAAAAACTCAACATTCATATTAAAAACAATGTTAAATAAACTTCAATAATAAAAAAGTGGCTGTCGCACTAAAACTTTTATACACAATATATTGTAGTATTTATTCTTAATGCGACATCCCTTTTTTTACTTATTTTCCTCTTCAAACTTTTTCATAAATTCTACTAAATATTTAACACCTTCAATTGGCATTGCATTATAAATACTTGCTCTCATTCCACCTACAGTTCTATGCCCCCTTATATTTTCAATTCCAACTTTTTTAGCTTCCTTTATAAACTTATCATCTAACTCTTTATTTCCAGTTATAAATGGAACATTCATTAAAGAACGATCCTCCTTTACAACTGTACCATTAAATAATTTACTCGAATCTAAATAATCATAAAGTATTTTAGCCTTTTCTTCATTTCTTACCTTCATAACTTCTAATCCGCCAAGTTTTTTAAGATGCTTAAATACTTTTCCACAAATATAAATTCCATAAGCTGGTGGGGTATTATATAAAGAATTATTATCTGAGTGTATTTTATATTTAAGCATTGTTGGAGTTCCATTAAGAACATCATCAGTAATTAAATCTTCTCTTATAATTACAATAACAGTTCCAGCAGGTCCAATATTTTTTTGTACCCCTGCAAATATTAATCCATATTGTGTAACATCAATTGGTTGTGACAATATATCTGATGACATATCAGCAACTAAAATTTTTTCTTTAGTATCTGGTAAAGTATGATATGTTGTTCCATAAATAGTATTGTTATGACATATATACACATAATCTGCATCATTACTAACTTTTATTTTACTCATATCAGGAATATAAGAAAAAGTTTTATCTGCTGATGTTGCTAATACATTAACTTTTCCAAATTTCTCAGCTTCTGTTGCCGCTTTTTTAGCCCATTGTCCTGTTATAATATAATCTGCAACTCTATTTTTCATTAAATTCATAGGTACCATTGCAAATTGCATTGATGCCCCACCTTGAAGGAATAATACCTTGTAATTATTAGGAATATTCATTAATTCCCTTAAATTTCTTTCCGCATCTTGAATTATTACCTCAAAATCCTTAGAACGATGACTCATTTCCATAACAGACATTCCTGTACCATTATAATCTAACATTTCATCTGCAGCTTCTTTAAGAACCTCTTCTGGTAAAACAGCTGGCCCAGCTGCAAAATTATATACTCTTGACATAAAAATGCCTCCCCAATTTTTTATTATATTTTATTTAATATAGCCCTCTTATTTTAATATTAATTATTATTCATGAATTTCTGTAAGCTTGTGAATAAATAATCCACTCCTAGGCTTTGGTTCAAACCAAGTAGATTTAGGTGGCATTATCTTTCCTGCATCTGCAATGCTCATTATATCTTCAATTGTAGTAGGATACATTGCAAAACTTACCCTCATATCAGTATTAGCCCTCTTTTCTAATTCTCTTAATCCTCTTATTCCACCTATAAATTCAATTCTATCTGATTTTGTAGGATCATCAATTCCTAATATAGGAGATAATAAATTATTTTGAAGAATAGAAACATCTAACCTATCAGTTGGATCATTTTTATCAAATGTTCCTTCTCTAGCCTTTAATTTAAACCACTCATTATCAATATACATTCCAAATGTATGCTTTTCATTAGGCTTAAATCTTTCATTATTTGGTGTTTTTTCAATAATGAATTTCTTTTGTATTGCTTTTAAAAACTCTTCTTTTGAAAGTCCATTTAAGTCTTTTACAGTTCTATTATAATCTAAAACATCAAGTTCACTATCAGGATATGCTATAGCTAAAAAATAATTAAATCCTTCTTTTCCAGTATAATTAGGATTTTCTCTTCTTCTTTTTAAACATACCTCAACAGCAGACTTTATTCTATGATGTCCATCTGCAATATACATATAATTTACATCATTAAATAACCTAATTAATTTATCTATTTTTTCTTTATTACTAATTACCCATACAGTATGACCATTTCCATCATCTGATATAAAATCATAAACAGGTTTTTCTTTTATACTTTCATTAATTATTTTAGAAATATCATTATTTTCTCTATAAGTTAAAAATATAGGACCAGTATGTGCATCACAATAATCAACGTGATTTATTCTATCTAACTCTTTATCTGCTCTAGTTTTTTCATGCTTTTTAATTACATTATTTATATAATCATCTACTGAAGCACAAACTACTAATCCAACTTGACTTTTTCCATTCATAGTTTGTCTATAAATATAAAAATACGAATTTTTATCTTGAAAGTAATATTTATTTTCTATCATTTTATCTAATACTTCTCTTGATTCTTTATACACTTCTTCGCCATATATATTAACTTTCTCTGGGAAATTAATTTCACCTCTATCAACATATAAAAATGAATATTTATTTCCTTTTGCCATTTCACGTGCTTCTTCAGCATTCATTACATCATAAGGTAATGCTGCAATTTTTGAAGCTAATTCCTCTATAGGTCTATATGCTTTAAATGGTTTTATAATTGCCATTAGTATCCTCCTTAATTTGCTTTTTAATTTAAATTAATGTAATTATATAGATTCTATAGTTTTAGCATTAATAGAAGAAATATCACTTGAAAAATAATTTATTATAGTTGTTATTACTTCTTCTCCTATTCTTTTTTGAGCTTCCTTAGTTGAAGCTCCAATATGCGGTGTAACACTAACATTAGGATGATTTATTAATTCATTATTTTTAGTTGGCTCTTCTTCAAATACATCAATTCCTGCCCCTGCTATCTTACCAGTATTTAAAGCATTTAATAATTCTATTTCATCAACAACCTTTCCTCTAGCACAATTAATTAAATATGCTCCATCTTTCATTTTTTCTATTTCATCTTTTCCTATCACAGGACCTTTATTTTTATCATAAGGTACATGTAATGAAATAAAATCAGATTTACTTAACAAATCATCAAATTCTAAAAATTCATATGGAATGTTATTTTGCTTTCCAAAAATATCATTATAAACAACCTTCATTCCCAATGCAGTTGCCTTAGTTGCTAATGCTCTTCCTATCCTTCCCATTCCTATAATTCCAAGAATCTTACCACTTAACTCGATTCCTTCATACTTTTTCTTGTTCCATTCACCTATTCTCATTGTATAATTTGATGCTCCTAAGAACCTTGCTACTGCAAACATATGAGCAATGGCTAATTCTGCAACAGAATCTGAACTTGCATTAGGAGTATTCTTCACTATTATTCCTTTTTCATTAGCATATTTAACATCAATATTATCTATTCCCACTCCAGCTCTTATAATTAATTTAAGCTTTCCACCTGCTTCAATATCTATTACATCTGATGTTACTTTTGTTGCAGATCTTATTATAAGTACATCAAATTTTTTTAAAATATTGCCTAACTCATCCTTATCATAATGAAAATTAACAACTTCAAACCCCATTGAAGTTAACTTATCAATTGCCTCTTTTTGCAAACCATCGTTTGCTAATACCTTAATCATTTTTACGCCCCCAAATATTATATTTTTATTTATTGCTTTTTGATATTTTACTACTTTTTTACTTTTTTTACAACTATATACTCTTACTATTTTGCTTTTTATTATATAGATTACATAAATTAATTCTATTTAATGGTATAAAAAAAGAAGCCGTATTTTAATGAGGGCACTGAAAAACTTAATGTTTTTCAGTGCCCTCTATTTTAATAGCTCCCATTTTCATCATCAAATATTAATATTGACTCTGTTTCTCTACAATATTTAACACATTTGCATTGTCCTAAATGTCTTGGACACTTATAGCATAAACATCCTTCATCTGTTCCATCACATCTTCCTAATTCAAGTTCTGGACAGTATCTACAATTTACACCATTACCAGCTGGCATTTAATACACCTTCCTTTAAATATAACTATTAGATATAAAATACTAATTTAAATTTTATTATTTTTAATTACATAAAAAAAATTATATACTCTTATCTCATCTTTAACAACAATTTACATACATATTTATATATCAACTGGGTAAATTAATAATATAGACAGTACATTAAATAAATTAATTTATTTAATTGTACTATTTATATAAAAAAGGGTGTAAGCGGATGTAGTGTTTACACCCTAACTTATTTTAAATAGTTGTAACAAATTTAGTAAAATTTAATAGTATATAAGTATAAAGAAGCTTTTCGCTTATAGCAATTAAGAAAATCTTCTAACTCCCGTCTATATAAACTTAGGGAATCTTCATTTTCTGAAGATTCCCTATTTCTATTTAAAAAAACAATTTAAAAATCACTAAGAATATTACTCCTGGAATACCTAAAAAACCAGCAATAAGAGCAGTTATAGGATTAATAGTAATATAAAAATTAAAATATTCTCCAATAAAATTAGCAACATATAATAAAATTACACCTACTATTCCATTTATTAATAACTTTATAGGCCATTTTAATAATTTTATTATTAAATATAATAAAGCTAATCCAACTATAGCATATATAATCATTTCTAGCTCCATATTTTATCACTCCTTACATAATATAAAATAACTTTCCTATCATTACTATATTACTTTATATTATATAAGAATATTCATTATATTTCCATTTCATCTTTTATTTTATTTTCTTCATTAGAATACCTTTGTTTTGCAATAGATAATATATAATCAACTTTTTTCTTTGCTGCTTCTTCCCTATAAATTGCAGCATCTATAAGATTAGGATCATTTACAAAGTTAAACATTGATTCTGCAGCTTCAAGTTCTATCACTGCTTCATTCATTTCTTTTAATATTTTATGATCAATTGAATCATCTTCCCTATAATGCATTAATATTAAATCTAAAACATTTTTTATATTCATACTATGCCTCCTAAAAAATATTTATCTTAAATAATATCCACTTTTTACTATATTATTCATTTGAATTAATTCTTAATATATTAAATTTAAAATAAAAAATATATACATTCATATAAAATCATAAAATAAATATTTATTAACAAAATTTTAAAATCTATAAAGGACATGCTTTGTGTACTTAATTGAATTTCTTTGATATAATACCTTAAATAATATGAATTATTTGGGAGGTGTTTTTTTGAGCATAAGAATAATAGCTGATAGTACTTGCTATTTGCCTAAAGAATACATAGATAAATATAATATTTCCATAGTTTCTCTTAATGTCTTATTAAATGGAAAAAGCTATAGAGAAATTGATTTAGAAAATGATTGGTTCTATAAAGAAATGGCTAAATCTTCAACAATTCCAACTTCTTCTCAACCAAGTATAACTGACTTTTATAATGTAATAGAAACTCAAGTAAAAAAGGGGCATGATATAGTAGGAATTTTCTTATCTTCTGATATGAGTGGAACATTTTCAACCTCTAATTTAGTTAAAGAAATGATTTTAGAAAAATATCCTAATGCTAATATAGTTATGATAGATTCTAGGAGTAATTGTATGCAAGCAGGATATGCTATATTAGAAGCTGCTAAGGCGGCATCTGAAAACAAATCATTAAATGAAGTTGTTTCTATAACTAAACATGTTATTGAAAATAGTAAATTTATATTTGTTCCCGATACTTTAGATTATTTAAAAAAAGGTGGGCGAATTGGTGGAGCAACTGCTTTATTTGGTTCATTACTTCAAATAAGACCAATTTTAACAATTGAAGATGGTAAAACTACTGTGCTTAATAAAGTCAGAACTAAGAAAAAGGCTGTAAATGCAATAATAGATACTGTTGTAGAACAAAATTCTAAAACTCCATTAAAAGGCTTAATAGTTCATCATATAAATTGTGAAAATGAAGGTAAAGAGCTGGCAAATAGGCTTGAAGAAAAGTTAGGAATTGATAACATTAAAATTCAATCAATCGGCCCACTTATAGGACTTCATGTTGGACCTGGAAGTATTGGAGTAGCATATCATTATTAAATATAATAAAAAATATTAAGTGTCAATTTACAAGTTAAGAAATAAATTCTTCTTAGATTTCAGGCCATGTAAAAAATTTGTATAAATTAAATAAAACTAACTCCCTCTTAGCAATAATTTAAATAAGCAATTATTACAAGAAGGAGTTTTTTATTTACTATTGCAATAGTATCTTAGCCTATAAATAATTTTATGTTTTCTAAATTTCTTTTCTTCCTTCTAATGCTTTAGAAAGTGTTACTTCATCAGCATATTCTAAATCTCCACCAACTGGTAGTCCTGATGCTATTCTAGTTACTTTAACTTCTAAAGGTTTAAGAATTCTAGATATATACATTGCTGTTGCTTCTCCCTCTACATTAGGGTTTGTTGCAATTATTACTTCCTTAACATCAGCACTCATTCTTGCAACAAGTTCTCTTATCTTTATATCTTGAGGGCCCCTTCCTTGCATTGGTGAAAGATTTCCATGAAGTACATGATATACTCCATTAAATTCCTTAACCTTTTCCATTGTCATAATATCCTTTGGTTGTTCAACAACACAAATAATATTTTTATCTCTATTTGGATTACCACATATTGCACAAGGATCCTTATCTGTAAAATTTCCACATACAGAACAGTACTTAATAGTTCCCCTTGCCTTTACTAAAGCTGAAGCAAATTCTTTAACTTCTTCTTCTGGTAAATTTAAAATATGTAATGTAAGCCTTTGAGCAGTTTTTTGACCAATACTTGGTAACTTAGCAAATTCTTCAATTAATTTTTCTATAGCAACTGGATAAAAATCCATAATTACACTCCTTTTCCATTAATAAAGGGGATGTCGCATTAAGAATAAATACTCCAATATATTGTGTTGATTTTTATTTTTTAAAACAATATATTGTGTATAAAATTTTTAGTGCGACAGCCCCATTATTAATTAAAACATTCCTGGTATATTTAATCCACCTGTTAATTTACCCATTTTGCTTGAAGTTTCTTCATCTGCTTTCTTTAATGCTTCATTAATCGCACTTAGCACTAAATCTTCTAACATTTCAACATCATCTGGATCTACAACTTCTTCTTTTATATTTATAGCTAAAACTTCTTTTTTACCATTTACCTTAACTACAACAGCACCGCCTCCAACTGAAGCTTCAAATTCTTTGCTTTCAAGTTCTTTTTGTGCTTGTTCCATATCTCTTTGAAGCTTTTGTGCTTGCTTCATTAAATTGTTCATGTTTGCTCCCCCAAAACCTCCTGGGAATCCACCTCTTGCCATAAAATGACCTCCTTAAAACAAATAAATCTATTTTCTATTATATAGTATTTTTCTCATATTTACTAGAATAAAGTAATTACATATATTTATTCATCTATAAAATCAATAAAATCCTCACCAAGTTTTTCTCTTAAGATATCTTCTGTGCTTTTTCCAATTTTATTACCTTCTTCAACCACAAAATTTACCTTAATATTTTCCTTTAAAATTTCTGAAAAAACTTCATTTATAATAGGCGTATTTTTACTTTCGCTTAATCTATCTCTTCCAAATTTATATTGTTGTTCAAATTCAACAGTAACTATTCCATTTGAACATGATACTGGTCTTCCAGTTTGAAGTAAAGAACCAATAACCATTGCTCTTCTCGCCTTAAACCCTTCTAATATATCTCTCCAAGCTTTTTGAACATCATTTATAGTAATTTTTGAATCTGAATTTCCAGTAATATAAGAGTTTTCATTTTGGTTTATATTACTTTCTTGCTTTGATATAACTATATCTTTTTTCTTTAAATCTTTACTATTATTTTCTTGAGGTACTACTGTAGAAACCTTTATGCTTCCATTTCTTAAGCTTTCTTCTAGCTTATTTAATCTTGTTAACATAACTTCACTAGATGTATCATATTCTATTTTACACATTTTAATTATAGCTAATTCACAATATAATCTTGCTTGTTTACTTAACTTAGCATTATTTTCTGCTTCTTGAAGTATTCTTATACATCTCATTATTTCCTCAGCTCTTAATCTAGAACTTTGCTCTTTGATTAATTCTATATTTTCTTCAGACATATCTAAAACTTCTTCTGGATTATGAGTTACTTTTGCCATAAGTAAATTTCTATAATGTGAAATTAAATCTTTTATAAATAAATATATATCCTTCCCTGAATAAATAACATCTTCAATTACTTTAATACTTTTTTCTACATTTCTTTGAATTACTGCATTGGTTAAATTAAATAAATACTCATTTGTAACTAGTCCTAACATACTAACTACAGTATTATAATCTACATTTCCATTTCCCATAGATATTGCTTGATCCAATATACTTAATGAATCTCTCATGGCTCCATCAGAAACTCTTGCAATTAGATTTAAACTTTTATCATCAGCTAACATATTTTGATCATCTATTATTTTTTTAAGTCTAGCTGTTATCTCACTATTATTTATTCTTTTAAAATCAAATCTTTGACATCTTGAAAGAATTGTAATAGGAAGCTTTTGAGGATCTGTAGTTGCTAAAATAAATATAACATTATTAGGAGGTTCCTCTAATGTCTTTAAAAATGCATTAACAGCCCCAGCTGATAACATATGTACTTCGTCCATTATATATACTTTATATTTTGATTCTTGTGGTGGATATTTAACATCATCAATAATATCTCTAATCTTATCAACACCATTATTTGAAGCTGCATCTAATTCGGTAACATCTATTGCTAAACCTTCATTTATTTTTCTACACATTTCACATTTATTGCATGGCTCTCCCTCTTTTAAATTAAGGCAGTTTAAAGCTTTTGCAAAAACTTTTGCTGTAGAAGTTTTACCTGTTCCTCTTGTTCCACAAAAAAGATACGCATGAGCAATTCTGTTGTTTAATATTTGATTCTTTAAAGTTGTTGTAATATGCTCTTGCCCCACAACATCATTAAATGTTTTAGGTCTCCATTCTCTATATAAAGCTGTATATGTCAATACAATCACCTCTTTCCTTGTGGTATTTTCTATTAATTATTATAACCAAATTATATTAATAGTTAAATATTTTTCCCGTTTTCCAAATTCATGTTTTAGTTTTGTGTCTTTCTATAGAATATACCTATTTTTTATTATGCATATTCTTTGCATATTTTTGCAAAGCCTTAAATTATCTTTTAATTTCACAAACTCTTTAAAATTTCTATTCGTTATTTTTTTAACATTTTCTCATGCATTCCTTGCATTATATTGTTATTTTTTTAACCTTTAGGCAAATAGAGGTTTTTCTCGACTTATTTCATTTTTATTTTTTTAATGTTTTATAGTAAAATAATATCCATATATATTTTTTATTTTTAGGAGGTATTCATATGAGTCTTTATGATAAAAAATACTTAAGTATAGTTGAAGACATATTAAACAATGGATATTATGATAACAATAGAACAGGTATGCCTACATATAAGCTACCACATCAAATAATGCAGTTTAATTTAGAAAAAGAATTTCCTATATTAACTACTAAATTTGTTGCATTTAAAACTGCAGTTAAGGAAATGCTTTGGATTTATAGAGATCAATCTAATGATGTTACTAAATTACAAGAACAAAATGTTCATATTTGGGATGAATGGGTTGATGAAAATAACACTATCGGTCGTGGATATGGTTATCAAATAGCTAAATTCAATCAAATCGATAAACTTATCGAAACATTAAAAACAAATCCTCAGGATAGAAGAATGCTTATGACTATGTGGAACATAGAAGATCTACCTCACATGACTTTACAACCATGTTGTTTTATGACTCTGTGGGATGTAACAGATGGTAAATTAAACTGTATGTTAATTCAACGTAGTGGAGATATTCCATTAGGTGTACCTTTTAATACGTCTCAATATGCCGTACTAGTTCATTTAATTGCACAAGTAACTGGTCTTAAACCAGGCTTATTTACTCATGTAATTAATAATGCTCACATATACGAAAACCAAGTAGAAGGAATGAAGCTTCAGTTAACTAGAGCTAATGACGAATATGAAGCTCCAAAACTTTGGATTAATCCAGAAATAACTAACTTTTATGATTTTACAGCAGATGATATTAAATTAATTGATTATAAATATCATCCAGCAATCAAAATGGAGGTATCTGTTTAAATGCTATCAATCATAGTTGCTATGGCTGAAAATAATGTTATTGGAAAAGATAACAAGCTTTTATGGCATGTTCCTGAAGATCTTAAAAGATTTAAATCTATAACTTCTGGAAATATAATAATAATGGGTAGAAAAACTTTTGAATCACTACCAGGGGTATTACCTAATAGGAAGCATGTAATAATAACAAGAGATGAAAATTATTCTGTGGATAACCCTAATGTAGAAGTTATCCACAACTTATCTCAAGTTATCAACACTTATAAAAATCCATCTAAACACGCATTTATAATAGGTGGAGGAGATATTTACAAACAAGTTATCCACATTGTGGATAAAATTTTCTTAACAAAAATTTATGAATCATTTGAAGGTGACACTACTTTTCCACAGATAGATTTTAATGAATTTAATATTGAATTTGAATCTGAAATTTATACTAGTGAAAAAAATAATTTAAAGTATCAATTTATAGATTTAACTAGAAAATAAAAAAGTCGGTATTGCCGACTTTTTATTTTAAGTATTAAATTTATCCTATACTTCCTCTTACTTTACCCATTCTAACAATCCATTCATTAAGAATTTTTAATTCTTCTGTTTTACTTTGAATTATATCATCCTCTAATCCTATTAAATGCATTATTATAGGTCTAGTCGTTTTTAATAACGTATGGTAAAATTCATTATCATTCATAAATTCATAATCTAATCCAAGATCTAGTATTTCATTTACATATTTCATGTCTTCTTTATACTCTTGCCTTGCACTTTCATCTATTATCTTTTTACTAACCCCTGAATTGGCAAATCTAGCTGCAAATCCTAAATCATCTCTTAACATAGGATAAAATTCAATTAATTTATTTATCCCTTGCTGACCAAACTTATCCTTAATTTCTTTAAGTCCTCTCCCCATTCCTAATAATTCTGGTGGCATTCCTAATGTATACATAGCACCTGTGAATGAAATAGCTCTTGGAACAGCATATTCTGTTGAATTATCTATATTTAATATTTCATCTTTTAACTTTTCATCAACTACTAAATTTGCTATATTATCAAGATTAGCAACTTCTCTATTATATTCTAGTCCAGTTTTAGCCTTAGTTAATCTATCCCTATTTTTAGGTATAAAATCAGATACAAATGAAACAGTGTTTATTATTTTCAAGAATGTAGTTAAATAATGCTTTGATAATATACCTATAAATTCCTTCATAAGCGCTATATCTTCCTCAGAAAATTTCCTAGGTTCATACATTCCCATTTTTTCCTTAAGTTCTTTAGCTGCCTTTTTAGTTTCACCTTGACCATGATCATATCTTAATGCTGATTGGAAAGTAAAAGTTTTTACTCCGGCATAAGTTTGTAATATCTTATCTATATTTTCACCAGTAAAATGACCTCTAAACGGTAATGAACCACATCCTAATATAGGTGCAATCTCTATTCCATGCTCTTCCCCCCATTTATAAGCTTTATCTATAGCCATTACTACTGATAATACCCCAGAAATAAGCCCATATGACATAGCTGTATCAGAACGAGCTATCATAAACCTTAAATATTCTATATTAAAATTTTTCTTTTTTGAAATTTCATAAAAATCATTCAGTATCTTATCAACATTAACTAGCGCAGGAACATCTTCAACTAACGGTATTATTCTTACACTATTTTCTTCAAATTTTACAGGATAATTTTTATTTCCTAACTCAATAACTGAATTTACCCTTTCCTGAAATTCTGCAATTTCTTCCCCTGTCTCTACCATAGGAACAACAACTTCTCTTATAGCTTGTATGCCTGTTAATTGATAAGCTTGTGCATTAGTTTCAACAATAGACATTATACTCATTAATTGTCTAAATACAGATTCCTTATTTGCATTTGGTATTCTTGGCGTTATTCTAACATCTTTACCAGGTATTATATTTTTGCTTATTAACCCAATAGCAATTTGCGATGTTTGATGATAAGGTGTTAATTTCCCCTCAAAATCTATCATAACCTCTTCTATTCCAAGTCCACCTTCATTCTGAGCTGTTAGTCCTTGTATTGCTTCCTCCGGTTCTTGCTGAATTGATATATACTGTTCTACATTATCAGGATGTTGTGTCATCATTGATGCTGGAAATTTTCTCATTTAAATAACCCCCTTAAAATTTTTGACTTTTACACTTCTATTATATTTCATTTAATAAGATTTTTACAAGTGTTTTATTAAAAATTTGCAATTTTTACTCACCCTAAATTTCATTTGGTTTTTATTTACTTTTTATATTTTTTAAAATTTCTATTTATTTTTATAAGAAAATTAAAAAAGGGCAGAAAAATAGGGATATTCCAAAAGGAATTTCCCTATTTTTCTGTCCTATTGTTTTTTGTCCTATATTGTTAATCCTATTGAAGAGTAACCGTAATTTAATAATAAAATTTAATTATAAAAAATGAAAAGTCATTTTCTATATTATCAATATTCATATTAATAAAAATTATTATAAACATTAAAAAAGCCTTTCTTTCTAAAAGAAAGGATAAAATTAAAACCGTACACCTCACTTCGACAGTAACCTCTAAGCGTTACCTATGTAGTTAACTCAAGCAAGATTTATCCATGTCACACGCAGGGGCTGCTTATCGCTGCTTTCTTCCGAACCTGACGAGGTTCACAGTCTTACGTCGCATGGGACCCGGCCATCAACACCACTTGCATAGGGCAGACCAAACAAATTAAAAGCCTCTGTGAGGAATTCAATCCTGCTATAGCGGATTGCAGGTTACAGGGCACCGCTAACTCCCCATCTAGTACGGCTATGGCGGAGAAAGTGGGATTTGAACCCACGATAGAGTTTCCCCTATACACGCGTTCCAGGCGTGCTCCTTCAACCACTCAGACATCTCTCCATATTGTACTTTATAAATAAAATTAAAATTATTTAATCTTATTTACTTTTGATACTTTTTCATTCTAACACAAATATTATTGTAGTTCAATAGAAAGATTTACTTTCACATTTCATCATAAATTTACAAAAATATTATTAAGTAAAATTTAAGAGACTAACATTAATATTTGTTAATCTCTTAAATTTACTTATTTTAATTTATATTTTTATTTTTTTGAAACTTAACTGCTACAAATATAATAATTGTTCCAATTATTATTCCTATTAAACTTACTATTTGAGCTGTTTTTAATCCAAAAAACATTAAGCTATCTGTTCTTAATCCTTCAATAAAAAACCTTCCTAAAGAATAAAGCACCATATAACTTCCTATTATAATTCCATGTTGCTGTTTCTTTTTATATAAAATAAATATTAATATTAAAAATACAACTAAATCCCATATAGATTCATATAAAAATGTTGGATGATAATAAGTTCCATTTATAAGCATTCTATTTTGTATAAACTGTGGAAACTTGCTTATAAATTGCTCTGTAACCGGACCTCCATGTGCTTCTTGATTCATGAAATTTCCCCATCTTCCAATTGCTTGAGCTAATATTATACCTGGCATTATTACATCAATATATTCAAAAAAATTAATTTTTTTAACTTTTGTAAATATATAAGCTGTTAATAATCCTCCTATTAATCCACCATGAATGGCCATTCCACCATTTCTTATATTTATTACATCTATAAATGAATGATAATTTTTATATTCAAATGCAACATAATAAAGTCTTGCGCCAATTATTGCAAATGGAAAACTCCATAAAAATCCGTCCGTTATAATATCAAAATCTAATCCCTTTTTCTTTGCAAGAATATAAGATATAAAAAATGCAACTAATACCCCTCCTGCAATAATTATTCCATACCATCTTATAGGATAACCAAATAATTCAAATGCTACTGGATTCATTCCTTATCCTCCCATCTTTCTATTAATTTCATTTGTCTTTTTTCATAAAAAAACTTACTTATTAAATCACTACATTCTTTATTATAGCACCAATTTATTGATGTGTGGCTATTAAAAATATCATAATCCAAAATATTTAAAATAGTTCCACATGCCCCCATATCTTTATTAAATGTTCCAATATATAGCTTTGAAATCCTGGATTGTCCTATTGCTGATGCACACATTGAACATGGCTCCATTGTTACATACATACTAGCTCCACTTAATCTCCAGTCTCCTAATATCCTACATGCTTCTTCAATTGCTAAGATTTCTGCATGTGATATTATAGATTTATTATTTTCCCTTAAATTATGTGCCTTAGCTATTACTACATTATCCTTTACTATTACAGCTCCTACAGGAACCTCTCCCTTTAAATACGCCTTCTTAGCTTCTTCTAAAGCAATATGCATATAATCATCCATTTAATAAATCTTCCTCCTACTTAAGCTAAAATTTAAGAGTTAAGAGTTATAGATAAAATTTCTTATCTTATTAACCCTTAACTCTTAATTATGTGTAAATTCTCACCTTTTTTATTCTATTTTTATCAACTTCTTCAACAACAAATCTTATATTGCCAATATTGACTTCTTCTTTATTTTCTGGAAATCTGCCTAACTCACCTATTATTAATCCACCAATAGAATCAAATTCCTGTGATTCCATATTTACTCCAACTAAATCACTTATATCATCAAGTCTAGCGCTTCCATCCACTATATATTCATCTTCTTTTACAACTTCTATTTCTTTGTCATAATCATCATACTCATCTTCTATATCACCAAACACTTCTTCAATTAAATCTTCAATGGTTACTATACCAACAGTTCCACCATATTCATCTAAAACAACACTTAAATGATTTCGTGTTTTTTTCATTTCATTAAATAACTCTTTAATCTTTTTAAATTCAAATGTATAATAAGGCTCCCTCATATAATCTGAAACCTTAAATCCTTCTTTGTTTTGTCCAGCTATAATTAAATCCTTAACATATAAAACTCCTACTATATCATCAATAGTTTGATTGTATACTGGAATCCTAGAAAATTGTTCTTTCTTTATAACCTCCAAAACTTCTTCATAAGTTGCTTCAGAATCTACTGCTACAATATCAACTCTTTGAACCATAACATCTTTAGCTTGTGAATCAGCGAAATCAAAAACATTAAAAATCATTTCTTTTTCAACACCTTCAAGCACTCCTTCTTCTTCGCTAACTCCAACCATGGTTTTTAATTCTTCTTCTGTTATAAATGGCTCTGTAGCCTTTGGATCTCCACCCAACATTCTTATAAAAGCACCTGATATAAATGTAAATATACCAACAAAAGGCTTTAATACCTTAACTATAATATTAATAGGTTTACTTACCTTTAATGACACTTCTTCAGATTTTTGCTTTGCTATCGATTTTGGAGTTATTTCTCCAAAAATAAGTACTAATACAGTCATAACTGCAGTTGCTATTCCAACACCACTTGGTCCTACTAAAGATACAAATAATGTTGTTGCTAATGATGATGCTAAAATATTTACTATGTTATTACCTATTAATATGGCTCCTAACAATTTATTTGGATCTTCTGTTAGCTTTTCAACTAATTTAGCTCCCTTTACTCCATCCTCTACCATATGTCTTATCCTTATTTTGCTTAGCGCCATAAGTGCCGTTTCAGACATTGAAAAAAATCCAGACAATATAAGTAAAATTATAAGTATTATTATCTGCCACACTTGACTGGGTTCCAAAAAAATCACTCTCCTAGTAATTTAATAAAATATTTTAATATTTATTATACCATACGTTAATGCTATATGATATAATTTACCAATAAATAGGTATTAAATTTTACATTTTATTATTTTCTTATATTTAGTATTATAATCATATATTTAACATATTAATTTTGAGGTGATATCATGTATATTATTAATTTTATTAGAGGCTTTTTTATGTCCTTAGCTGATAGTGTACCTGGAGTTTCAGGGGGTACTATTGCATTTATTTTAGGATTCTATGATGATTTCATATGCTCATTAAATTCTCTAATCTCTAAAAATAGTAAAGAAGATAAAAAACAAGCTATATTCTTCTTGATAAAATTAGGTATTGGATGGATAACTGGTATGGTTTTATCTGTATTAATATTATCTTCAATATTTGATTCACATATTTATAGCATAAGCTCTTTATTTACAGGATTTATAATAGTTGCAATTCCATTAATAATTAAGCAAGAAAAAGATTCTTTAATTGGTAAATATAAAAATATTATTTTTACATTAATAGGTACATTAATAGTTGCATTAATTACTTACTTTAATCCATCTGGTACTAATGGTGGTATGAATCTTTCGTTAGAAAACTTAAGTATAGGCCTTGGAATTTTTATATTTGTTGCTGGAATGATTGCAATTTCTGCTATGGTTCTTCCAGGTATATCTGGTTCAACATTATTATTAATATTTGGACTTTACACTGGAATTATAAACTCAATAAAAGAAGTACTTCATCTTAATTTTTCTTATTTACCTGTATTAATAATATTTGGATTAGGTGTAATAACAGGAATTTTAAGTACAATTAAACTTATTAAGTTCTTATTAAGCAAATATAGATCTGCTATGATTTATTTAATATTAGGATTAATGCTTGGATCATTATATGCAGTATTTATGGGCCCTACAACTTTAGAAGTTCCTCAACCAGCAATGAATTTATCAAGCTTTAACTGGATATTCTTTATTATAGGTGGAGCATTAATTATAGCATTAGAAAAATTTAAAAATATTTTAGAAAAAAAATCTAAATAATATAAATAAAAATCGCTAAGAAATTAATTTTCTTAGCGATTTTTATTTATGGTACTCCCAACAGGAATCGAACCTGTATCTATCCCTTAGGAGGGGACTATTCTATCCATTAAACTATGAGAGCAAACCCTATAAATATATTTTATTACAACTATAATTATATGTCAATTTTTTCTACATATTAACCATTATACTTATAATCACCTAATACTCCCCACTCTTCTATACTATTATATTTTTCAATTTTAGATTTAAAATATACTATAACATGTGAATAATATAAAAATTTATTATTTTCAATCATAAGTCTATCACCATATACAATCGCTTTAAGTGCTAAGGGTAACTCCTCCCTAAAAATTTTATTTCTCAATATTACCTTAACAAGTGATTCTCCATTATCAACTTCTAGCTTAACTTTTAAATAATATTTATCATCTTTTTCCCAAGATGCAAAAACTTCATCTCTCATATTATAATTAATACTTTTATAATCATAAGTTTTTCCTATTGTTAAAAATAAATTTGCAGTTTTATCACTATGGGTTAAAGTATATTTTCTTGGAGTTTCTAATAATTTTTTATTTATTTCTTGCCTATATATTACTTTTAATTTATTAGGATTAAATTTATACATTGTTATTTTCTCCATATAAAAATTCATTTTAAAATTAATATATTCATATATTAGTATTTAGTTTATTTTTTACCTTACAAATCCTACTATAACGCTATACTTTATAGTATACTTTAATTAATATTTAAAATTTGAGGAGTGACAAAGTTATGATTAGAACTATAATATGGTTCATATGGTTTGTTTTAAGCTTATTAATAAGTTTACCATTTTCACTTAGAGTAAAATACTTAATAAAGAAAAATAAGATAGAGGAAAGTGAAGCATTAATATATAAATGCACTAATATCTGGGCTAAATCCTTATTAAAATTAGCTGGTGTTAAAATTAATGTTCATGGCATTGAAAATATTCCTAAAGATAAAACTGTATTATTTGTAGGTAACCATCAAGGAAATTTCGATATCCCTATATATATGACCCAAATGCCTAGAGTTATAGGATTTATTTCAAAAATTGAAGTTGAAAAAATTCCTGTAGTAAAAACTTGGATGACTTTTATGCATTGTGTATTTATGGATAGAAGTAACTTAAGAAAATCTAGTGAATCAATTATTAAAGGTATTAAATTATTAAAGGACAACCATTCCTTAGTAATATTTCCTGAAGGAACTAGAAGTAAGGGTGGTCCTATAAAAGAATTTAAAGCAGGAAGCTTCAAATTAGCTACTAAATCTAAATCTCCAATAGTTCCTGTTACTATAGATGGATCATATAAAATTATGGAACATGGAAATGGTCCATGGATTAAACCTGCAATAGTAAATCTTTATATACATCCTGCTATTGAAACAGCATCTTTAAATAGAGAAGAACAAGAAGAATTACATAAGAAGGTTCAAGATATTATTTCATCTAAACTTTCTTAATATTTAAGATGAGCGCTTGCTCATCTTTTTTTATACAAAAAAATAGAGTACATAGGTAGATAAACTTCCCACATACTCCATGACACAATAACACAATATTTAAAATTTAAGTAATGACTATTTCCATTGCATATTTTGAACTATTTTTATCAAATTGTCAATTATATTTTTTTGGAATTTTTCATTTTCCCCTTAGAAAACATTTTCAATGCTACTTATCTTAAAAATAAACTAGTATTTCTAATTTTACAATAAATACTTAGTGCATTAATTATATTTTTGCTATATACTTAATAAAGTCGATTGATGAGAGATAATTATTTAAATAATTTGAAATAAATAAAAATATATGAAAAAGAGGATATTATATGACGAATTTAAAATTTACTGATTTAGGCTTAAAGGAGACTTTAGTAAAAGCCATTGACGACTTAGGTTTTATTACACCATCTCCAATTCAAGCTGAAGCAATTCCAGTTGCACTTGAAGGTATTGATATAATCGGTCAAGCACAAACTGGTACTGGTAAAACTGCTGCATTTGGTTTACCTTTAATCAATAACTTAACTGTAAAAAATGCAATTGGGTCAATAATTCTTGCTCCAACAAGAGAATTAGCTATACAAGTACATGATGAATTAGTAAAATTAACTAAGTACGAAAAATTAAATATCGTTGCTGTATATGGTGGTTCACCAATTCACATTCAAGCAAGAGATTTAAAAAAAGCTAACATTGTAGTAGGAACTCCAGGTAGAGTCTTAGACCATATTAGAAGAGGCAATTTACCTTTATCTTGTGTAGAATTTTTAGTTTTAGATGAAGCTGATGAAATGTTAAACATGGGATTCATTGATGATATGGAAGAAATAATGAAGAGCATTCCTGAAGAAAGACAAACTATGCTATTCTCAGCAACAATGCCACCACAAATAAAGAAATTATCTAAAAAATATTTAAAAGAAGATGCTAAACATGTTGCTATTGCAAGAAAAGAATTAACTGGTTCTACAATTACTCAAAATTATTTTGAAGTTAATGGTTCTCAAAGATTAGAAGCTCTTTGCAGATTAATAGATCTTGATAATCCATCTGCTGGTATTATCTTCTGCAGAACTAAAAAGGGCGTTGATGAATTAGTTGCTTCAATGCAAGCTAAAGGTTATATGGTTGAAGGAATGCATGGAGACATGTCTCAAATTCAAAGAATAAAAACTTTAAATAAGTTTAAAAATGGTTCTTTAAAATTCTTAGTTGCTACAGACGTTGCTGCTAGAGGAATTGACGTTGATGGTGTTACTCACGTATTTAACTATGAATTACCTCAAGATATTGAATCATATGTTCATAGAATTGGTAGAACTGGTAGAGCTGGACGTGAAGGAACTGCTTACAGCATAATAACTCCTAAAGAATTTGGATTCCTTAAGCAAATTAAAAATGTTACTAAGAGTAATATTGAAAGAAAGCAAGTACCTACAGTTCAAGAAATTTATAATGCTAAATTTAAAATAATGACAGAAGAAGTTTCTTCAATAATTGAAGCTGAAGATTATTCTAAATTTGTAGATATAGCAACAGAATTAACACAAACTCATGATTCTGTTAAGGTTATAGCTTCTTTACTTCAAAGCCAATTTAAAAATCAATTATCTTTTGATTATTCTTCTGACAAATTAGAATCACCTGCTAAGGTTAAGGGAGATGATGTTAGATTATTCTTCTCAGCTGGTAGAAGAGATGGCTTAACTATTAAAACATTAATTAGCTACATTAAGAATAATGCAAAAGTAGGAGCATCTCAAATAAGAGATATTGATATAATGGAGAACTTTGCATTTGTTAATGTTGATAACTCTATTCATAGACAAGTACTTGAAAAATGTACTGGTGGAAAAATTAATAAGAGAAGAGTTAATGTTGAAGTTTCTACTAATAACAAAAAGAAAAGCAGAAATAGAAATAGAAAATCTAAAAATAATTAATATAGCTTAATTTTAAGCTAATACATACCCCCTATAGACATTGTAATTATACATCTATAGGGGGATTTTTTATTTTTTAATCTTTAATTTAACACCTTCAATAAGATATTCTAAATGACTAACATCATAATTCTCTCTTTTAATTAATTTCACTCTTTCTTCTGCTCTTTTAACAGTTTCTAAAGCAGTATTATAATCCTTTGCTTTAACTGCACTATTAGCATATTCTATTAAATAATCTATTTTTAAAACAATTTCTGCTAGTTCTTCTCTATCATCATTAACTAGTTCCATTAAAAGATTATACACCTTAGGAGATACCTTATTTCTTGAATCCCTTAATAAACTATTATTTTTACTTGTTATTTTTGCCATTACTATTTTTCCTCCACTGTAATAAATTTATCGTTCATTATAGCATTACTTATATCTAATTAATGTACTCTGAAAATATTGATGCAAAACCTTCAATACTCATTGGTGATATTCTAACTCTTTTTAATGTATGTAGTCCATCATTTATTGATGCAAAACCACCTTGTGTTGTAACTGCTGCTTTTATTCCTAATTCTTCTTCTATTTGAATAGTTTCATCATTATATTTTCCAACAGGATAACAAAGATAATTTCCATCAGAACCTATAACATTTCTTAAGTAATCTTGAGCTCTTTTTATGGATTCATAAGCATCTGTTTTAGATAAGTTATTTAACTCTAAATGATTAGCAGTATGATTTTCAATTGACATCCCTGCTTCTTGCATTTCTTTTAAATTATCAGATGACATATAATAACCATTATCTACTCCATCTGTAATTACAAAGAATGTAGCCTTTAATTTATGATTTTTTAAAGATGGAAAAGCACTAGTATAATTATTTGCATATCCATCATCAAATGTTATTACAACAGGCCTTTTAGGTACCTTTCCAGTTCTCATTGCTTCTAATGCTTCATCCATATTCATAGCTGTAAAATTATTTGCTTCAAGCCATGCCATTTGTTCCTCAAACATTGCTGGAGGTACTAATAAATTATTACTTGGATCTTCATCACTTATAGAATGATACATAAGAATTGGTATTTTTACTTCTTCTGGTGCTATGTTTATATAATCAATTTGAGATTGACTTTGTTCTTCTGTATCATTGTTAGTATTCTCTTGCTGCTCTTCAGCAGTTTCTTTATTTTCTGTTGCTTGTTCTTGATTTGTTTCATTTACATTTTCCTTTTTTAAAACTTGATTTTTTCCACAACCTATCATTCCAAAAGTTATCAACAATAAAAATGTAATTGCTATAAATTTCTTTTTCACTTTAATTTTCCTCCTTTAATTTTACTTTTCACTTATGTAAGTTTAACTTAAATGTTTAATTTTGTAAATAAGTCTTTATTTTTAATTATCGCAATTAAATTAATTAAATATTTCATTTTTCTTATTTTTTAAATATTTTATTATCTAAAATATAAAACATTATATTTTGTATTTATTTTACATATATTTTAAATTTTTAATATATTATTATTATTTTTTCTTAAAATATTTATTTTAATTAATTTTTTAGCTATATTTTTAATTAAGTGATAATTTTACTTTCAAAAACTTAATGTTCAAAATATGATACTTAATTTTCAAAATTTTCTTTATTATATTAATAATATAAAAAATGATTTATAAAAATTAATTTAATTCTTTTAAACATTTTATAATTAACTTAATTTAAAAATTCTATATAAAAACAGATGGAGATACATTTTTTCACAAAAAATTTCATTTATATTTTTTTTCTTTTATTCTTTTTATTTTTAATACTTTTTTCCTCTTAATATATTATTTTTTACTATTTTTATTTATATTTTTGTATATTTATTTCCCTCTATTAATAATATTTAATAGAAAAAAGGGGATGTCGCATTAAGAATAAATACTACAATATATTGTGTTGATTTTTATTTTTTAAAACAATATATTGTGTATAAAATTTTTGGTGCGACAGCCCCTTTTTCAATATTTAAATTTCTTCTTTTAATATTTTATTTAACTTATTTTGAACTAACCATAATTTTTTTTGTTTTCTATTAAATGCAACCATTTTATTTTTATTATTTTTACTCTCATCAAGTAATTTTATATACTTTTCATCAGCTATTTTTAATGCATCTTCAATTACTAAAAGTTCTTCTTTAGTAAACATAAAATATCGCCTCCAATTTTTTATATTATTATTATATCATATAATAGAGATTTACATATTAAGACAGTAAAAAGAGTTGCTTAAACTTAATGTAAACAACTCTTTTATATATTATTTTAACTATATCTTTTTAACTACTGATGACTTAAGCTTCATAGCTCCAAATCCATCTATTTTACAGTCTATATCATGTCCATCAGTTACATCATAAAGAAGACGTATATTTTTAACCTTAGTTCCTTGCTTTAATGCTGATGTTGCACCCTTAACTTTTAAATCCTTAATTATAGTAACAGTATCACCATCATTTAAAACATTTCCATTTGCATCTCTAATTATGCTAGCTTCTTCTTCAGCAATTTGACTTGCAGCAGTCCATTCATGACCACATTCTGGACAAATTAAAAGACTTCCATCTTCATAAGTATATTCTGATTTACATTTTGGACAGTTTGGCAACATAACTTCATTTCCTCCATTGCTATCTCATTATTTAACTACATATTAGTTATTCTATGCATTAATATATACTATCACACAATTTCCTTACTGACAAACTTTTGAAAAATTTATACACAAATTATTTTATATAATTTTCAAAAAAATAACCTAACACTTAAGTGGGATTTTAGTGTTAGGCATACTTATATAAAAAAGGAGGATTTATTAATAATCATTAATTTTTGCATTAACTACTTTATTCTTTTATAATAATATTTATTTGTGTCATTTAGTTGTCATATTATTTTATATAAAAAATGAGCCAAAACTTTATTTATTTTTAGCTCATTTTCTTATATTTATTATAATAAACATGTTTTTTTCTATATAATTTGTTTAATTATATATATAAATATTATAAATTATTTTAATGAATAATTATAAATTCTAGACTTATCTCTAGTTGTACAAATCTGTAAAGTTAATTCATCTAAATTATATACGCATGACCATTGTGTATCTGATGGTATTTTTTCTCCATTTTCAAGTTCTCTCATGCCTTGTGATGGTACACTTAGTAAAAGCTCCATAGCTTCCTCTTCACTCATTACTCCATTTGACTCTTCTTGCTTAGACTTAATCTTTTCATAACGATCTTGCCCATAACCAGAATTCATATTATTATAAAGAACAAAATTTGTTGCTGCCGTATAACCTTCTTCTTTAGTTAAAACGTGCATTTCATTATTTATATATTCAATAACTGCCGTATTTCCACTAGCATCCGCAATTTGAAAATGATAACCTGTTTCTCCACTTGAATTCATGTCATAATTTTTAAGCAATTCAATAGCTTCATCAACTGTTGCTGCCTTATCTAAAACCATACGAATTGCAGAAGTAGTTGTTATTGGAACCTTTCCAGTATTTTGATGAACCTTTCCATCCTGAATAACAAGAACTCCAATAGCAAGCCCTTTTTCATTCATTCCATCTAATGGCGCATATGGTGCTGCTAAAGTAACAATACGATTTATTAAATTTTTAGTAGGCATATTTTCCAAACTTAATCCTAAATGATTTAAGTTAACTAAAGAAATTGATTTATATCCATTTTTAGGTTGAGTACGCACAATAAGCCCTATAGAATGTACATAATCAAAATTTCTTCCAAAAAGATTTTCATCTTCTAAATTTGTAGCAATAAAAGTACTACATGCCCCATCTGGATTAACATCAAAAGAAACTCCCTTCAATATCTGTTTAGTTACAAAGCTTACAAGCTCATCATCTGTTGCAGCTCCATTTATTAAAAACTCATCTAAATTATAATCTGCATGATAAGTCATTTCATAAAATGGATGTTCATTTAATTGTTTAAAAGATATTAATGTACGAATTTCTCCCTTAAAAATCATTCCTATTCCAATAATTAATACTAATATTAAGGATAATACACTAATACCTAATACCTTTAATTTTTTCTTCATATATTTTTCTCCTGTTTTAACTAAGTTATTCACTAAAGGTATTATACAACATTTTATTTTGATAATCAAATTATTTTTTAATCAAAATATATAACGATTTATAACTCCTACTCATCTAACTTCTATCCAACTCAATATAGTATAATTTTATCAGTAAATATTTATTTACCTTTAGCACAATATTTATTTTATAATGAGTTGTGGTGGCTCCATTGGAGATGCAGATAAATATAAAAAAAGCTATGGCCATATTTTCAACCAAAAATTATATAAAGTAATAGAATTTATAGATAGTAATAAAAGAAATCACAATATTAAAACTATGTATACTGTTCTAGGGTAGCCATAAGTACATATTATAAGTACTTTTGTAAAACTAAATCTGCAAGAGAAATAGAAAATGAGAAATAACAAAAAGCTATTATAAGAGTATATAAAGTAAATAAAGGTATATATATAGAGCATCTAGAATTGATTATATACTTTGTAAAGAAGGCTTTAATTTATCTTTAAAGAAAGTTCAAAGAAAAATGAGTGAACTTTCTCTTTACTCAATAACTGTAAAAAAATATAGACCTCATTCAAATAAAAAAGTATCATAAAATTTAGAATTCTAAAAAAATAATTCTCTATGTTTTCGGTAAAAGAATGACTAATAATTTAGTTATTAAAGCTTTAAAAAAATGCCTATTACAGCCAAAATCCTGATAAAAATAAACAAATAATAGTTCATACATATTTAGGATCACAATATACTATTAATGATTTAAAAGAGCTATATAAAGAGTTTAATATCATACAATCATTTAGTAAAAAAGTTGTCCATATGACAATACTTGCATAGAATCTTTCCATTCTTCAATAAAGAAAGAAGAAATGAAAGAGGCTTCACTCTTTTATTAATTACATGACTCCAGAGCAATGTGAATTATTAGCTAGAAGTATAGCATAAAAAAGCTTGACTTTCTGTGTCCAAGATATTGACATAAAATCAGTATTATTGGTAAGATGTTATAGAATATTGAAAATAAAGAAGGTAAAAATAATATTGAGCTTATATTATTATGTCAAATAAAACGCAAAATACTAAACATCAACACAAAAATGCAAATCATAATCTATAAGTTAAAAGTGTAAAAACTTACTTTGGAGAACCTAAAGTAAAAACTTATGACTCAACTGATTTTAAAATATAATAAGGAGGATGAATAAAGTGAATAATTATGAAAATATTTTTAGGTGGATGAAAAAAGCAACAAAAACAGAACGTCATATTGAAGAATTAGAGTTATTTGCAAAAAAACATCCAATAATATTTATGAAGTTTCATAAGGAATGTAATGCAATAATTAAATATGATGAATCTGATCCTAAATATATTAAAGCAAAAGAAGCGTTAATAAAACTATTTAATGAAAATCAAAGCAGTTTTGAACCTGTTTTTGAAG
The DNA here is from genome assembly GCF_053571985.1 of Clostridium sp. ETTB3. Classification (NCBI taxonomy): domain Bacteria; kingdom Bacillati; phylum Bacillota; class Clostridia; order Eubacteriales; family Clostridiaceae; genus Clostridium; species Clostridium sp. ETTB3. The sequence continues at coordinate 2,762,673 of NZ_CP199832.1, forward strand.
CTGTAAAAAATAAATTTAATTATTAATATTTAAAAATAAATATTAGAATATTTAAACTATACCCTTTGTCAAGGATAGTTTAAAAAAGAGTAGACTAATTTAAGAGATGATTTCTGTATTGAACAGGAGTCATCTTTTTTTAAAATCCTATAAATAATTTTGTGTATTCTGAATTTCCTCTTGGAAATAATGAGTGATTTTTAAAAATTAAATTTTATTTAGTTTTGTATAAATATAGGTTTTATTGATATTTTAAATATTACCCTATATGTATATTATCCCCACCTATTGGAAATAATATATTTTAGGGAAAATATCAAAAGAACTTTATTTTAGGTTTATCCTAATTTGAGGTTCTTTTTTCATCTAAAATATCGATAAAAATAATAGTTAATTCATTAATAACTAAATCCCAATCAGCATAAGCTCTGGTATATCTCCTTGCTAAACGTTCAACGGCTAGATATAGCATTTTCATTAAACTATCATCATTAGGAAATATTAATCCTCTCTAACTTTATAATGAATTGCATCCATAAATACAAATGAGTATGTTTTTTCTAAAGGTCTACTTTGACATTAGGCTACCAGTGGTAAGATTCTATTTGTAATATTAGATACAGTTTCAGCACTAACATCCACTCCATAAAGTTCTTTTACTTGTTCAGAAATATCATGAGTTGTCATTCCAATTAATTAAACTGGAATTTGTCAATCCGTTCCTTTAGTTTTTTTATCAACATCATTTATTCCAAATAAAGCTAATATCAAAGATACAATAATAATAGAAATATCTGTTGCCGAAACAGACTGCATAAAATAATCGACAACACGCAGACCATAAAATGTAGCAAACGTATCTAAGATAATATAAAACAGTATAGCCATTTGTTTTGGCAACTTTCCAAAAGATAGAACTACTTTAGGCAATACCTCAGCTATCAGACTAAAAGGATAAGAAATAATTGTTGCAATTACAAAAAACAGAATAATACTCCCTATTGACTCATATTCAAACCCAAATATTTTCATTATCGCTCCACATAATAAGGCAATAATAGATAATAAGCCAACAAACAATAATCCACATAAGAGAAAAATTATTAACTTTTCTTTATATCTGTTCCAAATCTCTTTCAATTATTTCACTCCCCAAATTCTAATTTACCTAATAAATATAAATATTTCTACGTGATAAAATTATAATATTTATCTATACCAATCTCAATATTTTTATTGCTATTATTCTCTATATAGCAATATCTAAGTTCAATTTACTTACACCAACATTTCTTAAAAATTAATCTTACTGACCTTGCTTCTATTTGATTAATAGTTAATTTAGTTTTTCTTCTTTTAGTTCCATCTTGATTCTCCACTGGAACTAAGTCGTGCCCTAAAACTCTTCTCCCACACCATTCTCCTGCTTTTGCTTTTGCACACATTCCCATTTTTACATTTTGAGCTATAGTACCTCTCTCAAACTCCCCTATCAATGCCATCATCTGAAATTGCATTTTTCCTGCTGGTGTACTATTATCGAATTGCTCTGAATAAGAATTGAAAGATGTACTATTCTGCTCTAGTATATCTACTATCTTTAGAACATCTGAAAGCTTTCTACTTATCCTATTAATCTTCCAAGAAATCACCACCTGAAACAATTGTTCGATTATTATATTATATCACTAATTTAATTTTCACATTTGTTTTGAATTGCGCACTAAAAAATACCGCATCTTCTTTATTGAATAATACGGTATTTTTAATAAATTAATATTTAAGTTTATTTATTAAAATCCTAAAATTTTTTTATTTAATAACTCCTCTAAATCAAAATTAAATTATGCTAATTGAATTCATATGAACTAACGAAATCATATACTGACTTAACTATCTTATCTAATCTTTCATAATCTATTAGTTCTGGTACATCATTCTCTGTATGAATTACCTCTTTTACATTTTCATCAATTATACATATGGCTGGTATTCCTACTTTGTCAAATACAACACTATCAGCGGTTCCTTTTAAATCAGTATCTAATTCTACTTCTAATCCATTATTCTCTATAACTGTTTTCATTGGTTCATATAAAGATGTATTCGTATTTGCATCTAAAAAAGTTACTTTTCTTCCATCTTTATACCCAACCGAATCGATATTAATATTTATTAGACTATTATATTTTCCATCTATATCTTCAATGAACTTTCTACTTCCTGTTAATCCCTTTTCTTCACCATTAAAGGCACAAAATATTATATCAAATTCTGGTTTTTCTATAGAATATTTATTATTTAGAGTTTCTGCTAAATCCAATAATACTGCTACACCAGATGCATTATCAATTGCTCCTTTTATTATTTTCCCATCTTGTACTCCTATATGGTCAAAATGTGCAGAAATTATTACTGCATTATTAGACGTGCCTTCTATTTTTCCAATAATATTATTAATAATCTTTACTTCTCCATAGTCATCCTCTGCAATTGAGCCATAAGTTTTATATACTTCTTGAGTATATTCATGCTTATAATTTTCTCCAAACATTGAAATTAATCTAATCTTACTAAATAAATCACTAAGGTACTCTCCAGCCAACTCATTTCCTAAACTTCCAACTAATCTTCCTTCAAATTCATCTGAGCATAGTTTATTAATTACTTCTTCTTTGTCAATCATTGCAGTTTTTTCATTGCTTTCTTCAATTGAATTATTTGTTTCAGCTGAATTTAAATCTTGTACTGTTTCAATATTTTGTATTTTATTTGTACATCCTGATAATGATACTAAAATAACTATAATAAATAAAAATATTGATATTTTCCTATACATAATAATCTCCTTTATAAATTTATTCTATATATAATACTAACCATATTATGTAAATATGAATCAATATATCTATTCACATACCATATCTTACATATTTTTAAACACCATATTATTCAATTTTCAAAGATCATTTAATTCGCAATAATTTCAAATTATTCATAAAATTAACTCTACAAATTTTAATTCAACTTAAATGTATTCACATCATTAATTTTGAAACCAATTTTCAGCATAAGATACTTTATAATGTATATCTAATTCTGATATAGAGTATGTAATAACATTGTTCTTAAAAAATGGGTCTTCTCTATAAAAATCTTCGATAATTTGTTCTGTTTCTGACTTTACTACAGTAACAGATGAACTCATATCACTTTTCAATGATGAAAATAGAACTTTACCCTCTTTCATTAACATACCTGTATATTCCTGATGCTCTTGCATCATTTTTTCAGTCATTTTTTCTGGATTAGTTACAATTCCTTCAATTAAAAAATACTTCATATTTTAATCCTCCTATGTTTAAAATTTATCGAGTAGTTTAATAATAAACGAACTCATATTCTATAAGAGAATTATAACATAATTTATAACTTTCTTTCCTCTGCATCCTTTAGAAGTTCCTTTAGTACTGGTCTATTTTTTATCTCTTTACCACTTATTCCTTAAATGTGGGCTACTGGTATCACTCACCTTTCTTGTGAAGGGAGGTGATACTAATGAGTAACGATGATTTAATGTTACTATTTACAGCAGGTATATTCTTAATAGCATTATTGACATTTATAGTGTTACTTATAGAAAAAATCTCAAAAAAATAGTAGCCCCACATCGCAATTGGAAAGCTACTATTTTTTAATCATATTAAATTATAGCGATATCAGTTGCCTAAACAACTTTAATTGTATACTATAGGGTGTTGATATCACCTTATTTTTATTATCTTCATTTCTTATTTATATTATATCAAATTTTTATAAAAAATAAACACCTATATTTTTTTATATTATTCTAATCTTTTATCTTCTGAATAATTTTCAGTCTTTCATTTATCATTTTAACATCTGTTTTATTCTCACTGATAATAGTAATTAAACAAATAGCTGCAACTATAATATATAATGAAATAACTATTGCTTGTATTAAATAATCTTCATTTAATATCCCTAAATACATAAAACTCCCCTTTAAAATTAATAAAGTAATTATTAAATGTATAAATCCTTTTATTACTAAAGACATATTTTTTATACTAAAAATTATTGTACTAGATGAGATAATAAATCCAGCTACCATAATTATAAATGTATATTTTATAATCTCACTTATTTGTATTGTTATTTGACTTGTCCCCGTTATAACTAATACACCTAATAACATACTAATAATAGCAACTAAACTTATTATTGCTCCTGCTATTCCCCTTTTTAATATCTCTTTTATCATCTAAGTCACCTCATATATCTAATATCTTTTTTACTTTTTTCAAATATCTTCTTGATATATATTCTTTTTCACCATTTTTAAAATTAATTGTTATCATACCATTAATACTAGCTTCTAAATTTTCTATTTTATAAATATTGATAATAGCTGAATTAGAAATTCGTACAAACTTATTTCCATCAAGAATTTCTTCCAATTCATATAACCTATGATTAACTATATATTTTTTATCTTTTGTACGTGCATATACCTTTTTATTTTCTGCATAAATTGAATATATATCATTAATATTTAATAAATATATCTTCTCTTTGCTGTATGCATTTAGTACAGATTTTTTCATTTTTAGGTTTTCCAATATAAACCTTAAATTTTCATCTTCTTTACTTGGCGTATATATCTCTATAAAAATTTCATCTATTTTTTCATCTATATTTATTTTTACTTTCATTTTGCATCTCCTTACCATCATTAGTATATCTAATTACTTACACATTGAATATATTTCTACGATATATGGCATTAGATACACGATATATGGTCTATTTATATTACTTATGATACGTTATTTTTGCTTGTAAAAATAGCCTTAGGCAAGTTAATTCAACGCCTAAGGCTATAAACCGCATTTATTTATGATACGGTTCTCAGTAACTACTCTAAATGAGGTTTTGCCACTTTATTCTTTTATCTATTATATATAATTATGCTATAATTCCCACGCTACAGTTTATTTTAATAGATCATTTATTATTGAAGCTAATTTCTCAGGTTCATATGTTGGGGCAAATCTCGAAATAACCTTACCATTTTTATCCACTAAAAATTTAGTAAAATTCCATTTTATATCTTCTCCATCAGTTTTAAACCCTAGATCTTCAAGCTTTCCGTATAATAACTTTGATTCTTCATCATCTTCTGCTTGTGGTGCTTCTGATTTTAAAAACTTATATAAGTCTGAAGCATTTTCTCCATTTACTTCAATTTTAGCAAAAGTTTCAAAAGTTGTTCCATATGTTAATTTGCAAAAACTTGATAACTCAGCATCATTTCCTGGTGCTTGTTGGAAAAATTGATTACATGGAAAATCTAATATTTCAAAACCTTTATCTTTATATTCATCATAAATCTTTTGTAACCCTTCATATTGTGGTGTAAATCCACATCCACTTGCTGTATTTACTATTAAAAGAACCTTTCCTTTATATTTTTCTAAAAGTATTTCTTCTCCATTTGTCTTTTTTACTTTAAAATCATATATCATAATTTTTTCTCCTTCTTATAAATGTTTCTCAATATTTTCTTTAATCACCTGTTTAGGTGAAAATCCTATTAATCTATTAACTACTTTCATCATAAATTATCCCTCTTTATTTTTTCTTTTTATTTGTTCTATATAAGACACAGCTGATAATGCTGCTATATTTCCTTCTCCTGCTGCCTTAATATATTGATATGGAGTACCAACTATATCTCCTGCAGCATAACAACCTTCAATATTTGTTTTCATTCTTCTATCAACTTCTACATGATTGTTTTCAATTTTTAAACCTGGAACTAATTGTCCTGGTGATATACTATCTCTTAAAATAAATACCCCATCTGTTTCAATTTCACTATTTTTAAGAATAAGTTTTTTAACTGAACTATCTCCTACTATTTCCACTGGAATATCCTTTATTATTTCAATAGATGAATCAACTTCTATTTCTTGCTTATACATTGGCACATAATATACTTTTGATGCTATTGTTCCTATAAAATTTGCTTCAGCTTCTTCATGCTTATTATAAGCAATTATTGTTACGACTTTATCTTTATATAAAGGAGCATCACATGTTGCACAATATCCTACCCCTTTACCTAAAAACTCTTCTTCCCCCTTAAATGGCTTACCAAAGTTAACTCCTGTAGCTAATATTATTGAAGTAGCTTCATACATTTTGTCATTTACCATTAAAGTAAAATAATCTCCCATAGCATAAATGTTATTCACTTTTTCTTCTGTTATTTCAATATCCATTGCTTTTAAATGATTAGCAAATTCATCTCTTATTTCTACTCCACTTTTTCCATAAAAACCTAAATAATTATTTATCTTATGAGCCTTTACAAGTTTTGTACTTATTTCCTTACTTCCAAAAATAATAAATCTTTTATTTCTTATCTTTGCATTTAATGCTGCTGATATTCCAGCTGGTCCACTTCCTATTATTGCAATATCATATCTTTCATTCATTTTATCATTACCACCTATAATTATTTTAATAAATTTTTAATATCCTCTTCAATTTTTAATGGCTTTACTGTAGGTGCATATCTTTTAACTACATTTCCTTCTGAATCAATAAGAAATTTTGTAAAATTCCATTTAATTTCTTTACTCAATAAACCTTTTTTCTCATTTTTTAAGAACTTATATAATGGATGTGTATTTTCTCCATTTACCTCAATCTTTTGGAACATATTAAATGTAACTCCATAGTTTAAAGAGCAGAACTCTTGTATTTCTTCATTGCTTCCTTTATCTTGATGTGCAAACTGATTGCAAGGGAATCCTAAAATTTCTAGACCTTCTTCTTTATATTTCTTATTTAATTGTTCTAATTCAGTAAATTGTGGTGTTAACCCACATTTACTTGCTGTATTAACTACTAATACAACTTTACCTTTAAATGCTTCCATCTTAACTTCTTGCCCATTCATTTTTTTTGCTGAAAAATCATAAAATTTCATATTTTATCTCCTTTTAATTTTATCAAATTTAATTTTATTCAATTAATTATTCTAAATTTATAGAATTTGCTACATACACATTTAATTAAAAAATCAATTCTAATTAAATGTATATTTCAACAAATTCTTACTTAAATGTTGCTAATAAATTATCTAACAATCTCTTTAGCTCAACAACATCTTCTATGCTCTTGCCAAACTTACAATACATTTTCTCTGGAACCTCAATGATTTCCTCCTTCATTTTTCTTCCTTTTTCAGTAACCTCCACAATAACTACTCTATCATCATCCTTATCTCTATATTTATCTATTAATTCCATTGAAAGTAGCTTTTTTAATACAGGAGTAAGAGTTCCTGAATCTAAATGTAGTTTTTGCCCCATTTCCTTTACCGTTATCTTTTCATACTCCCATACAACTAACATAGCAATATATTGAGTGTATGTAAGTCCATATTTATCTAACTGTGGTTTATAAGTTTTTATTACTTCTCTTGAGGCTGCATATAATGAAAAACATAACTGATTATCTAATTTCATTTTCTCATATTTACCCATTATAATTCCCCTTTTTTAAATTTTTTCAAATTTAATTTTATTCAATTAATTTTGTTATTATATTATTACTATTCACCACTTTTGTCAAGTGTAAATTAATATAAATATATTTTTTAACTCTTTATTATTACTTATGGTAGTATATTTTCAATTACAAAAATAGCCTTAGGCAAGTTATACCAATACCTAAAGCTATAAACCTCACTTACTTGTGATACGGTTCTCCGTAACAGTAGTAAGTGATATTTTTTATCTATACAAACTAGAAGTTATCACATTACATTTGCTTCCTAAATACAAACATCCCCTGTCCTCTATCACCAATAAAATCTTCTGGCATATCAGCTCCAGGATTTTTTTCATTTAAAAATTCTACTATATGAAATCCACATCTATTTACATAAAAATGAATGTTTCTTCTCTCAAAATAAGGTGTACAAGTTTCCCAGACCTTTGTTTCCGGATGTAATTTTTCAATTTCATCCCACATTCTCTTACCAATACCTTTACTATGAATACCACACTTAACATAAAACAAGTCGAGATGATTATGCTGAGCTTCTTCATCAATTACTACAATAGCACCTCCAACCATTTCACCATCAACAACTGCTTTATATGCAACCGAACCCTTAGCTTTCAAAGAATGGTTAATATCTCTTTCAGGAAGAATAATATCTTCAGTCTTACCAAAAACATCTTCAAATCCTTTTTGGAATGCTTCTTGCATATCTACTTTATATTGAGTTAAGTCTTCATTAGTAAGAGTAACAATAGAAAAATTCATTCTAACACCTCCAAAAATTTTAATTTATCTAGTGAATATAATATTTACATATGATTAAATTATAATATTTATATATAACAACTTCAATATTCTCTATATAGCAATATCTAAATTCAATACTCTCATTCCAATATTTCTTAAGATAAAAGAAGAAGTAGCATCCTTTATAGATACTCCTTCTTCTTTACTTATATAGTCTACTAAGCTATCATTTATTTTTAGTTTTATTGAATCTATTTCTCTCGCTTCATTTATAGTTATTTCTGATATTATCATATGAAGCAACTTCTTCTGTTGCTCTCTAGTTGCACTCTCTGTTAGAACTTTACTAAAATTCTCTAGTATGCTCTTTATGAATTCATATGGTATTTCTTAATTTACATCATCTGAAAATGTAACTAGAAGTTGTTCTTTTTCCTCTTTAAGACTTTTTGTATAGGAGACACTATTAGTAGACCATAAATTTCATTAAAAAGTAGGCCACCCTTTATAAAAAATACCTCTAAAACACATAATAAATTGGAAATAATATTATGTATTAGAGGAGTTGCAGAGGGTGATTAAATTAATGAATAAAGAAGATATTATTTTAATGTACATTAGAGACAAAAAATAAAAAAGAGCGATTGCTCGTGAAACTGGCTTTGCTAGGAAAACGGTTGATAAATATATAAATGAATATGAAACTAATTTAATGGAGTTAGGTGTAGAATGTAATGATGATATTAAACGCCAAGAACTTATTCAACAGCTTACAAATAAGCCTGAATATAAGTCATCTCCAAGAGTTAAAACGGTAGTTACAGATGCATTGATAAAGCGGATCCAATTCTATCTAGATGAAAATAAAACTAAAAGGTTAACAGAGCTATCAAAGCAACAAAAAAAGAAAAAAGATATTTATGAAGTATTGGTTTCAGAAGGATTTAATGTAAGTTATACTACGGTTTCAAGAACTATCAATAAGATTGAACAAAAAGCTCAGGAAGCATATATTAAGCAGCAATATGTACCTGGAGATGTTGTTGAGTTTGATTGGGGAAGTGTAAAAATATATACCGAAGGAGGTGTATTAAGAGAATATCAGATGGCTGTATTCACTGTGGCATACAGCAATTTTCACTGGGCGAAGCTATTCCCTAAACAAAATACACAATGCTTTTTAGAATCTCATAGCGATTTCTTCGAATATGTAAATGGATCATTTGCAGAAGTTGTATACGATAATATACGATTGGTTATAAAAAAGTTTGTTGGTAGAAATGAAAAAGAGCCTACTGAAGCATTATTAAAGCTTTCTCTCTATTATAGATTTAATTTTAGATTCTGTAATGTTAGATCAGGCAATGAAAAGGGTCATGTGGAAAGAAGTGTGGAGGTAATTAGACGAAAGGCTTTTAGTAAAAAGGATAGATTTAACTCACTTGATGAGGCTAATCAATATCTTTTAGAAACCTGCCAATCTCTTAATGAAAGACACTCATATGATAAATAAAAATCACCAAAGGAGTTATTTCAAGATGAAAAAGCTAAGCTTTTGCCTACCATTGGTAAATATGAATCGGCAAGGTTAGAACTTCTTAGAGTAGATAAATATTCAATGGTAGTTGTTGATACTTGCCACTACTCCGTTCCCGATAGGTTTGTAAATAAAATATTGAAATGTAAGATATATTCCAATGATATAATTGTGTATTTTGAAGAAGAAAAAGTGGCTCATCATAAAAAGAATCCTGGCGCATTCCAGTGGATTATTAAGCTTGAGCATTATCTTAATACATTGTATCGTAAACCTAATGCCTTAATAAATAGTTGTGCTTTTAAGCAAATAGATGGCAATATTCAAAATATATATAATTCATTTTTTATTGGAAAAGAAAAAGATTTTATTGAATTATTAAACCTAATTGGAGAAGTTGGAATAGGATCTGTAGAAAGAAGTATTGAAGTAATTAGAAAAATTACTCCTACTTCAGTAACTTTGGATAAAATAAAATTCATATGTCAGCGTAATGATGAAGAAGATTATTATAAGAAATATTTTGAAAATGACTCTAGTATAGTAAATAACTCAATAAATCTCTTGAATAATTATGCCGAATTGCTTTCTGAAAGAAAGGACGGTATAAGCTAATGAAAGATCATAATAAAAAGATATTTCTTAAAGGTATTTTAGAATACTCAAGTAACCTTAAATTAGCTACATTTAAAGATACGGTTGAATCAGAAATTAGAAATGCAACTGAAATAGATTCAAGTTATGAAGAGCTAATTTATAAGCTTCTACAAAAAGAATGTGACTATAAACAGGAACAGCTACGAAAAAACAGGATAAGAACAGCAAACTTTCCTTATAAAAAATATCTTGAAGAGTTGGACGTAAATGAGTTGCCTGCTGATGCTCAAAATAAACTTCCTATATTGAGTACTTTAGATTTTATAGAAAATGGTCAAAATGTTATTTTATCTGGTAACTGTGGAACAGGAAAAACTCATATAGCCATTGGATTAGGTATAAAGGCTTGTTTAAGCGGGTATAAGGTTTTCTTTGCAACAGTACCATTATTTATAACGCAACTAAAAGAATTACGTTCAACAAAGAGTTTAAGATCATTTCAATCAAAACTAGAAAAGTATGATTTAGTTATTCTTGATGAATTTGGATATATATCATCAGATAAAGAAGGTGCTGAATTACTATTCACTAATTTATCAATTAGGACGGGAAGGAAATCTACAATAATAACAACTAATCTATCTTTTGATAGATGGGGGGAAGTCTTTACCGATCCAGTCATGGCGACAGCAATGACTGACAGAATTACATATAAATCATATATGGTAGATATGAATGGAGAATCTTATCGGATGAAAGAAACAAAAAAATGGCTAAAAGAATCATAAAATCCATTTTCCATATTTACCACATATTGATAGCTGACTTTTTAATGAAAATTTGGCACACAAGTTAAGTATAAAATACACCTAATAAACAATATTATACAATTACTTATACATACAAAATCTTAACAAATATCCATTTAAATCTTGTACAAGAAATTCTTCTTGAACTATAATTTCACCATTAGATTCATACTCATTTATTGTTATATCTCTAAATAGTTTTATATTATTTTTAACTAAATTATCTCTTATTTCTTGTACATTAGGTACTTTCATCTCAAAATTTATTCCTCTACCAAATGGATATTCTAATTTCCCTGTGCTCCAATACCCATTTACTTCTTCTATCATAATTTGTATATCTCCTAATGATAGAAATGCAAACTTATCTTCTAGTCTTTCATATTCTAATTTAAATCCTAAAATATCAATGTAAAACCTTTTAGATTCTTCAATACTCTTCACTGATAACTCAGGTATTAAACTATTAAACTTCCTCATACTCCTCACCTTTTCTACACTATACAATTATTTGTATATTTTAGACATATAATACTCATCTATATATTTACCATTCATGAATATAGAATTTCGCTTAGTCCCTTCAACTTCAAAACCATTTTTCTCATATAATTGTTTTGCCATACTATTTGGACACATTACTGTTAACTCTAATCTTGAAATATTATTTTCTTTTGCCCATAAATCTAATTCACAAAATAACTTTTTCCCAATTCCTTTCCCTCTAAACTTCTCTCTAATTCCTACAACAATATATGCTGTATGCTTAATTTTCCTTATAATTCCTCTCTGTGCAGATAAAAACCCTATAATATTATCATCTTCCGTTGCAATTAAAAGTAAATTATCTCCATTGATTGACTGATTTATCATTGCTTTTACTCTATTAATATCATTAGGTCGTTCATCAGCTTCAAATAACATATACTCTGTTTCTTTATCTAATTCTAATAACATTTTTAACATATTATCAGCATCATTAATTTCACATCTACGAATTTTCATTTCCTCTTACCTCTCATTTTCATATTTTTCGTTATTATACCATATTATTCTATTTTAAATAAATATATCAAGTTAATATTTTACAATAATTTAATTAAACTTAATTACTTTATATAAATAAAAACCCTTACCTATATATTAAATATAAGTAAGAGTCTTAATCCCTTATAACTATATTTTTATTTACAATTTCAGTAAAAACCTCATTTATTTATGGTACGGTTCTCCGTTACACCTCCAAAGGAGCACGTTTTACTTTAATTGTTCTAAAGCCTTACATTTTTTAAGCTCTTTCATAAGTTCTTTCTCTATTTCTTTATCTAAATATCTCCTTGGAATTATATGAGCTACAAATCCACTTATATATATAAGGATCATATCTTCGTAAACTTTTACATCTTTTATACTTTCTAACGATACTGTTTCTGATATAGAATCCCCTTTTACTACTATTGTCCCATCAATAATTTCTAAAGTCTTACTTCCAAATATTGATGAATTATCTCCTTAACTTATGAGTTTATCAGTTTCTTTAGCTACTAATTTTTTGTATTGCTTAGGATATGTTAAAATCCAAATGACTAAAAAAACTATCGCTACTATAATCCAATATATATTCGGTTGATTAAATATCCCCGTTCCTGTAAAGTAGATTGGTATAGAAAGTACTATGGGTACAGCATATCTAAGTATGTTAAATGTACTTTTCTGTGATTTCGAGTTTTCTAAATGATGTAAATTGAAGCTTATATAGTCATCTTTTGTTATTTTAAAGTCGATTTTCATTTGTGCGTCCCCTTATTATTAAAAACTTTATTTACATTATATTACAAATTTCAAGCACTTACAATTAAGCATAGTAACATGAAAAAAGGAAGGGTCTTCATCTTCTTCAGACGACCCTTCCTTTACTTTTAGGCTTTGAATGTCTTATATTTAAATCCTACATATAAAAATTTAACTTATCTATTTAAATTTAATCTCTAATTGCGTTTAGTTTATGAAGCAAATACTCTTTTTTATTCAATGGATCATACGTTGTTTTTTTGCGTGCTTTTGAAAATTCAGCTGAAGCTTCCTTATACCCATAAAATTTTGTCACAAACATTCCTCTACCTTCTGTATATGAAGCTATTTTCATTTTATATTCTTTTGAATTTTCTACTGGAATTAATCCCTTTATTGAGAATTCATCCCCTATAACAATAGGATTATCAAAGGTTGCCCTCATAGTTTCTAAATCCCATACCGCTTTGCTTAAAGCATTTTGAGGAATCTTTAACTCAAACTCATGTAATGGCTCTAATAAAACAGTTTGTGCTTTATATAATGCTTCCATGAATACCATAGGTGTCACATTTCTAAAATCTGCTGGAGTGCTGGCTGGACTAAAAAATTCACCACAGCTAAGAGTGACTTTTACATCTGTAACCTCCCATCCAAATAATCCTTGTTTACTTGTCTTAATAACTGCTTCTTCAATTGCATTTTGAAAAGATTTTGGCAATGACCCTACTGAAACATTAGAAATATACCTAAGACCTTCGCCTCTCCCTGCTGGTTCTATTTCTAAGCCTACTGTCGCCCAAAATGGATTTAAGTCTTCCTGCATATGCATTATTGACGCTCCAAAACCTTTAGGTGTTTCCTTATAGATAGTCTCAATATTCGAAAACTCTACTTTTATTCCATATAAATCATCTAACATGGAACTTAGTATTTCCATTTGAACTTCACCGAATAAGTTGACATAAATTTCTTTATCTATGTCATTCATCTCTAATTCTAGTAGTGGATCTTCCTCTGCAAGTAATGTTAATGCTTTAAATAGCTCTGGATTTTTTTCTTTATCAATTGCAGAAATTGTTGTTTTTAATGCTGGTTTAGCTATAGATATATTTTTAATTTTATCATTTGAAATTCCAATAACATCTCCCACTTGGAAACTTGTAAGTCCATATAAAATACCTATATCCCCTGCTTCTATCCTCTGTGCTTCAACAACTCCCCCATTTTCTAACCTATTAATTTTCTTTACTTTTTCTGCTATCTCCTTATTAGGTACTTGAATTTTATCTCTTACAGATATTTTTCCTCCAAATAATCTTACATAAACCTTCTTTTCATTTTTACTTGTTCTTTCGATTTTAAATACTACTCCAGATAAATCACTTTCACAATCATCACCTGCAAATGGAAAATAACTACAAATTCCATCTAATAAGTCTTCAACTCCAAGTCCAATTGCTGCCGCACCACAAAATACTGGATATAGACTTCCTTCACTTGCATATAATGAAAGCTTTTCTTGTATTTCTTCTTTATCAGGTTCTATTCCACCAATATATCTTTCTAAAAATGCTTCGTCTAAGTCTGATAAAACATCAATAGCATCATCATTTATCATGCATGTATCAAATAGTTTTTTTATATAAACAGCTTTGCTTCCTACATCATATACTTCTTGTAATCTAACTACTTTATTGGACATATTCTTCTTTATATCTTCAAATACTTTATTGAAATTTGCCCCAATTCTATCTAGCTTATTTACAAAAATTATTGTTGGAATGTTTAACTCCTTTAATGTCTCAAATAATATTCTTGTTTGTGACTGAATACCCTCTACTCCTGATATAACTAGTATCGCTCCATCTAAAACACTTAATGAACGTTCAACTTCCGAAATAAAATCCACATGTCCTGGAGTATCAACAATATTAACCTTGACATTATTCCAATTAAAAGATATGGTTGATGATTTAATGGTAATCCCTCTCTTACGCTCAAGCTCCATAGAATCCGTCTGTGTATTGCCTAAATCAACTCTTCCAACTGATTTTATAGCTCCACTATAATATAATAAGTTTTCTGTTATAGTTGTTTTTCCTGCATCCACGTGTGCTACGATTCCTATATTAATTATTTTCTTCATAATCAATACCTCCAACTCTATCAACCACCTTTTTATCCATTATCATAGCAACAATATATAACACTAATACCGGTGTTACTAATAACGAAGTACATGCTATACCCATACTCACTGAAATATTTGTAGCTATGATTCCTATAATTGGTCCACCTAAAATTTGACCTAAGGAATTTATTTGTCCATTTATAGAAAGTACAGTAGATCTGGCCTTGTCATCTATATGTCCATTAAGCCATGCACTAAATATAGGTTCATTTATAGTTCTAAAGGTACTTGTCGCTAAATAAGCTATTAGCATTAAGTTAAATCTTTTTGTAATAGCAAATATGAACATAAATGATATATAAAATATATTTATACATAATAACAGCTTTCCATTTTTATTCTTATCATCATCCTTAAGCTTCTTTTCCATAAAATGCATTACTATAGCACTCAATATCATTCCTGCAATTCCAAAAATTCCGAACCAAGTCACTGGTTTAAGGTTTCCAAGTTTAGGAAGCATAGTATCTTGTAAAAAATGCATATTAGAAAGTCTATCATAACCTTCACTGGATAATCCATAAAATAAAGTTACTGAAAGCAAAATTATAATTATAGGTTTATTTTTTATAAATTTAAGACCAGATTTAAAGGTATATCCCATCTTTTTAAAAGTATTTAAATCCTCTGGAGCAGATGATTTAAAATTATTTTCTGGCATATATAACCATAAAAATAATGCAAGAATTATAAATAAGACTCCACTAACTATAATAGGTAGTCTTACAGATAAATTAGCTATTACAGTGCTTAGTACTATTCCAATAACCGATCCTATCTGTCCTGCTTGTGCTCCCTTTATATAAATTTTATCCAAATCTTTATCTTTCTCTTCTTCCGCAATCCAAGCTTCAACAGATCCACTAATAAAAGTAGAACCTAATCCCCATACAATCTGTGCTACAAGTACGAAAACGAAACTAGAAATAGAACCTTCTAAAATAAATCCCACTCCTGTTAAAACTACACCAATAACAATAGATAGTTTACGACTGTACACATCTGCAACTATTCCTGTAGGAATTTCAAATATAAAGCATGCTACTTCTAAAGTAGTTCCAACAAGTATAAGCTGAAGTGGATTTAAATGCACCGTTTCAATGTGATACACTATCATAACTGTAGCTACTAGTGAAAAACACATTGCTGTAATAGCTGAAAATAATAAATAAGTTTTATATGCTGAAAGTTTATTAACCATTAATAATCACCATCCTAGTATTTTTAAAAAAATTTATTTGTTTTTCATAATCTTCATATTTAAATATATAAATCATCAAAATAATCTCCTTAAATAAAAAAAGCTGTAAGTGAACATAATTCACTTACAGCCTCATAATTATATAACCTAAATATAAACATGAAATATACAACTTTAATTTATATAACTTATGATTAAGCTATGCAAATTAAAGTCTTATATCATATCTATAAATATAGTAAAAATAGGCATAAAAATACCGTGTTTAGAACACAGTTTTCCTATTCTTCAAATAAAGATGTAATATGCTCATTATAATACTGATTATTTTTAGAGTACACAAATAGACATGGTAATATCAATATTATTAATAATTGTTTCTACCACAAATAAACCTTGAGTTATCCAAGATTTTTTTCATATACTTTTTAAAATAATCCTTATTCAGTTAGTTTAGTTAAAAACTACCTCTTTGCGCATATTTACATCTCCTTTACATTTATATTTTTCATGTTTATATTTTAGTATAATTACATTATATATAAACTTTTATTTTTTTTCAATACTTTTATATTCATATTTATCCAAATTCAATTGAAACTTTATTACTTCAAATAACTTATATACACAAAAGAATAACTACTAACTTTAACCTAAATCTGAAATGAATATAAAAAATATATTTGTGGAATGTTTTACAATTTCTTTCAATACTATAGATTAGAAAAAACAAATTCTAATTTGCTGAAATAGGTGAAAAACGAAGAACCTATGAATAAAACTACAATAACCTACAAAAATTCAAATTTTAGATTTTTGTGAGTTTCATTGCAGAATTAAAGCAGACCTACCTTTCATTTATATATCCAATTTTGGTAAAGTTCGCACTTACTTGTGATACGGTTCATTTTTCATTATTCTAAAAGCTCTATAAACTTGTTCTAATAACATTACTCTAAATAATTGATGTGGGAAAGTCATTTTAGAAAAACATATCTTATAATTAGCTCTTTTAATTACATCTTGAGATAATCCTAAACTTCCTCCTATAACAAAAGTTATGTTTGAATTACCCATAACCCCTTGGGTTTCAATAAACTTTGAAAACTCCTCAGAGGTCATTTGCTTAGCATTTAAATCCATTGCTATAACAAACATATTATCCTTTATCTTAGATAAAATAAGCTGTCCTTCCTTATACTTAATTTGAAGTTCTTCCTTTTCAGATGCATTATCAGGTGTTTTTTCATCAGGAAGTTCTATACTATCAATTTTGCAATATCTAGTTAATCTCTTAGAATATTCATCAATAGCTTGCTTCAAATATTTTTCCTTTAATTTTCCTACAGAAATAATTGTTATATTCATCATTTTCTCCTCCTTTGTTAAATAAAAAAACTATATTTGTTCTTCCTTAAAATTATCTACCTCTACAATAGTAGTATCCTTACTTATATAAGTGCTTTTTGGTATCAATACATTTAAGGTATCATTTTTTAAAACAGCCCTAATTCCATTAGGATCTGCATTTTCCACATAATAATCTTCATTTATATCTCCGCCTGGTTGAACTATAGCTACTGCTATATTTTCATTATTACTATAAAACAAGTTTCTCTTAACTTGTAATGTAACATAATTATTATAATACTCTAAGTTAATATCTTCTTTTTTCACTCCTGGTAAATAACATTGAATTGTATAACCCCTTTTATGCTCTTTAAATTGTATATTAATAGGTAACATTTCATCTATATTTTTGACTAAGTTATCTATAAATTCACTATTAGCAATATTATTTACAACATTATCAACTATATTATCAAACCTATTAATATTGCCAGCTATAGCATTAAAAGTAGTAGAAAATATATATGGGAATATACTAAACATATAAACTACCTCCAAATAAACCTACTATTATAATTTATTTATTTGAATTATCATTTGACACTAAAATATAAATTAATTAATGCAAAAAAGAGCTTTGATATCAAAGCTCTTTTATAAAAATGGAAATTATTTTCCACAACATTTTTTATATTTCTTTCCGCTTCCACATGGACAAGCATCATTTCTTCCAACTTTATTTTCATTTCTTACACTACAGCTTTCTCTGTATGCTTTTTGGATTTCTCTTCTCTTTTCAGGTGAGAATATAGCATCCCATTGTGGTAAGTTATAAAGATATTCAGCTTTAGCTTCTAACATGTTAAAGAATAGTTTTTCTAAGTTTATATCTAGTACTATTTCATCATTTGAAGTTAAAGCTTCTAAATCATATTGATTATTTAAACTTTCATTTATTCCATCAACAAATCCCATAATGAATTCTTCAGAAGTTTCATACTTCTTAGCAAAATCAGCAATAGTTATTTTCATAGCTTCTTTGCTATTAGCTAATAAATCTCTATATATAGCAGTTTCTATTTTAGTATATTCATTCCAAAATGCTGCTTCTCCCTTAGTCTTAACATACTCTACGACCATATCTGTCCATTGTTTATATAAACTCATAATTTTTTCTCCTTTTTCTTTTCTTACGATTATATAAAAATTATACTAAATATTATGTATCTTTTTCAACATATAAATATTAAGTCATTTCAACTTGATATTGTGCTTCTTTTTCACAATAACTGCATTTATTTTTTGTTGTCTTATTAATTACAGGAAATGTTTCTTTTCCATCTATAACTTCATCCATTGCCTCATCTATATGATCTTCACAGGCATATATTTTTTTCATATTCTCATCCTCTACTTTTATAAAGTAATTATCTTGCTTGGATTATGTCTATTAGCTAAACTTAAAAATACATCTGAACCAACATTAATATTATTACTATCTAATATGTTTCTAACTGTAATTTCAGCTAATTCAGGTGTATTATTAGTATTGCTTAAATGCCCTAAAATTATTTTTTTCCCTAGTCCACTTTTTAATACCCTAACAATTGCTTCACCACAATCCTCATTAGATAAATGTCCATATGCTTCTTTTATTCTTTGCTTTAAACTATACGGATAGGGCCCAAAGTCTAGCATTTCCGGATTATAGTTACTTTCAATTAAAATAATACTTGAATCCTTTATATTATCTTCAATTTCTTTAGTAAAAGTTCCAAAATCAGTTGCTACACTTGCTTTCTTATCATTTAAATTAATTGTATATCCAACTGGTGCAGCTGCATCATGTGGAATAATAAATGATTTAATTTCCATATCCTTAACTGCTACAATTGATCTTCTATCCATTACTTTTAAATTATGCTCTTTTATCTTTCCAATTGTCCCTTCCATTGCAACCCAAGTGTCATGTGGTGCATAAATAGGAATATCATATTTTCTAGATAAAACTCCAACACCTTTAATATGATCTATATGCTCATGAGTTATAAAAATCCCATCTAATTCGCTTGGATTTTGCCCAATTTGCTTTAATGCTTCATCTATTTTCTTTCCAGGTAATCCAGCATCAATTAAAATTTTAGCCTTTTCTGAACCTACAAAAATACTATTTCCACTACTTCCACTATATAATGAGCAAAACTTCATTTAAAATTCCCCCAAGCTTATTTTTTTACTCTTTTTATATCTGCTCCTAAAGCCCTGAATTTATCTTCAATATGAGGATATCCTCTATCAATATGCTCTATATCAGAAATTTCTGTTTCCCCATTTGCAACTAATCCTGCTATAACCATAGCTGCTCCAGCTCTTAAATCTGTTGCTGTAACCTTTGCTCCATTTAATGACTTAACACCATCTATTATAGCAGTTCTTCCTTCTACTTTTATTTCAGCACCCATTTTCTTTAATTCATCAGTATGCTTATGTCTATTTTCCCATATACTTTCTGCAATTAAGCTTCTTCCTTCTGTAATGCTTAATAAAGTAGACATAGGTTGCTGTACATCTGTTGGAAATCCTGGATATGGAGCTGTTTTAACACTAACACCTTTTAAAGTTTTATCAACTGTAACTCTTACGCTATCATCGCCTTCTTCAACTATTGCTCCCATTTCTAAAAGCTTTGCTGAAATAGATTCTAAATGCTTTGGAATTACATTTTTTATAGTTATATCACCTTTTGTAGCTGCTGCTGCAATCATGAATGTTCCTGCTTCTATTTGGTCAGGTATAACGCTATAATTACATCCTATTAATTTTTTAACACCTTTTACTCTTATAACATCAGTACCAGCACCTTTAACATCTGCTCCCATAGTATTTAAGAAATTTGCAACGTCTACTACGTGTGGCTCCTTAGCAACATTTTCTAATATAGTTGTTCCTTCAGCCATTGTTGCTGCAATCATTACATTTATTGTAGCTCCAACAGAAACTACATCAAAGAAAATATTAGCTGCATGTAAATTTTCAGCATTAACACTTACAGCCCCATGTTCTATAACAACTTCTGCACCTAATGCCTCAAAACCTTTTATATGTTGATCTATAGGTCTAACTCCTATAGGGCATCCCCCTGGAAGTTCAACTTTAGCTTTTTTAAATCTAGCTAATAATGCCCCTATAAAATAATATGATGCTCTCATTCTTCTTACATCTTCAGTACACGCATTAACTGTTGTAATATCTGAAGCATCAATTTCTAACGTATTACTATTTAGTTTATTTACTCTACAGCCTAAACTAGCTAAAATTCTTTCTAAGCAATGTACGTCTTCTATATCTGGTATATTATCAATAATACATTTTCCTTCGCTAGCTAAAATAGCTGCCGGCAAAATAGCAACTGCTGCATTTTTGGCTCCATTAATTTCTACGTCGCCCCTTAATGTTTTGCCTCCATTAATAATCAATGTTTCCATCTTATATTCACCCTTATCCAATTTATATATATATTAATTTATCCTACAATACAAAAATTATCCATTTTTCATTTTATATGGTATAGTTTAAATTTTTACCTTATAAAATTTTAGTCAACACTATTGATTATATCATAAAGTATGTAAGAGTTAATAGGGTTTTTTCTTCCAAAATCCCTTAAATTTTAACTTTATCTTATGTTATTACCCAAATATATAAATTGTCAATTTAAGATTACATATGATATAATTTAATATAAAAGTATAATACAAAATTTAACTTGTGAGGTTATAACATGAAATATTATTTGGTGGCATTATTTGATGATGTATCTTATAAAAACTTAAGTCCAATTCAAAGAAGTTTATCTAAAAGATTTAGGGCAAATAGGAATTCTCCTATTCCATATATCCCCTTAGAAGTAATAGAAAACCCTAATATAGATAAACTAAATACTGTAATGGATAAAATTTTAAAACCCTATAAAAATTTTAAGGTAGAGCTATCATCAACTGTATCACTTTGCGACTCAAATAAAACTATCAACTTAAAAATTGAAAATATAGGTTATATAAAAAAAATAGATAGATTGATTGCTGACAATTTAAAGTTATATGGATTTAATGTAAAAAGTGGAAATAATGAATTACATTTATCTTTAGCTAATATAAATTATATAAATAAAGAAAATAAAAAGTTTGATTCAATAATTGAATACAAACCAAGTATTTCAACTTTAAAAGTTAATAGAATCGAACTTTGGAAAATTTCTAATAATCGAAGAGAAACTTTAATTCAGACATATCCATTAAGAACAATTTAGTATATTTTATTAAACTATGTAAAAAAATATAATATAAATTTATTTCTTGTATTCATTTACAGACCTTTTCAAGAATTAATTATTTCTATAAAATATATTATATTAATCCTAGTAGACGCGGAGGGCATTTATGAACATTTTACCAATTGTAGAATTACAAAAAGAAAAAAAACAAAGTCTATTAATTAATCAAGATCTCTCACAATATAAATTATGGGCAAGAAAACATCTTGAGCTTCAAGTTAAGTTAAGTTCACTTGCTGAAGAAACTAAGTGTTATAAATACTGGATAGATGATGGCCTAAATTTAAATAAAGAAGCTGTATTTATTAAATATACAGATTTTCTTACACATGTAATAAACCTAGGAATAGATAAACATTATATCGAAAATTATGAGATAGTACTTAGACCTAATGATTATTGCTTAAGTGATCAATTTTTAAACCTTTATATTGATATTAATGATTTAATAATATCACCCTCTAATGATCACTTTTTTACACTACTAGAAGATGCCCTAAGTCTTGGAATAACTTTAGGCTACTCAGAAGAAGAAATATTCAATTCATTTATATATTAATTTTAAAAGCATTATTGATGTATACATTCACTACATCTAATGCTTTTTTTCTTGCAATAAAATTTAATATATAATTGCTAACTTAGGAATACTATACCTGGAGGTGATAATTTTGATTGGATTGATAACTGCTATAATTTCAGGTATTTCTATGAGCCTTCAAGGAGTATTTAATACTAGGTTAAGTGAAAAAATAGGTACATGGGAAACAAATACTTTTGTGCAAGCCACTGGTCTTATTCTTTCTCTAATAATACTTTTTTTCTTTAGAGATGGCACTTTTAGAGAAATAAAATCTACTAATAAACTTTATTTACTTGGTGGAATACTAGGTGTTGTCATAACATTTACAGTTATGTTAAGTATGAAATCCCTAGGTGTAACTATTGGAACAGCTGTTATTTTAATAGCTCAAATATCTGCATCTGCTTTAATTGATGCCTTTGGTTTATTTGGCACAGAAAAGGTTCCATTTTCTTTACATGAAATCCTTGGAATAGCAATAATGATAGCTGGAATAGTACTTTTTAAATGGAAGTTTTAAATTTATTATTATTAACAAAAGGCTCCTAAATCATATACTATAGTAATATGAATAATTTTAGGAGTTTTTTATGTTTTCTTCAACTAAAAAACTAGATCCTAATCTTAAATTTCTTTTAGCATCTAGTAGTATGAAAGAGTATAGAATTTTAATACAATATCGAAATTTTCCAGATTCAATTTCAAAAAAAATACATTCTTATCGTGGTAATATAATTAGAAAAATTGAATCCTGTAATATAATTTGTGCTCAATTAAGAGCAAAATCAATACATTTATTATTAGAATATCCTGAAGTTAAATATATTTGTTTAGATCAATACTTTTTTTTATGTGGAATGAGCATTCCAACAGCAAATAAAGTGCGTATTTCTCATAAATTATCACTATATGGTCGTGGTATTGGAGTTGGTATTATTGATTCTGGTGTATATCCTCATAGAGATTTAACTTACCCCTTTAATAGGATAATTACCTTCGTAGACTTAATTAATGAACTTCCATATCCATATGATGATAATGGTCATGGCACTTGTACTTGTGGGATAATTTCAGGTAATGGCTCATCCTCAAATAAAATATATACAGGAGTTGCCCCAGAATCTACTATACATTGTTTTAAAGCCTTTGATAAATTAGGTAAAGGTTATGCTTCTGATGTTTTATTTGCATTAGAAGAATTAATTAATATAAGTGACCAATATAATATAAAGGTTATTTGCTTACCATTTGAAAGTTTAAATTATAATAAATTTATCTTTATTCTTTTTGATTTATTATTAAAAACTGCAAGACTTAAATCAATAATTTGTATAGTACCTAGCGGAAGCAATAAAAATATTGATAATTCTATTACAGGAATAGCATTAAGTAACAATTGTATAACTATTTCAGGAATAGATACAACATCTTCTAATGTAAAATCATATGATTATTCTTCTTGTGGGGCCTTAAAGAAAGACACTAAACCTAACTTTTGTGCAGCTTGTGTAGATGTAGTATCCTTAAATTCTAATACCTCATATATATCCTATAAAAATGATTCTAAAATACATGCCCCTAAATTAGATAATTCTTATAAAAGTTTTAGTGGAACTTCAATTTCTGCTGCATATATAGCAGGTATTTGTACCATTTTATTTGAATATAACCCTAACTTTACATTTGATGATATTTTATCTTTGCTAAAAGTTGCTTCTATATCATTAGATCTTCCTAAAAACCAACAAGGTGAAGGAAAAGTAGATGTTAATAAAATTTTAAAGCAATAAAAAAGCACCATTAAATGGTGTTTTTTTATTGCTGTATATATTTTATTGGGTTAACAGGATTATTATCAACCCTAAGCTCAAAATGTAAATGTGGCCCTGTACTATTGCCTGTACTTCCAATTGCCCCAATTAAATCATTCTTTTTTACTATTTCTCCTACACTCACGTATATATTACTTAAATGTGCATAATATGTTTTCATATTATTATTATGTTGTAAAATTATCAAATTACCATAACCACCATTATTATATCCTGCATAAATAACTTCTCCTTCTAGTGCTGCACTAACATCTTCTCCTAAATCTTTTGCTATATCTATTCCTTTATGAACAGAATTACTTCTAACTTCACCAAATGTAGAACTTACATATCCTCCTTTAGTTGGATTTGATAAAAATGCTACTCCTGCTTCATAAGGACTTTTAATCCCTGTTTTAACAATCGTATTTACTACAGGTGTAATAATATTTTCACTTACTATATTTTCATTATCTTTATTTAACCCATAATAAGTAATTTCTTTATTAAGGAGCTTATTCCCCTGCACCCCCTGAATCACCTTTGTTTCACCACTCAATAATTCATTAGTTTCTTCAACAATTGTTTCTGGTTCTATAGTTTCTATTTCTTCTAATGTTACTTTTAACTTTAATCCTGATAAATTATCATTTATCACTTCTGCATTATATATTTCAGGTGCCATTTCTCCACTTTCATTCAAATATGTTATTCTATTTTTTTCATTACTTGAGCTAATAACTCCTAATAATTCTATTTGACTTATATTACTTATATCTAAATTGAGCTCATTTATATATGAATTACAAACTTCCTCTAACACAGAATACTTATCTTCTATAGATGTATAAAAGCACACTATACTATCCTTTATCTTAATATTATGACCTTGCAAATCAATATTTGTAATATTATTTGTATTACTATTAAATACACTTATAGCATTTATCTTATCTTCGTTTTTATCATCATTTTCATTATTTAAATTCATTACACTTTTATAAAAACCATTATTTTTTTCTGCACTAGTATTTTTATTAGGTAATATAAACATAAAACTTATAAGCATAATTATTGTTAAACTTATTAATTTTAATAATACACTTATTTTATTTTGCTTATTTAAATTCATTTTTAATTTTCCTCCTAAAGGACCAAATTTTTAAGCACATTTTTTAATTTATCCATATTTTTAATATTTTATGCATCTAACTAATTAAATTGTTTTGTTGAGGGTTAAGATTGCCTTTGTTATAATAAGTTTATTGTATAATATGAATTGCTTTTTTTAATTTATATTTAAATATGATTGCGTTAAAATAAACTTAAATTGATTAAGTTTAAATTCAAATAATACTTAAGAAAGGTAAAAAAATTATGAGCACTTTTATGTTAAAAAATAACTCATCAAACTTTACACTAGTAAGTAATGTGTTTATTGAAAAGTACATGCCAAAAGCTCGTGGAGAATTTATTAAAGTTTATCTATTAATGTTAAAATATAATAATTCTGGTGAAATGGGTGCTAACTCAACTATATTAGCTTCAACATTAAACTTACTTGAATCTGATATCTTAAATGCACTAAATTATTGGAACGACGAAGGTGTAATTAAGCTTATTCCAATAGATAAAATGGGTAATTATAATATTGAATTTATAGACTTAGTTGAAGACTCAAAATCTAGAAATAAAGAAGTTAACTTGCTCGAAGCATTAAATAAAACCTCAACTAAAGATATGCTAAATGATATCGAAAGATTATTAGGAAGGCCACTATCCCCTAAAGAAATGACTACTTATTTAAGTTGGCAAGAAGAATTTAATTTTTCATCTGAGTTAATTTTAATACTTATAGAATATTGTGTTTCTCGAGGCAAAAGCGATTATCGTTATATAGAAAAAGTTGCCATTGCTTGGCATGATATGAATATTACAAGTATTGATGATGCACAAAATTATATAAAGAAAACAGAAGATAAGTGGATAAAAATACGACATATATTAAATTATTTAGGAATAAAAAATCCTGAATTAA
This sequence comes from Clostridium sp. ETTB3, assembly GCF_053571985.1. Classification (NCBI taxonomy): domain Bacteria; kingdom Bacillati; phylum Bacillota; class Clostridia; order Eubacteriales; family Clostridiaceae; genus Clostridium; species Clostridium sp. ETTB3. The sequence goes on from NZ_CP199832.1 coordinate 2,789,266, forward strand.
TGAAACCTCAACAAGAAATGCTTGAGAAATGGATAATTGATTATGCATTTCCTTTAGAAGTTATAGAAAAAGCTTGTAATATTTGTTTCCAAAGATTAAATCGTTCTGATTTTAAATATATTGATGGAATTTTATCAAGTTGGAATAAAAATAACTTAAAAACTTTAGCTGCTATTGAAAATAAAGAAGTTGCTTATAAAGCTTCTCAATCTCCACATAATAATAAAAATTTTATTAAAAAAACCCCTGAGGTTAATCCTCTTAAATTTAATAACTTTGAAGCTCGTGAATATGATTATGATTCATTAGAAAAGAAATTGTTAGGATGGGATAAAGATGATTAAAGGATATCAAACGGAACTTATGGATATGTATGAAAAAATTCGTACTGATGAAAATCGTAAATTAATGAAAAGACGTGAAGAAATAAAAAATAAATATCCAGAAATATTAGAATTAGATACAACAATTCAAAAACTTTGTTTAAATTTATCTATGGCTGCATTAAGGGGAATTACAGATCAAAATGAATTAAATAACATTAAAGAAGAAATAACCGACTTAAGAGCTAAAAAATATGAAATGCTTGTATCTCATGGATATAATCCTGATTATTTAAATTTACACTACAATTGTCCAAAATGTAAAGATACTGGATTTATTGGAATAGACAAATGTTCTTGTTTTAAATCTAAATTAATTAAATTATATTATAAAGATTCAGATTTAGAAGAAGCTGTTAAAACTAATAATTTTAAAAACTTTAATATAAATTTATATTCTAATCATAAATTAAACGATGAAAGGTATACTCCTCGTAAAAATATAGAAGATATCCTTGAATATATAACTGGTGAATACTTACCAAACTTTAAAACTTCAAATACAAACCTTTTGTTTTATGGTAACTCTGGTACTGGTAAAACATTTTTATCATGGTGTATTGCTAAAGAATTATTAGATAAGGGATTTCTTGTAGTTTATAAAACTTCTGATGACCTTTTACGTGCACTTAAGGATATAAAATTTAATAATGATACTGATTTAGAAAATCTTCTTATTAATTGTGATTTACTAATTATTGATGATTTAGGTTCAGAACAAATTACCGATTTCTCATCTACAGAATTATTTACATTAATTAATAAAAAAATATTAAAAAATAAAAAGATGCTTATTTCTACAAACTTAAGTCTTCCTCTTATCTCAAAAAGGTATAGCGAAAGAATTTCTTCAAGAATAATTGGTGAATTTAAATTATTTAAATTTTTTGCAGAAGATATAAGAATACAACTTAATTTAAAAAGACAAAAATAAAAAAACAAATCCTAATAACTTAAATTTCTTTACTGAAATAAGTTATTAGGATTTTTTTAACTATATGTATTTATATAAGTTTGCTTTAATAATTATTTTTTAAAACAAAAAAAACTTCACCTTAGTGAAGTTTTTTGGAGCTTCATGTCGGAGTCGAACCAACAACCTGCTGATTACAAGTCAGCTGCTCTGCCATTGAGCCAATGAAGCATATTATAAAATTAAAATGGCGACTCAGAAGGGGCTCGAACCCTCGACCTCTGGCGTGACAGGCCAGCACTCTAACCAACTGAGCTACTGAGCCATTATTTGGTGGAAACAACAGGGATCGAACCTGTGACCCTCTGCTTGTAAGGCAGATGCTCTCCCAGCTGAGCTATGCTTCCATATAAAATGGTGACCCCTAGGGGAATCGAACCCCTGTTACCACCGTGAAAGGGTGGTGTCTTGACCGCTTGACCAAGGGGCCTAGTCTTTTGTTCACTACAATGCATTATTCATTTGTTTACATTGAGTTTTTTATAAAATTGGCGACTCAGAAGGGGCTCGAACCCTCGACCTCCGGCGTGACAGGCCGGCACTCTAACCAACTGAGCTACTGAGCCATTATTGGTGGAAACAACAGGGATCGAACCTGTGACCCTCTGCTTGTAAGGCAGATGCTCTCCCAGCTGAGCTATGCTTCCATATAAAATGGTGACCCCTAGGGGAATCGAACCCCTGTTACCACCGTGAAAGGGTGGTGTCTTGACCGCTTGACCAAGGGGCCATAAAATGGAGCTTCATGTCGGAGTCGAACCAACAACCTGCTGATTACAAGTCAGCTGCTCTGCCATTGAGCCAATGAAGCACATTTTTATGACTTTAATATTAAATTAAAGTGGCGACTCAGAAGGGGCTCGAACCCTCGACCTCCGGCGTGACAGGCCGGCACTCTAACCAACTGAGCTACTGAGCCATTATTTGGTGGAAACAACAGGGATCGAACCTGTGACCCTCTGCTTGTAAGGCAGATGCTCTCCCAGCTGAGCTATGCTTCCAAATAAATGGTGACCCCTAGGGGAATCGAACCCCTGTTACCACCGTGAAAGGGTGGTGTCTTGACCGCTTGACCAAGGGGCCTAGTTTTTTGTTTTTCCTACGCTCTCCCGAGCACATTACCTATAATACCTAAAATTATATATAGTGTCAACACTTTTTTTAATTTTTTTTTATATATTTTTTATTATGTAATATTAAAAACTTCTAAATCAGCATGGTTACCACATTTTCAGGATTTTTAACTTTTTCAATTGCCATACCATATCTCGCTAAAATATCTTCTTTTTCTTTAATTTCTTTATTTATTTTTTTTATTTCAAAAGAACAAATTTCAAAAAATTCTTCTTTATTTACTTCTTCAACTTTTATATTAAATCCACTTTTTTTAAAATTTTGTCCACTTGCATTTATTTTTATAGGTATAATTTCATTAATAACACATAAAATTTCTTTTTCCCATACTCCCCTTTTATTTATTGCATATTTATCTTTTAATAAGTTAAGACTTTTAAATTCAATATTATATTCATTTTCTATAGTATCTAAAATCGCCTTATATAACGCAACTGAAATTCCCCTATTTAATTTAATTTTTAAAAAATCATTATATTTAACTAAAAATTCATCTATTTCAGTTTCAGTAATAAATTCAACTGAATCCTTATTAAATACTCTTATTCCTTTACTATCTGGATAATTAACTACTACTTGATCATAATTCATTCTTCTTAATTTAAATTCTTTATTATAATCTTCACACTCAGTATTAACTATCTTAACAATCATTAAATTTCACCTCTAAATTTAGTATTCCTTAATTTTTTAAATTTATTATTTTATAATTACATAATTATTATTGCAGAACATAAGTCAAAACATTATCATATTTAGTAATTAGTAGTTTTAGCTAGTATTTTAAATTCAATTTATAACTTAATTCTTGTTTTAATACATATAAAACAAAATCACAAATTAAATTTGATACATAACTGCTAACTTCCAACTACTAACTAACAGAAAGGGGTTGTTTTATTTGCATCATGATTTAATAATTGTTGGTGGTGGAGCTTCTGGCTTAGTTGCTGCTATTACTGCAAAAGACTTTGGAATGGATGTTGCTATAGTTGAAGGAAGTGATAGAATTGGTAAAAAGATTTTAACTACTGGTAATGGTAGATGTAATATATCTAATAATTGTATTAAACCTCCATTTATTAATTATCATAGTTCTAATTCAGACTTTAAATTTTCAGCATTAGAAAAATTTTCTCTTGAAGATACAAAAAACTTTTTTTTATCTTTAGGACTTCCAATTGTATCTCTTCCAAATGGCAAACTTTATCCACAATCATTACAAGCTTCATCAGTTGTTGATATTTTAAAAATGGCTTTAGAAGATAGAAATATATCTTTATACACAAACTGCAAAGTAAAAGATATCCACAGGGGTAAAGAATTTAAATTATCCACAACTAATGAGGAGTTTAATTTATTCACAGCTAATAAAATTATTTTAGCTTGTGGAGGAAAATCTGCCCCAAAGACAGGTTCAGATGGAAGTGGTTATAAATTAACAAAATCGCTGGGTCATTCAATAACTGATTTGCTTCCTGGAATAGTTCAATTAAAATTAGATTATAATCATTTAAAAGCATTATCTGGAATAAAGTTTGATGGATATGTCACTCTTTTATGTGATGATAAAGCCATAAAAAAAGAATTTGGAGAAATATTATTTACTGACTATGGAATATCAGGCCCTCCTATACTTCAAATATCAGCCTTAGCTTCTGAAAATACCTTTAAGAAAAATAAAACAGAAATTATTGTTGATTTAATGCCAAGTTATACTCTTGAAGAATTAGAGGATTTTATAGAATGTCACTTTGCTTTACTTAGTCATAGACCAATAATAAATGCATTAATTGGTGTCGTTAATAAAAAACTAATACCTATACTTCTTAAGGAATCTGGAATTGATAATCTTCAAATGCCTTGTTATGAACTTTCTTGGCATGAAAAGAAAAAATTAATTAGCACCTTAAAATCTTGGAAATTTACATGTACAGGTACTAATGACTTTAATCAAGCACAAGTTACTGTTGGTGGCGTAAATACAAAAGAAATTAACCCTACTACATTAGAATCTAATATAGTTCCTAATTTATATTTTTGTGGAGAAATATTAGATGTACATGGTGATTGTGGAGGATTTAACTTACAATGGGCTTGGAGTTCTGGATATGCTGTTGCCCAATCAATTGCACAAAAAAAATAAACTGCTATATAAATATTTAAGACTGCTGTAACTTTGTAAGCAGTCTTAATATTTATACAGTGTAGTTTCTTACTTTACTCCATTTACTCTTTAAAATAGAAAGCTCTGTACCTTCATTATTTTCTATCTTATGCAATATTATTAATTCATCATTATATTCCCTTACTTCATATGATGCTATTATTTCAACTCCATACTTGCATTCTTTTTCAAAAACTACATTTAATTCTTTCAATTCATAATTTAATACAGTTTCTAATGGAAGTGATTCAACTGCCCACTCAACATATCTAACATTATTTACGTGCATATTAGAATCTATATCGCCATATCTAACCTTAAATATATTTTCATTATCTACCTTTTCCATTCTTTCTAATCTTTCTATTTTTAAATTTGATTTTTCATTTTTATCTACATTATAAGCTTCATATTGGTCTTCTGGTATCCTTATAGCTCTTCTCTTATCTATATTAATTAATAATAATATTCCTTCTCCCTCTACTATCTTTTCATTATTTTCGTCATACATTTCATATAACCTTGATGCATAAAACTTCTTAAAGCTACTCGCACTAGTAACTACCCTTATTTTTTCTCCAAACTTAGGATATCTCTTTACTTTTATATCATATTTATAAAATACCCATGCAAGTCTTCTTTCCGTTAAATAATCAATTCCAACACCTAAATCATTTGATTGAATAGCTCCTATATCACAAAAATAATTAATTATTGATGACATCTTACAATCCAATCTATAATTAACTTCATAATAATGGACTTCATATTCCTTTTCTGTCCTTACTCCCATTTATAACACCCCTTATTAATATTGAACTACCTCGGATACAAGACCACGAGGATTCTTTTAGCGTAGTCTGATATTTAAGTTTCCACTTGAATTAACAAGCCACCCTTATACGCTTGGGAGAGTCCAATTTCCCATTATCCCTCTTTAAGTTAATTAAGTCGGGAATACATTTTTCTGATTTTCTAAGTATGTTTAGACTTCCATTTATATCTGAATTTATAAGTCCATAACCACTTAGAAATAATCCTCTAACTATTCTTCTTGATTTGTTATAGTTCTTTTTTGTAATAGCTTCTAAGTCTAAAGCACTACATCCACTTGTATAGCTTTCTTCTTGGAATTTAACTTCTATGCCTTGCAGTTTAGCTTTGTAGCTTATTAGCTCTGCTAAACGTTGTATAGTCACTTGAACAAAGTTCTTATTATAGTTCATATTTTGCTTTATTCCTTTAAGTTTTCCTATTACTACTTTGCCTACATTATTTTCAATAGACTTGTCTATAATAGATTTAGAAACTTTGTGCATATAGTCATTTATATAGTTATTTCTATATCTTCTAATTTTATTAATTCTTTTAGTATTTTTAAACTTATCTGAACCACATTTAAACATTTCTATTGATTGTAAATGAGCTATTTTTTTATTAGTATAAGAATTAACTGATTTTAGCTTTTTACCACAAAAGATATATTGATTCAAACCATCTTTAAAGGTTAATGTGGCTATATTATCAAGTCCTAAGTCTATGCTTCCAACATTAGTTTTATTATTTTTCTCTATATCGTAATAAGTTTTTACACCATTTTCTCTTAAATCATAGTTGATAATATTATATAACTTAGTTGTATGATAAGATAATTCCTCTACTATTTCTAATTGTTTTTTACTAATACTTGGTTTGAATTTAAAACTTAACTTCATTTTTCCACCTCCTTACATATTTATCTATGTATTTATCATAGCTCTACATTGATATATGGTCAACTATGCATTATAATATGATTAAAAATATTGTGAGGTGAACAAAATGGCAAGAAAGAATATCAACACAACATTAGATGAAGAACTATACAAAAGCATTAGAATATTAGCACTCCAAAAAGGAGTTAATGCTAATGATTTAATCGAAGAAGGAATGAAACTTATAATTGAAAGAGAAGATAAGAAAAACTAAACATAGCGTATATAACATCAATTATCATATTGTATTTTGTCCAAAATACAGACATCATATATTTAAAGATGAATTAGAATATGAAATTTTGAAATTATTTAAAGTTATCTCATATAATTATGGTTTTTAAGTTTTAGAGCAAGAAATTATGCCTGACCACATTTATATTTTTATATCTGCTCCACCAACTATTGCACCAACATAACTAGTTAAAATCATTAAAAGTGTTAGTTCTAACGAAATGTTTAAAGCATTTCCAAGTTTAAAAAAAAATAAGTTTTTGGGTAGTGGATTATGGAGCAAAGGATATTATATCGGTACTGCTGGGGCAGTTAGTTCGGAGATAACTAAAAAAATATATACAAGACCAAAAATTAAAGTAATGGGCTTACAGCCTCGGGCATGAAGCCACGAGGTTTTACGCCCTAAATCTATAAAACCTATTATCTTTACTTAAATATCCATTAAATATATTTTTCTTTCAAATTAAATATTTTAATATAAGCCAGTTAAACCACTATTAATTTGATTAACTATTGAATTAATATCCACTCCATACTTTGTAGCAACATCTGATAAAGTAGAAAATTGATTTTCTGTAATAGCATATGTAGGAATTCCGTAACTCATTAATATATCTGCTGCTATTGGATTTTCACACATTATATCACTTAAAGTAGTATATTTATCAATCATAATATTCACCTCTTATATTTATACTTTTACTTATTAATATTTTGCTCATAGATAATGAATATTATTCAAAATAAAAATAAGCTATAATGTATTTAATAGCATTACAGCTTATTTGTCTTAATTTATTATAATGGTTTTACTCTCATTGTTTGATCTCTTCTTGGACCAACTGACACTATTGAAATTCTAGTGTCTGTTAACTCTTCTATTCTTTCTAAGTATTTTCTTGCATTTGGATGTAATTCTTCATAGCTTCTTGCATTTGCTACACTTTCATCCCATCCATCAAATTCTTCATATATTGGTTCACATTTAGCTAAATCTTCTAAACTTGCTGGGAAATAATCAATAATTTCATCATTAAACTTATATCCTACGCACATCTTAACCTTTTCTAATCCTGCTAATGTATCTATCTTTGTCACCGCTAATGAAGTTAATCCACTTACTCTTACAGAAGTCTTTAAAATAACTATATCAAGCCATCCACATCTTCTTGACCTTCCTGTAGTTACTCCATATTCATGACCCTTTTCTCTTATCCATTCACCAGTTTCATCTTCTAACTCTGTTGGGAAAGGCCCCTTACCAACTCTTGTTGTATAAGCCTTTGCTATACCTACAGCATTAGTAATCATGTTTGGTCCTATACCAACACCATTAGCTACTCCCCCTGCTGTTGTATTTGATGAAGTTACATATGGATATGTACCATAATCTATGTCTAATAACATTCCTTGTGCACCTTCAAATAACACAGTTTTATCTTCTTTAATTTCATTATAGACTCTTACTGATGTATCTTTTACAAAATGCTTTAATTTTTCTCCATACTTAGAATACTCTTCATATATTTCCTCAAAACTTAAAGGTTCTCCTCCAAGAACATTAACAATATATTTATTTTTCATTTCTATATTGTCCTTAAGCTTTTCTTTAAATACCTCTTTATCTATAAGATCACAAACTCTTATACCACATCTTTCAAACTTATCTGTATAACAAGGTCCAATACCTTTACCAGTAGTTCCAATATCATTTTTTCCTCTAGCTTTTTCTTTTAATTTATCTAAAACTTTATGATATGGCATAATAACATGTGCTCTATCACTAACTATTAATTTTTCTGGAGTTACTTTAACTCCTTCTTCCTTTAAATAATCAATTTCTGTAAAGAAGGCCTTTGGATCCACAACTACACCATTCCCTATTACATTAAGTTTTTCATCGTGTAATATACCTGATGGTATTAAGTGAAGTTTATATTGCTTTTCTCCAACCTCTACTGTATGACCTGCATTGTTACCACCTTGATATCTAACAACTACATTTGCCCCTTCAGCTAGGTAGTCTGTCATTTTCCCTTTACCTTCATCTCCCCATTGAGCTCCTAAAACAATAAATGCTGACATTTATACATTGCCTCCCTTTAATACATAATTGAATAGATTATATTTACTTTGATAATCCCCTATAACATGGTATCAAAGTAATTGTAAAATTTCAATAATTTTTACGAATATTTTTTTGCTTTATAAAACTATAATTCGTATAATTGTATTATAAACTTATTTCAAAAAGGAGTTTTACTATGAATATATATGAAGAATCATTACAATTTCATAAACAATTAAGAGGAAAACTAGAAGTATCTTCTAGAGTTAAAATTACAAATGAAAAAGATTTATCCCTTGCCTACACACCTGGTGTTGCTGAACCATGCAGAGAAATACATAAAGATCCATCAACTGCTTATCTTTATACAAGAAAATGGAATACAGTTGCTGTTATTTCTGATGGTACTGCTGTTTTAGGTCTTGGTGATATTGGTCCATTAGCTTCATTACCTGTTATGGAGGGAAAATCTATATTATTTAAAGAATTTGCTGATGTAGATGCATTTCCTATAGTTCTTGATACTAAAGATGTAAATGAAATAGTTGAAACTATAGTTAGAATTGCTCCTACTTTAGGTGGAATAAATTTAGAAGACATCTCTGCCCCTAGATGCTTTGAAATTGAAAAAAAATTAAAAGAACGATTAAATATACCTGTTTTTCATGACGACCAACATGGAACTGCAATTATAGTTTTATCTGGTTTAATGAATGCATTAAAAATAGTTAATAAAAAAGTAGAAGATTTAAAGATTATCGTTAATGGTGCTGGCTCTGCAGGTACTGCAATAACTAAGCTTTTATTATCTTATGGTGCTAAAAATATAATTGTTTGTGATAGAGATGGTGCTTTAAATAGAAATTCTACTTATAGTAATCCTTATTTTACTGAACTTTCTAATATTACAAATCCAAATAATGAATCTGGGTTATTATGTGATGTTATTAAAAATGCTGATGTGTTTATAGGGGTTTCCGCTCCTAACATAGTATCAAAAGAAATGGTTACTTCAATGAATTCTGATTCAATATTATTTGCTATGGCTAATCCAACACCAGAAATTTTTCCTGATGATGCTAAGAATGCTGGAGCAAAAGTAATTGGTACAGGTCGCTCTGATTTTCCTAATCAAATAAACAATGTTTTAGCATTCCCTGGAATATTTAGGGGTGCCTTAGATGTTAGAGCTACTGAGATTAATGAAGAAATGAAAATTGCAGCTGCTCATGCCATTGCTGATTCTGTTTCTGATGAAGAACTTAATCCAAACTATATTATTCCTAAAGCATTTAATTTAGATGTTCAAAAAAGAGTTGCCCAAGCTGTTAAAGATGCTGCTATAAAAAGTGGAGTTGCAACAATTTAAATAATTAAAGTTTTATTTAAATAATAAAAAATGGAAAAGATGTCACACAAATAATTTATGCGTCACTTTCTCCATTTTTTCTTTTAAACTATTTAAATTGACTTATACTATAAATATAATTTTTTTAGTCTTAATTAGGATAATTACATTCTTTCTACACTTTCCATACCTAATAAATCTAAACCTTGTTCTAAAACATTTTTAACAAGATTTATTAAGCTTAACCAAGATGATTTTTTAGCCTCATCTTCTTCTGATAATATTCTTGTATCATTATAGAACTTATTAAAGTTATTAGATAACTCATAAAGGAATTCACATATTTTATGTGGAGCTCTATCTCTAAAGCTTAATTCTATAACTTCATTAAATTTAGCTAATTGAAGCATTAACCCTCTTTCAGATTCACTTTGAGGCACTGATATAATATTTTGAGCTTTAAATTCCTCTGCCTTATTTAATATAGACTTAATTCTTACAATTGTATATAAGATATATGGACCAGTATTTCCTTCAAATGAAGCAAATCTATCTATATCAAACACATAATCCTTAGCTGCTTGATTTGATAAATCACCATATTTTAATGCCGCTAATCCAACTTTTGAAGATATTTCTTCAACATCTTCTTCTGCTATATTCTTATTATCTTTAAGCTTTTCTTTACCAGCTTCCTTAATCATACTTATTAAGTCTGCAAGTCTCATTACCCCACCTTCACGAGTCTTAAATGGCTTACCATCTTTTCCATTCATTGTACCAAAACCAATGAAATCTAAAATAGTACCTTCATGTGCTATTCCTGATTTTTTAGCAGCTCTAAAGAATTGCTCATAATGAAGTCCTTGTCTCTTATCTGCAAGATATATTATTTCATCAGCTTTCATATCTCTAACTCTTTCTACAACTGTAGCTAAATCAGTAGTTCCATATAAAGCTGCTCCATCAGATTTTAATAATAATAGTGGTGGAACTGGACTCTTGTCAGTTTCTTCACTTACATCAAATACTAAAGCTCCTTCACTTTCTTTTGCAAATCCTTTTTCTTTTAACTCTTCTATCATTGATGGAATTAATTTTTGTGCATCACTTTCGCCATTCCATAATTCAAAATTAACATCTAACGCTCCATAATTTTTCTTTAAGTCAGCAACAGAAACATTTAATATATGTTTCCACAAAGCAAAATACCCTCTTCTTCCTTGTTGAAGTTCAACTGTAGCTTGCTTTGCAGCTTCCATTACCTTTTCATCACTTTTAGCTAATTTACTTGCATATGGATATATTTCTTCAAGTTCATCTATTGTAAATGGTGCTTCTTCTGGATATTCTCCAGTAAAGTTTTCATCAAAGTATGGTAAAGAAGGATTTCTTCTCTCAACTTCTGATATTACCATTCCCATTTGAAGACCCCAATCTCCTAAATGAACATCTCCAATAACATCATGACCTAGGAATTTTGCAATTCTCTTTATACTTTCTCCTATTATTGCAGATCTTAAATGCCCTATATGTAAGGGCTTAGCAACATTAGCTCCACCATAATCAACAACTATTTTTTTAATTTCTGTTGTTTTTGAGACACCAAACTGTTCATCTTTATTCATTTCATTAACGTAATTTACTAAAAATTCATCATTAATATTCATGTTAATAAACCCAGGAGCAACAGCTTCTAGCTTTGCAAACATTCCATTACCCTTTAATTTTTCAACAACCTCTTGTGCTATTACCATTGGTGCTTTTTTATGCTTTTTAGCATTTGCTAAAGCTCCATTACATTGATATTGACATAAATCAGGTCTATTAGATACATTTACCTTTCCTGTTTCTTTATCATATCCAAGTTCTTCAAAAGCACTTTTTACTACATCATTTATTTTTTCAATAAATATTTTCATAACTTTACCTCCTCTTATTTTAAACATATAAAAAAACCGCCTCTTTTCATTCAAAGAGACGGAATATTTCCGCGGTACCACTCAATTTAACTAAAAATTTTAGTTCACTTAAAACTTTAACGCAGTTAACGGCTTACCCTTATATAAATATTATACTCAAGCAGCTTCTCCAAGGTCCTATTCCTTATTCCATATTTTGCAAGGCTTACACCCTCCCTCACTCGCTGTAAAATATACTTGAATAAGTACTACTCTTTTCTTAGAATTTTATATTTTTAATTATTTCACCATAACAATAATTTATTCATTATTTATTATTATATATGTTTGAATAATACATTTCCACAATAAATTATTTAAATCATAAATTCATTAAATGTTTTTAGACTTATTTGCACATTTTTCAATAGCACTTATAACAGTATTTCTAAATCCATTTTTCTCAAGATCTATTACAGCTTCAATAGTAGTTCCCCCTGGTGAACAAACTTCATCTTTAAGAACTCCAGGATGTTTTCCTGTTTCTAATGCTAACTTTGCTGAACCTAATATAGATTGTTCTGCTAGTTTATATGCTTTTGCTCTAGGTAATCCTAACTTAACTCCTGCATCAGCCATTGCTTCAATAAACATAAATACATAAGCTGGTGAGGATCCACATAATGCTATAAATGCATGAAAATCTTTTTCTGCAATCACTTCATACTTTCCAAATAAATTATATAACTTACCTATATAATTTAATTCTTCTTCAGATACATTATTATTAGGACAAATAGCAGACATTCCTTCTCCAACTAATGCTGGTGTATTTGGCATTGTTCTAACTAACTTAATTTTCTTACCAAACCATTCTTCTATTTGCTCTATTGTAACGCCTGCTGCTATTGAAATAATAATAACATCTTCTTTAACTACATCTTTTATTTCTTCTATAACTTCCTTAAAGAAAAATGGCTTTACAGCTAAAAATATTATATCTGAATTTTTAGTAACCTCACTATTAATAGTTGTTGCCTTTACATTAAATTCTTTAATTATATTCTGAGCAGAAGTATTACTTTTTGTAGAAACCATAATATCTTCATTATTTATATCTTTTGACTTAACTAATGATCCCAACATGGCCTTTCCCATGTTTCCACATCCAATAAATCCAATTCTTTTATTCATAAAACACACTCCTTAGACTAGTTAGTAGTTTTATTAGTGGCAAGTGGAAAGTGGCAAATTTTCTGTTGAAACTACTTAGCGTAGTTTCTTATATTTATACTTTCAAAAATTCAGCATAAGCTGAATTTTTTCCTTAACTTGAAACTTGTCACTCTTAACTAACTAAGTTCTATTCTTTATGTACCAGTTCTAAGTCTGCAAACTTAGAATGTGCTCCAATCCATGCCATTTTAACAGTACCAACTGGGCCGTTTCTTTGTTTTGCTATGATACATTCACCAATACCTTTTTCTTCTGTTTCTTTATTATAATATTCATCTCTATATAAAAACATAACAACATCGGCATCTTGCTCTATTGATCCAGATTCTCTTAAATCAGATAACATTGGTCTATGGTCTGCTCTTTGCTCTGGTGCACGTGATAACTGTGATAATGCTATTACAGGACATTCCATTTCCTTTGCTAATGCTTTAATAGATCTTGAAATTTCAGATACTTCTTGTTGTCTATTATCACTTCCTGCACTACCAGACATAAGTTGCAAGTAATCAATAAGAATCATATCAATTCCATGCTCCATTTTTATTTTTCTACACTTAGATCTCATATCCATAACACTTATACCAGCAGTATCATCAATATATATCTTAGCATTAGCTAAAGGGCCTGTTGCTCTTGCTATTCTTTCCCAATCATCATCTTCTAAGTTACCTGTTCTAAGTTTTAACATATCAACATTTGCTTGCGAACATAATAATTTATAAGCCAATTGCTCCTTAGACATTTCTAGTGAAAATATAACTACACTTTTTCCTTCTTTTAATGCTGCATTTTCTGCAATATTTAAAGAAAAGGTTGTTTTACCCATAGAAGGCCTTGCTGCAATTAATACCATATCACCTTTTTGAAATCCAGATGTTTTAGCATCTAAGTCCTTTATTCCTGATCCAACCCCTGTTATGGCTCCTCTATTATTGAATAATCTTTCGATTTCTAAAAATCCTCTTTCAAGAACATCAGAAAGAGCTTCATATTCCTTAGAATCCTTCTTTTCAGCTATATCAAAAACCTTTTTTTGTGCTAAATCTATTACCTTTTCTACATCTCCACCACTATTATAGCTTTCTTCTATAATTGATGTAGATGCTTTTATTAACTTTCTTAAAGTAGACTTTTCTTCTACTATTTTTATGTAAGAACTTAAATTAGCTGTTGTTGGTACAGATGAGCTTAGCTCTGATATATAAGTAACTCCACCAGCTTTATCTAGCATATCAGTAGTTTTTAAATATTCTAATATAGTAACTAAATCTACAGCCATATCTTTAGCATACATTTCCCTGATAGCCTTATATATAACCTTATGACCATCTCTATAAAAATCATCTTCATTAAGTTTTTCAAAAACCTGAGCAATAGCACTTTTATCTATTATCATTGCTCCTATAACAGATTGTTCTGCCTCAATGCTTTGCGGTAAACTTCTCATCATAGGCGATTCCATAAGCAACCCACCTCCAAATTTATAATCAAATAAACATAATCAATTTTATTTCTCATAAGCATATTATACAAAAACTTAATTTACCTATCAATTTGAATAATAAATATATTTCTTCACATAATAAAATTAAGCTTCCTATTAAAGGAAGCTTAATCTACATTACTTCTCAAATACTATCTCCATAAGTTCCTCTATATGACTTATAGATTTAACTTCTATATCTTCAAGTCCTAGAGGGACTTCTTTTTCATTATCTTTAGGGATAGCAACAAGCTTAATTCCCTTTCTTCTAGCACCATATATCTTTTCAAATATGCCACCAACTGGTTTTATATTTCCTCTTAAAGAAATTTCCCCTGTTATAGCAACATCTTGACGAATTGGTCTTTCAGTAAGAGCACTTATTATACAAATAGTTATTGCTGCTCCTGCTGATGGTCCATCAATTTTACCACCACCAATTACATTTACATGTATGTCATAATCGTTAATATCTATATCTGTAATTTTTCTTATTACAGATGCAGCATTAAATACAGAATCCTTTGCCATAGATCCAGCTGTATCATTAAATTTTATAGTTCCATGACCTTTCTTTTTAGCCTTAAATACAGTAGATTCAATTTCTATTGTAGAGCCTAGGAATCCACTTACTCCTAATCCATATACATGACCTACTTCATATTTATCTAAGCTATCAATTCTTTCAAATGGTAAATATCTTCCTATAGAAATAACTTCTTCAACATCTTTTAAAGTTATTTCATTATTTGTTTCATCACCATCTTTATTAAATAATGAATATCCATATGCATCAGCTAATATATTTACTGCTTTTCTACCTTCAATAGTGTATTGACTTATTAATTCTCCAACACCATCTTCTAGTCCCACATGTAACTTTTCTGAAGCATTGTCTACTATC
Source organism: Clostridium sp. ETTB3 (assembly GCF_053571985.1). Taxonomy (NCBI): domain Bacteria; kingdom Bacillati; phylum Bacillota; class Clostridia; order Eubacteriales; family Clostridiaceae; genus Clostridium; species Clostridium sp. ETTB3. The sequence continues at coordinate 2,804,857 of NZ_CP199832.1, forward strand.
CCCTTAATATCATTAGATGACAATGGTTCAAAATAAACTTCTGTACATCTTGATCTTAAAGCTGGATTTATTTGACTTGGATCTTTTGTAGTTGCACCTATTAATACAAAGTCAGCAGGTGCACCTTTTTCAAATAAATATCTTATATATTCTGGTATATTTTCATCATCTGGATCATAATAAGATGATGAAAATTCAACTCTTTTATCTTCTAAAACCTTTAATAACTTATTTTGAAGTATATCATCCAATTCACCAATTTCATCAATGAATAATACACCTCCATGAGCTTCAGTAACTAATCCAGTCTTTGGTTCAGGAATACCTACTTCTGCTAAATCTCTCTTACTTCCTTGATAAATAGGATCATGTACAGAACCTAATAAAGGATTTGTTATTTCTCTTGGATCCCATCTTAATGTAGTTCCATCAACTTCAACAAACCTTGAATCCTCATCAAAAGGTGTAAATTTTAATTTTTTAGCAGCTTCTAAAGCAAGTCTTGCAGCTGAAGTTTTACCAACCCCTGGTGGCCCATAAAGAATTATGTGCTGTGGGTATGGTGAATACATTTTTGATATTAATGATCTTATAGCTCTTTCTTGACCAACTATCTCATTAAAGTTTTCAGGTCTTAAAAGTGACATTACATTTTTATTAATATGCTTAGCATCTAACTTTTCTAATCTTTCTAACTTTGCTGTAGTTTTAGTATTTTCTTTTCCTTTTTGCTTTTTTATTATAGAAACTCTAAGTTCATCCATGAACTTATCTTGTCTTTCTACTAGTGCCTTTTCAACATCAGCCTCTATTTTATTTTGAACATATTTTTTAGCTATATTTTCTGATATCCAATAAAGAACATCTTCTAATGCCTTTTCTAATTCATCATCAGCTGGCACAACCTTAGCTCCATTTCCATCTGATGCTATAACATCTAATGCATATATACGCTCATTTATATTTGATGAGTTTACATACTTTTGAAGTTTAAATCTTATAGTCCTAGCTCTAATAGCCCCTTCATCTAAAACATTTTTAAGAACATCAAATAATACATTAACCTTTGCTTCTATTGGCAAATTCTCTTGTAATATATCTTCTAATTTGGCTCCTTTGTTATATAAATCCAATGTTAGTCCTCCTTATTGTTTAGGAACAATATTAACTTTCATTTTTGTAGATACCTCTGGATATAACTTAACCTCTACTTCATATGTTCCAGCAACCTTTATAGTATTTACAACAACTTTCTTTTTATCTATTGATAAATTAAATTCACTATTAATTGCTTCTGCTACATCCTTATTAGTTATTGCTCCAAATAATCTTCCATTATCTCCAGCTTTAGCATTTATAGTTACTTCCTTACCTTTTAATTCAGCTGCTAATTTTTGAGCTGCTTCTAATTCAGCAAGTTTTTTCTTTCTTTCATTTTCTTTTTTTGCATTTACTACATGTAACGCATTTGCTGTAGCTTCTTCTGCTAATTTTCTAGGAAATAAATAATTTCTTGCATATCCATCTGATGCTTCTATGACATCACCTTTCTTTCCCATCTTTTTAACATCTTGTAATAAAATTACCTTCATATTATAACACCTGTCCTTTAACGTTTTTATTCTTTAATTTCTAAATGCTTATTAATTGCTTCCTTTAATAAGTTAACAGCCTCATCTATTGTACATTCTAACTTAGCTCCAGCCATATTCATATGGCCGCCTCCACCAAGTTCTTCTAATATAACTTGAACATTAACTTCCCCAGTAGATCTTCCACTAATAATAATAGAATCATTTATATTGCATAAAACAAAACATACATCTATTCCTGATATACCTAACAACTCATCTGCAGCTCTTGCTACTATTACAGTATTGTTAACACCACTTGGACAAACTGCAATTGCTAAATTTTCATGAACTTCTGCATTTCTTATAGTATCTGATATAAGTAAATAATCATCTAAACTATCAGTAAACATTTTTTTTACTTCTATTGTGTCTGCACCTAATGATCTTAAGAATGCTGCTGCATCAAAAGTTCTAACACCAGACTTAAATTGAAATCCCTTTGTGTCCATAAAAATTCCACCTAAAAGTCCTTCTGCTACTATTTTAGGTATTCTTGGTTTTTGTAGCATATATTGAATTAATTCTGTTACCATTTCTGAAGTTGATGATGCATATACTTCAATATAATTTAATAATGCTCCCTCTATTATATCTGGACTTCTTCTATGATGATCTATTATTATCTTTCTATTAATTCTTTCCACAATATCTAAATTATTTACATACCCTTTATTATGCACATCTACTATAATTAATAAAGTTTTATCATTAATATTTTTTTCAGCTTCCTCACTAGATATAAATAAATTATCATATTTATCATCTTTTTTTAATTTTGTCATATAATAATCAATTGCAGTTATATCATTATCTATTATTATGTTACAATTTTTCCCCAACTGCCTTATAGATGACCATAGCCCTATAGATGCTCCCAATGAATCCATATCAGGATTTTTATGTCCCATAATAAATATATTGCTGCTTTCAAATATCAATTCTCTTAAAGCTTGTGCAATTACTCTTGCTCTTACTCTAGTTCTTTTTTCTAATTCACGAGTATTTCCACCAAAGAAAGTTATTTTTTCATTATTTTTAATAACTGCCTGATCTCCACCCCTACCTAATGCTAATTCTCTTGCAGTCATAGCATTATTGTAGTTTTCTTGTGGATTATCTCCACCCCTACCAATTCCAATACTTAAAGTAACTTCTAACTTATTTCCCCTATCTATATTAGAAATTTCATCTAAAATATTAAACTTACAATTAATTTCATCATTTATATATTTATCTTGTACTGATAAACAATATTTATTATATTCATATTTAATAATCATAGCTTTTAATTTCTTACTATAAGAATTAATTGCTTTTTCTACTTCAGCTGCAAGCATAGGTCTATTTGCTTCATCAGTTCTTTCTAATGCCTCTGATAAATTATCTACCTCTATTAACATTATGCTCTCTCTTGTTGAATATAAATCTCTTAAATTGCTTACTTCATTAAAATATACTAAATACTTTGCTTCATTATATTTAATATTTTCACCACTTATATTATTAGCATATATACTGTAAAATGTATCTTTTATCTTTACTCTTTGACCTAAATCTTTATCACATTTTAATAATTTATGCAAATCAAGATTTCTTCCTATACTAAGTATATTTTGCTCCTGTAAATCTAATAAATTTAGCTCTTCCTTTAATCTCTTATTAGCCCACAATATATTTCCTTCATTATCAATTAAAGCTATTGGATATGACATATTTGAAATATTATCATTTATATTTGCCTTAATTTCATCAGTTAAAGTATTCATCTTTTCATTTTGTATTTCATTCTCAATATTCAAATATTCCTTAAAAGCTAGATATACAATTAATATTGTGCTTGCTAAATAAAAGTATCGAAAATAATACAGTATTATTGTAAAAATAATTACTACAATTAATATTAATAAAGACCTGTAAATTTTGAGCTTTTGTTTCATAAAAGCCTCCTAAATTTTATATTAATAACGCCCCTTAATATGATTTTGAAGCTTTGTTAAACTTCTTCCCTCTTTTTCATATTCATGCTCTTCAGCTATACCTAATTTTAATTTTTTTCTCAATTCATCATCTACTTCATTACAGCTATACCCTAACTTTTGTGCTAAAACGTATAAAATTAAAATAGCTCCTGCTATACAATTTAATATAGAATCTTTTGCAACATTTGTTCCTCTTGTTAATAATGAAAAAAACTCGCCTATAATGCACAACAAATTTGCTTTAAGTTCCTCTATAATTTTTATGTTTGCCATAATATTTAGCTCTTCTTTTTTCTTCATTGAACTCTCACCCCTATTTATACCTTGTATTTATATTTTAATTATTTTTCGTTATTAATGCAACTAAATAGGCAAACCTATTACAAATTATGTAATTTTTTTATAATATAAAAATAAAAGGGGCTGTCGCACTAAAAATTTTATACACAATATATTGTTTAAAAAAATAAAAATCAACACAATATATTGTAGTATTTATTCTTAATGCGACATCCCCTAATAAACTAATTACTATTCAGTTGTGAATGGTAATAAAGCTATGTTTCTTGATCTCTTGATAGCATCAGTTAATTGTCTTTGATGCTTAGCGCAAGTACCAGAGATTCTTCTTGGAAGAATCTTACCTCTTTCTGTAACAAACTTTCTTAGTCTGTTGATATCTTTGTAATCTATTGATTCAGCTTTATCTACACAGAAAGCACATACTTTTCTCTTAGATCTTCTCATTTTTCCAGATCTTTTCATCTCTCTCATGATGTTTCCCTCCTTATAAAATAATTAGACTTTATTAAAATGGCATATCACCATCATCTACTGGAGTCATATCTCCAAATCCCATATCAGGACCTTCTGTTGGAGCACCCCATGTTGAATTATCAGAATTTCTTGAGTATGAATTGCTACCACCGTCATTAGCAGAACCTATGAACTCGAAACTTTCAACAGCTACATCAGTAGTGTATCTTTTTGTTCCATCTTGAGCATCATAACTACCTGTTCTTATACTTCCAGTAACAGCTATTTGTCTACCCTTTGTAAGGTATTGTGTAATTGTTTCTCCAGTTTTTCCAAATGCTACACAATTTATAAAGTCTGTTTCATCTTTTTTAAATTGTCTGTTTATAGCAACAGTAAATCTACAAACTGCAGTACCGCTACCAGCTGCATATCTTAATTCTGGATCTTTTGTAAGTCTACCAATAAGTATAACTTTATTCATTCAAATACACCTCTTACGCTTCGTTTTTAACGATTATGTGTCTTATAACACCATCAGTAATTCTGAAAACTCTGTCTAATTCTTTTGGTAATTCAGGATTAGCTTCGAAGTTAATTAAAGTATAGTAACCTTCGTTAACTTTGTTTATTTCGTAAGCAAGCTTTCTCTTACCCCAGAAATCAACATTTTCAACTTTTCCTCCACCGTTTTCTATAACACCTTGGAACTTTTCAATGTTAGCTTTAACAGCTTCTTCATCAAATGATGGGTGTAATATAAATATAGTTTCGTACTTTCTCATCATTTTCACCTCCTTTGGACTTTACGGCTACATTTAAATGTAGCAGGGATTACAATTTAAAATTTTATCATTTTATTTTATACTTTTCAAGTATTTTTATTTCAATTACTTGTTTTAATGACCTTTTTTGCATCTTTTTGGAATTTTGATCGTGGTATCATGACAATTCTCCCACATCCCACACATTTTATTTTAATATCTGCGCCTAGTCTAATTACTTCAAATTCCTTACTTCCACAAGGATGCTGCTTTTTCATTTGAACAATATCTCCTAAATCAAATGTTTCAATCATAATACTTCCCCCTTTTGTTAGTGACAAGTTGCAATTCTTTTTCACTTAAATTTTTATATTATTTAAAATTAATCATTTTTTATTATTTTAGTCTTTGGATATGGAATTTCTATTCCTACATTATCTAATTCTATTTTTATTTCTTTTCTTAATTCCCTTTCCATTTCCCATTGACTTAGTGGCACTGCCATTCCAATTACTCTAATTGTAACGCCTGAAGAATTTAAAGAATTTACTCCTAATACCTTTATATCTCCCCTAATTTTATCTTCATGTTTTTCTTGAAATTTCTTATTAACTTTTTTAATTAACTCTATAGTTTCATCAATATTTTCTTCATATGCAATTTCAACATCTACTATAAATCTAATATTTCCTCTAGAATGATTAGTTACTTCTAAAACAGAACCATTTGGAATCAAATGTAAGTCTCCTGTAAAATCTCTTAAATTAGTTGTTCTTATTCCAATACTCTCAACTATCCCTTGAAATTTTCCAATTGTTACATGATCACCTATTCCATATTGATCTTCAAATAAAATAAAAAAACCATTAATAATATCCTTAACAAGACTTTGTGCTCCAATACCAATTGCAAAGCCTCCAATACTAACTAATGCTACAGGTATTTTAGTTAATATATCATATAACATCGTTGCTATTCCTATAATATATACACTATATTTTAATATACTTTTAAGTACTCCACCAATTGTTATGGCCTTTTGCGGATCTAATGAAAAAGCCATTTTACTTTGTACTTGCTTATCAACAAACTTATTAATTAATTTATTTCCTATTTTAATTGAAAAATACATTAAAACAGCTATAAAAATAAATACTATAGCCTTTTGTATTATTAAGTCTAAATTTATTTTTTTAACAAAAAATTCAAATAACTTTCTGCCTGAATAAATCCAGTTTGTAAATGCATACATTTTTGTACCTCTTTTATTCTATTTAATTAATATATATTCTGTTTCATTTCGTTTATATATATTTTTAAATTCAATTTCTTTATTTTCAATTATTGAATTTATTTCATCATCATTTTCAATTCTTACACAAATTCCACAACTTTGAGTAATTAATGTTGGAGTTGGCATAATCCTAAACTTGTAATTTTTCATAGCTAACTTTTTATCAGCAGTCATAGCATCATGTGTATTTTTAAATACTATTATATAGTAATTCATTCATCTTCCTCCTTAATATTAATATATTTAATTATATTATAACGTTTTTTTTATTTTTATAAATATTTAATATATTAATATATTTTTACATATTTTCCCTAGATTTTGTTGCAATTTTATTTATTTTATTATAATATTTGAGCATATTTATTATAATACATATATTTGTTGTAATTAAAATTAAAGGAGTAATATATGAAAGTTTATTTAGACAATGGAAGCACATCTTTTCCTAAACCTAAAGCTGTAGCTGATTCAATATATAATTATTTAATTAATAATGGAGGCAATCCTGGAAGGTCTAACCATGAAAAATCATTAGAAGCTAATAGAATTTTATATGATACTAGAAATGAAATTTGTGACTTTTTTAATTTTAAAAAGACAGAAAACGTAATTTTCACTAATAATATTACATCATCTTTAAACATTTTAATTAATGGAATTATTAAAGATGGAGATCATATAATAACTTCATCAATGGAACATAATGCAGTAATTCGTCCACTATATAATCTTTCTCAAAATTTAAATATAAAATTAGATATTGCACAAGCTAATTCTCAAGGATTAGTTGATATAAATTCAATAAAATCCCTTATTAAACCTAATACCAAACTAATAATAATCACACATGCATCAAATGTAACTGGCTCTATTCAACCAATTAAAGATATAGGTAAACTATGTAAAGAAAATAACATTTTCTTTATATTAGATAGTGCACAAAGTGCTGGTGTTCTTGATATAGATTTTGAGGAATTTTTCTTAGATGCATTAGCCTTTACTGGCCATAAAAGCCTTTTAGGTCCTCAAGGTATTGGAGGTTTTATAATTAATAATAAATTAAATGAAATTTGTACACCTACAATTTTAGGTGGTACAGGGAGTTTATCTCATTCATTAACTCAACCTGATTTTTTACCTGATAAATTTGAATCTGGAACACTAAATATTCCTGGAATTATAGGACTTAATGAAGCAATTAAATTTATAAATAATGAAGGCTTAAATACAATTTATGAACATAACAGTTATTTAAGATCATATTTAATTTCTGGATTATTAAATATTCCAAATTATAATATTATTGGTACTTTAGATAGATCACTTTCTACATCTTGTGTTTCTATAACTCACTCAAAACTTGATGTAAGTGAATTATCTTATATTTTAGATTCTGAATTTAATATTAGTAACAGAAGTGGATTACATTGTGCACCACTTGCTCATAAAACAATAGGAACTTTTCCAAATGGTACTGTTAGATTAAGCGTTGGTTATTTTAATACAACTGAAGAAATTAAATATACCTTAGATTGTTTAAATAAAATAAATAATATTTATAAATAATATTATTATAATGTATATGTTCCATTATTATTGTCGATACTTTCAATAGGAGGGTATTGATATGAATGATTGCTTTACATTAGATTCATTATCACCTAATTCTCATTCAGAACTAGGTGATTATTTATATATAAAATTAAAAGATATTAAATCTCAAAATCGTCCTATAATATTTTTATGTATAGGTACTGACCGTGCAACTGGAGATTCTTTAGGACCATTAATTGGATATAAATTAAAGGATTTATCTCAAAAAAATATTTATATTTATGGTTCATTAGAATATCCTATTCATTCAGTTAATTTAGTAGAAATATTAAATAAAATTAAATGTAATTTTAAAAATCCATTTATCATTGGAATAGATGCCTCCTTAGGTGATGTACAGCAAATTGGCAAAATATTTATTGAAGACTTACCATTGCATCCTGGTTTAGCTTTAAATAAAAACTTACCTGAAGTAGGAGAAATGAATATAAAAGGCGTTGTTAATATTTCTGGAAGCTTAGATTTCATGATGCTTCAAAATACTAGATTATTTGTTGTCATGTCATTAGCTGATTGTATATCTAACGGAATTAAATATTTTATAAATAAATGTATCTCAGATAATACTTTATTATCTTATGATTAATATCTAAATATAAAATGACATAGCCATAATAAATTTTTTTATTATAACTATGTCATTTTTTAATTTTTACTATTTATTGCTTCATTTAATACATGAATTTCTTCTTCTGATAAATCATATCTTGATATTCCCTTATCAATAGGCTTTGCATAAGTTGTGCTATCATGCCTAGAATATATTCCTGTTATAATAACACCATCATTAAATGAATCTAATATTGCTACTGAAAAACTTAAATCACTTCCAATATCCTCAAAAGCTTTATATCTCATTATAGCAATTTTATTTACACACCCTTTCATTTCTTCAGAAAGATTCTTACATTCATTCATTGCCATTTCTGATTTTTCAAGTGCTTTTTCAATGTTATCTAAATTATCATTAATAACTTCCTCTAAGTTTTTATTATTAACTCCCCTCATCATCTTTCTATATTTCTTTTCAAGCTTATTTACAGATGATAATAATATTAAATTCATTATTAATAACAATACAGTTATTATTATTAATCCTATAACTATAAAGATTGAATATTGACTGATTATTTCTATTATTTTGTTCATCCTTTGCTACTTCCCTTCAAAATGTTTCACGTGAAACATTTATAAATTAATTATTTCTAGAATTCTTTGTAAATCTTCCTCTGAGTAGTATTCAATTTCAATCTTACCCTTATTATTTTTATTAGTTACATTAACTTTAGTACCAAAGTAATTTTCTAACTTTTCTATAACTTCCTTATAATATGGGTTAGTTTCCTTTTTGGCTTTACTTTTGCTTGCTTCTGATTTAGTTTTTAGTTTTCTTATTAAAAATTCTAATTCTCTTACTGATAATTTATCATCAATAACATTTTGTGCTAATTCACATTGAAGTTTACTATCTGTAATAGCTAATAACGCTCTTCCATGCCCTTCTGAAATAACTCCTTCAATAATATATTGTTGAACATCCTCACTTAGATTTAATAATCTCATAGTATTAGTTATTGCAACACGTGATTTTCCTATTCTTTTACTTAATTGTTCCTGAGTTAAATCAAAATCACTTATAAGCTTTTTATATGCTATAGCTTCTTCTATAGAATTTAAATCTTCCCTTTGAATATTTTCAATTAATGATATTTCTAGTATTTGTTTTTCTGTTAAATCCATTATTACAGATGGTATTTCTTTTATTCCTATATATTTTGCTGCTCTCCATCTTCTTTCTCCAGCAACAATTATATACTCATCTTTATCTTTTCTTAAAATTAATGGTTGAATAATTCCATTACTCTTTATAGATTCAGCAAGTTCCATGATTTTTTCATCATCAAATGATTTTCTTGGCTGACTTTCATTACTCTTAATTAAATTAATATCAATTAAAGAATATCCATTATCATCATTTTTATCTTTACCTTTTTTAGGTTCTAAAATTACAGTATCTTCAGGTATAAGAGCATTTAGCCCTTTACCTAATCCAAACTTTTTACTCATAATTTTCACCCTTTCTATTGCTTACTTAAAAATTCTTTAGCAAATTTCTTATATGCTATAGCACCTTTACATTTATCATCATAAAGCATTATTGGTAACCCAAAGCTTGGTGCTTCTGCTAACCTTATGTTTCTTGCAATAGTTGCATCATATACTTTATCATTAAAGAATTTTTTTGCCTCATCATACACTTCATTGCTTAAGTTAGTTCTATAATCATACATAGTCATTAATACACCTTCTATATCCAATGACTTATTTAATGATTTTTTAACTAATTGAATTGTATTAATTAGTTGTCCAACACCTTCTAATGCATAAAATTCACATTGAATAGGAATTAATACAGAATCAACAGCTGTTAACGCATTTATAGTTAAAACTCCTAATGATGGTGGACAGTCTATAAATATAAAATCATATTGATCTTTTATTTTAGATATTTCTCTTAAAAGTATAGTTTCTCTATCTTTTATACCTATAATTTCAACTTCTGCACCAGCTAACTCCATAGTAGATGGGGCTATGTATAAATTAGGAATTAATTCACTCTTTATAATAACTTGTTCTAATGAAGCATTATTTGTTAAAACATCATACATTGAAACTTCTAAATTTCTCTTATCTAAGCCTAATCCACTAGTAGTATTTCCCTGTGGATCTATATCTATTGTTAATACTTTATATCCTTCCATAGCAAGAAAAGCACATAAATTTATATTAGTAGTAGTTTTTCCAACTCCACCTTTTTGATTAAAAATACAAATTTTTTTCATTGATAAAAAGTCCTCTTTAAGGACTCCACCCCCTTCCCATATTTATATTATATATATTTTCCGTTAATAGTTAAAGATAGACTTACTAAAAATAAAGTTAAATTTATATAATTAATGTTTCACGTGAAACATTAATTATATAAAATGGGGGATGTCGCATTAAGAATAAATACTACAATATATTGTATTAATTTTTATTTTTTAAAACAATATATTGTGTATAAAAGTTTTAGTGCGACAGCCCCTTTTAAAATTTTATTTATTTTTAGGAATAGAAACAGTTATTTCAATAAATTCATACTCATCTTCAAGCTTATATTCACTTGGAATATTAAATTAAATCTTCTTCATTAAAAATTTTCTTGATTGATATGTATCGAGAATTTATTATTTCTTTATTCATTTGTGTACAATAATTCCTAATAATTTATTAATTAGCCTATCCTATTTTCATATAAAGTTTATTTTAAATTCTATTGTTAAAATAATAAGCTTACTAATAAACGTTTAAAACCTTTTACAATATAATAATTTATTTTTATAACGGTTTTTTAGTAATTGTTCCAGCTTTTCTTGGATAAGTCTTAGAACATGGGTTTAATTTTTTAACTTCAACTATATTATGCTTAAGATCTGTTTCTTCTATAGAAACTTCTATTATTTCTTTAAGTTCTCCACCTAATGTCTTAATTGCATTAGTTGCATTTTTAAGTTCTTCATCAACAGATGGACCCTTTAATGCTACAAAATATCCATCTTTCTTTACATATGGCATACAATATTCAGATAAAACTGCCATATTAGCTACAGCTCTTGATGTTGCAACATCAAATTTTTCTCTTAATTCTGGTTTTCTTGCTCCATCTTCTGCTCTTGAATGAATAGTTGTAACATTCTTCAATCCAAGTTCTCTTACAACTGTATTTAAATAATTAATTCTCTTATTTAATGAATCTAAAAGGGTTACTTTAACATTAGGATTCATTATTGCTATTGGTAATCCTGGGAAACCAGCTCCAGTTCCAACATCTATTATTGTTTTAGCATTTTTTATAGCATCTGATTTAAAAGCCTTAATACAATCTATAAAATGCTTTTTTATAACTTCCTCATCATCTGTAATAGCTGTTAAATTAATTTTTTCATTCCACTCTTGAAGAAGTCTCATATATTTTATAAATTGCTCATATTGTAATTCTGTTAATTCTAAACCTGCTTCATTTACAGCTCTTTTCATTAAATCAAAAAATTTCATGTTATCCCTCCTGATTCTTCTTCTTATATTGATGTTCTAAATAAATAAGTAATACAGATATATCAGCTGGTGAAACTCCTGATATTCTTGAAGCCTGACCTATACTAACAGGTCTTATTGCACTTAATTTTTGAATTGCTTCAACTCTTAATCCTTTTACATCATTATAATCTATATTTTCAGGCAATAATTTTTTTTCAAATTTTTTGAATTGCTTTACTTGATCTAATTGGCTAGCTATATATCCTTCATACTTTGCTATAATATTTACTTGCTCTCCAATATCATCTGTATAATTAGGCCTTTCTAAATCTAAAGGAGCTAACATAAAATAATCCAATTCAGGTCTCTTAACTAATTCATACATACTTATAGGCTTCTTTAATTCTGTTGAATTAAGACTAACTAAAAATTCATTATTTTCTTTTTTATTAGTTATTTGTAAGTTCTTTAATCTCTCAACTTCATTTTCTATATTAGCTTTTCTAGTTAAGAATCTATTGTATCTTGCATCTGTAACTAACCCAACTCTTCTTCCTATTTCAGTTAATCTAAAGTCTGCATTATCTTGTCTTAATAACAATCTATATTCAGCTCTAGATGTCATCATTCTATAAGGTTCATTTGTTCCCTTTGTAACTAAATCATCAATTAAAACTCCAATATATGCATCAGAACGAGTTAATATCATTGGCTCTTCACCTTTAATTTTTAATGCTGCATTAATTCCTGCAACTAATCCTTGTGCAGCAGCTTCTTCATATCCAGAACTTCCATTTAACTGACCAGCTCCATATAAGCCTTCTATAGTTTTAAACTCTAATGTTGGTTTTAATTGCATTGGATTAATTGAATCATATTCAATTGCATAAGCAGTTCTTAAAAATTCTACATTTTCAAGTCCTTCTAATGTTCTATACATCTTAATTTGAACATCTTCTGGTAATGATGATGACATTCCACCAACATACATTTCTAAGGTATCTTCACCTTCTGGTTCAATAAATATTTGATGTCTATTCTTATCTGGGAATTTCATAATCTTATCTTCTATAGATGGACAATATCTAGGACCTACCCCTTCAATACTTCCATTATATAATGGTGATCTTCCTATATTTTCTTTTATAATATTATGTGTTTCTTCATTAGTATAAGTTAACCAACATGAAACTTGCTCTCTTTCTAACTTATCATTCATAAATGAAAATGGTACTATTTTTTCATCACCAGGTTGTTCTATCATTTTTGAAAAATCTACTGATTTTCTATTGATTCTTGCTGGCGTACCAGTTTTAAATCTTCTCATTTCTATTCCAAGATCCATTAAGTGTTGAGTTAATTCATTAGCTGGTGCTAAACCATTTGGACCACTATTATAAATTGCATCTCCAATTATTACTTTTGCTCTTAAATATGTACCTGTTGTTAAGATAACTGACTTACAATTGAAGAATGCTCCATTTTTAGTTAAAACACCAACAACTTTTCCATCCTTAACTTCAACATCAATAACTTCAAGCTGTCTTACCTCAAGGTTTTCTTCACTTTCTAAAATATTCTTCATTCTATTTTGATATTTTTTTCTATCAGCTTGTGCTCTTAATGAATGTACTGCTGGCCCCTTTGATGTATTAAGCATTCTTGATTGAATAAATGTTTCATCTATATTAATTCCCATTTCACCACCAAGTGCATCAACTTCTCTTACTAAGTGCCCCTTAGCTGTTCCTCCTATGTTAGGATTACATGGCATTAATCCAATTGCATCTAGGTTTATTGTACATACTAATGTTTTTAACCCCATTCTTGCTGTTGCTAACCCTGCTTCACAACCTGCATGACCTGCACCAACTACAACTACGTCGTATTCTCCTGCATTATATATCATTTTTTCACTCCTACTTTCCGACACAGAAATCTCCAAATATCTTATTTACTAAGTCCTCTTCTAATTCATCACCAGTAATTTCATTTAAAGCTCGTAATGCTGAAGTTACAAAAATAGATATTAAATCTAAATATTCATTCATTCTTACTTTACTTAATGCCATTTCAGCATTTTCTAATGCTCTAAATAAAGCTTGCTTATGTCTTGAATTAGATATAATTAGACTTTCTGTATCAATTTTTCCACTAAAGAATAAATCTTTTATAGTATTTTTTAAATCTCCTAATCCAATTTCTTCTTTAGCTGATATTTTTATTATGTTATCAAAATTACTTATTATGTTTTCATCTATTTTTGATTCTAAATCTATCTTATTTAATATAACTACACATTTTTTATCGCCAACAGAATCAATAATTTCTTTATCTTCATCATCTAATTCTCTTGATGAATCTAAAACTAATAATACTAAATCAGCTTCTTGAATCTTTTCTCTTGATCTTTCAACTCCAATTTTTTCTACAATATCTTCAGTTTCTCTAATTCCTGCTGTATCTATTATTTTAACTGGAATTCCATCTAAATTTATGTACTCTTCAATTATATCTCTTGTTGTTCCTGCAATATCAGTTACTATTGCTCTTTTTTGTCTTAACAATGCATTTAATAAAGATGATTTTCCTACATTAGGCTTACCTACAATTGCTAAACTTAATCCTTCTCTAATTAATTTTCCTTCATCTGCACTTTTAAGAAGTGAATTCATTTCATTTATAGATTTTTCTAAGCTTTCGGCAACTTTTAATGGAATACTTGGGTCTATTTCTTCATCATCTTCAGTAAAATCTACTGCAAATTCAACTAATGCTAATATGTTAAGCATATATTCTCTTAACTTATTAATTTCTCTTGATAAATATCCATTACTTTGCATTAATGCTGATTTCATTGCTAAATCAGTTTTAGCCGTTATTATATCCATAACAGCTTCAGCTTGAGATAAATCAATTCTACCATTTAAAAAAGCTCTTTTTGTAAATTCTCCTGGTTCAGCTAGTCTTGCCCCAGCTTTTATTACTGTTTCTAAAACTTTATTAGTTGAAACAACTCCACCATGGCAATTAATTTCTATTGTATCTTCTGCTGTAAAACTTTTAGGTCCCTTCATAAAACTAATAATTACTTCATCAATAAGTTCATTAGTTTCTACATCATAAATATGTCCATACTTCATAGTATAAGATTTCATATTTTTAATATCATCATTGCTTTTAGGTTTAAATATCTTTGATGCTATATCTAATGCTTTATCTCCTGATATTCTAATAATTGCAATACCACCTTCACCTAAAGCAGTAGCTATGGCACATATTGTATCAAATTCTTTCATTTATTAGTCCTCCGGATTTTCCGTTTTTTTAATTATTATGCCCTATTTTCGCTATTATTCATTTTACATAACTATTTTATATAAGTCAAAATTATAAAAAATAATAAGAGAAGACCAAAATTGGTCTTCTCTTATTATTTTTTTAAACTTATTATTACTCTTCTAAAAGGTTCTTCACCTTCACTGTAAGTTATAATATCATTAAATTCTTGCAATGTAGAATGAATAATTCTTCTTTCATATGGATTCATAGGTTCTAATTTATATGGCCTTTTAGATTTTCTTACCTTATAAGCAACCTTTTGAGCAACTTTTATTAAGGTTTCTTCTCTCTTTTTTCTATAGTTTTCAACATCTAACACAACTTTCTTATAAATATTGTTATGATTTTTGTTTACTACTAAAGATAATAAATATTGAAGTGAATCTAAGGTTTCCCCCCTATAACCTATTATTAATCCCATTTTTTCACCACTTAAATTAACATTTATAATATCATTTTCTTCTTTAATATTAATTTTAGCTTTTATATCCATAGATTTTAATACATCTGTTAAAAACTTTTCAACTTCATCTATGGCACTTTTCTTTTTAGTTATTTTAATTCTTGCAGGTTTATTACCTATTAAATTGAATATTCCCTTACTACCCTCATCAATTATCTCAATGTCGACTTCTTCCTTTGTAAGCTTCAATTCATTTAATGCATTTTTTAAAGCCTCATCAACTGTTTTACCAGTCATTTCAATTGTCTTCATACCCTTTTCACCACCTATAAAATTGATAGTTATCTCTTTTTAGTTTTTGGTGTAGCTTTTTTAGCCTTTTGAATTTTAGCTTGTGCTTCTTGCTCTTCTTTAACTTTTTTCTTTTGCATAGCTGGACGATAATTTAAGAAATATGTTTGAATTAATTGAATTATTCCTCCAGTGATCCAATAAAGTATTAATATTGGTTGAAATTGAAGAGCCATGAATCCCATCATACCTGACATCACTATATTCATAGTACTCATATTCATACCACCTTCTTGTTGTGGCATTGATTTACTTAATAATAGAGATGGAATATACGTACTTAACGCTGCTAATATAGCAAGAATTATAGAAACAAATCCTATTCCTTTTGGATAAGCAAATATATCTGGAATAAATAAGAATGATGTATCTGCTCCTGGTGTTGCTTGTATATTTCTAAATACTCCATATAAAGCAAATAATATAGGTAATGGTAATAATGATGGTAAACATCCACCAAACATACTAACATTATTTTCCTTCATTAATTTAGAAGTTTCTAATTGTAACTTCTGAGGATCATTTGCATACTTCTTTTGAAGTTTTTGCATTTCTGGTTGAATTTCTTGCATTTTTGCATTTGATTTTGTTGCCTTGATATTAAGAGGTAATATTAATAATCTTATTATTGCTGTAAATAAAACTATTGCTAATACATAGGAAACTCCTTCTGCATTCTCTGATACCCCTAATGATACAATTAAACTATGTAAAGCATCGAACATTTTCGTCATTACATTTACAATTGCACTCCACATTTTAATAGCCTCCTTATTTTACAGGGTCATATCCTCCATTTTTATTAAAAGGATTACACCTTAAAATTCTCATTATAGATAAAAATCCTCCTTTAAGTACACCATATTTAGTAATTGCTTCTACTGCATACTGTGAGCATGTAGGAACAAATATACATCTTCTAGGCCTCATAGGAGAATAATATTTTTGATATAGCTTTATAAACTTTAAAAGCAAATTTTTCATTTCAAATATATTCCTGCCTTTTTCAATAAGTTTATCATAGCTGCTTCTACATCGCTATATTTTTTTTCATTTATAGCACTTCTAGCTACGAAAACAAAATCATATCCCGGCTTAATGTCATTAACATTTAACCTATAGCTTTCATATATAAGTCTTTTACTTCTACTTCTAACTACACTATTTCCAACTTTTTTACTTACTGAAATACCTAATTTATTATATAATTCATTTTCTTCAGTAATATTTTTCTTATTATTAAAAACATATAAAACTAATAACTTGTTTGCATAAGACTTTCCTCTTCTATAAACAAGCCTAAATTCTTGGTTTTTTCTTAATTTATATATCATAAGTTTTAATAAACTCTCCTTAAAATTCCTGCACTTGCAGAAAAAAGGCCACAAAGTGCGGCCCTTATGCTGTTAATTTTTTTCTACCTTTTTGTCTTCTTCTCTTAAGAACAGTTCTTCCTGAAGCAGTGCTCATTCTTTTTCTAAAACCATGTTCTTTTTTTCTTTGTCTCTTTTTTGGTTGGTATGTCATGAACATTCGAAATACACCCCCTTTGAGTGATTTATTTATAGTAAAAACTATATTTCTCAATTTAAAGTTACCTTATCATTATATATATTTCCCTTTTTACTGTCAATATGAATTAACTTGTACAAAACTGTTGATAATTTTATTCACAGTTTAAAAATTGTGGATAACTTATTGATAATTTGTGAACTTTTATGCTATTATTAAATATACATGTGAATAAATATGTGAATAACTTAACTTATCCACATTTGTGGATTAATCTGTGTATAACTTGTTCAATATTTCTTAATAACTATATATTTATGTAGTTATTATTATCAAAAATAGGGCATTTATTCGCTGTCAATAATATCTATGTTTATAAAATTTAAAACTGTGGATAACTATAATGCAATTAAGTTATCCACATCTACCTGTGAATATGTTATTAACTTTATCCACTTTATCAACATCAGCTTGTCTCTGTTAATAACTTTGTTGATAACCTGTTAATAACTTTTTAAAATTTCTTTTTTTGGAGGATAGCTTAA